>NZ_JACC01000145.1 GCF_000520955.1 Aquimarina pacifica | reverse complement strand
TAAAATAAAAAGAATCGAAAAACCCCCTAAATATATGGATTTGTTGTTGTTATAATTCAAGTTCATTACAATTTAATTTTCTTTAGTTTCATTGGTTACTTCTTAATATCATTTTGTTTCTTTAACTTAAATTTTTCCGTGAGGTTTGATAAACTCACGGAAAAATTCATAAAACATCTAATATTCACACTACAAAAAGGTAATAGGTTGCTTTGTCCATTCACAGTACATAATTCTGGCATTAGAGGAACAATGAGCAACACCTTTTTTACTAATGTCATCTAATACTTTTAATGCTATATCTTCATAAATCGGAAGTAA
>NZ_JACC01000144.1 GCF_000520955.1 Aquimarina pacifica | reverse complement strand
ATCACTTAAAAGTAACTCCGAAAATTATTGATACTACCTAAGGAATCGAACCCTAAACTAACTTAAAAATAAGCTAACAAACCAATCTAATTATTTTAATGAACTTGCTTGTTTGGCTAAGCGGATGCAAATATACAACCCTTTTTAATTCTAACAAGCTTTTTCTTAATTTATTTTTTTTATTTTTTCTGACCCTAAAAAAAATCAACCCTCAAAAATAAAACCCGTTTTTATCGGGGCGCAAACATACAACCCTTTTTAATTCTAACAAGACTTTTTTTAATAAATAATAACTTTTTTATCCCTAAATCAAAAACAAAAAAA
>NZ_JACC01000143.1 GCF_000520955.1 Aquimarina pacifica | reverse complement strand
AATTCTGCAACTTTATTATTTAATCCTTTTAAGCAGAAAAAACAGACGCAAAAACAAAATGAGTGTCTTGCCTTTTCTTTTTCAGATAATAAAGATAAAGAGGGGTCAGAAAATATGAGTCTAGCTACATTAAGAGATACAGGCGATGATCTCCCAGGAACCCGTAAAGAAATTAAAGCTATTGCCAATATTATCGATGGACAATATTATTTCGGAACAGATGCTGATGAAGCAGCGTTTAAGAAAAATGCAGATCAATACAAAATTTTGCATCTCGCACTACATGGCGAAGTAGACCATGAAAAACCACAGAATTCTAAACTCTTTTTCACAA
>NZ_JACC01000142.1 GCF_000520955.1 Aquimarina pacifica | reverse complement strand
AGCCCAACAGAATTTAACGCAAGCGAAATAACTCAAAATTCTGTTAACCTAACCTGGAATGAAGCAACAGATAATATTGGAGTTACGAATTACTGGATATTTAATGTTACTGATAATTATTCTATCATTGAAGTTCAAGAACCTCAAGTAATAATTAATGATCTTGAACCAGCAACTTTATACGAGTTTGTATTAGTAGCATTAGATGCCGCTGGTAATCAATCTGAGATAATTTCTTTGACAATTACTACAGAAGAAGAATCCGGGGATGATACCACTCGACCAAATATGGTAACAGGATTATCATTAGTTAATATCACAACAAATTCATTGACATG
>NZ_JACC01000141.1 GCF_000520955.1 Aquimarina pacifica | reverse complement strand
CTAAGCAATGTTGCTGGGTCTAAACTTTCAGAAATCACAGTCCTTAAATTATTATCACCGAAAGCATAGCCACCGATAGTTGTTACGCTACTGGGAATAGTGACACTGGTTAAATTATTATTAGCGAAAGCACCTGCAACAATACTTATTATACTATCAGGAATAGTAACACTGGTTAGTGAATTATCCCAGAAAGCAAAACTACCAACAGCAGTTACCGTGTATGTAATACCATTATTGGTAACTGTTGTAGGTATGACTACCGTAGTACTTATGCCAACATAATCCGATACTTCAACTGTAGTTGGGTTTGTTAACGATGTTATGGTATATTCAATACCATCTA
>NZ_JACC01000140.1 GCF_000520955.1 Aquimarina pacifica | reverse complement strand
TGTTCTGATTTTTTTAATGGTATCACTGTAAGTCATGTAAACCCAGGTTGTAGCAACAATGATGGGCAGATTATTGTATCCTTTGCAAATTCTAGTGCGCATACACAAATTCAGTTAAGTATTGATGGAGGGAGTTCGTATCCAGTAACAGTCAATGATAACTCTGGTTCTTATAGTTTTACAGGATTAAATATTGCAGAATATGAACTTGCAGCACGATATGCAGAAAATGATTGTGAGTATAATATCGCACATGTAAATTTGGTTGAGGATTGTGGAGATATCACTTTAAACCCAGGAGGAGTTTCTTGGCATGATAGTTATGAAGCAAATGGTTTTTGCTGGTGTAG
>NZ_JACC01000139.1 GCF_000520955.1 Aquimarina pacifica | reverse complement strand
TTTTTCCTCTATTAGCTAAACAAGTTAATAATTAGTGATAATCTCGACCAGATCGCTCGAAAATAAATCTATAAACGAATCTAAAGGCTATCAAGAATTGACTATAAAAAGAAATATGGGTAAAAGTAAAAAGTATGTTCGATAAAAAAATTTTTAAGATATTTAGTTACGTTGTTTTATCAATACTTGGTTTTGTAATTGTTGTATCAGTAGGAAACTATATTAAGATAGTTAATTCTGAAGCATACTCTTTAGCTAAACCATATATTATCAATAACCAAGAATTAATCGACAGAATTGGAGAAGTTGAAAGTTTTGGTAAATTTCCCTCAGGCAGTATTGGCTATAAAAATGGAAAAA
>NZ_JACC01000138.1 GCF_000520955.1 Aquimarina pacifica | reverse complement strand
TTGGGTAAATTAAGATGATTATAGGTGATAGGAGCAAAACTTGTAATTCTTTTATTCTTATCTATAATCATATTACCATTAAGGTCATATTCATAATCATCGCCATCTTTATTAACATCATCAAATCCTTCAGCACTCGTAGTGCTATCAGTAACACTTAGTAGTTGGTTACCATTATATGTATAACTTAGATTATCCATCACACCAAAACTTGTGGCATTGGCATCAGTCGCTCCATTTCTTACTAGGCTCAAAATATTACCCATTTTGTCATAAGTAACTGTCGACAAACCATATTTATCAGTATCATCACTCACTGCTGAGGTTAATCTGTTCAAGTCATCATAACCATAGGCATAGTATCGCAAGGTGTTGTCATTTCTAGTTTTCCA
>NZ_JACC01000137.1 GCF_000520955.1 Aquimarina pacifica | reverse complement strand
TTTGTTTAAGATAAAGGATTTTATAAAAATGTACTATACAATAAGTAGAAGTCATAATTTGAAGGAAATAGGATATTATCCACAAACATCCATTGCAAAAGGATACAACCCTGTTCTTTATGATGGTCATAGAAATGTAAAAGTAAATGAATTCCCAGATTTTATACCCAATTATGAATTAGACTTACATTCTAAGGCTAAACCTACCAGTTTTATTCATCATTCTGTGGCAAATTTTGGGTGGGTAATAAACGGGAGATTAAAGGATATAATGGAATCATATAATTTATTGGATCATCATTTTTATAAGATGAAATTACATCATAATGGAATAACTCTTAACTATTTTTGGTTTCATTATATAGTTAGAGATTTTTGGAAATATTTAGATAAAGAAAAGTCTTACGGA
>NZ_JACC01000136.1 GCF_000520955.1 Aquimarina pacifica | reverse complement strand
TGTAATGACAAATCTTTTACAGCAACTAAACCATATGCTGATGGTGACTCATTAGAATACCCTTCTCCTGACTTACAATCTTCTAGGAACATCGTTGATTGTGTATAACATCCAACTTTAAAGTACCCTGTAGAATCCTCAGCTTCCCAAGTATCATCCCAAGAATCTCCTGTATCTTCATTAATGATTTCACAAGTAATATTTCCATTATTAACAATTACAGTAACACGCAATTGTTGACCTAAAGAATATGGCAATACATATTCTGCAGTACTATCTTCATTTTGCACTACATGTAACCCTTGATCATCTGCTCTGTATTCAACTCTTAGTGGCTCATCATCAGGACCATGAATCTGTACCATGGATACTTCTGGCTTCTCTACTGGTAAGTGTACTGCTCTAACACGTACATCTAA
>NZ_JACC01000135.1 GCF_000520955.1 Aquimarina pacifica | reverse complement strand
GTCGGACGGAGGAGGCTTATTGGTTATCTGCAGCGGCTAATCCAGTTTTTGAGTCCATTTCGTCGACTCCACGTCCGGTGTATTTCCATATCGTCGAATCCCTCGG
>NZ_JACC01000134.1 GCF_000520955.1 Aquimarina pacifica | reverse complement strand
GTCGGACGGAGGAGGCTTATTGGTTATCTGCAGCGGCTAATCCAGTTTTTGAGTCCATTTCGTCGACTCCACGTCCGGTGTATTTCCATATCGTCGAATCCCTCGGAAACGCCTCCGTTTCGACGAAGTCGAACGCGCGGTGTTTTATGATGGCAAAAATCTCCTCAGTCACACAACAGCAAGCAGGTCACTACGTG
>NZ_JACC01000133.1 GCF_000520955.1 Aquimarina pacifica | reverse complement strand
AACTGTACTCACATAGTAGCCTTCAGCCCAAAAATGTCGGTTCCCATATTTGTATTTTAAGTTTGCATGTCGATCAAACATCATTAATGCACTTTTCCCTTTTAAGTATCCCATAAACTG
>NZ_JACC01000132.1 GCF_000520955.1 Aquimarina pacifica | reverse complement strand
AACTGTACTCACATAGTAGCCTTCAGCCCAAAAATGTCGGTTCCCATATTTGTATTTTAAGTTTGCATGTCGATCAAACATCATTAATGCACTTTTCCCTTTTAAGTATCCCATAAACTGTGATACGCTTAGTTTCGGCGGAATACTTACTAACAAGTGCACATGATCTGGCATCATATGACCTTCAATTATTTCTACTCCCTTATATTTGCACAACAAACGAATATAATCTCTCAGGTCTCTTCGGTATTGATTGAAGATCGCTTTACGTCTATACTTTGGTATGAATACGATGTGATACTTACATAACC
>NZ_JACC01000131.1 GCF_000520955.1 Aquimarina pacifica | reverse complement strand
GGATCATTCCAAAAAGTTGTGGTTAGATTGAAATAAGAATAAGATCTTTGCAGCAAAAAGTAGAGATTGGATTCATATATTGATTTACTGAAGTTAGTATTACCAGATTTATTGGTTACTCATTTTGATTTAACCAATAACATTACCAAGGATAAAGTGCTTCATTTATATTTTGAAGAGAAAATAGATATTCCATCAGAGTTTTCATCTAGAATTGTTATTTCTCATGGTTTTCATAAAGAGATTACCATTCAAGATTTTCCATTACGAGGTAAAACGGTTTATCTTCATATTAAACGTCGTCGCTGGCTAGATAAAACTACTAAAGAAGTAGTACAAAGAGATTGGGATTTAGTAGCACAGGGAACTCGTATGACTGTTGAGTTCGCTGCTTTTTTAAAAGTACTTAATAGCTACTAAGCCTAATGATTGCCATACTATTGGCAGTTTTTATGGAGTGAAT
>NZ_JACC01000130.1 GCF_000520955.1 Aquimarina pacifica | reverse complement strand
GGAGTCAATTGAATTTTGAGATCGTATATTTTATCTTAATCATCTTGTTTTTTTATTTTGTGTAGTAAAATGAATAAAAACTAGCTACAAATTAATGTAATGGGTTCTTGTATCTTTAAACAATCTCGGATTGCAAATCCGAGCGATGGGGATACAATAACAAGGAAATAACTATTTTTTTTTCATTTTTTTGATAAAATACAAGCAAATAAAGGCAAGAGATAAAAAGAATATTAGAGGAAATAAATGTATTATCGCGATGACTGATATTTCTACAAAAGGTGTAGAAGACACCACACCTTTGTAGACATTATAAGTTAAATCTTTAAGAGCTATTATCGAGAAAATAAGAAAAAAAGAAGCTAATATGTATAGAACTCTACTCATCTTCTTTAAAGTATATTTTTTTGTATTCCCATCCCTTAATCGAATTCTTTTCCATCAATAATATGACTATTCCTTTCGATTTTGA
>NZ_JACC01000129.1 GCF_000520955.1 Aquimarina pacifica | reverse complement strand
GACAGAGCTGGATACTTATATGTTAATAGATAATAGAATTACTTTGTATACTAATATGCAAGCCGTTCTAAATTTAAAATACGCCTCTATTTTTAATATCCCATAACTTCTTAAGAACTTGCAAAAAGTTATATTGTATCAACCTACTCTTCTTATATTGATCCTAGTTTGAGTAATTCTTCATAATGTGTTACGGCCTATTCATATTACACTGTTCAAAGTCGAAACTATCAAAAAACCTTACTTCCTCTTAAAAAACCATCGTTAATCGGTAAAAAAACGCATTTTATCGACATTTAAACGCTTTTAATCGTGTTTTAAATTTTTTTTCTTAAAAAAATATCTATATTTGCCATATAATAATTACTGTATAACCGTAATTTATTACCCCAAGATAATGATGAGAAGAATACTACTTACAACCTTATATTTTTTGTTCCAGGTAACCATGGCACAACAAGCATTTCATAACTTCGGAAA
>NZ_JACC01000128.1 GCF_000520955.1 Aquimarina pacifica | reverse complement strand
AGCGTTCAGATTTAAGTATTGCTAAGGTAGTAAGTAACCCAACTCCGAATGTAGGCGATGTTGTTACTTTTACGATCACGGTTAGTAATGCGGGACCCAATGATGCTACGGGAGTTGATATTGAGGATGTTGTTCCTGTGGGTTATAGTAATATTACGAACATTAGTGGTACAGGTAGTGAGACTGGCGGGGTAGTAAGTTGGACAGGTGAGACTGTTACGACTACGACAGCTTTAGTAGTAACGTTTGATGCTACAGTTGATGCTCCAACGGGTGCTACCGATGAGTATGTAAACCAAGTAGAGATTACAGCGAGTGATCAGTTTGATCCGGACAGTGATCCAACAGCAGATGCTACAGTAGATGATAATGGTGATGGTATTGCCGATGATGATGAGGATACTGCGGTTGTTGTTCCCCAGCGTTCGGACTTAAGTATTGTAAAAGGTATTAGTGATTCTAGTCCTAATGTAGGTGATGTAGTTGTATT
>NZ_JACC01000127.1 GCF_000520955.1 Aquimarina pacifica | reverse complement strand
TCTGGCATACTATCTGGATCAAATTGATCACTCGCTGTAATTTCTGTTGTATTCAAATATTCGTTTGCTACTCCCGTTGGAGCTAATACTTCTACATCATATGTTAAGGTAAGACTTCCTGACGCTGCAGTTAAGGATAATCCACTCCAACTAATTGTATTACCTGTTAAGATACCTCCATTACTAATATTGGTAATACCTGTATATCCGGATGGAACAATATCTTCTATCGATATACCTGTCGCATCGTCTGCTCCATTATTGGTAAGTGTAATCTCAAAGGTAATTACATCTCCTACATTGAGAGGTAACACTGTCCCTGCATTTTGAACTCCCTTGGCAAGCTCTAAATCTGCCTGTGCCGGAACAACTGTCTCCGTATCTTCATCATCATCATCGCCGCCTGTTGATGGATCATTGTCGCCATCTACATTATCTTCATCAACCGTCTCATCTGTCGTTGGATCACTGTCTGGATCAAACTGATCACT
>NZ_JACC01000126.1 GCF_000520955.1 Aquimarina pacifica | reverse complement strand
TCGTTTGAAATATGCTGAGTAAATACTTCGCGTCCTTTTATATCATAAATAGTAATTAATGAATTGGCAGCATTTTGAATCGTTGCTACTGCGCTTACCGGATTTGGATAGATGCTTATATCATCTATTTCTGTAGTAGCGATATCCTTATTGCTTTGGGAACTATTATTAAATTCGATCCAGTTGACATTGAATAAATAGCCACTGCCTCCAGTAAATACCAAATAAATATCTTGTATTCCACTTACATTAGAAATGCTTGTATTGAGTGTTTGCCAGTTTTGATTACCTCCTGTGTTAGATACTGATATAGAGCCTATCAGAGTTCCTGTTGTACTTCCTGTTCTTATTTCGATGGTTCCTCCTGTAAAGTTACACGCGATACGTGCATCCATATTAGATATTCCTGATAGATTAATATCATCAAAACGCAACCAATTACCATTATTGATCCAACCTACATTTTCACCACCTCCGTCATCTGTGGTAACTTCTGTTTGGATTTCATACATTCC
>NZ_JACC01000125.1 GCF_000520955.1 Aquimarina pacifica | reverse complement strand
ATATACGATCTCAAAATTCAATTGACTCCGGTTTCAGTTACCCAAATACATACTCAAAGCCATTCTAAAAGCTCCCAAAGCCTACCAGATGATGTCTAAAACACAATTATATAGACATCCTATGGTAACACCTTACATAAAAATAATCTATTAGACCATAGGTTTT
>NZ_JACC01000124.1 GCF_000520955.1 Aquimarina pacifica | reverse complement strand
CCGCTAGCGCAATGTCATTAAGTTAAGGGTGTATTTTGTTGATTTTTATGTTTTTGAAATTGTGTAGAACTCGTTTTTTTGGTAAATTAGAGTATTAACCCCGATGGCTCGGATATGATAGCGCAGATTTGCAATCTGTGCGGTGTATGAGGAGCAGTACGAGTAAGAAAATAAAAATAATAAAGACCAGTTACAATGATCTTGTAGCTGGTTATTTTTATGTTGCTACACAAATGAAAAAACAAGATGATTGCGATAAAATATACTCATCACAAAATCAGTTAACTACAGTTACCCCGCTCCACGAAGAATGATTAAATAAAAGACGAATGCTCTACGAATGTCCCCGCTACCGCTAGCGTCTCGCTAGTGC
>NZ_JACC01000123.1 GCF_000520955.1 Aquimarina pacifica | reverse complement strand
GTACCAAAATCAATTGGAGTCGAATCGCCTACTAGGTAAAATCCTCCCCAATAAAAAGGAGCTGTTCTGTAAAAATCTGCAGTGGCGATGTATTGTATTTTTGCTTGTTGTAGTGCCATTGCTTTATTCATACCATCATTTAAGTTCTTATAGAAATACTGCATCAGTTCTGGAGCACTTTCGTCATGTACTTCCCAATGGCTTAGTAATAAACTTTTTGTTCCTGCATACTGAAAAGCGTTACCCAGACTCATAATTCCTTCACCTTTGGCAATTTTTCCGGTTCCTGTGTTACAGGCACTTAATACAGTAAGTTCTGCAGGGATATCTAGAGCAAAAAGCTCATGGCTGTAGAGTAGGTTGTCTTCTATAGTATCTTTACCTTTTGTGAAATAGAGTTTAGATTTTTCTGGATTTTCATTATCGACCTCTCCGTGCAAGGCAAGGTGTAAAATTTTATACTTACTTGCATTTTTTTTGAAATTAGCTTCATCAGCTTCTTTACCAAAAAAATAGTGTCCGTCAATAATGTTAGAGATTGCTCGTATTTCTTTTCGTGTGCCAGGTAAATCATCTCCTATAGATCGAAGAGCTGCTAAACTTATGTTGTTTGATGAG
>NZ_JACC01000122.1 GCF_000520955.1 Aquimarina pacifica | reverse complement strand
AGTGAATTTAAAGAATGGAAAGATAAACCGCACGCCAAAGAATGGTTGATCTTTCCTGAGAATATGGGGAGGTATTTATCTATTGATGAGACAGCACTTTCTAAAGGAGAACTCTACACTATTATCACTAATAAAAAAGCAAAAGGTAAGAAAGGAGCTATTGTAGCCATACTCTCAGGAGCCAAAGCAGAACCTATCATAGAACACCTACTTAAAATTCCTAAATCACTTAGAGACAAGGTCAAAGAAATTACTTTGGATATGGCGCATTCAATGAAGATGATCGTAAAGAAATGCTTTCCTAAAGCTACTCAGGTTACGGATCGTTTCCATGTGCAGAAACTTGCTTTAGAAGCCCTGCAAGATATCAGAATCAAACATCGTTGGGAAGCTATAGACCAAGAAAATGAACAAATAAAACAGGCTACAACTAAGCAAAAAGTTTTCAGTCCTGAAACCTTTTCTAATGGGGATACAAGAAAACAACTCTTGGCTAGAAGTAGGTATTTACTTTATAAAGCACCCAATAACTGGACTCAACATCAATATAGGAGATCTAAAATTTTATTTGAACAATATCCAGATATCAAAAAAGCATACAATCTGGTACAAGGATTAAGGAACATATTCAATACCGCTAACTCAATA
>NZ_JACC01000121.1 GCF_000520955.1 Aquimarina pacifica | reverse complement strand
GCAAAGTCAGGAGACTTTGCGGAGCGGAGGAGTTATGCCGAAAAGCAGAAATAAAGTTTTAAAGAAAAAATAGTTATGAAATATTTAAGAATAGTAATTGTATTGATTTTAGCATTTAACTTAACTTCTTGTTCTGCGCAAAAAAACACACATAAAAAGGCGATAACACAATTGCTAGAGTCAATCTATAAAAATGATAGTATATCAGAAATACATATTTATGAAAATGATGGTAGAGGTGGATTAAAAGAACCTGAATTAACCCAGTATTTTCATTGCATGGTAAGAGAAAATGGAGAATTACTTAATGCTGATGTTACTTTAATTAGTAAACCCGCTAAAACTTTTTGTTATTCCCTAGATATTAATGGCATTAAAGCCTTTGTTTATATTGAAGGTTGTAATTTCAATAAAAAACAATATAATGCTTTTTATTCGGTAGATGAAGAGTCTTGGGAGTTTGCTATAGAAAATATTGACAATGATTTTATTTTCTATGAATTAAAACGATACCCTAATATTCATAACAAAAAAGAATTATATGATAATTTTAAGTTATAATTTTACCATGATGCCCCCCCAATCCCGCTAGCGTCTCGCAAGTGGCGTCAAAGATTTTCAGACAGGAGTAATAATAAGATTAAGGCAGCCA
>NZ_JACC01000120.1 GCF_000520955.1 Aquimarina pacifica | reverse complement strand
TCTCCCTTCAGAAATTCCTGCCCAAGAGTTATCGTATCCCTTTTTGTTGTAAACTTCTACACCCCATCTGTTATAAATAAATAATTCATTATCTGGATATAAGGATAATCCCTGAATAATAAAGGTGTCATTTTCTTGATCACCGTTAGGAGAAACAGCATTAAATATTTGTAAGTCCCCATCTAAAGAATTATCAGATGTTCCGAATGTAAGGACAGTGTAATTATCAGGAATGATTACGTTCGAAGTAATTTCTCCAGTATTCAGGTCGCCAGATACCGATGTGTTACCAAGATTTACCCATTGCTCTAAATTAGTATCCCATCCTACCACTCTTAGATTTTCTATATCATCAACTAAAGTCGCAATATTACTATTATCATCCCAAGTAAGAGTTACTCTTGTTTCTATATCTCCATCAAGATCCCAAAATTCGAAAATACTAACACCGTACAAAGAGTTACTGAAATTATTCGTATCAAAACTTCCTGCAAAAAAATTAGGTGTATTAGGATCTTCAAAGAAATAGGCTCCTCTAGCAGTATTGGTAGCAGCAAAATTATCAATTCTCATTGGTCTTAATCTAAAATCATCACCAATCGGGAACGAAAAGTCTAGTACTCCTGTAGTCGATGCATACCCATCTACGTATCGATCGTCATTTTCACCGAGATAAGGAGCATCATTGCTATAATCTAGCGAGATCATTCTAACATCTCT
>NZ_JACC01000119.1 GCF_000520955.1 Aquimarina pacifica | reverse complement strand
AAAAATTCATCAAGCTTTTTATATTGATATACTTTATTTCCTCCATACTTTAGACCTTCCCTTAAGTAGCTTAAAATATTTTTCTTTTCCTCTAGTGAAAGACCTTCAAATGCCTTTAAATATTCTTTTTTCCCGATCTTTTCAATTAAACGAACTAAAACATAACCATGGTCATATCCAGCAGGATCAGATTTATTAATCTTTATTTTCTTAGTCACTCGTACCGCTTTGAAGTTAAAAACTATCACAGATTACTTCACTCTCCCAAGAGATAGAACTACAAGTCAGTATTATCGGATTTAGTATTCGATTGAATATAGTCTTCCAAAGTCATCGCTACTCTATAAGGTTTACCATTAATTTTAATTAAATTTTTGTAAAAAGAATAGATTTCTTTTTTATTTGTAAAAGTAACTTCAGCATACCACCTAGGGGCAAACTTTACAACTTCGTGATTCCTTTTTGAAAGAAAATTATCTGTAAACAATGCAATAGACTTTTGATTATCTATTACAATAGTATCACGAACCACATTCTTGTTGATGTTTGTTGGATATATTTTCAACAAAACTATTTCATTTTCTTTTTGCTGCTTACAAGAATTACAAAATATCAACATTACAATTATTAAAACTATTTTATTCATAACTTAAAATCCTGAGCTTCCTTTTATAAAAGATTTATTGACTTTATCTTTTGGATCTTTAACATCCCCTGCTGCCGCTAGTGTCTCACTAGTGTGCCACA
>NZ_JACC01000118.1 GCF_000520955.1 Aquimarina pacifica | reverse complement strand
ACACCCAGCTCCGCAAAGTCTCCTGACTTCGCGGAACACGAATGCAAAAGCTCAAAACACACTATAGTCCAAAATAATGAAAGAAGGGTATATCATAAGGGATCAAAACAAAGCACATTTTATTACAGCAACGGTAATAGATTGGATCGATGTATTTACGCGACAACGATACCGAGATATCATTATCGATTGCCTTAATTTTTGTATCAAAAATAAAGGAATGATCCTTTATGGATATGTTCTAATGAGTAATCACATTCACTTAATCATACAATCCGAAGAGGGAAAATTATCAGATCTTATACGTGATTTTAAAAAGTTTACTGCAAAAACAATTTTAGATACAATACTTAACGAAACTGAAAGCAGAAAAGAATGGATGTTAGAACGTTTTAAACTTGCTACAAAAAGTCATAATAGAAATAAAAAATATCAATTTTGGCAGTATGGTAATCATGCAGAAGAAATATATTCTCATAAATTTATGTGGTCAAAACTAGATTACATACACCTTATCCAGTAAGATCAAATATTGTTTCTAAGGCATCCGATTATCTCTATTCAAGTGCTGGGGATTATATAAATAAAAACAAAGGAATGGTACCCATTACCTTGGTTTCAAATCCTGTGATTAATGTTTTGAAGCCATTGTCATTAACAAAATATATAAAGAATTAATGCTGGGTGAGATCATAAAATAATGAAAGTTTGTATTTCCCGCAAAGTCAGGAGACTTTGCGGAGCGGAG
>NZ_JACC01000117.1 GCF_000520955.1 Aquimarina pacifica | reverse complement strand
GAAGAAGGCGGGACTAATATACGATCTCGCTGGGCTGTAAATACTGGTACAAATGGGGACACCTTTTTTGTAACGCACACTTTTGATGAAGGAGTTTCTGGTCTAAAAGTTGATGTTCCTGCTGCAGGTACTCGAAATTCAGATGTAATTATTTGGACAATTACCTGGACAGGAGGTGCTTTAGGAGCTACAGGAACAGCTACAGATAATAACGCACAAAATGCTACCACAGAGAATATTTATGATCCTTCATCTACTGGGGCTTCTCCTGTATTCGCTAGTACTGTAGTAAACAATGGCTATCAATTTGTTGTAGATGATGATGGTGATTTGTACGAAGCTGTAAATGCTTCTGGAGAAGGTACTACCCTTACCAATAATTATGATTTTGATATCGTTTTACCCAATGGTATTACCGAGGTCACACTAACCGGAACAGTTCGAAATAGCGGAACATTTGATTATGCTGCTGAATTTATGGATCTTGATTTCTCAGAAGCTGTATTTACTTCAGATTGTAGTTTAGACACAGATGGCGATGGAGATCCAGATCGATTAGATACTGACAGTGATGGAGATGGTTGTAATGATGCAGATGAGGCGTATGGGGATTCTGATACTGATTTTGATAACAATGGTACTTTTGGTACAGGAGTACTGACCAATGT
>NZ_JACC01000116.1 GCF_000520955.1 Aquimarina pacifica | reverse complement strand
TTCTGATACTGATTTTGATAACAATGGTACCTTTGGTACAGGAGTATTGACCAATGCCGATGTTGATGGAGATGGATTGGTAACTG
>NZ_JACC01000115.1 GCF_000520955.1 Aquimarina pacifica | reverse complement strand
AATGCCAAAACAGGAAGTGTTTTTTCTGCAATCATCAGTGATGAGAATTCAGGGAGTAACAGTTATGAGTTATGTTATCAATACATCTATGATAGTCGCAATCGTTTGGTAGAAAAGAAAATTCCGGGTAAGGGTTGGGAGTATATTATTTATAATAAGCTAGACCAACCTGTATTAACTCAGGATGCAAACCAGCGTGAGAATAATGAGTGGTTGTTTACCAAATATGATGCTTTTGGTAGAGTGATTTATACAGGTATTTATTTGGATGGAAATACCAGAGTCGGAATGCAGGAGATGGCTTATGATGAAAGCGAAATTATTTATGAAAGTAGATCAAGCACACCATTGAATATTGATGGGACTACGTGTTATTATACAAATAATGCCTTTCCTTTAGAAAACGGTACTTTAGAGGTCCTTACCATCAATTATTATGATCATTATGATTTTGATACCTCGGCAACGGCACCAACTTCTATTTTAGGACAAAGTGTTGCTATTGATACCAAAGGCTTAGCTACAGGAAGTAAAGTAAGAGTATTAGATACCGATGATTGGATTACTATAACTAGTTATTATGATAAAAAGGGAAGACCTATCTATACGCATAGTAATAACGAATATCACAATACGGTTGATGTCACTTCTATGGAGTTAGATTTTACAGGAAAAGTATTAGAAACCCAAAGCAGTCATACTAGGAATTCTGCTGCTGCCATTGAGACTACTGAGACCTTTGCCTATGATCATGCCGGTAGATTATTAACACACCATCATCAAATAGG
>NZ_JACC01000114.1 GCF_000520955.1 Aquimarina pacifica | reverse complement strand
GGAAGCAACGCTTGTTATACGCAACGTTATAGGCAATTCCCTCTATTTTTCTGAACAATCATATTGCTTGGAGGAAATTAACTGGTTAATAAATACGATAACTTGAAGTAAGTTAGTCTGAATAAAAAAACATTTAAATGGATAATTTAATTTTAATATTAAAAGGATCAGTGTTTTGAGTTAAAAACTTAAAACATTGAGAAATTGAAAAACTACAAAAAGCTAAAAAAAACTTTTGGATTAAATGAATTTGGTTTCGTTGATTTTCCTAAGAAAGTATCAAATATTAAGATTTCAAGAATTCTCCACCATGAAGAAATGGGTGGATGTTCTTATTGTTTTCCACATGGATACGAAACTATCAATGCCACTATTTACAAAAATACTCGGTCTTGGAAAAAGAATCGTAAAAAACAATGGAAGTAAATAAACTATAACGGTTAATATAAACCTTACTAAAAAAGAGACTTATACTAACCGTTATAAACAAAAAAAGTTTAACGGAACTGCGGACATTAGTGACGCGGGTGAATTGTGAATTTGGTTATTGACCAATCCTAAGTAAATAAAAAAGTGACCGCTAACTGAATTCATGCTCAATACGTAATAATACGTAGCAGAACGTACTCTGTTTCATTTTTTCATTAAGGTATACTTGGTATGGCTAGTTCAAAGAAAAAAACAAAGCCTATAACACTATATATGTGATCATAGCAGCAAAGTAATCAACCGATTGGTTGTTGTATATTTATGAAGGCGCAATGATTGCAAAAAGTAAAAGTTAGCAACCAATG
>NZ_JACC01000113.1 GCF_000520955.1 Aquimarina pacifica | reverse complement strand
CGAGATCGTATATTAGTCCCGCCTTCTTCGGTCACTGTTGGAGTCACAGTTCCTCCGGAACTTATAGCATTATTGTGCACTACTAAAGAGGCATCTGTTAATACAAAATCCGGATCACTTCCTGAAACTGTTAATCCCGGAGTCGTGGATACACCACACTCAACAATATCTAAAATACCATCATTATCATCATCTAAATCAGTATAATCTCCCACATCATCTCCATCCGTATCTATATCAACACCCAGTGTAGCACTATGTTCTATCAATATACATGGATTATCAGGATGGGTAATTACCAAATTATACACATTACCATTTAAGCCTGTTACATCAGATATCGTTAATTCGTCGGTATTAAAACTTGCTCCATATACCCCTCCATCGGTAGTACCATCAATATCAACTCCATTACGTTGCCATTGATACACTAATGTTCCACTTACATCCACTGCAGGAGGAAGCGTCGAATAGTCCGGTGTACCAGGAACTGTATAGGTAGTGGTGCTCGTCGCATCTGAACTCGTAATTGTAAAACTGGTTCCCGTACCTTCTAATATCAATTGATCCGTTAACGCTGTCGCATCTACATTTACTTCTGTTGCTATCTGGAAAGTATTTCCTGCGGGTGTGGTCGTCGTTGCAGGAGTGGTATCATAGGCACTGGCAGTTACACCAGCAGCATTTACTAATCCATCAACATCAACTCCATCAGGATTCAATGGATCCATAGCATCGTAGGGCTCTACAACTCCTCCGTAAGTACCATCTTCATTGCTATCCGTACCAGATGCTCCATACGCCTCATCTG
>NZ_JACC01000112.1 GCF_000520955.1 Aquimarina pacifica | reverse complement strand
GAGGAACTAGGCTAGTGCTTTTCATAGGAGCCAATGTTGCAAGCAGTTTTTTATTCATTTCGTTGGTAAATATAACTTCATATCTTCAATTTCCACTTCGTCTAAATGTCCCATTTTGCTTTCGTCTTTTGTTATTAAATGTAGATGGATATTAGAATCGTGATGAGTGAAAACTCCTTTATGTTCTGTCGAGAAAAAGCCAATAATTGTAACTTCTTTGTCTTTTAGTTCATAACTCGTTTGTCCTTTATGAGCCTCAGCTGGCGATGAAACTTTTGTTCCTTTCGGTAAATTTTGAATATGAATTGATGCTTTTGATATTCTTCCCTTTAATTTGAAAGCAAAAGGTCTTTTTGACTTAGTAGTTTTTGCATCAACTAAATTTCCGATGTCTTTAATGGTTTTAATATCAGAAGCTAATTCAATTTCATTCCATTCGTTTACATTGGTATAAACAAAGAAAGGTGCTGATACATCAAATATTTTTTCAACTGTCATAGTTGAATCAGACGTGACTTTTGAAACATAACTTTGTCCATCATTTATAAGTAACTCTCCAGTCAAATAGCTTTCAGGTCCAATTCCATAAAGTCCTTTTTTATTAGAAATAGTATCTAATCGAATAATTGCTCCTAATTCCCCTCTCCACATTACATTTTTCATCGCACCTACAATATTAATGTCTGAATATGTTTCGGTAAAATTAGTTTTCTTTTTGTCAGTATTACAGCTAAATATTACAATTGTTAGAATTCCAACTATTACTTTTTTTATCATCAATATTGTTTTTTTGAATGTTCGTTAAGATACATAGTTTACACA
>NZ_JACC01000111.1 GCF_000520955.1 Aquimarina pacifica | reverse complement strand
ATTATAGAGCTATTCAATCCTATAAAAACAAACAAAAACTTAGTAAAAAGGTGATTGATTTAGTAAATACTATTCGCATATCAATGCCAAGAGTAGGTACAAGAAAATTATTTCATCTTTTAAAACCTGAATTAAAAGCGATCGGAGTTGGTCGTGATAAGCTATTTAAAATACTAAAGGCTAACAACATGTTGATTTTACCTAAAAGAAACTATCATGTAACCACAGATTCTCATCATAGATTTAGAAAACATAAAAATCGAATAAAAGATGTTGAATTTGTTAGACCAGAACAAGTATGGGTCAGCGATATAACCTATATAGGTAATAGAGAAAATCCATGCTATTTAGCTTTAATCACGGACGCTTATTCCAAAAAAATAATGGGGTATAATGTATCAAATAGCCTAAATGTAAAGGGATCTTTAAAAGCTTTGGATATGGCTATCTATAATAGAGATTATAAAGAAAAACCTATAATTCATCATTCTGATAGAGGATTACAATACTGTTCTAATGAATATCAAAAAATACTAAATATCAATACTATTAGCCCAAGTATGACCGAAAAATATGACCCCTATGAAAATGCTATAGCAGAAAGAATCAATGGAATTCTTAAACAAGAATTTGCTATTGACAAATATGATACCTCAATAGAAATTAAAACACTACTTGTTAAAAATGCTATTGATATTTACAATCAAATTAGACCGCATTTATCAAATTCAATGCTAACACCAAATCAAATGCATCAACAAAATAAAGTAAAAAGAAAAAGCTACAAAAAACAAAAGGTAGCAAATTAAAATTGCTACCTTGTATTTATTAATTCTTGTAAC
>NZ_JACC01000110.1 GCF_000520955.1 Aquimarina pacifica | reverse complement strand
GGGGTTAACATTCGATTGTATTTTTTAAAGAGTTCAAAACGTAGAAAAACCTCGTAACTCCCATCATTGAATTGCGCCTGGCCTAATTGGGTCGTCTCTCTGTCATAGGCAAAACCGATCATCATAGCATCAGAGACCTGAAAACCAATCGATCCACTAACAGCAGCACTCCAACGATAGGCAGCTCCCAAAGTAAGACGCTCATACAACAAAAAGTTGGCAGAAACATCTACCTGTAAAGGCGCCCCAAATACCAATTTACTCAAAACAGCAGGCTTAAACTTGACATCATCGCTCAAATCAAAAACATGACCAGCAATCAAATAGTAATTAATACGCTCCTCTGCCAAAAAACTAACCGCATCACTATCACTACTGGTAGCACTCTCATCAAAATGATTCGTCTCTAACAGATTAGGAGCACTTAATCCTACATAGGTCTTTTGGTTATGATAATACACACCCACACCCACATTAGGACTGAACTTGTTATCAATATTACTCTCAAATAAAGCATCATTGCTATTAAATTGAGATAACTCCAGAAAATCAATATTTAATAAATGACCTCCGGCCTTTAATCCAAAACTTAATTTACCTTCTTCTGAGGTAGCAATGGTATAAGAAAAATCAATATCGAAATAAGTCTCATCAACAGGACCAATCTGATCATTGACAATAGAAAGCCCCAAACCAACACGCTCATTATCTCCTATAGGAGTATTGATCGTCAGAGTTTGAGTACGCGGGGCTCCATCCAATCCAACCCATTGACTTCGATGCAAGCCCATAATACTCATCACGCCGCGACTACCCGCATAGGCAGGATTAACACTAATGGTATTATACATATACTG
>NZ_JACC01000109.1 GCF_000520955.1 Aquimarina pacifica | reverse complement strand
TCGTTATTATACGTTCTCTTAAGTACTACCCGACCTTGTTTGTCTGTAAACTCTTCAACTGTATTATCCTTGCTCGTTGTCCCTGTATGGTTTTCGTTTTTGGTGATACTTTTGTACAACTCCCCAACGGCATAGGATCCACTAGTCGTTAATCTGGGTTGACTTCTATCATTATTTACAAAACTAACATCATACATAACCACAGCATCCTGATTGGTATTGGCAGTATATTCAGACTTTATTTCGTGTCCGCTGCCCATAACCCAATCTGCTCCTGGCGCCGCTTGCTTCAATACCCGATTGAGCGGTGAGGCTTCGAACATCTTTTCTGAGTATGGGTTTTGCGTGTTTTCATACTTTGATGTGTCATAAAAGTCTAGTACAGCTTCAAATGCATCTGTTTTATAAGAAGCATTATTTGTAGTCGCCTCGTAGGGCAAATACTCCTTATTTTGTCTGCCAAAATCATCATACGCTATGGGAGTAATGATATCTTTTTGATTGGGAGAAGCTTGTACTGCCACCGATTGCTTTGGTCTTCCTAATCCATCAAAATAGGTCACAGACTCTATCTTATCCTCTGCAGAGGTCGCTGCAGATTCTAATGTAAATTCCTTTTGATAGGTCGTGGTTTTTACATAATTCTCGGTCGTTGTCTGTGCAGTAGCACTTATTGTAGCGATCACTACAACTAATAGTATATGAATTAATCTTTTCATGATAAGCCCTTAGTTAATTTTTGTAATTGTATTCGTTTGTTGATAGTAAATTTCCTTCTGTATCTTTGACAGTCTTCAAGCGCTGAAAATCATCGTATTCATAATAAACTGTCTTGCCTCTTGGATCTGTGATGCTAGTCACACCTAGCAAAGGATCATACGTATAGGTTGTAATCTGCGAATCGTCAAAATAAGCATCTTCCCGAAGCTCTTGTAACTTATTTTTAAGTGCAGTCTCTGAAGTTTCGTTAACATCAACATTAGATAACGACTTTGCTGCATTTATTAAACTTTGAGCTGAACTCGATATCCCCTCATAACTTGCATTGACTATTTCAGCTATAGGATATTGCTCATTATAACCCCA
>NZ_JACC01000108.1 GCF_000520955.1 Aquimarina pacifica | reverse complement strand
TTCATTGTGACATTTTTTTAATTACCTCTGAAACCACTTTTGTAACTGTCTTTACTTTGAGTATTAATCCTTAATCTTTTAAATGAGAATGACCCATAGAAACCTCACGTTTTTATCTTATCTCTAAGCAAAGTGCACTTTATTTTACTTGATAATATTCTATTCTTCTAACAAAGTGATCGGGCTAAATTTTTTCTGATGTTTTTATATGTAGACGATATTTTTAATATAAGTTGTTGATTTACTATTTGTTGAGGTAATCGATTTGTTTTTTTAAGATTGGGTTACTTGTTAAATTTGACGTATGCAATTTTATTTAATCAATGATGGGCATTAATTCTGGGTTTTCGGGATCTGTGACCTTAAAATTGCCCTTTTTAAATGGAATAAATATTTTTTTTGATTTTATATTTTGTGTAATATGTGTGAAATCGATCAATATAATCATTTCCTTAGTACCCTTAGAGAAATAGATTTTAAATACAGACTTAATAATTGGTTTATTATTGTAGGAGGTATAATAGTTGTGTTTTAGGAAAAATGTTTTTTGATCAAAACCAAAATCATAAATATTATTTGATAGGTTATATTTATTCGATATAACAGTTAAAGTATCTTTGCTTTTAGAGTTGTTGTTTATTATGTCAAAATTCAATTTATATTTTTTGTTTTCTGAAAAAAAATGAATGGAGTCATTTGAAATAAAAGTAAGCTTATTTTTGTTACAGTCACCAAAAGAAATATTTATTTGAGATATCTTTTTTTTAGGACTTGGTTGGGCATTTAATTTGAAAATTCCAAACATCAATACTGCGATAACTATTATATTATTTAGTTGCATTTCTAATTATTTTTTCAAATATTTCATTTACTTTTTTAAAGCTTATGTTGTCAGCAATATGTACGTGTCCTATTTCTTTTTTTAGGTGTAACCCAAGTTCGTCTCTTTTTTTAGTTGCACGGTACATGATTTCGTTAGAAAGATAGTCACCACCCGAGCCTTGGTTTACTATTTGTTAAGGTAATTGATTTGTTTTTTTAAGATTGGTTGCTTGTTAAATTTGAAGTATGCAACTTTATTTAATCAATGATAGGTATTAATTCTGGGTTTTCTGGATCTGTGATTTCAAAATT
>NZ_JACC01000107.1 GCF_000520955.1 Aquimarina pacifica | reverse complement strand
GGATCAAACTGATCACTCGCTGTAATCTGGGCTACATTCGTATACTCTCCCAGAGCGCCCGTTGGGGCATTCACCGTAACATCATAAGTTAAAGTGACTCCTGCTAAGCCAACACTCGATAAAGACCAATTAATCGTCGTAGCTCCTACATTGTAAACTCCACCATCACTAATACTACCGGGTACGATACTATACCCTATTGGCAATACATCTTCGATGCTTACACCTGTCGCTACATCTGGACCTGCATTGTCGATCTGTAAACTAAAGGTCAACACATCGCCTACGTTAACCGGAGCTCCATTACCATCTGTAAAACTCTTATCTAAAGATAAATCTGCAGCAGTAGGAGTAACTACAAAAGTATCCTCATCATCATCATCTCCACCCGTTGATGGATCATTATCGCCATCGGCATTATCTTCATCCACTGTATTATCTGTCGTCGGATCACTGTCTGGATCAAACTGATCACTCGCTGTAATCTGAGCAACATTCAAATATTCATCTGCAGCGCCCGTTGGTGCATTTACCGTAGCCTCATAGGTTAAAGTGATAAAACTACTACTTGGAACAAATAAATTTGACCAACTCGCAGTATCACCACCAACGATAATACCACCATTATTAACGCCTACTAACGTCAAACCGATTGGCAATACATCGGCTACATCAACTCCGGTAGCATCACTAGGACCATCATTGGTAATTGTTAACTCAAAAACTAACGTATCACCAACATCTGGAGTAGCACTACCGCTCTGTAAGCCTTTGCTTATACTTAAATCAGCTTGTTCTGGAGCGATTGTTATACTATCCTCATCATCATCATCGATACCATCACCATTATCATCTACAGTATCATCCTGCGTCGGATCACTGTCTGGATCAAACTGATCACTTGCCGTAATCTGAGCTGCATTCGTATACTCACCCGCTGCTCCCGTAGGGGCATTCACCGTAGCCTCGTAACTTACACTTATACTACCATTATTGCTCGGTATACTTAAACCTGTCCAATCTATTGTATTAACCGTAGCAACTCCGCCATCATTGATCGTACCGATCGTAAATCCGGATGGAACTAAATCACTAACAGCAACACCTGTAGCTGCATCTGGACCAGCATTGCTAATTGTAAGAGTGAATACAACTACATCACCTACATTAGGACT
>NZ_JACC01000106.1 GCF_000520955.1 Aquimarina pacifica | reverse complement strand
GGTACGTTAAACAAACATCCTTTACAAAGTTAAAGAAACATAGTTTACACTTTTTGAGGTATAATTTGAGGTCAAAATCAAATTATCATGCCTTGGAAAAACACAACAACTATGGAACAAAAAATTGAATTTATCTGTGAATGGCGAACTGGAAAATATACCATTACAGAATTATGTAAAAGTTTTGGGATCTCCAGACCAACAGCATATAAACTGATTGATCGATTCGAAAATCAAGGCTTTGAAGGGCTAAAAGAACAATCTAGAAAGCCTGGGAAACATCCTAGTACAACCGATCAAAAAATCATTGATAGTATTCTTAAATTAAAAGAAAAACACAAACTTTGGGGAGCTAAGAAAATTAGAACTTTATTGTTTAAAGAGTTTGCTGAAGAAGAAATCCCATCGGTGGTGACTGTTCATAATATTCTTCGAAAAAACGGGTTGGTATCTCCTCAAAAACGAATGCGAAGAGTAAAGCCTCTCTACCCTATTTTTGATCCAAAATCCTGTAATGAAGTATGGAGTGCTGATTATAAAGGAAAGTTCCTTATGGGCAATAAAATCTATTGTCATCCCCTTACTATTGCTGACTCGAAAAGTCGATTTTTATTCACAGCAAAAGGACATTATAAAGAAACACTAAACGCTGCCATGACTGAATTTACAAAGGTGTTTAGAACTTATGGCATCCCTAAACAGATCCATACCGATAACGGAAGTCCTTTTGGATCTGTAAGAGCTATACAAAGATTTACACAACTCTCTTATTGGTTTATTGAACTAGGAATTACTCCTGTATTTTCTGATCCAGCACACCCAGAACAAAATGGAAGACACGAACGCATGCATCGCGATTTAAAGGCCGCTTGTGCGAAACCTTCAGCTTATGATTTAAAAGCACAACAAAGACGATTAAATCACTTTGTAAAAGAATATAATCATATAAGACCACACGAAGCTTTAGATATGAAAACACCAGCTGATATACATGATTTTTCAACTAGACCATTCCCAGAAAAAATAGTCCATTTTGATTATGATAGTGACTATAAAGTACTCAAAGTAACTAAGAGTGGAGCTATACGATGGAGATCATATTATTGGGTATATTTAACTGCGGCTTTAAAAGGAAAATACGTAGGAATAAAGGAACATGGTAACGGTATTTGGAAAGTATATTATAGAAATGTATTTTTAGGTTTCTT
>NZ_JACC01000105.1 GCF_000520955.1 Aquimarina pacifica | reverse complement strand
TATCGAGGGTTGCAACCCTCGATATTTTTTTGTTTAACTTTAAAATTTACACAGAGATGAAAAAAGAAGATTTCTTAACCGACGAATTTTTGAAGCAGTTCAAGACAGGAGATGAACTGAATTCATTTTTAAAACAGATCCAAAAGCGTGGCATTGAAAAAATGCTTGAAGGCGAACTAGATGATCACTTAGGCTATGATAAAAACCAGCAGTCTAGATCCTCCAACTCCCGCAATGGTTATTCTACAAAGAAAGTACGCACCTCTTTAGGAGAGTCTGAGATAGCCGTTCCCAGAGATCGGGATGCTTCCTTTAATCCAATGATTGTTCCCAAGCGCAAAAATATGGTGGATGGCATAGAGCAAGTGATCATATCACTGTATGCCAAGGGGATGAGCAATAGTGACATCGAAGAACAAATACGTGAGGTATATGATTTTGAAGTATCTACCACGACCATATCACGCATTACAGATAAAATTACTAATGACATCGTAGCTTGGCAAAATCGTCCTTTAGAACCTGTATATTTAATTGTTTGGATGGATGGGATTGTCTTCAAGGTACGGGAGAACTCCAAGGTGATCAATAAAACTATTTATATCGCTGTAGGACTTAGAAGAGATGGCAAAAAAGAAGTCTTAGGACTTTGGTTGGGCAAAAATGAATCGGCTGCCTTTTGGATGAGTGTACTCACTGATATGAAGGCTAGAGGTGTAGAAGACCTATTGATCACTGCTACCGATAATCTCAATGGGTTTACAGATACCATCAAAAATGTATTTCCAGAAGCTACCACACAGATCTGTGTAGTCCATCAAATACGTAACGCATCCAGGTATGTGGTATGGAAAGATAAAAAGGCATTTACCAAGGATATGAAACTCATTTATGACGCCCCTACCAAAGAGGCGGCTAAAGCTTCTCTAAACGATTTTGCTAAAAAATGGGAATCTAAGTACTCTTATGCCATTAAAAGCTGGAGGGATAATTGGGAAGAGCTCACAGCCTTCTTCGAGTTCCCCATAGAGATCAGAAAAATCATCTATACTACCAATCTGATAGAGAACCTTAATGGAAAAATTAGAAAGTACACTAAAAATAAATTATCATTCCCAACTGACGAAGCGGTGATGAAATCTGTATATTTGGCTACAAGAGAAGCCACTAAAAAATGGTCGATGCCTATCAGAAATTGGGGCATAATCCTAAATCAGTTCTTAACCATATATGAAAAAAGGGTCCGACTCTAAATAAGTCAAACCCTCGGTATTTTTAATTACACACTTTGCGGGATAGTGTC
>NZ_JACC01000104.1 GCF_000520955.1 Aquimarina pacifica | reverse complement strand
TCTAACCACAACTTTTTGGAATGATCCATACTTACAGTAATTCTTGCAAAAGAAAAAGGTTAGCAGGTGTATGTTTTTTCATAGTTAGTTTTTAATATTTAATGATTTTAAACCTTCTGCATGTCCTATTATCTCTATTACACAAAAAATTTATTTTGCAAACTTTTTAGCAACGGTACCTAAATTAGTAGTAAGCTTTGCAACATAGGTACCGCTAGCTAAATGATTAATAGATACCTCTGCCTGTTTGCTAATTAATATCTGTTGACCGGACATATTATATAGGCTAATATTTTCTAAACGTATCGCACCCGTAGTCAGTATTACAATAGTATTGGTAGTACTGGTAAAGATTAGGTTTTCTAATGGTGTATTTTCGGTACCACTTAAGACGTTATCCTCAGTAACAAAATTAAAACCGGTCCAACCTGCTGTTTGGTATGCCTCTATTGTACTTGCAGGAATACTAAGATCTATTACACTACGGTCATCAAAAACATTGCTAAGCAATGTTGCTGGGTCTAAACTTTCTGAAATCACACTGGTCAATTCATTTCCAAAAAAAGCATAATCGCCAATACTTGTTACGCTATCCGGAATGGTAATACTGGTTAGTTCATTATTTCGAAAAGTACTAAAACCAATAGTTTCTACACTATCACTAATAATAATACTGGTTAATTTATTACCCCAAAAAGCAAAATCACTAATAGTTGTTACACTATCCGGAATAGTAACACTGGTTAATTCATTATCTCTGAAAGCAGCAGTACCAATACTTGTTATGGTAAATGAAATACTACCATATGTAACTGTAGTTGGTATGGATACGGTAGTGCTTATTCCTGTATAATCCGACACCTCAACTGTAGTTGGATTTGTTAGCGATGTTATGGTATATTCAATACCGTCTACAATAAAAGTTTCATCAAAGAATAAAACCGTATTAAAACCTGTCCAACCAGCCATTTGGTATACTTCAGTTGTTCCTATAGGAATACTAAGATCTATTACACTACGATCATCAAAAATAGTGCTAAACAGTGTTGCTGGGTCTAAACTTTCAGATATTACACTGGTTAATTCATTATTAGCGAAAGCAAAATCACCAATAGTTGTTACACTATCAGGAATGGTAACACTGATTAAATTATTATCCCGGAAAGCAGCATCTCCAATAGTTGTAACGGTATATATAATATTATTATTTGTAACTGTATTCGGTATGACTACCGCATTACTTGTTCCTACATAATCCGATACCTCAACTGTAGTTGGGTTTGTTAGTGATGTTATGGTATATTCAATACCATCTAC
>NZ_JACC01000103.1 GCF_000520955.1 Aquimarina pacifica | reverse complement strand
ACCGATGGGGATACAGATTTTGAGAATGACCCTACAGTCACCTTAACACCCGCGAGTTCCAGTTTAGCTACGGTTAAGACGAGTGTTTTGGATATTACTGGTGGTGTTGATGCTACGATTGCCGATGTTGGCGATGTGTTTACCTATACCTATACGGTTGAGAATACGGGTAATACGACGTTAACAGGAGTGAGTGTTAGTGAGACGATATTTAGTGGAAGTGGTGGTGCTCCAACACCAGTGTTTGATATGAATGATGGTCCAAGTGCTGCGGGTACGTTGATTCCTGGTGAGACGGCTACTTTTGAGGCGACCTATGCGATCACTCAGGCGGATATTGATGCCGGCGGATTAGAGAACAGTGCTACGGGTACGGGTACACCTCCTGCGGATCCAGATGGTACGATCAACCCGGCGCTTACAGATGTTTCTGATGCCGGTGATGATACGCTCAATGAACCTGGTTTAGATGGTACAGATGATGGAGATACAGATTTTGAGAATGATCCTACGGTGAGTTTGATTCCCGCGAGTCCAAGTATAGCTACGGTTAAGAGTGGTGTATTAGATATTACGGGCGGCTTAGATGCTACGGTAGTTGATGCTGGTGATACGATAGAATATACCTATACGGTTGAGAATACGGGTAATACGACGTTAACAGGAGTGAATGTTAGTGAGACGTTGTTTAGTGGAAGTGGTGGTGCTCCAACGCCTGGCTTTGATATGAATAGTGGTCCAAGTGCTGCAGGCACGTTGATTCCTGGTGAGACGGCTACTTTTGAGGCGACCTATACGCTTACTCAGGCAGATATTGATGCCGGAGGAATTGAGAACAGTGCTACAGGTACAGGAACCCCACCAGCAGATCCAGACGGTACGATCAATCCGGCGATCACGGATGTTTCTGATGCGGGTGATGATACGCTTAATGAGCCTGGTTTAGATGGTACTACCGATGGGGATACAGATTTTGAGAATGATCCTACGGTAGTGTTAACACCCGCGAGTTCCAGTCTAGCGACAGTGAAGACGAGTGTCTTGGATATTACAGGTGGAGCAGATGCTACGATTGCCGATGTTGGCGATACGATAGCATATACGTATACAGTTGAGAATACAGGTAATACGACGTTAACAGGAGTGAGTGTTAGTGAGACGATATTTAGTGGAAGTGGTGGTGCTCCAACGCCATTGTTTGATATGAATGATGGTCCAAGTGCTGCGGGTACGTTGATTCCTGGTGAGACGGCTACTTTTGAGGCGACTTATGTGCTTACTCAGGCTGATATTAATGCCGGAGGAATTGAGAACAGTGCTACGGGTACAGGTACGCCTCCTGCGGATCCAGATGGTAC
>NZ_JACC01000102.1 GCF_000520955.1 Aquimarina pacifica | reverse complement strand
TTAGCTTCATTACTTAGCTGTTATGGCATCATATATGTTGTGTCTGTTGCACAAGCGCATATTTTAAAATTCAACATTAAATAAAATTTTCAACAAACTTTTTCCTCTTAATATACCAGTGTTTATGACTTGTTATAATTGAAGAATCAGTGCCATTTGACAAAATCATGAGTTGTATGACAGCTACCATTATTGGTAATCAGGTTTTTTCGAGAGTTCTAAGTATTTAATAAATTAGAATCTTTATTTTCGGCTAAAATATCTTGTTTTAAAATTAGAAAAAAAGTCTTCTCATCACTGCGTTGTAGGAACCAGAATAGTATTATTAGAACGAATAATATTGCAGCAATTTTATAAAATCCTAAAATAGATACTAATAAGAGTGATGAAACATAGATAATAAATTCTTTCCTGAATTTAGTACTAATAATTACTTCTGTAAATCCATTTTTCTTTTTAAAGTGCAAATATGCTTCAATCGGTCTCAAAAAATTGCTTGTTATATAGTAAGCTAAATTTGAGTTGAATATGCCTAGTTTACTTGGATCTATAATAATTTTCTCATTACTTATTTCTTTTGTAGAATAATATTCTTTCTCAAGAATTCTTTTCTTTAATTCTTCAATACTTGTATTAGATTCGAAGTTATCTGTCAAAATAAATTTAGAACGAAAACTTCTAGTTAACCTAGCGGTTTTTTCATCATTACCTTCAAAATTTTCAATTTCATTGAAAAATGGCTTTTTGAGAAATATACAAAGCTTGTCAGCCGTCTCAATAAGAAGTTTTCTTTCTTGAAAAGTAGCTATGTTGTACCTTTTAAAATCTTGCATTACAACAATTAGCTGAAAATAGGTAAAAAGGGCATTCATACTCCCTAACCTTCCCGCCCGGACTCTTTTGTTCTTTTGATAGCCTATAATTTGAATTCCTAAAATTTTATCAATTTTCTTTTCTTCTTTTTTAAAATCTCTATGACTTAGAGAAAAATTTCCTGTGTTCTTATTGAAATAACGTTTTGTCTTATAATTGCGATAAGGTTTTAAAAATGTCATCGATAAAATTATTGTTAAGATGATGTAAATTATATAAAACCATGAAGAGTCGGACATTTCTAACTCTTCTGAAAAAAAGTCAAAAATTAAGACACTCCATAAGCTGAGCAGTAACACTTTAATAAAGAACACAGCAATTTTGATACGTATTGTTGGTATAAAGTGTATAATGTTCTTCTCTTCGATATATCTAGAATTGCCATCTTCTACATTTAAGGGTTTTTTATCTAGGTCAAAATTTTCTATGTCACCCATTTTTTATGCTTGTTTCCAAAGTTTAATATATGTGTCTTAGCAGGGCAAAA
>NZ_JACC01000101.1 GCF_000520955.1 Aquimarina pacifica | reverse complement strand
TCCTATGAAAAGCACTAGCCTAGTTCCTCAAAGTTAATATTTATTTTTTAATTATCTCATAATGATGATCGTGTGGTGTTGAACTGTTAATAATTCCGATTAGGATTATTAACAGTTCAATGCCTTTAAATAACTTGCTCGGCATCCTATTTGTGATCAACCTTTGATGATCGTCACCAGCATCTGTATGATTATAAGCTATAATAAACCTGTTCACTTGCTAAAAATATGTGATCCTATTTTAAAAATGGTCACTCACATTGTTTTGTAATACAGGCTTTGCTACTTTTTATGAGCTTTGTTATTGTTATTTTTTTATTTTAAAACGCCTATCTCATAAGGTATTTCTGTTTTTATAACTGCTAAGGTCCTACTCAATAATTTACGAGCTACTTTTATGATTATAGTCTTCACATTTTTACCTACATGTTTACGGTAATAAGCTTGCATAATGGGGTCTGTACGTATCGCTTGCCATGAGGCTTCTATAAAATAACTACGCATTAATCGATGTGCTCGCATAGTGATCCCTGTGCTTTTTTGACTATCCCCACTCTGGTGAATACCTGGCGCTAAACCTACATATCCCGCCAAATGTTTGATACTTTTAAATCGTCGTAAATCTCCAAGTTCACATAATATACCACAAGCTACTATTCCTCCAATACCTGGAATACTTCGTAATAAATAATAATCCTTCTTGTAATGCTTACGACAATATGCTCGCATCTTAGTCGAGACATCTCGTAACTCTTTATCTATAAATCGAAAACTACGCATTCGGCTTAACAAAGTCTCACGTGCTGTTGGATAGTCAAAATCTAAATTATCTAACCAAACTCTAAAGTTATGACTCCAATGATCATTGTCAAATTCTTTTGGAATTGAAATGCCAAAATACAATAACTGCATTTTTATATAGCTTTTTATGCGCCTATACTCTTTAACCAAATCATTTCTCCTTCTAAACAAACTACGCAATTGCTCGCGCTCCTTATCAGGAATGACAATACTATCCAATCGACCATCTTTTAATTCTCTACTAATTAATTGAGCATCGATCTTATCGGTCTTTGTATATTTCTCTTTCCCTTTTCGATGAATATCTGCTGGATTAACAACTAAAGAATGCCAGCCATAACGCTCAAAGCAACGATGAGCGTAATAACCACAACAACCTGCTTCGTAGGCAGTAGTCACTTCGTAATCCCTAAAATGTTTCTCAACATAAGCTCTCAATAATTCTGGTTTTGGAGGCATCGTAAAGGATTTTCCAGAAAATAGATCTGTGGCGCAGTGAATCTTCCAACTACGTTTGTGGATGTCGATTCCAATATATAACTTTGGTTCAGCAGTGTGTTCAGTTTTCATATCTTAATTGTTTTGATGAACTTTAAAGATACTGGACTCTCTGCTTTTTCATGGATGCTA
>NZ_JACC01000100.1 GCF_000520955.1 Aquimarina pacifica | reverse complement strand
AACATTCTTGTCAGAGATATTCCACGATTACGTTTAGTTAATAACCTCAATGCTTTCTTTACTCGTTGTTGCGATTGTTTTGCTGGACGGGCGTAGGCTCCATTGTGGTCTACACCCAACGAAAAGCCAAGAAACTTTAACCGTAGCGGGCTACCGACTTTGGTTTTATCTGGGTTCACTTTAACTTTCAATCGCTTTTCAAGAAACTGGGTAATGCTTCGCATTACTCGTTCTCCGGCTCGTTGACTTTTAACATAAATGTTACAATCATCCGCATAGCGCACAAAGTGGTGACCACGTCTA
>NZ_JACC01000099.1 GCF_000520955.1 Aquimarina pacifica | reverse complement strand
ACCGACTTTGGTTTTATCTGGGTTCACTTTAACTTTCAATCGCTTTTCAAGAAACTGGGTAATGCTTCGCATTACTCGTTCTCCGGCTCGTTGACTTTTAACATAAATGTTACAATCATCCGCATAGCGCACAAAGTGGTGACCACGTCTAGTCAACTCTTTATCCAACTCATTTAGATAGATATTCGCCAGTATTGGTGACAATGGCCCTCCTTGTGGGGTTCCTTTTTCACTCTTAGCGAAAAGCCCATGGTCTAAGACTCCGCTAGTTAGAAACTTACGAATGAGCCTTAGTGTCCATGGGTCATCAATATATTGTTGAAGATACTTAATCATCAAGTCATGATTAACATTATCAAAATAGGCTTTTAGGTCTAAGTCGACAACTCTTCGATAACCTTGATTATAAAGATCTACTACTTTTGCAATAGCGTCGTGAGCCCCACGGTGAGGGCGGAAGCCAAAACTATTATCAGAGAAAACACGCTCAAAGATAGGTGTAAGAATTTGGGCCACAGCTTGTTGAACCATTCGGTCCACCACTGTTGGTATTCCGAGTTTTCTTACTCCACCATTAGGCTTCGGAATTTCTACCCGTTTGACTGGTGCTGGTTTATACTTGCCCTCACGCAAACTAGCGATCAATTCCGTCTTATTTTCTCTGAGATATGGCAGAAGGTCATTGACTGTCATATCGTCAATGCCTGCTGCCCCTTTATTTCTCTTAACTCGCAAATAAGCCTGATTAAGGTTATTGCGGTCCAAGACTAAGTCTTGGATAGTGACACTCATACCTTTACCTTCACCATAATCGGTACTACGCGCCCTTGTGTACTTTCGGTTTTCCAAACCTATCCTCGACAAGCGGTCAGCTTGTTGTTCTGTTTTCTGCGATTGTCGCACCTGATTACACCTCCGATATAAGTTACAAGTTATTGTCGTTCAGTCCTTCATCTGATTACTCAGACTACTATGACCTCGGCTGACTTCTGGCTTACTCAACGCTACATCACTGCACCGCTTGTTTCTGTGGAAATTAAACTTATTCCTCTTGTCGGAAACGTGTAGGCCAGATCTCCCCGGGTAAGGATATTAACTTTCGTACCATGTCACCGGTAGCTTTACTGAAAGTAACTTCGAGTAGTGTTGGACTTTAACTTGTCATGCAGT
>NZ_JACC01000098.1 GCF_000520955.1 Aquimarina pacifica | reverse complement strand
CCACTGCGTTCCTATGATCCAACCATCGCACGATGGAATCGTATTGATCCTGTCGTACACCACGGACTCTCTACCTATAATGCCTTTGATAATAACCCGATAGTTTATAGTGATCCTTCTGGGGGGAATAGTGGATATGCTGTTTCTGGGGGGCAATATCATAATGGAAGGTTACTAGAGACTCCTAATAAATATACAGGTGCTTCCGCTGGAGATTATGCTGCTAACGCTTCTTCAGGGTTATATGATAATAATAGTCACATAAACCCAGGTGAGATTACTAGTTACGGAACTAACTTACTTAAAGCATTGGCTTCATTTGAGATTTACTCTAATTGTAATAATTGTCAAGAAGGTCAAGTAAGAGAAATTCCTATGGGCTATGCAATGGATGGACCTATTGGTTCTCAAACTCAGCATTATCATGCAGGAGGAGTTGGAGAAAAAGCAGGATGGTATGATGAAAGTGAATACTATGAGTTATTTAGAACAGAAATAAGAAAAATAGGACAAGGATTCTCTTCAATAGAATCTTTAGAAGATTTTGGATTTACAGAAGATGTTCATAACATTATGGTTGGTTGGGCTTTACAAGCATTACAAGCCTATGGAGGAAAAATGCCAAAAGCAACAGGTAATATTAAAGAAATGGGCTGGGACTCCCCAATCTTTATGATTGCTTCTTTAAGAGCTGTAGGTGCCATGTTCTTAAAGTCAAGCAGGGGTGTAAGCGGAATGGTCGAGCTAAGCGAAGAAACTTTTTCACAGGCATTATTCAAGGGTGCAGAAAAAGTAGGGAATTACTCTATCCATGGAACAAAAGGTTTAGTTGGAAAAACTTTTAATAGAAACATATTCTTAATAGAAAGTCAGACGAAAAGTCTTTCAGGCTTTAAATCTCTAATAAATAGTTTAGAATCTGAAGCATTAAAAGCAGGAGCCAATAAAATTTCAATCTATGGATCTTCAGTAATAAACAAAGGTTTTTTAAATCCTAACATAATGAAGAGATTTGGGTATTCATTTATACAATCGAAGAATGGAATTCTTTTGCAGAAGACTTTAAAATAAATAGTTATGAAAAAAGATAAATCCTCAATTTTAGTTTCAATATTTAAGAGGAAAGGAGGTGAAGGCCAGTATACTAAAATCTTAAATGATTCTATAGATAAAAAGTATAGTGACTTATTATCATCTCAACTAACGAATAATGAAAAAGGATTGCTAATTTACTATTTAGACTCCTCTCATTGGTTTATTTTAACAGACCTAAGGGTTATAAATAATAATGATATGTATTTTAATATTATTGAAAATATTAATATTAAAAAAGTAAGCTTGGCAATTGAAGAAGAATTTAAAGATGGAGTGAGAAATAAAAAAGACTTTACTCGATTATTAATAACAGATCATGAAAATCAAAATCATTTGTTGGAATTAGAAAAAGGGTCTCCTTACGAAGGTATTTATCAGGTTTTACATTTTTTAGCAAACCAGACCGCTCGGATATGATATCGCGGAAATTTTTTCCGT
>NZ_JACC01000097.1 GCF_000520955.1 Aquimarina pacifica | reverse complement strand
CTTCTTTTGCCCAATCAGGGGCATCGTATTGCGTCTATTAGTTCAAATTATCTGGTTAATTCGTAATGGGTAAATAGCGTTTACATTTCAATTTTCTTGTTTTTCTCGTTTTTGGTGTAGGATCACTGTGTCTCGGTGTTTCTATATAAACTCTACTAGCATTTTTTCGACAATTATATATTTTTAAAATAATATAACGCTGTCTTAAATCTATAACGTCAATTTTTTTTGTGTATGAATAACCTTCAGACTTATCCTCAATCTTCATATTCAACCTAGTATATTTACGTAATGATTCTAACTTTTTATAGTCTTTCTCAATAAATCTCATTTCCCCATTTTCATAACCAAATTCAATAATAGACTTACTACCACTTGAATCATTAAACTCAAATTTCCCTGACAAAGCCTCAGATAATTGTTCCTCAATTAATATTATACAATTAATACTTTTTACTGTTTCTTGTCCGTTTATCAAATTTAAAAAAGTGGATAAACTAAAAATTACTATCAATAAAATTCTGCTCATATATCTAAAAATTTATTCTATTATTTTTCGTACTGCGTTTTTGGTTAATTTTGCCTGTGGTTTAGATTTTGTTGTTATATTTCTGCCAAAAATGGCTATTCCTAGACCAGGCTTAGAAATAGAAGCCGATTTAGTTAGAGTTTTTCGAGTAGTTGTTATCTTCCCTAATCGACCTACAATTATGTTTTGACTAAAGTCACTGAAAGTATTGGGATCACCTGGACCAGGATCTAGGGCACTAGATGTTGTTCCTCCTGCGGTTCCATCTTCATTCATCTCAACGCCTTCGGTAATATGTGAGTGAATTGAAGTATTTCCATCTCCTCTGGGAACTATTATTTCGGATGTTAAAACCTCAACTCCATTTCTTATTTCTGTTTCGGCACTACCTGTTTCTGATCTTACAATTTCTCCTTTCGAGTTAACGGTGGATGCTTCTTCACTCAATCCTCCATTATTTTCTGTTCTTTCTAAAACATTTAAAGCTTCTGCTAAAACAGTCTTGGTGGTTTTTATTCCGCTATCAGCATCTGCTTTGCTTGCTAGTTTTCCATCTTTGGTGTTCTTTTTAATTCTTTTTACATCTTCTTTATCAACAACAATAACAACATGTCCGTCATCTTTGCCTTCATCCTCACCAATTTTATTTCCTTTTTTATCAAAAAATTCGGTAAAAGCTCCTGTAGGATCTATAAAAACAATGGGATTATTCATAACATAATGATAAGGTGTCCAACTACCATAAGCATCTGCTGCAGGATCTATATTCATAAATCTACCTAGTGAAGCATCATAGTTTCTAGCTCCATAATCCATCCATTCCAAACCAAGCTCATTATTCTCTTCTTTACCATTATAACCATAGTTATGTTTTCTACCGTTTACAACATTATTATACCCTTTTTGTACCAAACCAAAGGGGTAATAATTCTTCTCCTCTACAATTTTGATATCCTCAGAGTAATAAACTACAGACACATTATCTATAAAAAAGTGAGCGGTTTCGGTAGTACCTAGTCCTGTCCCTCTTACAAACAATTCTACTT
>NZ_JACC01000096.1 GCF_000520955.1 Aquimarina pacifica | reverse complement strand
TTAACACTAATGGTATTATACATATACTGTGTATATTGAGCGTCTTGTTGTGCTATTACGGTGTTTAGAGAAGCACCTAACAGCACAAGTATAAATATATTTAATAGTTGTTTATTCATAAGCATTTAAATTCGATTAGGGAATAACAAATATATACTATTCCGAATATATTATTTATTTATATAAAGGTAGCCTGCCTTAGACTCATTGCTTCCTGAGGCATTTTCATAACTAAGAACATAGTAATATGTTCCTACAGGTAACTCTTGGTTCTTTCCTATAGTTACTCTACCGCTACTAATCCCTTCAAAGAATCGAACACCTGGTTGTTCATACCCGTCTTGTTCAAATACTTTAACTCCCCAGCGGTTATATATTTCTAATGTATTATTTGGAAAATTACGCAATCCTACAATTCTAAATTCGTCATTTATAGCATCTCCATTAGGACTAAGTGCTGTGTAAATAACCAAATCATTTTCTGTGTCCAAATCCGAGAATACCCCCTCGATAACAGTAATAGTTTCATCTTCTCCATCACCATCTTCATCTACATCGATATCAGTATTATTATCCGGATCATCTGATAAGTCAGTTACAACAATCCCATTAGTATCCTCTCCTGTTACCGTAGCCTGATTTGTCACAAAACCAGAAAGAACATCTTCATCAACCAATGTATACAATGCCGTAAAACTTGTTGAATCAAACTCTCCTACAGCAAGATCAATAGGACCTCCCGTTACTTCAACACCTGGTAATGGATCGGTAAGAACAATACTTACAAGATCTAAGTTACCAGTGTTTTCTACGGTAAATGTATACTCTATTTGATCACCTACATTAGGAAGATCATCATTGTTTGTGTCTATGTATTTTCCAGTTTTGGTTAATGCAAGATTTGGAAATTGATCAATCATTGTAATTGTAGGGTCGTTTGTGGGATCTGAGTCACCATCATCATCTACTAACTCATCTCCATTATCCGAAGTATCCATCAGGGTTGAGAACCAATCTTCTCCCATTACCGTTGCGCTATTAATTACTTCTCCAAAATTAATATCCTGTTGTGTAATTTCATAAGTAGCTGTAGCGGTACCTATTTCATTTGGTGCTAAAGTAGAAGGAGTCAATGATAAGTTAGAACTGCCTGTTAACATATCGTCTATTACTATATTATTAACAATTGTATTTCCAGTATTTTGTACACTAAATGTATATGTAATAATATCTCCTGGTGATGAACCATTTGGCTCTCCTGTTTTTGTAAATGTAAGAGACGGATCTGGTATCTCGTCGTCATTTATAGTACCAACAGCTTGATCATCGGTAATCATTAGGCTTGTATTCGTTGTATTTGTTTGAACATCTGTAATAGTTACCTCAAAAGTCTCTGTCGGTTCACTTAAAATATCTTCTACGGTTACAACTGTAAAATCTATGCTACTATCACCTGCTGGGATAATAACAGTTAGAGTTGTTGGTTCTATATAATCATCTGTCTCGATAGCCTCAACATCATCAACTATAAAGGTAACTGTGATATCCTCACTACTTGGATTCGTAAGTGAGATTGTAAATATAGCATCATCACCTTCATCAACCATTATGTCTGCAATACTAACTGTAGGCAAAGGATCTTCATTAGTAATCGTTCCTAT
>NZ_JACC01000095.1 GCF_000520955.1 Aquimarina pacifica | reverse complement strand
CTTTGTAAAGGATGTTTGTTTAACGTACCGAATTGCTGGCAACGTTTAATATATGTGTCGTAGCAGGGCAAAATGTTACCTTGATTTTCGATTTTTCTGCGCATTGGTTGCTAACTTTAACTTTTTGAAAGCATTGCGCTTTACCAAATATACAAGAACCATTCGATTCATCACTTAGCCGCTATGAGCACATATATGTTGTTGGCAAATAGTTTTTAATTCTCCATAGCTTTGTTAAAAGCATCTTTTCCAAATTTTTTTTGAATCTCAGCATACATTATGTCATTATAACATTTATTTGGAATTCCAAGTACTCCTTCAACCGTAATAATTTCAATTTCATAAAGCTCTTTTAGCTTTTTAGGAAGATTTTGACGATTTCCAAAACCTCCGAAAATATATTTTATCTTTCCTTCTCGCAGTTCTTTTTTCGCTAGTTCTTGACCTTCTTCACAATTTTTAATTCTGTTATAATTTGTCGGTTCAGTCAAATCAGAATCCCTTATATCAGTATTTTTGTGGCTTTCGACTCTTACAACATTATTACATCCAATTGATACGATAAAAAATACTATTAAGGGAATTGTTCTTTTCAAAACACAATTTTTATTCATAAATTTTAATGTTTGCCAACGTGTTTGTATATGGTTTGTTGCGTGGTTTAGCACGTAATTTAGCAAATAAAAACCGAATAGAAAATCCGCGAGGATTTTCGTAAGTAGGCTAGAACTAGCAATAAATTATATACGGTGTTGTAAGTAGTTTTTTATTCAGTTTATAATGTATTTGTTATTTCTTTTTCGTAAAATTTTCCTCTATCGTCAGTCGCAATAACTTTTGGTCTTTTTCCATTTTCCCAAATTAGTTCAAATGATTTTAGAGAGTCAAATTCCACGTTTTGTGATTTGAAATGCTCATTTATGTTATCATACCAATAACCAATTGATTTAGTAATTCGGTCAGAAATCATTGTCTTTGGTTGGAATTCTTTAGTTTTCCAATCAATTTTTATGTCGTAATTCTTTCCACTTATTTTATTCAATTCATCAATTACGAAATCAGAATCAACATAATTTTCATAGCTTAAAAAACTATGTCCAAAATTGTGAATTGCTGAAGGAATATTTTTGTATTTCACACCTCTGATTTTTCCACTATTAAATCTACGAATTCAGCGTTTCTCAATAAATCTATAATAAAATCAAAATCATCTTTTCCGAATACTTTTTCCAGTTTTTCAGTTCCGACTATTTCTATAATACAATCTCCTGGAAAACCTGGTCCTTCTGCTGTTATAGCGTCATTGAAAGCATCAAGATTTTTTCCAAAATGTTTTGCCGATTCAGAGTCGATTTCCGCAACGTATTTATTCCAAAAATCTTGTTTAGATTCACAAAATTCTCCGTTTATAAATATTTTTCTCTTGTGTCTCGTTTTTCCATTTTCGTCTGTTACAATACTCACAAAAGTGTCTTTTCCATAAGCCATTTTATCAAAGACTTTAGAATAGCCAAGATTCAACCATCTTTTATAAATCAATTTTCCATTGAAATATAAGTAAAGTTCATTGTCATCCTTTATTTCCTTTCGTATTATCACGGTTTGTTTAACGTACCTAATTAGCTACAACGTCTAGGCTATGGTTAGTACGGGAATTAAAAGTAGTGAACTTTCGATTAAGTATTTAGCCAAAACTTTTTATTTTGTTTTATCTTTTTCTTTATAAAGCCAAATCAAAAAGATTTGGCGGACTTCATTAAAAGCTCTAAACTTTGGGTTAAGCACCAAACCCCGTATTAACTATAGCATCCATGAAAAAGCAGAGAGTCC
>NZ_JACC01000094.1 GCF_000520955.1 Aquimarina pacifica | reverse complement strand
TTTAAAAAATACAATCGAATGTTAACCCCACGTTTCTTTTAAGGTATCTGCACTCTATAGGATCCCATATACATATAGTTGGGATTGTGGCGGTACGTATATGATGATGTTAGATTTAAAATACAATACACACTATGAATTTTAATACATATCTTACTTGTTTTTTAGTTAGTTTTTTAGTGTCTGTTAGCGGTTTTTCTCAAGAACGGAGTTTGGCCAAAGCAGATGAGAATTTTGATCGTTTTGCCTTTGTAGATGCGCGTAAGATCTATCTTCAGGTTGCTCAGAATGGGTATGAGTCAGAGGACTTACTCAAAAAACTGGGAGATTCGTATTACTTTAATGCCCAGTTAGAAGATGCTGTGCCTTGGTATGATAAATTAACCACTGCCTATGCCGATGAGTTGGATCCGGAATATTTATTTCGATATTCTCAGAGTTTAAAAAGTATTGAACAATACGATGCTGCTGATAAGGTTATGGAAAAGTTTAATACGCTTACTGGTAATGATCAACGAGCAGAATTTTTTATGAATACTCGTGATTATCTTCGTTTTATAGAAATGCAATCGGGAAAATTTAGATTGCTTAAGCTCAATATGAATTCTAAATACTCTGATTATGCCCCTAGTTTTAATCATCAGGGACAATTAGTGTTTGCTTCTTCCAGAGGAAGTGGTGGTGGTATTTCAAAGAGTGTACATGAATGGAATGAGATGCCTTTTTTGGATTTGTATTCTTCAAATATTATAGAGGCTAATGGGATTTTACAGACTCCCAGTAAAGTAAAAGGAAAGATCAATACTCGTTTTCATGAGTCCTCTACCGCCTTTACTCAAGATGGGCAAACGGTTTATTTTACCCGTAATAATTACACTAAAAACAAATTAGGCTCTAGTGCTGAAGGGACTATTTTATTAAAAATGTATCGTGCGACCCTTGATAAAGGAAAGTGGGGCGGGGTAGAAGAAGTTCCCTTTAACAGTGAAGATTATTCTGTGGCTCACCCAGCTTTAAGTCCTGATGGTCGTAAATTGTATTTTGCCAGTGATATGCCAGATAGTCGAGGTTTATCAGATTTGTATGTAGTTGATGTAAATGAAGATGGCACCTTTGGGGAGCCTAAGAATCTTGGAGATAAAATCAATACAGAAGGTAGAGAAACCTTTCCTTATATCAGTAAATCCGGACGCTTGTATTTTGCCAGTGATGGCCATATAGGTTTGGGAGGGCTGGATATTTTTGTATCGGTTCCCGAAGAATTTGGGGTGTTTTCTATTCCTTATAATGTTGGGAAACCTGTCAATAGTTCAGAGGATGATTTTACATTTGTTTTAAATGAAGATACTAAAATAGGATATTTCTCTAGTAACCGTGTTGGCGGAAAAGGAAGTGATGATATCTATAGTTTTAAGAAAACAGGGGAATTGATCACTTCTTGCAATCAGTATGTAAGTGGGGTGGTTACCGATGCGAATTCTAAAGAGGTGTTGCCAGGAGCCGAAGTGGTACTCCTAGATGACAATAACACAGAGCTTCAACGAGCAGTTGCTGATAGTAAAGGTGTATATGCATTCGATCTACAATGTGATACCCCATATATTGTTCGAGGTACTAAAACCGAGTATAGTCCCACAGAGGCATTACTCAATACCAATAATGTATTAGAGTATAAACATCAGTTACCCCTGCAATTAGGTAAAGGAGGATTGGATGGGAAAGAAGTAAATCCAGGTGATGATCTGGCAAAACTACTCGATCTTGAAATTATTTATTTTGATCTTGACAAATCCTTTATCAGAAAAGATGCTGAAATAGAATTACAAAAAGTAATCGCTGCA
>NZ_JACC01000093.1 GCF_000520955.1 Aquimarina pacifica | reverse complement strand
CGATGTTGATGGAGATGGATTGGTAACTGCTGCAGGAGTAACTGCGGGTGCCTATGATACCACACCAGCGATTACTGCAGGAGGACAGAATACTTTTCAGGAGGCTATAACGACTTCTATTCCTACAGATCCTGTGGATATGTCTGTATTAGAAGGGGATACAGCTACTTTTACAGCGATTGCGATTGCTTTTGCTGCGCCTACTACAAATCCAGCAACTACCGCTAGTACTGATATCAGTTACCAATGGCAGGTAAGTACCGATGGCGGTACTAGTTTTGTTGATGTTACCGGAGGCACCGGAGGTTCAGGTACTACCACTTCGGGAAGTTTACTAAGCTATACTACCGATGTATTGAGTGTTGCAGGCGATAATGGCGATCAATACCAATTGGTTATTACCAATGAGGCTAATATTTGTGAAGAAATAAGTGCGGCTGTGTTATTAACCGTATTTGTAGATAATGATAATGATGGTATTCCTGATGAGTTAGATCTTGATGATGATAATGATGGGATTCCTGATACCGCTGAGAATAGTTTGAGTATTGATCCTAGTTTAGACAATGATGGGGATGGTATTTTAAATTATCAGGATGAAGATGATATAGGAAATGGTACAAGTGCTAGTTGTGATGACACGACTCCTACAGATGGTATTTGTGATACATTGATCACTTTATTTGATGCAGATGGAGATGGTATTCCGAATCATTTTGATTTAGACAGTGATAATGATGGATTGCCTGATATTACAGAGGCAGGAGGTGTTGATATTGATTTTGATGGGGTTAATGATACCTTAACAGACAGTGATGGAGATGGTATTCCAGATAGTGTTGATGTTGATGAGACAGGAGGTAGTGATGTAGATAATGATGGTATTGATGATGGATTTCAGGGAGGTACTGATAGTGATGGAGATGGTATTGATGATGCTGATGATCCAGATGCCGATGGAGACGGCTTAGCAGATACTGTTGATGATATTGATAGTGGTCTAGTTACCGGAGAAATTACTTCTGGTTCTGCCTTAGGGACTCCAAATTCAGATAGTAATACCAATGATGGTCCTGACTTTTTGGATATTGATGCCGATGATGATGGTATTGTTGATAATATAGAATTACAAAGCACAGCAGACTATATTGCTCCAAGCGGAGTGGATACTGATGGAGATGGTATTGATGATCAATATGATGTTGATTGTTCTTTGGTCAATTGTGGTTTGGTGGGTACACCTATAGTGCCTGTAGACACCGATGGCTTAGGAGATGGAGCCGATTATATTGATTTAGATAGTGATGAAGACGGAGAGAGTGATACGATCGAGGCTTATGACACCGATGATGATGGTATTGCAGATACGACTGCTGCTGGTGCTGATTCCGACGGGGATGGTCTGGATGATAATTTTGATGCCGATGGTGTCGGGACTACCGATACTGGAGGTCCTACCAATGGAGGTCAGACAGCTTCGAGTCCATTTCCAGATACGGATAGTGTTGGTGGAGAGCCGAATTGGCGAGAAGATATTTTAGCCATTGAAGCGATCAAGACCAGTGTTATAGATATTACCGGCGGCTTAGATGCTACGGTGGTAGATGCTGGTGATATAGTTACTTATACCTATACGATAGAAAATACAGGAAATGAGACCTTAAGTGGTGTAAGTATTACCGAGACGGTATTTAGTGGAACCGGTACTACTCCTGTCCCCGATTTTGATTCGAATGATGGTGCTAGTGCTGAAGGAACTTTAGTTCCTGGTGAGACGGCTACGTTTGAGGCGATGTATACGTTGACTCAAGCGGATATTGATGCGGGAGGTATCGAGAATAGTGCTACAGCTACCGCGATTTTACCAGATATTCTTGGACTACCAGTATCCACACCAATTACGGATGTTTCTGATGCGGGTGATGA
>NZ_JACC01000092.1 GCF_000520955.1 Aquimarina pacifica | reverse complement strand
AGTATTTACTCAGCATATTTCAAACGAAATCGAACGTATTGATATATCCAAATTGACTAAAGGAATGTATTATGCTAAAATAAATGGTGAAAGTATAAAGGTTATTAAAAAAATAGTAAAGAAATAATGAGACCTATTCTATAAAAAAAACAAATCATGAAGACACCCAATCATTTTTTAATTGCACTATTGATGTGCTTATGCTCTATTGCTAAGGCACAGATTTCTGTAAAGGTAGGCTCTACCCCTAAACAGACTATGCGATATGGTATGGATTATGAGCGTCTTTGGTACTGGACCAATTCTTTAAGCGCTGAAGAAAAAGATTTAGTATCTAAATGGTCCGTTGTGGATAATGACATTGATTTTATACGCGTTGCAATCAACAGTGGTTATGAATTAACAGAAGGTAATTATAATTTATCAGCATACACAAATAAAATCATCCCTATGATGCAAGATATGAAGGATGCAAATCCTAATATTAAATTTTTTGCATCACCCCGCCCCTTAGATGAAGCAATGAATAATGTTGCTTGGCAGCCCTATCCGCAATGGATAACTGGAAGTACTGGAAGTAATAGCAACTTCTCTTTTGATTGGGAGAAATGTTCAGAATTCCTAGTTAGATATTTAGAACTTATGGATTCGTATGGTTTTGAAATAAGTTATCTAGACATCACCAATGAATGGAATTACGTGACTCCTACTCATATTAGAGATATTGCTGAGTATCTTGAAGATGATTTAGCACAAAAAGGGATCAACATGCCAAAAATAATAGCTCCTTCTACCTGGAGTTATGCTCAAGGAGCTTCATGGCTAAATAATGTAAATACTGAGCGACGTAGAGATGCTATTGATATTGTCGCTTCGCATAATACAGATCCAGGTGGAAGTGCAAACGCTTTTGTTGAACGCGCTCATGATATTTTAGGAACTGAAAAAGAAATTTGGAACACGGAACTTCATGATTGGAAAAGTACATCAGGTTATGATGAAGTACTTACTTTTTCGTATATGATGGAAGCAATTAATGCTGGTTTTTCGGGTCTTACAGGTTGGCTAGCAATTGGAACAAAAAACCAAGGGCACTGTTATATTTTGAACCCATCAGGAACCCCTAGTAGAAATGTAAAATATTTTATTTTTAATAAGCTAACAAATACCTCACATCGTGGGCAGGTTTTAGATATTGAAACACCAAATGAGCTTTCACATACTACTGCCTTAATAAAGGATAATTTACTTACAGTTTGGGCTGTTAATCCAAATAATTCAAGTATAAATATTTCCATTGATTTAACGAATTATAAATCAACGAATCAAATAACAAGAACTTACTGGAATACAGATAGTGACATTGAAGGAGTGGTAAACACATACACTAATTCTAATTCATCAAGTATTCTTGGTGCTGTTCCTGCAGGTTCACTGAGTTGTTTTGAGATTACTCTTGATACCGACTCAACTAACACTAGTTTCACTCCTGACCCCAATAAGACATACTATATAGATGCACCATATCACAATTTAAGGCTAGCAGCAACGGGAGAAAGTGAATATGCTTACACCGCATCAACAAGTACTACAAGTGCTGATGTTGAGTGGAAATTTGTTGCCAAAGGCAACGGGTCTTGGCATATTCAACGTGCCGCAGGTGGGACTTTACCAAGATTTCGTACTGATAATAACATAACAGATGGTACTGCTGCTGATATGCAAGCTACGGGCTGGAGTGGTACTTATACCTATTTTGATTTTGAACAAGGAGCCATTGCAGGCACCTACTTTATTACCTTACCTGATGGACCTACAGGTCGTGTAAGATTACAAATTGATAATTATGGAAAGGTGCAAATGGTAGAAAATACTAGAGACGGTACCTGGGAATCTTTTGCAATTACTGAAGTAGAGGGTTCTGGTTCTTGTGAGTGGGTAACTATTGCTAATGAACGTGAAGTAATGAATTTTAGTGGTACAAAAACCATTCGTTATGGAGCCAATGGCACTTATGTTACAAAAGTAGTCACTGGTAATACAACATGTGGCAATGCATTTTTTGGAGACCCTTTGCCAGGAGTGGGAAAAGTATGTCAGGAATGTGTTGCATCTACAGCAGCATCAATAAAATTAGAAGCTGAAGACTATGATGGAATGTAT
>NZ_JACC01000091.1 GCF_000520955.1 Aquimarina pacifica | reverse complement strand
GGCGATTCGACTCCAATTGATTTTGGTACTGCTAATTATGGGTATTATATACTTGGTATTACATTTTCTATACTATTCCTATCAATTTTGTTATTTTATAGGCGAAAAGTAAAACCATGAAAATTATGAGGTTATTTTTAACCAGCATTTTATTAATTGTACTTACAAATTGTGCTTTGGGGCAATCTACTAATGATACCCTTATTGCATTCTCATATTATCATAAGGCAGATTCCTTGTTTACCCATGGAAAATACAATGAGGCTATACCAATATTTCAAAAAGCATTGCCCATTTATAAAAAGGCGCAATCCTGGAAAAAAGTGGCACGTTGTTATAATAAGATTTCCGAAAATTATATAATGAATCGACACCTAGAAAATGTACTAGAAAATTCTAAAAACGCAATTGAGGTTTGTAAAAAATATCTAAGTAAAAACAATGTCGAAGAAGCCAATGCATATGACAACATAGGTATGTATTATGAAGAAATTTCTGACTATAATAACGCTCTTTTATATTTTAACAAAGCACTTACAACAAAAAAGCAAATAGCTGAAATTGAATACAGTGAAATTGCAAAATCTTATTCTAACCTGGCATTGATTTATAAGATAACCGGAAAACTAAATAAAGCTATAGAATCTTACAAAAAATCACTCACTATTTTTATTGATAATAATGAAGAAAATAATATTGGAATAGGGGCTAATTATATCAATTTGGGGGCTACATATTATATACTTAGAGATTACGATAATGCAATTATGTATAATCAGAAAGCTCTTTCTGTTTTTAATGAACTGAAAAATACAAGAGGGTTGTTTCATATTTATAACAATCTAGGGAATGCATTAATGGCTAAAGGAGAATTCGATAAATCTTTAAAATATTATAACAAAAGTCTAGATGCAGGTCGTGACTGGTTTGGTAAAAAACATTATAACTTTGCCATTATTTATGGAAACATTGGTATTATTTATGATAAAAAGGAAGACTATCAAAAATCCTTGTATTACTATAATTTAGGGCTACAAATTCATCAAAAGGAATATGGTGAACACAACAGAGATGTAGCCCGAATGAATAAAAATATCGGAAACGTTTATCTACAAAAAAAAGAATTTGATACTGCTATGCTATATTTTCAAAAATCCTTGCGTATCAGTACGGCACTTTTCGGAGAAGACTCTTATGAAGTCTCAAAGACCTATCCATATATTGCAGATATCTATAAAGAAAAAAACAGTTATGAGGATGCTTTTTTCTATTATACAAAGAGCCTAAAAATTCTTGAAAATAATTATGGAAAGTTGCATCCCCTCACTATAGATGCTTTAAACAATATCGCATCCGTATATTCTGAACAAAGAAAATATAAAGAAGCAATAATACACTACAATAAAGCTTTACTTGCAAATAATAAAAAAAATACTCGAGATACTTTTGATCCAGATAACTTTTATGATTGGGAAAAACTTTTAATAACTTTTACAGGAAAATCTGAAGTCTTGCAAAGAAAATATGGGCAACATAAAAACATTAAAGACTTAGAACGCGCTACCGAAGTTTACCGAAGCATCGAAATTCTTATAGATTATATCCGACAATCCTACCAAAACTATAATGATAAGGTACGTTTTGCTAGACGAGTAAAAGAAATTTATAAAGATGCTATAGAAACACATTTATTAGTATATAAAGAAACTAAAGACCCGAAAAATCTAGAGAACGCATTCTATTATTCTGAAAAAAGCAAGGCAAATACCCTAAAAGAACTTTTAGTAGATACCGATGCTAAAAACAGCTCTACAATACCCAAAGATGTATTAGAAAAAGAAAAAAAACTAAAGACAGACCAAGCCTTTTATCAATCAGAGATCACAAAACTTCAATCCAATTCATTAATCGACAGTATCAAAATAAAAAAACTAAATAATAAGTTATTTGCCGTAAACAGAACACGTGACTCCCTGAATCAAACATTAGAAAAAGACTACCCAAAGTACTACCAACTCAAATACCAGAATAAGATTGCAACCGTTTCTGAAATACAGGAAAACTCGGATCATAGAACAATAGTAATAGAATTTTTTGTAGCAAATGAGACTACTACCTATGCTTTTATTATTGGGAAGAATACATTTGATATAAAAAAATTACAAGTAGCTAACTTGCCCAACAAGATTATTCGATTAAATGAAGCCATAACAAGCAAAAACACCAACGAATACAAAAAAATAGCCCATCAATTATATCAACAATTAATAGCGCCGATGGATGAA
>NZ_JACC01000090.1 GCF_000520955.1 Aquimarina pacifica | reverse complement strand
TACAAAATGGTGATTGGTCTATGTTTAGTGATATTGATCTTAGCTGTGCCAGTTCTATTGATGCACGTGTATCAAGTAGAACTGCTGGTGGAAATATTGAAGTTAGAGCCGATAGCATTACTGGAACCTTACTCGCAACGATTCCCGTTGAAACTACAAATTCATGGACTACTTATAATACTGTAAGTGCAGATGTAATGAATACGGTAAGCGGCACTCATGATGTGTATGTAGTATTTACAGGCGGTAATGGGTATTTAATGAATTTAAACTGGATAGAATTTTCTAGTGACCAAGCAAAAAATACTGGTACAATACCTTCAGATAACGCACTATTAATTTATCCTAACCCGGTAAAAAATAAGTTCATAATAAAACTAAACAACTCACTTACAACTAAATATACAATTAAAGATGCTACCGGTAAAATCATAGTTACTGGTACCCTAAATGAAGGGACAACTTCGATTAATGCAAGTAGTTTGACTCCTGGATTATACTTAATAAAAGCGACTAATGATTACGCTACGTATACAGGAAAATTAATTAAAGAATAAAACAAAATATAGGGATTCGGATGCAATGTAACCGTCCGAATCTCTATTAACTAATAAACTAGTCTCGAATTTGAAAAATTATAATTAGTAGTCATTATGAAAAACAATCAAAAATTATTCGCTTTTTTTAAAGGCAGACCTTTGTCACAAATGTATAGACTTTATTTGTTATTAATATTATTATGTATTTTACCTAGCATGTTAACTGCTCAAGAACCCAACGCATCATGGTTAGAAGGGTCTTGGGGAGCCCGTCTATATGTGAGGGGTGGTCCTCAATTAGATCAATATGTTGATGAAAAAGGATATGATTATGTAGCAGGAGCTGAAGAGATGGTCGCTAAATATCCCACTATGGGTCATGTACTTACTAACATGACACAAAATGCTAGAACAAATAAATTTACATTAAGGTACAATCCGAATGTTCATGCGGTAACTGGAAATCCTGACTTTGTTATAAGTGAAGAGTTTGTGCCAGCAATCGATGAAGAGACTGGTTATAGTAACGAACAAGTCATCATTGATGTAATCAAAGTATTTAAGGATGCTGGAAAAAAAGTTCTTTTATATCTTAACTGTAAGGAATTTACAGCAGTAGATACTTCAGATGAAGCTGCCGATGAATGGTATGCATATGTAAATCAATACTTTAATGGAGATGAATATGCGGCCAGAACCAATCTAATGGAAGGCTATATGAAACGTTTTAAAGAAATGGGCGTAGATGGGTATTGGCTAGATGCTGCTGCTATGAACGTAAGAAATCTCCAACTTGTAGCGATGATGCGTGAACTTGACCCAAATATGATTTTTTCAATAAATACAGACAAGTCGGTTTTCAAAAATCCAGATGGTAGTAATATGACCGTATTATTAGATGGTTGCGATGATGACGATCCCGATCCTTATGGTGTTATAAAATATGAAATGAACGATGTTGAGGGTGATTTCACTGGAGGACATATCTTTCCTTTAGGACAAGGTGGTAGAGGTGATTCATGGGCACATGAAGAATTTACGATTCCAGATATTCAAGAGGATAACTATCAGATTTTAGAAGGTAAAAGTATTTTAAAGCATATGTTTTTGCCTATGAGGCAGCAATGGTCTGTGGCTAATGCTACATTAAGAATGACTAATGAAGTAGCTTATAGAATGGTAAAGAAAATTACTATGGCTGGCGGGGCAGTTACTTTTTCAGGGACTACTACTGATGGAACAATAATTGCTGACGAAGACGCTGTCTTGACCTACGTTAATCAAAAAATGGAGGAGAATGAAATTGATTTTGAGCCTTATGTTAGACCTGAATGTGCTTTTTTGGTAAAAGAAGAAGCTAAGACTGCACAATCTATTACAATGCCTAATCTTCCAACAAAAGAAGTCGGAGATGCTGATTTTTCACCTGGTGCTACTGCTAGCTCTGGTTTAACAGTTTCATATATTAGTGCAAACCCTGAAGTAGCGGTTATTGTTAACAATAAAATCAAAATTGTTGGTGCGGGAACTACGCGCATTACAGCTAGACAGAACGGTGATGACAATTATCGTCATGCTCCTTTTGTTAGCAAATTCTTAGTTATTGAAGGTGATAACAACGATGATGACGATGACGATGACGATGACGATGACGATAATGAAAATGAAAACCTAGCACTAAATGGTGTAGCAACGCAGTCTACAACTTTAAATAATGCCGCAGCCTCACGTGCTATTGATGGCGATACTAACGGAAATTTTGGAGGCGGTTCAGTTACTGCTGCACAAGGACCAAATGCTTGGTGGCAAGTT
>NZ_JACC01000089.1 GCF_000520955.1 Aquimarina pacifica | reverse complement strand
CTAGTGCTTTTCATAGGATACATTGTTGTAAGGCGTTTTTTCTATAGTTTGGTAAATTAAATTTACGTCATCTTTCTTCTCAATTACATTCTTTTTCGCAATTTTATAAGGTCGATATGTCAAAAAATACACAAATATTGTTACAAAAATAGGAGGTAAAATATATGCCATATCAATGTCAGTTTGTATTGGAGGAATTAGCATTTCAATCACAAGAAGTAATATTGTCAATAGGTAAATTCCAAAAATGATGAGTCTTAGAGCAAAGGGCAAGAATTCCATTCCCTTTATCACAGTTTTTACTGTTAACTTATTGTTTTCATTATGAAATTCCGATTTCACTATGGCGAAATTATTAGTAGCAAAATTGTCAATTATGAATTTCTCTCGGATAATGAAACCTCCTGAATTAATAGTTCCGATGTATTTTTTATTTTCAGATTTGAAATTATCCAACATTATCAGAAAAGGAGAATAACAGCCCTTTTCCGTTATTTGTCTAAATTCTTTAATAAATACTTCTTTTTCAACATTTAATTCAGTTTCAAATGTTTTTATCAGATTATATTTTTCCAGAATTTTATTAATTTTCATTGGATTTTGTTAAATGACTTACAACGTTTAATATATGTGTCTTAGCAGGGCAAATTGTTACCTTGCTTTTCGATTTTTCTTGCGTATTGGTTGCTAACTTTTCCTTTTTGCAAGCATTGCGCCTTACCAAAAATACAACAACCATTCGATTCATCACTTAGCTGCTATGATCACATATATAGTGTTAGCCTTTCGCCTTTTTATTCATTCAAATATCCGAAGCCTGCTACATGCCATTTTTCCCCAAATGACGATGTGACCTTTTCAAAATCTGATTTATTGTTAGATGCATAACACATAGAATCTCCATTGATTCCTACTATATCATTTATACAAGTTTCATAGAAATTCATCTTAAGACTATATATGTTTGCGATATCTAAATCAATAGGTTCAATTTTAATCTTACGAAAAAAACCATCATTTACTTTTCTTATGAATTCCTGTTCAGTATACTTTCCTACAGCAGAAAACTCCAAAGAAAAACACGATGTTACGTGAATTTCATGCAATAAGAATTCTTCTACTGAATACTCTACTTTTACCCATTTTTCTTTAAACGGTTTAAAAAATAAGCTGTTATTTTCAGTTATATTAATTGCCCATTTATCACCAGTTTGAGCATCTGTATTGATTTCTAAATATCCATAATTATTGATATTTAAATCAATTAAAACCCATCGGAATATACTTGAATGCACACCTATTTTTCTGTAAAAATCGTACAAGATTTTAGGGAATTCAATCCCCAATTTTGTTTCTATTTTTTTAATATCTTCATCAAAATTAATAAAATCACTTTCCTTTATATCATGTAATTTTTTTATTTTTTTCAATTCCATCAATTTCTTTTTACGGGTGAAGGCTAACGTTTAATATATGTGTCGTAGCAGGGCAAAATGTTACCCTGCTTTTCGATTTTTCTGCGCATTGGTTGCTAATTTTTCCATTCTGCAAGCATTACGCCTTTATAAATATACAATAACCATTCGATTGATAACTTTGCTGCTATGGCACATATATAGTGTTACCCAACGTTTTTTATATTTAATTTAATTCCCAATTAACGTCAATTTTTTCTTTTTTATCATTATATCCAGGTGGAATAGCAATTTTACAATGCAACATAGGTTCATTGTTTTTTACAGTTTCGTAAAACTCAGATTCGAGTGATGATTTAGGATAGTATTGAATTTCAATTATTGTATTGTCTTTTTCGCTTTTATAGATATACAAGTTTATATCGTAAAGATTTTCGTAGATATCTCTTAATTCAGATGATATTTGTTCAAGCGATTTCGATATTTTTTTGTCATTTTTTCTTTTTCTATCTTTTCTTTTATCAAGGATATTCAACTCGTCATTTTTGATTTCAGAAATTAGGTAACGTGTATTGTCAGAGATTTTATTCCAGCAAGAATTTTTTGCCATTTCTAATAGGGAAGAAGTGGCTTCTTTTAAATTCTGTTCGAGGTTTTCTCTTTTCATGATTTTAACTCTTAAGCATCAAATTCTACATAGTGAATCAATCTTTCACATTTTTTTTCTACAGTTGGGTATTCCCTGTTAGCTATATCCTCCATGAATTCTTTGATAAGAAAGACTTCCATAAAATATACAAATCCGAGGCATTTTTTTTCAGTCACTTCAAAAGTTTTCCACTCCAATTCTTCTTCTGTCAAATTGAGTATTGTAACTTCTGATTCTCTAGAAAATTGATCATCAATCCTTTTTACATAAAGAACTGATTCTTCGTCAATTTCCTCAATATTTTTTAAGAATTCGATTAGTTTCATCTAATGTTCGTTAAGATACATAGTTTACA
>NZ_JACC01000088.1 GCF_000520955.1 Aquimarina pacifica | reverse complement strand
AGTATTTACTCAGCATATTTCAAACGAAAGCGAACGTATTGATATATCCAAATTGATTGAAGGAATGTATTATGCTAAAATAAGTGGTGAAAGTATAGAGATAGTAAAGAAAATAGTGAAAAAACAAACAGCGAAATAATCATAACTTTTTTGGTAGACAGGAATCTAGATCTAAAAAATGAATCTAATTATAAAAACAATGAAAAAAAACCAAATTCACAAAAGGTATTATGTTTTTGAAGTTATATCTCAGCTATTTGATAAAACAGGACTATTTTATTTGTTTATTGGTTTAATGGTTAATTCTGTAAATGCGCAGTTAGTTCATCCAGGTGGATGGCATACGCAGGAAGACCTTACTCTTATAAGGACTAAAGTAGCAGCTGAGGAAGAGCCTTGGACAACCGGTTGGAATGCTGCCAAAAACAACGGTCCAAATGCTGATTTCACAACCAATCCATCAACTTTAATCACTGATAATGGTGCTATGCATACTGCAGGAATGGCTGCATGGGTTTTGACCATGAAATGGGTTGCATCGGGTGACAAGTCATATTCTGATGCAGCTATTGATATTATTGACACTTGGGTTGATGTTGTTAGGGATTTTGACGTTTATGGTCCAACCTTAACGGTGAGCACTGGCGCTGGTGCAATGGCCCAAGCTGCCGAAATCCTAGAACATGGTTTCAACGGAGAAGCAGGGTGGTCGCAAACAGATGCTGATGCAGCTAAATCTTGGTTTAAAGAAATAATATATGACGCATGGACCAATACAGGAACGCATCGTTCAACCAACTGGGGAACTTCAGCTCTTGGAGGAAATATGTCAATGGCAATTTTTATGAATAACGAATACGAGTATAACTATCAAGTTGAGGCTTACAAGTTTGGTTATCAAGATACAGATGATGGGTGTGCAGCGCTTACAGATTACATATTTGATGCTTCTGGCCAAGCTCAAGAAACAGGTAGGGATCAAGCACATGTTCAAGGAGGAATAGCACATTTAACGGAAGCTGCTTTGTGTATGTGGAATCAGGGGAATGATATTGTATATGCAGAAAACAATAGACTTCTTGCAGGGGTAGAATATCATGCCAGATATAATTTAGGATACAATGATTTGCCATTTACATCAGATGTATATAACCCTTGTAACGTTTGGATAGTTTCAGTTTCCACAGATGCAATTAGTGAAGAGTATCGTGGCGAATTTTCACCCGTATATTATATGTCTGCCAAACTTTTTTCTAAGGCAGGACTAGATCACCCAAATACAAAAGAAGTATTAACACATCCAGGGTATTCGCCAGAGATCAATAATTTTGCTCACCCAGGTTTGGGTATGTTTACTTTTGTATCTACTTCTTCTGATGGAGGTGGGACTATTACATGTGATGGTTTTGATGCTTTTTCAGTTATACAGGCAGAAGATTATTGTGATGAATATAAAACAGGAATTTCTAGTAGTGGAAATGTTGGCTATATTGAAAATGGAGATTGGATTATGTTTCAAGATGTAGATTTTGGTAGAGGAGCAATAGGTTTTGACGCCAATGTAAGTAGTGAGACTTCAGGAGGAAATATTGAATTGCGAACAGGTAGTGCCTCTGGAGACTTAATAGGAACATTTGAGGTTAGTACTACGGGTAGTTGGACTAATTGGGAAACAGAATCCTATACAATAGAGAATCCTGTAAGCGGTGTAGAAGATTTGTACCTTGTTTTTACAGGTAACTCGGGTTTCTTAATGGATGTAAATTGGATTAGATTTATCGAAGGAGACATCTCATCAAGCACATTTACACCAGATCCTAATAAGACATATTATATTGATGTTCCTCATCATAATTTAAGATTATCCTCAGATGGAGAGAGTGCTATACCCGAGACAACATCAACAAGTACTACAGGTGCCGATGTAGAATGGAAATTTGTTGACAAAGACAATGGATCTTGGCATATACAGCGTGCTGCCGGTGGGACCTTACCAAGATTACGTACTGATAATACTATATCGGATGGCACTGCTGCCGATATGCAAGGCACAGCTTGGAGTGGGACCTATACTTACTTTGATTTTGAAGAAGGAGCTATTGCAGACACCTATTTTATAACATTGCCAGATGGTCCTGCCCAGCATGTAAGATTGCAAATTGATAATTCTGGAAATGTACAGATGGTTGAAAATACAAGAAACGGTACATGGGAATCATTTAAGATAACAGAAGCCTCAAATGATACTTCTTGTGATTGGGTAACTATTGCTAGTGAAGGTGAAGTAATGAATTTTAGCGGTAGTAAAACGATTCGCTATGGCGCTAATGAAGTTTATGTTATAAAAGTAGTCGCAGGTAATACAACATGCGGTAATGCAGTTTTTGGTGACCCGTTACCTGGAGTAGGAAAGGCATGTCAAGAATGTATTGGATCTACAGTAGCTTCCATAAAAATAGAAGCTGAAGACTATGATGGAATGTAT
>NZ_JACC01000087.1 GCF_000520955.1 Aquimarina pacifica | reverse complement strand
TTGTGAAAAAGAGTTTAGAATTCTGTGGTCTTTCGTCATCTACTTCTCCATGTACCGCGAGATGTAAGATTTTATATTGATTGGCATTTTTCTTAAAAGTAGCTTCATTTGCCTGAGCGCCAAAATAATATTGCCCATCAATAATATCCGCAATAGCTTTAATTTCTTTACGCGTTCCCGGAAGGTCATCACCTATATCTCGTAATGCAGCTAATCGCATAGTATTAGTTACAAACGTATTTGTAGTGTCGGAAAAAGAAAAGGCAAGACAATTATCTTGTTTTTCTTTATTTCTTTTTTGTTGAAGTGGATTTAACAATAAATCTGATGAATTACCATAAGAAATGGCGTAGTCTTTAAACAGGTATGGTAATAGCTTTGGGTTATTCGTTGTACTATTTTTTGTTAATAATAGATCGAAGTTGAGATGCCATAAAGGTCCGTCAGGGATAATAATAAGTTTGTCTCCTACTATGTTAGCTTTTATTGGTTCTAAAAGTTGGTTATATAATTCATGTCCTTTATTCTTTAAATTTTTGATACTTTTTGAGAGAATGGCTTTACGAAATGAAGTTATATTTTCTTCTAATAAGGAGGTCTGAATGCTCTTCACTGACAGTTTGTTTTTGGATATTGTAAATGCATAGGTGATACTATCCGAAGTAAAGAACTCCAATAAAGTAGTTTTTTTATCTAATTTCTGTTGTATCTCAGAAACAGAAATTGTTTTGTTTTGGTGTTTCAGTTGGTAATATTTTGGGTGATTTTTTTCTAAAATTTGAACCAAAGAGTCTTGTTGACGACTGATATCAAAAAGTTTATTTTCGTATTCTTGAATGAGGATACTATCTGAAGAATCTTTGGACTGTTCAGATGTGATTTGAGATTGATAATATGATCGACTTGATTTTAGTTTTTTTTCAAGTGTTATTATTTTATTGGGTAATCCTGAAATTTTTTTTGCATTTGTATCGAGAAGTATATCTTTTAAAATATTTGATTTACTTTTTTCAATGTAATAAAGGACCCTTTCTAATTCATTATTGTCATTAGTAAGGTTGTAATTAATGAGATGTACCGCAATGGCATCAGAATACATTTCCTTTGATTGTATTGCCAGATTTATTTTGTCTTCATAATTTTGGTAAGATTGCCTCAAATAATCACTTAATAAATCTAATTGTTGATATAAGATGGTACTTTGCTCAAGATCAGATATTGATTTATTCTTTTTGTATTGTTGTTGAAATGTTTTGGCTTTTGCAGTTAATGTTGCAAATAGGATATTTAAATCATAAAAGTCTTTAGGGTTAAAGGTTCTTATTAGAGTTGTATCATTTTTTTTGATATTGGATTCAATTGCCTTGTCATAATAGGATAATGCGGATAAATACTCTTGCTGTTGATAATAAACTTTTCCTATGTTATTGTACGAATCTGAAATGAGGTAATGCTTATTTGATTTTTTAAGAGTCTTTATGCTTTTATTGTAATAATTTAATGCCTCAGAAAATGAATTGTTTTTGTAATATGTTAACCCAATGTTATTGTAAGAATCTGCTATTTCAGAGTAGTTATCTCCAAAAATCGAACTTTTTATCTCAATGGATTTATAATAATGATTTATGGCAGCATCATATTTTTTTTGACTTCTAAATACAGTACCTAAGTTGTCATATATACGAGCCGAGCTAGAATAGTTTTTCCCGAATGCTTTTGTGTAGATTCTTAATGCTTCGTTGTAATAAGAAATTGACTTTTCTAAGTCTAATTTTTGATAAACCGTTCCAATATTCATGTAGGTCCTAGCAATCATATAATGGTCAATTCCGAAGACTTTTAACCTTAAGTCTAAAGTTTTTTTATAAAATTGTTGTGCTTTATTATACTCACCTTTGTGTTTAAAGATAACCCCCATGTTATTATATAGAAGGCTTAATCCATAAGAATGATTTTCTTTTGTAAATATTATCAATGCCTTTTGGTAATATTCTAAGGCTATATCAAATTGCAATGTTTTCGCATATATTATACCAATATTTAGATAAGAAATAGCTGCTCTTAGGTGATTTTTCCCAAAAGACTTAATTCTTATGGATAAACATTTTTCTTGAAAACTAAGTGCTTTATCATATTCTTGTAAGGCCATGTAAATATTTCCAAGATTATTATACAAGTATCCTGTATTTTTATGTTCTGGTCCTAAAACAGCGATATTAATGGTTAAAGTTTTTTTATAATATGATATTGCTTTTTGGTATTTTTCGGTTTTTTCGTAGAAAAGTCCTATGAAGGCGTACGATTTAGCAATAGTAAGATGATTTTCAGGGAATAGTTTTTTTCTGATTGTTAATGCCTTTTCTAAATTGACTAAAACATGCTTGAAGATTCCTTTTTCATGATAGTATTTACCTAAGTTGTCATAAGAATTCGCTTCTTCCGGATGATCTTTTTTCAAGTAGGTATTACTAATTTTTAAGGCTTTGTTGGCATTTTTAAATGATTTTTCTAGTTCCTTTGTTTTCCATTGATGCTCCGAGATTTTATTATAACAACTCGCTATACGTTCCCATGCTTCTGCTTTTTCATAAATTGGGAGGGCTTTTTTAAAAAGAATAATAGACCCATCATGATTGTTTGCCTCTGATAATGAATCCGCCTTTTGATAATGTTGCCAAGCTACTAACGTATCATTTTTTGT
>NZ_JACC01000086.1 GCF_000520955.1 Aquimarina pacifica | reverse complement strand
GGAATGTATGAAATCCAAACAGAAGTTACTACAGATGATGGAGGAGGTGAAAATGTAGGTTGGATCAATAATGGTAATTGGTTACGTTTTGATGATATTAATGTATCGGGATTATCCAATATGGACGCTCGTATTGCGTGTAATTATGTAGGAGGAACCATCGAAGTAAGAACGGGAAGTACATCTGGAACTCTGATAGGATCTATATCAGTCTCTAGCACAGGAGGTAATCAAAACTGGGAAACACTAAATACAAGCATTTCTAATGCAAGCGGAATACAAGATATTTATTTAGTATTTACTGGGGGAAGCGGCTATTTATTCAATGTCAACTGGATCGAATTTAATAACAGTTCCCAAAGCAATAAGGATATCGCTTCTACAGAAATAGATGATATAAGCATCTATCCAAATCCGGTCGTTTCCACAACCAACATTAAAGGAGCTGCCAATTCACTATTAAATATATACAATATAAATGGTAGCGTAATATTATCCCAGAATATTATAAGCGATAACGAAACTATTAATTTAAGTGGATTATCTTCCGGAGTTTATTACGGAAAAGTGAGTCGACAAAAGTTAGTATCTGTTATCAAACTTGTAAAACAGTAATCGAGTTTTGTGTTGCTAAGTAACCTTATTATACAACTAACCAAATTTGTGAAATCATGAAAAATTCGTTTTACCTAAGTGCATTATTAATACTATCCCTTGCAGTCTTCAATTCAGTAAATGCTCAAGGACTTGTTTCCCATGATTTTAATGATGGTGATATGGGACCTTTTGTGGATTGTACCACTCAAAATCCCAATTATGCTAAGGTTGTAAATAATCGATTGAGAACGTATTGGCAGGAATCTAGTTTTAATTCATCCAATAGGATGACAAAAGGAGCTGAAGCATGTGCTGATCCAGTGCATAACGGTATAGGCTACCTTACTTGGAAACATTGTTGGATGGGTTTTACCATGAATATAGATGAAGCCTACATGGGACCTAGTTATACGGGCGTAGGAAGTCTGGCTCAAATTTTTGGATTTAATGATGCTGCCGGTCAATTTAGTTGGTCTGCATTGCTGGAAATAGAAAATGGTGATTTGACATGGATTGATAGAAGAGGAATAGGGGCTAGCAGAGCAGAAGTTGTTGTTTATGAAAACTTTCCAAAAGGTGTAGATATGGATATTATTTTACATGTAGTTCTATCTGATAATGGTACAGGTCTCGCTGAGGTATTTGTGAATGGTGAACTTAAATATAGTGCCTATAACATAAGAATAGGCATGGGTGAATTTGATTCAAATGATGTACAAACAAATCAGTCTTATACAGAATTTAAAATAGGGCAATACAACCATACTAGTGCTGCAGATAACGAAATTAGAATTGTAGACTATGATAATATCAGCTGGTACGATGGTGAAGATGGTTACGACATTGTAAATCCGGATAGTGGAAGTCAACCAATAGATGATTGTATTGATTTTGATGCCTTTACACAAATAGAAGCAGAAGATTATTGTGATGAATCTGGAACACAGATTACTAGTAGTGGTAATGTTGGTTATATAGAGAATGGTGAGTGGATTATGTTTGAGGATATAGATTTTGAGAATGGTGTAGCATCAATTTCGGCATCCGTATCCAGTGGGAGTTCTGGGGGGAATATAGAGATTAGACAAGGCAGTACCACAGGGAATTTACTAGGAACTTTAGAGGTATCAAATACAGGGTCCTGGACTACTTGGGAAACAATTTCAACAAATATTAGCTCCGTGAGTGGTGTTCAGGACATATATCTTGTTTTCACTGGTGGATCCGGATATTTATTAGATATTGACTGGTTCAGGTTTACAGAACCCGTTTTTGTAGATTTTACCCCTGACCCCAACAAAACTTATTATATCGATGCACCTTATCATAACCTGAGACTCGCAGCTACCGGAGAAAGTGAAGATGCATATACAACCTCAACAACTACAACCGGAGCCGATGTAGAATGGAAATTTGTAGATAAAGGAAATGGATACTGGCACATACAACGAGCTGCAGGAGGAACCAAACCAAGGTTACGAACAAATCAACAGGAAGATGCCGATATGCAACCAACAACGAGTAGTGGATCTTGGACCTATTATGATTTCACCCAAGGTGCTATAACCAATACCTATTTTTTAACATTACCCGCTGTGAATACAGAATTCAAAAGATTACAAATTGACAATACAGGAACCGTAAAAATGGTAGGAGATGATAGAGTCGGAACTTGGGAGTCGTTCTCAATTACGGAAGCCACAAGTTCTATAACAAATAATACCATTACCATTCAGGAAAACGAAACAGGTTTTTGTTCTGTTGATGGTACGATAGACAATAATCACAGTTCATATACGGGAACAGGATTTGCTAATACCGCGAATGCGCTGGGTAATAGTATCGATTGGGAAATTGATGGCGCTGCGGGATCATACACATTTACCTGGAGATATGCTTCTACAAGTAACAGACCGGCGGACTTACTTATTAACGGAACCATAATTTCTTCTGATATCGAGTTTAATTCCACGGGAGCATGGAGCTCTTGGCAAACAACACAATCAGTTACTGTTTCATTAGCTGATGGAGCTAAAACCGTAAGACTTCAATCAACTACAAGCTCTGGATTAGGAAATATAGATTATATAGAAATAACAGGACCAGAAGTGACAGGT
>NZ_JACC01000085.1 GCF_000520955.1 Aquimarina pacifica | reverse complement strand
TTATTACTGAGTAGCTGGGAAGTATCTGATAAAACAACTCCAAAATTAATGCAGTATTTTTATACCAATCTCAAAAAAGGAATGGATAAGTCTAAAGCGCTGCAACAAGCTAAACTGAGCTATCTAAACAATGGGGATGTACACCGATTAGCTCCTTTTTACTGGGGTAGTTTCTACCTTGTTGGCGATCCTACTCCTATCGATTTTGGGATAAATATACTTTGGTATTGGGGGTTAGGCATAGTAATTATGCTATTGTTAATAGTAGGAAGTATAGTATATTTCAAAAGAACTAAACAATAAACCGATGAGATCATTTCTAGTAGCCACACTATTCCTGATAGGACATATCACTGCATTTGCACAAACAAAAAATGATACGTTAGTAGCTTGGCAGCATTATAAAAAAGCAGATTCGCTTTTAGAAGTAAAAAATCATAATGAATCTATACTTCTCTTTAAAAAAGCCCTCCCAATTTATGAGAAAGAAGAAGCATGGGAACGCGTAGCGAGTTGTTATAATAAGATTTCAGAAAATCAACGAAAAAAATTGGCTTTAGAAAAATCATTGCGGAACGCAAAGAAAGCGATGGAAATAACAAACATCTATTTACCAAAAAACACGGAAGAGGAAGCTCATGCATATGACAACATAGGATATTATTATGAAAAAAAAGGAACATTTAATGATGTGCTTCCTAATTTTAAAAAAGCATTAGAAATTAGAAAAAAACTATATCCTGAAAGTCATTATTGGATTGGAAAATCTTATAGAAACATATCAGGATCATGCATCGACACACAAAAATATCAGGATGCTATTTCATATTGTGAAAAATCATTAAATATTTATTTAAATATTTTTGGTAAAGAACACCAAAATATAGGGGACATATATAATGATCTGGGCATTATATATAGACGTCTTTATAAATATGACACAGCTTTGGATTTTTATAAAAAAAGCTTAACCATTACAATAAAAAACCTCGGAGAAAATGACATAGGAACAGGAAAACGTTATTTAAACTTAGGGGCATTGTATACAATGTTAAGGCAACAGGATCAAGCTCTAGAACATTATGAAAAAGCGTTATCCATTTTTAAAAAACATAAACAAAAATATCCTCTTGGTCTTGCATATCTTCAAACAGGAATTATTCTTTCTCAAAGAGGTGAAAATGAAAAAGCCTTACAATATTCTAAAAAAAGTTTAGAATTAATGAAAGAAGTTCTTGGAGAGGATCACCCAAATATAGGAAACGTTTACGCAAACCTAGGCGTTATGATTAAGAATTCTAATCCAGAAAAATCATTATCCTACTATACTAAATCATTAGAAATTCACAAAAAGGCATATGGTGAAAACCATTTTTATATAGCTCAAGGTTACGATAATATAGGCATGTATTATTCTTCAAGCAAAAAAGACTACGACACCGCACTAATATACCACAATAAAGCTCTTGAGATAAAACGCTCTGCTTTTAGTGAAAACCATTATGGTGTAGCCAGGTCCTACTCTATTATAGGGTTTATATATCATAACAAAAAACAATATTCAACGGCATTAGATTATTACAAAAAAGGATTAGCTATTTGTATAGGTCTAAAAGAAAAAAACCACTACCTTTTGACTGATAGTTATAATTCTATAGGAGAAACACTATATCAACAACGACAATATACTTCTGCTTTATCATATTTTGATAAGGCAATTGACAACAACATCAAGAAAAAAAAATCAAATTATAGTACATTCAAACCAGAAGATTACTATTATCCAGATCAATTATCAGAAACATTATTTTATAAAGCCAAAACCTTATTAGAACGATCAAAAAGAGATGGCACAACTAAAGATCTTGAACAAAGTATCTTGTTATATCAAGACCTAGACAAATTAACCGATTACTCTTGGCAATCTTACCAAAACTATAATGACAAAATAGTCTTTGCAAAACAAGCAAAGGAGAGATTCACTGAAGCTATTGCTACACAATTAGAGCAATATAATAGAAACCCCGACCATCGTACTCTAGAAAAAGCTTTTTATTATACTCGAAAGAGTAAATCTAATATCTTAAAAAACCTTTTATCTGATAATAATGCTAAAAATTTTTCGGGAGTTTCTAAAGAAATAACAGTCCTAGAAAAAACATTAAAAGCTAACCATGCTTTTTATCAGTCACAGATCGCTGAAGAACAATCTAAAGATTCTATTGATTCAATACGAATACAAAAATATGAAAGTAACCTATTTGATGTTAGTCAAAGACAAGATTCTTTAGCTAAGGTTTTAGAGAGCAAATACCCAAAGTATTATCAACTCAAACATCAAAAAAACAGTATTTCTAATAAAACAATACAACAAAAACTAGATGAACAAACGACAGTGTTAGAATTCTTTACAGCAGATACTATAACCTACGCATTTACTATTTCTAAACATGACGTCTCGGTTAAGGAACTTCATACCCCAAAGCTACAAGAAAACATTAATGCCCTGTATAACGATATCACTACAGTCCATAACAAAAATTACATACACCTAGGGCACCAATTACACACAGAACTTATAGCACCAATTAAAGATAAATTAGTAGGCGACAAACTCATTATCATACCCGATGGTCCTTTATGGCATCTTAATTTTGAGCTATTACTTACCGAAAAAAGCGCTGAAAACTCCAAAATCAATGAGTTACCCTATCTCTTGAGGGATTTTGCCATATCCTATGCGAATTCTGCAACTTTATTATTTAATCCTTT
>NZ_JACC01000084.1 GCF_000520955.1 Aquimarina pacifica | reverse complement strand
TATATGATTTTTTCTTCTACATCTTCACTACCCATTGCACTCGAGACAGAAGCTGGCAAAGTCATTTGATTTACTGTACTAAAATTTGTGCGTTGTACAGAAATTAACGTATTATCAACATAAGTTTCTGTTTGAATGGGTTGTGCTACTCTATATTCTGCTCCATCTGAACTTAGACGTTCTATTGCTGTAAGTTCTTGAGCTGTTAATACACCTCCCTCTAAACTGTCAGCATTCCCTATATCATCTGGGTAATACGTGTTGCTTATTAACGTCTCACTTTTGCTATTGATCGTAGTTGTTCGTGTTACATTTTTATGCGAAGCATTATTATAATCGTATTCTGTTATCGAAGTAACTGGATTATTTCCTTCTGTGTCATATACATTTTTTGTCTCTTTAGAGAGATACCACCATTTAGAAAAAGTATCATAAAATCGAACCCCAGATATAGGTTTACCTCCACTAGCATCATATCCTCCATGAAAAGAGTAAAGTTTAACTCCTTTTGAATTTATCGCCTCATTTTGGTTTTCTGTATATTCTAAAAAAAGCTCATCTACAATATCTCCATCTGAATTATATGTGGTTTTTGAAAGTAATTGCCCATTATCTAAATGAATAAAATTAGGAACATTTGGGATAAAATGTTCAACAGGAACCTCTTCTTCATTTCTATAAGTATACATTGTACGTCCTAAATCTTCATTATTCGGGTCAGAATAAGAAACTTGTACACTATCATACCCTATAGGATTACCCTGAGCAGAATTTCCTAAAGGAAAAATACTATTAGAACTTCTTACGATATAATCAGCAGCATAAACATATTGAATTACGATACTTGAAAATGTATTAACTAAGGTCCCTAACAATGTTTCATTATAAAAAAAGTTTAAAGGGCTTACTAAACGACCTGCTGATATCCCATCTACTTCATAACTGTAGGTCTCCTTTTTAACAACATCATCAATATCTTTTGTTTCTATAGATTTTATTCTAAGTCCCCCGCCTATTTTATTATCAGTATACACTCTCTTGGTATAACTTGCCTTAAAACTTATAATGATTTCAGGGTTCTCTGGATAATATGCCTTCATTGTATAATCTCCGGGAGGCAATACGACTTTAAAATATGTTGTAAAGTCATCTACATTTAACGGTTTTATTCTTATTAATTTATTCCCATTATCTTTTTCTAAGTATACTTCTAAATCATTAGAATTAAGATTAGCATCAGAATCATTCGTCAAATCAAAATCAAAATGGACTGTAGTATATCTATCTAATGAAAAAGTCTTTTCATTATTTTCATAAACGGTTACTGTTTGAGGAATATATTCTGACAACTCTTCTTCTTCAGAATGATATTCATTGGATTCATACTCAAAAGTAGTAGTTCCTCCTAATGGGTATTTTATTGCTGTTAAAATACCTGCTTGAGCACTAGCAAAATTCACTTCTCTGTTTGCGCCTCGTATAAAAACTTCCTCACCATTATAGTTGTTTTCATAATTAGGGGCCAACGATTTTATTTTCTCTTTAGCGTAACTTTCTGTTAAAGTTCTATGTGCATTATTATTAGTAAGGTAACTACTGTTCAGTGTAACACTGCCAGCATACTCCCATATCGATGCATTATTTCTGCCATTAGAAAACCCCCAGTAATCAACATTAAACGATGTCTTTTCTGGAAGGCTTGTAGGGTTATAAGTAAATTCATAAGGAGGAATCGTTACTTCATTACCAGCATCTGTATAGGAAGATTCTTGGATTGTCTCTAATTTTAATCTTACATTATTTGAGCCTCCTGAACCCATATAGCTATACTCAAAATTTGTCTTTTTTATCTGGTTATCATTTAAGTCAAAAAGGACTATTGAACTAAGTCTTTGAGCATTATTATCACTTAAGGAATGTACATCTAAATCTATACGATCTTCTGTATTAAAAAGAAGGGCTCCATCAGCAAAGGCTATGCGTTCTAAACAAATATCTTTGGTTACCTGTTGACTTCCACCGTAAAGCTTATAAGGAGCTCCTACATTTGAAGAAATATAGCCTGGCCCTTGACTGTATACCAGTTCTGAACTCATAGCATTATATAATAACTCCGTATAATGAACTTGACTCTTTGTATATGAAGGAGACTTGTAAAAAAAATTGATTTCATCTTTTTTTGCTGATTCAATTTTTGTGAGATACCAAGCCGTATCTGATATTTGTTTATCATTGACATGTCCAAAAGTACTTGGAATGCTGACAGATACATGTTCAAGAAAATTATCATCACTATCACTAAAATTATACGTTTTTTCTGTAGCTGTGCTTCCTCCAAAGTAATAATTAGTACCATTGCCATCGGTAATTACCCATGTACCCGTTGATTTGGTATACTTAAACTTTAGATTATTTTGCGCTACTGAAACTCCGTAGATGGTATCTTCTAATTGTTTTTCAAATATGATTTTTCCCGAAAAACCTAAAAAATTATAATAATAGATATCTGGCTCTCCGTCTAGAAACCCAGTATTTAAAGGATCATAATATTCATTAAATTGATTAGATTCTGAAAGATCCGGAAGGTTATCTTCTGTATATGGCGGAAATCTATCTGTTCTTAAATATCCTTCTGATCCAAAATCATCTAATCCTCTGACTTGTCTTGTAATAACTCCCCCTGCATTAAGAGTCCATCCGAGACCTACCCAACTTGCTTCTTGTGCTACTTTGATTCCTGATGCATGATAACTTAGAGAAATAGGGAGATCTATATCTCCTGATTTTACTGTATGTAATGGAATTGAAATATTCGGTATACCGGTGTAGTTACTCACAGGTACATCTGCATACTGCCCTAAAGAAGCTGCATTCGGAGAAGGAGGGACAATATTGGATACCTCTTGGCCATAGCTGACCATAGAAAT
>NZ_JACC01000083.1 GCF_000520955.1 Aquimarina pacifica | reverse complement strand
ATTTCTATGGTCAGCTATGGCCAAGAGGTGTCCAATATTGTCCCTCCTTCTCCCAATGCAGCCTCGTTAGGTCAGTATGCTGATATTCCTGTAAATAATTACACAGGAGTACCTAATATTTCAATTCCAATATATGAGGTAGAAGTAGATAATGTGAAGTTACCTATATCATTAAATTATCATGCTTCAGGTATTAAAATAGCACAGGAATCTAGCTGGGTTGGTTTAGGATGGTCTTTAAATGCCGGAGGAGTCATAACAAGACAAGTTAGGGGTATTGATGATTTTGCTTTAGGAGGATACGTAAGAACAAGTAAATTCCCTCCCTATACAGATGAGAACTTGCCAGATTCTACAGTATCAAATCAACTAAATGAATATTATAACCCAATACACTATCGTGATTTAGACGCAGAACCTGACTTGTTTTTTTACAACTTTTTGGGCTATTCTGGTAAACTAATTTTCGAAAAACAGGTGGGAGAAGATGTTGTTATAGGTACACCTGTTAACCAAAACAATCTTAAATTTTCGTATACGATTTCATCGGGAATGTGGCAAATAACAGATCCTAATGGGAATAATTACTTTTTTGGAGGTAACGAAGCAACAGAAAAAACTTATAATTTTGGTGGAACTGGTACTATATCTTTTTCTAGCCCAATTTTTCTTAGTGGTAAAGCAACTTATCTATCTGATGTTTATGAAAAAAACAAATATGATACAAGCTGGTACATAACTAAAATAGAAACCACTAAAAAAGAAGAGGTCAATTTTTCATATGAACATTTGTCTTCATCTATTTCTCAAATTCACCTTAGTGAAACTAATTTTAGATTAAGAGATTTAGTTTTGGTAGCTTCTCCAGGAGGGCCTAATACTCTCCCTTCATTAAATTCAGTATATAATTTTTATGGTGCAAGTCAACAAGCTACAGATGATCTTTATCTTAAACAAATAGAATTTCCTAATGGATTTATTGATTTTAATACATCTGATCGTTTTGATATAAAATCTTATTATGCTAATGGAGATGTACCTCAAAAACTAAATGAGATACTAATCAGCAATGCAAATAACAATTTAGTAAAGAAAATAGGTTTTTCTTATGGTTATTTTAATCAAGATAAATTCGATTTAGAAGATAATGACAACTGGTTAAGATTACGGTTAGATGCAATTACAGAATTTAATTCTAATATAGATCAACCAGAAGAAATTCCTTCATATAGCTTTAATTATAATCAAATTCCATTGCCTGAAAAAACATCGTTTTCAATCGATTATTGGGGCTATTATAATGGAAAAATTAATGAGAAAAGAAGAGATATGAAAGGTCTTCAAAGAGATTTCCCTTTTACCATTTGGGAGAGTTACGGTTATGAGTATGTTACAAAATTAACTCCCGCTTTAGTTACTGAAGAAGATGCAGGCGCGGTTTATATTTATGGTGCTGATCGAGAAGTAGATGCGGATTATAACCAAACAGCTATTTTAACCTCTATAGACTACCCCATGGGTGGCTCCAAATTCTTTGAATATGAAACTAACGATTTTTATTTAGATATGGATGATGAAGGTTCTTTTAAGTTTAGTGAAAATCTTAGTTTTTCAACTAATGAAAATGATCAGGATGGTACGTCATTTACCTTAGATGATTCGACTTTAGTTTCGTTTACCATAAATATTGATAACGATAACCCTACAGAAAGATATTATTCTAGATCAGATATAGATGTTTATTTGGAAGATAGTAATGGAAATAGATTTATTACTATCAGTCCAAACGAATTAGACGGAGATAATTTTTCAACATATTTTAAGAGCTATTTACCAAGAGGTTCGTATACTCTGCATGCTAAAACGGAATATGATAATTATTTCTTATCAATGAGAGCTGATTTTAGAAAGAAAATTTCGATAGCTAATGAACTTGGGTCAGGATTAAGAATAAAATCTATTATTTCAGAAAATGAATTTGGTCAATCACAAAAAAGAGCTTACGGCTACAAAACAAATGGGCTTTCTACAGGAAGATTATTGAGTCCTCAAAAGTATTATTATAGAGAGTATATCCTGAACAATGTAACATTTAAAGTTTATTTAGGTGAATATATAGTTGTTAGTTCTAATAGTGTTTTTCCTTTTGGGAATTCGGCACAGGGAAATCCTATAGGTTATGATAAGGTTTATGTAGAAAAAACTGATTTAGAAGGAAATAATCTTGGGTCTACAGTTTATTCATACCATAATTTAGAAGAAATACCTAGAGAGCCTTTCTTTCCTGGATTACCTAATTATTTCCATTTAGATAATGGTCAATTATTATCAGAAGTTATTTATGATTCTGAAGGGAATAAATTACAAGAAAAAGAGTACGAGTATACAGATCATATTGAATCTGAAATAAGCTTAAAAGGTGTAATACTTTATAAATCAGCATTATCAACAGGTTCAATTCATAATCCTTCGAGTTATCAGGGTACAGCTAGATTTTATGATATCCGCTCTAATTGGAATAGTCTTTCAAAAGAGTCTACAAAATTTTATGATTTGCAAAATGGTAATATTGTATCAACAGAGAAAGAATATTTTTATGATAACCAAATTCACAAGAGTTTAACAAGACAAAAAACCACCAACAGCAAAGGACAAGTAATAGAGAACAACACCTATTATCCTGATGATATAACAGGGGTTACAAGTTTAGAAGGAGGAAATTTATCTTCCACTGAATATACAGCTATACAACGTTTACAAAATGGTGAAGATGAGCATCGAATTGGTCAACCTATCCAGCAAGAAACGTATGTAGATAATACATTAACTTCTATAGAGCGTACAAATTTTAGTACGAAGAATAACATTACCCTTCCATCATCTTTCGAAGCAATTTATGAAGATAGTAATATAGAAGAACGTTTGACGTACCATGACTATGATGAATATGGCAATCCATTAGAAGTTTCTAAAACCGATGGAGCACACACCATGTACATTTGGGGTTATAATCATCAATACCCAATAGCCAAAATAGAAAATTTTACTTCTGC
>NZ_JACC01000082.1 GCF_000520955.1 Aquimarina pacifica | reverse complement strand
TATATGATTTTTTCTTCTACATCTTCACTTCCTGTTGCACTCGCTATAGAAGCGGGTAAGGTAATCCCATTTTCGGTTCTAAAATTAGTGCGATTTACTGAGGTTAAAATATCACCCATATAAGTTTCTGATTGAACGGGTTGCCCTATACGATGTTCAATAGCTCCTTTTTGCAAGCGTTGTATTGCTACATATTCTGCCTGAGTTAATGTTCCTGAAGGTAAACTATTCACTCCATCAATATCATCTGGATAATAAGTTACATTTTCTATAACTTCTCCTTTGCTGTTGGTAGTTACAACACCTGTAGGTGTTGTGGGAATAGATACATTACCATAAGTATAGCTCGAGGTTGTAGTTACCGGGTTTAAGCCTTCTGTATCATATACCGTAATGATTTCTGACATTTTTTGAGTTAAATGCGAGTAGTAAGGGTAAAACATAAAATAATCATCTTTACATGGATCATAAGGAAACCCAGGTAAAGAACAATCTGGGTCAATACAGTAATCTATAACGAAAGGACTAATGTTTAAATGATTAACCAAATATCCTCCTAGTATATAATCAGTATGTTTATAGACATCATAGAGTTCAAAATCGAAAGCATTTATGTTATTAATTTTGTAATTAAATTCTTCTTTTTTTAATAAAGTATAATCATCTTCATGTAGTTTTAAATATTGCTTTTCGTATAGCAAACCATTTATTGGGTTTCTATTGGGTGCAAATTGCTGGTAGGATTGGTCGAAAGGTTGTGGATAAAAAGGTCCTTTTTCATTATCAATATCATTATGATATTTATATATCATTTTACCATTTTGTGCAAAGTCATTTGAATCCACGTAGGATTCGGAAACTTGACTATAACCAACATAACTTCCTTGAAAAGGACTAATAGCGGGTTGAGAAGATGCTTTGGCGAAAGGGTGTAAATAATCGTAATAAACGGCAGTCTCTCTACTATGTGACATATACCTGTATTCGGTAAAACTTGGAAATTTTATTGCTTTACCATAACTTTTCTCCTCACCATCTTCAATGTAATGGTAATCAAAAACCCTTTTATTTAATGGTTGAGCAGTATTATCATAATTACTAATGCTTTTTATTCTTAACCCTCCTCCTTTATTTATACTCAATAGCTCTTCATTATCTTTTTGTGATTCATAGTATTCTACTCTAATGGTTGCATTCGAAGAAAAAGCATTGGTTTCATTAGCGTTGCACATTAATGTATATTCGACGCCTGCTTTTAGGGTTGTATATACTGTTTCAGAAAAACCATAAACAGTTCCACCTATTGCGGTATGCCCCCCTATGTCTTGAAGTTCTCTGTAAAAATTATAAAACTCAGTCCCTTCAACAGCTCCATTATTTATAGAGGCATTGATATCTGCGCCTTGCGGGTATTCGAAACCGTAATCACCTTTCCTAAAACAAGTCACTGAATAAAACACCTTAGCAAAAGCGTCTTTTTCGGGAGTAAATTTTACTTCAGTATATCCTGAATGCGAATAATTACTTACCTCTTTCGTATTTTCTGCAGTGGGTATGGTATAACCAGTAGTTTTATTTAAGTCACCATAAAAACTATTGGGTTCGTGCTCAAAAGTCGTAAACCCTTTTGTAGGATGAATTACTTTATTAAGTAAACCAAATTTGGTATAATATTCATATGGCTTTCTATCTGCTAATTTAACATCTTTTATACCCACCGGAAGTGGCCCTGCAAACATGGTAAAAGGATTGTTTGTTTCTGGATCTACAATCACCGGAATAAAGGACCCTGCATTTACCTTACCATTATAAAAGCCCCAATAATCTTGAGAAAAAGTAGTTTTTGATGGTGTAGAGACATTGGGATTATTCTCAAAATGATTGTATTCGAAATTATATTCTTCTTCTTCATTTATTATGACTTTATCTAATTTTAGCCTTAAATATGGATCACTATTTGAAGAAAATCCAGATCTATAGTCTCCATTCGAAATAGATAAGTTGTTCGTTGTAGTTATTTTTTCTTCTCCAAAATACGAATACTCAAAATCCACATGCTTCATCTTTTCTAAAGACGTTGAGCTACCAGGATATATCTCTATGTTTTTTAAAAAATACGTATTTGCAATGTCCAATCTCTCATCCTCATCGGAATAATTAAATTTAATTGTTTCCTTATTTGTAACTATTTCAGTAAGATATTTTGAAGTAATCCTAAATGTTCCTCCATATACATTTAAACCTTGAAAAGTAATTGCCGGTCCTCCCGTAACTGGATCTTGGTACTGTGTATATGAAGCCATTGGGATGAAGGTCTTCTCAAGATCATAAATAAATTCTACTATTTCATTTTTTGAATCTGTTATTTTTGACAAAAACCACGATGACACGTATGAACGTGGTGAATATTCGCCTCGCAATTGTCCACTAGTATATTCTAACTCATTAAATTCATATTTTGTACCATCGGGTGTTATTATTTCAAATCCAGCTCCATTACCAATCATATTTATTATCAAACCATTATTTTGATCAGTCTTTATATTTTCTCCATATTGATCCATCCAAAATTTACCTGAATACCCATTAAAATTAAAATAGAACGTATCTGGTGACCAATCCCCAAATTCAACAGCATCTATATCATTAGGATGCATATCTGGATAAAATTGGCCTTCTCCATTTACCTCAAATGTACAATCCGTTCTTTTTAGGAAAGGTTGTCCGATTTCACCATTAGTAGAAAAACGTAAATCTGGGATTTTTAATCCAGATGTAATTACTTCTGAACCAGTTATAAGATATCCTTCGGGTCCAAAATCATCTCTGCCACTTATTGATCTGGTAATCATCCCCCCTGCATTAAGACTCCATCCTAATCCTACAATTCCTGATTCTTCTGATACTTTGATACCCCCAGAATGATAACTCAAGTTTATATTTAGACCTCCATCGATTCCTTTAATATCGTATAAAGGAACATCTATACGAGGTATTCCTGTATAATAACTTACCGGGGTAGCGACATACTTATACAACCCTGCAACATCTGGTGATGCTGGTAATATATTTTCTGTAGAATTATCATCTTGACTATAGATAACAATACTGAAAAAGAATACAAATAGTTTGATACTTCTTTTCATTTTAATTTTATAGATTAATTTTTGTAATTGTATTCGTTTGTTG
>NZ_JACC01000081.1 GCF_000520955.1 Aquimarina pacifica | reverse complement strand
CCAGTATCCATTTCCTTTATCTACAAATTCCCACTCTACATCTTCTCCTGTTGTTGTGGTTGCTGTTGTATATGCATCTTCACTTTCTCCTGTTGCAGCAAGTCTCAGGTCATGATATGGAGCATCGATATAATACGTTTTGTTGGGGTCAGGAAAAGTTCCTGAAATTTCATCGCTTTTGGCAAAAAGAGAAGAGAGTTCTGTTTTAGAGATATTTGGTCCCTCATAGGATACAACCAATATGTTTCCTCCAGTTTTCTCAAAATATGCTACATTAATTTTGTGATATCCTTCTTCCAGACAAATACTTCCTGATTTTTCTTCAACACCATGCAGCCCATCATTATCAACAATTTTTACATCATCGATGTAGAGACTGGATCCATCATCAGAACTAGTGTAAAAGGTATAATTACCCTCATTGGTTATGTTAATATACCCTTCAAAAGTAAATCCAAAGTAATCGTCACTTTGTGCATTAGTAAGATTGATTCCTGTTGTTAGCCCTTCTGCAATAGGAGTAAGGGAAGTAAAATCAGGAAGTAAATCCCATGTTCCTTCATAATAGCTATAGTTAATCCCAGCTTCTAAATTAGATGAGGATATATCCTGGGCTGCCGCACAAGAGTTGGATGTTGTTATTGAAATATTATTAATGTTGAAAGCATTAGTAGCTCCACCAATATTTATTTTCATACTCTGCACCCCTTTCGACAAGATAATACCTTCTTTTACGGTGAAAGTTTGCCACTGTTGTGAACCACCAGTCGACGGAACATTGACTATGCCTGTTTTATCTTGATTAGCAAAATCGATTTGAATATTCCCTTGATCTGTTATTCCTGCATATCTGATATTGACATCATAGGTTCCTGTTTCCATAACAGATACTGTATAGGTGAGCCATTCTCCATTATCCAAATACCCAATGCTATACCCGCCTTCTGAGCAGGTTTCTATATCAACACTTTCTGTTCTGTATTGATTTCCAGAATTACCATTGGTTGTATCATGGTATGTTCTGCCTTCACCATCAACTGGTGAATAGTCATAGTTTTCTGCCTCTATAGTTCCCGGCAGTACATTCATGTCATAATTCGGTGTCCCTGAAACAAATCCATTTATTGGATCTCCATAGCATCCTTCTGGTCTTCTAAATGTTAATGCTCCCCAACCAATGGCATCATTTGTCCAACCGGCCTGTTCGTAACCGTCTAACTCTATTGACTTATCACGTGCGCGTTGTGTCCATTTCGCTTCTTCTTCGGTTTTAAAACCTCTTCCAATATAATGAGCAGTAGACATCTCCCAATTAGGACGTGATGATGTAAAACCACCTCGACCATCAGGACTCATAGATTTACTATACCATCTTTCTGTTCTATCAAAACCTTGAAGGAAACTACTTGGTTCCCATGCCGAAGTTTGATCTGGATATGATGCCACTGAAGATACATTGTACCTTAATGTATATTCTAAACCAAGTAGCAATCGACTATCCTCATGACTATATAAATCATCTCCCTGATTCCATGCCATCTCGGCCATAGAATTTAATAACCCTAATCCGAACATTACATGCTGCTGATCTCTTGATGATTCCTGGCATTGACCTGTTTCATAAATATAATTGGTCATCACTTCATTGTAACCATAGTCTTCAATAGAATTTCCTTGAGAACTCCTATAGGTGTCTACATGTTCTCCTGTAGAAATAAGGTCTGAGTGAGTTCTTGGACCTGATGGATAAGGCAAATCATCCGAACGGTGTGGTTGCCCTTTTATATATCTAAGTGCACGATCATACATAATTTCGTTATCCAAAAATATCCCCATAGCCATAACGGTGCGCCATCCTGATAAGCCTTGATTACCATGACGCCCTGAATCTCCCTGATAAGAGCTCCAATAAAATGTACTATTATTCCAACTATCATCTGGCGCTTTTGTATTTGAGTATCCTGGGTACACTAACATATCTTTAAATTTCTGTACATCAGAGGATGCCCAGCCAGAATAAGTGCTTTTGATAATTTCTGCAGCCTCCACCATAATATAACCAACACCACCACTTAAGGCAGCTGTTCCATTACTGGTCACCTTGGTTAGGTTAGACCATGCGTTAAATATTTCTATCGCTTTATCCGCGTGCCTAGAATCACCAGAGATATACCAGCGAATTGCATTATAATATGCAGCTCTTATATCACTGTTCCATGCACCGTAATTTACACCATTATCTCTCCCTAATTCAGTATAGCTGGCATCTCCTCGAACATCATAATCGTAACTAGATTTTGAATCTGAAACCATCTCTTGATAAGAAGTATAATAAGGCTCAATTTGTGCTTCAACCATATATTTCATTCTATCCAAATCAGATTTCTTGTGTGATATACCTGGATGGACGAATTGAGCATGAACAGTAGTGATAGTACTTGTAAAAAAAAATATTAGGTAAAAAATTTTGTTAGGTGTAGACTTTTTTAACATTTTATTGATCATTTAAGGTGTTGTGATGTAAAGATGATTACCGTTTTGTAATAGTAAATAGACAAGGAAGAAATTGTATTTCTTTTGTTTAAAGGCCTAGTCTAGTGTTTATTTAATGTTTAAAAAACTTATAAATTATTAACTTCATTCATACGAAATGTGTAATCTGGTCAACCAATTCGTGTAAACTTGTTAAAAATACTTATTAATCTATTTAGAGAAGCTGTTTATCTAGAATCTGTAGGTGTATTTTTAGAATTCGCTTTTTGTACTTTTATTTATGAAATTACATTTAGTAGTGCTTCCTTTTTGATTTCATTTTTCTATTAAAAAAAGAGGCTGTCTAAAAAGTATATTTCTCTATCAAACTGAGCTTGTCGAAGTTTTTAATATCTTGATTTTCAAAATATCTTCGACAAGCTCAGACTGACAATACGGAATTTTTAATACTTTTTAGACAGCCTCTTGTAGTTTTTCTATAGCTTATCTAATTAATCCCTGGTAGCATTAATTTTGAATACTTATTTTTTCGAAATATGATTTAGTATCAGTAACAACCTTTAGAATATAAACACCACTAGCCGGATGTTGGAATGTCATAGTACCACTTCCGTTATTGATAATGGTGGATTCTATTACCTGTCCTGATAAGTTGATGAGTTGTACGTTCGCTGTTGAGGTTTTTGGTAAATCAATGGTTAGCATATCAGAACTCAATAGTGGATTTGGGTAACATTTTATACCGATTTCATTGTTCGATAGACTTAGTTTAGCACATCCCGAACCTGTCACTTCTGGTCCTGTTAT
>NZ_JACC01000080.1 GCF_000520955.1 Aquimarina pacifica | reverse complement strand
ACAGTGATACCATTAAAAAAATCAGAACAATCACTAGGTTCTACAATATCTTCTTCTGTAAATCCAAATGAACCAATATTAAATGCACCTCCTCTAAAAATTAAGAAAATGTCATGTGTCCCACTCAAATTTGAGATATTTGTAGATGTATTTACATAACTGTGCCAAGCACCTGTATTAGGAACAGAAAGCGTTCCGACAAGTGTTCCATTTTCACTATCTAATCTAATTTCAATGGAACGACCAGAACTTGGTGTAGATAAAAGAGCGTTAAACGAATTCATATTTGACACATCTATATCATTATAGCTTGCCCAATCACCATCAGCTAAATGTCCTAAGTTTTCACCATCTCCATTTGAGGATTCTATGATAACACCAGACATATTATCATAACATTCCGCTTCAGTAAATGCGGTAGTATTATTACAATCAGAACATGTTCCTTCTTCTACTCCACAACCACAATCACCGGGTTCATTTTTATTGGCGTCATCCGGACAATTATCACCTGCTACTAGAACATATCCATTCGGTTGGCTACACTGTTCTAATGAGGTGTCTGGATCACCGGCTCCATCTCCATCAGCATCTTCATACCATGTTTGTGGATTTGTTGGATTTATACCAGTAGTACCTCCTGAACAAATTCCACATGCATCAACAGTGGCTGTTCCTTCTACAACTCCCGCACAATCTGTACCACCACTGTTTGTATTTGATGCTACTAAAATATTAGAAACATAGTAGGTTTCTGCAGCGACACTCGTGGCACCATTGATAATAATTTCTATAGTATTTCCTCTAATTCCACTAACGGAAACAGTCTTTTCAGAAAAAGCATTTACATTTTCCGAGATAACTTGTTGACTGCCACCATCTATTTTATAATAAATATTTAGATAGTCAACATCTTCCATAGATCCAATACCTTCTATATTCATAGATACTTCAAGGCTTGTAGAAGCACAGGAAATGTCTATTGCTCCAGAGGTGTAATTAACTGTAGTATTGCTTACTGTAAAGTCATTATCATTCCAAGGAATTGAACAATTTGTAGATACAGAAGTCCCATAAAGATCTAAGGATGTTGTTTTGGCAATACCAGACGCTTCATATGCTATGGATAATACGTTTCCTCCTGTTTTTTCGAAAAACTGAACTTCTATTTGATGATATCCAGCTTCTAAGCAAATCGTTCCAGACTCTTCTTTGGCACCATGAAGTCCATCGTTATCGACTACTTTAATTCCATCGATCCAAAGTGCAGAACCATCATCAGAGGTTGTATAAAAAGTATAACTATCATCACTAGGAATATCAATATATCCTTCAAAACTCAGTCCAAAATTGTCTGCACTTGCTGCATTGCTAAGGTCAATAGATGGTGCTATACCATTAGAAATAGGGGTAAGTGTACCAAAGTTTGGTAAGACATTCCAAGAGCCTTCGAAATAGGTGTAATTGATACCAGAAGTTATATTAGAAGGTGGTGTAACATTGGCCAAAGGCGAGTTACAAGGATTTACTGTAGTATCTTCTGTAAAAGTAAACCAATCAATATCTAATAAGTATCCACTTCCGCCAGTAAATACTAGAAAAATATCTTGTTCTCCAGTTATAGAAGAAGTATTTGATGAAACAGTCTCCCACGTTGTCCATGAGCCTGTGTTGGCAACTTCTACTGTTCCCAGTAAAGTACCAGAGGTGCTTCCTTGTCTTATTTCGATAGTTCCTCCAGAGGCACCACTTGATACTGAAGCTGAAATTGAAGCTGCACCATTCTTAAAATCTACATCGTTGAATTTGATCCAATCACCATTTTGTATATAACCAACAGCATTTCCAGAAAGTTGTATTCCCGATTCATCGCAATAATCTTCTGCTTGTATCGTTGAAAAGGCATCATGACTGTCGCATACTGGCGGTTGAACAGAACCGTCACATGGTTCGTTAGGATCACTTATATTATTTACGTCAGAAACCGAACTGGTAATGTCATAATCATCATCATTGTCATAAGAATTATTGTTCATTACTATTCCTGTAGCTCCGCTTATAACACGAATCCCGTCTTTACTTCCTGAAACACAATTGTTTTGTATGTCTATATCGGTAGTAGTAAAACCATTAGTTTCACTATTAGCAAAAATTCCAATCTCGATATTGTCAGATATTATACAATCGTGTACTAAATATCCTATACTTACTGCTGCTCTAACTCCTCTGAAGAAATTACCAATCATTTCAGAATCTCGAATTTCAACATCCTCACTGTATGAAATATTGATTCCGTTACCTGATATTGAATTATTAAGTGAGGAATTTTTAACGATAGCGCCATACACACGTCTTAAGTATAAGTTATGAGCAAACCCTTCTTTACCGATAGCTCCATTTTCGCTAAAATCACAATTCTCTATTAAAACATTTTTTGCACCTTTAATATGTACTCCCCAACCTGTATTGTAACAACGTACATTCGATATTAAAATAGTGTCATGATCAGTTCCATAGGAAATGATATCCATTCCGCCACCATCAACTTTATTTGTCCCCTTTAATGTTAGGTTTCTAATAGTTATGTTGCTTAAACCGTAACCAGATTGCTCTATAATTTTAATATTTTGGGTTGTGGCAATAGTACTAGCGTAAATACCCGAGCCTTGCAATGTTACGTTACTCTTAATTTTTAAAGATGATGTTACTGTAAATGTTCCTGCTGCAAGTGTTACTGTACCACCACCACTTTCATTTACGTCATCAATAGCATCTTGGATGTTTCCACCTAAGGGCACCGTTATATCGACAGCATATATAGAGAAGCTTGTTAACAGAATAAAAACCTTTATCATGTTTATTAAATAGTTTGTTTTGAGCATAATTAAATTAGGTTAATTTTATACGGATTTTAATTTTTACTATATGGAGAAATAATTTGGTCCACCAGTTTAAAAATATTGACTCATTAACTGTTACTTTGCCTCATTATAGAATTCGCAAGTGCTTTTTTAGAATTCGTGGTAATTTGGCTTTGTCATAACAATTCACTTATTTTTTAAAAAGGTCAAGCCTATTCAATAAAAAGCATCAACAGAACATATTATAGTTTGTTGATGCTTTTAAATAAATATTAGATTTGTTGATCTAATAATGTTTTTATGTTAAATGAAATTACATTTATTTGATGACTATTTTTTTAATGAAAGATTTTTTTTCATCAATGATCTTTAGAATATATACACCTTTACTTGTTAAATGTCCTAAGTTTATCAATCCAGTTCCGTCTTTAATATTTTCTGAAAACACCTTTTGCCCGGCTAAGTTAAAAACATCTACTGTGGCTAATACTGAACCAGGAATACTAATATTTAATAGATCAGAATAGGAGGAAAGGGGATTAGGATATATTTGGGCTCCTAATGCATCTAAATTAGCCTTACTATTTCCTTGAAAACGCTCTCTGCTGGCAAGCCATTCCATATCCCATCGTACTCCCGTGAGTAAACATCCTTCGGCTCCTTGGTCAACTC
>NZ_JACC01000079.1 GCF_000520955.1 Aquimarina pacifica | reverse complement strand
GAGAATACAGGTAATGTTGCTTTAAGTGGAGTGAATGTTAGTGAGACGTTATTTAGCGGAACTGGCACCACACCGACCCCTGTCTTTGTTAGTAATAATGGGGGTAGTTTAATCGGGATGTTAGTTCCTGGTGAGCGTGCTACCTTTACAGGGATGTATACCTTAACTCAGGCGGATATTGATGCCGGAGGAATAGAGAACAGTGCTACAGGTACAGGAACCCCACCAGCAGATCCAGATGGTACGGTGAATCCGGCGATCACGGATGTTTCTGATGCGGGTGATGATACCTTGAATGAGCCTGGTTTAGATGGTACAGATGATGGGGATACAGATTTTGAGAATGATCCTACGGTAGTGTTAACACCCGCGAGTTCCAGTTTAGCTACGGTTAAGACGAGTGTTTTGGATATTACTGGTGGTGTTGATGCTACGATTGCCGATGTTGGCGATGTGTTTACCTATACCTATACGGTTGAGAATACGGGTAATACGACGTTAACAGGAGTGAGTGTTAGTGAGACGGTGTTTAGTGGTACAGGTACGACTCCAACACCAGTGTTTGATATGAATGATGGTCCAAGTGCTGCGGGTACGTTGATTCCTGGTGAGACGGCTACTTTTGAGGCGACCTATGCGATCACTCAGGCAGATATTAATGCCGGCGGATTAGAGAACAGTGCTACGGGTACGGGTACGCCTCCTGCGGATCCAGATGGTACGGTGAATCCGGCGCTTACAGATGTTTCTGATGCCGGTGATGATACGCTCAATGAACCTGGTTTAGATGGTACAGATGATGGAGATACAGATTTTGAGAATGATCCTACGGTGAGTTTGATTCCCGCGAGTCCCTCATTATCTACCTTAAAAAGTGGCGTATTAGATATCACTGGCGGCTTAGATGCTACGGTTGCTGATGTTGGGGACACGATAGAATATACCTATACGGTTCAGAATACCGGAAATGTTGATGTGACCAGTGTGAGTGTTAGTGAGACGGTGTTTAGTGGAACGGGTGGTGCCCCAACCCCTGTATTTGATATGAATAGTGGCGCTAGTGCTCCTGGTACGTTAGTTCCTGGTGAGATTGCGACCTTTAGTGTACTATATGTTTTAACACAATTAGATATTGATGCCGGAGGTATTGAGAACAGTGCTACAGGTACTGGTACGCCTCCTGCAGATCCAGACGGTACGATCAATCCCGCGATTACGGATGTTTCTGATGCGGGCGATGATACGATTGAGACTCCTGATTTTTCTGGCAATACCGATGGAGATCCAAGTAATGATCCAACCATTACTATCATTCCTGCAGCTCCAGAAGCTACCCTTACCAAGAGTGGAGTGATTAATGATGGAGGCGATGGTATTGTGGATGCTGGTGATACGATTACTTATACCTTTAGTGTAGAGAATACCGGAAATGTGACATTGGATAATCTTACCTTCACTGATTTATTAACGAGTAGTGTTGATGTGGCGATAGTGCCTTCTACGCTGGTTCCTGGAGCTACAGGTAGTGCTGTGGTTGTGTATACGATTGATCAGGATAATATTGATTTGGGTAGTATTACGAATTCTGCTACGGTGACGGGTGATAGTCCATCGGGTAGTGGAGATGTTACGGATGTTTCTGATGATGGAGATGAGCTTGTCGATGGTCCTGATGTAGATACAGACCCCACCAATGATCCTACAGTAACGGTATTACCACCAAATCCATCGATGGTACTTACTAAAACAGATGATCCACCAGCAGATGGTTCCTATGATACTGTAGGTGAGATTATCACTTATACTTTGGCGATAACCAATGATGGTAATGTTACTTTGAGTAATGTGGAGGTCACTGATGGTAATGCTGATACGATTGTTCCTTCTACTATTGCTAGTATTGCTCCTGGTGAGACGGTAACGGTTACTGCAACGCATGGGATTACCCAATTAGATATTGATGATGGTATGGTTACCAATACGGCCAATGTAGAAGCTGAGGCACCAGACACTACAGTGTTTGATGTAGATTCTGATGATCCTGATACGGCTGCTCCTGATGATGCAACGGTGACTCCTGTTGATCAGAACCCGGAGTTGACCTTGATTAAATATTCAGAAGATCCTTTAGATGGGGCTTATGATACGGTAGGAGAAGTTATTATGTATAGTCTTGAGTTGACCAATACAGGGAATACTACCTTAAGTGATGTGGTTGTTAATGATCTTAATGCTGATGTAGGCAGTGTAGTTCCTTCTAGTATTACTACGATGGCTCCTGGAGATGTTGTGATGATTACTGCTGAGCATACGATTACTCAAATGGATCTAGATATGGGTATGGTCTTGAATCAAGCAGATGTTGTAGGAGAAACTCCTGATGGGACTCAGGTAGTTGATCTTTCTGATGATCCTACAACTCCAGATCCTGATGATGCGACTCAAACCAATACGGGTCTTATTACCTTTGGAGCATTGTCTGTTACAAAGGTTCCTGACAGCTATTCTTTCTCTGATGTAGGAGATGTGATTACCTATACTATTGAGATAGAAAATACAGGTACGGTTACCTTAAGTAGTCTTATGGTGCTTGATGACAATGCTACGATTATATCAGGTCCTACACCAACTGAGATTGCTCCAGAGGCGATTGCTACGGTGATTGCTGAGCATGTGGTTACTCAAGAAGATATTGAATCGGGTCAAGTGTTGAATATTGCAGAAGTCATGGGTCTTACCCCTATGGGTGATGATATTTTTGATTTCTCTGACGATCCTAATAATCCATCAGATATTGATGCCAATAGTGATGGAGACCCTGATGATCCTACTATTAGTTATAGAGATAGTGATGGAGATGGCGTTGTTGATCCTTTTGATTTGGATGATGACAATGATGGTATTACCGATATTGAAGAACAAAATGGGGATCCTGATTTGGATACCGATGGAGATGGAGTGATTGATCGTTTGGATCTCGATGCAGATGGAGATGGTGTTTTAGATGTTTATGAATCGGGAGCAGACTTAGCAGCTGTTACTGTGTCTGTATCTGGAGTTATTGAAGGGAATGTCGGGAGTGATGGGATTCCTGATGGAGTTCAAAATTCTGGAGGTTTTGATGCCGGAGATGTGAACTATCCGATACAAGATACTGATGGCGATGGTATAGATGACTTCCAGGATATAGATGATGATGATGATGGTCTTTTGACTGCCGATGAGCAATCGGATCCTGATGGTAATGGCAATCCAGACGATGCTATAGATACAGATGGGAATGGTATCCCTGATTACTTAGAGCCTAATACATCTCTGACCGATGGAGAGGATGGTATTACGGTCTTTAATGGGATGTCTCCTAATGGGGATGGGGTGAATGACGCCTTTATCATTAGTGGTCTTTCAGGTATTGAGAATACATTATCGATTTATAACCGTTGGGGCGTCGAGGTTTATCAGACGACTAATTATGGAAGCGATGATAATTTCTTTAGAGGTACTTCTAATGGAAGAACCACGGTAGAGGCCTCGGATCTTTTGCCGGTAGGTACGTATTACTATGTACTGGAGTATGTTCTTAGTGTTAATGGATCAGAAGAACAAAAGAGCAGAGCAGGATACTTGTATATCAACAGATAATCAACTAAAAAAATGAATTACCCGTGGGTAGTGTACTCACGGGTAGAATTGAAAACTAGTAAATAATAGCGGATGAAAAAAATATACAAAATAGTGGCAGTCGCCCTTTTGAGTTTTGTTTCTCATGATCATTATGGGCAGCAAGATGCTCAATATACGCAGTATATGTATAATACCATTAGTGTTAA
>NZ_JACC01000078.1 GCF_000520955.1 Aquimarina pacifica | reverse complement strand
CAAGATCCGAAGTCGCTGTAATATCCAAACTTGTCGTAGTACACGTTAGTGCTCCATTATTATCAGCAGCGATAGAAACTCCGGGAACCGTTTGATCTTCACTAATCACAATAGCATCTTCTGTAAAACATCCGGTTGCTGGGTTTGTCACCCGAACGGTATAGACCCCTGCTTCGGTAACTGTGATTGGATTCACGCCAGCAGAAAAACCTAACCAACTAAATATTGCATCAACAAGATCCGAAGTCGCTGTAAGATCCAAACTTGTTACAGTACAATCAAGAATACCATTATTATCAGCAGCGATAGAAACTCCGGGAACTGTTTGATCCTCACTAATAACAATCGAATCTTCGGTAAAACATCCTGTCGCAGGGTTTGTTACACGAACAGTATAGACGCCAGCTTCGGTAACCGTGATTGGATTCACGCCAGCAGAAAAACCTGACCAACTAAATATTGCATCAACAAGATCAGAGCTTGCGGTGATAGCTAAACTTGTCGTAGTACACGTTAGCGCTCCATTATTATCGGCAGCGATAGAAACTCCGGGAACTGTTTGATCCTCACTAATCACAATAGAATCTTCGGTAAAACATCCGGTTACTGGGTTTGTTACACGAACAGTATAGACGCCTGCTTCTGTAACCGTGATTGGATTGACACCAGCAGAAAAACCTGACCAACTAAATATTGCATCAACAAGATCCGAAGTAGCTGTGATATCCAAACTTGTTACAGTACAATCAAGAATACCATTATTATCAGCAGCGATAGAAACCCCGGGAACCGTTTGATCCTCAATAATCACAATCGAATCTTCGGTAAAACATCCAGTCACTGGATTCGTAACACGAACAGTATAGATACCTGCTTCTGTAATTGTAATTGGATTCACACCAGCTGCAAAACCGGACCAACTAAATATTGCATCAACAAGATCAGAGCTTGCGGTGATATCCAAACTTGTTACAGTACAATCAATAACTCCATTATTATCAGCAGCGATAGAAACTCCGGGAACCGTTTGATCCTCACTAATCACAATCGAATCTTCGGTAAAACATCCTGTCGCTGGATTCGTAACCCGAACAGTATACACGCCGGCTTCCGTAATTGTAATTGGATTCACACCAGCTGCAAAACCGGACCAACTAAATGTTGCATCAACAAGATCCGAAGTCGCGGTGATATCCAAACTTGTCGTAGCACAGGTTAGTGCTCCATTATTATCAGCAGCGATAGAGACACTAGGAACCGTTTGATCCTCACTAATCACAATAGAATCTTCGGTAAAACATCCGGTTACTGGGTTTGTTACACGAACAGTGTAAACGCCTGCTTCTGTAACCGTGATTGGATTGACACCAGCAGAAAAACCTGACCAACTAAATATTGCATCAACAAGATCAGAGCTTGCGGTGATAGCTAAACTTGTCGTAGTACACGTTAGCGCTCCATTATTATCGGCAGCGATAGAAACTCCGGGAACTGTTTGATCCTCACTAATCACAATAGAATCTTCGGTAAAACATCCGGTTACTGGGTTTGTTACACGAACAGTATAGACGCCTGCTTCTGTAACCGTGATTGGATTGACACCAGCAGAAAAACCTGACCAACTAAATATTGCATCAACAAGATCCGAAGTAGCTGTGATATCCAAACTTGTTACAGTACAATCAAGAATACCATTATTATCAGCAGCGATAGAAACCCCGGGAACCGTTTGATCCTCAATAATCACAATCGAATCTTCGGTAAAACATCCAGTCACTGGATTCGTAACACGAACAGTATAGATACCTGCTTCTGTAATTGTAATTGGATTCACACCAGCTGCAAAACCGGACCAACTAAATATTGCATCAACAAGATCAGAGCTTGCGGTGATATCCAAACTTGTCGTAGCACACGTTAGTGCTCCATTATTATCGGCAGCGATAGAAACTCCAGGAACCGTTTGATCCTCACTAATCACAATCGAATCTTCTGTAAAACATCCGGTTACTGGGTTTGTTACACGAACAGTGTAAACGCCTGCTTCTGTAACCGTGATTGGATTAACGCCCGCCGAAAAACCTGACCAACTAAATGTTGCATCAACAAGATCCGAAATCGCTGTGATATCCAAACTTGTCGTAGTACAAGTTAGCGCTCCATTATTATCGGCAACAATAGAAACTTCAGGAACCGTTTGATCCTCACTAATCACAATCGAATTTTCTGTAAAACATCCGGTTGCTGGATTCGTAACACGAACAGTATAGACACCTGCTTCGGTAACCGTAATGGGATTAACGCCAGCTGCAAAACCTAACCAGCTAAATGTTGCATCGACAAGATCCGAAGTAGCGGTGATATCCAAACTTGTGGTAGTACACGTTAGTGCTCCATTATTATCGGCAGCGATAGAAACTTCTGGCGGTGTGATTTCTTGTGTAGCAGTAACAGTTGTTGAACCTGTACAACCTCCAATAGTAGAAACAAAGACCGTGTATTCGCCCGGTTCACTGACAGTAACGCTTTGAGTTGATGCGCTAAAATCATTCGGTCCTGTCCAGAAATACGAGACTTCTTCTATTGATGATTCTGCCAATATAGTAACCGATGTCGTATCACAAGTCAATGTCCCATCTACAGTCGCATTTACATCGATCGTATTATTTTTATCTCCTTCAACTTTAACATTATCGAAGAAGTAGAACTCATCTGTCCCAGAATTATATTGTCGGATTACTATTTGTAATGTATTACCAACAAACGGATTTGATTTGGAGGTTTTTAGGGAAAAACGTCCCGAAAAATTATGATCCGCGAATAAGGTTTCGTTTGCTCCGTTCAAAATGTAATAAATTCGAAAATAATCTGAATTTAAGTCTAAAGATCCCTCTCCTGCTACATCCACAGAAACTGTGACATTAGTTATCCCAGAAATATCAATTACTTCAGATCTCCAAATAGACTCTGTGCCTAATCCATAACTTACAAATTCATTAGATTCAACTTTTGAACGATTGGGATCAGTCCCAGCATATGATAATGTCCATGCAGTAGTTCCATTATCTACAATGGTATTATCTTCTAAATTTTGAAAATCTTCTAACCAAATCGTATTATCAATATCTATTGATGAAGTTACCTCAACAGTTTGTGAGTTTTCGCAGCCATTCAATGGGTTTACAATCGTTACCGTATATGCACCTGCATCTTCAACTATTGGGTTTTGTAGTGTACTTGTAAAATTATTTGGTCCAACCCAACTATAACTTACATCCAAAGTGCTTGAGCTAACTAATAATTGTACCGTAGTTACAGTACAGCTCAATATTCCATCAACTGATGCAAATATTTCAGGAATCTTAGTATCTTCTTCAACTTCGATACTTGTTTCACTTATACAACCCGAAACGGTAGTGACTTCTAAGGTATACACCCCAGATTCAGAAACCGTAATATCTTGAGTGGTGGCAGTAAAATCATCTGGCCCCACCCATGAATAACTAACTTCAGCAATAGAAGAGGTTCCCGTAATGGTAACTGAATCAACATCGCAAGTTAATGTTCCGTCTACCGAAGCACTTACTTCTGGAAGTAACGTATCTTCTTCAACTTCAATACTTGTTTCACTTATACAACCTGAAACGGTAGTGACTTCTAAGGTATAGATCCCAGGTTCAGAAACTGTGATATCTTGAGTGGTGGCTGTAAAATCATCTGGACCCATCCACGCATAACTAACTTCAGCAATAGAAGAGGTTCCTGTAATGGTAACCGAATCAACATCACAGGTTAATATCCCGTCTACCGAAGCACTTACCTCGGGAAGTATCGTATCTTCTTCAACTTCGATACTTGTTTC
>NZ_JACC01000077.1 GCF_000520955.1 Aquimarina pacifica | reverse complement strand
AGGTTGATCATATCGAAACTCACCTAATGTTCCAATATATCCGTTTTTGTACTATGATTCGTGGTTATTTTAATAAAGAGTATGCGAAAAATAAATAGACAGCCTAGAGTAGATTAGAGAAGTGAAACATTAAATGCAACTTAGTTGCGTTAAAAGATATTAATATTATATTTGTAACCCAGACGTATAAGTGAATGGGGGCTGTTTTCAGAAACAGCATTGGGGGTAAGGAAATGGTCAAAATAGGAGTTTAAAAGACACTCGAATGGAATGTAGGGGTTTTATAAATGAATTTATTCAAAAACAATATTCTTTTAGTCAAGGTGCTCTTCAATTTATAATTCTTTCCTAATTATTTAAATTAAAAAAATAAAAAGTCAAGATTAGTTCGATAGAATGATAGTATGAAATATAATAGAAAACAGTTTGTTTTTTTTATGGGAAAAGCCAGTTTGGGGGCTGTAATTATGCCTCAATTTTTAATAAATTGTGGCAATACAACAACACCAACCAATAATTTTAATACAATTTCTAACAAAAGACTTAATGAGTTAGAGAATCTTGTTATAGAGGGTTTAATTCCTTCGGATAAGGATGATTTACTAGTAGCGAATGGCCTAAATTATTACCCTATAATAAAATGGGGTGATAAAATTAGTGATACAGATACCTTTGGGTTTAATAACGATTTTACTTGTTTCATTCCTTTTGATGATAACAATCCTAAAGACGGTTTGCTATGGGTAAATCATGAATATGTAAATCCACTGTTTGTTTCTGATTTTGATTTCAAAAAATACGAAAACCCATCTAAGCATAGAACTATACAACAAGTTGATAAAGAAATGTATAATGTTGGCGGAAGTATAGTAAGAATAAAAGAAGAAAAGGGTATCTGGAAAATTGTTGAGAATGACCCGCATAATAGGCGTATAACTGCAAAAACTCCAATAAAATTAAATTGGGATATTCCTATTGCAGGAGCAACTACTGTAATTGGAACTCATAGTAATTGTTCTGGGGGCATCACTCCTTGGAAAACATTTATTACATGTGAAGAAAATTACGATAGTTGTTTTGGAGAAACTGAATATGATGAAAATAATGTTACAACCCACAGACCAAGCTGGTTAGGTTGGGAAGAATTTTATAACTATCCACCAGAACATTATGGTTGGGTAGTTGAAGTGAATCCACAAGACGGAACAGCTCAAAAACATATTGCTTTAGGTCGATTTGCCCACGAATGTTGTACCATATATGAACTCGAAGATAAGCGTATAGTTGCTTACACAGGAGATGATAAAAACAATGAACATTTATATAAATTTGTTTCTTCCGAACCAAGTTCTTTAAAGGAAGGAACGTTATATGTAGCCGATACTGTTCATGGAAAATGGTTAGCCTTAGATTGGAAAAATCAACCTATTTTAAAAAATAAATTCAAAGACCAAACAGAAGTATTGATTAGAGCAAGAGAAGCTGCAAAATTATTAGGTGCTACAGAGTTAAACCGACCAGAGGATATTGAAATAGATCCTATTACTGGAAATATATTTGTGTCACTAACGAATAACAAAAGTAAAAATGATTTTCATGGATCTATTCTCAAAATAGAAGAAACTAATGGAGAATTTGATTCTTTGAGTTTTAAAGCCTCTACTTACAAAGCAGGAGGTGATGAAAATGGGTTTTCTTGTCCCGATAATTTAGCATTCGATTTATCAGGAAATCTTTGGATAACATCAGATATATCAGGAAGTTCAATGAACAAAGAAGATACACCTTATATGGCGTTTAAAAACAATAGCCTATTTGTAATTCCCAGATACGGTAAAGATGCCGGAAAAGTAATTCGAGTAGCATCAGCGCCAAAAGATGCAGAACTTACAGGGCCTTGGTTTTCACCAGATGGTAAAACACTTTTTTTGAGTGTACAACATCCAGGAGAACAAACCAAAGATTTAAATTTTCCCACCAGTACATGGCCTTTTGATGCAGATAATCTTCCAAAACCTGCTGTGGTAGCTATTACTGGTGATTTAATAGAAAAAATGAATATGCTTAACAAAATAGAAACTGAGATTTAATTTAATTATGTATAACATGAAAAAAATCATCTTAATACCATTAATACTAATGTCTTTGGTATCATGTAATCATATAGCAAAAGAAGAAAGGGTATTGATAAAAGGGGAAAATGATGTAGTTTTGGTATTAAATACACCAAAAGCTAGGTGTCATAAATGTCAAAAAATAATAGAAGACGGTCTTCAAAAGATAGATGGTGTACATCAATCTATTTTAGATTTGAATATAAAACAAATTTCTATTGTATACGATCCAAAAAACACGACTCCCGAAAAACTCAGTTCTGCTGTAAAGGAGTTAACAACACAAATACCTTGTAAGTAATAAATATAGGTGATTTTATAGCACAGCGTGAAATATGTCAATAGCAAAAATAGGTATTATTACAGTAAGTGATAGATGTCATAAGGGCGTTTACGAAGATATTAGTGGAAAAGCAATTATAAATACACTCAATGACTATTTGATTTCAGAATGGGAAAAGATTTATACAATAGTCCCCGATGAACAAAAGGATATTGAAAAAACAATTATCAATTTGGTCGATAATGAAAAATGTTGTTTAGTTGTTACGACAGGAGGAACTGGTCCAGCCAAAAGAGATGTAACACCCGAAGCCACAGAAGCAGTATGTGATCGTATGATGCCTGGTTTTGGTGAACTTATGAGAGCCGAATCTTTAAAATTTGTACCAACCGCTATTTTATCACGTCAAACAGCTGGGCTTAGAAAGAATAGCTTGATTATTAATCTGCCGGGAAAACCAAAATCAATTAGGGAATGCTTAGATGCCGTTTTCCCTGCAGTACCTTATTGCATAGACCTTATGGATGGTCCATATTTGGTATGTAATGAAGAAATTATTATACCATTTAGGCCAAAAAATAAGTAAATTCTGTTTGTATTTAGGTACAGGAGATGGCCAAATAAAAGTTGAAAAACAAAAATATGGAAGCTATTATAACGGTCGTTGGATTTTTGGGTGCAGGTAAAACAACATTATTAAAACATTTGATAGAAAAATTTTCTAGTAATGGATGGAGTCCTTTTGTTATTCTTAATGATTATGAAAATGCAAATATGGATGCCCAACAATTTGCTAAACAAATTGCATTAAAGAACATTAAACCTTTAAGCGGAAGTTGTATTTGTTGTACGGGTATAGTTGAACTTAGAAACACGGTAAATAGAATCCCTGAAAGAGTACATGGAGTTACTTTGATTGAAGCTAATGGGACATCGGATGCATGCTCGTTGATGGAATTTTTAGGTGTTGGAATAAATGATAGATTTTTACCACCGATTCAAATTTCTGTAGTAGACGTCAAAAATTGGCAAAAGCGAGGGGAACATAATGAACTTGAGGCTAATCAAATTCAGGTTTCTTCATTATTGGTTTTAACACATCTTGAAAAGATACATGAAAATAGAAAAAATCAGGTGATTGATGAATTAAAAACGCTCAATCCAATGGCTAAAATAGTAACTATAGAAAGTTTGGATGTTTTATTGTTACCAGAATTAGTACCCTCTAAAAATTCATCACAAAAGTTTGATCATCAAAAAGCACATTGGTCTTCGTGCTCAATTGATTTACCTGTTTTACCCAATGAAAAAAGTATACATGACATTTGTCATGCACTGCCTAAAAGTATTCTTAGAGTAAAAGGGTGCACGACAATAGGTAATGCGAAAGAATATGTTTTTTTTGAACGTACTCCTGATGGTACCGTATGTATACGTCCATTTAATGGTGTCCCTATAACAGGTTCTAAATTATTGACTATTGGACCTGGTAGCCAGCCTTCTTTACTTCAAAAAACGGTTGAAACAATTCTCTTAATAGATTAAGTTAATTATAATCATGTATTATATAATGCTCAAAATTCTAAAGTTACTTTATCTAAAGTATATACCTAAAGGTGTTATCTCAAAATCTATGTAAAATTAGCAATGTAAAAAGTACTATTCGTATATTACTTTTGCGAAGGTTGTCTCATCAAATAGAATATTTATTATTTAAATTACTGATAAATAAAGATATAAGGAAGTAGCATGTTACTTTGAACCGTCTTTATAATCTTTTTCCTCTATTA
>NZ_JACC01000076.1 GCF_000520955.1 Aquimarina pacifica | reverse complement strand
TGTAAAGGATGTTTGTTTAACGTACCCTATTGCACCTAACGTTTAATATATGTGTCGTAGCAGAGCAAATTGTTACCTTGCTTTTCGATTTTTCTGTGCAATGGTTGCTAACTTTCACTTTTGGCAAGCATTGTGCCTTCATAAATATACAAGAATCATTGGATTCATTACTTAGCTGCTATGAACACATATATCTTGTTATCTGCTTTTGTTTTTTATCTCAATTAGCGCATTCATTTGATCGTTAAAATGTCTAATTGAAGATTCAATATTTTGAGAATATTTGTCCTTCACCCATTTATTGAATAAAGGTAAGTACTTTTCCATTTCGTTAGCTTTATTAGTCTTGTCCAACCAATTTAGAGCTGCCATAGCCTCTCTTTGTTGAAAATGTAAATCTTTTCTAGTCAAATAATAGTCAAGATATTTTTTTATGTATTCATATGATTTTTTGGTATTAAAAGTAGCTAGCGCTAAACAATAACCTCCACCCGCATAGCAAACTTGACTTTTCAATAGATGTATCCCTATAATTTCTTCAAGATCAGTATAATTTTCTATTGATGCGAAGTAAGCTCCAGTAATACGTGTTCTCCAATTAAAATCTCCGAGAAGTTGTTTTACAATATTTATATCAAGTTCAGGCTTTATTTTCAAATAATCAAATGAAAACTTTTCCGTATCATTAATCCCCCACATATAAAATGGGACAATCCATTTAGCTGCAAATTCCTTATCAACTTTTAATTCAGATTTATAATGTTCTATTTCTTCAAATGGGTTTTTGTGGCGTATTGTTGCACCAGCAGTATGTAATTCTATTTGTTTTTTTGTTTTTTCGTCCATTTTTCAGAATTGCAGATAACGCCAAATATATGAATCGGAGCAAGGCAAGCAAGCCTGAGCTAATCGATCTATCTGCGCATTTTTATTTCTTATTCAATTTATAAAAATCTAGCGCCATTGCAAAAAGGAAATGACCTTTCGATCCAGCATTAAACTTTTGCTCTGATTTCATATATGATGTTAGAGAGCGTTTAATTCCATTCCACATATTTCGTTAGTTGTTCTTTTAATTGAATGTTGTCTTTAATCAGCGTTTCCAAGTCCGCATAGGTTTCAGGAACTCCCTTGAAAAAATCACCTGATTTGGATGGAATGGCCCATTTAAAAAAGAATTTCAATATAATGTTATCACATTTTTCATATTCTTTTATCAAGATTTCCTCTCTTTTTTTATAAGCTGCTTTATGTTCTTTAAATTTGGGGTTTTCAATAAATCTATTTGCGGATTCATCCAAAATTAGAGGTTCCTCAGAAACGTGATATAAAGCTTTTAAACTCCCTATCTTTTCATTCATATTGCCATTTGCAAAAAAATCAATTAAGCGATCACCAATATTTTTAGTCCCGTTATGTTTAACGCACAGTTTTATATATTCTCCGTTAAAGCTTGGGTCATTTTCCTTTAAACCGCACAAAATTAAATCGTTCGTTAATTCATTTGTCAAGCTATCAAGAGTTCTTGCAATAGATAATCCTTCTTGTCGTTTCAAAGGATTATTTAATAAATCTATAACTTCATTCATTGGTTTTTATGCTCTATAACGTTGCGTATAACAAGCGTTGCTTCCCGAAGGGAGCTATGATTTGTTATACCTTGTTAGCTACTGTTATTTTTTTAATTCCAATATACGATAATCCTATTCCAAAAATAAATAACAACCAATAGACGAAATTGTAATTCAGTCCATAGCTCCATTGGTAATAATATTTTCCATAAGACATTAATAGTAACCAACTTAAATTGGTCAGAAAGTGTAAGATTATCGTATAGAATATGTTATTAGTTTTATTATATATTAAGCAGGCTATAATTCCAAAAATAAATGTGGGTAGTAAGTTTCTATAACTTGGCAAGTGAATTAAAGAGAAACAAATACTCGAAACAATTATTGATAAAGTTAAAGAGTGTTTTTTTAGTACCTTTCCGAACAAAAACTTACGGAAGAAAAGTTCCTCAAATATTGGTGCAATTATCAAAACTGATATTCCACGGTAGAGAACTGATAAGTTCGAGCTTTTGGAAAATTCAAATGGTTTTAATTCCGTACCACTTAAATAGTCATAAATTTTACTAAAGTCAAATAATGGTCGGTCAAAGAATTCAAGTCCAATGGCAATTAAAATCAAATACAGAAGGAATTCTGGTTTTATACCTTTCATCTTTTCAATTCCTTTATTAAAGTTGAACACAGCTCTATAAGACAAGAAGAAAACGATGAAGTAAGCAATTACTGTGGGTATTCGACCTGTTATGCCGAAATAATGAATCAGATTGTCATCGCTTAAAGAATCAGTTACTTTTGGTTCTATAAACTCATAAACTCCTAAAGAAATTAGTACTTCTAATCCCAATAATAAGGCTGTAAGTAAAATTGCTTTAAGGATGTTCATTTATAATTGTAGCTAACGTTTAATATATGTGTCGTAGCAGGGCAAAATGTTACCCTGTTTTATGATTTTTCTGCGCATTGGTTGCTAACTTTTCCATTTTGCAAGCATTGCGCCTTACCAAAAATACAACAACCATTTGATTGATCACTTAACTGCTATGATCACATATATCGTGTTGTATACTGTTTTATTTTCTCCAGTGTGTTTTTCCGTCAACTTTTTTAAATTCCGATATTTCGTTCGAATAATAAATTCCATTGTCAAGTTCTTCGACTAGAATTTTTAATTCAACCTTTTCGTTGTTTTTCACAAGTTGGTTCCGTTTAAATTTCTCAATCTTATTATATTCTTTTTGCGTTAAGAATATTTTAATGATTTTGGATTCTGTTTTTAAATTAATCCATGGCGATTTTAATAGATCATTTTTTTTAAGTAGATCGAAAATTCTAATCACTTCTAATTCATCTGAGGATATATTTTTGCTTAATCGTAAGCTATCTAGAGATTTCTCAAATTTCACAAACGTTTCATCATCAGTTTTATAGAAACTTCCTATATCAATTAGCTTAAAGTATAAATCACCTTGAACCTCTTGTTTCTTATTCGAACAAGAAGAGAAGATAGAGGCTAATATCAATAAGAATAAGATTTTTTTCATAATTGTATACAACGGACTTGTGTATGAAACGTAGTGTGCAAGAAGACACTAACTTTTCGGATTAACACAGAGCCGAATTTTTATATTTTGTTTTTAATTTTTCTTTTTTAAAAAAGCCAAATTAAAAATTTGGCGTACTTTCTAAATATACACAAACCTTTCGATTTAGCACCTATTAGCTATGTTTTATACACCGTGTTAGCCTTAGTTATTATTCGTTAATTTTTTCAAATATTCCATTTTTATTCCGTTCAAAACTTGTCCCAATCTCAGATTCCAATAATTCGATAAATGAATCATCTCTTGACAAAACAGCTCCAAGTGAAACTAAACTTATGTTTTCCGAATCATCCATATATTCATCTGACTCATCACCAGATAAAATTCTCCAACCTGTGTCAACATAATCTCTTTCTTCGTCTTTTTCCATTGGTTCTTCACGATATATGTAATTTATCGGTGCATTGTCATACAGAACCTTATTTGTAACAAAACATCTATCATAATATTTGTCTACCAAATTTGGTTCAGATATTTCCAAATCGTGGTCAATAATATGTTTATGTTCGAAAACTAATTCGTCTCCGGCATAAAGTTCGTGTAGATAAAATGGGTGGTTGTCTAATTTTCCTTTGAATTTTTCTCCATTTATTTCTGTAATCTCAACCCACATTCTTTCTGCTGACGGATGTTCTGAATTAGAGGAATCAAATTCGAAAGTTAGTTTTACAATATTACCAACTTTAAGGTTTTTAGTTATTTCCCTACTTGGTTTATAAAAAGTGTATTTGTGCTCTTTAGATAACTGTTCTGAATCTGTCAGTTTCCAACTTCCAGTTTTGTAGCCAAGAGAGTTAATTCTTCGTAAATCAAATTCCCATTTTTTGTCGAGTTTACAGAGTTTGATTATTTTTTTAACCAATTCCGTTCCTTTTCTGTCAATAATAACATAATGTTCGACTAATTCTGAACCCAAATTTTCAAAAGCAACTCCCCATTCATTATTTTCTATTAATTCGATTCCACTTTTGAGTTGTCGGTTTATCCCATTCACTATTTCAGTTTCCGTTTCGTTCGGTAAGATATCAGATTCTATGTACTCAAAAAAGTCTTGTATAGCTTGTTTTCTTTTTTTTGAGTTAAATATCATTTTGATTCTTGCTAATGTTCGTTAAGATACATAGTTTACA
>NZ_JACC01000075.1 GCF_000520955.1 Aquimarina pacifica | reverse complement strand
CTAACCACAACTTTTTGGAATGATCCGTAATTATCTGGAATATTAATTTCTGCCATAATAATTTTGATATTTGATTCTTATAAAATGTCTGTTATTTTAGACTTTTAATTTATTATAAGTATCATTTTATTGAATTTTTTTGATATTTAAAAAATTAAGGATAGATTAATCCTTTTTTCAAATCGACACTAATTTTGTCCTTTTTTGGAAAAGGAGCAACAATATGCAATTCGGATTGATCCTCTAATATCAATGTAACTCTGTTATTGATTCTATCTAAATTAAAATTAATTATCTTTATACCAATTGCGTGTTTAACACCATTTGAAACTACCATTTTTTCGGTAGTTGGTGATATATCTATGAACATTTCTTTCATCTTTTTTTTATATAGATTTTTAGTTTATATTCTGAAATCGAAATCAACTACACCTATTTCCTTCAATGAAGGAATTACAGATTGCAAATAATCCATCATATCTACGTAATTATCTAAATAATAACCTTTTGAATCTATCTCCTTCTTCTTTTGTTCTATTGAATTAAAAACCTTTTTAGAACATCAATTACTCTTTATTTTTATATATGTATACGCTTCTAAGTCACTTAGTTCATCATGTATTTTTAATAGCCAATCATTGCTTGGTATTGGCATAGATCCATTAAAAGTCTCCTTATCATATGTGTTTTGATATATCTTACAGGCTTTCCAGTATTTATAATATACCTCTTGATATGCATCAAAACTCATAATCTTTTTATTTTTAAGTTCTTCAAAAGCTTTACGCATTTTTCTAGCGAACAACTCTGCAATATCAAAATGAAGCTGTTCGTGTGCTAAGAGTTTAGGATCGTTCTTATCACCCAACCATGACCTATTTTTATAGAAGTAGGTAGCAAGATTCATTTTTAAATAGTTTACTATATTATCGTCTTCGTCTACTATTACTTCTTTGGGCAAGATTTCTATTTTATAGGTTGTTACTGCGTTTTCAACATCAAAGAGATCACTTTCTTTAACAATTTTAAAATCATTCGGTGTTAAAAACACTCCTTCTTGCCATTGAACAACATTAGTACTAACCACGATGTCTTTCTGACCAAACACCATGGCCGTATATAATAAAGAAATATATAGTAATCTTGTCATAAATTTTAATTTCATGAGTTAGTTGCACATCAATACAACTAGTCTTTACTTTTACTCCTCACTCAAACGCGGCACGGAAAAAATTTCCGCGATATCATATCCAAGTCGTCTGGGATCTATCTTTACTTTTATTTACTACGCTTACCGCTCACTCACAACCCTACGAAGTCAGAGACATTCGTAGAGCAGAACTCTTAGGTGAGCGGGTAAAATAAGTTCTAATGTAACAACATTTATATGATTTGTTTGGTATCTATAAGTGACTTACATTTGCTTAAAACCAGTAAAACAGGTTATTTATAACACTTTTATATGACTTTTGGAGAAAGAATATCATCTATACGTAAACGTTTAAAATGGTCACAAGATGAACTGGCTAAAAAAGTAGGTACTTCTGGGCCTATTATTGGAAGGTATGAACGTAATGAGATTAAACCTGCTATTGATACTGCCAAAAGTATTGCCGATGCCCTAGGGGTAACTATAGATTTCTTAATGGGTGACGATGATATGGTTATTGATAAAAAACTGTTCCAAAAAATAAAGGATATCGAGAGTTTTACCGAAGAAGAAAAAACCAAAATTTATGACCTGCTCGATATGGCCGTAGGATATCATAAAGCTAAAAAAAAAATATTCTTAAATGTTTGATTTAATAGCGGAACTATTATTACTATTTGAAGAGTTTAAATTCTGGAAGAAAAAAAAGAAAGTTAGAAAACTGGAAAAAGAAAAAGGTCTTCCAAAAAAAACTCTGATTCATCCTGTGACGAAGTTTTTGATAATTGGTTTAATTTTAATTTTTCTATTTGGAATCTATCTTAAAATATTCAATACATCTCCAAACGAATCTAGAACGACTCAAAAAATTATTGAAGTCAAAAAAATTCTTGAAAAACAAAGGAAAGATCTTGGTAAGTATCCAACTAAATTGGAAGATATAATAAATAATAATCCTTTAAGAAAGGATATTAATTTAGATGCGTGGGGCAATGAGTTTTATTATAAAGAGATAGAAGGTGGTTTAAGTTATGAACTAAAATCTAAAGGTAAAGATGGTGTTTTAAATACTGAGGATGACTTAGAATAATCACCCTCAGTACATTTTGTTATTATTTCCAGTTAGTTATTATTTTACCTAACCCTTTTTCAATTCCGCTATAAAAGTTTCCTTTTTTAAATTCAGGTAAAAAACTTTCATATATAACTACTTTACATAAATCATCAGTTAAGGTTTCTTTGGTTTTATCACTGGTAGCAATTTCAACTTTTTTTAAAGCTTTGCTAACTACTATAACTATAATATTATCGTTATTGGTTTCTTGACTGTATACATTACCTAAGTTCATAGTATATGAACGAAAATCAGGAAAACGCCCAATAGAATGTGTAGTTACAATTAAAATCACAATTCCAGTATCATAGTTAAATTTTGAAATAGTTTTTTCCAAACTTTTTCTTTCTTCTATTAACAGGATTGACTCATGGTCATATACACATTTAGATTCAAGAGTATTTTGTAAATCAGTGGCTTTAGATACATTAGTAGTATCATCATGTTCTATCTTTTGAGCTACGCAATTGGTACAAAAAATAACTAACAAAATTAGAATGGTATATATTTTAAACATCATATTGTTATTAAATTTAATTACCATCCGCCACCAGCACCACCGCCACCGCTGCTATATGGTCCCGGACCACCAACATCGTAATAAGGTATTGATTGAATATTATGGTGGTAGTAATGTTCGCTGTGCTTTCTTATTCTCGGCCCATAAACCTGATTATTCATAAAGTCTCTATATGTATTATCTGCCATTAGAGGAGTAGCTATGACTGTAGCGGCAATTTTTACTTGAGGAACAGCAGTAGTAACAGTTACACCTAATTCTGTAAATGCTTCATCTATATCTGCTATCATCTGTTCTGCCTCAGTACGCTTAACTACTATACCTGTTGATACTCTCCATTCTTCAATAATCAATACTGTAAGATTCTTGATTTGACCAGTATTTGTAAGTTTACTCAAAACATCAAGAACCATTGAGTTTCTAACCATGATTCTATCATTTTCTTCATAAGCTCTAATGTCGTCTTTAGGATTACTTCTTATCAATACTTCATCTAGCTCAGTTGAAATCCCTAAGAAATCTGGTGTTTTATATGGTTTCTTTGTACTAGCAGAAGCGGAAAGCCCGAACTGTGCCAATGCCGCATTTAATCCTGCCAGACCAGAGCCATAATTTCTTCTGATATCGCTATTGTTATCCAACATACCAGCTGAAGCAGCTGCTGCATAATCCCATCCACTATTTGCTGTAGTTTGTGGTCCTCTGTGGGGTGTTACATGAATCCCGTTGACTGCAAAATCATGGTCTAATTGCCACATTTCCCTGTCATTTCTCAGAGGCTGTGATGTTGCTCCTTCCGTAGAGTGATTGTTACTATTTCCCCCTGAAGGATCATTATAAAATACCGGGTTATTATCAAATGCATTATAGGTAGATAGTCCATGATGTACTATCGGGTCAATACGATTCCATCGTGCGATGGTAGGGTCGTAGGAGCGCAGTGGCATCTCATACCAATTAAGTCCTAGTCCTTCTTCTAACTCTGTATTATTGTATTTAAGGGTATGCGAACGCCCGTTTATCGCAGTATTATATCCTTTTTGTGAGAGTCCAAACGGATAATAATTGTTCTCTTCTACAATCTCGTCGGTGTATTGTAACGACTAGTATATTTCAATGAACGTTGTAAAATCCACACCATAAAATGCTGTGGATTCTTTACTTTTACCCCTCACTCAAACGCGGCACGGAAAAAATTTCCGCGCTATCATATCCGAGCGGTCTGGGTTCTTATTTTACTACGAGATTACCCCTCACTCAAACGCGACACGGAAAACATTTCCGCGCTATCATATCCGAGCGGTCTGGGTAGTTTGATACCCGCTGCTGTAAGCCGATATCGGTAGACCTACTACCATCTTATTTTCAGTTACGAGATTCTTTCGAACCTCTCACAGCACACTCCGAGCGATCTGGTTCTTATTTTATAACGCCTACCGCTCACTCAAAACGCTACGAAGTCTGAGACATGCGTAGAGCGATCTTTTTTAGTTAATCACTCTTCGGATAGCTGGTTTAGAAATTCATCAAATTCATTAAAAAATAATTTGAGAGCATCCTGTTCATCAGTACTATAAAAGTGAAGAATATCAGCCCATGAATGAGATGTATCTATTTTGTATTTATTTTCTATCCAACTTTGAAAATCATTAAGAAATTCTATATCCTCTTTTGGTAAACTCCGATAGCAACCAAATAAATAAGCTCTTAAACAAAATATGGAACTCCTTCCTATATACATTGCTGGCTTGCTTTTAATTTCATTAAGTATTTTTACTATTTGACTCATTAGAAACCTGTTTTCGTTACTTTTAGTGCTCCAAATGGAGCATCAAATTGTTTTATCCAATCGTTATATTTTATACCATTTGTATATATATTATCGTAAACCATACCGTTTACTTGGACAGCCCTATGAGTTCCATTAGTGGAAATATTTTTACCCAGTTGGGCATTCCAAATATTAGAATAAGGTGTTTGTAGATCAATGATTTGACCTTTAATTCCCCTCTGTTTTAGAGCTGAAACTATACTGGATGCACAATCTTTACATTTAAATAATTGAGAATGTTCTTTGGCAATGCTCGATATTAAAGTTTGTATAGAAGCATCATCACCTGCTCCATAAATTACGGACATTTCAGCTCTACTTAATGTTATTGCTGAAACATTGTCTATGCTATTAGCAGCTGCTTTTAGCAACAATCGTCCTCCGGCAGTTGCTAATGCTTTGATCGCAATTACATCAGATATTGCTAATCCTGCATATAATAATCCTCTACTCACATCACCTCTTGCAAACCAGTCGATAGATGCTGCACCACTACCTATACCCGGTACATAACGCCAACCACTATCTCCGGCAAGTCCACTGGCATAGGTCATTTGCCCTTGTCTGTACCCTTCCTGCACATATCCGTTTTGTATGTTATTAGTGATTTGTCTTAGAGCACTGTTTACAGTACCTCTTGTAGAAGCACCATAACCATTACCATAGTCTACATAAGTAAGCCCCACAGCTTCTAAGCCTTCTCTTTCATTCGCGCCACCAAACATAACCATGGCAAAATTATGATCATAGGAAAACGAATGATCTGCTCTAGAAAACCAAGACGCTCCGCCATGCTGAGGAATCATATTCCAATTGATAACAATATCATTTTCTTGTTGACTGATCTCACGATCTGACAAAGGTTGTGATACTGCTCCTTCCGTAGATTCATCTTCCGAGTTTCCACCACTAGGATCACTATAAAATATAGGGTTATTATCAAAAGAATTGTAAGTAGATAACCCATGATGCACCACAGGATCAATACGATTCCATCGCGCGATGGTTGGATCATAGGAACGCAGTGGCATCTCATACCAATCGAGTCCTAGTCCTTCTTCTAACTCTGTATTGTTATATTTAAGGTTGTGGGATCTGCCTGTTATAGCAGCGTTGTAGCCTTTTTGTTGTAAACCAAATGGATAGTAGTTGTTTTCTTCTACAATCTCATCAGCAGTCACTGTCCCGCTATTATCCTGATCTTGATAGGAGAGTCTAACGTTGCCTAAATGGTTAGTTATTTCAATGAACTTTTTATAGAAACCACACCATAAATGATGTGGATCTATCTTTACTTTTATTTATAACGCTTACCGCTCACTCAAACGCGGCACGGAAAAAATTT
>NZ_JACC01000074.1 GCF_000520955.1 Aquimarina pacifica | reverse complement strand
CGTACCAGATGCTCCATACGCCTCATCTGCATCACTACAACCATCATTGTCACTATCTGTATCAACACTATCTACATCACCATCACCATCTGTGTCTACACATAAAGAAGTAAACACAATATTATCTAATCCTATGTATTCTGCATCAATACAAGTTGTTCCAGCATTTCCAACTTGTCTGTCATTAATATTTTCAACTTTGATTGAAATAATATCTAAATCCGCAAGGACAGCTGCTAGACTTCCTCCAAAATTTGCTGTAGTAAGGTCTACGGATATATTATGCCAGTTTCCATCATTTACCAAACTTCCTACAACACCGGTTAATGGGTAGGTAACAGAAGTACCTCCTCCATCTAATACTACAATCATATCACTGGTAGTAGGACTTGCTCCTCCATAAACTCCATTTATCCAATCAAAACTTAATGTACCGTTATCAATTAAGGCAGATAAATCCAAGTTTAAATCTGTCGGATTCTCAAAATATACATTGCCTGCAGATTCATCTGTCCACAAAATATAGTTAGTACCTGTTGGACTAGAAGGTACCGATGAAAAATCACAACTTTGGTTGGTTAATGCTGCTGTAGAATAGATTACAGTCCCGTCATTACCGCCTGCATTATTGTTATCAACAATCCACCCTTCATTAGTAGCATCGAATCCAATCGAAAATGTGGTTAAATTACATTCTACAGTATCTAAAATCCCATCGTTATCATCATCAAGGTCTATACCATCTCCAATACCATCATTATCGGCATCATCAAATACCAAATCACAAGCATCAGCAATACCATCACCATCAGAATCAGGGCCTCCGATTTGTTGGTAATCATCTGTAAGATTGACATCGTCATCAACAGGATTTGCATAACCTGCGGCAACAACAGCTCCATTTGTATCTACGGTACCAGCACCTAAGGTTAATGGTTCTGCAGCTACATTTGCAGGATTATATACTCCGCCATCACCACCATCAGCATCTGCATCTGCATAAGCCTCATTAGCATCACTACAGCCATCACCATCACTATCTAAATTTAAATAATCGAAACTACCATTATTTCCGGTATCCGTTGGAATTATTCCAGCTCCTCCATTTGCCAATGAGGGAACCCCGTTGTTTGCTGTATTATCTGTGTTATTATTATCGTCATTATAACGTCCTTCTTGTCCTGGGAATAGACTTGGGTCTCCACCCGCTTCTATGACATCATAAATTCCATCGTTATCACTATCTATATCTAAGTAATTCGGAACTCCGTCATTATCCGTATCACAACTAACTATTCCGGTAAATAATGACGTAAAAGGAGTATCAACAAAACCAACTCCATCAACATCCCATTGTAAAACGGCAGATGAATTCGCTCTACCATCATTAAGTGTGTATGCCACTCGTACATAATTACTGGTAACAGGGTTTACAATAAAGGTAGGTGTTGCAGCTCCACCTAGAGATTCTCCGACATAACGTAAATCTGATTCTAATACACTAGGGTTTCCTGCCCCATCATGTGCTACAAAAAGCGCTTGCCAGTCGGCAAATGTATTTGGTGATTCTACCCTAAAAGTAACAGAGGTAGCACCATCGGGAATTTCGACTATCGCTGAGACTATCATATAGTTCCCTGAAGACGCACCTATACCTGCTCCTAAATCAATCATACTCATCCCTTCATCAAAAGTCAGTGTTCCTGAAGTTCCTGTCAAAGTCCTAGTCGCATCTGGTACTGCTGTAATTACATAATCATCATCTGGAACTAAAGAAGGAGCTAGAATTACATTGCCAAAACCTAAATAAGGAATCGTCACATCAGTACGATTACTAGGAGTCACTGCACTCGTTGTTCCTGGATTCCATGGAAATGCACCTGTACCAGAATCAACTAATGGATCTAGGCTCCAATTTTGAAAGAAAAAACCGTTATTAGCTGTAGGTGAACATTGAATATTTTCTATTACATCTAAAATTCCGTCATTATCATCATCCAAATCTATTAAGTCCCCAACACCATCATTATCAACATCATTAAATACTATATCACAGGCATTAGCAATACCATCACCATCAGTATCTGGGCCACCAATTTGCTGGTAGTCATCTGTAAGATCGGTATCATCATCTATTGGATCAGAATAGCCCGCCGCAACAACGGCCCCATCTGTGTTCACGGTTCCGGCAGCTAAGGTTAAGGGTTCAACGGCTACATTTGCAGGATTATATACTCCGCCATCACCACCATCAGCATCTGCATCTCCGTATGCCTCATTAGCATCACTACAGCCATCACCATCACTATCCAAATTTAAATAATCTGGCACTCCTGATGTGGTTTCAATAGGAGTAATTCCTGAACCACCATTTGCTAATGATGGAACCCCACTCGTTACTACATTGTCATTATTATTATCATCATCATTATGACGTCCTTCTTGTCCAGGAAAAAGACTTGGATCTCCACCTGCTTCTATGACATCATAGATTCCATCGTTATCACTATCTAAATCCAAATGATTTATAATACCATCAAGATCAAAATCATAGGCATCAGGAACACCATCACTATTCGAATCGGTATAAATAGTCGTAGAGCCATCTCCCGCAATATTATTATCAAATACATCGGCATAGTTATACTGTCCGTCACCATCTTCATCTCCAAAAGGGTCTAAACCTGTATATTCTACAGTATCTAGAATTCCGTCATTATCATCATCGAGATCAGTTGGATTATTAACGATATCATCGTCTATATCTTCACCAGCACGCCAGTCTAGTTCTCCACCAACTTCATCGACATCAGGAAAATCAGCAGGTACTTGACCATCATTCGTTGAAGCATCTGGATCTGAAGGGCCATCGGTTTGATTATCATAATTATCGTCTAAACCATCATAATCAGTATCGATACCTGTAGGCAATACGTCGGCTATACCATCCCCGTCAAAATCATTCCCCTCAATCAAATCAGAAATTCCATCATCATCACTATCACTATCAAGGTAATCCTCAAAGCCTGTAGCATCGGTATCTGCTAATACATCATTAGGAATACCTGATCCCGGAAAAGTTTCATAGTTATCAGCAAAACCATTACCATCACTATCCATTCCCGGTGGCTCGTACTCACTAGTTTCTTGTGCTTCTATATTATCGATAATACCATCTCCATCAGAATCTAAATCAAAAGAATCGGGAATACCATCATTGTCAAAATCAAAAATCGGATTGATTAGACCATCAGCATTACCAATAGAACCTCCTGTAGCAAGAGAATCGTCATCATCTATTAACAATGGAACCCCATCACCATCCTCATCAGCATTTGGATCTAATCCTCCATTTTCTACTGTATCTAAAATCCCATCATTATCATCATCTATATCTATATCATCTTCAACCATATCGCCATCCCAGTCCAAAGGATTGGGTTGCACTTCACAGGCAAAGCCATCATTGTTTCCAGAAGGGTTTGCCACCAAAACACTTTGCATTGTAATAACATCTGTGGGAAGTGTTGTAGCTGCTACTAAAGTTTCTACATCAAGAGCTCTATAAATATTTCCATTATCATTACTAAACGCATAAAAATTACCTTCTCTATCTTGCCATGCTGCACCGAATGAAGTTCCTGGTGCGGTTGCTCCTACTGTTCCTGTAAAGTTTATGGTTCTTGTTATTGCGTCTCCTGTGGCAACATCAATAATAACCATATCGGTACCATTTACTCCATAAATAAACCCTCCTAAATATGCATAATCCGCAGGTGTAGGTATTGCGGGAGTACTACCTGGGTTTGCATTGTTTTTAGTAATTTCGGTAATTCTTGGAGAGGTCGAAGCATCTATAGTTGCCGGTAGAGTAAGGCCATCTACATCGATTATCAAAATATTATTCCCATTCACATTACCTATAAATTCATCTTGTGCAAAAAGAGTATTGTTAAAAGCAAAACCAGCAGATAAATTAGTAATTGTAATCTTACCCTCTAAAGAATAATTATTTGCTGGATCATATACTGATACAATGTTATCTGCATCGGCTGAATCTCTAGAATATATAAACTCTGTAATCCTGTTATATGCAGAATTCGATGCAGAACCTACTGCTGCTCCTGCTAAATCACCAACATCAACATATTCTTGCAAAAATGGGTTATACCTAAATACATTAGCAACACCACCAGAACCAACCGTCTGGTATAGAGTTTGTACAACACCACAATCTTGAGAAAACCCCTGATAAGAAAATAAAATTGAAAACAAGAATATAAAAAACTTGTAATATATTTTGGATCTTTTTAGATCAGTATTAGGTGTAATTAAGGAAGTAGTAAAAATTTTCATATGCTTCTATGATAAAATTATTCTATAATATTTCTTTGGTTTTAATCAAAGTATTAGGTTCACCATTCTAAAATGAAATATGCTAGCACGAATCGCTAGATATTAATAAATACTAATAATAAATATTGAGAAAGTTAATCTTAACACATTACAGAAATAATGTTCATACAAATTCTGAAGTAATTGCAAGCTTATGATATAATTCGAAATAGCTCCCTTATAACTTTTACATCTTGACAAATCACGAAGAAATATAAACTTATTTTTTCTTCTCATGTGTTACGTTACCTTATTAACTACCCTTTAGACATTATTTATCTAGTCATAATAATACTTTTTATATAGTATATCACAATCAAATAAAAAACAAAAAACAAACAAAAAATTATAGTACTTAATCTAATTAACACAAAAACTTTAGAGGAAACACTTGCTCATATTTCTTAAAGTAAAATGTCATTTATTGAGGGGTTGAAAAAAATAAATGTGATTTGTTAAGTAGGTTTAATTTTCAGAAGTATTTATTATGCCATATATATTTTTAGGATTAGTATTTACCAAATATATTAATAAAATTTTAACTAATACACGAGGTTAAACCATAAAATTATTATATAACAACCATAAAAATGTTAAAAAAATGAATTTTCAATAACATCAAAATATGTTTTATGTTTTTTCACCTTTTCACTTGTAGTAATAGAACTAATACCATTTCTAACTTTGAATAGGTAGCATTTTTGAATTACAATCAAGAAGATAAAGCATTTTTTTTTACTCAAATTTTACTCAAATAAATAGTCCAATTAGATTTGCACGTCTATCATTAAATCTGATTACGTTACGGCAAAGAAAAAAGCACCCGAAACAAACCTTTTTACATTGTTTACCAAACACTTAATATATTTAAAGCACCAATATCTATCCTCTTAAAAAAAAATCAATATTAAATTAAAATCTCTTCCGATTATATCTAAAACAGGAGCCATTTTAGACATATATAATTAGGTATTCTTTTAAGTTCTAAAAGTTAAAAACTAATCATATAGTATTGAAGGTAAAGAAGGTCTTAAAGAAGAGAAGTGCTTATAACCAATACTATGGATTTGTATTAATAAATAAACTTCTTTATTAATAGGCACATGTTACTTACAATCAATCATTGATTTTAAAAAAACTTAAATACAGAAGCTTATATCAATAAGACCAATAATTCAAAAGAGATGTTAACAGATTTACCAAAAGATATTCTTCTAAAATCAAATAAAGAATATCTATCAAAAAGAAGCTTATAAACTAAAAAACATACTCCAAAAGAGAGATCTAAAAAATCTTCGAAACTCCTTTGTTGACTAAAGTTACTTTACACATAAATGACTTCTCTTTAGTATATAAAAAGTAGTAGAAAATTTAAATTTGCTGTTTCTATTAAGGCTTTTATTTAAAAATTCATGGACAATAAATGTACAAGTCATAATTGCATCTCTATTTATAGAAATTGACCGAATGCTTTATTTAGAAAAACAAATACATAATAATTGATATCAGAAACTATACAATAAAGCCTCTTTTCTATTGTATTACGATAAATTCACTTCTTCTATTAAGTTGATGTTCTTCTTCGTTACAGGATGTATTATTAGCACATTTGTTAAGTATTGAGGTTTCACCATATCCTCTGCCTGTGACTCTAGAGGAGTCAATACCTCCTTTTTCGATAATATATTTGATAGTGCTTTTTGCTCTGCGCTCACTCAAATACATATTGTAGTTATCATCGGCTCTGCTATCAGTATGAGAACGTACATCTATTTTGAGTTGTGGGTATTGATGTAATGCAGCGATTACTTTTTGTAATTCTATTT
>NZ_JACC01000073.1 GCF_000520955.1 Aquimarina pacifica | reverse complement strand
CATTGGTTGCTAACTTTTACTTTTTGCAAGCATTGCGCCTTCATAAATATAAACAAACCATTCGATTGATCACTTAGCTGCTATGACATATATATGTTGTTCTACGTAGTTTTCATTTCCGATAATAATTTTCCATCCGCATTCAGTTCATATTTATAACCTTGCCAATCGATTAGTTTTATTCGATTTTTAATTATTTTAATCTCAGTTTTTCCATCTGGGTTTACAAAAATATCTCTCGCTCCAAAAGTCCATTTTATATTCCCGTTTTTGTCAATTCTATTCACTTGTAATTCTCCGTGAGTCACAAAATCTCCTTCAAATTCATAAATTCCGAAACATGTAGCGATGTCAAATTCGCTTTTCCAATTTAAAGAAAGGTCTTCTAATTTCAGAGAGTAAATTTCGTTTGAGCAACAGATAAAAATAACTCCGTTTTTAATAAAATATGAGTTCTCATAAATTCCAGTTGCTCCAGAAAATCCAAGAATTAAGGCATTATTCTGTTCAATTCCGTTTTGAAGAACTCTTATTCCGTGTTTTGTAGTCGGGTTAAATTCTAACTCAGAATCTGTTGGATATACTTTTCCATAAATCCGATTATTATCCACAGAGTTTAGATCGAAATTTTCTTCATTGATTATTTCAATTTCCAAATTCTGATATTTTTTTGTTAGTTTCTCCAAATTACGTAGAACGTACCGTATAACAAGCGTAGCTTGCCGAAGGCAGCTATGATTTGTTATACTTTGTTAGGCACTTTTTTATTTCTCCCAGATTTTTCTAATAAGTTTTAAAATAGGTAATCCGGAATTGGTTTTTATTATTTTTTCTGATTCTTTTTGTTTTTCAGCAACCTCATAATTAATCCTTTTTTCCATCATCTCCAACTGGATTCGTACAGGTTGACTTTCTTCGTCTAAAGGTTGGACTAAATCAACACCTCCTTTATGGGGAACAGGAACATAATTCTCTGGTGGTTTGGGTAATTTTTGTTCACATTCAGATGAACAAAGATTTGCAAGCATAGGAATTGTATCAGTTCCAATGTGTACGGTGATCCACATTTGATTTGTGGTTTCATAGGTCAACTCCTTATTACAAACACTACATTTTAATTTATCTCCGAAATACCTAACCGGATTATGGTCAAGTTTGGGAAAGCCCATTCGGTTTTTATAATTTCCATAAAGTGCTCTTGTACTAATTCGACTGTCCTTTAGTTTTTTGCATTGATAAATCTCAAATGGAAACCAATGTAAGTCATATGAAGTATAAGGGTCAAAATATTCAAGAGATTCCATTTGTCCAATTTCTGGCGGAATTCTCTTTAGATTACTTCCATAAAGTCCTACTTTCTTAACTTTTTTCAGTTTTCCGATTGATTCGGGAAGAGTGAAAATTTGAGAAAACAATTCGTCGCCAAGAGCTTCTCTCGGAACAAACTCGTCAGAACCATTTTCAGCAACCTGGTCAACGTATTCACACAACTTTTTCCAAGCAACAGAATTTCTGTCTTGAACGTCATTTGGTATTTTTGAAATTCTTTTATTCATTTTTTACCATCCAGGGCCAAGTTTTTCATTAGGTTCTGGTTCAACAATTCTCATATGATTTAATTTCATCGGATTTTCTCCTCTTTTTATTCTCTTATGCATATCTAATAATACGGTTAAGATAGAAATTATACCTTCTTTATCTGAGTTCTCGCTAATTTTTAATTTAGTTAATGCTTTCTGAGCTGCTTCCCAAAAAAAATCTCGATTTTTAGGAGCGAAAGTCCTCAGGTCAAAATTAAACATAATGTTTTCGTCTTCTCTAAAAAAACCTCCATATCCGTTAGATTCGTCTCCTATCTCTCGTCTATAAACAAATCTTTCCAAATAACTATAGAATTCCTCAGCTCCTTTAATCGTTTTTAACTCATCAGTAATAAGCCTCAAGAGATATGCAACCCAAGTCCATCTTTTTGAAAAACCACGTCCATCCTCTAATGTCCAAAATGCTGATGCCATTTCAATTCTAATTGTGCCTAACGGTCTCGTGTATGAGCAGTAGCGGGTTTTATTGCTATTACTTTTCGATAAGCAATATACTTAAATAAACGCAATAGCGGTTTAAGTTTTCACTCAAGCCGCTATTGTTTATACACCGTGTTAGGTGCAGTTATTGATAATATTTTTAGTTTGTTACACGCATCGGATTATCTAATGCTATAATTACAGGTTCTAAATCCCTTGGACCTGGCTGTGTGTAGTTTACGTTTGAAAATGGTGTTGTTCCTGGTCCGCCTGGGTTATAAAAAGCATCATAACCACCTTCTAAACTTGGAATTTCTACAAATGTAATGTTTCTTGCTGCATCCTCATCACCTTCAATAATAATGTCTATGTAATTGTCTCTATCTTCCATATAGCAATCTCCATATACTGTGCCATTAAAGCCTGCTACGTTTCCTAAATCTGATAAGCCCAATACTTTTAGGGTGCCACCTTCAACTTGGTAATCCACACCGATATCTTCGATTAAAACTGTTGAACCGTCTGTACCTGTAGCATGAATTCTAAAAAAACGTTCATAATCTGTAGGTAGCACTCCACGAACTCCATCTGGTGAAAAACCACCTGAGGTTAGTACACGAAGTCGGAAATCGCCACCACCATATAAATCAAATTCATCGTTTTGCGGCAATTGCATATTCACAATAGGATTGCTAACACCTTCACCAATTGCTTGTGTTCCCACGTGGTTCAGTTTAGCGCCCACCAATCTTGGTCCATTATTTGGGTCGTATGGGCTTGTAGTGGTTTCCCAAGATAGCCCCACAGCACTTACCATTTGGTTATTTGGCCCAGCCAACATTAACGGCGTGTCACCTGTTACGATTTCTACTCTTACAGAAAAACGTGCATCTGGGTCTGTACTAGGCAGTCGGTTACCAAATTCACCAAAAACTACGACACAGTTACGTTCATTATTTTCAAAATTAGGTAGCATACCAATTGCCACTGGCGAAACCACTTCTCCCGTGTTCAATGTAACTTGAACATCATTTATATCTACTGTATTGGTTAACACAGGCCAACTGAACACAATAGGCATACCATCTAAACCCAAAGCACCGTCTTTTAAAAACTGCTGATAAGGAGTTTTTAATATATATCCATTAGCTAATTGCTGTTGCGTTACTGAAGAAGTTAAGGGTGCTGTATTACCGGCAGCACAATTAACATCGGACAACCAAGCGCCACCTGCTTGTTCAACCAGTTGTTGAGAGATTTCTGTACCGGGCAATCCAATAATATCTCCAAAACCATATGATGCTGAAAGAATTTCTGGTGTTTCTGACCAATAGTCAGCTCCAATTAGAGTTCCATCATAAAAAAGTGAAAAAGGTGCTGGTGGGAAAGTAACTGTTATTTCAACTAAATTTATTGTTATTATTGCATCTGCAGTACTTTGACCATCGCTTACCTGAACGGTCAATACATATGAAGTTGTATTAGCATTTGGTGCTGCGGTAAGGCTAATGATTCCCGTAACACTGTCTAAACTAAATATATCCTCGTTGGTTACTCCCGTTATGGTGTATGCTAAAGTATCTCCATCAACATCTGAGGCAATTACTGTACCCACGGATGTGCCAATAGATGCATCGTTGGTTATTGAAAAGGTTTGATTTTCGATTGTAGGTGCTGTATTGTTTGAGGTGTTGTCATCATCATCTGAGCAACTTGAAAAAAAGATTACAAAGGGCAATACGACAAACAAACTGTTTTTAATTTTTTTCATTTCTATTCTTAATTTTTAAAATATTTATTTTGAACCTCAAAAGTAGAATTGATTGAAAAGCGATATTTTAAAAACAAAGTGAAACGACCAAATCAGATGGTGAGATGGTCGTTAGTATCATTGAATTTTCAGGTAATAATATTATGAATTTAATATATCCATTTCTTTAATTGCGGTGCTTTTGCCTTGCTTACCACAATTTGTTCCGTTGGTTTGGGCTCAAGATTCAAGATTAGCTTTCCGTTGAAGTAGAGTTGTAGATTTTTAATCGCTTTTCGATGTACGATAAATTGTCTGTTGACTCTAAAGAATTCATCTGGATTTATTTGCGTCTCAATATCCTCTAATTTTTCGGAAATGTTATATTCTTTTTCATCAAAAGAAATGGCCTTAACGATTCCTGTATCAATAGTAAAATACGCTATTTCATTAACAGATAATGGGATGAAGGTGTCACGTTGTTGTACTAGATAGGTTGACTTGAATGTTCTCTTTTCGATATTGAGCATTTGCAAAACCTGCTGAAATTGCTTAGGTAAAGATGTTGTTTGTTTTGACGTTTTATATTTATTAATAGCATTTTTTAATTCGTCTTCATCAATCGGTTTTAATAAATAATCAATGCTATTTACTTTAAAGGCTTTAATGGCATATTCATCATAAGCAGTCGTAAAAATAATAGGACTGTTTACTTGAGCTTTTTCAAATATTTCAAATGAAATGCCATCAGCCAAATGAATATCAAAAAAAGCCAATTCAATATTGTGAGGGCTGTTGAAAAAATCAATAGCATCTACTACCGTATCAATAACTGTTTCAAAAGTAATAGATGGTTCAATTTCCTTTAAGATATATTTTAAATTTTCTGCCGCTGCTGGCTCATCTTCAATTATGAGTACATTCATAGTATCGGTAATTTTACAATAAAAAAATCTTGGCTCTTCTCAATAATAATCGTCTTACTTAAGGATAGCTGAAATCTGTTATTTAGATTACTTAATCCTGTGTTAGTACTTTCTATACTTCCTGTCCGTTTTTGTATTTTGTTTTTTACGATTAAAAAATTATCATCATTATAAACATCAACTGTTAGAGGCTTCTTTGCTGATATTTCATTATGTTTTACTGAATTTTCGACCAATAATTGCAATGCTAATGTTGGAGTTTTCTTTTGAAGTAAACTTTCATCTATTCTGATACTAACATTAAAATTTTCACGATAACGCTCCTTTATTAGAAAAATATAACTATTTAAAAATTTCAATTCTTCTTTTAAGGTAACCAAATTTTGGTCTTTGCTTTGCAAAATGTAACGGTATAAAAATGAGAGCTTTTTAATAAATATCTCGGCTGTTTTTGGATCTTCTCTAACCAGTAAAGTCAATGAATTTAAAGAGTTAAACAAAAAATGAGGATTTACTTGATTCTTTAAAGCCGACAGTTCATTTTGTAAAGTTTGCTGTTTAAGCTGTTCTTTTTCAACAGCATCAATTTTTGATTTATTATTAAGCAAAACCGCCCTACTAATTATCAGTAGCATGAGTGTAACAAAAAAATAAACGTAGTTATTAATTCGATTAGTTAAGCTTGTAGAATCGACTCCATTAATTAGCGTATTAAAATTCTGATATAAACCCATCCAAACAATAAGAATAACAATACTTAATAAACAAGATTTTAAGAATATGCTTTTACTAAACCATTTGTTAGCCCAATTAATATTAAACTTTAGTATAACCAAACAAAATGTAAATAGCGATAATGCTCTAAATATGATGTCTTCGGCAGATACTTCAAACAAAACATTACTTTCACCATTTCCTAAAAGAAATAAAATTCTTGGAACGTTGACTAACAGCGAAAAGCTTATCGCAATAAGAAATATGATTCTGTTGTTATTCATAACTAGAAAGGCTTACAATGCAAGCCTTTTTTAGGTTGTATTTATTTTCTTTCTTTTCGTTTTTCTTTCATCTTCTGTAGTCTTTCTTTTTGCATTTCTTCGTAAACCACGTATTGTTCAGTAGAAAGTAACGCTTTCATTTCTTTGTTTTTAGAATCTATTATCGATTTAAATTCCTTCAACTTGACAAATTTACGTTTATTACTCGTTTTTAAAGTTTTCATTTGAGCGGCATACTTTTTAGTGATTTCTTTAAATTTAGGTTTCTGCTCTTCGGATAAGTCTAATTTTTGAAGGTATTCAAGTTTCTTCAGTCTTTCTTTCTGTGTTTCTTCATAGAACTTGTATTGTTCAGCAGAAAGTAATGCTTTCATTTCTTTATTTTTGGAATTTATTATTGATTTAAATTCCTGCTCTTTAGTAGATTTACTATTGTCACTGTTTTTTAGAGTTTTTAATTGAAGAGCATATTTTTTTGTTATTTCTTTAAATTTTGGTTTTTGTTCTTCGTATAAGTCTAATTTTTCAAAAGACTCTTTGAAGTGTACCTTTATTTTTGCTTTCTGTTCATCATTTAGTGTTGTTTCTTGAGCTATCACAGATGAGTTGACAAACATTACAATTGCGATTACGAAAATTTGTTTTAGTGTCTTCATTTTTATTTGTTTTTATAATTATGATGACACAAGAATACAGTAATGCTTTATCCAAAATTTAAATATTAAAGCGAAACGACTAAAATGATAGGTGAAGTGTTCTTGTCACATATGTTAAGTTTTATCGATGCTTTTTTAAAAAGATAAATAAATTTTGTTCTCTATGTTCGTTAAGATACATAGTTTACACAA
>NZ_JACC01000072.1 GCF_000520955.1 Aquimarina pacifica | reverse complement strand
GGAGCAACAGGTGCAACAGGTGCAACGGGAGCCGATGGCGCTGACGGAGCAACAGGTGCAACAGGTGCAACAGGTGCTGATGGTGCCGATGGAGCAACAGGTGCAACGGGAGCCGATGGTGCTGACGGAGCAACAGGTGCAACAGGTGCTGATGGTGCCGATGGAGCAACAGGTGCAACGGGTGCTGATGGTGCCGACGGAGCAACAGGTGCAACGGGAGCGACAGGTGCTGATGGTGCGGACGGAGCAACAGGAGCGACAGGTGCTACAGGCGTAGGAATTCCACAAACGTTATCCATTAGTGATCATGACATTACGCTTTCTGATGGAGGAGGAACGGTTACCGTACCAGATAATACCATTTATAATATTGATGGAACATTAACAGGAAATAGAACCATGACAATGGGTACTAACCTAATGAATTTTGATACAGGAGCGGACAATAGAGGTACGCTGACTATACAAAGAACAAATAACAACAATGAAATAGGAATTGCTTTCCAAAATTCAGGAAACTTTTATGATGCTGCAATTTCACTGGGAGCTGGCTCAGGAGTAGGTGGATTAAATTTCTTCTCAGGAGGTAATCATTCTACAACTGATGCAATAGTTCAAACATTATCATTGCAAGAAGATAATCAAATTGAGTTTTCTCAATATGGTTCTGCTAATACATATCAATTTGACAATAACTCCCCTACTCGATTTTTAGGAATTGAAGCAGACGGTGATGTTGTTACTGTAGATCCATTAACAATAAGTACAGATGATCAAAATGCCTCTGAAGTTCCTCTGGTAACACCAGTAGATATGGATGAAGCTGGAGAAACATCTCCAACAAATGAAACTACTGTAGAAGAAGCAATTCAAGCAATTGCTCCGATAACATCAAAAGCGGCGAGAATATTCTATCCTCCTTCTATAGAAATTGATGCGTCTACAAATGGTACGTTTACGGTAAATTTATACACACAGTATACTACTCAATTTGGTACTCCAACAGTAGCAAGTGCAGGAGCACCGAATGCATTACCGACATATGGAGCAACAGAATTATATTACTATGTAACATATGCCGATCCTACAGTATTCGATACGACTACGCCTGGTGCGATGTCTATTGATGCAAATGGAGTCTTAACGTATACTATTATAGGACAACCTTTAGACTATAACACTTTGATTAATGTAGTATTTGTTGTAAAATAATTTTAAAGTATAAAATATACAACCGCATATGATAAATCATATAAAAACCATATACTTTAAACAATTAGTTATTGTGATTTCACTTGTACTATTGTCTAATTCTGTATACGGACAAGAGTATGAAGATGACTTTAACGGAGGAACCGATTATTCTAATTCTAGTGGTGCTCTAAATTGGACTACTAGTTGGATAGAAGTTAATGATGGTGGTAGCGGTGCAGCGGGTGGTAGAATTGAAATTGTATCTAATCAACTTGAACTACAGAACATTCAAAATGGTGGTGGTGGTGGTTCCAGCCGAAGCATTAGCCGAGTCATTGATTTATCTGCGCATACAGCCGTTACACTTACATTAGACTACAACAGAACAGCAGGAGACGAAAGTGTTGATGTGGATCTATGGAATAATACAACCTCTAGTTGGGAGACTGTCGCCACTACAGCGGCATCAGGTACGATAACTCATATACTAACTGCGAATCAAATTTCTGCCTTTTCTGAAATACGATTTATAAGCGGTAGTGGTAATTGGGGCGGCGGTGGCGGTGTCCGAGAAACTGTTTATATTGATGATGTACGATTTACTCCTACCGTAACAACCCCTAGCATATCAATAGACGATGTCACAGTAGATGAAGACGCAGGAACAGCTGTATTTACAGTAACTCATTCAGGAGCAAGTACCACAGGTAGTTTTACAGTAGAATATGCAACTGCTGATAACTCAGCGGTAGCACCTGGAGATTATACTGCTACTACAGGAACACCAACAATAACTTTTTCAGGAACCAGCCCCGAAACACAGACAATTACAATATCAATAACCGATGATGGGGTAGAAGAAAATTTGGAAACTTTTTTTGTAGATTTAAGTAATCCAAGCGATGGTTCAGTAACTATAAGCGATTCCCAAGGAATTGGAACAATAGTAGATGAAGATGCCTTGATCATGTCTAATGGTAGCGTCACCACATGTAGTGCCAATTTTTATGATTCAGGGGGTAGTGGAGCAGAATATTCTAATAATGAACCAGACTATGTCTATACAATTTGCCCGGATACTCCGGGATCACAAATTGTAGTAGATTTTACATTTTTTGAAGTTGAAGATGCCGGAGGTACTATTTGGGATTATTTGCAAGTATATGACGGAACTGGTACAGGTACATTAATAGGAACATATTATAATACTGACGGATCAAACTCCCCAGGAACTATAACTTCTAGTGCAACTGACGGATGTTTAACATTTTTATTTCACTCTGATGGTTCGATAACTGAAGCTGGATGGGAAGCCACTGTTTCATGTACAGTAACTACTCCAGAATTATCAATTGATGATGTTACTGTTAATGAAAATGCAGGAACCTTAGACTTTACTGTCTCACATACTGGCAGTCCTACTACCGGAAGTTTTACTGTAGAATATGCGACAGCGGATAACTCTGCAATTGCTCCGGGAGACTATACTGCTACCACAGGAACCCCTACCCTTACCTTTGTTGGAACAAGTTTAAGCACACAAACAATTTCTATCCCTATAGTCGATGATAATATAGCAGAATTAGCAGAAACATTTTTTGTTAACCTGAGTAATGTTAGTGACCCCTCTGTTACTATAGCCGATACCCAAGGAGAAGGAACTATAAATGCCGATGATCTAGGCACCGTTGCTGTAAATAGTATTTCAGTAAGTGAAAATGTAGGGACCGCTACCTATACGGTTACTTTATCGGGTGGTGATATACCGGGTGGATTTACGGTAGATTATACAACCGCTGATAATACTGCGGTGGCTGGCTCTGATTATACAGCAACATCAGGAACATTAAATTTCTCAGGAACTGATGGTGAAACACAGATTATTAGTGTGCCCATAATTGATAATAGTTTCGCTGAAGCTAATGAAACATTCTTTATCAACCTGAGTGCTTTAAGTTCTGGATTAGTATCTTTAGGAAGCAATGGTACAGAAACTATTACCGATGATGGCGACCCCGCCATCCCCTCTAATGTTCCTTTAACCTTGTTTGATGAATTTAATGGATATTATGATTATGCACTTACCGGAGGAACCTTTAGAGATAGTGATACGAATACCTGTTCTATTGTAACCTCATCTTCAAATACATTGACCACGACTATTCCTGGCTCTGCCGTCATAGAAAAAGCATATCTATTTTGGTCGCACTCGGGAGATGAGCCTGATGAGTCTGTAACATTTGCAGGTCAAACTGTATTTGCACAGGTAATTAACGAAGCTACATTCGGTGTTCAGCCATATTACGGAATGGTTAGTGACGTAACCTCAGTTGTTAATAACCCGATTAATGTTCCAGATCCAGCCACTCACAACTATACCGTAACCGATCTTACTATTGATAATACCGATAACACATGGTTTTATTGCGGAGGAAACACCACCTTAGGAGGTTGGAGTTTGATGATTTTTTATACAGATACATCATTACCTGCCGTGAGTATCAATTTATATAATGGTTTTGACGGAGAACAAAATTCATTTCAAAGCTATACATTAAGTGGCTTTTTTGCAATTGGATCTACAGGATCCAAAACCTCTATACTCTCTTGGGAAGGAGATCCAGGTACAGATAATGTTGAACAAATACAACTAACTACAACAGCAGGTACTACGACATTAAGTGGTGATGGTGATAACAATGGAACTACGGTTAACAATCCCTTTAATTCTACAATTTATGATGATACTGCCGTACCAATTGTAAATGATACTGACGGAAGAGGTCTTGATTTGGACACCTATGACATTTCTCCTCTTATTGCTCAAGGTGAATCGTCTGCTACTACAGCAATAACTGCAGGAGGAGATTTCACTATCCTTAATGCCGTGTTAATTAAAGTACCAAGTAACCTTATTACAGGAACTATTTTTGAAGACATCAACTATCCTGGGGGGTATGGAAGAGATATTACCACTGCTTCTGGAGTAGGAATAGAAGGTGTAACCGTAGAGCTATATGATAATTCTGGCAATTTGGAAGATTCTGACATTACTGATGTAAACGGAGATTATAATATTGGAGGCATGGCCAATGGCACATACACCTTAAGAGTTGTCAATAGTACGGTAACATCTACTCGAGGTGGAGGCGATACATGTACGGCCTGTCTACCTGTTCAAACATTCAGAGCAGAATATGCATCAAACTCATTAACCAATATAACTGAAGACGTTGGAGGAGTAGATCCTGCTGCACAAGATACTGCCGCTGGTATTTTGACAGGAGCTCAATCTATTTCTACAATAACAATATTAAATGAAGGTGCTGTAGATGTAGATTTTGGTTTTAATTTTAATACAATTGTCAACACCAATGAAAATGGTCAAGGGTCACTTGAACAGTTTATTATTAATTCTAATGGACTAGATGAAACCGGACTGAATATAGAAGCGAACAGTATTTTTAACCCAGCTGCTGGTGAAGACATTTCAATTTTTATGATTCCTCCGACCAGCGACGTATTGAACAGACCAGCTGATTCTAATTTTACTAGTGGTTACTTTGATATTTTTATTGATAATGCGGTCACTCTAACTACTATTACTGACAATAACACCCATATTGATGGAAGAACACAAACCGCATATTCTGGAGACACGAATACAGGAACTGTTGGTTCTGGTGGAACTACAATAGGAACATCAGCTACTGCCCTACCCACTTATAACCTTCCCGAAATCCAAATTCATAGAAATGATGGTGATGTGTTAAAATTACAAGGAGATGATAATGTAATTAGAAATGTTGCAGTGTATGCAAATAATAATGCCGGAGTACGTATAGAGTCTGGCTCAAGTACCGTTACAGAAAACTTACTGGGAGTAAATGCTGATGGAACTTTTTTACAAAACATTGATTATGGCGTCGAAGTAACTGGAGGAACTGCAATTATTAGTAGTAATTATATTGCAGACAATACGGATGCGGGTATACTTATTAACGGAGGAACATCTTCTCTAATACAGAATAATCATATAACTGATAACGGAGAAAACTCCTGTCGTAATAATATTATTGTGAATAATGGTTCTGGCGTGGTGATTCAAAATAATTTGATCGAAAATGGAGAAGCTCTGAATATTGATGATAGAACAGGAAATGTCACAATTACCGAAAATACAATTACGGCTTCAGGAACAAACGTTGCTTGTACAGAAAATTATGGAATCAAAGCTGGTGGCAATAATTCTATAATTACAAATAATATAATTTTTAGTAATGCTGGTGCTGGAGTGGCAATAACAGGAGGATCAACTTCAGGAAATCTTATCTCTCAAAATTCTATCTATGCTAACGGAACCTTATCAGATGCACTTGGAATAGATATTAATGCAGATGGGGTCAGTATAAATGATAGCGGTGATCCGGATGCTGGACCAAATGGAACATTAAATTTTCCTGTTTTTGAATCTATAACTGTATCAGGTACTACTCTAAATGTTATTGGATGGTCTCGTCCTGGAGCGACCATAGAATTTTTTATTACAGATATTAATCAAGGTACCGCAACCGCTGGAGATAATGCATTAGGATTGACTCAAGATTACGGAGAAGGTCAAATATATATTGGATCGGCCACAGAAGGAAGTGTAGATGATTCTGATGGCAGCTCATCTTCATATAGTGATGCCGATGGAAATGCGGATAACACTAACAAGTTTAATTTTAATCTAACGCTAGGATCTACAATTCCGGTAGGTACCACGATTACTGCTACTGCTACAATTTCTAACACTACTTCGGAGTTCGGAAATACATATCCAGTAACTGGAGCTACGGTAATTACCAACCGTAGAATAACATATAGAGTAACACCAGCGTTGACAAGCCCGACTGGAACATTAACGACAGATTTGATCATAAATAATTTTGATGATGGACAAAATGGGGCTGGTAATTCGTATCAATTGCAAATACAGAATAACACTGCTGTTGGTTTTAATTATCAGATATGGGTACAAAATGTACCATATGCTTCGATTCCTGGATTAACATTAACAAACCATACTCTTAATACAATCGATAATGGTGATGGCACATATAGTTATCTCTTTACCAGTACTACGGCACTCGGCGCATTTCAGAATAGAATGATCACTGGTTCAGGAGGTGCTCCAACTCCTCTTGGTAGTGGCCCAGCCTGTGGCTGTGTAACTTTTTACAAATTATGACAGATAACAGATTTCAATTTAAAAAAAATATGTAAAACACTATCTCAAATAGTTGACCTTTCATAAATAATCAAAACGCAATAAAAATCAAGTAAAGTTTCATTATGATCTAATTTATTATATTTACTAATACAAGTATATACTGTTCATACCCAGTATTATTGTTTTATCTAATAATACGATTTAGTATATACATAATTTTTTAAAACATTCGTCGAAAGTAAAACGCATTTAGTCGTCAAAAACACCCGCTTAACCGTCAAAAAAATTAGTTCTTCAAAGAACCTAATATATTTGCCATAAGTTATTTACTGTCAAACAGTATTACCCCTATGATTATGGAAAAAATATTCTTTATTGCTTTATATCTTATGTCTTCTGCTACAATAGCACAACAAGCATTTCATAACTTCGGAAATATACAAATTCATGATCAAGGTGAAATTGGTTTTCATACAGATGTTATTAATGACGGAACTTTTGATCAAAACCTTGGATTCACAGGATTTTACAATGCAACAGGAAACCTTACAGTATCAGGAAATAACACCCCTGTATTTTATGATGTAGAAATTGACGTAGTTGATGATCTATTTTTGGATGTTGCCATGGGAGTAACTCATTTTCAGGAATTCGTGAACGGTCGCGTTCAAACACCAAGAGATGTTAGAATGATCTCGCTAGATTA
>NZ_JACC01000071.1 GCF_000520955.1 Aquimarina pacifica | reverse complement strand
AACAGGAAGATGCCGATATGCAACCAACATCCTCAAGTGGATCTTGGACTTATTATGATCTTACTGAAGGTGCTATAGCAAATACTTATTTTTTAACATTACCCGCTGTCAATACAGAATTCAAAAGATTGCAAATTGACAATACTGGAGCTGTAAAAATGGTTGGTGATGATAGAAATGGTACTTGGGAATCGTTCTTAATTACAGAAGTAACAGATACAAAAGAAAATAATACCATTACGATTCAAGAAAACGAAACAGGTTTTTGTTCTGTTGATGGTACGATAGACAATAATCACAGTTCATATACAGGAACAGGATTTGCTAATACCGCAAATACGTTGGGTAATAGTATTGATTGGGAAATTGATGGTGCTGCGGGATCGTACACATTTACCTGGAGATATGCTTCTACAAGTAACAGACCCGCTGACTTACTTATTGACGGAACCACTGTTTCTTCAGATATCGAATTTAATTCTACAGGTGCCTGGGCATCATGGGGGACCACACAATCAGTTACGGTTTCATTATCTGCTGGGGCTAAAACTGTAAGACTACAATCAACTACGAATTATGGATTAGGAAATATAGATTATTTAGAAATAACAGGACCAGAAGTGACAGGTTCGGGGTGTGCTAAACTAAGTCTATCTAACAATGAAATTGGTTTAAAATGTTATCCAAATCCACTAGCTGGTTCTGATATGCTAACCATTGATTTGCCAGAAACCTCAACAGCAAGAGTACAACTTATAAACTTATCAGGACAGGTAATAGACTCCACTGTAATTAATGACGGAAGTGGCACTATGACATTCCAAAATCCTGCAAGTGGTGTTTATATTCTAAAGGTAGTTACTGATACCAAATCATATTTCGAAAAAATTAGTATTCAGAAATAGAAGCAATAACGTAGTAAATACCGTTATAACCAATCATATATTCAATTTATACATTTAGCCATGAAAAAAATATCACATCTAATTAATTTTCTTAAAACTACATTCAAGCCTTTACTCGCTGTAACAGTACTATTATTAATGGCAAGTTTTCAGATGAATGGTCAAACGGTGGTAAATTCGTTAGCAGCCCTTCAACCCTATTTAGATGATGATAATGTTAATATAAAGTTAGCACCTGGAACTTATACAATTACTGCAGATAATGCAGGTAACTATGGAATGTATGAAGATCATTACAGAACAGTTTATACATTATTTCCTTTCATGGGTAATAATAGCACATTTGATTTTACTAATGTGGTCATAAATGTGGAAACAGAAGTGCTAAGTAATTTTGGGAATGTAGATGTTTATGAAATTCGGATAGGAGGAAATAATAACGTATTAAAAAATTTAACATTAACTGATATTGGCTCTGTTTATGATGCACCAGGCAGAGGTGCAAATAGCATCGTAATGGATGGTAAAAATAATGTAATAGATGGTTTTACAGTGACCGCAAAAGGATCTTCTCCTTATGGGTACGGAGATATCTTTGGTAAAGGAGGTGGTGCAATGGTTAGTCTAAAAAAGCATAGTGGAATCCTAATTAGAGGGGACTACAATACGCTTAAAAATACAACCATGATTCATAGGGCTTTTGGTCATTGTGTTTTCTTTCAAGCCGCTAACCATCCAACAGTTGATGGTTGTTATATCGAGGGAGAAATGCGTTCTACAGATGATATTTTGAAAGAAGAGGGTACTGGTAGTACTGCGGATGATTTAGATTTTATGACTATCTGGGGATATAAACTACCATCTGGTTTTATGATTGCTCTCTGTGAAGCGGGAATTCGCGCATATAACGCAGGAGAAACGTTTATTGACGGAGTATCTTATAGTAGAGGTACCAATGATGTGACTGTTTTGAATACTGTAGTAAAAAATACGAGAACAGCTTGTACCATATCACAAGGTTCTGGATATAGATATGTAGAGAATGTTACATCAATAGGGAATGAGTTTGGATTTGGAATAGGAAGTGGTGATATTGTTAATTGTAAAGCAGACGCTGCATACGGTCCTATTATTGATGGTGCTAGTGGTATAGAAGGTACTATTACACTTATAGATCCAGAAAATGGTTATTATAATGGATCCAAGAGTATTGCTAGTGTAACAGGAGGAACATTTACTATGTATTCAGCGGCAACAGATGTCCCTTCTGATTTAGCTATTAGATTAGGAAGTCATAGATCATTTCGTCATCAAGAAGGCAGTAATTTAATGTATCAGGTTACCACTGATTTTTCTGGTGGCGCTTTATATAATCATAGTAATGTTGCTGTTGATTTAGGACCGGGATCGGATAATGTAGATATTTACACATGTGGTTCAGTGACTGATAATGGCACAAGTAACTCAATTAATTATTGGGATGATTGTGATACGGGGCAAATAGTTTGTGGTGACTTTAATGCCTTTGCACAAATAGAAGCAGAAGACTATTGTAATGAATATGGAATACAGATTGCAAGTGGTAATGTAGGTTATATAGAAGATGGAGATTGGATTATGTTTAGTGATGTAGATTTTGAGAATGGGGTATCATCAATTTCCGCATCAGTATCAAGCGGTAATTCTGGTGGAACTATTGAGATAAGACTAGGGAATGCAACAGGCAATTTACTTGGGACTTTAGAGGTTTCGAATACAGGATCATGGACTTCTTGGGAAACAGTGACGGCAACTATTAGCTCGGTTAGTGGTGCCCAGGATATCTACCTCGTTTTTACAGGAGGATCTGGCTATTTGTTGGATATAAATTGGTTTCAGTTTTCTAATGATAATATAGGCAACGATTGTGACGTACCATGGAGTGAAAATACACTTACAGCAACTCAGGAAACTCTGAATTACGAATCTGAATCTATTGATATTTCTTGTGTATCCAGCGCAACTATATCTATGGATATTTCTGGAGTGGGCCCTATGGAAACAGCAGATTATTTAAATATCTATTATTCGATTGACGGAGGTGCACAAAAAATACTTTCTGAAAACACAAATGCATTTTCTCAAAAAACAGTTTCTGTTTCTGGAATTAGTGGAAACTCAATTCAACTTAGTATCTCTGCTAAAACAAGTTATGGAGACGAAACCTATACGATTTCAAACATAAAAGTGACAGGAAGTAGTCAGGTTGCTTCGTTCTCAAGAATAGAAGCAGAGGATTATGATGGAATGTTTGGAATTCAGACAGAGGCAAGCTCAGAAGGAACAGATAACGTTGGATGGATCAACAATGGAGATTGGCTGCGTTTTGATGCAGTTGATTTAACAGAAGCTCAAAGTGTTGATTTAAGAATCGCCTGTAATTTTACCGGTGGAACTATTGAGGTAAGAACCGGAAGTACAACAGGAACACTCATAGGAAGTACCTCTGTTTCGAATACAGGAGGAAACCAAGAATGGATAACGCTAAGTGCTGCTATAAGTGACACCGCAGGAGTTCAGGATATCTATTTAGTATTTAATGGTGGTAGTGGGTATCTGTTTAATATTAATTGGCTAGAATTTTCAGCGGATAGCTACAGTTCAAAAAATCTAACTCCTAGCAATGAAGCACTCGTATACCCTACCCTAGTTGAAAATGTTATGACTATTGAGGTGGCAACCTCTCAATCCTATGGGGTTGCAAATATTATCAATATTGCGGGACAAGTCGTTGCTTCAAAAAATATTACGGGTGGTGTAAACACAATAAACCTAGAAAATTTACATGCCGGTATGTATATAGTAAACATTAAAAATATGGAGAATAATATTGTCAAAAAAATAGTGAAAAAATAGTGAAAAAATAGTAAAAAAATAACCCAAAACTAAGTAACCAATTAAAGCTCCGAAATGATGAAAAAAAAACAATCCCCAAAAAAACATACTAAATCAATTTATGTTATGAAAAACAAATTTTGTTTATTAAAAAAAAGAAAAACTAATTTCTCAATATTTCTACTACTTTTTATAACAGTATTTAGTTCCTATGGACAAACTATTATTTCAAGTGTTACTGAATTAGCTGAGGCAGTAAGTAAATCAAACCAGAATATTGTCATGCAAGCTGGAGTATATGATATTGGTGATTATCTCACACCAGCAAATATCGATAGCAAAACCCCTGCAGATGCATATAACAGAAAAGCCATGCTTAGGTTTAGTGGAAGTAATAACACTTTTGATTTTACAGGCGTGACTATTAACATACCTACATCATTATTGAGCTATATAGGCAGAGGTATTGAATTTCATTTAACAGGAAGTAATATCAATTTAAAAGGCTTAACAGTTACCAATACGGGGAATAGTCTTCCAGCAAACCCAGGAATTGCTTTAATGACTGTCACTGGAGATTATATTACACTTGAAAATGTGACCTTGAATGTGGCTGGCTCTTCGCCATACGGCTATGGCGATTTATTAGGAAAAGGCGGTACAAATTTGGTAGGAATGAAAAAACATAGTGGTATGATAGTCGAAGGCTTAGACTGCAAGTTTATAGGTTGTTCAGTTTACTCCAAAGCATTTGGACACATGATTGCTGTTCAAGGTGGTAGAAATGTTTATTTTCAAGATTGTCATGTAGAAGCTGTAACTCGTACAACAGATGAGATGTTAGCTGAAACTTCGGGACTAGCATATGGTGTAAATTTCGCTTCGGTTTGGCCTAATTATGATGGGGAGAAGGTAATAACGCCTGGTTACACTAAATCTTTGAGTGAGGACGGTTATCGTGCTTATGGATCGGGCGCTACAGGTTTTAATACTGCTGGAATAACCTTAGTAAATTGCACTGCCAAGAATGTACGTGTTGGTTTTGCTTTAGAATATGGAGGCCCAATGTTGATTCAAAATTGTGAGGCAACTGGTTGTGAAGGTGGATATAACGTTGCAGATGCAACCATCGAAAATAGTCGTGGTGATGCAGTAAACGGCCCATTGTTGTACCTCTCAGGTAATAATTCTGATGTAGAATTAGCATTAATGCCAACGCTTCCTACTACAACATTGCATGCTATAGCTACTATTGCTGGGAACAATCACAATGTGACACTCACGAAATGGGAAAACCAAACTAGAACTCAAGATCATAAAATTTTATTAGGGGCGACAAGACCAACCGCAGTAAATCCATTTTCACCTTTAGGAACGGGTTCGGCTTCTGGTGTTACCCTAAACAATTGTACAGGAATGCCTATTGAGGTTTATTCAACAGTAAGCTCCAGTGTTATTAATACAAACGGTCAGGTGATTGCCAATAATGGTTCAAATAACGATATTTCACAGATTGATTGTTCAGATACAACAACAGGATGTACAAACTACATTTCAAACGTTACTCCTCCATCTGGTCTGGTATCAGGAATCAATTATAGTTATTATGAAGGTTCTTGGGACTTGTTACCAAATTTTAATTCACTTACAGCAGTTTCAAGCGGAATAGCATCTTCGATTGATCTTAGTAACGCTTCTAGTGTCGATAACTTCGGATTAACTTTTGATGGGTATATAAATGTACCAACAGAAGGAGAGTACACCTTCTACACAACTTCTGATGATGGTTCTGCCTTATGGATTGATGGAAATCAAGTGGTTTCTAATGATGGATTGCACGGCGCTAATGAAGAATCTGGAAACATCTGCTTAGAAGCTGGGTATCATGAAATTCGTGTCGAGTTTTTCGAAAAAACAGGAGGCAATACCTTATCAGTATCCTATGCTGGTCCTGGAATATCTAAAACAACATCTTTAAATCTTTACGGTACTCCTGTTATTTCTGGATGTTCTCTTCCTTGGAGTGATAATGACTTTACTGTGACAGATCAGACAGTAAACTATAGCTCCGGAATTGTTGATATCTCTTGTGGTTCAAACGTAGAAGTATCTATGAATTTAGAAGGAGTTGGATCCATGGAAGATGCAGATTATCTAAATGCGTATTATAAAGTAAATGGAGGTTCGCAACAAATACTTTCTGAAAACGTAAATGCTTTTTCAGAAAAGACCGTTTCCGTAAGTGGCATTAGTGGTAATACGATTGAAATTATAGTTAATGCATATACAAGTTATGCAGGTGAAGTGTATACGATATCGGACATCTCTATTTCTGAAGATGACGGTACTACCAAACAAGATCAAACAATATCTTTTGGAGCTTTAGCATCAAAAAATGTTACAGATGCAGACTTCGCTCCTGGAGCAACAGCAAGTTCTGGGTTATCGGTTTCATATACAAGTTCTAATACTTCTGTAGCGACTATTGTAAATGGTAATATTCGTATTGTAAGTGATGGTACTACGACTATTACCGCATCACAAGCGGGTAACACAACTTATAACCCCGCTCCGAATGTAACAAGAACCTTAACAGTAAATGAAGTTAATACTAGCGGAAACTTGGCATTAAATGGTGCAGCAACACAATCATCAACATCACAGGCACACGGCGGTGAAGCTTCTAGAGCAATCGATGGTAATACAAACGGTAATTGGTCCACAGGTTCTGTAACACATACAGAATCTGAAACAAATCCATGGTGGCAAGTAGATCTTGGATCTAATCAGAATATTGGTGACATTAATATATTTAATAGAACCGATAGCTGTTGTATGGATCGTTTAACAAATTTTACAGTTTCTGTAATTGATGCCTCTGGTAATATTACCTTCTCACAATCATTTACCTCCTACCCTGACCCATCTATTACCGTAAATGCAGATGGAGCCAATGGAAGTATCGTTAAAATTCAGCTAAATGGAACTAATGTTTTATCATTGGCAGAAGTTGAAGTGTATGCCGGTACACCAAATACGAATACCAATACGATTACGATTCAGGAAGATGCAGTAGGGTTCTGTAACGCAGATGGATCGATTGATAATAATCATGCAGGACATACAGGAACAGGATTTACTAATACAGATAATGCAACAGCTAATGGTATCGATTGGAAAATTGATGGATCCGCTGGATCATATACCTTCACTTGGAGTTATGCAAGTTCAAGCGATAGATCAGCAAAATTGATTGTTGATGGATCCACTGTGGTAAGTAATATTGCTTTTAATGCCACAGGAGGTTGGACTTCTTGGGATACAGAATCAGTAACCATTAATTTATCCGGTGGAGCTAAAGACGTGAGACTTGAAGCGACTAATACTTCTGGACTTGGTAATATTGATTATATAGAAGTAACGGGACTTAATGTATCTGCTTCGGACTGCGTTACGGATGGAACTGGTGACTGTTCTGATTTTTTTAATGGTATCACTGTAAGTCATGTAAACCCAAGTTGTAGCAACAATGATGGGCAGATTATTGTATCCTTTGCAAATTCTAGTGCGCATACACAAATTCAGTTAAGTATTGATGGAGGGAGTTCGTATCCAGTAACAGTCAATGATAACTCTGGTTCTTATAGTTTTACAGGATTAAATATTGCAGAATATGAACTTGCAGCACGATATGCAGAAAATGATTGTGAGTATAATATCGCACATGTAAATTTGGTTGAGGATTGTGGAGATATCACTTTAAACCCAGGAGGAGTTTCTTGGCATGATAGTTATGAAGCAAATGGTTTTTGCTGGTGTAGTACAAACTTTGATCATAACCTGGATGACAAAGTTGTTACAATCAACGGAACTCAATTTAGTGTGGTTGACATCTGCGATGAATTAGAACAGCACCCACTGTTTAGAGACAGAAATGATGGAGACAATATATACAATGATGTACAA
>NZ_JACC01000070.1 GCF_000520955.1 Aquimarina pacifica | reverse complement strand
ATCAATCATGCAGAGGGATATTTGGAGCCTAAAAATTTGAGTAATTTAAGTGAAGGGTTTGACTATGTGTATCAGCATAAAGATCACTTGGGTAATATACGGGTTGCATATAGTGATACTAATGATGACGGTAATATTGCAGTAAGTGAGATCAAGGAGGAGAAGAACTATTACCCATTTGGATTACAACATAAGGGATATAATACTACTATCGTAGGGAGTAAATACCCTTTTGGTTATAATGGCAAAGAGGAAGTAGATGAGATCGGATTAGAATGGTTAGATTTTGGAGCAAGAAACTACGACGCAGCCATTGGTAGATTTGTTCAGGTAGACCCACTTACAGAAGATTACATATCTCAATCCACATATGCTTATGCTGCAAATAATCCGGTTTTCTTTCAGGAAAGAAATGGTGAAAGTCCAGATACGATTTATATAGACGAAAATGGGAAAAAGATTGCAGAAATAGAAGATGGTAGTGACGCAGTTTATGTTGTTGAGAAAGGAAAAGAAAAAGCCCTTATAAAAGATTTAATAGAAGAGAACGTAACCAATGATAACCAAAGTGCAGAAACGAATGCTGCCATTGGAGAAAAACATGGGTATAATCTTGAAAATATTTCAGAAGAGGCCCATGCTGGAGAATATCCATTTTCTGAAGGTCATGATAGAGGTTTTAGGAGAGGTTATAAATTTGGGTATAATAAAGGGAAAAAAACAATTGCAGAGTATATTGATGCTATTTTAACATCGACGATGAGCCAGCAACATGATAGTGACAATAGTATAGGTTTTTCTATTGGGCGAGCAAGAGGTAGTTCTGATGAGAAATCAGGTAAAATGGATATGTTTAACCCTAAAATAAAATCAGGTGACCCTAAATATAATTTTGGATCAATGATAAGCGCTGCAAGAAGTGCTAAAATGAGAGCCACAGAGGCTATGAACCAAAGTGTAAATAGTAGAAATTATACTATTAGAAATGGAGATAATTTGACAAAAATAGCAAGAGCTAACAATACAACAGTTGGAAGTCTTGTTAGATTAAATAATATTAAGACTCCTAATAGTATTAAAGCCGGAGCAATTATAATAATTAAGTAGGCTAATAATTTCATTTTACTAAGCGAAGGGCTCCAGATGACACAAAAACATGTTAAGTGCTGTATATGAGCAAGAGAATAAATAGCAAGAAACCAGTTACAATCATGTAACTGGTTTTTTTATGAAGCGTTTTTTGGTTGTATTCCGTTTTAGCCCAGAAAATGCCTATTTCTTCTTCAGACCCTTGTTATATTTTTTTAAAACTGCATCTAGTAAATGGGGGACTACTTTTACTAAAGGGGATTAAGGTATCTCACCAAATAATACCAGTTCTTCTAGATCAGAAATGGTAATGTATTAAACACACAAATCATAATTATGAAAACGATTATAGTAGGAGGCATTTTTTTGGTGCTATCGGTTATAAGCTTATTTGCACAAAGCACAACAGAAGCCTTAAATCGTCCTACGCCAAACGTGAGTTTTCTGGGTTTGTTCGGTAATATCCTAGCAAATAATTTTATAGGGGGTCCTACTGTGAATATTCCGATCCATACGGTTCATAGTGCTGATCTAAAAGTGCCGATTTCTCTTGATGATCATATAGGTAGTATGAAACAAGATACGCAACTGGGAAGTATAGGTTTGGTTTGGAGTTTATCTAAAGGAGGCGCTATTACAAGAGTAGTTAATGGTATTGCGGATGAAAATACCTGTATAGAAGCTTGCAAAGAATCTGTATTCGATCAACATACTCATGGATTTTATCTTGACAATCATTTTGCTTCTTTGTCGATAGAGGATTGGGATTCATCTCAGTTCATGTTTGATAATATGGTCCAAAGAATTGCAACCGCTCAGGACAGCCTGCCAGACGATTTTCATTTTGATTTTTTGGGATATTCGGGCAGTTTTTATTTAAGTCCTAAAGGAAAATGGGAGGTAAAATCAGATCATAATTTTACGGTAGTTTTTGATGAAGATAACGGAGGTTTCCTGACCAAAGAAGATTTAAAAAATATAGCCATAGATGACGACTATGCTTTTTTTAGGAATGATATTTCTTTTGACGAGTTTACTTTGATAGCCGATAACGCGACACAATACAAGTTCGGTGTAATAAACGCTACAGAGTATAGCAGACCTTTTGACTATACCTACGACCCATTAGTTGGCGCAACCAGCATAACAGATCCAAGAGACTATTACAGAAAATAGAAGAGTTGGCATTGTATGGAATTAATAAGGAAGAGAAATTAGAGGAAATGGAAGAATTGCAAGAGCAATATGATACTCAAAAGAAATTTAATAAAAAATTGGTAGAACGTCTAGAAAAGTTAGAGGCGCAATTAAAACAATAGATTATGAAAAATATTTTTTTATCGATTATTTTGATTTTTGTGGTTGGTTTTTGTTTTGGACAAGATGACGAGTATACACCACCATATATTTTACCAGCTTCACCAGATGTAGCAGGCTTATATAAATATGTAGCCACTCCTGTAAGTTACTATACAGGAATACCAAGTATTAATATTCCTTTATATGATATGAATGGTCTTGATGTAGAGATGAATATAAATCTTAGCTATCACTCTGGAGGGATTCAAGTATCTGAAGAATCAGGATCTGTAGGGCTTGGGTGGAGCCTCAATGCAGGAGGTATGATTACGAGGTCAATAAGTAATATTGATGATTTCGAAGGGGGATATTTAATATCACCTTCTGAGGCGGCTTCTGAAGCTTCTGAGGTGAATAATTTTCCTAGTGCCCGTATGCCCGATGCACCTTTAATCGATGGTAAAATTGCACAACGATATATCGAAAGGTCATCAGATTGTTATTTTTTGGTAAATGGAGAAGAAAAATTCTACCCAGAAATGCATGCAAATGATATTGATACAGGAGCCGGAGCAGACGATTGGTCTCCAGATACCTTTTATTTTAACTTTAATGGGTATTCTGGGAAGTTTTGGATGAATCAGGATGGAGATCATATAATTACGGATCAAAACAATGGTTTAAAAATTAATATGATAGGGTTTGGATCTGGATTCGAAATAATTACATCAGACGGAATAAAATATGAATTTATAGAAAAGGAGATAGGATATGCTTTTTTAAAACGTGCACCATGGACAAGATCAAATTATATTTCATCATGGTTACTATCTAAAATTACGGATACCAAAGGGCAAATAGTAACTTTTACATATGGATTAGAGTCTGACAATAGATTATTGCCTTCATTCAGTCAATCATTTTATCCTAATTTTTATGGGGGTTCACCAGGATTGGTAAATAATGCTTCAGAAGAGGTTATTATATATTCCAAATATTTAACCAAAATTGAATCCAATAAAGAAAAAATTGATTTCAATTATTCAGGAAACCTTGAACGAAAAGATATTAATAAAGCATATTTCCTAAAATCAATAGAGGTTTATAATAAAACAGGCAATCAGAAAATAAAAAACTTCGATTTTGAATACTCTTATTTTGGTAAAGAGAGTTATAATAAAGATTTAATGAAACCTACTTCAAGTAATGATTATTATTATTTAACATTCTCTGATAGTCATCCTTTTTTACGCTTAAAATTAGATAAAGTAATTGAAAACAGTATCAAAGAATACACGTTCGACTATTTTGAAACAAATACAATTAATTCGACCCCATCAAAGACCTCTTTTTCTCAAGATTATTGGGGTTTTTATAATGGACAAACAAATTCTAAAACTTTCATTCCTACATTTATGGATACTAAAATTTTTGTTCCATATGTGGGGAATTTAACATTAGACTACCAAAGTTATGATTTGGCCAATAGAGCGCCAAATGAAGATTATGCAAAAACGTTTCTTTTAAAAACAATACAGTATCCAACTAAAGGTTCTACAACATTTGATTATGAATCAAATACCTTTTATGGAGATATTAATGATTCAGGATATATTTTTCCTACAGAGGAGAATACTAGGAAAGAAAAAGTTTTTTGCAGCTTAACAGACTCCGATCTGAAGCAAGAAACATTTACTGTAAATGATGATGAGGTAGTAGCAAGAATAAATTTTGATTGTGCGGTATTTAAACAATCCTCAAAAGGGTTTTATTATGTAACCCCTCAAGATGTTTATGCCGAAATAATAGATAGCGATGGAAAAAGAGTAGAAGGGTCTAGACTGTATTCTTTTAAACAATTATACTATGATAAGTATGGTGAATATGACGAAGGTGTTGAACAATCATCGGTTACAGGCTTTAGCGCAGAAGATAATGTACTACTCGAAAAGGGAGAAGAATATACTTTGAGGTGTTACGCTTTTGAAGACACAAGTTTTCGTTCACAAGCTACAATATCCATCGAATGGATCGAAACACAAGTAGATAATCCTTCTTTACCATCTATTAATAGTGGTGGTGGATTACGAGTTAAAAGTATATCGGATTATAATAGTGAAAATGAAATTTCTTTGAAAAGAGAGTTTGATTATCATTATACTGAAGATGGTGAGGAAAAAAGCTATGGTAAAACAATAAAGTTCCCTGATTTTTCTACCTATCAATATTTACAGTATTCATCGAGCAATAATTTTGGGACTCCCTTAGAACCTGCTTATGCCACTTTTTATAAGTATGTAAGCCCCGTGGCAAGAGCTTCATCTCAACCAGCTGTAAGTCCATTTCAAGGTAGTTATGTAGGTTATAGTCAGGTGTCAGAATCGCATGTCTCTATAAATAATACTAGTAAAAATGGAAAAACGGTTTATAAATATCATAATGATATAGATAACGAACAAGATGCATTTTATCCCCAAGCTCAATATGAAGAGGCTTTTGAACAGTTTGCACCCAATAGAAACCCAATCAATGGACTATTGTATGAAAAACAATATTATAAGTCAGGTATAAATGAAGGTTTTGTTTTGCAATACAAAGAACAGTATGAATATGTTATTAATGGTATCAATGCATCTGATTTTGAGTTGTATCACGTTTACTTAAATACGAATTTTATTTTAGGAGGATATCTACTGAATGTACTAAATACGAATCCATATTTGGTAGAATATTATACGGGAGCAGGCGCCGGTCCTTTGGGTTCATCAACAATTATTGATCCATGCGAAGGTGATTACTTTCTTTTTTATCCCTATTATTCACACCTAACCCAAAAAATATCTGAGGCTATAACGATATATGATACTGATGGTTTAAATCCAGTAACTACAACCACTAATTATGTATATGATAATCCAAATATTCCAACGACACCAACAAGTGTTGTAACCATTAATAGTAAAGGAGTATCTATCAGAAACAAAACCTATTACCCAGATGATATTGAAAATACAACAGGTTTAGAAGGAGGTAATTTATCTACATCAGAATATTCGGCTATTCAGCGTCTAAAAAAAGATGCAATTGAACACCGAATAGGACAACCCGTCCAAAAAGAAACCTTTGTAAATAATGTTTTAACCTCGGTTAATCGTACTAATTTTAGCACAGAAAATGGGGTAACCCTTCCCGCTTCTGTTGCTACAGCTTTTGATGGAGAAAACGTTGAAGAAAAAATCATATTTCATAGCTATACGGATAATAATAATCCTTTGGAAATTTCAAAACCCAATGGGCCACATACCATATACATCTGGGGTTATAATGAGCAATATCCTATAGCAAAAATAGATAATGCTACTTATGAGGGGATATCGAGTTCTGCTCAAAGTTTAATAAATACAGCAATGTCGTTATCTAATAATGATGTTGACAAAACCTCTGAAACTGCCCTTAAAAATAAGTTACAAGAGCTTCGAGGGGACGCTTATTTTGAAGATTCACAGATCACAACCTATACCTACGACCCTTTAGTCGGCGTGACAAGCATCACAGATACAAGAGGGTACACTACCTATTATGAATATGATGGTTTTCAGCGCTTGGAAACTGTAAAAGATTCAGATGGTAATTTGGTGTCGAGTAATGAATATAATTATAAAGATTAGTACACAATCAATATGAAAAACACAACTACAAATTCGTTCTCTATATTTAAAACTACAGAGCAAAAAACGCTACAACTAGTAGCTATTTTTATCATTACCTTTTTTTCAATAACAACTAAAGCTCAGAATACGGTTTACTTAAATAGTAATAGCGAATGGGTATCCGAAGTAAATTCAGTTCAAGAAATCTATACGCATATGTTTGATGCCATCAATAATGCTTGCGAGAGAGCAGATAATGGTGCATATATTAATATAAAAAATTCAGGGACTGCTTACAGAAGGAATTCTACTGAGCCAAGAGTGTATCCTGCATATAGAGCGGTCTATGCTATAACACCAAAATCTGGTCAGACACTAGATTTTAGGAATTATGAGTATTCAAAAAACAGTACGATTATCATAAACAATACAACAGCAGACAAATCCATTTGTGGCATTCATGCGTATAGAAAAGACAATGTCACGATTAAAAATTTAAAAATAGAAGGAGATCCACGTTATGCTATTTGGTTTCGAAACTCCAATGACATTACTATTTCTAATATCACAATGGATTTGAGTTATGGTTTATCTTGGTCGGATAACGGAGCAGGAATCGGAATTAGGGTCGATAATCAAGCAGATAAACAAGGTAAAGATCTACCGAAATATGAGAATCTTACCATTAATGGGGTTATCAATATCAATGGCACAAATACTCACGGAATTGAAACATTTGGAATTGATACTGTTAAAATTGATGATGTAATAGTTACGAATACAGGAGGCTGTGGAGTACTCCTTAATAACTCTATACATTGTGAAGTTGGAGTTATTACTGGTTACAAAAATTGTTTAAATGAAAAGTACACAGGAGACCACAATGAGGGTTATTACTCCACTTTCAGAGTTGCTAATGGAAATGGAACCACCACATGCAAAGGAGTATACTCAAGAAATTCTGGTAAAGGTTTCTCAAGTGTTTCTAGCTCTAATTGTGAAGTTGATTATGTCGATATTAAAAATACGAGTTCTGAGTGCATACTAATTGCCTATTCTGAAAATATTCATGTAAAAGGAGGCACCACATCTACTTATGGAGTTAAAAAAAGCGTCGCACAAAAAGACTCCATTACTAATTCAAATACAGGAAACAACAGTATCAAGCTAACAGATTTTAATACTATTGTTACTGATAATACCATCAAAAAAATCATTATTGATGAACTAGAAATGGGTTTTTATGATATAGGAACTGGAGGAGCCATCGAAAAAGACGATACGCGTTCTGGTTATGGTTTTTGCAATACGGCCAATGAAAACGCGAAAGGGATTATTTGGAACGTCAATGGAGCTGCAGGAACATATACGTTTAGATGGAAATTTGCCAATGGCACTTCAACCAACCGCAGTGCTTTAGTGTACATTAATGGTAGAGCAGTATCCACTCGAAATTTTTATGGTACTGGAAGCTGGGATAAGTGGGCAACAACCTCGGTAACGGTGTCTAATGTCGAATCCGGAATCAAGAATATTCGTTTAGAAGCAAATCAAAGCGAGGGATTAGCCAATATTGACTATATAGAAGTCACCGGCCCAGGAGTTATTCCTTCTCTTATTAGGTTTAATGATGAATCTATACCAACGATTACGAGTACGAGTGCAAAAGCGATGAATTCAGAATCACCTTATCAGGAGAATAATATCGAACCAATACAAAAGGCAACTGTCAAGGTTTTTGATTTCACAGGGCAATTGGTGAAACAAACAACTATCAATTCAAACAATGAGTCTGCAGATATTAGTGATTTAGAACAAGGAATATACATCATACAAATTGCTAGACAAGGTAGTATAGAAACAACCAAAATATTTAAACATTAATTAATAATGTATCAAAATCAATAGGCTTTGATCGTTTTCAGCGCTTGAAGACTGTCAAAGATGCAGAGGGCAATTTAGTATCAACAAACGAATACAATTACAAAAAA
>NZ_JACC01000069.1 GCF_000520955.1 Aquimarina pacifica | reverse complement strand
TGCCGCTAGTGTCTCACTAGTGTGCCACAAGAGGCTATACCAACATACAGCAAAAACAGCCATAAGTTATAAAACCATAGCCGTCTTAATCTTATAATTACTCCTACCCGAACATCTTTGACGGCACTAGCGAGACGCTAGCGGTAGCGGGGTAACTGGTCTTTATTGTTTTTATTTTCTTACTCGTACTGCTCCTCATACACCGCACAGATTGCAAATCTGCGCTATCATATCCGAGCCATCGGGGCAAATCTGCGCCATCACATCCGAGCGATCTGGTTGATTTCGTTTATAATGATTTCTTTATCAGATTTAGAATCTAAAATATTTAATTTTGTAATTTCTTTATCTAAAACAATATATAAGTAATTAGGATCTAAATTAAATTCTTTCAACAAAATAGGATTATCTCTAACATACTTTACTCGATAATCTTTTTCATCAATTGTTTTATTATTTATACTACTTTTAATAAAACTTAAGCGTGTTGTGTTAGGTGTTACAGATTTTAAAAGAGTTACAGAATTACAAGAGTATAGAGATTCTTGTGGAATCGAAAATACTAAATACAACAAATTATCTTTACCCTTATAAATTCCATTTATTGTCACGTCATCAACATCATATAACTCATTTCTAACACATCCAGATAAAAAGAAAATATTAATGATCAAAACTACTAGAGCTATTTTGTTTTTCATAAACTGTAGGTTTTTGTGGTGTTGTTTTTGTCTTTTCTTTTATTGATTTTGTTAACTCTCGTGGAGTTTCTGCGCCTAGATAGTCATCTACGTCAATTCTTTCTCCCACACCAGATTTTATAACATCTCTAGCCCAATCAGCACAAGTATGAGTATATCCCCAAGTATCTTTTTCGTTGATTTTATCAACAACTTTTTTATACTGATCTTTATTTAAAGAAAAATATAAACTATAAGTTGTAGATAAACCGGTATATGATTTTTCAAAATCTTTCATCACATCGGATTTTTTATTATCTGGATCATTAGGAGTAGCAGGGTGTTCATCTGGCCAAAGTCCATAAGTTGCAATTAGGTTTCCTTTTTTATCGTGTAATGAAATCCAAGCATGACCTCCAGTAAAATCTCCATCTTCAGCAATGTTTGAATGAATTCCAATCACTGCTTCTTTTTGATTCTTTTTACTTTTTCTAGGTGTATGTTGACTTCCATCAGTATTTAATCCTTGACTAGCCATAGCAGCTTCAAAAGAAACTTTATTCCCCTGATCATCTTCATATTGTTTTGTTTTAAAATTATAATGCTCTCCATCAGCTCCACTAGGATCTGCCCAGAATACTGGATTATTGTCAAAAGCTGTATATGTAGACATCGAATGATGAGTAACAGGATCAATAGCTGTCCAACGAGCTATTGCAGGATCATACTGTCTTAAATCCATCTCATAAAGGTCTAACCCTAAACTTTCTTCATGTTCTATACCATTGAACTTATAAGCGTGAGACCTGCCGTTTATGATATTATTATACCCTTTATGTTGTAATCCAAAGGGATAATAATTCTTTTCTTCTACAATGGTCAATCCTTCTTCGCCCTGAGTTATGGATACATTATCCAGATAGAAATAGGTGTCTGTACTTAGGGCTTCTCTCAAGCCTACTTTAAACTCGATATAAGCACAATTTTTGGTGATCGTATGTGCTTTGGTATACACATCACTGTCTACTGATCCCAAAATTGTACTCCCCAAGGTGGCTCCAGATTCACTCTTATAAATCATCCAGATAGTCAAAGGAAAATCTGATGCAAGTTTGTCTACTTCTAGGCGTATATTAACCTCTTCGCCAGCAGAAAAATCCTTATAGATTTTATAGCCTACTGCACTGTACTTGTTTTTTACTTTGGCTTTTAGTCGTCCGTTTTCGTGGGTGTAACTCGCCCCAAAGGTTACCCAACCATCAGCATCAGTATCAAATGTATGATCAACCAACGCAGCTGTACTTTGGTTTTTATACGATAAGCGAATATTGCCCAAGTGATCCTTATATTGATAGGTATAGGCAAAACTCCCGTTGTATTGAGGTTCTATATACCCTTCTGGGTGATTAAAGAATTCTAAATTCCCATTTTTATATACATAATTACCTGCATACTCAGTTTCTGTTAATGAACTTCCTTCTGTGACAATTTTTTGTTGTTTTGCCCCAGTGGCATCATAAATATAAGAAATAGTTCCGGTACCAGCATCATTAGAGATCTGTACTAATGTGGGTAAATTAAGATGGTTATAGGTAATACTGCTAATACCTTTATTTTGATCCGAGGTCATATTGCCATTATCATCGTATAGATAGTCATTGCCCATAGTGGCAGTATCTTTAAACCCATACTCGGTATGTCCCGCATCTGACACATCTAGGAGTTTGTTACCGCTATCATAGGTATAGGATAAGATATCCATAGCGCCAAAGGTAGTAGCTCCTTCGTTAAGATGTCCTGTTCTGTTTAGGCTAAGAATATTTCCTGCTTTATCATAACTAACCTGGCTTAGGTTGTAATTACCACTGTTACTAATACCCGCAGTGATACGATTAAGCGCATCATACTGATAGGTATAATATCGCGTTGTATCATCGTTGGTTGTTTTCCATTGTGTTTCTGAGATGTTACCATTGTATAGAGGGGTAGCTCCATAGGTTGTGGTATCGTAATTGATCGCAAAACTGAATAAGCGATTTCCTAAATTAGAGGGATCATTAATCTTTGTTAACCAACCTCTAACGTTATAAGAATAGTCAATTTCTTCTAGGCCTCCACCCACTTCTTTAGATACTAATTGTCCTAAGGTATCATACTGATTACTCGCAATCAATTCTGCATCCTGATCATTGATGGTTTGTGTTTGGGTAAGCAGTCTTCCGATATGATCATACTCAAAATTATCGATCGCAATAATTGGGGTATTGTTGCCTTTGGTATGCGTTGTGGTGCTTTCTAGTACTTTTCCAACAAAATCTAATTGGGTTTGAGCCATGTCAGTAGTTTCTAGATACTCATTTTGACTCACTACATAAATAGGCCTTGATTTTTGGTCATAATAGGTAACAGTAGTGATCCAATCCTGAGTTTCTAACACTTTTACTTTGCTTCCTGTAGCCAATGTTTTGGTTTGGTAAGAAACAGATTCTCCGTATACAGTAGTCGGAGCATCAAATAGAGTTGACTCATTGGCTAAGAAATCATAATCGTCATAGTAACTCACGGTCAATACCTCTGCATTTTGAGTATCTGGATACCCATCATTAGTATAGTACATGGTAATTCCTCCTATAAGACTGGCTTCAGCGCTATCTACCCATAACGTATTGTTATAATTAGTAAGTTCGGTTTGTAAGGAGGTACGGTCTCGAGAATCGTTTATTTTTCCAGTGTAGGCGACTCTCCCAAAGACATCATACTTCGTAAAGAGCCAGACACCTTGTTCTTTTAATAAAGCATCTTGGGTAAGTACCGGTTGATCTAGGTTGTTATACACGATAGATTCCCAACCCTTGCCCGGGATTTTCTTTTCTACAAGTCGGTTGCGATAATCATAATGGTATTGATAACATAGTTCTGATAATTCTAGGGTCGATACACCGTTTGTGGTGGTTACTTTGGGTGGTATTACAAAAGTCAGATTTCCAAAATCATCATATATATAATAAGTGTCGTGTGGCTCACCATTGTTATACGTTCTTTTTAGTACTACTTGACCCAATTTGTTCTTGTATTCTTTGGTGGTATGATTATTTCCGTCTGCTGTTGTCCAGTTCTCGTCTTTGGTGATGTTGACAGATAAGGTATTGGCAGGATAACTTCCATTCTTGATGAGCTGTGGCTTTTCGGTATCATCATTCTCAAATTCTATAACAAAGAGTAGTACTTCTGCACTTGTATTGGTTTGCCAATCAAACTTAATGGTATGATCGCTATCACTGTTGGGATCAGCCCGCCATGCATTACCTGGAGCACCTTGTTCTAATACTCTGTTAACAGGAGAAGGCTCGAATATACTTTCTGAGTACGCGTTGATGTTTTCTTGATCTATCCCAATAAAGTCATCAGGATAGGTGTTTTTGTAATAGCTATTAATATTGGTATTAATATCTACAGATCGATAACTCCCAAAAGATCCAGAAGCCTCATAAGGTAAATATTGTTTTCCTTGTCTACCATATTCATCATAGGCAATGTGTGTAATAATATCCTGATCCTCATTGGATGCTCTGATACTATTTTGTTGCATTTCTCTACCAATTCCATCAAAATAGGTGATGCTTTCTATGACATCCTTATTGTATTTGATGTCTGTAGTTGTTTGCATTTGCTTTTGGTATAGTTGCGTAAAAATGTAATTTTCATTAGAAAACGTTACATCATCATAAGGCGTATAAATACACCCTTGTTTAGTGCCATACTCGTCTATACATTTGTCCTCGTTGTTGGCAACATACCCTGTGGGCTGGGTACATGCCAGTTGCACGGTTGCTGGATCTCCGAATCCATCATTATCACTATCTTCATACCATTGGGTTGGTTGTATTACTGTGTAATTAACTGTTTTTGCATCACCCCAACACCCTTCATCGCTTAATCCTCTGAGGTATATGGTACCATCATTGGATTTTGTAATCGATGCCGATGCATCTGCAGTACTGGTTGCTGTTGCACTATTTTGCCAATACCAAGTTACTCCGTTTGGAGCATTTGTTTTGGTAAGTACTGTGTTACCACAGTTTTGAGATTGTGTTGGTGAGGAGGGGATCTCAGGTATTTGATGTATCGTATAGTTTATAGTCAGGGCTTCACTCCAACAACCTGTACCGGTATTACGCGATCGTAAATAATATACATTACCACTAGTTCTTTCTAGTTCATAATCAGAATTGGCAGTGCTGGTACCATTCGCAGTGCTTTGCCAGTACCAATCATGATTAGAGGTTGAGTGTAATTGTTGCAGAAGAGTGGTAACACCGCAGACATTGGTAATCGATGCAAGGGTTGGAGTATCAGGAATAGTCTCATCAATACTACCATTACAATTATTATCTATTCCATCAATAGTACAGCCTTCAGATGCACTAGGTTTTATATTAGCATTGCTATCATTACAATCGCCTCCACGGGATACATAACCAGCTGGCTGATTACAGCTATTTTTAGTGTTGCTACTTGTACCATAGGTATCTCCATCTGCATCTCGATACCATGTGGTTACACTATGGACAGATTGGTCATTATCATTACAATCGCCTCCTTGAGTGGCATAACCCGATGGTGTTGTGCAACTTTGTAATGTGTTGTTATTCTGTCCATAGCCATCATTATCATTATCCAGGTAGTACGTTTTTATTCCGGTAATACTTGAGTTGTAGTCATCACAATCTAGGTTATCGGTCCAAGGTCTATAACCAGAAGGTTGGTTTACAGAACATTTTGTTTGTAATCCTATATAACCATCTCCATCAAAATCTGAATACCAAGCTACCGCATCGGGATGAACATCGCTGCAATAACTGGGGTCAGTCAATTGTGCGAAGATGAATAGTGGGCATATTAATACAATGTATATCAAATATTTTTTCATGATGCTTGCTTAGTTTTTGTATTGATATTTATTTCGAGAAATCAGATTACCTTCTTGATCTTTAGTGTATTCAAGTCGATTGAGATAGTCATATTGATAAAAAGTAGTATACCCTCTCGGATCTGTGATACTGTTGACCCCAATTAGTGGGTCATAACTGTATGTTGTAATCATACTTTCGGGAAGGCTAGTTCTTAAATTCGTTAATATAGTAGTTGAGTTTTCATCAACTTCTTCTAGCTCTTCTTCGGAAATTCCTAAAGCACTTGCAATTTGTTCGTAATTAGCGTTTTCTATTTTGGCAATGGGATACTGGTCATTATATCCCCAAAGGATACTCGTGTAATTGATATTCGATGCTTGATCATTATTGACTATTTTATGATATTGTAATAAATTACCTTTTATATCATATCTATCCATTTGTATTCTTGCTTCCATAGGCAAATCTCCTTTAGAAGACATCTGTTCCTTGGGCTTGAATAATGTATTGCTTAACTCAACATATTCAGTTTTTGACGATGAGATTATGTCATCGTTATGCTTAGTAACCTGCATAACAGGATAGGCAATTACATTTTGGTTCACCATACTATTATAAACCGATGAATTAATATCATAGGGATAATGGATATTAGTAGTTCGTGTATTACCATCACTTTTAGTAACTGAAGATTGGGACAATTGGTAATAGCTATCGTATGTTTGGGATTCTATAGTGCTCAGATCTTGAGGGTAATATGAAGTAGTCTTTGTTGTTTTGGGTAAAAACCTATTATCATACTCTTTATACGTATTGAATATATAATATTCATCCAATGAGGTATTTGTATTGTATAATCCTTCTTTTTTGGTGTCATACCCTATTTTTAAACCTGAAGGGTGAAGCGGGTTGTTGTCATTCAGACTTTCTGGATTGATCGTGTTACTTATTTGTAGATAATCAATTTCCTTTTGTGTCACCATTTCATGGATTGAGTCGTTAGTATTGTATCTAAATATTTGCTCATTATTAACCCTACCCATTGATTGATCAATGCCGTTAGGAACAACTGGGTATTCAGTTCGATAAAACAATTGTGGGCTTTCGAAAGAGGTTTTTGTATACCCATTTATATAATGATGTATTTTAGTAGCGTAGGTGTCGGATATTACTCTAAACATCAATGTACCATCATAATTTGATGCTATTAATGGGTTAGGTACATAACTCGGGATAGTTTCCGTGTATCGATCCTGATATTCTTTGACGTTAAGATAATAAATAGGCACTCCCTGATTTAGGTTCACAGGATTATAGGTTTTATAGGTATAATTTGCCCTATCATATCTATACGCCAGTTGGCTCGTATTTGTATCATTAGAGCATCCTAGCTCTATTTTGTAGTGTACTTCAGAAACTCCTTCTTGTAATATAACTCCCGAAGAATAATTATCATCCCCTGAATAATCAAAATGACGTTGCTTAAGAATTGCATTTGTTTCTGTATTACTATATTCTATTATACTTTTAACTCTTATTCCCCCAGTGGTCTTATTGATATACATGGGGTCGTCGTCTAAAGAATCGGGCAGTTCATGAAACCATACTTTTATGAAACCATAGACATCTTTACTTTTGTTGTTTGTTGTGAAAATCTTAAACTCATATGTCCCTTTAGGGATAATGATTGTTCCTCCACTAGTACCGCTTAAGGTTTTAGAATCCTCAGTATGACCATCACTTAATTCAATACCAAGTGCTGGACAAAACATAGGGATTTCAACATTTTCAGTATTTCGGTAGTAGGTTGCTACATCGGGATAATTTCCTCCAAAACTGTTTTGGTGATAACTAGTACAATCTTCTAACTTATTGATACTTGCCAAAATCCTACCATTATTGTTTGAGGTAATACTATGCGAGATTGTAGCATATACATCGGTGTCGAATGTGTAAATCGAACTATTTTGCTTGTAATCATCTGAAGCAGAAATACTATTATCAGATTTTAATTTTACCAAAATCTCACGATTAGGTGTTAATGCTACTTCTTCTCCTCCTGAATCAGCACTATACTCACTTTTAATTTGATTTTCTTCATAAGAAATAAGAGAGTATCCCCTTGTTGGGTAAATAATTTTACTTAACCCTCCGATCATAGTATGATCTGGACTCGGAGTTTTGTCAGCATTGTATTGGCTGTAAGGTATGCTTAGTGCATGGTTATTAGTAGCACCATTATAAAACCCCCAACGATCTTGTGCATAGGGTCTCTCATCTATACTATTATAAAATTTAGGAATAGCATTTTGATTATAATATTCAAAGTTATAAAAGGGAGTCTCATTTTTGGTAATTGAGGTTAATATATCTCGATTGCCTTCATATTCGAACTGATAAGCATGAACAATTTTACCTTCAGAATTGATGCTGTTTATACTTGAATACGTTATACGTGGCGTATTTAGATTAAATGTGAAAAGAATATTTCCGCCAGAGGACTCTATTGAGGCAAGCAATTTTCTGTAAATTACTGTTTTAGAATATCCTTCAGAATATCCATATGGAGAAGGAATATTATTACTACATTTAATTATAGGAAGGTTATAGTTATAATAACCAGATGCATAAAAATTAAGACTCTCATAAGAATCAGTAATATAGCTTAATGTAATTTCCTCATTATTAGGGAGTATCACTTTTGATAGCATCCAGCTAGACGTATACCCGGTAAAACCATCGTTAAAAATTATAGAATTGTTTTCTAAAGGTTCGTTTCGCTCTTTTTGATCAAAAATATAAGTAAAGCCTTTATCATCTATAAGTGTGATCTTATCAATACGGTTGTCATATTCTGGTTCCCAAGATAAAAATACGGTATAATTATGTTTCGATAAATAGACAGGGTTGTTGTCAGTATCAATTTTAAAGGAAAAATTAATCCCATTAACACTTAGTGTATATTTATCAGGTTCAGAATCTATCCTTCCTGCTAAAATTTGATCTATAGTGTTTTCGGTAATTTCACCATTATTGAAATAAGGAAGTAGGTGGGTGAATCTATAATTTTGGCTGCCATAATATCCTCTCGGGTGTTCATCTGGTATTCCTCTTACTTCTCTAACAACGGTACCTCCAGCAGAAAGGGACCAACTCATACCATTTATGGATGGTTTATCTTCAAGGATTAGACCTCCGAAACTATAATTTAAGGATATTGGCCAAGAATAACCATTAACTTGTATGGTATGTAACGGAATTTGGTAACTCATTTGTCCCGCACTTAGATTGACAGGGATATTGCCAAAAGTACCTAGTTTTCCTGCTTCAGGAGAGGTAGGAAACGAAATTAGACTGGCATCTATATCTGATGCGTCACCACCATCATCGGTTTGAGCATACATAAATAAGGTGCTACAACATAGCGCTATACTGACTACAAAATTCTTCATAAAGTACGTTTTTGATAACTAATTTTTTTTCCCGGCGGCAAACCTACGGGTTTTTTAACTATCCATATGGGTGGATATTCCCCTTTTTTTATTTTTTAGTTCAACGGCTATAAATACCAGATCAATAACACATAAAAAAGAACTATACTGCATTAATTTTGTTGGTTATCAAAAGTATTACACTTGTATGTTACGCTTTTTTACTTGTTGATCTCTTTGTTTTTCCCTGTATAGCAGCTCATATGTATGAGTTCTATATAGGTTTATGTCTCAACCCAAAGAAATGTTACAACCGATATGCAACTTTTTTTTGTTTTTTTACTGCTAATGAGATCTTTCCCCTTTTGTTAGATCATTACTTCCCCAGTAAAATGCAATACTACGGAAGAGTAGTTTCATTTTTTAAAACTGGTGAATTTTTGTTGGAATTTTTATAAAATTAAATAGACAGTTAATTTTTTGGGTTTAGATTTTTTGGGTATCGGCTTACAACAGACTATCGCTATATGTATTTTATCCTTCAAGTATTGGCCTTTTGTCCTCCAGCTTTGTGTGACGTCCTGAATAATCGTTACA
>NZ_JACC01000068.1 GCF_000520955.1 Aquimarina pacifica | reverse complement strand
GGATCTAATGTAGACACTGCTAATGATGGCCCTGATAATGACGGGGATGGTATTTGTGATACAGGAGATACCGATGATGATAATGATGGTGTATCTGATACCGATGAAGCAACAAACGGAACTGATCCTAACGATCCATCAGAATGTGGAGATAGCGATGCTGATGGATGTGATGATTGCTCGGCAACAGCAAATACTGACTTTACTGCAGGATCTAATGTAGACACTGCTAATGATGGACCCGATAATGACGGAGATGGTATTTGTGATACAGGAGATACCGATGATGATAATGACGGAAACCCGGATATTACCGATCCAAATCCTTTGGTACCGATAACTAGAGACGATCTGGTATCAATCATCGAAAACACTACAGGTAGTGTAAATATTCTAAGTAATGATGATTTTTTACCAGGTCCCAATACTACTATTACAGACCTAGGAACGGGAACTGCTTCAGGAATCGTATTTTTTGATCCGAGCACGGGTATTATGCAATATACACCAGTAGCAGGAGAAGAAGGAACAGCAGTAACTGTTGTATATCAAGTATGTCACTCCTCTTTAACTGCTATTATTTGCGAAAATGCGACAGTTACAATAACTGTTCAGACCGATACCGACGATGACGGAATTCCTGATGTAACGGATACAGATGATGATAATGATGGAAATCCGGATACCACAGACCCAAACCCTCTAATTGCAAATACTGAAAATGATACGCTTACAGTAATTGATGGCACTATCGGAATAATAGATATACTAGATAATGATGATTTTATACCCGGGCCAAATATTTCTATTATTGATACAGGAGCGGGAACCGCATCGGGTAATATTACATTTGACAACCTTACAGGAGAAATGAGCTATGCACCAGCATCTGATGAAGATGGACTAACCGTTCTTGTCGAATATCAAGTATGTAATAATAATGTAAGTCCTGCAGTTTGCGAAACAGCTTTGGTTACAATCATTGTGGTAAAAGATGATGCAGACAATGATGGTATTCCTAATTCAATAGATCTCGATGATGATAACGATGGCATTCCTGATTCTGTAGAACAAGGAGATACACCCGATTTGGATACAGACAATGATGGTATTATTGATAGTTTAGATCTAGATGCTGATGGAGATGGAGTTTCTGATTTGATTGAATCAGGGCATCAAGGAATAGATGCAAATAATGATGGGCAACTTGATGGCCCTTATGGTTCAGATGGGATAGCTGATAGTGTACAAAGTACTCCTGATAATGGTACTATTAACTATACTCCTATCGATACAGATGGTGATGGAATTGATGATTACCAAGATATAGATGATGATGGAGATGGTATTAATACAGAAGACGAATCTACTGGAGCTATTGAAGGAGTTACTACTGATGCAGATGGTGATGGTATCCCTGATTATTTGGATCCAAATAATGCCGATACTACAGTAGATGATGACCTTGAAGTTTTTAACGTAGTTACACCCAATGGAGATGGAGATCATGATGTGTTATCAATAAGAAATATAGAAAAATTCCCTTCCAATGAAATTCAAATTTTTAATCGTTGGGGAGTAGTCGTTTATAAGGCCATTGGTTATGGAGTTAATGGAGAATATTTTAGAGGAGAATCAAATGGAAGAACTACAATCAGTAAAGATAAAATGCTACCTGTAGGAACGTACTTCTATATTTTAACTTATAAAACAGAAACAGGAGAAACCAAACAACGATCTGATTACCTATATATTAATAGATAAAACCGATTTAATTAGAATAAGACAATTTTTAGTAAAAAAACACACCTCTGAAGATGAAAAAAATTTATATACTCTTACTACTAATCCTATCTGGTTTTTGTAATGAAGTTATTGGACAGCAAGATGCTCAATATACCCAATACATGTATAATACGATAAGCGTAAACCCCGCGTACGCAGGCTCAAGAGATGCTGTAAGTATAACTGGAATACATAGAAATCAATGGGTTGGTCTTGGTGGAGCTCCTTCTACACAAACACTCAATATACACTCGCCTACGGGGAAAAAGAAGAAGGTTGGATTAGGTATGTCTATTATTAATGATAAAATTGGACCTACTCAAGAAACGTATTTTGATATTTCTTTTTCATATACTATACGAACATCTGATATAGGACAATTGGCCTTTGGTGTAAAAGGAGGGGCTCATTTGTTAAATGTGAATTTTGATGACCTCAACCAATACACAAATACAGATGCTTTATTAGAGAATAATATTGATAATAAATTTTCTCCTAATATGGGAATTGGATTATATTATCATACAGAAAAATTATACCTAGGTGCCTCGGCACCAAACTTACTAGAGACGCAACATTTTAATGAATCTAATACCGACAATACGGCTGCTTCATTTTTAGCAGAAGAACGAATTAACCTTTATCTCATAGGAGGTTACGTTTTTGATGTGAACGAATCATTAAAGTTTAAACCAGCAGCACTAATCAAAGGTGTTGCAGGAGCACCTCTGCAAGTAGATGTTTCTGCCAATTTTTTAATTTCAGACAAGCTTAATTTAGGACTAGCATATCGATGGAGTGCTGCAATAAGTGCTTTAGCAGGATTTCAGATTTCTAATTCTATGATGCTTGGTTTTGCATACGATTGGGAAACTACAGCGCTTGGAAATACAGAGTTTAATGCTGGATCCTATGAATTCTTTTTAAGGTATGAGATTTTCAAAGACAAAAAAATACTGTACCCAAGATTCTTTTAAACCAAAACCTAATGTCAATTGCAATGAATATATTCTTAAAAATAATATCAGCATCAATATCTCTCTTCGTTATTTCGAATTCGGTTTCGGCACAAGAAAGCACCCTAATTAAAGCGAATGATGAGTATGAAAATTTTAGATATATAGATGCTATCAGTTCTTACAAAAACATTATTAATTCTGGGAATGGTACCATAGAAGTGTATCAAAAATTAGGGAATTGCCACTATTATAATGCGAACCTCTCTGAAGCTGCTAAGTTTTATGAAAAAATGTGGAGTAAAAAAGAAGAAATAGAACTTAAAAAAGAAAAGCTAATTAATAAAAGTGACACTGCGACTATACAAAAACTAACCACCCACTTTGACTACGACATCCCTGTCGAATATTACTTTAGAACAGCACAAGCATATAAATTTGTAGGTGACTATAAGAAAGCAGATAATCTGATGCTCATGCTTCAAAAAAAGAGTAAAACCGATAGCAGAGCAAGACGTTTCATAGAAAATCCTGAATACTTAAAAGACATTGCTAAACAGTCAGGGCGCTATCGTATTGAAAATTATGCTCAGAATTCTATATTTACCGACTTTGCCCCTTCTTTTTATGAAAAAAGTATTGTTTTTTCCTCAGCTAGAAAAGACGGAGCTTTTTCTGGTCAAAAGAATGAGTGGACAAAACAATCTTATTTAGATCTTTTTCAATCTTTCGGTGATAGCCTTTCATATGCATTGGGGTTATCAAAACAAATCAATACAAGGCTTCACGAATCCACTTCATCATTTAGCAAAGGCGGAAAAATCGTTTATTTTACTCGTAATAACTTCTCTAAATCCAAAATACAAACAGATTCTACTGGAGTAAGTAGGTTAAAAATTTTTAAAGCGACTATCAATGAAAAGAAAAAATGGCATACTATAAAAGAAGTCCCTTTTAACAGTGATCAATATTCTGTAGCACATCCTGCACTCAATCGAGATAACACAAAACTTTATTTTGCTTCTGATATGCCAGGCGGATATGGCATGTCGGACTTATATGTAGTAGACATCTATAACGACGGTAGTTTTGGTGAACCCAAAAACTTAGGCCCCGATATAAATACAGAAGGAAGAGAAACGTTTCCATTTATTAGTAATAATGACGTATTATATTTTGCTTCGGATGGTCATCTAGGACTTGGTGGATTGGACATATTTACGTTTAATTTTAATGAAGAAAAAGAAGACAATAAAGTATATAATGTCGGAGAACCTATTAATAGCACTGCTGATGACATCACCTTTATTATAAATGATGAAACCAAAAAAGGCTATTTTGCATCTAACCGAGAAGGGGGTCGTGGAGATGATGATATTTATAGTTTTATAGAAACTACTCCCTTACTTACCAAATGTGAAGGTAGTTTAGAAATCATAGTTCTAGATATTAATTCTGGAGATGTTCTACAAAATGCTGGTATAGAAATCAAAGATAAAAATGGAGAAGTAGTTCAAGCGGGCAGAACTAATGAAAGAGGGACTTTTATAATCAATGTTGATTGTGATGATAAGGAATATCTGGTCGCTATCGAAAAAGAAAACTATAATTCTGATTCTAAAAAAGTTACTATTACTAGGGAAAAACCCAACGGCGTCGAAAAAATATCTCTAAAAAACAATCTTCCTGCAAAGGGGATTGATTTAGCAAAAACTTTAGATCTAAAACCCATATATTTTGCTTCTAACAAAGCTTTAATTCTTGGCGAAACCGCCAAAGAATTGGATAAAATAGTCGCATATATGAAAGAATATCTACCTATTAAAATAGAAATAGGTTCACATACAGATAGTAGAGGAAGTGATGCCTATAATCTAAAATTATCTCAAAAAAGAGCTATTTCTACTGCAAACTATATTATCAGCAAAGGTATTGACCCCTCTAGGGTAAAAAGTAGAGGGTACGGTGAAACTGTATTGATCAACAAATGCAGTAATGGAGTAAAATGCAGTAAAGAAGATCACGGTAAAAATAGACGCAGTGAGTTTATTGTCATCAGTAATGAGTAGTAGCATTATTTTGCATCTTACCTCTCGAATAGATAGTAGTTACATTACCAAAATATACGAAACCAGTTTATAGATTAAAAGCAACTATATCATTACATACGAACAATGCACTTTTTGTATTTAGAGTTTCTATATGCTAATAAAATTGTCTTCGACAATAACATCAACTTCGCCTGAAACCAACAAATCATATCCTGTGGCATTATGCATTCCTTTCACGTAAAAAATAAATAAAAAACTAAGAGCGCCTGTATCCTTGTTATAATCAAAATTAGCAATATTAAAATCTGTAATATTTGATGATGACGTATTAATAGAACCATTGATTTCAAAAAAAGTAAAATCATCAAAAATTAAAGCGTACTCATGAATATTAAAATAAAAAGACGTAAACTCTTGGTTCGGGGTTCCTAGATCAACAGCAGTTAAACCAAAATTAACAAAGGGTTCCTGATATCTTTCTTTAGGAACTTTCAAAAAACGCTCCATATCAAAAGTTATCTTTTTATCTTCTGTAAAAGCAGTATTAAAAAGATTCGTGGTGTTCTCTTTAATAAATTTAAATTCCTCGGTTTTTTTAAAAAACTCATCATTAGATTGTATTCCTTCAAAAGTAATTTTTATGCTTCCGAATTTTGTGAGTTCATCCAAATCTTCAGTACTATACTCATCCGTCTCTTTGGCAAAATATGCCTCATCAAATATAGAGTCGTTAGAATTTTCACAATTTGAAAAAACAAATACCAATATCCCTATCATCACGATGCCTACAAAAATGCTCCTCATTGTTTTCATTTTAAAAAGTGTTTAAAAAAGTGTTTACAATAACCAATATCACAAATATCAGATTTTTAAGCACTTACACAAAAACAAAGTATGTGATTGAGAAATTTCAAGGATAAAGAGGAAAAAAAAGCTGTAAAGGGAAAAAACACATATGCCTTTTTATGATAGAATTATTGAAAAGAACAAAACAAAACGAATCTACTTACCAAACCTAAGTCTTTTATTGAACCTGTATGACATATGTGATAATCCAACCTACATCAAATAACAAATGAAAAACCTGTTAATCACTTTGCGATCAACAGGTTTTTAAAAATACAAGTAGGTAAGTATAATTTCTTACAAGCCAATAGTTGCTCCGCTCTACTTATCAGATTGATTACAAAAGAATAAAAACATCAGAATCTGATATATCTTCTAAAACCACTACAGCAACTTGACCTGAGATAGAAAGATCATTCCCCGAATCATTAGTCTCAGCATCTATGATAAAAGAAAATGAAAATGTTAATTCATTCGTAGCATCATCAAAGTTAAAATTCGTGATCTCAATATCTGTACCGTTGAGCAACTCAGGATTATTATCAAAATCATCAGATACTTTTAATACCCCGAAGTCATCAAAAATAATATGATACGAATTAATAATCAGTGCAAATTCAAATTCTGGTGTCTCCAGATCTGGATTGTTAACATTAAGCTCGAATTGAATATTTGAACTTTCAGATTCGTCATCAGGAGTACTTAGAAAACGAGCTAATTTAAAAGAAAGGCTCGAACTATCGTCATCTGCAGTTACAGAGTTATGATCCTTAAGTGCCTGTGCATCAATTGCAGTAAATTCAAATACGGTAGTATCGGTAAATGCTTCTCCCGTATCACTTCTTGTTCCTTCGGCGGTAATTGTAACTCCGCCAAACTCTGTCAATTCTTCAAAACCAAGACCATCCTCTCCATCGATACCATCAATGCCATCAACACCATCAATACCGTCTATACCATCAAGGCCATCAGGACCCGTAACACCATCTTCTCCTTCACAATTTGTAAGAAACATTCCGAGACAACATATTAAAAGTGTCTTATAGAGATTCTTTATATTTAATTTTTTCATCTTTTATACTTTTTATTAATTAAAATTGGTAACCCTTATTCTTCTATCAATATCTCTTCAAAAACGACTGCGTTTACTTGTCCAGATATAGCAACCTCATGGCCCGAGGTATTATTATCTGCAGGAATATCTGCGGTAAAAGAAAATGTAATTGCATTCGTTGTGCTATCAAAACTAAAATCTGTCACGGCTACATTTGACAATTCTGGAATTTGATTATCACCAATATTGCTGAAATCAAAAAAGGTAAGATCATCTGCAATGACGGCATATCTAAAAATCTGTAAATTCAACTCGAAGGTCTGGTCAGCTGATCCAGGATTCGTAACCGATAATTGTGTAATAATAGCAGAAGATTGAAGATTGTCATCAGGAGCACTTAAAAGTCTCCCTATTGTAAAAAGTAACGTAGACCCTGATTCCTCTGACTCAATAGGGACTACCGAATTTGCAAAGGGTACTACATTAGAAGACTGAGGCATAAATCGAAATACATCTGTAGCTGTAAATGCCTTATTATCTGGTCTTGTTCCTGCCAATTGAATTGATATATCACCAAATTCTACAAGTTCATCAAAACCTTCCCCATTAACCCCGTCAATACCATTTGTACCGTCAGTACCATCAATACCATTAAGACCGTCTTGCCCCGCAGGACCAATATCGCCATCTTCTACTGAGCAACTTGCAATTAGCAATCCTAAACCGTATATAAACAGTATTTTAAATACCCTATTGCTTCTAAAATTTTTCATCTTTTATGTTTTAATTCTGTTGTTTATTTTTTTATTCATTCCCTATACTGGTTACCACAATAACATCAACTTCTCCTGAAATAGATATATCATTACCCGTAGTATTGTTCTCCCCATCAACCTGAAAATCAAATAAAAACGTAAGTGCATTCGTTTGATTATCAAAATTAAAACCAGTAATCTCAAAATCAGAAACTGAGGGGTCAGTACTCTCAAAAAAACCACTAAATGCTAAAAAGTCTAAATCGTCAAAAATCAAAGCATAATCAATAATATCCAAATCAAATACGAATGCCTGATTTTGCTCTCCGACATTAGTTGCCGAGAGATTAATAAATGCGATCGACCCTTGAAATGAATCATCAGGAGTGCTTAGAGACCTTTCGATGGTAAAGAATAGATCTGTACCGTTTTCACTAACTGCATTTGTAATTTCTAAATCATCGCTGGCCGTAAACTTAAACTCATTTGTTATTGTAAAAGGAATATCATCAGGACGTGTTCCTTCTAATGTGAGGTTTATGCTTCCGAATTGGGCAAGTTCATCAAATGCGATTCCATTTTGTCCATCGATACCATTGACTCCGTCAATACCATTAATACCATCTACTCCATCAATCCCATCTGAACCCGGAGCCCCAATTTCTCCGTCTTCGCAATTCGCAAATAATAGTCCAAATACCCCAATACATGCAATTCTTAAAAAAATGCTTTTTGTTGTTTTCATTATAAAATATTTAAGTTATATGATGAGGCAAATAACCATATATCAAACGTCTACATAAAATAAAAATAAGTGACAAAGAAAAAACTGGAGTTGAAGAGGAAAAAAAGAAGTTGAAATAACAGCGTAATTAGCAACTAATTTTGGAGCTTCTAGTTTTTTTTAGAATTGTGAATATCTATTCAAAGTATCAGTAGTAAAAACCGTTTTTTAAAATCTATATTTGGCATCCAATAAAAAAAAGATATGAATACTACGTGGTACGAATGCAAAGTAAAATATAGAAAGCTAGATGATACAGGTGCGCAAAAAATGGTAACCGAGCCCTATTTGGTTGATGCCTTATCGTATACCGAAGCTGAAACAAGAATCAATGAAGAAATGTCTGCCTATATAAGTGAAGAGTTTAAAATTACCAATATTAAAATTGCAAACTTTGCAGAAATACATCCATTTGATAATTCTGATCGCTGGTTTAAATCAAAAGTTTCTTTGATTGCTTTTGATGAAGAAAGCGGTAAGGAAAGAAAATCAAATATGTATCTATTAGTACAGGCAAATGATGTAAAAGAGGCTTTTGACAATACTACACATGTGATGAAAGAGTCTATGGGCGATTATACCATACCTGCAATTGCAGAATCCCCGATTATGGATGTTTTCCCTTACTTTACAGGTGAAGAAGAACAATTAGAAAAATTCAGGCCTTTAAAAGAAACTACTAATGCTACTGAAGCTGTAGAAGAAAATACAGAAACTGTGTTGAAACAAGATACGATTGAAGAACAAGAAGAAGTATCTCAAGACACTGTACATTCGATAGACTAAACACTATCGAGAATATTTTAGTATTGTACAATTTACCTCCGGTTTCCCAACTAAACTATTATAGTTAAATAAAGTAAGGGGACCGGTTTGTAGTTTTTTAGAGAAAATGGTCTTAGTTAGCTAATATTTCAGAAAGTTGATCAACATTTAGGTATTGAAAATATCTAGCCTTGGCCTCAAAATTTTTATCCATAAAGACAAATGCGGGGAGTGAAAAAGGTTTGTTTTTTCTACTTGCCATTAATAAAGGAATCTGATGTATTGGGTTTTTTCGATGTTGTCGTTCGTTTACAAATTTTTGATTACCAAAAACAATCGTATCGTTACTCTCAATATTCATTTTTACAGCATAATACTCACGATTTATTAGCTTTATAATCTTCCTATCTGTAAAAATTTCCTTTTCCATTCGTATACAAGGCACACACCAATCGGCATAAAAATCGATAAAAACTTTCTTAGGAGCAATTCTTAAAGAATCTTCTACTTGCTCAAAGTTAAGCCAATGCACGGTTTCTTTAGTTTGCGAAAAAACAATATTTCCAAAAACAAAAAAGGAAAAAACAAGAGCAATAGTTTTCATAACCTATAATGATTTAATTCGTAGTCCTACAAAAAATGTACGAGGAGCACTGGGACCATATACGTAATTACTATCTCTATTTTTTCCAATGTCAAAATCGTCCTGATAGCTATTGGTTATATTTTTAACCCCAGTAAATATTTCAAGACCTGTTTCTACTTTAGGAAGATCGAATGTATACCCTACGCGTAGACTTACCTCTGTAAATGAAGGAGTCTTGTAATATTCATCAATATCTTGACCCGAGCCTTCTGCCGCAAAATGAGCTATATCCATAGGGCCCGTATATACCAAATTGGCACTAGCACTTATCTTTTTTGTAGGTGTATATGTAAATGTAGCATACCCATATGTATTGGGAGTTCTCAAAAATTCTCGTTTAGGTTCTAAACCTTCAATATTCTCTACGGGATCATCGAACAAACTAGATTGTATCGTAAAACCTGTATCTACCTGAAAAACATAATCAAAATTAGCCCTTCCTTCTAACGTAATTCCCTTTACCGTAGCTCCGGTTCCATTTCTTTTTTCGAATCGTTCTCCAAACTCATCTTCCCCTAACGGAAACTGAAAAAATGCATCATCTAAATGTGTATAAAACCCCTCTACTGTAAAACCAGCAATAAAATGCTCCATTGCTTTATCATAATTAATAGAAGCCGTAAAACTATTAGAACGTTCTTCTTTTAAGTCATCTGACAATGAAATTCTTGAGATTCCTCCTCCTGCGAACGCAATATGCAGATCCGTATCAAATGCCTGTGGTGCTCGAAAACCTGTCCCCCAACCTAATCGAAATTGTGTCGTTTCTTCTAATTTATAAAGTAACGAAAGACGTGGACTAAATATAGGCGTGTCTACCAAATTATGTTTATCTATACGAAAACCTGAAAGAAAATTTAGATGCTCAGTAATATCCCAATCGTTTTGAACAAAAAACCCTAAGTTTTTGGTGGTTTGGTCAATCAAATAATTGTAAGATTCAATTTCATCATATACATCATCATACATATACTCTACCCCACCAGTTACTACTGTTGTCCCTCCTAAGAAACTATCAAATTTATGATTGTATTGAGTCCCTCCTTGATGTGTTACCACTTCAGAAATTCCGTATGGTGGATCTTCAAAGAACTGTTGTTGTTCCTCTTGTTCATCAGGAATAATACCTGTATAATGATCACGATCTGTTTGTTGTGCGCCATAATATAAGATAAATGAGCTCTTATCCTCATTAAAATTTACCTGGTAATCAAGACTACCTATAAGAACATTGTGTGTACGCTCTTCACTCTGTTCTGTTAAGTACGCTGCTTTTTCAACCATTTCACCACCATAGCGATACTCATTAATACTACTTATACTTAGTTCTAATTTAGAATTTTCTGTTGGAAGATAAAATGCATTCATACCAAAAGAATTATTTTTTAACTCAGGCAATTCAGAAAAATTATCGCCATTTACATCATAGGTTTCGCGATCACGATGGCTTACAAAAAACGTCGCTCCTGCATTGTAAGATTCATTAACCACGGTTGCATTTCCATTAAGTATATGATCACTGGTGCCTTCTATATCCTGAAAAGTATAAGTAATATCATAGGCATCTTTCTTCGGTATTTTGGTAATAACATTGACGGTACCACCAATAGCGCTAGAACCATACAAAGCCGAAACTCCCCCGCGAACTACCTCAATTCGCTCAATCATGTTCACAGGAATTTGCTCTAAACCATATAAGCCCGTAAGCGGACTAAAAACGGGACGCCCATTAATCAAAATTTGAGAATATCCTCCCTGAAGTCCGTTCATGCGCAATTGTGTATAATTGCACGTTTGGCAATCAGTCTCTACTCTAAGTCCCGGTTGAAATCTTAATCCTTCAGAAAGATTTGCTGCAACAACCTTGTCTAGTGTTTCACTATTAATTAGGTTAACAATTACTGGTGAATCTGTTCTTCGTTTTTCTGTTCGTGTTCCCGTTACTACAACTTCGTCAAGAGAATGTTTACTTTCTGATAAATCAAAATTTACCTCCTGAGTAACTCCTACGTTCGGCCCAATTGTTTTTCTCATCGACTGATACCCTTGAGACTGAGCAATAATAATAACTTCACCTACAGGTACTTCGAGTGTGTATGAACCATTCTTATCTGCACTGACTCCATTAGTGGTTCCCGCAACATAAATACTAGCAAAAGAAACAGGAATACCATCAGAAGTTACTTTGCCGTAAATAGTTGTCAATCTATCTTGAGCAGAGGCAAAAACTGTAGCAAAAAATAGAATATATAATAATCTCATCTCTATAAATAGTCAAAAAAAAAGGCTTGTATAACAAAATATTTAGGCAAACCTAAACATTATATTTTAAAATAAAAAATGTATTTTTACCCTTTAATAAAAATTTATGTTTACCCAATCCGAAGAAAACTATCTCAAAGCGATATTTCACTTACAACAGGAAGCCGAAAAAGGTGTTTCGACCAGTAAGTTGTCTGCACTACTTGAAACAAAAGCATCATCTATTACAGAAATGGTTAAAAAATTAGCCGAAAAAAATCTTGTAAACTATCAAAAATATTATGGTGTCGAATTGACTGATACAGGAAGAAAACAAGCTTTGATTATTATCAGAAAACATCGTTTATGGGAATGTTTTTTGGTAGAACAATTAGATTTTAAATGGGATGAAGTACACGAAGTTGCAGAACAGTTAGAACATATAAAAAGTGAAAAACTCATTGATGCTATTGATAGGTTACTAGGACACCCAAAAACAGATCCACATGGTGATCCTATACCGGACAAAGATGGTAATTTCACTAAAAAAAACACCTCTCTATTATCCGAATGTCGAGTAGGTTCTATAGGAATTATAGTGGGAGTAAAAGACTCCTCTCCTTCTTTTCTGCAGTACCTTGATAAACAATGCATCGCTCTTGGCACCAAATTCAATCTTAGGCATAAAGAGCCATTTGACAATGCATTAGAAATAACCGTAAATGACCAGGTAATAAAGGTATCGCATAAAATGGCATCTAATCTATATGTCGATATAGGATATACGTCTTAATACATTTGCTTTTTCCTTAACTAATCCAAGATTGAGCCCTCGTTACTAAACCTTTTTAAATACCCTGAACTACTTGTATTTTAAATGGTAAACTATACTCTTTTAGTAAGCCTGCCCTACTGTTTTTTGATTCCTTAAATAACATTTTTTTACAATATTATTTAAGGAAAAGGTACCAGAACAAAAAAACCGCACCTAAAAACTAAGTACGGTTTTTTATTTTTACTCAATAGCTACTTATTATTTTGATATAACAATACGTCCTGTTAGCGTTTTATTGTCCAAACGAATTTTATAGAAATAAATGCCAGAAGGCAAACTACCATCTTCATTAAAATTCACGATATATTTTGTATTCGCTTTCATCCCATTCTCTAAAATAGTTTTATATGTCACTCCTGTAAGCGTATAAAAACTAATAACAGCATTTCCTTCTAACGTACTTCTAAAAGAAATAGTTACTTTACCTACAGATGGATTTGGATACGCAACAGCATCTAATTGAAGTCTTGTTTTCAGATCAACATCCTCTGATTGTATACTAAGGTCTAGATTCTTTCCTTCACAAATAGAACTAACAATTACTCTTTGCTCTTCTGTACAACCATTAATTACATTAACTGCCTCAACAGTATAAACTCCTGCTGCACTTACGAAAACCGGATTTTGTTCTTCAGGAAAACCTGTCCAATTAAAAATTACATCAGAAAAAGAAGAACTTGCCATCAATGTAACCACTCCCTGATCACATGTATTTGAAACCTCTATATCAGGAATTTCAAAATCTTCCAATATGATAATCGTATCTTCTGTAAAACATCCTGTCGCTGGGTTCGTAACACGTACACTGTATTGCCCTGGTTGACTAATTGTTATTGGATTGACACCCACCGAAAAATCCGACCAACTAAACACTGCGTTAGAAATATTTGAGGTTGCTTCTAAAATAAGGCTAGAAACAGCACAATCAAGAATACCATTATTATCAGCAGCGATAGAAACTCCAGGAACCGTTTGATCCTCACTAATCACAATCGAATCTTCTGTAAAACATCCGGTCGCAGGGTTTGTTACACGAACAGTATAGACGCCCGCTTCTGTAATTGTAATTGGATTAACGTCCGCCGAAAAACCAGACCAACTAAATGTTGCATCAACAAGATCCGAAGTCGCTGTGATATCCAAACTTGTCGCAGCGCAAGTTAGTTCTCC
>NZ_JACC01000067.1 GCF_000520955.1 Aquimarina pacifica | reverse complement strand
AAAAAAAAAGGTTCGTACAATTTTTAATTAGTTAAATATTCAGTAATCTTTACTCTATATTAGATATTAAATTCATTATTCAGAAGATTAATCTGTTCTGGTCTACCGAGAACTACTACCCTAGAACCGGGTCTTAAGACGGTATCAGCCTCGGGATTCACAATATATTCGCCATCCGGAGATTTATAACCAATAATAGTACATCCTGTTCTTGATCTCATATCTATCGTCCTAATCGTCCTCTCTTTTTGGTCATCAAACATATCTTCAAAAGATATCTCTTCAATATTAATAGACTTTCGTCCTACGATAGAAAGATTATCTAAAAACTCAATTAAATCCGGCACAACGACCAGTGAGGCCATATGATCCCCACCTATTCGATCGGGCATTATTACATTATCAGCACCTGCCAATCGTATTTTTTTATAAGAAGCATCCTGAGATGCTCTGCTAATAATTTTTAGCTTACTATTGATTTGTCGAGCAGAAAGCACAACAAATAAGTTATCTGCATCCTCTGGCAATGTGCATATTAGACAAGCTGCACGTCGAACTCCAGCTTCGATCAACACCTCATCTTCTGTTGCATTTCCTTTAAAAAATAACAGGTCATCATTCTGATGTTTATTGATAACGTTCTCGTCATTTTCTATAATAATGAAAGGTTTATCATAGGCTGATAGTTTGACCGCCGCTTGTTTTCCGTTTCGACCAAAACCAATAATAATTATATGGTTTTCTAATTGGTTTATCATTTTTTGAATTTTTCGGTGTTGAGCTCTTTTAGGGTCATTTTTACTAACAATATATTCTGTAATTACTGAAACAGAATAGGCAAATATAGATACACTGGTTGCAATCAAAAAGATTGTAAACAATTTTGCATTATCATCTAACGGTTCGACTTCACTAAAACCTACTGTAGACATTGTAATGACAGTCATATACAACGCATTCACCCATGAATAGTCAGACAGAAACCTATACCCTAATACGCCAATTGCAATTACAATAACTAATAACGCTATAGCGATATACACTTTTCGTCTCCCCCAATTATAAATCTTTATCATAAGTCAAATACAGAGGTTCGTTTTGTATACAATAAATCCTTTAATTTTAACCAAAAAGCGAGATTAAGATAAACCACAAAACCTAAACCAGCAGTGGCGAATGTAAGGTAAATAAAAAACAAACGCACATTCTTAGCCCTCATCCCTAATCTATCTGCAAGTCTTGAGGATACGTAAAATCCGTTTCGTTCTAAAAAATGTCTTAGATTATATAGCATTCTGCAAATTAATTATATTATACCGGTTTACATTCTTTATCAAGTAAATAATTACCAATTTGACACCGCAAGCAGCCGTGCTCATCGCAATACTCATTTTTAAGTTGAATCATTGCCTGAGAATGTAGAGCATTGTTCATTGGTGTTTTTAATGTTATAAATTTATCTATAATATTATTTTTTTCATAAGACAATTGAGAAATCAAGCTTAGAATATCTTCTTCGGGATGTATTCCTCGATTTTTTGCGTATATAAATCGAATTGGAATTATGGTATTAATCAATAGTAAATCAATAAATGATTTTGTAATATTCTTTTTTGTCTTTTTAGATTCTTTTCCGAAGGTGTAATGACTTTCCCAAAACTCACTTGTATTTACCTTAAAAAGATCGTAATATTCTTGAATGTTGTTTACATGAATAACCTTGCTAAAAAGTTGGTCGTTTTTAAAATACAACATAGCTAATTGAGCTAACCGTACTGTCGGAAAATTTGGTGGTCTCAATCTAAAAAACTGAAACGGAATCACTCCTCGAGGGTCAAGTCCAAATTTAGTTTTTAAATAGCTATACTCCTTCTGTAAATTAACAACATATTCATGAGGCACTTTACTTTCTAATAAGCCTGATTGACCAAAGAATAGCGCTTCTAACTGAATTAGACTTTGAGAACATTTTCTTACTTCTGAAAAATCTAGGGAATTGGCTACACTCAAAAATGCTTCTCCATTTACTTTAAGTCCAAAATTCTTGAATAATAATTTAAACAAAACGGCTTCCCAGTTATTAGACGACTTTCTCAAAAGCTCTAAAATCAATATTGACTTTTGTTCTAAACGTTCGAAATACAATCGTTCTTGCCAATTTGATATTATAAATTCTGAAACATCCGGCAATTGTTTTTCACAAGGAATCCATCGACGAGCTCTGTCTTCAAAAAGCATATTGTATTGCACTAGTAATTCGGGCTCGACGTAATCCTTTAGCTGTAATGTTGGAATAATTGAATTATCATTTCTAAAGATCTGAACGGTATCTTCCCAAACTACATGAAGAATTACATTATCATAGGATGAATCATTCTCATGGTTATGAACATACCAGTCGTTCGACTTGATATGCACCTCTACATTACCTGCCCATTTCTGGCCATTAATACTTACTCTTGCATCAAAAAAATCTGGTCCAGAATTATTTATATTATGTACCCCAACATGATGAAGAATTAGATCTTCGTTTTGGGTTGTTTTTAAATTACAAAGTTCAAACTTTTTAAATTTCCATAGGTATTGCAGAAAATCTTCTTTCATAGCGGATGAAAATACTAAAAAAAAATCGAAAAAAAATCTCATCCCTATTTAACAATAAAATCACAAAAGAACTCAGGCGAATTGTAGGAGCAAAAAACTAATTGTTATGAGCTTAAACCTACGTTTTTAACCTACAATATCTATCAAAAACATAAATTTCTAAATTTTACGCCTCTACCACGTAAAAAAAATGGTAAAACATTAAAAAACAAAAATAAACGTAAATCACTCTAAACAAAGTAATTACGTGAATCAATTGATATCATTGATATTCAAGCTGCTTAGAAATGTACTATTGGTAATATTTTATGTATTAATGGAAAACTGAACTACAAATTCATTTCTTTTCTTTGTTACAGAGTTAATGGGGAAGTTGATTCAATAAAAAATATAACAATTACAAAACCCTAAGCTAAGTTGAGTTTGTGTTAGGTTATAGATGGTTGCCAAATGGCAACCATCTTTATTTTGGACTACATCTACAAAGACGCGCCCTTATACTTTATTAAATCGTTGTAGCGTTTTCTAAATATTTATGTCGGGATACATATTAAACTTATTAAAAAAAGCCTTCCTAAATTTTGAAGAATTAGAATAATGAAGTGTATCCATTACTTCTCGTATTGACATTCTATCTCCAATTATCATGTTATAAGAAAATTCAAGTCTTTTATTATTAAAAAATTCTAATGGTGTTTGATTGTGAATTTCTTTAAACATATTAAAAAAATTAGTCCTACTCATATGTGCCATTGCTGCCAATTGGTCTACACCTATAAAAGGCTCTTTAACATTACCCTCTAAATAGTTACTTACTTTATAGATATTTCCTACCTGAGAACTATTAATGTTAAAAGGGTTGCTTTCTGTCTCCCATCGCAAAACATCCTTCCAAAATGTTTCTAAAAGCCTTATTCCTCTTGAAATAAAATACAGGTAATTTTCTACTCTATTAACCTCGGGTTGCACTATTTGATCAAAAAGTTTTGATTGTTTATATGATAGATAAAATTTATTGATATGCTGATGAGAGTAGCGGATATATCGATCTACCTTTGCAGCCATATCATTATTTTTCATAAAATAAGGTTGGGTATACGAACTTTTTAAGACAATCATTGTAGATTTTACCTCAGCTCCCTTTGTTATAAAAACCTGCTCCCCTCTTCTTGCATCCATACACCTCATATTTCCTGGGGTATAACTATCAGAATATGTACTTATAATCTGATCTTTTTCTAATTCATGATCCAGCGCATATTTCCTAAAGTGAAGAATAATATCCTTCTCTTCTATGGGTTGGCGATAATATTCTATATCGGTATTTGCCCTATAATTATTAAGCAAAAGGTAGACTTCTGGTGATATTTTATAGTAAGACAAATACCCTTCACCGATCTCGGGAGGGAAATAAATTCGGTCTCCAATACCATCTGGATCTAATTCTGATCTAAAGTAGGCTCTTAACTTATCAATATCAGAAAAGTCAAACGAATATTTATACATACTGCTACACTTATTTTACAAATTTTGACCTACAGAAATATAGTTGCTATCTGTTTGAATTTGCAATTACAATATTTTTCTTGGTAAAAACCAAGTCCAAAACAACAGTACTCACTTTCTTATAGGGACTTAAATAAAGATAAAAAACAGCCCCTTTACCAGCCTACTTAACCGATAGAGGGGATTAATCATCATCTAAATATAAGAATTTATTTTATATGGCTAATAACATCGTACTTGGTTATAATATGATGTCCCCCATTCTCTAAAGCTACCAAAACAGCGGGATTACCATTCTTAATGAGTTTTGATATCTCATCAAGTGAAGTTTTTGCATTAACCACAGGAAATGGAGCATTCATTATTTCTTTAATGGGTGTGCTGCCGGTATTTTTATCTTCAAGAAACGCGGTAAACAAAGCACTTTCATCAACCGAACCTACAAAACCTTCACTATCTATAACAGGAATTTGTGATATTTTGAACTTACGCATTCTCTCAATAGCATGAGATACCAGTTCTTCCGTTTTAACAGTAATAAGAGACTTCTCTAAATGATCTTTTACCAAATCACTTGCTGTCGACACTTCTTCTTCAAGAAATCCTCTTTCTCGCATCCAATCATCATTGAACATTTTACCTACATATCTACTACCATGATCATGAAATAAAATAACCACAACATCTTCTTTTGAAAAATGTTCTTTCAATTGAAGTAATCCCTTTATTGCTGCTCCAGCACTATTCCCCAAAAACATACCTTCTTCTTTGGCCAGTCTTTGCGTATATACCGCAGCATCTTTATCGGTAACTTTTGTAAAACCATCAATTACTGAAAAATCTACATTTGCCGGTAAAATATCCTCTCCTATACCTTCTGTTATGTATGAATAAATTTCATTTTCATCAAAAATACCTGTTTCGTGGTATTTTTTAAAAACAGAACCATAGGTATCTACTCCCCAAATTTTGATGTTCGGATTTTTTTCTTTTAAGTATTTCCCGACTCCAGAAATTGTTCCTCCGGTTCCCACTCCCACTATAAAATGGGTTACTCTCCCTTCTGTCTGCTCCCAGATTTCTGGTCCTGTACTTTCATAATGAGCTAGTGCATTAGAAGGATTATCATATTGATTTACATACCACGAATTTGGGGTTTCTTCTGCTAACCTTTTGGATACTGAATAGTAAGATCTTGGATCATCTGGCTCTACATTCGTAGGACATACCATAACCTTGGCGCCTACAGCTCTAAGAATATCCATTTTTTCTTTCGACTGTTTATCTGCCATTACGCAAATCAGCTTGTACCCTTTTATAATAGCTACCAAAGCCAACCCCATACCTGTATTACCCGAAGTACCTTCTATAATAGTCGCTCCTGGTTGTAACCTACCATCAGCTTCGGCATCCTCAATCATCTTAAGGGCCATTCTATCTTTAACCGAATTTCCTGGGTTAAATGTCTCATATTTTGATAGTACCAAAGCATCAACTTCATCTACCAAAGCATTTAACTGGACCAAAGGGGTATTACCTATTGTCTCTAGTATATTTTTCGCGTACTTCACATGTATAGTTTTATTGTATCAAAGATACGATCTTGAATATCGACTGGCAATTTTTAGCAAAGATTAACAATTTACAGAATACCAAACCTCCAGTGTATTTTTAGAGTAGTACAAAAAAGTTTTTTGCTCTAAAAAAACAATCTAAATACCGCATTGGGGGTTATCCCTAATGAAAATCGTTGAATCACCTGCTCTAAAATAAGCTCAAGTTCTTCTGGTGTAGAACCATCTGTTCCTTCTATTGCTATCCCTCCATCATCTAGAGGTTTTCGTTCTGCTTTATATATTAGATTTAGCGGCTTAACTCTATTATAAATATTTAGGAATGATACCCCAAACTGTCCTTTTAGCTTTTTGCTTCCTGATTTGATATCAAAATCATATAATATAGAAGCATCTAATCTATGGAAATCGGGTAATTGATCACTGTTTACAGCTCCAAAGTTTACTACACCAGCATTCTCGCCATCAGCATCAATTTTGATTTCATAGCTATTTACTGGAGTAATTGGTTTTCCGGTTCTAAACTGCCAACCCAGAGAAAACTGCCATTTTTCTAGTTGCAACGTATTCGAAATCCTCAATTGATGGGTAATATCATTGTTTCCAGGAAATTTTGAAGATGTATCCTCTATATTAGGAAACTGAAATGTAATATCATTATATGTATAACCCAGCCAAATTTTGTAATTGTTCCAGCTATGTTTTAATAAAAAATCTACGCCCTTGATCGTACTTTCTCCTTCTTCTAGGTTCTCTAACGGGTTGCTAAACCCACTTGTAAATGTGGTCAGACCTTTGAGTTCTTTGTAGTAAGCATCAATATCAACGTTCAAATTCTTATTATTATACAATATGCCACCAGAGATTTGATTGCTTCTTAACAACGGAAATTCTTGATCATCTGACAAGCGCCATAATTCATTTTCTAAACGCAGCTCGGTATGATTAAATTCTACTAATTGAGAAATGGGTTGATTTCTTCTTTCAATTGCCGTTTTTAGTCGTATACGATCATGTAACGGAAATTCTAGATTAATACGTGGTTCTACTAAAAACTTATCTAAAGAAGTGTAATGCACCAACCTAAGCCCGGTATTAACAAATCCATTGTTTCTGAGATTAAAAGTATACTCACCAAACAATGCATTTTGTAAGTTATTATCCTCTTGGATTGACCGCTCTATTTCTTCGTCAATAGGGTTTTCACTACTAATAATTACTTCTAATTCAGTATACGAAAACTCATACCCTAATGTTATCTTTTGTGTTTCTTTAATCCTAGAGGTTGATGTAAATTTTGCGCCTATATCGGTGATTCTATTTTTTCGAATGTTAATTTCTGCTAGATCTAAAATACCGTCATCTGTTTCATCTTTTATTTCATTATTTTGATAAAAAGAATCGTATTCAGAAAAATACGTTGTAACCTTTTCTTCTTGTTTCTCACTTGTTATATGCCGCCAATTTGCACTTACTCCTTTATTTTGGGTTATTAATGAATCTATTACAATCTCATCCCCACCCTTAAAATCAAAATCCAGTCTGTTTCTTGTATATAAACCACTAATAGCGAGGTGATTTTTTTTATTCGGTTTTAGAATTACTTTAGAACTAATATCTGTGAAATAAAAATCATTGTTACTTGTATCTGGACTAAAATCATCATCTATTTCGAGCTCTAATATATTTCCGTTACTATCTCGAGCTATTCCAAAATTTGTAAAAATCTTATCTTCATAACTTTGATAAGAAGGTGTTCGCATAACATCAGCATATGACCTTCTTGCAAAAGCATACAAAGCGATTTTTTCTGACAAAGGTGTTTTTACAAAACCATTTACAGAAAGACCGTCTATCTCAAACCCTCCTTTTGTTCTTTCTGGGATCACATCTCCACTAGAAACATCAATGATTCCAGAAATACGATCTCCGTAAGTCGCACTAGTACCTGATCTGTATACAATTGCTTTTTGGGTTGCAAAAGGGTTAAATAACGAAAACATCCCATAAAAATATCCTGTATTATATAATTTAATATCATCATACAAAATCAAATTTTGATCGGGTGAACCTCCACGAATCTGTATACCCGTTGCAGACTCATCGAGTGTCGAAATACCAGGAATTAACTGGATACTCTGCGCTATATCAGGACTTACCAACCCCGGCAAAATTCCTAACCTGTCACTATCTAAAGTAATAGCCCCATCTTTATTCCTATCAATCCCAGTAGTCACATATCCTAATACCAATACTTCTTCTAAGGCAGATGAGTTTGGCATTAGACCAATCTGAGCACAAGGCTCTCCTATAGCAATGGCCACTTTTTTTTCTTCATACCCCATAAAATTAATATGAACACCTTCTTTTTTAGTACGTATCTTATTAAAATTGAAGTATCCTAATGTATCAGTAACTGTAGTACGGTTTTCATCTATAACTACAGTAACATATGGTAAAGGTTCTTTGGTAAGATCATCATAAATGTAACCACAAAGGATTTGTTTTTGAGCTATTATGACTTGCTTTGGGGATACTTTTTCAAAAATGAGTCCCGTTTGCATTTCCATTACCCGTAATAACTCTTTTAGCGTTATTTCTTGTTTTGAAAGGCTAATTTTTTTAGAAACTATAGTTTCTTGGGCATACGAAAAAAGAATTGATGTTTTAGATTCTATATCAATTATAACCTCTTTAAGTGATTGCTCAGAATAAGTAACCGTTAATTTTTCTTGGGCGTAGCCAGATAAGCAACACCACAATAGAACTATGAATACTAGACAGAATTGTTTCATTAAACTATTAAAATTCTTGGTGATTTTATTGTAGATATACTATTGTCTTATCATCTGATAGTGTATACAAAATCCCCATAGGTAATAATGTGGATTTAAGAGCTTTTTCGATATCATCATGTATAAAACTTCCTGTAAACAATCTAGAAACATCTGTATTTCCTATTTCAACCGTAATTTTATACTGGATACTTAACTCATCAAGAACTTCTTGTAAAGGGCGATCTCTAAATACACTAATTCCTTGTATCCAATTTGGAAGGTCTTCCTTTATTTTTTGGTTTTGAAGTTCTCCATCAGATATAAGTACTTGGTCTCCTTTTTCTAAAATATGATATTCTTCTGTAGTAAATGTATCAAATCTGACAGCTCCTTCAAAACAGTTTAACTCAAATAATTTGGATCTTGTTTTAATATTGAATTTAGTTCCTAACACGGTTACTTTTCCATAATCGGTAACAACCTCAAAATCCTTTCCTTTTTCTACCTCAAAATAGGCTTCTCCCTGTAAATTTACTCTACGGTTATCTAACCATAAAAAACGCTTATGGCTAAGCGTAGAGTTAGCATTAAGTTGTATTTTTGATCCATCAGGTAAAATGACTGCCAGTTTTTCTCCTGATATCGTAGTATAATTTTTTGTAAGAGTTAGCATCCCGACAATTCCAAAAACAATAACAATCGAAGCTGCAATAGTGACCCAAGTTTTTTTATTGAGTAGCCTTTTCCTTCCGAAAGAAATTTTTTCTTTGACTCTAATTAAAGAAGCTCTTTTATCAAGAGTGGGCGCTTTAAACTTCTGGGCTTCTTCATTTATTCTATAAAAGTCCTGATAGTCCTCTGATGCCATAAATTCAGACAATTCTTCCGTACTCAATTCGCCGGCTACCCAGCGGGCTATAAATGTTTCATCTAATTCGTATTTTTTCATGGCGGTAAGAAAGTCTATCGCTTTCTATAATTTAAGGTTATTATTAATAAAAAATCATCTTCTAAGTAGTTCTTTTTAGTTATCTCTACTTACAATACAGGTGATTTTGTAATTACCCTATTTATTTTTTTAAATATTTATTTCACTCCCCAATAATTTTCTAAGTGTAATAAACGCATTACTCATTCTTCTTTCTACAGCTTTAACAGATATACCCGTAATCTCAGCAATTTCTTTGTATGTCTTTTTATCAATTCTACTTAATAAAAATACTTCTCGTTCTTTTGCTGAGAGTTTCGAAATAGAAGATTCTAACTTTTCTTTAAACTGATCTGCTTCCATAATAAACTCTGGGCTTTCATTATTTCTATCCGAATGAGGAATAGATTCATAGCGAAGTACTACTTTTTGATGTGCAAATTCATTGAGAAGCGCATTATTACAAATAGTAAAAATCAATGACTTTGCTTTTTCATAGATAATTTCTGCACATTTCTTCCACAATTTCACAAAAGCATCCTGTGCGATATCTTCTGCCTGTTGCAGATTACCACACTTATAATACATATAATTCCTTGCTGATTCAAAATGGGCATTAAATAAGGAATCAAAATTTTTTTCCTCGCAAACAGATTGCTTTTTATTCGGCATTAGGTATTCGGTTTACTTAATAATCAAAACTAATTAAAAAAAAATGAAAATAAAATTAGGGTGTATTCAAACTTGACTGTAATACTAATAAACAATCGAAGTATTATCAATTTAAAAGAAAAAGTAATTATACAAACCCCTAATGATGAAAAGACTATTACTATTACTATGGATATTCATTATATCTATGTACAACCTACAAGCACAATGCAACCCAGGAGAGGATACAACAGCTCCCGTTTTTGGTGATTTTGGAGACGGAACCTTAGCTAAACCTTTTCGCAATTTATCACAAGAAACTGTTGGTAATGTTCCTAGTGGCACTTACTATTTTAATTTTAACAGCAGCACATTCCTAGGTGAACTTGACAATGATACCGATGGTGGCGGCTGGTTAATGATTCTTAATTATGTGCACCTTGCGGGTGATAATTCTGACCTTACCGTGCGCAATACGGATCTCCCCCTATTAGGTTCTTCTACATTAGGAGACAATGAAGCAGGAACCGCCAACTGGGGGCATTTTGGCAATGCCTTAGCGTCAGATATAGATTTTAAAGAAATACGCTTTTATGCTGAAACAAGTGGACATAGCAGAATAATTAATTTTAAAACAGATTATGCCCCTGTACTTGAGTACGTAAAGACTGGTTCGGGTTCTTTTTCGGGGTTGAACGATAATAGCAACTATTCTCCTTTTTCGGACCATACAGCATTTGCACCAGGTTTAGCAGGGTCTGGATTTAATAATGCCGGGAATCTAGCATTAACAAATTTTCCGTTTTACGCTCCCGGAAATTATCATTGGGGAATTAGAGGATTAGGAAATCGATGGGAAGTCGATGATTTTGCAATAAATACACAAAGTACAATACATAGAGTATGGGTACGTGGGGACCTTTCTCCTATAGGAGCTAATTCTATAATAGTATCTCTGGATGAAACTGGTAATATTACAATTTCACCAGATGATTTTGGCCCTAACGCTACAGATAATTGTAGTACGGTTGTTTATACTCTTAGCCAAACTGAATTTGATTGTAATGATATAGGAAGCAATGATCTCTTACTTACGGCTACCGATGATCAAAATAATGCTACTACTATTGACGTAACTGTTATCATAGAAGATACAACTGGTCCAGAAATTACGATAACTACTGACCTATCAATCCCTTTTGTTTTGGATCCTATTACCAATACAGTATCTATTACAGCAGTCGATTTAGGACTAACTGCTACAGATAACTGTGAATTACAAAGTATTACTATGAGTAACACTGATTTTGACTGTAACACCTTATGGTCACAACCGATTACTATTACTGCAACTGATATCAATGGTAATATGAGTAATCAGGATATTCGTGTTACTATCTCTGATCCTATTCCTCCTTCAATTTCATGTATCAGTAATTATAATATCGTATTAGATGGTAATGGTGAGGCACGTCTTACCCCAGAGGATGTTATTGCCGAAGTTTCTGATAATTGTAATGTAAATACTTGGCTTAGTAAAGGATATTTCGATTGTTCTGATATAGGAGAACAAGATGTTACTATCTATGTTGCAGATAATGGGGGGAATTCTAGTCAATGTATTGTTACGGTCACTGTAGATGTAGAATGTGTATCAGATATTATTTTGGACAATGATCCTAATCTTTGTGGTGCAATCTACGAATATATTGGATGCTATACTTTAGTTTCAGGATTAGAGAGCGGAAGTATTTTCCCTATTGGTACTACCACTAATGTTATAGAAATTACAGATTCTAGCGGAACGACCTCTCAATGTAGTTTTGATGTTACAGTGAACGATACACAGGCCCCATTATATGAAGTACAAGACCAGTTCTTGGTTTTAGATCAAAATGGTTCAAGTACAATAACTGTAGAAAACCTTATAGGGGCACACCCATCTGCTCCGAAATATACTGTTCAATCATTAGGAACCTTTGATCCTACAGATATTTCTTCTACAGGAACAGAAATAATACTTGAAGATGATGAAGTATCGACAGCATTACCTATTGGATTTAGCTTTAATTTTTATGGTTTAGACTATACCGAATTTTATATCTCCTCTAATGGATTTATTACTTTCTCTGATGAAGATGAAAATGGATGCTGTGACGGAGATATTCTACCCAATACAAACACCCCCAATAACCTTATTGCCTTTGACTGGACAGATCTCAACCCTTCTAACGAAGGCACGATACGATATACAACAATAGGAACGGCTCCTAACCGAATACTAATTGTTGATTTTAATGGAGTTGAATACTATGAAACAGCACCAGACGCCACTACAATACAGATAAAGCTTTTTGAAGGCACTAATTATATTGAAATTCATAGTACATCTACACTCGACGCCGGGAATGATAAAACGCAAGGGTTAGAAAACATAGATGGTACCGAAGCGGTTGTGGTTCCCAAACGTAACTCAACTGTATGGACTAGTACGAACGAATATATTGTATTTGCTCCAGTCCAAAGTGCGTATGACAATTGTGGTATTGATGAGATTGTGATCTCTAGAACTTCTTTTGACTGTACCGATCTAGGGATAAACGAAATAGATGTGACAGTAACAGATATTCATGGAAACAGGGATGAACAAACCGCTATGGTCACTATCACCGCAAGTGATACTACTCCTCCAATAATCTCTCTAACCGGAGAAAATACCCTAATTATCTCTCGTGGATCAGGATATACAGAACTAGGTGCCAGCACAGATGATGGGTCTCCTGTTTCTATTGATAATAGTGATTTTATTGACACTCCTGGCACGTATACTATCCGTTATAATGCCACTGACTTATCATGTAATCATGCTATAGAAGTTCTTCGTACGGTTACTGTAACCCCATGTGCTATAGATATGTTGGCAGATACCAATTTTGAAATTGAAACCAATAGTTTGACATGTCCAGGTAAAAACAATGGTATCCTTACTATTAATGCCACCGAAAATCTGGATTATATCGTAACCATGAATAATGAATTCTATACATTCAACACGAATCTTGTTATAGAAAACTTAGCATCAGGAGTCTATACAACTTGTATAGCCATTGATGGCAACGAAAATTGCACAAAATGTTATGAAATAGTGATTGAAGGTGCTCCAGTATTGACAGGAAAAACAAGCATAGACAGTATAAGCAATAAAATAAAGGTAGATATAGAATCGGGTACCGCACCTTACACTGTAGCTGTAGACAATAAAATAGTGGGCGAGTACACTACAAAAAGTTTTGAAATCAATATAAAAAATGGGAATGTCATAGAAATATTCTCTAAAGACGCTTGCCAAGGTAAAATAACTACTAAAATAAATGTTTCTGGAGATATAAATGCATACCCTAACCCAACCCGCAAAAATGCAACTCTTTCTCTACCTATCACTACGAGTGATCAGATACAGATAGAGATACATAATGCATTGGGAGTAAGAGTACTTTCTGGAGTATATGAAGTCTTCGAAAACAACGTAGAATTGCCATTGCAAGATATGTCGGCCGGAGTATATTTTGTAACCATAAATCAACAAGAATCGACAACATTAAGAATTATAAAACAATAAAAGAACATCCTCTTGCCATAACTAAGCAAGGGGGATTTACAAATATTTAATTAAAAATAATCATTATACCTATGAAATACTATATATATACTGTCATAAGCAGCCTACACCTTTTTATATCGTGTACAACTGAGGATTTTACTCCTTTAGAATACCCATTAACTAATGATGCTTTTACGCCAAGTACAGCAAACTTACTATACCCCACAAGAAATCTCATTTGTACAAATAAGAACCTCGAATTTAATTGGTCCAAATCAAGTCCGCGTACCCAAGGAACAATTACCTATGATATACAGATTGCTGTAGATAGAGAATTTGACCAAATTGCATATTCTACTTCGACTTCTTCAACTTCAGCTACTTTTAATTTAGAAACGGGAACTTCTTATTTTTGGAGAGTAAAGGCACAAGACAGTAGAGGTGGTCATATTTATTCGAGTATCCAAACATTCAGTACTGAAGCAGAAGCAAGTATCAATATAATCCCTTCAATTTCATCTACTATAAGTCCTTCGTTAGGTGAAATAGTTCAAGGTACGACAACAACTCTTAATTGGAAAGCAACAGACGCTGATAATGATGTATTATCATATGATGTTTATTTTGGTGATTCGTTCCCTCCTATGTTATTAGTAGAAAACGTTGATACCTCTAGTCTAGAGGTTGATATCCTAGCAAACACAACCTATTACTGGAAAATAGTTGCAAAAGATGACAAACAAGGAGCTGCGATAGGACCTGACTGGAATTTTAGTACCAACTAAACATCACATTATAATCTTCTCAAAACAATGATGACGTAAACATCGAGAATTATACTATAATTGAATAGACAAACCACTTACTTGATTTTGTAAGTGGTTTTTTTAGTTAAACCCGGTTTATGTAATGAAACAAGTTAAATAAACATTCGATTTCGAAGACACAACTCACTCCTTTTTTTATATTTCTGGAAACTCAACTCACAAAAAAACGGAAACCTTATTTATTAGGCTTCCGTTTTAAAATATTTTTGGTTTATGAGAGAATACCCTATTGCTTTGGCATCATTACGGCTTCTGTAGTATGAATTATTCCGTTTGAGGCCTCAATATCATTATTCATTAATCTACCTGCATTTCCTCTTTCATCTATTAAATAAATTTTATCACCCTTCATAGAAGCTGTCAACCTTGTTCCTCCAATAGTTTTTAGCTTTACACTTCCGCCATATTCTTTTATAGCTTTTATAATGTCTTGCCTATTAATTACACCAGGAATGACATGATAATTTAAAATTGAAAGAAGTTTTTCTTGATTTTCAGGTTTTTTTAGATTTTCTAACATTTTTGGAGGTAATCTATCTAATGCCCCATTGGTGGGAGCAAAAATTGTATACGGTCCTTTTTCTTCAAACTTTTTATCGTACCCTGTAGAGGTAACAATTCCGAATAACTTTGTAAATCCAACGTCGGCAGATAAAACTTCAGAAATTGTAGGGATTTTTTCTTCAACAGCTAATATGTTAGCCTGAGCTATTAACTTATCATTTTGGTTTACAGGACTATTTGTTTTCTTATTTTCAGCACAAGAATTCAATACTAATAATCCTGAAATAGCAATGATACGGAATGATGTCTTAAAATTCATTTGGTAAAATTTTATTATAAATATATTTCACATTGAATTAAAACAAACATGTAAATGAGAATTCGTAGGTCTTAAATTAGTAAGTGTTAGTGCTATATATATTTATGATAAACTACTATATATTCAATATCATACTAGTCTACCAAGTCAAATCCAAAGCCTAGACACAAACTACATTGTCTGAAAATAGACATTATCAACATTCATATTATTTTTATGAAAGCCCTTTTATAAATAGCGCTCTCAAAGCACATAACACTTTGTTTATCTGACCACTGAATTCACTTTTGCACAAACCCTTCTCCCAGACGATAACTCAACACGATACCATGAGAATTATTGATAGGTGAACTTCTTAATGCTTGATTGTAGGTATAAAGGACTCTAAAATGATTAAACATATAAAATCCTGCTAAAAAATTAATGGACTCACTAGTTCTATATCCTATACCCGCTTCAATCCTATTTTTGTAGTTCACGGTAAAATTAAGATCTACTTGCGCAGGTGCTCCAGAAACATATTTAAATAACACATTGGGTTTCATCATTACTTCTTGAAAATGAGTAGCAAAAAACCTATATCCGCCGTAGGCGTATAATACATTTTCAAGTTCGATATCCTTATCAGAAGCGAAAGAAGTTCCTAAAACATTCGGAGCAGAAAAACCTATGTATATATGCTCGTGATTATATAAGACACCGACACCCATCGTAGGAATTGTTGTATTTGTGTTATTTGTAAAATTGGGATCATCTTGTATCCCTAGAGACACTAAGTTTTCATTATAAAACAACGCTCCTGTCGTCATACCAAATGATAACACATTTGGATTATAAGACCACCATCTTGCCCTATTGTAGTTATGATCAAAAACAATTTTGTAGGCATATGACAGAAATAGGTTTGTGGTTTTGGTTACTCCTACCTCATCTGCAATAAATCCTGCTCCTAATCCCATATTTTTGTCGCCTACAGGACTATTGACAGATACCCCTATATTTCTGGGGCTTCCTTCTAGTTGATTAAAATATCCATTATTCGTCAATGTGATATCGGTATCAGGGTAATACCCTGCATGTGCCGGATTAATTGATACTGTATTGTAGTCATAATGAGCAAACATTGGTGTTTGCTGTCCCCAGACCGAAAAACAAATATTACTACATATTAGAAATAAGCTTCGTGTAATTATCTTTTTCATTCGCGTATAATTAAAAAAACTGAACATATCTTATAGCTTCCTTATCCGTATTGTAAATTGTGGTATTCTCGACTAGCGCTTAATCACTAAGAAACCTGTGGGTTTTCTAAACGAAGTAGTTCCTTGCACCTGAATGGTATAGAAATATGTTCCTTCAGGTAATTTATCCGCACCGGCACTTCTTTTTCTATTCGCTATTCCACTAAAAACCCTGCTAGAGTTATTATAACCATCGACTTGAAAAACAAGATCTCCCCATCGGTTGTATATGGTCACTTTATTATTCGGAAACTCTTCTATACCATCTATTTCCCAAAATTCTCGAATTCCGTCTCCATTCGGAGAAAACCCATATGCTGTTGTATCTTCAGGAAGTGCTTCTACATAAACCGTTACAATATCCTCCTCAATACATCCCTGATCATTTGTATAGATCACTTCATAACTAGTGGTCTCTGTTGGTGAAGCAATCGGATCAGCTATTAGTGGGTCACTTAATCCTGTAACTGGAGACCATGAAAATGTACCAGAACTAGGAACTGTATAGGCCATTAACTGAACCTCTTCTCCTTCTTGTATCTCTATATCTTCTCCTGCATCTACATATGTTGCAAACTGCTCGATTATAAAACTACAATCAGTTATATTTCCCGAACCATCCGTTGCTGTCATCGTAATTTGCATGCCTGGTGTAAAAGCAGATCCGGCAGCAGGACTTTGTGTAATCACAGGAATCTCGCCAGAATCATCTGTAGCTG
>NZ_JACC01000066.1 GCF_000520955.1 Aquimarina pacifica | reverse complement strand
TAATTACACACTTTGCGGGATAGTGTCTTTTATATCTAAAATAGTTGTTTAATTTTCTGCAATATGTTCATCCAATGGGATTTCTATATCTGTTCTGAAGTTTGGAAAAACTTTTTTCGTTTCTGGATCATCTAACAATTTGTTAGATTCAACAAAATACCATTGAGATTTTTGTTTATCGTAGAAGCCAAATAAAGAACTTTTTAAAGTAACAGGCCTACCATTAAAATCCATGTTAATCGTATTTTTAACCAAACATCGATATTCTTTATCCTCTTTTTTAATTTCTGTGATTTCATCAATTTTAGAACTGGTAATTTTTATTTTTTGTGCTTCCATAGTTCGAAATATATCTTCCATGGTTTCTAATAATTGAGATTTTCCGTATTTCTTAAAAATTTTTGGGTGTGTATATTTAAGTAATGTATTAGGATCTTTTGCTAATGATGCAGTAGTAGTTGCTTTGGCATCTCTTAATGCAGATTTTTCTAATGTCTTTATATTTTGAGAATATATATTCCCAGAAATAATTAGTAAAATAATGAAGAGTATTTTTTTCATGACTATGGGGTTTTGTGATATAAGAATAATTTATTGTTTTTATTTTAATATTAATTTTATCTATTTAAAAAGGACTCATATAAAAACGTCTTATACAATTATATTTTTTATGAATATAATTGTATAAGTTAAATGGTAAAACGATGGTAAATCGCTTTATATTCAGTTTTAAAAAGTGAGATGGTTTTGTGTGAATAAGTAACAAAAATAACTAAAAATAATTAATTATTAGTTAAAATAATCTAAACCAATCTCTTAGGTACTGTTAATCGGTCTTTTTACCAATACCTTTTTTCAAATTTTGTTTTTTCATTTCTTCACCTATCTGATTTGAAGCAGTAAAGGATGCTATCATATTATTTAGCATGTCGCTTCCTGCTTGAGGAGAATTAGGTAATAGAATTAAATTACTATTTGTTTCTTCTCCTATAGATTGCAATGTATCATAATGTTGTGTTACCACAATCAGGGCAGAAGCTTCTTGAGAATTAATGCCTACATTATTTAAAACATCTACACTTTCTTCTAGACCTCTAGCTATTTCTCTACGTTGATCTGCAATACCCTGACCTTGTAATCTTTTACTTTCAGCTTCTGCACGAGCTTTTGCTACAATTTTTATTCTTTCGGCTTCTGCCTCATATTCTGCTGCTACTTTTTCTCTTTCTGCTGCATTAATCCTGTTCATTGCCTCTTTAACTTGTAGATCTGGATCAATATCGGTAACCAAAGTTTTAATAATATCGTAACCATAGTTAATCATAGCTTCGTTAAGTTCTTGTTTTACTGCAATGGCTACATCATCTTTTCTTTCGAAAACATCATCTAATTTCATTTTAGGAACTTCTGCACGTACTACATCAAATACGTAAGATGTTATCTGATCATGAGGATTTTCTAATTTATAAAATGCATCATACACTTTTTCTTTTAATACCTGATACTGTACTGATATTTTAAGACGTACAAATACATCATCTTTGGTTTTTGTTTCTACAAGAACATCTAATTGTTGTATTTTAAGATTGATTCTTCCTGCGATACGATCGAATATGGGAATTTTAAAATGTAGCCCAGAATTACGGATACTTAAGAACTTACCGAATCGCTCAACAATGGCAGAGGTTTGCTGTTTGACGGTGAATATTGCCGATATTAATATGACGATTCCGAAAACGAGTAGTGGAATAAGTAGTATTTTCATTTTTTTTCTATTAAGAGTTAATAATTATCGTATTAAAAACAAATGATTCGTAAACGTATCATATTTGTTTAGAAATAGTGATCATGGCAGTAGCAATCTGAGCATTACTTGAGCCAAAGGCTACTGATACAACTTCCCATCCATCTTTAGAAACATCATTAAGAGTATCTTCAACTTTTTTTCTAAGATTTTCTGTAGACCAAATATTTGATAGTTTTAGAACTTTAAAAGTTTTTTTCATAGTTGTAATTTTAAAGATATGTGTACGTTATTAGTAGTATTTCTTTTGAAAATGTTACAACTAAAAGTTAAAACAGCCGTTTCGGAATATTAAGAGAATAGGGTTGGTACAAATATAATATTAAAGTTTTTCAATAGTATTTTCAATTCTTTTAATGGTTTCTTTTTTGCCAATAAGAGATGCAATTTGAAAAAGATCAGGTCCCTGCAAAGATCCAACAAGAGCAATTCTTAGAGGCATCATAATTTTACCAAAACCTATTTCTTTTCCTTTGATCCAACCTTTGACATTATTAGAAACATTTTCTTCAGAAAAATCTGATATATCTTCGAGTATTCTGGTTAATTCGTGCATAAGGTTAGGGGTGTCTTCTTTCCATGCTTTTTTAACTGCTTTTTCATCGTATTCTGTAGGTGATAAAAAGTAGAAATGACTAAGGTCCCATAGATCATTAACAAAAGTTGCTCGTTCTTTAATTACATCTATGATAGTTGTAAGATGTAACGAAGTAGCAATGTTTTTTTCTGACAATATGGCTTCAAATTGCTTTGATAGGGTAGCAGTGTCTTGTTGTTGCAAATGCTGTTGTTGAAACCATTTTGCTTTTTCAGGATCAAATTTGGCTCCTGCTTTATTCACTCTTTTAATATCAAATTCTTTAATAAGCTCTTCAAGAGAATAAATTTCTTGTTCTGTTCCGGGATTCCAACCCAAAAAAGAAAGCATATTAACTACGGCCTCAGGAAGGTACCCAGCTTCTTTATATCCAGAAGAAGTTTCATTAGTTTTGGGATCTGTCCATTGCAAAGGAAAAACAGGAAACCCCATTTTATCACCATCACGTTTGCTTAATTTTCCTTTACCTACAGGTTTTAGAATAAGAGGTAAATGTGCAAATTTTGGTATTTCCCAATCAAATGCTTTGTATAAAAGGACATGTAGAGCCAAAGAAGGTAACCATTCTTCGCCGCGTATTACATGCGTTATTTTCATGAGATGATCATCAACAATATTTGCAAGATGATAGGTGGGCATTCCGTCGCTTTTAAAGAGAATCTTGTCATCGAGAATATTAGTATCAATTTTTATATTTCCTCTAATCTCGTCAGATAGATGTAATGTTTCGTTTTGTGGAGATTTAAATCTTATCACAAAAGGTTCATTAGAATTTAGTTTAGAAACAACATCTTCATTTGATAATGATAAAGAATTAGTTAATTGATCTCTATTTTGCCAATTGTATATAAATGTTTTACCCTGTGCTTCATTTTCTTTTCTTAACGTATCGAGAGTTTCAGGTGTATCAAACGCATAATAGGCGGCACCATTTTGTATTAATTGATCTGCGTATTGTTTATATAAATGTTTACGTTCACTTTGACGATATGGTCCGAAACCACCATCTTTTCCTGGTCCTTCATCAAAAGGTATTGAGCACCAGTTAAGAGCATTTTCTATGTAAGTTTCTGCACCTTTAACATATCTATTTTGATCTGTATCTTCAATTCTGAGAATAAAAGTACCATTATTTTGTTTGGCAAAAAGATAATTGAATAATGCAGTTCTTACACCGCCAATATGTAAGGGGCCTGTTGGACTTGGTGCAAAACGTACCCTGATGTCTTGTGTCATGATTGTGTGTTTTTAAACTTTTTTTCAAGTTTTACAAATGGGATACAAAGATACGATCTTAATAATGCTATAGAAATGAATTTTAATTTTTCATGATTAATTACTTTTTTTCAGTGTTTTCATTTCACGTGGAACACGTTTATTCATAATCAAAAACCATAACGGAGGTAGTAATGAAAGAACCATAGAGGTTGGATATCCAAAAGGCAGTTGTGGGCTCTGGTCATGATGATCAAGTAGTTGATATTTTTTGGAGGCTCTATGATGATGATCGCTATGCCTTGTAAGTTCGTATAAAAGAACTCTACCAAGAGTATGATTAGAGTTCCAAGAGTGGATTTCTCTTACACGTTCGTAACGTCCAGAAGAAGTATTACGACGAATTAACCCGTAATGTTCTATATAGTTTATAGTTTCTAAAAGGAGGAATCCTACAATACCGCTATAAATAGCTATTTGTAATCCTGATGTACCAAACGAAAAGTATATCGCAAGAAGATAAATATTGGTAATGATAAGGTACCAGAACATATCATTATAGATTGAAAAAAAGGAATGTTTGTTTTTTTTAAGAAGAGATGATTGTATTTTCCAGGCGCTAATATATTGCCCAAAGGAAGAGGTAATCCAGAATAAGTAAACAGGATGATTGTATTTTGCTGTTGCAGGATCTTTTTTGGTGGCAACATGTAGATGATGGCCGTAGTTGTGTTCTATAAAAAAATGCATGTATAAAGAAGGTAGTAATAGTGCTTTGCCTAAAAAACGTTCTGAGGTAAAACGATGTCCTAATTCATGGCCAACATTAATTCCATTAGTTCCAAGAACGATTCCTGTCGAAAATATAATCCCTGTCAATTCATAAGTTGAAAGGGGAGTGGTACTTGTAACGTATAAGGTTGTAAATAGTATCCCATATACAATCGGAAGGTTGATGTAAAGCATCCAGTCGAATATTTTTTGTTTACTCTTAGATAAACGTGCTGTGTCCGAAAGGTTTTGTGTAGAAGAAGATGTAAAAAGTTCTAGTAATGGAATAAACCCAAAAGTGTATACAGGAGTGAGGTAGGTATAAATTCCCTGAAACCATAGTCCTACAAGAGAAAGTATGGGTATAGTATATGCACATAAATATTTGAAATCTTTCATAAGAAGTTAAAGTTGAGTGTGTTGAATTATTATAAATATAACAATTCCATTGCAAATAAAATCGTAGATTTAGTGGTTATTGGAAAATGAAAGTATTTGTTATGGAGAATTTTGAGATCATAAAGAATAAGTTAGAAGGGTTTATCAAAAAGTTTTATGTCAATGAATTGATCAAAGGCATTATTATGTTTTTTGCCATAGGTGTATTGTATTTTTTGGTTACCCTTTTTATAGAGAACTTTTTGTGGCTTAACACTACAGGACGAACGATTTTATTTTGGTTGTTTATTGTGGTAGAATTGGGTTTGTTCTTGCGATTTATACTTTTACCAATAAGTAAGTTATTCGGTTTGTCAAGAGGAATTGATTTCGAAAGGGCATCTAGTATCATTGGGGATCATTTTCCAGAGGTAAGCGATCGATTATTAAACCTTTTACAATTAAGTAAAAATAAGTCTTCATCAGCGCTTCTTTTGGCGGGTATAGAACAAAAATCAGGTCAATTAAAGCCAATCCCTTTTAAATTAGCTATTAATTTTAATAAAAACGCTAAATATTTGAAATATGCTGCTATACCAGTATTGTTGGTATTGATATTAGTAATTTTTAATAAAACACATTGGATTTCAGATAGTTATAAAAGAGTTGTTAATTATGAAGTTGCTTATGAGCCGCCTGCACCTTTTAAGTTTTTTATAGTAAATAAAGACCTAAAAGCGTATGAGGGAAGTGATTTTGTTCTTAAGGTACGAAGTGTTGGTGATATTATTCCGCAAAATGCCCAAATCGAATTTAACGGAGAAGTCTATTTTTTGAAGAATACAGGAAACGGTGAATACGAATATACTTTCCTAAAGCCTAGAGAAGGGCTAGAATTTGTAATAAGCGCTAATGATGTTTTTTCTAAACCTTATGAATTATCGGTGGTACCTATTCCTGCATTATTAAATTTTGAAATGAAACTCAATTATCCTGAGTATACCAGAAAAAAGGATGAAGTGCTTATGAGTTTGGGTAATGCAATTGTTCCTGAAGGAACATTAGTGAATTGGATTGTGTACACCAGAAATACAGATAAGGTCGAATTGAAAACTAGAGATTCTGTAGTAGTTCTGGATAAGAAGGATTCGAGTTTTTCTTATATGAGAAGGTTGTTTTCAAATTTAGATTATGAGCTAACAACGTCTAACGAGAATATAAAAGATCATGATAATTTATCATTTAATATCAATGTAGTCAAAGATCAATATCCTGAGTTAAATATAAAATCCGAGAAGGATTCTATAGATGGTCAGACGGTTTATTTTTATGGACGAATCAGTGATGATTATGGTTTGAGTAAGTTACGAGTTGTGTATTATGATAGTAATACTCCAGAAAAAACACAGACTGGTAATATTGATATTAATAAAGGTTTATTTGATGAATTTATATATGCGTTTCCGGGTGGTTTGAATTTAGTTCAGGGAGTGAATTATGAGTATTATTTTGAAGTTTTTGATAATGATGCAATACATAATTATAAGTCTACCAAAAGTCAAGTATACGGATTTAGAAAATTGACAGATCAGGAAGTTGCAAATGAATTATTAAAGCAACAGAATGAAGCCATATTAGGATTGGATAAATCATTAGAAAAATTCAAAGAGCAGGAGCAGGAGTTTAAAGGGTTGAGTAAACTACAAAAAGAAAAAAAGGCACTAAGCTTTAACGATAAAAAGAAACTTGAGGATTTCCTAAAACGTCAGAAAGAGCAAGAGAAAATGATGAGAAATTTTTCAAAAAAACTAAAGGAAAACTTGGATCAATTTGAGGATAAAAAAACAGACGAACCATTCAAGGATGCTTTAAAAGAACGACTAGAAAGGAATGAAGAAAAGCTAAAAAAGAATGAAGAACTTCTTGAAGAAATCGAAAAATTATCTGATAAGATTCAAAAAGAAAAGTTGACTGAGAAGCTCGAAGAGTTAGGTAAGGAGAATAAGAATATTAAGAAAAATCTTGAGCAGCTTCTTGAGTTGACCAAGAGATATTATGTGATAGAAAAACACGAAAAGTTAGCTGAAAAGTTAAATGATCTGGCTAAGGAACAAGAAAAATTATCTGAGGAAAGTGACGAAAAAAACACTAAAGAGAAGCAGCAGGATTTGAATAAAAAGTTTGAGGAGTTTCAAAAGGAAATGGAGAAATTGAGAAAAGATAATCAGGATCTCAAAAAACCTATGAGTTTAGATCAAAATAAAAAAGATGAAGAGGATGTAAAAGAAGAGCAGCAAAAGGCAAGTGATAACTTAGACAAAGAAAACAAGAATGAGGCGAAGAAAAATCAAAAAAGCGCCGCCGAAAAAATGAAGGAAATGAGCAATGGGATGCAGGCTCAAATGGATATGGCTGGAGCAGAAAGTCAAGAAGAAGATATGCAGATGTTAAGGCAGGTATTAGATAATTTGGTTGACTTTTCTTTAGCTCAAGAAGACTTGATGAAAGAGTTTAAGGAAATCAATATTGACAACCCTATTTATTCTACAAGACTAAAAGCTCAGAGTGTTTTGAGAGAAAATTTTATTCATGTAGACGACAGTCTTTATGCGCTTGCATTGCGTACACCTCAGATAACAGAAAGTGTTACTCAGAAGCTAACAGATATAGAATTTAATATTGATAAGTCGCTAGAGCGTTTGGCAGAAAATCAGGTTGTACAAGGAACGGCAAATCAACAATACACAGTTACGGGTTCTAATGACCTTGCTTATTTGTTAAGCAAAACACTAGATCAGATGCAGAATAGTATGGCTTCTTCTAGTGGTAAAGGAAAGAGTGGTTCTAATGAGTTTCAGCTACCTGATATTATAAAGAAACAAGAAGAGCTTAATGAGAAGATGAAGGAAGGAACAGAGAAAGGAAAGAAGCCCGGAGAAAAACCTGGGGATAAACCAGGAGGCCAACCAGGAGATCAACCAGGAGAAGGCAAGGAAGGAAAAACTGGCGAAGGTAAACAAGGTGAAAATGAAGGAAAATCTGGAGACAAAAAAGGCGGAAATGGTAAGAATGGAAACAAGGAAGGTAAGGAAGGAAAAGATGGAAGAGGCGAGAACGGTAATGGAGAGAATAAGGAGGGAGAAAATGAAGATTTAAATGGACAGTTGTACGAAATTTATAAGCAACAGCAACAACTTAGAAATGCATTAGAAGATAGAATTAAGAAGGAGGGAAAAGGAAATAAAATAGGAAGCAACTTGCTTAATAAAATGGAACAAGTAGAGCAAGAGTTGTTGGAGAGAGGATTTAATGAAAGAACCTTGAGTAAGATGTTGCAGCTTAAACATGAGCTTTTGAAAATGGAAGAAGCTACGTTTAATCAAGGAGAAGAAGAAAAAAGGGAAAGTAACACAAGTAAGACGCAGTTCGGTAATCAGAATGCGCAACAATTAGAGAAGGCTAAACAATATTTTAATACTACAGAAATATTAAACAGACAAGTATTACCTTTGCGGCAAAATTATAAGAAGAAAGTTCAGGAATATTTTAATAAAGTAAATGATTAATTTTTATTACGAGTCGGGTGTTGAGGCCATAGAAGAAGATGCAATCGTTCAATGGATAGAGGTTGTTCTTGTATCTGAAAATAAATCGTTAGGAGAGCTGAGTTTTATTTTATGTGATGACACTTATTTGTTAGGCATAAATCAAAAGTTTTTGAATCACGACACATACACCGATATTATAAGTTTTGATAACACAATAGGGAATTGTATTGGTGGCGACATCTTTATTTCTGAGGAACGAGTTAGGGAAAATGCGGCTACTTATAAGGTAGAATTTGAGGAAGAACTAAGAAGAGTTTTGATTCATGGAGTATTGCATTTTTGTGGTTACAAAGACAAAACTGATGAAGAGAAAGAGGAGATGAGGAGTAAGGAAAACGAGAAACTAGAATTGTTCCACGTGGAACAATAGAGTAAAAAACAACAATGTTCCACGTGGAACAATTAGATAAAATTATGTTTGAGACAGAGTATGATGTTATAGTGGTGGGTGCAGGACATGCAGGAAGTGAAGCTGCCGCGGCAGCGGCAAATTTAGGATGTAGCACTTTATTAGTAACAATGAATCTTCAGAACATTGCACAAATGAGTTGCAATCCTGCTATGGGAGGAATTGCAAAAGGGCAGATCGTAAGAGAAATAGATGCATTGGGAGGTTACAGTGGTATAGTAAGTGATAGATCTGCAATACAGTTTAAAATGTTGAACAAATCAAAGGGCCCTGCAATGTGGAGCCCAAGGGTTCAAAGTGATAGAATGCGATTTGCAGAGGAGTGGAGACTATTGTTAGAACAAACAAATAACCTTGACTTTTATCAAGAAATGGTTAGTGGTCTTGTGGTTGAAAAGGGAGAGATAAAAGGGGTCAAAACTTCACTCGGAATTGTAATTAAAGCTAAGACCGTGGTGCTTACTAACGGAACCTTTTTGAATGGATTAATACATATCGGAGAGAAACAATTCGGTGGAGGTAGAGCAGGAGAAAAAGCCGCAACCGGTATTACTGAGCAGTTAATCGATTTGGGTTTTGAAGCTGGTAGAATGAAAACAGGAACTCCACCAAGAGTAGACGGAAGGTCCTTAGATTATTCTAAAATGATTGAACAGCCAGGAGATGAACAACCAGAAAAATTTAGTTATTCTAATTTAACAAGTGTTCTTAAGAATCAAAAGGCATGTCATATGACATATACTTCAGAGCAAGTTCATGACCTACTTCGAGAAGGATTTGATAGATCACCAATGTTCAACGGAAGTATAAAAAGTTTGGGTCCGAGATATTGTCCGTCGATAGAGGATAAGATTAATAGGTTTGCCGATAAAGATAGGCATCAACTTTTTGTAGAGCCAGAAGGATGGAATACTGTAGAGGTATATGTGAATGGTTTTTCAACTTCACTACCAGAAGATGTTCAATTCAAAGCATTGAGATCTGTCGTAGGGTTTGAAAACGTAAAGTTTTTTAGACCAGGTTATGCAATAGAGTATGACTATTTTCCACCTACACAATTGACACATACGTTAGAAACCAAGATTGTTTCTGGATTGTTTTTTGCTGGACAAATAAACGGAACAACGGGTTATGAAGAAGCAGCATCTCAAGGATTAATGGCGGGTATAAATGCAGCACAAAAGGTTAAAGAACAAGAGTCCTTTATTCTAAATAGAAGTGAGGCATATATAGGTGTTTTGATTGATGATCTTATCACAAAGGGAACAGAAGAACCGTACCGAATGTTTACTTCTAGAGCAGAGTATAGAACCTTGTTGAGACAGGATAATGCAGATTTTAGACTTACACCAAAAGGACACGAAATAGGTTTGGCTTCTGATGATAGAATGAAGAGAATGGAAGAAAAGCAAAGTCGCTCTGAAGCTTTTGTGCAGTTTTTTAAGAAAACAAGTGTTACTCCAGAAGAGATAAATCCAATATTAGAAGAAAAGAAATCTTCACCGATTAATCAAAGTGGTAAGTTGTTTAAACTGTTTTCTAGGCCACAGATTGTGTTAGATGATATAAAAGATCTTGATAAAATTGCTTCGTACATAAAGGAGCATGATTTGGATAAAGAGGTGTTAGAGCAAACAGAAATTCAGGTTAAGTATTCTGGATATATAGAGAAAGAAAAGAATAATGCGGATAAACTTACGAGATTAGAAAATGTAAAAATCCCTGCTAATTTTGATTACTCAAAATTAAAGTCCCTTTCTTATGAGGCAAGAGAAAAAATGTCTAAAATAAGACCTGCAACAGTTTCTCAAGCATCTAGGATAAGCGGTGTTTCTCCTAGTGATATTTCTGTACTCTTGGTATACATGGGTAGATAAATGAAGGATTATGTTATTATTAATCAGAACTCAAAAAACGAAGGGGTTAATATAATTTCTATATTGGTGCTACTCGTTTTTGTAGTTATCTCTATAATTGCTAGCAACGTTTCTTTATTATTAAGTTTCTTTTTTGTGTGCGTTGGTGTTTTTTTAGTTGGATTTTCTGATGTATACAGAATTAACAAAGATTTTAATAACGAAAACCTGTATCGGTTTTTCGGAAAAGTGTTTTGGAAAACCAAACTTAGTTTAGAATTTCCAGAATATATTTCTGTTTTTCATGCCTCTTTTGTTAGTAGAGATGATGATGGAAGTGAAGATAGGTATAAGGAGTGGGTGATTCGGTTTTTTAATGAGAATAGACATTTTACTATTTTGCAACACTCGGACTACAATATGGTTTTAGAAAAGGCTAATGAATTAGGAACATTATTAGATGTTCCTGTATATGATAGATCAAAAGACCAATAGAATATGTTGGTTGAGTTTTATTGTATTAGTTCCACGTGGAACAATATTTAGTGTTTAAAGTTCTAAAGAATAAAGAAAGTCAAAAATGTGTAGTAATCATGAGAGGTTCCGTTTTTTATAATTCATAAATCTGGGTAAGCATTAGATTCAAAAATTGAACAAGAAACAAAACAAAAATTCGAAATTTCTTTTATTGTTGTTGCACGTATGTAAATAGGGCCATTCATGTTTTTTATAAAATTAACAGATAGTCTTTGTGTTATTTTACCAATAAAATGATTAAAAATAAATATTGATTTAATTTTTTTATCTAGAATGAAAAAACAAAATGTTTTAGACTTTTTTCTCGAAAGTAAAGATCAAACGGTTTCTGGTGAAACGTTTCAATTGTTATATGATCAAGAATATGATATGTTAGTTACATCTCCAAAACCTGAAGAGAAAGAAATTCATAAATATTACCAAAGCGAAGACTATATTTCACATACAGATGCAAAGCGATCTCTTTTTGAAAAGATGTACCATATTGTAAAAGTTTTTTCTTTAAAAAAGAAAACCAAGCTAATTACGCGGTTAAATAAAGGAACGGGTTCACTTTTGGATATAGGAGCAGGAACAGGAGACTTTTTGATGGTTGCAAAAAATAAAGGCTGGTTTGTAGAGGGAGTAGAACCAAGTGATCAAGCAAAAGAATTAGCAATAGATAAAGGGGTTACTTTACAAGATGACACATCTAATTTAGATTCAGAAAGTTTTGATATAATAACGATGTGGCATGTTCTAGAGCATGTGCCCAATCCAAAAGATCAAATAAAGGAATTGAGGCGACTTCTTAAACCCAATGGATTTGCAGTAATTGCAGTGCCCAATTTTAAATCATATGATGCGACATATTATAAGTCATTTTGGGCAGCATATGATGTCCCTAGACATTTATGGCATTTTTCAAAAAAAGCTGTCCAAAAATTATTTCTAGAAGAGGAGATGATATTAGAGAAAATACTTCCTATGAAATTTGACTCTTTTTATGTTTCTCTTTTGTCAGAAAAATATAAAACTGGTGTAATGAATTTTTTTAAAGCTTTTGTTGTTGGATTTCGTTCTAATATGAAAGCAAAGCGATCAAGAGAGTATTCTTCCCACATTTATGTATTAAAAAAGAGATAACTATTGTTTTAAGTCGATTTTTGCCATTTTTTTTATTATTAAGGTCCATTTACCTTGCTTTTTTTAAAGAAAGCTTTAAAAAGCCCTATTTGAGCTTATTTTTGATAGCTTTTTTATATTGAAAATAAAGAAGCAATTGTTTTTTCTTATTTACTCTTTTTTTGAGTATTATTTAGAATAACATCTAATGAACTTTGATATTTTTGTTCAGAACTAAATTTTCAAAAAAATGAAAAAATTTTTATGTATTGCAAGTGCAATAGTAATATTTACTTCTTGTAACCAACAAATAGAAAAAACAGGATATGTTAATAATACCAAAGTAGTTTCTGATTTTAAAGAAATGAAAGTTGCTCAAGAAAAATGGACCAAGCGTAATAATGAGGTCCGTGCAGAACTAGAAGAAAAAGCAAAGCAGTTTCAGATAGAAGTGCAGGGTTATCAAAATATCATGAAGTCCATGACAGCAGCAAATAGAGAAAAAAAGGAGCAAGAATTAATGACTGTTCAACAAGGGCTGCAAAGAGAGCAACAATCAAGAATGCAAGAAATTCAGCAAGGAAGTCAAGCAGAAATTGATTCTATAATTAGTAAAGTAAAGAAATATATTGAAGATTATGGTAAGAAAAACGGATATACCTATATCTACGGAGATACCGAGGCCAGCAATATATTATATGGTAAAGAAGAATTAGACCTTACTGATATAATTCTAACAGAATTAAACGGTAAACCTGCTGATACTACTGCTACTGAAAAATAGTATAGAGTATTATTAATAACATTACGAAAACAAATAAAACACCCTTATAGTTAAAACCTATAAGGGTGTTTTGTTATTTTACTTTTTAGGATATACTATCCTTTCAATAACAGCCATGATATATGGTTATATAGGCCTTTAAAAGCGTATAAATACCTAGTTTTAGAGAATGATTTAAGTAGAAATTTGAAAAAATTATAAAAGTCAATTTTTTTGTCTTTTGGTTATCGATTTGATATGTAAAAATGCCTTTACATTGAATAATTTGTGGCTTTTTTGAATAAAATTTTACAAAAAATATGTAGTCTTTTTGAGAGAAAATATGAACGAATTTGTAGTCATATTTAGAAAAAATAATGGCTATAATTATGCATTTGAATGGAGTAAATTTGAGTTTTTTTACACTTTTTTAGGCTCTTTTTGTGTCTGATTAAAAATTAGTTTTTGGTAACTAAAATATAAAGGAAAATGACAATTTTGGGTATGATTTTTAACACTTTTTTTTACACTTAATCGAGTAAAAAGACAATTTTTAGAATAATTTTGGTCAACCAAATACACTGTTTTTGGGGATAATTTTGTTGAATTACGTGCTAATTTTTTGATTATTACTTTAAAAATAAGGGAGATTTTATCCTTTTTTTTTACGAAAAAATCATTTTTTACCTTAATCTAATATACTGATTAACATATTTTTATGTATATTGATGTAGCTATCTAAGTCGTTAGGACTTTTGTTAAAAATGGGGATTTATTAAAAGGTCAGAAAATTATTACAAAAAAAAACGAAATTTTAGTTTGATATAAACATTAAATTTATAATTTTATATCTTTAGAAAAAATATATTAACAATATTATTAACATGCGCCCCAAATCGCTAAGTTAATATCGCATTTTCACCTTAAATTATAAGTGTGATGATATTATGAGAAAGAACCTTAACCTAATATCAGTAACCGCTGTTGTGATTGGCTTTTTGTTTTCTACTTTCAAAGCTAATTCTCAAACAATAGATGCGCCTTCTTTTTCCATTGATGGAGATAAGGCGAATATTCTGTGTGTGACACCAGGAATTAATCCAATTACTGGATTTGATAATGGGACAAGAGAAGCGTTGGCAACTACTTTTACAACTATAGATGCCAATACCGAATTTATTCTCGAATTATCAGATGCAGCTGGAGTTTTTTCAGATGAAACTACGGTGGAGCTAAGTCGATTTACAACATCTGTTGGCATTCCAGCAAATGGTGAAATTGAATTTCCAGCGTTTCCTATTCCGTCGGATACTAGAGGTGAAAATTATAGTCTTCGAATCAGAATTGAAGTGAGTGGAGGCTCTGATGTGCTTAGTACAATCAACGAGAATATACCCATCTATTATTTTGATTCATCACAGGGTATAACACTTACGGGACCAAATATTGAAGCCAATACGGTAGCATTATGTACTGGCGAATCCGCAACATTAACAACCGTACCTGATGATTTTCCAGAATATAGATGGTACTTGGGAAACCCTGATTTGGGTGGAGTTTTGATTTCTGGTGAATCAGGGCCGACTTTAGAAAATGTAACAGAACCAGGAACATATTTTGTAGAAGTAGATTTTGGTTCTTGTAATGGAGCCTTTAGTTTTGATAGAGCTTCTGTAGAAGTATTTGATTTTAATCAAACTACAGTGGCTATTAATGAATCATCACCACAAGAATTTTGCCCTAGCGACGTAAAGCTTTTAACAACCAGTGTTACAGATCCTAATTTTACATATGAATGGTTTAGAGACGGGGTATTGGTACCAGAGTATGATGGTCCTGTTGTCAATCTACCGCAGAGTAATTTTGGAGGGACATATACAGTAAATATAATAGGAACAGAAACATGTTCTATAACAACGAATCCAGTAGTTGTCGTCAATTTAGGTTCAGACATTCTTACACAACCACCGCCCGAGATTATTCTACTACCCACTCAAACAGCGATAACATTGGCAATAACCACGAATGCGCCCGAAGCAGGTAGTACAATACAATGGTTTCAAGATGACATATCAGGGACACCAATTCCCCTTACCGCATTACCGCTTCCGATATCCACACCGGGAGCTTTGTCTATAGATGTAGACACACCAGGAGTGTATACCGCGAGTTTATTTGCAGATGATTCTTGTATGGACACCTTAGAGTCCATAACAGAGGTTTTTGAACCCGTAGGATTTAGAACAGAAATTACCACGCTATTAGATTGTGATGACGAAGAAGGTACATTAGGATTAGAAAATTTATATGGTATAACGGATACCGATAGAGAGGTTCCTATTACAGAAGATCAATATTCTTTCTTTGATTTTGAATGGTTTTTAGGAACAGAATCTACAGGTGTTACAGAAACTTCAATTACTGTTGGTGCTGATAATATCGGAGAGGTATATGCATTAGAAGCCACATTAACCGGATCTTCTTTTGAACCTGCCAGATCAAATGAATTAACCGTAGATCTATTGTCAGATGTGCTTGAGATTGAAGCATCTGCTACGTTTATAGCTTTCGGAGAATCTGTAACACTTTCTGTGCTTGAGAGTGCTAGCTATCAATATGAGTGGTTTGTAGTGGTAGATGGAGAAAATCAATTATTAGATCCAGAAATTATCACGGGACAGGGAACGAACTCAATAGAAATAACAGATTCAGGACAATATATAGTAATAATTACGTTATCCGATTGTGTTATAGAATCAGAACCCATTACAATTTCTGATGATAGAGGAGAATCAGCTTTGATACCAAATGTAATTACTCCTTTTGGTAGTTCTGGTAAGAATGACTATTGGGTGTTGCCTGATACATATTCTGGTCAGCAAGATGTTGAAATAATAATATATGATTCACGAGGCCGAGTAGATTTTGCTACTAATAATTATCAAGACGATTGGCCGTTAGATAGTTCAAAATCTGGAGGGGAAGACCCGATTTATTATTACATAATTACAAAAAATAATTCCGTAGTTCGAAAAGGTTCGATAACAGTAATGAGATAATTTATGGTAAAAAAAATACTCTTAATAATTATATTTATATCCTTTAACCTTCTTAGAGGACAAGAGGAAGACATAACTTATGGTATTTTGCCTTCAGATGTTCCTACGAGTAATCTTATAAAATATAATCGGTTTTATTTTAATCCAACTTTTTCTTTAGTGCGAGAAAATAAAAAGTCGATCAATGCCTATACAAAAATGCAATGGGCATCGTTTAACGATAACCCTCAGACGTTCTTACTTAGTTATACATCTAATTTTGATGAGAGAATAGGGGTGTCTATTGGATTACATCAACAAAATGAGGGTATTTATAATTATTTTGGAGGTATTGCCAATTTTGCTTACGCTATCGAATTGAACAGGGAAATGAATTTTACATTTGGGATGAATCTTGGATTTTCTCAAAGTGGTTTAAAACCCAATATTGATTCGACAGAAAATATGTTTCAAAATAATAATGTCACCATCGATGATCCTATTATTTTTAATTACCAAAACAGCTCTGTTTTTCAATTAAGCCCAGGTGTTAACTTTAATTATGAAGAGTTTGATGCAGGAATTTCTGTCTCGAATTTGGTTGCTTATAATTTGTCTTCAAGCACAGTGCTTACGGATAAAATGGCTTTTACAGGTCATGTTATGTATACAACAAGTCTAGAGAGAAGATCTGATAAAACAATTCGAGGGATGGCATATGCTAATATGTTGCCCGATGCAGGATCAGGATCGATTCTAAGATATGGTGCAAATGGTATTGTTGAGTTGCCAGATTTAGGATGGGGACAGGTTGGATACAACAGTTTTTATGGTATTTCTTTAGGAATAGGAGGGTACATCTCTTCAGGAGTTTCTATAGGATATACATATGAAATGGGATTCGGGGATACTAGTGAATTTGGAGGTTCTCATGAGGTGGGATTGGCATATAATTTTGAAACAGAAGCTCCAAGAAGAAGAAGTAGCAGCAAATCAAAAACAGGTACACAAAAAGCATACGAAGCACGAGATTCTGAAATTAGAAGACTTAAAAAGGAAATTTTAGATCAAAACAGATTAATAAGAGAATTACAAGATCAGACCGGAGAGCTCAAGAGCAACGAACAACGAGCAATGAATGAGTTAGAAAGGTCTATTGCTGAGGCAAAAGAAAAAGAGTCACAAGCTGCTAGAGACCTTGAACTACAGAGAGAAGAAGAAGTAAAATTACTCAATAGAAAGAAGGCAGAGGAAGAAGAACGTTTAAGATCCCAGAGTCGATTAGAAGCAGAAATGGCTGAACAAAAGTTAGAAGAAGAACGTTTAAGAGCTCAGAGTCGATTAGAGGTAGAAATGACCGAACAAAGAATTGAGCAAGAAAGATTAGCGGCCGAAAAAAGATTAGAAGAAGAACGTGCTGAGGCAGAACAGAAAGCTGCAGAAGAGCAAATAGCTGCAGAAGAAGCTGCAAGAGAAGAAGAAGCTGCTCAACAACAACAGCAAGAAGAAGAGAGAATTGCCGCTGAGGAAGCCAGAAGAGAAGAAGAAGCTGCTCAACAACAACAAGAGGAAGAGAGAATAGCTGAACAGGCTGCGCAACAACAAGAGGAAGAAGAGAAAAGAGCTGAAGCTCAGAGAAAGATAGAAGAAGAGCAAGCGAAGCAGAAAGAAGAAGAAGAGCGATTGGCTGCAGAGAAAGAACTAGAGATACAGTTGGCTGAACAAAAAGCTGAAGAGGAGCGCTTGGCGTCACAGAAACGTCTAGAGGTTGAGATGGCTGAGCAAAAAGCTGAAGAGGAGCGCTTGGCATCACAGAAACGTCTAGAGGTTGAGATGGCCGAACAAAAAGCTGAAGAGGAGCGTTTAGCGTCACAGAAAAGTTTAGAGGTTGAGATGTCTACACAAGTAGATGAAGCTGCAGAGGCTGCACGATTAGCAGA
>NZ_JACC01000065.1 GCF_000520955.1 Aquimarina pacifica | reverse complement strand
ACAGGAGCAGCGGGTTGTACTGCATCTGACAAACACTCGACAGTACTGCCTGCATCTACAGGAACATCGGGCGAAGTGGTTGTATCAATTGTATACGTATAGACATATGCAGAAGCATTGCCTGCACAATCAGTATAAGTAAAAGTATATATTTTTGAACCCTCACAAACGGGATCTGTATTTTCGGTAATCACAGGAGTAATTGCAACATCACATGCATCTAAAACCACAGGAGCAGCGGGTTGTACTGCATCTGATAAACACTCAACGGTACTACCTGCATCTACAGGAACATCTGGTGGAGTAGTTAAATCTATTGTATATGTATAGACATATGCAGAAACATTGCCAGCACAATCAGTATAGGTAAAGGTATAGATCTTTGAACCTTCACAAACGGGATCTGTATTTTCGGTAATCACAGGAGTAATTGCAACATCACATGCATCTAAAACCACAGGAGCTGCAGGTTGTACTGCATCTGACAAACACTCTACAGTACTACCGGCATCTACAGGAACATCGGGCGAAGTCGTTGTATCTATTGTGTACGTATAGACATATGCAGAAGCATTACCCGCACAATCAGTATAGGTAAAGGTATAAATCTTTGAACCTTCACAAAGGGGATCTGTATTTTCGGTAATCACAGGAGTAATTGCAACATCACATGCATCTAAAACCACAGGAGCAGTGGGTTGTACTGCATCGACCAGACACTCAACGGTACTACCTGCATCTGCAGGAACATCTGGTGAAGTGGTTGTATCAATTGTGTACGTATAGACATATGCAGAAGCATTGCCAGCACAATCGGTATAAGTAAAAGTATAGATCTTTGAACCCTCACAAAGGGGATCTGTATTTTCAGTAATCACAGGAGTAATTGCAACATCACATGCATCTAAAACCACAGGAGCTGCAGGTTGTACTGCATCTGACAAACACTCTACAGTACTACCGGCATCTACAGGAACATCGGGCGAAGTCGTTGTATCTATTGTGTACGTATAGACATATGCAGAAGCATTACCCGCACAATCAGTATAGGTAAAGGTATAAATCTTTGAACCTTCACAAAGGGGATCTGTATTTTCGGTAATCACAGGAGTAATTGCAACATCACATGCATCTAAAACCACAGGAGCAGTGGGTTGTACTGCATCTGATAAACACGCAACAGTACTGCCAGCATTCGCAGGAACATCTGGCGGAGTAGTTGTATCTATTGTATATGTATAGACATATGCAGAAACATTGCCTGCACAATCAGTATAGGTAAAGGTATAGATTTTTGAACCCTCACAAACGGGATCTGTATTTTCTGTAATCACGGGGGTAATTGCAACATCGCATGCATCTAAAACCACAGGAGCAGTGGGTTGTACTGCATCGACCAGACACTCTACAGTACTACCTGCATCTAGAGGAACATCGGGCGAAGTGGTTGTATCTATTGTATATGTATAGACATATGCAGAAGCATTGCCTGCACAATCAGTATAGGTAAAGGTATAGATTTTTGAACCCTCACAAACGGGATCTGTATTTTCTGTAATCACGGGCGTAATTGCAACATCACACGCATCTACAACGACCGGAGCAGTAGGTTGTACCGCATCTGATAAACACTCGACAGTACTACCAGCACCTACAGGAACATCGGGTGGAGTGGTTAAATCTATTGTATACGTATAGACATATGCAGAAGCATTGCCTGCACAATCAGTATATGTAAAGGTATATATTTTTGAACCCTCACAAACGGGATCTGTATTTTCAGTAATCACAGGGGTAATTGCAACATTACATGCATCAACAACCACAGGAGCGGTTGGTTGCAATGCATCAGCCAAACACGATACAGTACTGCCAGCATTCGCAGGAACATCTGGTGGAGTTGTAAGATCGATCGTATATGTATGAATATATGTTGATATATTATCGGAGCAATCACGATACAGGAATGCAAAAACTTTCTCCCCTTCACAGGTAATATCCGGATTTTCTGCTATTAATGGTGTAATTGTTCTCCCACAGGCATCAGTAACTGTAGGAGCGGTTGGTTGAATTGCATCTGCTAAGCATTCAACAGTACTTGCTGTATTAGGAGGAATCCCAGGAAGTATTGTTGTATCAATCGTATAGGTATATGTATATATATTATCGTTTCCTGCACAGTCTACATAAGTGAATGTATATATTTTTTCTCCTTCACAAACTGGATCTGTATTCTCGGTAATAGTGGGAACAATAGTCACACCATTGATGTCTTGGACTAAAGGCGTACTTGGCTGTACAGCACTGGCCAAGCATTCTACCGTTTCAGTATCATTTGGTGGCAAGTCCAACTCCGGCTCTACTGTAACTGTTACTGTGAATATTGACCCTTCGCATCCATCAGAACTGGTCGGGGTAACGGTATAAACAACATCCTGTAATACTCCACTTGCATTATTAAGGCTGTCAGAAATAATGCCTGAATCATTGGCAACCAAACTTTCACCAGTTACATTAACATTATTTGTAGCAACCCAAGAAAAATCTGAACCGCTCAAATCTACAATATTATCTAAATCATATGCCAATTCTTCATCACTACATATTCGTTCTGTTGAAGATGTACCAATAGGTAATGGATTTACTGTTACTGTAATTTGATATATCGTACCCGTACACCCATTAGAAATTGCCGTAGGAGTTATAGTATAAACAACATCTTGAGGAGTTGTAGTAGTATTGACTAAGGTATCAGTTATACTATCGTCTGTCGATGTTGATATTGTCTCACCTGTAACATCCGGGTTATCTGCTGCAATCCATGAAAAACTAACATCATCATTAAAGTTATCGATATTACTTATCAAATTTCGATTTTGAGTATCACCGCTACAAATTGTCGATGTTGGGTTAGAAAGAACGAGAGGTGTCTTTTGTACCGTAACGATATAGGTGTATTCATCTAGTAAAACCCCACCAATATCATACCCTCTTATGGTATATATAACCTCTTGATCTAGGTTTGTCACATTCACTAATGTATCTGTAATGCTAGATGTACTTGAAGTACTGGTTGTTTCTCCTGTAACAAGATCATTTTCCTCAGCCTCCCAACTAAATGTTACAACAGCTGGATCTACATCTAGTGTTAGATCATGAGCTAATGTATCCTCACTACAAATTGCTTCTACAGGGTGTACTGAAACTAATTCGTTAGCTGTTGGGTCTGTAAGGCTTCCTGTTCTTGGCGTTGCTGTTGCTGTTACTATATTGGTTATATCAGATTGATTACTTACATCGGTACTGGTGATTAAGTACGTTGCTGTCCAAGTTGCAATATCTCCTGGCCCTAATTCATCAACTTCATTATCAGAATTATCAGTATCTGTACCTGTTGTGGTTTGTAACTCTGGTCCTACTAAAGTTCCATTTCCAGAGTGTATATCACTGATAGATACGTCATCAAAAGTGACATTACCCGTATTCGTTACAACATATGTATATGTTACCGTTTGCCCTTCAAGAACATTATTTGTATCATCTGCCTCTTTGGTAACACTTAGTCCAACGGTCGTACCTAGTGGTACTATTGTTGGGTCATCTATACTTGATGTGATATCATCAGGGTCATCAGACAAATCAGTAATACTACCAGAACTAGGATCCTGTCCTCCCACAGTTGCAGTATTGACTACCTCACCAGCATCTAAATCTTCTTGTGTTATCGTGTGTGTAGCCTCAAAAGTTGCCGTTTGCGCAGGTGCAGAAGGTGATATAGACATAGGCTCAAGTAAATCAACCACATCATCTACACCATCATCGGTACCTGTGGTACTTATCAAAGTAACCGTATCGGCATTAGGATCCACAACATTAACATCGGTAATAGGTACGTTTCCGATGTTAGTGACAAAGATTGTATATGTGATTACCTGTCCCACTGTGTTATATGGACCATTAGTAGGTTCATCATCTACCTTAGTTACTTCTAATTGTCCAAACTGTGGAATCCCTACTACAGTAGAATCGTCTGGTGCCACGGTTGTAGGGTCATCAGAAATATCAGAGACCATGGTTCCCTCAACAGATTCTGTACCACTAGCTGTAGCAGAATTTGTGACATTACCATTAGTAAAATCAAGTGATACAATTGTATGTGCGGCAGTAAACACTGTAGATTCTCCTGCAGGAAGATTTGCAACAGATGACGGTGACAAACTACCCATATCAATATTAGAATCTGAGATTGTAATATTATCTAAACTTACATTTCCTGTATTGATGACAGTAAATTCGTAGGTTATTTGCTCAACTGCGGGAGAACCACCTACCATATTATCATACAGTCCATCTGGTGCTGGTAGTGCAATCTTCTCGAGTACTAAAGCTCCTTTTTGATCTATCAAAGTAACTGTAGGATCACTTGTCATGCTTGTTAGATCATCTGGATCATCTGATATGTCAGAAATTATGAAACCATTTGACAAAGTCCCTAGAGCAGTAGCCGAATTTACCACTTGATCGGCTTCTATATCATCCTGTGTAATGGTATGTGTAGCAGTAAAACTAGCCGAATCACCTACTCCCAAATTGGTCACAGATGCGGGTATTAAACTTCCTGAATCTATATTAGGATCAGAAATGGTTACGTTAGGTATGACTTGATCTCCGGTATTAGTTACTACAAAATCATATGTAATTATTTCCCCAACAGTATCATAACTACCATCTGTTGGAGCTCTGTCTGTTTTGGTCAATTCTAATTCATTATTGACTATGGTGATATCCTCTGTAGGATCATCTGTCAAAGCATTAGCCTCGACCTGATCTTGGGTGTTACTTATTGTATTTGTGACAATGCTTCCTGTAGAAACTTCATTTACGATAGCTTCTAGAGTTAAGGTATGTACTTCTCCACTGTACATATCCCCAATTGTCCAATTGGGTGCTATCCAGGAGCCAAAACTTGCCGTCGCATCGCTAAAACTTAATTCAGTGGGTAAGATGTCGTTAATAACGAGATTGCTAACCGGATTAACTCCTAAATGTTCGACCATAATAGTAAAGGTTACTACATCTCCCTCTATAACTGTATTAGTATCGGCTGTTTTTGTTATTACTATTTCGGGATCACAATTGTAGGCAGACAAAATTCCTGAATCATATGTACAGCTACCTCTTCTTACCCTTACGAAAAAGTCTCCAGGACCAGAGGGAGTATATGTATTTGTAGTCTCACCAACAATTTCTGCACCGTTCTCGAACCATTGGTAGGCATCAAAACCACCTGTGACTTCATAGACATCAGATCCTGGTAAACATCCTCCTCCTGTAATATCTAATTCAACAATAGGTACGGTGTCAAACCCAGAAAAATATCCTGCTATTCCGGCGCTAGAATTAACTCCGAAAAAACCAACCGCAATTGGACCTGTAGAAGTCACTTTCACATCTCCACTTAAGTTTGTTACTACAAATGTTTTCCAATCTGAGGTACCTGTAACTGCAATAGAAGATGGTAACGTAACAGGACCTGTACCATCTATTACTTCTATATTACCATCTGGTGTTGCTGTACTTGCCGTTATGGTGATACCGCCGGTATAGTTTAATCCTGCAACGTCACGAATATTATGGATGTTATCAAATGTTGGCGGCATTAAACAATTGACAGGCGCAATAAAATTAAGTCCTCCTGTTTGATTTGCTGTAGAACCTGCGATATATTGATATGCATATACTTCTTTAGAAGTAGTAACATACATATTACCTCCCGCTATCCCCGATGAATAATTAGATCCTGGGATCACATAATAATCTCCATTGTTTAATGTGGCGATTGAGGTTGCATTTCCATTGACGTAAATTTCTGTCCCATTTTGAGTTCCTATAATTATTGGAGTTTCATTAACATCTGTACCATTAGCTCTAACAAATACATACTCTCTACCCAAAACATTCTCTGGTACTGGTTGATCTATTCCTGCATCCCTATTGTTGGACGTTTGTAATGAAGCGCCATTTAGGTTTCCGTTAGAAACTGCAATTTTTTTATCGGATTGAATAGTTGCACCCAACCAACAATCAATATTTGCCGAAGAATTATTTCTAGGGGCTTCTAGAACATAAGATTCTCCGGCATCTAAAGTAATCGTTAAGTTATCATCAAGTATTCCATCTGCATCGCTACCGTCTCTAAATGAACAATCAGTGTCATAACCAAAAATATTAATTGTCGTATCATCATCTACAGCCATAATTCCTAATACAGCATTGAGCGTATTATTACCTATACCGTAATTAGGTCGACCTCCCCACTTAAAGAGTGTACCGAGTGCTGGTCTTCCTTTTGAGGTTAGAGATGTTCCTTGAGCACCAGACCTACCTCTATAGTTTACATAAAAATCTTCTCCTCCCGCGGATTCGAATCTTAACCCCGCATCTGTTAGTACTTTTCCCGTATTAGCCGTAGTAACCAGCGTAATACCGTTATTACCATTTGCCAAATTATAGGTTTGAGAATTGTCTTTGTCTAGCCCAGTTATAGTCGCTAAAATCGTAGTGCTATTTCCGCGATAAATATGTACATCAAATGCTGTTTCTTCTGGAGTTGACAAATAAATTCTTTGTTGATTAATAGAACCCGTTCCTCCATTTCCTTGCTTAAGTGGTGGTAAATAATGTAGGTCACTTAATTGTGCTTGAGTTACCAACACAGTAGTAATAACAATAAAAATAAGTAGGTAATATTTTTTCATACAATAACATGTTAGTATTTTCTCAGGAATACACTAATCTAAAATTATATGACAATGGGAATACTTCTTGAGGTAATTTTAAGGCACAAAAAATCGTTTAAGTGCAATAAAAAACGTTTAAAATCTCGTCCTATATTAGGTAAAGGGGCATAACTAGTATAGAAATGAAGGGGCAATTTGAATTCAAAAACTAAGATAAGCTAAATACACTTCTACTTGTATACGGTTATACCATAAATAAATAACTACAAAAAAGTAGGTGTTTGATTTTCTCTAAAAAAACAACGTGTTTTGTGTAAATTAACGTAATTACAAAAGCATTAGGGATAGTAGAGAAAATCCCACAGCCTGAGGCACGAAGAGCGAGGAATTGAAACGTATAGCCCGCTCGAATGCCATAAAATATATTAGCTTACTAGTATTAATTACGAAAAAAACCAATAATCAATAACAGGATCTTTTGCCCATTGAGCAAGGTTTTTTTCTATTTCTTCTTTTCCTGTTGGTGAGGCAACTACAATAATAATCTGAGGATTTTCTATTTCTTTGATATTTTTATAGTGTTCTAATCGTGTCCCATAGATATCTTTTCCTATTTTTTTTTGGTTATCACATACCCAATGAAATTGATCATCATAGGATTGTATTAGTTTAGCCATATCTTTTCCGTTACGCCCCGCTCCCCATAAAACCAGTGGTCTAGTTCTATCTCTATCCAATTCATAAAAAAAACGAAGTTTTAAGTCAAAATATCGATTGTCCTTATACTCATCCCATGTTCGTGAAATCCTATTGGATCGATCTCTCCAATAATGCAGGATCTTATCAATACCTACCACTTGCAATCTAGCTCTATAGAAACGAAAGCAGAGATCATAATCTTCGGGATAGATAATCGGATCAAAAGCACCAACGGCATCAAAATCATCTTTATGTAACAACCAGCAATGTGAGGGTATCACACATTCGCGATAGATCTCCTGATAATGTAAACTATTTTTTGCTACATTATTAAGCCATTTTTCATACCTAAGAAACCCATCACCTACCACTCCCTCATCAACAAAATGTTCTGTTCCTCCTGCTATTACAGTTCCTTTTCCATATTTACTCCATTCGTCTACCAATACCTGGATTTTATAATCAGGCATTTTATCATCAGAATCCATTCTATTAATCAATGTTCCTTTGGCATGGGTATACCCTACTTGTAACGTCGGTATTAATTTGGGTTTGTCACTATTAAAAAAGCGAATTCTTGGATCTTTGTTTGCATACTCCTGCAAAATCTGAGGGCTTGCGTCAGATGAATGGTCATTGACCGCGATAAGCTCCCAATTTTGATATGTCTGAGCTATAATAGAATCTAAACAATCATGTAAATAGGGAGCCGTATCTTTTACAGCCATTATGATTGTTACTAGAGGTTGATCTTTCATTATTTATTGAATTAAAAAAAATTCGGGAGTTTATTTCCAGGAATTTGGTAATTTCTTTTTGATTTCGATATTATCGAATGTTTCACTAAAACGACTGCCATGTGCTTTTACCCATAAAGCCATTTCCTTAAGCCCTTTTTCTAAACTTGTTTCTGTTTTAGGCCTAAACACTGTATTAAATACCGTATGATCTGCATAGGCATGAACTACTTCTTCTCGTTGTTCTAAATGTTTTATTTTGATAGTAGATTTCATTACACGAGTAACGGCTTCTGCAAGTTCTTTTACAGAAAATACCGTTTCGCTTCCTATGTTAAATGTTTGATTATATGCCTGTGATAGATCTACTGAGTCAGCAATATAGGGGGCTACATCGGCTATGTATGAAAATGCTCTTGTCTGCTGGCCGTCTCCAAAAATAGTAAGTGGTTCATTTTTCAATATTTGATTCATGAATATCCCCACAACATTGCGATACTTATCCCCTATGTTTTGATTGGGTCCATATACATTGTGAGGTCTAAAAATAATAAAATCCATTCCAAACATTTTCTGAGCATTCAATAGATCCTGTTCTACAGCATATTTTGCAATACCATACGGATCTTCGGGTTGCGGATATTGAGTTTCTACAAGTGGTAACGTATTCGTACCATATACGGCAATAGATGATGTAAAAACAAAACACTTTACTCCAAAATTAACAGATGCATTGATAAGGTTTATACTTCCGATAAGATTGTTTTGATAATTAAAATGTCGAATAAAATGGCTTAATCCCTCTGCTGCATATGCTGCAAGATGATACACATAGGTAAACTTATATTCTGTAAATAATTGATGAATCAATTCGATATCAAGGATAGAACCTTTATAAAACAATGCGTCGGGATGAATATTTTCTTGGGTACCGCCAGAGAGATCATCGAGAACGACTACTCTATGATCTTTTTTTAATAAATGATTCACTACATGAGAACCAATAAATCCCGCTCCTCCAGTAACAAGTGAGGTTATTTTCATTCAGACATTTACTTATAGATTATTTTTCTACTAAAACGGCAAAGATATTAGGTTCTTGATCTTATACAAATAAACCGTATCATCATATAACCTCCTCACTTACTTTTTCTTTTACCGTCTCCTGAGAAAAATACCATTTTGCACTATTCCCAACTTCTCTGTTACATTGATCTCTCTTGAAGTGTTTCCAATTTAAATTTTCATGTCTTACTTTCTTTTTATTTCTTTTGCGAGACACATATGATTCAATTCGGTATGATCTATTTTGGTACCTACCTTGATGTATCGTTCTTTGTATCAATCTTAAGTACCGGCTTTTGGGATAAAAAATATAGACTACAATAATTAAGGATATAAAAATACTTAGACCGACTAATTGAGACTCTATTGAGACAAGATTATAATTAACAATCAACCACTTTAAGGAAAATGTCACAACAAAGAAAAGTGGTATTCCTATCAATAAACTGATCAGTACAATTTCTCTTCTAACTAAATTTGTTTTTTCTATAAGTGTATGAAGTAGTCTAGGCTTGTGTATTGATTTTCTAATTTCGGACACAATAACTTTATCCTCTTTGGCTTCAATTGTTTTTTGATCAAAAAACACTTCCATATCTTCCTTTTCACCACTTTTAATATCACGCCATTTTACACGGTTATTACTCATTTTTTTTAATCCATAACACGAAACATAAGACTGCACAACATATGTTTCATATTCTTTTGCGCCTGCTTGTTTTGTTGTCCTTTTTATAAGTCTGTAGTAGCGATAAAAAACCCAACTATTTAAGATAAAAAGTAATATAGGTACTCCTGTAACAAAAACTGAAAATACACCTATATAATACCACCATGATCCACTATAAGTAACATTTAAAATTGCAACTAGAATTAGCAATAAAACCCCATACATAAATAACTGATCTACTACGTCTAAATGATTTGTGTTTGTATTATCATAACGATATGGTTTGTATATTGATTTCCTAACCTTATACTGTTTGTCCATTGTTTACATTTTTAATAAAAGTACTATTGATAGAGCGCCTTTTTGAAGAATAATGAGGCCTCTATAGGGCGCATGTAGCATTGATTAACATTACAACAAGTTGATAACTTAGAGAATGTCACTCTGAATATATACACTATTAGTATTAAAAAATTACATTTTGTTACAAAACGATTCCCATAAGTATTTTAGCTTTTATTCGAGTTATTGATTTGACATTTCCTAACATCGATTACTAAAAAAGTATATCAGGCCACCAAAAACAACATAAAAATCAGCGTATTACTAAACATACTGATGTGTTAAAATAGATTGATAATTCTCTATAGTCTTCGAGTATTTATCAGAAATTGCTAGTGCCTAGCCCTTCTTTATTAGCGTTACAAGTCTCAATATACTTGATACATGAGCAAACATAACAATGGGTACTATAACCGCGGGAAGCCAAACAAACGGAAAATAGGTAACTCCTACATTAGGCTGATCAAACGCCAGTTGCTGAATCGGTGTTTGAGCACTTAATATAGCGATCGTAACGATGTTGATTAGTAACCCGAGACAAACAAAGTTCCAGATTAATAACCCTTTATATCCTATTTTTTGATTAATGAACACAAAGTAATATAGTATAGGAGCCGTTAGCCCTGAAAGAATATCAAAGTTGTACCCTTCAAACGTCATTATTTCTGGTATCAATCCTTGTACAAAAAGATCATGTAATATAATTTCTACCGGTATACGAATGACATGAAGTAGGGTCAACCATTTGAGACTAAGGTTATCTATAAAAACAGTACTCCTTTTATTTAAAAATACAGCAAACATAAAAATAAACACGGGTCCTAATAGTAAGGTAAATCTTGGTGGAATTTTTCCTGTTTCTTGATAGAACCCTGACAGTCCTAATGCACCAACAAGAATCATCCAAAACAGTATTCCTAAAAAATATTTTTTATATACTGAAGCTTTAAGGAATAATAAAACAGTCAGAAAAGTAGTTGCTATGAATACTATAATGGTAAAGTTTGATATCTCTGGCATCTCATTAATGTTTTTAAATAATACCCAAAAGAAAGAAACACCGTACAAATTTCACTTGACATAAGTCAAGAAATCCCAAATTCAACTTTAATTTCCTATATTTTTTCTAATTCTACTGAGCGTGCTATCGGTAATCCCAAGATACGAGGCGACATATTTTAAGGGAGTATGCTTAATTATTTCTGGCCTTTGACCTACTAAGTTTTTATAACGCCGTTCTGCGGTTTGGTTAATCATTGCATAATTTCTCCTTTTGGAAGCTATAAATTCTTTTACCAAAATAGCACGACCAAAATCTCTAAATGCAGGTTTATCATGAAATAATGTATTTAATTCTTGATAAGAAATCCTATAACCAAAACAATCGGTAACAGCTTGAATATTTGCCTCAGAACGAACTCGGTTAAAAAAAGAAGTTATCTCAAAAACAATGCTATTTTGCGTAAAAATATCTGTAGTAATTTCATCCCCCTCTAAATCATACACAAAAGTTCTCATGACGCCACTCTCAAGATACAAATAATCATCACTTATATCATTTTCTTTTAGCAGGAAATCCCCTTTTTTGATAACTATAGGTCGAAAAGTACTCGTGATTTTATCAACATCAATAACTTCCATAGGGTTAATATGTTGAATAAATTTTTGTAGCGATTCAATATTCTTCATTTTTATTTCTTGGTAATTAATTTGTCTCTAGTTGAAGTGGTGAAAAATTTTGATTCTATGCTTGATCAATAGACGCTGTTAATCGTCAAATATTGCTACAGCCCTAACCGGGGACCCTGTTCCGCCCTTAATTTTAAGAGGAAACCCGATAAAACGAAATCTTCCTCTACCAATGAGTAAATGAAGATTGATCATATTTTCGTAGTGCGTAAACCCAAATTCTCCACAAATGTGATGAACTTCTTTATTGGATATCCCGGGAACTCCAGGAGACATAGTTTCTACTCCAAAAGCTGATATTTTCTTTTTGCCTAACCATCGGGCTGATTCAATTGTAATACCTGGACCACTACCCCAATGCCGATCTCCATAATGTTTTCTGTAATGATCTGTATACAATAAGATAGTATCTCCTTCTTTTATCTTTACATTGTCCCGCATACACGCTTCCTTGATTTCGTCTGAAGTAATTAGTTCTTTTAAGCCTTTATGAGAAAAATCTAAACAAATACCTTGAGTATAAAACATAGACAACGGCATTGTGTCAATAGATTGCCCCTGATACTGCTTCGCCATATGATTTATTGCATCCACATGTGTTCCTGTATGTTCTCCCAATTCTAACTTATGCACCGCTGGTGTTTTTATCTCGGGATTTTGTATTCCTTCCCATTCTTCATGAGAATTATGTATTGTCATTGTAACTTGAGGAAGATCCTTATAGACCGGCATCCCCTCATAAATTTCCTGACTTAAATCAATAATTTCTATCATTCTATATTGGTTATTTCCTACGTGTTGACAAACAATCAAATTTATACTATAAAAATAGAATTATTCTATTTTATATCTGAGAACATTTTGATATGTCCAGAGTATTCTTGTTAGCTATAAATATGGAAAATGATATGATCAAATAAAAAAATAACGAGTAGAAACATTAGTAAATATTTTAATTAAAACAACATTCTCTCATATAAACTTGATTATATATTGAAACTTCGTTTCGTAACTCTGAGATGTAAAAACATGATATAACGATAGTATTTCCTAGAGTTTAAGCCATATTAAGTTTTATTAGTCTACAAGTTAAATTAATCTCTGTACTCTACTTGTTTTTATTAGTTTTGCAGCATTAAAATAAAATCCTATGATTTCTGTAGATGCAATAGCCGTAGAGTTTAGTGGTCAAAAGCTATTTAGTGATGTTTCATTTGTAATCAATCCTAACGATAAGATTGCTTTAATGGGTAAAAATGGTGCGGGTAAATCTACCATGATGAAAATTATTGCAGGAGAGCAAAAAGCCACCAGAGGTAATATAAGATGCCCAAAAGAAGCGATCATTGCCTATCTACCGCAGCACCTACTAACCGAAGACAATTGTACCGTTTTTGAAGAGGCATCAAAAGCATTTTCGCATATTATGAGTATGAAAAACGAGATTGAAAGCCTAAACAAGGCTTTAGAAACTCGCACAGACTATGAATCTGATGAATACATGTCCATTATTGAAAAAGTATCTGATCTTGGTGAAAAATTTTATGCAATAGAAGATATTAATTATGATGCAGAAGTCGAAAAGGCTTTAAAGGGACTAGGATTTAAACAAGAAGATTTCGCCCGACTAACTAGCGAGTTTAGCGGTGGTTGGCGAATGCGCATAGAACTGGCCAAAATATTATTACAAAAGCCAGATTTGATTTTACTAGATGAGCCAACCAATCATATTGATATTGAGTCGGTCATTTGGCTAGAAGATTTCTTGATCAATAAAGCCAATGCAGTCATGGTTATTTCTCATGATAAAGCATTTATCGATACTATTACCAATAGAACTATAGAAGTTACTATGGGAAGAATTTATGATTATAAAGCTAACTACTCTCATTATTTACAACTAAGACAAGAACGAAGAGCACATCAAATCAAGGCATATCAGGAACAGCAAAAGTTTATTGCCGATAACAAAGCATTTATTGAACGATTTAAGGGTACTTATTCTAAAACGAACCAAGTTACCTCTAGAGAACGTATGCTCGAAAAGCTAGAAATCATAGAAATTGATGAAATTGATAATTCATCTCTTAAATTGCGTTTTCCTCCTGCCTCTAGATCAGGAGACTATCCTATTACCGTAAAAGATCTTACCAAAAAATATGATAACCATGTTGTTTTCAAAAATGCAAGCCTATCTGTTTCTAGAGGTGAAAAAGTCTCTTTTGTAGGTAGGAATGGAGAAGGGAAATCTACCATGATCAAGGCCATCTTAGGAGAAATTGATGTAGAAGGAACCTGTGAGCTGGGACACAATGCAAAAGTTGGATATTTTGCTCAAAACCAAGCCGCATTATTAGATCCTAATCTTACCATTTTTCAGACAGTTGATGAAGTTGCTAAGGGAGATGTTAGAACACAAATAAAAAATATTCTAGGTCGTTTTATGTTTGGTGGTGATGATATCGATAAAAAAGTTAGTGTTCTTTCTGGAGGAGAAAAAACAAGATTAGCCATGGTTAAATTACTATTAGAACCAGCTAACTTGTTGATTCTCGATGAGCCCACCAACCATCTTGACATTAAATCTAAAGATGTTCTAAAAGAAGCACTACTAAATTTTGATGGAACTTTAATACTCGTATCGCATGATCGTGATTTTCTTAGAGGACTATCAAACAAAGTCTTTGAGTTTAAAGATCAACGAGTTATCGAGCATTTTGAAACTATTGATGATTTCTTAAAACGAAATAAAATTGAAAATTTAAAAGAAATTGATCTAAAAAAATAGGAATAACCGTATACTATCCACTAGCCCATTTTTTAATATAATATAGCCTACTATTTTACCCAAACTAAGAAACTAGTAGTCCCTACAATATCTTCTTAATTATATAATGAAATTCCATTTATAATACGGATTAAACAGACGAACATTCATTTATTTATTTAAAAAAGTGTTTTTAATCGACACTTTTAGTGTTTTTATCGATATTTGAAATAAAGAATAGCTTTTTGAATTGTTAAATTTATATTAAAATAGTACTTTGAACAAAGATTTCTTAACCAACGAGAATTTAAAGTCTATATGAAAAAAATTACCCCTATATCGTCTGTTTTTATATACTCGTATACATTATTCTTTACGATTATTACTCTTTTTAGTTTTTCGAATTCATTCGCTCAATTTGACACTACATATTATATGCCTCCTGTTTGGGATACAGGACTTAGTCGAAGAAACAGCCCCACGTATCTAATAATTAGTACTTCGTATACATCAAGCGAATTTACCATTCAGACCTCTGATGGTACTACTTTAAATTATACGGGCACTGTTACTCAAGGGAGCCCAGTAACTTATAACTTGACTACCGCCCTAGGAACAACAAATGCATTTAATACAGAAGAAATGACCAAAGGGCTAATTATTACATCTACAAATCCTATTCAGGTAGTTCATGCTAATAATTCAGGAGAAAATAAAACATACACTACCCTAAAAGGCACTGGCGCATTAGGTCAGGATTTTTATGCTGCTTCGCAAACTAGAGTAATAGCAGCTCAATATGGATCTGGGGATGTGCATTTTATGTCTTTTATGGCGATAGAAGATGACACCGATATAACTATTCAAATGCCCGGAACCACCGTCCTAGAAGGAGCCGGAAATTTAGTAAATATAACCTTAGATAGGTTTGAGACATATCTTGTAAAAACGGCTGCAGGAAGCAACATAACCAATAATATAACAGGAGCCCATATTACCTCGAACAAAGATATTGCTGTACTTTCAGGAGGACAGCATTTACGTCAAAGTGGATCTGGCGGTGCAGGAGATGGTGGTATCGATCAATTAGTACCGGTGCCTATTCTAGATACTGAGTATGTTCTATCTAGAGGAAATACAGGATTAGATTATGTGATCCTTCTGGCAACAGAAGATGATACAGATATTTTTACTGACGGAAGTGGTACTGCTATCACTTTAGCCAATGCAGGAGATTACTACGAATTTGACCTTTCAGGAACGGTAGGAACTCCCCATTATGTCCTCTCCGACAAACCTATTTATGCATACCATGTATCTGGATACTCAAATAATGAAATGGGAATGTCTATTGTTCCTTCAATATTATGTAGAGGAAGTAAAGTGATTGACTTTTTAGAATTTCCAGGAGCAACCAATTCAGTGACTGTCATTTTGGAAAACTCAGGAATTCCTGATTTTACATTTAATGGCGAAAGCATTGCAGATTTGGGAGTTACAACTACAACAGTGCCTGGCCGCAGTGACTGGTCTACATTTGCAATTCCTGATAATAAGGTATTAAATTCAAATACTGCACTTTCGACAAATGCTTTTTATCATTTGGGTCTGTTGGTAGGGTCTGGCAGTGCAGGGACATTTGGCTTTTTATCCGGTTTTGAAAGGGTAGTTACAGCACTAGATCCAACAGAATTATTGCCCACAGAAGCCTACACGGTCGAAGCCACTTGTGACCTCAGAGGCACCACCGCTACGTTTCCACTAACCCTAGATGCAGCTTGCGGTACAACAACAATTACCGGAGCTTCTACTCTAGAAGCAACAAGCGCTGTAACATTCTCTAGCACTGGACTAAATACCTTTGATCTCGATTATGTAACTGGAGCTAGCTCTGTATATATTACCGATCTAATTACAGTTACATTTCAATCCGAAATTGGTGGTATTGTGCAAGCAACAGGAGAAGCTCAAATTACCGTAGTTATACCACCAAATATAGACGGAGATGGTGATACTGTTCCTGATTGTGCAGATCCAGATGATGACAATGATGGTATTTTTGATACTATAGAACTCGCAGGAACAAATGACCCTTTTGGAGATGAAGATGGGGACGGAATTCAGAATTTTATGGACGTGAGTGATGACGGAAATTTGGGCGATGGATCAACAGCAGATTATACAGATAGTAACAACGACGGAACACCCGATGTTTTTGACTTTGATAACGACGGTATTCAAAATCACTTAGATCTTGATAGTGATGGAGATGGGATACCTGATAATGTAGAAGCACAACCTAGTGATAGTGCTTCTTATACACAACCTAGCGGAACAGATCTCAATACTGATGGAATTGATGACAGTTATCCAACAGGAATAAATCCACAAAATACCGATACTTCTGACAATCCTGATTATTTGAATACCGATACTGATAACGACGGGGTTTCAGATACCATAGAAGCCTTCGACTTTAATAATGACGGAGCTTCTGATAGTACGCCCATAGGAGATTCTGACAACGATGGACTAGATGATGTTTTTGACAATAGTATTGGTGATTATGATGATGCTAACGGCAACATTATTACTAATGATCCTCAGAATGAATTAAATAATACCGACGCAACTGACGAACCTAACTATAGAGATAGTGATAATGACAATGACGGAAACCCTGATATTGATGATCTCAATCCTTTGTCTCCCGAAACTATGGATGATACTATTTCTCTGGTCGCAAATTTAACCACCGAAATAGACATACTGAGCAACGATGATTTTATTCCAGGAGTAAACACTTCTATTACCAATCTGGGAACAGGAAATGCAACAGGAACGATAACATTTGATAATCTTACAGGAATTATGGAATATACTCCTGCCTCAGGAGAAGAAGGAAGTCTAGTAACTGTAATTTATGAAGTTTGTAATACAACTGTAACTCCAAATGTATGTGAAAATGCAACAGTATGGATTACAGTAGAAAGTGATACCGATAATGATGGGGTATCTGATACCGATGAAGCAACAAACGGAACTGATCCTAACGATCCGTCAGAATGCGGGGATAGTGATGCTGATGGTTGTGATGATTGCTCAGCAACATCACCCACAGATTTTTCAATTGGATCTAATGTAGACACTGCCAATGATGGACCCGATAATGACGGAGATGGTATTTGTGATACAGGAGATACTGATGATGATAATGATGGTGTATCTGATACCGATGAAGCAACAAACGGAACTGATCCGAATGATCCATCAGAATGTGGAGATAGTGATGCAGATGGATGTGATGATTGCTCAGCAACAGCGAATACTGACTTTACTGCAGGATCTAATGTAGACACTGCTAATGATGGACCCGATAATGACGGAGATGGTATTTGTGATACAGGAGATACTGATGATGATAATGATGGTGTATCTGATACCGATGAAGCAACAAACGGAACTGATCCGAATGATCCATCAGAATGTGGAGATAGTGATGCAGATGGATGTGATGATTGCTCGGCAACAGCAAATACTGACTTTACCGCAGGATCTAATGTAGACACCGCTAATGATGGATCCGATAATGACGGAGATGGTATTTGTGATACAGGAGATACCGATGATGATAACGATGGTGTATCTGATACCGATGAAGCAACAAACGGAACTGATCCTAACGATCCATCAGAATGTGGAGATAGCGATGCTGATGGATGTGATGATTGCTCGGCAACAGCAAATACTGACTTTACTGCAGGATCTAATGTAGACACTGCCAATGATGGGCCCGATAATGATGGGGATGGTATTTGCGATACAGGAGATACCGA
>NZ_JACC01000064.1 GCF_000520955.1 Aquimarina pacifica | reverse complement strand
AACATAGACCAATCACCATTTTGTATATACCCAAGTTGTTGTCCTGCTCCCGTATCAGAAGATGATTCTATTACTACTCCCGACATAGTATCAAAATTTTCAGCTTCTATAGTTGTAAAGTCTGGGCATACTACAGCCGATCCATATACTTCAACTTCTGCCAAGTTTAACGTATTAGTAAGATTTGATTCAATTCTTACTACTTGTCCGACAGAACCATCAACCTCTATGGTTACAGATGGAGTAGGAGTATCGGTTATCGTTTCTGAATACGTTATAGTGCCATTACTATCAATTACATATATTGTAAAATTGGCCAATCGATTTGTGCAGCAGGTATTTGTTCTATTAAAGACTTTTATTTCATCAATACTGTGGTCGTCTCCAAGGTCAACTTGCCACCAAGCATTTGGTCCTTGTGAAGCAGTTACAGAACCACTTCCAAAATTTCCATTCGTATTTCCATCAATAGCTAGTGAGGCATCAGCGTTATTTAATGTTGTTGACTGTGTTGCTGTTCCGTCTAAAGCAAGATTTTCATCATCATCATCCCCACCTAAAACTTCTAAATGTGTTTGAGTATACTGTCTGTATTCATCAACGGTACCTGTAAAACTTATTTGGTATACATCTGAGGTTATATTAGACATTGTAGTGCCATCTGGAAATGTATAGCTATCACCTGAACTAATTGTTTCAGAAACAAAATCATTAACCGTTGCTTTATAATCACTGAATCCTAGTAATTTAATATCGGCTGTTTGTCCATCCCAAGGATAGTCAGCATAGGTATATAAATCTGTGGTTACTCTAGATACTCCTTGTGAATTAGTCACTATGAAAAGGGGATAACTATTATTATAAGGCTGTAGCTTTAAATTAAGCCCTTGTGAGGCATTGTTTGTGTTAAATGCAGTAATTGTATTAGAGTTAGATTTTTCAAAATAATAATTTTCACTTTGCACATCTGAAGCGCCTACTGTTCGCAAATCATAAAAAGTATCATTCTTATATTCTGCAGCAGCAGCTTGGATATCACTTATATTATCACCTAATACAATAAAATACCTAAGGTTCAGAATTTTCCCAAATGACATACTTTTATCTGTTCTAACAGATGTAAAGTTATTTTGGTCCTTAGCTAGACTAACAAATCCAAACCTAGATCTACCATAATCATTATTAAATACAAACCCGTAACTAGGTTGAGTCCCTGCGCTGTTTGAAGAATATCCTATCCAACCATTTGTAGTTGAGTTATTAAAAAAACCTTGTGTCCAATTACCTTCTCTTTCTACATAGGAGTTATCTGGGTTCGATAAAAATATATTGGGATGAGTAGACTCACGTGTACAGATATATGGAGAATTCACTCTACCGACTGTACCATCACCAAAATTATATAATGCATAGTCTACTTGAATGACTCCATTTCCTATATTACGGTATTTTGTCCAAATCAATATTTCCGTAATAAGACCACTATTTACTGTAGCTTTGGGATGACCAATTTGTAACCAAGATGCTGTACTATATTCTTGAGTTGTATTATCATAATAATCTGCTATTTGAAAACCATAGAAAGGGTAATAATCGGTTTCTGGGATATTACCGTATGCACCACCTTGATGAAGCATATATTGATCAATCTGGTTTTGTTCAACGTCTGTAGCAACTACGTGCCAGACCGCTTCTGTCCATGCTGTTCTCATAATACCTTCATAGTTCGCGCTTTCTGTGCCATGTTGTGGTGGTATACATTCTCCAGAAACGGTTCTAAAAGAGTAAATATTCCCACCTGTTGATAGTCTAGCATCATAAGATAAATCAGGGTTATTGGGATCTTCATACGACAACTTAGCTAAGTATAGGTCTGTCTCAGGATTATCATATTTCCAGTAGGATCCAGAGTTGCTAAATTCTTTAGTAAAACTAAAACCAGATGAACTTAATTTTGTTGGCTGGCTGTTGTTGAAAGTTTTGAAAACATTACTTATAGCTTCTTGATTTTCACTTTGAGCATTTATTAAGAAAGAAAAAAAGAATAGAGTAAATAATAAACACGCTTTTTTCAGGGGGGAAATAAGTTTACTTGCAAAGACAATAAATAAACTTTCATGTTTTTTTTTCATGTTTTTTTGATTTAAATTGATTATTCGAAACGATAAATTGGGTTTTTGGTTTAACTAGAATTTTTTGACGTTTTATAAACGACCGTAGTTCTTATAACCTATTTCTACATAGAGTAGATTTACAATTGCGTACTTCCAGAATTTAATCGCTAACGAGTTTGAGTTTGTATTATCTTAAATTTTGATTATTTTCTTTACCTGGATTTGTTTCTCATCTGTTATTTTGACCATATATATGCCAGAAGAGAGATTACTTAAATCGACAGTAAGATTTTCTTCACTGATATGTTGAGAAAATACATATTGTCCTGCATAATTTATGATATCAAGCTTTGCAGCCTTTGAACCATTAGTGTTTATGGTGAGTATATCTGTTACCGGATTTGGGAATGCAGAAAATATATTTGTAGCATCAAAGTTTGTTTTTTCCTGACTGTCAGAAAATTCTATCCAGTTTAAATTTAGTAAATACCCGTTACCACCTGTAAATACCAAATACACATCATGAGTTCCACTTACTTCTGAGTTAATTAACTCACTTAAAGTTGTATAATTAGTCCATGAACCCGTTGTGGTTATTGGTATTGTTGTAATTAGAGTCCCAGAGACTCCATCAAGTCTTACTTCAATATTTCCACCAGAATGTATACTTGAGACACGCGCGTCAATAGAAGTGGCACAGCTAAGGTCGATATTACTAAACATAGACCAATCACCATTTTGTATATAGCCGAGTTGTTGTCCTGCTCCTGTGTCTGATGATGATTCTACCACGACTCCTGACATGGTATCAAAATCTTCGGCTTGAATAACTGAAAAACTAGTGCATTCTACTGCTCTATATACCTCGACTTCTGCTAAGGATAATGCTTGACTGAGATTACTTCTAATTCGTATTAAATTTCCATTAACACCTCCGGCATTTATCGTAATAGATGGATCAGGATATTCTGAGAACGTTTTAACAAAGGTTCTTTCACCATTACTATCATAGACCATAACGGTAAAATTAGATAACCTTTCTAAACAGCAGTCATCAGTTCTTCCAAAAATATTAATATCGCCAATAGAATATTCGGAGTCAAGAGTTACTTGCCAATACGGAGTCTGATCAGCATTGGTATGTGTTACTGACCCTGAATTAAATGTGCCATTTGTATTTCCATCGATAGCTCTTGATGCTTCTGCTCCATAATTAGTAGATGACTGTTCGGCTGTACCATTTAAGGCCAGGTTTTCGCCCGTAGCTGGAGGAGAAGAGGTATCTGAAATCAAAAGGTACTCAGAAGTTACCATAAGATCACGAGAATCTGTTGCGGTAAAAAAGATGACATGTGCATCTGTAGGTATATTTGCCGAAATGGTATTACCAGAAATGTTCGCATCAATAGATGACCAGTTCCTTTCATTCCAATCTATCTCATCCCCATCTGTAGTATAAAATAACTCAGCACTACTTAGCCCGACACTTGAGCTAGCGGTAGCATAGGCTTTGTTTGAAATCATGTACGGTTTTTCAAATTCTGGTAGGGGTACACCTCCATTCACCACTTGATTTGCAAAGATGTAAACTTCATCTCGATTTCTCCAGGTGAGATGTCCATGTGCAAAATTATCAAGGTACATTAAAGTTGTAGGACCCTGTACTGCTTCAGATGATAGTTGATTACATGTAATAGAAAAATGATGATCATTAAGTCCATTGAGCCATAGGGTAGGAAAGGTAACATTATCAAAATAGATGCTTCCATCATAATTTGCGTTTACAAATTCTGTTTCGTCACCAGCAGCTAAAGCATCACCCTGATGACCATCTGATTCTGATAGAAATCCGGCACCATAAACAGGTATCGCCCATGCCAGTCGATTATCCACTCCCATTACGGTACTTGTTAGTGTTCCGCCCCAGCTAGCTCCTATAAGTCCAATTTTATTTGCATTAACCTCAGGGAAAGAAGCTATGAGGGAATGTGCTTTCAAAATTTGAGCAACTGCATGATAATACCATTGCTCTTCGATAGGTAATTTGTAATCATCCCAAACGCCAACACGTCTTGGGCCAGGGTTAGGTGTATTTTCATTATTGGGGTATTGTCCTTCTAAGTCCATGCTAATGGCGGCATACCCTTTATCATTCCAATATTTTACTGCCTGAGGAAAGGCTGTACCGCCTCCACCATGCGCAAATATAGCAGCTGGCCATCCTCCGACAGGTGGGGTACCACTGGGGGCACTGTAATAGGCGAATACCTCTACTTTATTACCTAAGTAATCGATTGATTCGTATAGTATTCCTGTCATTCCATCTTCAGCATCAACAGTAGAGGTTTCCCAATTTGGGACTTCTCGTAATTCGGTAATGTCCCACGGGCCAACAGTTTGATTTTCTGGTATTGTTATGGTCGATGATTCATTGAACTCAAACCAGTTTAAATTTAATAAATACCCATTACCACCTGTAAATACCAGATAGATATCATGAGTTCCGCTTACTGAGTTAATTGCTGAACTTACTGTATCATAGGTAGTCCAGGACCCTGTAGTAGCCACGGGGATAGTAGCAATTAAAGTCCCAGAAACTCCGTCTAATCTTACTTCAATGTCTCCGCCAGAGTTTTTGCTTGATACCCGTGCATCTATCGTGCTAGCACAGGTTACGTCAATATTATTAAACCTTAGCCAATCACCATTTTGTATATAACCAATTTGTTGTCCACCGTCACTATCAGCAGAGGATTCTATTTCTACTCCAGACATCGTATCATAATCTTCAGCTTCAATTTTTGTAAATGTTGTGCATGCTGATTGTTCACTGCCGTACACTTCTACTTCTGCTAAATTTAGTACGATACCGGTATGATACTGTTGTATTTTAATAATTTGACCAGTGACTCCACCCACATCAACTGTTGTAGATGGATCGGGATAGGTGTTATATGTTTTTGTATAGGTTGTATTGCCATTGCTATCGATAACAATAACATCAAAATTAGACAATCGGGTATTACAGCAATTATCTGTACGAGCAAAAACCTTGATAGTGTCAATCACATAATCTGATCCTAAATCAACTTGCCACCAAGGATCTTTTTCATTCGATGTTCGGGTTACTGAACCCTGTCCCCAGACACCATTGGTATTTTCATCAATAGCCAAAGATGCTTCTCCGCCACCATCAGGATGATTAGATGATTGTGTAGCAGTACCGTTTAAGGCAAGGTTATCTTCAGATGGAGGAGACGTTCCATTAACAGTCAATATTTTTGTTACCCATGGTGCGCATCTATATGTAGGAACACCTATCTGTGATGCAGTTATTATTGAAGTACCCGGAGCAATAATTTTAATTTTACCATTTTCAATAACAGCAACCTTAGGATTTGAACTCGTGTAGCTAACGGATAAACCTGAACTAGCGGTTGCACCAGGTGAAAAATCTGCATCTCCAACTTCTTTTGTCGGGATGGCAGGAAAATTTATTGATTGAGATGGTAATTCTTGTTCTCCAACCAACCAAGCACCGTCAGGCCTTGTATAGGGTATAAAGTCCGGAGGGGTATTCATTTCTAACCTGTCATTGACTTCTTTTAATATCGCCATTTCATCAGACATCATATGTCCGGCATTTCCTAGACTAGCACTTGCGGTAGTAGTAGCAAAGGTTATGGATGCTCCTGCATCAGAAACACTTTTTACAAATCGATAGGCTTGCTCTAAATCAAACATTAGGTCCTCTTGTGGTAAGTGCCACCTCCTTCTGGTAGGAAACCATCCGTGTTTTAGAACCTGTTTTCCATTGTAATCAATCCATGGTGCTGCTATCATGTTGGGTAATGTAAATTCATCATATCCCCATGAATTTGTTGGTGCGCCATGTCCAATTGGTGTAACGTGACCATGTGTAAAATCTTGATACGAATTCAATGGTTCATGAAGAATGACATTATATTCTCTCTCATCGTCATCATTTGTACCATCAGTATCAACAGATATTTTTATACCAGATAAATCTCTTACATAATTTTTACCTCTATTTGCACTGACTATTGCTCCTGGATCTGTTTCTTTGATCATAGCAATAAAATCAGGCATATTACCACTATTGTCAATTCCGACACCGGTATCTAACCAATATCCATCTGCATAAGGAGCTAGACGGCTTATATATCCTTTAATAAGATCTTTATAGGCAGCATATTGATCTCCGCCATATTCTGAAGTATAATAAGCTAACCAAGCTGCTTGGGCTTCATCACTAGCCCTAGAAAAATAACTAATAGACACATATAAGATGACTTTTTTTCCTGAGTTTTTGAATATTTGCAGTACATCAAAAATAACTTGTTCATTTTCAAGACTAGGAACACAACTTTCGTGTATTAGTGATCCTACATCACCAATTTCATCATTCATTCTTAAGGTAAATTCATGTGAAGCCGCAAAATTGCCTAAATTGGTAATTATATGTCCTGCATCAGGTAAATTATCTACAATTTCTTGAGCACCAGCCCTATAGTCGTAACCGTTGTTGTTTATTTCTGTGTTAAGCCGTGGACCGCCATATATAGGGAAGGTTACTCCCCAGGATCCTTCTAGCCAATCGACTCCATTTTGAGCGTTTGTAGTAATGCTAAAAATCAAAAGTAATGCAAGGAGTATTGAACTTTTTGGTGTTGAAATAGCAAAGGGTATAGGTAAAGTAAATAATAGGTTATTATTTTTATTCATTGGAACTACTGTTAGGTTTAAGAGATCAGTAATAATAAAAATTTACTAGTACCTATGAGGAGATATTCTATAATTAGTAATAAATCACCAAGTATTTGTCGATAAAAATCTTTTTTTCGTTCGTATAATAGGTCAAAAAAACTAGGTGAAAGTACTCAGGTATTGACTATCAGTATGCTATGTGTTTTAATTTTTTCTAATGATAAATTCCTTTAAAACAGTGAGTAGAATATGTACTATTAGTTCGATTATAAGAGTGTGTAGCATAATTTTGTAGTTAATAGCGAATCGCCTATTATCTAACGCGGTCTACCTATTACGACTATCCATACAGCTATTAATTTTGAACTTCTGTTCTTTTTCTAATTTCTTTACGATTAGGTTAAATAGAATAAAAATGAAAATATATTGCGCTCTACTTTTGTTTATATGTTCATACTTTTCTTGTATCGCACAAAAAAATAGAGGTATGAATTCAAAAAATCGTGTTATCCAATGCATCAATGGTAATTGGTATAATGGAGAGATTTTTGAAAAGAAAACTGTGTGGCTAAAAAATGGGCTAATTCATTTTGAAAATAGAGGGAAAGTAGATACAATTATTGATTTATCAGCCAAATTTGTAATACCCCCATTTGCAGAAGCCCATAATCATAATCTGGAAAGCGATTACAAATTAGAAGAAAGAATTAATTCGTATTTGAGCAATGGTGTTTTTTATGTAAAACTCTTATCGTCCATAAAAAAAAGAATTACTCCTTTAATGCATCATTATAATAAATATGATGGTTTAGATATTAGTATGGCACATGCACCATTAACGGCTTCTGGAGGACATCCAATAGCTCTTCGAAAAAAATTTCTCGAATACGGTCGTTTTAAAGACCTTTTTAATTCTATTGAAGAAATTGAATATCATGGGTATGTCATCATTAATGACTTAGAAGATTTAAATAAAAAATGGGACAAAATTTTGTCCTTCTCCCCAAATTTTATCAAACTAAATTTACTGTATTCTGAAGAGTATGATGAACGAAAAAATGATACTACTTTTTTTGGTAAAAAGGGACTAGATCCAAAATTAATTCCGGATATAGTTAAGAAAGCCCATGCCTCTAACTTAAGAGTAAGTGCTCATGTGGCCACTGCATATGATTTTCATGTAGCTGTTAGTTCAAAAGTTGATGAAATTGCACATTTGCCAGAAATTCATAATGGCAAACGTATTGATCTTGACGATGCTATTTTGGCAAAAAAAAACGATATTACAGTGGTTACTACTGTGTCACTTGTAAAAAAGAATAAAGGAAAAGAAAATTATAAAGCTTTGATAGAGAATGTAAGCTTCAATTTAAAACTATTAAAGAAAGTAGGAGTAAAACTGGCCATAGGTTCTGATATATATACTGATAATTCAGTTCAGGAGTTTAATTTTTTATATGAATTAGATATTTTTTCTAATCAAGAATTACTCAAGATGTGGACAGAAAACGCAAGTAACACCATTTTTCCAAATCGTAAAATAGGTAAGCTTAAAGAAGGCTTTGAAGGTAGTTTTTTAGTAGTAGACAAGAATCCTTTACTCGATATTTTTAATATTAATAAAAGTATTGTTCTTAAAGTTAAAGAAGGTTTCATCTTAAAAAAATAGCACTTTTATTCTTATCTTAATCAAATGAATGTTACTTTCAGTAAAGTTTCTAAGCATATCATATTTTGGATAGTATATCTTCTTTTATGGAGTGTGCACGACCTTAATTATAACATTAATATATTAGAAAATTTAAAAACAAATGCCATTCCCTTTTTGTCCTATGCTATTTTACTATATATCAATCTTTATTTTTTAATTCCAATATTTTTATTAAAAAAACGAATTGCAAGTTACATTTTGTTATTGATTGTAGCCATAGTTGTAATCACTTTAACTACGTCTTATTATCTTTCTTTGTACTTCGAAAATATTGATATATCAACATCAGATTTTTTTGAATCCATTCGAGGAAAAATAGCTGTATTTACTGAAGTGATCATTTCTATATGCTTATCTATGGTTTTGTTTCTGATTGATGAATGGTATAAAAAAGATCAATTAATAAAAGACTTAGAGCAAAGGCAATTGGCATCAGAATTAGATCTTACAAATAACCAAATTAATACGCATGTACTGTTTAACTCCTTAAACAGTATTTATGTGATGTTAGATAAGAAGGTGAATATAGAGAATGGTCAAAGCCATATTTTTATTAAATCAGATGGTATGGTGATCAAAGTTTTTATAGATGACATAACATACATAGAAACTGCTAATGATTATATCTACATTAACACTACCAATAAAGATAGATATCTTACTCTAGTTTCATTAAAAAATATAGAGCGTGTGTTGCCGAAAGAAAAATTTATGAGAGTGCATCGATATTATTTAGTAGGTATAAATCATGTTAATAAACTAGAAGGAAACTTAATTCATATAGGAAAAACAAAAATTAAAATTAGCAGAACATTACGTACTCAAGTTTATAAATCTATCATTGGCACTAAACTTATAGAACGGTAAAATGGTATTATTGGTTATAAAAATTAAATATTCTCATCGATAAATAAGGGGCTTTAGTATAGTCAATACCCTCAAACATCTATTCCTTTTTATTAAGATTGTATATAATTTCATCTTTGAGGTGTTCATAAATAACACTCAAAAAAATGAAATTATATCTAATCATTGTAAGCCTATTATGTGTAGAATTCTTCTTTGCACAAAATACTACAATTAATACGACACCAAAAATATGGTCGCTAGAAGATTGTATTGAGTATGCATTAGAAAATAATATCACAATTAAAGATGCTGCATTAAATAAAAATATTGCCGAAGTAGATTATAACAGGGCTAGATCATCTAGATTACCTAATTTATTTGGAAACGCATCACAAAATTTTTCTAACGGTAATACCATAGATCCTATTACAAGCGATTTTGTATCAGACCAAATCCATAGTACAAATGTGGGGATTAATAGTTCTGTAACCTTGTTTCAGGGAAATCAAGTCAACAATCAGATTAAACAAAATAAACTGCTATTAGAGCAAAGTATTTTTGAAGAAGAAGTAGAAAAAAACAACATTGTTTTAAATCTTTTAGAAACTTATTTACAAGCACTTTATAGTAAGGAAAGTATCACTATTGCAGAAAATAATCTAGAAGCTTCAGAAAAAGAAGTTTTAAGAGCCAAAGCACGTTTGGATGCGGGTAACATTGCGTTAAGTGATTATACTGAAGCACAAAGTCAAGCAGCGACCAATAGATACACTGTTATCGCTTCAAAAAATGAGTATAAACAATATATTATTGTACTAAAACAGTTATTAGAATTATCTCCAATCGAGGATTTAGAAATTGAAACCATTAATGAAGATCAGGATTCAATACAGTTCGAACTTAACAAAATAGATGTTTATAGTAAAGCGCTACAGTTTTTACCAGAAATTCAATCTAGTAACTTAAATATAGCCGTAAACGAGAAAGAGTTAGATATCGCCAAAGGAGGTTTTTTACCAACACTATCCTTATCCGGAAGTGTAGGCTCTGGTTACACCAGTATTAATGAAAATACATTTTCAGATCAGTTTAATGTTAATTTTAATCAAAGATTAGGTGTGTCGTTAAGCATTCCCATTTTTAATAGAAATCAAACAAAAGCGGCAATACAAACGGCAACTATTAATATAGAAAAATCGTTAATACAAAAGCAAAGTACAGAGAAAGAGGTTTATAAAAAAGTAGAAACTGCCTATCAGAATGCTGTATCTGCCCAAGAACAAGTTATTGCAGCAGAAGCTTCAAAAAATGCAGCCGAACAATCATACAAATTGGCTCAAAAAAAGTATGAATTAGGGGGCTTAAGTACTACAGATTTGGTGATTAGTCAAAACATATTCACTAATGCACAACAAAACTATTTACAAGCTAAATACCTAAATATTTTATACTATCAATTATTACAATTCTATCAAGGAAACGACATCAATCTATAATCAAATTAATATGAATATTAAAAAGAAAATCATAATCAGTAGTGCTGTAATTACAGTACTTGCAATTGTAGGTTACTTTTTTATAAGAGGTGGTGATGCTATTATTATTGAAGTAAAAACAGTGCCAGCCAAAAAAGCCAATGTTACAACTATGGTTACCGCAACAGGAACATTAGAACCGATAACTCAAGTAGAGGTTGGTACTCAAGTATCTGGAGTTGTAGAAAAAATATATGTAGACTATAATAGTCAGGTCAAAGAAGGACAGCTTATTGCAGAGTTAGATAAAACGAATCTCAATGCTTCAAAGATACAGGCACAAGCAGCTTATGACAATGCTGTAAGTCAAAGAAATTATACTCAAACCATTTATGAGAGACAGAAAAATTTATTTGAAAATCAAGTAATTAGTAAATCTGATTTTGATGATGCCTACTATAATTATCAGACTGCAAAAGGTACTGTAACACAGCGATTGTCAGATTTGCAACAGGCAAGAACCAATTTGGGCTATGCTAACATTTATTCGCCTATTAACGGGGTTGTATTGTCAAGAGCAATAGACGAAGGACAAACTGTTGCAGCAAGCTTAAGTACACCAACTTTATTTACAATTGCTCAAGACCTTAAGGAAATGCAAGTAGAAGCAGATGTAGATGAAGCAGATATAGGACAAGTCAACCAAGGGCAACGTGTCGAATTTACAGTAGATGCATACATAGGCGAAATTTTTGAAGGTGTCGTTACTCAAGTAAGATTAGACCCTACAGTAACTTCTAATGTAGTAACATACACTGTTGTTATTAAGGCAGATAATCCGGATTTGAAATTGAAACCAGGGTTAACAGCAACGATTTCTATTTATACTTTAGAACTGAATAATGTTTTAACAGCCGAAGCAAAAGCTATCAATTTTAGACCAGAAACAGAAGCTTTAGTAACGTATAATAGACAACAGCAATTACCAAACCCTCATACTAAGCAACCCACAGATGAAACAACGCTTTGGGTATTAGAAAATAATGGAAGAATTACTCCCAAAAAAGTGACATTAGGTGCAAGTGATGGCGTGCATGTACAATTATTAAGTGGTATTAACCAAGATGATAAATTGGTGTACAGTCTAAAAGGTGTTAGTACATCTAAAGGAAAAAAAGAAGGGACAAGCAATAGTCCATTTATGCCACAACGACCAGGGGGTAAAAAAAAGTAAATAGGCATGAGTAAAAAAATCATTAAAATAGAAGACTTAAAACGTGAATTTGTAATGGGAACCGAAACGGTTCATGCGTTAAGAGGTATTTCGTTTGACATCAATGAAGGCGATTTTGTAACTATTATGGGATCAAGTGGTTCGGGTAAAAGTACTGTCTTAAATATTCTAGGGTGCTTAGATCAACCTACTTCGGGAATTTATGAAATTGATGGAGTAAAAGTAAAAGACCTTTCTAGAAATGAATTAGCTACTATTAGAAATGAAAAAATTGGATTCATTTTTCAATCGTATAATTTATTGGCAAGAACGTCTGCAATCGAGAACGTAGAATTACCGCTTGTTTATAATAGTAAGGTGTCTAGCAAAGAGAGAAGAAAACGTGCTATTAGTGCTTTAGAAAAGGTTGGGCTAAGTGATAGATTAGATCATACTCCTGCACAGCTTTCGGGTGGTCAACAACAACGTGTTGCTATTGCCCGATCGTTGGTTAATAATCCAGTGATGATTCTAGCTGATGAAGCTACAGGAAATCTAGATACACGTACATCTTACGAGATTATGTCTTTGTTTCAGGAGTTAAACCAACAACAGGGGATCACCATCACATTTGTTACACATGAGACCGATATCGCGGCATTTAGCAATAGAACTATTGTACTAAAAGATGGAGATATTATACAGGATTATAAAAACCATAATATACAATCTGTAGCAGACGAATTAGCAAAATTACCGAAACAAGACGATGAATTATGAGACTATTAAATTTACTAAAAATCGCTTATAAAGCTATTATTCTTAATAAAACCAGAACCTTGTTAACCATGTTAGGAATAATAATAGGTGTAGCTTCTGTAATTGCTATGTTGGCCATTGGTGAGGGTTCAAAGGAAAGTATTCGTGCTACCATTTCAAATATGGGATCGAATATGATTACGGTGAGACCAGGATCTGATGTTCGTGGTGGTGTACGACAAGGAGGTAGTGAGATGGAGACCCTAACACTCAAAGACTATCATGCATTAAAAGAGCAAGCAACTTTATTGACTTATATTACACCACAAGTAAATGGTAATGGTCAAGTTATTAGCGGGTCTAATAATTGGCCATCTTCTATTTTTGGGGTTAATAGTGATTACCTAAAAATTAGATCAACAGATTTGCAGAGCGGAAGTATGTTTACTCATGCCGAAGTACAATCAGCCTCAAAAGTAGCCTTAATTGGACAAACGGTCGTTGATAATGTTTTTCCTGATGGAAATGATCCTGTTGGTCAAATGATTCGTTTTAATAACATTCCTTTTAAAGTTATTGGTGTATTAGAAGAAAAAGGAGAAAATACCTTTGGTCAAGATCAAGATGATATCGTCCTTGCGCCTTATACCACAGTACAAAAACGTATTTTGGCAATCGATCATTTAGGGTCAATAGTTGCTTCTGCAATTAGTGAAGAAGAGGCTCCGAATGCTGTATTGCAAGTTACTGATATTTTGCGTGTTCAGCATAAAATAACCCATGATGATGATTTTCATGTACGTTCTATGGAAGAGCTTATATCGACATTTAGTTCTACCAGCGAAATGCTAACCATACTTTTAGTGGCTGTGGCAAGTATTTCATTATTGATTGGTGGTATTGGTATAATGAATATCATGTATGTTTCTGTAAAAGAACGTACCAAAGAAATAGGGCTGCGTATGGCAGTAGGAGGTAAGGGTTCTGATATTTTAATGCAGTTTTTAATAGAAGCGATATTAATAAGTATTACCGGAGGTTTCTTGGGGGTAATCCTTGGGTTGGGAGCCACTTTTTTTATAGAAAAATTCCTAAATTGGCCTACAAGTGTTGCACTGTACTCAATAGTAATATCATTTGTAGTTTGTGCTGTAACAGGTATCTTTTTTGGATGGTACCCAGCAAAAAAGGCTTCAGTATTAGACCCAATAACTGCTTTACGTTACGAATAATAAATTATGCATAAAAACAAAAAAATTACCATATTATCCCACATACTTGTTTGGTTTGTCTTATTTAGTATGCCCTATATTTTGTCTTATGAACAACAAGAGATTAATAGGGTAGTGGCCCATTTTTGGATCCCTATTCTGTTTTATGCAATCATTTTTTATCTGAATTTTTTTGTATTCATAGATCGCTATTTTTTCACCAAAAAAACAACTCAATTTATTATTATTAATTTAGTTTTAATTGCTTTTTTCATATTTCTGAAAGAACAAATTGGAGAGATCATTTTTCATGAACTTATTAAAAAAAGACGCGCTAATACTGGAGAAAATACAGGTCCTCCTAAAAAACTATTTATCTATATCCAGATGTTATCGTATATGGCTCCGCTATTATTTTCAATAGCTTTGAAATCTACAAAGCGTTGGGTTAAAATAGAAGGAGAACGAAAGGAAGCAGCTAATTTTAAATTGAAATCAGAATTACAACATCTACATTATCAATTGCAACCGCATTTCTTTTTTAATTCATTAAACAATATTTATTCTATGATAGATATTTCTCCAGATCAGGCTAAATCTTCTATTCATAGTTTAAGTAAATTAATGCGCTATATGCTTTATGAAACAAATTTTGAAATGGTGGCACTTACCAAAGAAATCGATTTTCTAAAAAAATATATCGATTTAATGAAGTTAAGAGTTTCAGACAAAACAACTGTAAATTATAATTTTCCTTCCAAAGAAACAGGAATTGAAATTGCTCCGCTATTATTTATTTCATTAATTGAAAATGCCTTTAAGCATGGAGTGTCTGCCAATAAAAATAGTGAGATTACTATAGATATGACCTGTAATGACAAAACAGTATTATTTTCAGTAGAAAATAACAATTTCCCAAAAAAAACAGAGGATAAAAGCGGTTCAGGTATTGGGCTCCAAAATTTAGAAAAACGTTTAGAATTATTATATACAGATAAATTCAGGTTTACAACCAATTTAAAAGACGAACGCTTTATAGCAACCTTAGAAATAGAAACAAACTGAATTATGAACAATCTAAAAATTACTTGTGTTATAGTAGATGATGAGCCCATGGCCCTTAATCTGGTAGAAGGGTATGTAGTGAAAACACCGTTTTTAGAGCTTAAAAAGAAATGCAGTAATGCTATTGTAGCTATGGAGTTTATAAAAAATAACCCCATAGATTTACTATTTCTAGATATACAAATGCCTGATTTAACCGGACTGGAGTTTTCAAAAATGCTACCTAAAGATACACGTGTAATTTTTACGACAGCATTTGATCAATATGCAATAGAAAGCTTTAAAGTAGAAGCGTTGGACTACTTACTTAAACCTTTTGATTATGCTGAGTTTTTGGCGGCTGCCAATAAAGCGCGTACTTGGATTTCCTTGGTAAAAAGGAAGCAGCAAACTATTTTTTCTAAAGAAAAAGAATTCCTTTTTGTGAAGTCTGAATACAAACAACTACGCATTGTATTGTCAGATGTTCTTTATTTTGAAGGACTTAAGGACTATATTAAAATATGGTTAAAAGATAATCCGAAGCCGATTTTAACCTTAATGAGTTTAAAATCGCTACAAGAAGAACTACCAGAGACGCAATTTTTGAGAGTTCATAAATCTTTTATTGTGTCTCTAAAAAATATTGAAATGATCGAACGCAGTCAAATTATCATTAATGATAAACGTATTACAGTTTCAGAGCAGTATAAACCAAAATTCTTAGAATTTGTAAATAAGAATTCCTTTAATACATAATTTTTGTATTAAATGACGATGTAAAGAAATAAAAGTGAACACATTAAAAGTGAACACATATATAAAGTCACCCTAAAATATATTGACTATTTTAGGATGACTTCAAGGTATTATTTATGTGTTTACTTACTGCAAATTTATACTATTTATGGCATCCGAAATTTCGTATCCTAATCGTAATCCTTCAATTGCATCTTGTTCTACATGAACCCCTAATGGTACACGCGAATAAGCATTTTCGGTGGCCATTTCAGAAAAAGAACTAAAACTTCGTGGGGTACCATTAAATTCTAAATCTGTAAAATCACTATATGTTGTATCCGTAAAATTAATGTTATCTGTTCCAAAAAAACCAATAAAAACTCCTGCAGATACTCCTGCAAATGTTGCATGACCAGATGGATAACTTGGGAATGCTGGATTAGCTTCTTCTATAAATTTTGATAAATTAGTTGTAAACCCTTCATCAATATACTCAGTAATATAGTTGCTAGGACGTTCTATATTATAAGTATACTTATCGTCCCAGGCAGAAACCGCGGCATCATTCAATGCAAAACCTAGTCTTAACAAAAGTTCTAAGGTTCTATCAAAGGTTAAATCATTCTGTCGTATTAATTGATTAGCGATAGAGAACTGTCTTCCTGGTGGACTAATCATAAGTCCTTCTACATCATCTGCCCAAAATTCTGCTATCCACAAATTTTCATTATCATTTTCTCTAGCGGTAGTAGAAACTTCATAAACTTCATTCATTTGTTCATAATAATCACTAGATGTGTTGGTACTATATGCTAAAACAGTATCAAAATCAATACTAGTTGATTCATTAGGTGTTATGGCGAATGTTCTAACTTCTCTCCAATATGGAAACCAAGCGTCTTCATTTTCATTAGGGGTCCATAAACCTATACCAATTGGAGCGATATAATTTCTAGGTGTTGGGTTGACTATTTGTTCTTCAGCATCTCGGTCAGTTTGTGCATAGGCAATCACACGTTGGGCTACATGTCGCCCCCAGTCTTCGGAGTTTTCTATTTCAGATTCCGAAAGACCTGCTGATAATTCTTCTTCTTTTTCATTCTGAAAATTCGTAATATTTTGTCGTACACCATTCTCTAGGTTATGCATAAAATGGTCGATCGCTATAGCATATGCAGTATTTAAGGCGACAGATATATTTACATTATCCTCTAGTACATTTGAATTAATTGTAAAACCATTAAATCTCTGTGTATTAGAAGTGTAGTTATTCATAAAAGGAACAGCAGTTTCATATCCAGTTAAATGGATATACGCCAGTGACCTTGTTACTATATTTGGTCTCATTCTTTCAGTATATTGATCTAGGGATACCCAAAGATCAGCCCACTCTGTAATTAACTGTGTTGCATCATCTGTTACTTTAACCGTACTAACCGAGGTATTAGTATCAGTATCGTCTATAAAACTATCATCAGTGCTACAGGATTGAAAAATTAATAAACTAATTGCTAAAACTGTGGTGCATTTTAAATTCTTTATTTTCATAATTTTTTGGTATTAATAAATTTCACATTAAAAGCATCATTATATACATTATAGTGTGCTCGTTTGTTTGTAATACGTGTGAGTTCTATTTTTACCCAACCCAATTTTTTTTAAAAAATATATATAAGCGCCAAACAATGTGTAAACCATTGTTTTATAGTGTTTTAAAAGAATAAATTAACTTGAAGATTAGGAGAGAAGTTACTTGCTTTTCTGTAGGTATTATTTGATGTGTTTTGAAAAACATTTACAATATTATCTTGATTATATACATTAAGTATCGATAAACCAATAACCGTTTTAAAACTTTTTGATGAATTGTAAAAGGTATATGAAGAAGAAAAATCTAATTGGTGTAATGGATCAAAACGATTAGAAGGTATCGTATCTGGATTATTATTATCCATTTCATCCGAAAAAATTACGGGCATCCCAGAAAAATAACCCCAAGAAATTGCAAATTTCCACTGATTAAGGTTTAGTAAGCCCGTTAAATTTATTATATGCCTTTGGTCGTAGAAAGCATCAGTTTTAATATTATCAAAATCTGTTTCAGTTTTACTTATGGCATAACTTATCCAGGTTTCTAGTTTTTGCCATCTTTTCTTAATAAACAGGTTTGCTCCTATGCTAGAAATATTTCCTTGAGCATCATCTAACTTATTGGTGATATTATTCGTTTTTTTATGAAATAATTCTAAATCTATTAGCCATTTAGATTTGTTAAAAACACCACCAAGCATTGTTTGAATTCCTTGTAATGCAGTGATGTCATCATTCGGTAAAAACCAGAGTTGATTGGTAATATTAAAATCATCAAAATCATAATTCATTTTTTTTTGAATAAATTGATTTGATGTTCCCAAGGAGGATTTTAAGTAAAACACGTTGCTTATAGCATAAGTGGCAGATAATCTAGGGTTTACATATATTTTTTTAAAAGGAGAATAGTAATTATTACGCAGCCCTATATTGATATTCAGTTTATCTTTCCAGCTTTTTTGTAAGGATAGATAAGTAGTATGTACAGTTCCACCTTGATCTCTCTTGGAGTCAATATTGTTTTCTTGCTCCAATTCGTTACTAATTAATTGATGTTCTGTTAAGGTATAACCTGCTTCAAGCGCTACACTAGGATTATATGTGTAGACTACTTCTGCTATCAAACGGGTATCAGAAATGGTAGTATCATATTTTTCTATATTTGATCTTTCATCTGATACAAAACCTTCGCTAACACTAATAAGGTTCATATTAGATTTACTCACCCTTAATTCAGTTGTCAATTTTTCAGAGAAACTAGCTTCCCATTTACCTGTAATCCCCCAATTATCCAGTTCTAATTCTCTAAAGTCGGTTTGGTTATCATTATTTGTATCTTCAATTTTGGCAAATAAATTATTTTGAATATTTATAAAAGATACCGAGGCAGTGTGTTTATCGTTAATTTTGTAGTTCAAATTAGCATTCATATCCGAAAAACCAAAAGTAAAGTTTGAATTAGTATTTACTTCGTCTGCTATAGATTCTAATCTACTTCCTTGAAAAATAAGTGTAGAAATGGCTTCCAATTTGGGAGTTTTAAAACTAGGGTAACTCGTTCTAAAAGCAGCAGAAAATGATAGTTTATCTTCTATAAGTTTTGTTTTAATAGTGGCTCCGGCAAATAATGTGTTGATGGCAACTTCATACTGGTTACTATCAGGAATATTGTTACTTGTTGTCATGTCAATAAGCCCACCAACACGACCACCAAATTTTACAGGTAACATATTTCTTTGAACTTCTATATTGGTAACTATAGAAGAATTATACGGTGAAATTGCTCCTAAAAAGTGCCCTGAATGGTAAATAGGTATATCGTCTATCTGTACAAGATTCTGATCATACGTATTTCCTCTAAAATTAAGATTTCCTGATTTTCCGCTGGGAGAATGTATTCCGGGAATATTGTTTAGAACATTAAAAATATCTCCATCTGTTTCACCTGCTAATAAACCTAAAGAGGCTGTATTAATTTGTAAGCTATGATCACTAATATTGGCATCAATACCCTTTATTAAATAACTACTCAAAATTATTTCACTAAGATGGAATTGTTTTTTTGTTAAGCTTAGCTTTTTTGTCTGCAGTAAATCGTTAGCTTTTATATGAATGTTATCGTAAGAATATGATAGAATATGAATGAAATCAAGAAGAAATATGTTTTTTAGTGTAAACAAATTATCTTCTGCGAGCATGTTTTGTACCGGTCCATCATTGATTTTATATTCTAAAGAAGTTATGTTTTCATTAGTTTCAGTATCAATTACTTCGAAGTTAATATCTTTTCGTATCGGCAGAACTATATAATTGCGAGTATCACTCTTTTCAAATTTTACAGGAACACTCTTTTTGATCATCATAATGCAATCTGTAAGCGTTTTACAATCAACATCCTGATCCAAAAAAATAGTATCAAATAAAGTATGGTTATAAGAAAAAATTACATTAAAATTTTGTTCTAGTCGCTCTAATTTATCCGAAAGCTTTATGAGATCGTATGTTTGCGCAGAACTATTATTTATTAAATAGAACCAAAAAATGAACAAAAAAAACTGATATGAGAACCCTCTCAAATTCATATATTATTTTATAATCACTACATTATTATTATCTACACTATATTCTATTTCCATAGAGATGAATAAGGTTTTCAAGGCCATTTTTAGGTTTTTATGAGTTAATGTGCCTGTAAACTGTAAGTTTTCATACTTTTTGGGGAGTTTTATTTTTGTTTTGTAATACTTTTCTAAGTCAACTACAATTTCTGATAAAACGACTTCGTTATATTTGCTATACCCATTCATCCAATCAGGAGTTGCTGTAGTATGTGAGAAGCTAAATAAGCGGTCTTTTTTTACGGAAACAGATTCTCCTTTTACTACTATTTTTTCGTCTGTTTTATAGGTAACATTTACTTTTCCCTCATAGCATTTAACTTCAAATATTTTGCTAGTTGCGTTTACATTAAATTGGGTTCCTAAAACCTGAACCGTGCCTACTTTAGTTAAGACGGTAAATGAGTTTCCTTTGGTAACATCAAAAAAAGCTTGACCGCTTAGATGTACAGTTCTAGAATTTTCCCAATCTTTCTCGGTATAGGATATACTAGACAAAGCATCTAACTTAATTTGCGAACCACTAGGCAAGGTAATTGACTTAGTTTCTCCAATGGATGTATTTATGGTTGTTGTTTGATTCGAAAAATAGTACCAAGAAAAATACCCACCGCTAATCAATATCAAGAAACTAGCAGCGATAGATAACCAATAGCGTGTATTTCGTTCTTTTGTTGGAGTAGGAGAGATGAAGAGTTTTTTACGTTTTTGGAGGTCTTCTAGACCTGCATCAACATCAAATTTTTCTACTTGCCAAGTATCAATATCATCTATAACAACTTTTAACTCATCCAATTCTCCAGACGCATCTAATTCTTTTTGTTCGTCTTCATTTAAACGATCATCTAGCCATCTGGCAATTAAATTATCTTTAGTAAATTTATTATTCACGCTTACCTATTTTTGATTACAATCATGCTATATACGTTTAGGGTATGATAGTACCCAACCTTTATATATTACGTTTTTGTAATTCTGTTATTTCCTTAAGTTTAACAAGTGCATTGGCAATTCGTTTTTCTACAGCTGTTTGACTAATTTCTAATTTTTGCGCTATTTCTTTATACGTAAGTTTTTCAATTCGATTTAATAAAAAAGCTTCTCTTTGCTTTTCTGGTAATGCAGATATGGTAGCTTCTATTTTTTGTTTAAACTCTTTTGTTCTTAAATGAAAATAAGGATCTTCATTATCTTGCACTGGACTGCTATTTTTTTCAAATTTTAATGCAACTTTTTTCGATCTTAAAGAATCTATATATAAGTTTCTTGATACTGTGTAGAGAAAACTAGCAGCCTTTTCATAAATAATGGTACTACACTTAGTCCATAATTTAATGAACGATTCTTGTACAATATCTTCAGCCTGCTTTAAGTCTCCAAACTTAAAGTAAAGATGGTTTCTAAGGCTTTCTGCGTGTTTTTTATAAAGTCCATTATATACCTGTTCCTCACAAACAGAGAAAGGTTTATTCATCGTTTTAATTAATTAAAAGTAAATATATAAAATAATTTAAGGAGCAATATTAAACTGTAAATAAATTACTATAAACATAACGCTAGAATTAAATAAATTAAGATAACCCAATGAAAATTAGCCGAGTACTGGTGCTAAACTATAATAGTTATTATCAAAACAGAAAATGGAGGAGACTAGTGCTCCTGTGACACATCAATAAATAGCAGAATCAGTGCTGTTTGCAATGGATGGGAATAGCATTGTGATGATTTATAAAACTAAAAATTTTATGGGTTATTTCAAGTAATTCTAACCAGATTGATCCAATGTTTGTTTTTCATTAAACCAATCATTAAAAATTAATAAAATCAAAGTTATAAAGAATAGATTTTCTGATTCGTTTTTAAATTAAACTATCTATAAGAGAAGAGAATATATATTGGGGAAATTCATTTCCGAAAATAAAATATTAAAATCCTATTTTTCAATATTTTGTTTTGTTATTTTTCCTTTCTTGGTAACATAGGGGGCAACATTTCTCCACCCACTAAATGTAAATGTATATGAAATACTGACTGCCCTGCATCTTCATTAGTATTGATGGTAAGGCGATACCCTGTTTTATCAATTCCTTTTTCTTGGGCTAATTTTTTGGCGACTAAAAACATCTTACCAATTAACATGGTATCTTCTTCTGTAATGTCATTCATTGTGTGAATTTCTTTTTTAGGCACGATTAATAAATGAACAGGAGCTTGTAGTCGTAGTGGGAGGAAGGCAATAATATCATTATCTTCATATGCTATAGTAGCAGGGGCTTCTCGATTAATTATTTTGGTAAAAATGGAACCATCTGCAATTTTTTGCGCTTTTTTGGTTTCGTAGGCCATAGTTTGGCTCCACCCTGATAACGAACATAAAATAATGAAAATATTAATAATGATTTTTCCACTCATGGTTATCGGTATTAAAATTAGTTATTTATATACCATTAAATATACTAGAATATATTCTACTTGACTACAGTTTAATAAACAAGAGAGAAAGTAAGAAGAGTATGGTTTCATCTAATACCTATGGCACTTAACGAAAGAAAAATACTAGTAGAGACTTTACAAAATATATACAATCACTGTGATATCACAGTTTACAACTATATCTTAGCTTTTAAGATAGTCTCTTTTTTTAAAATTATATATTATTGGATGATGGACAAGGAAACAATATAAGCGCGTTACTCTATACCGTCTTTATAATCTTTTTCCTCTATTACGTTTCCGTCTTCATTATAAGTAATCCATATACCAATTTTTATGCTAGCATATTTTCCTGCGTAATCTGGTTTATCCGTTAATTTATA
>NZ_JACC01000063.1 GCF_000520955.1 Aquimarina pacifica | reverse complement strand
AATAGCTTTCAATTACTCTTTTTTTATCTATTAAAGACCATTTATTTTCTAATTTGGAAAAAATATAAACTATTTCATCACCTATAACCTTACCACCTTTGTAATTTATACTCTGCATGGCTGTCGACATAAATATGCATTTTTTAGAATCAGATAATGTAAATAAATCAGAAAACATATATAACATATAATCACCATTTTCTCCTATTTTCCTATCACTTTCTATTAATTGGATTTTATCTTTCAATTTAGTGCATTCCGAATAATTTATGTGCTTAGTTTGATTATTAAATTGCTTTAGTTCTGCATCATTAAAAATATCCATTTTATTTATAGAATTCATTATCGCCTTATCTGGGGTATAACCAACTTCAACTTTTGCAGCTTTCTTCTCATATAACTTCATTTTTTCAAAAAGGATATGATATAATTTAGTATCCTTACAGGAATTTTCTTGACCAAAAGACATAACTGTACTTAAGAGCGTAAATAATAACAGTACAAAACCTTTTTTCATCAGTTTATATTTTAGATTAAATTTTACCAATTTCCGAAATTTCTCATCATAATCCCAACATTACTTCTCCAAACAGTCTCCCCAAATACAGCTTTCTCAAAAATAATACCAACTTCATTTTCTTCTAGTCGATCTTCAAAGAACTCATCACTCCAAAAACCTTCACCAAAAACAACATCCCCTAAATGATTATATTCATGTAATATAGCTACTGCAATTAAAAAACCTATTTCCTCTCTAAACTTAGCACTATTTTTTAAATTTTCTAAATCGTTTACTAAATCAATATCTATTCTCAGGATGTTAATTTCTTCTGGCATCACATGACCAAGATATCTTCCATACCTCTCCCTTCTTCCTTCACCCCCTAATTGCTGGACAATAATCTCTGGTCCTTTTCCCCATTGTAAGGCTTCTTTGATTGCTTCAAATGGAGCATCAGTTAACTCATGTATTTCATTAATAATAGTTTCATTATTAGCTATTTTAGGAACTTCATTTTTTAAATATTCTGTAAGTTGGGGGTAATCATTTTTATATTGCTCTGCTTTATCTTTTGGGTATTTGACGAGCGGAGATACTGATACTACACTATTATTCTTATCAGCTTCATATAAATTATGAAAATATGGCTTTAGTGCATCGTCTTCATAGAATTGCTCCATGCTATCAAACAAACCAAAAGCACTTATCGCCAAATCTTTATAATTATTAATCAACCATCTTTCTTGCTCATAAGAAAAATCTAATTCATCTGATAACATTAATAATGGAACCATTTCTCTTAATTTATAATCTGCACCGCGCATAATCTCTACAGCAGCACGCATATATAAGGGGTCTGATAAAATACGACTCATAGACGTTGCATCTTGCATAAACTCTCTACCAAATGGCAACACATAGTCAACCATAAAATCGTACTCAAGCAATGATGCATCAGTAATCGTAAATACTTGTTCTAATTGTCTATCTGTGATATCTGGATGAATCTCCATATCATTATTTTCTAAAAAATGACGAATTACACCTCCTTCAAAATCAAGATTTGAACCGTCAAACAGGACTGCCATCATATGCTGTATCCCCCCAAAGGCCTCCACCGTAATCACCCCGTCGAAAAGTTCTACCTCGGTATCTATATTGGCATACACCCCAATATCGGGTTGTAATCTGTCATTAATCAGAAGCTCCCCTTCATTCGCTCTGAGTAATTGATGCCCCGGAGGGGTAAAATCTCTGCTCGATGTGTAATCCCCAATAAAAGTTGTTAATTGATCTAGGGCGATGGCATTTGCATTTGTGTTCTTAAAAAAACCTCGTGCATATTTGTTTAGGCTAGTACTGCCATTGATTTTGCTTTGCCCAGATCGCCCTACATGGCTATTGAGCATTTGTTGGTAGATCGCCTCTGTGGTTTCTATCTCATAATCATCGACTATAACAGAAGCTGGTATTGAGGAAAGCAAGTTTTTTAGGTCATAGGTATAATCCCGATCTCCGATACTGAATTTTGTGGATTCCTCACCGAAGGGATATTGCATCACCGTCACATAGCGACTAGGGCTATTATGAGCGATTAAATGCCGTGTCATAAAACGAATTCTGGATTCGTAGCTAAGACTCCGGTAATGATCAATATATTTCTGTGCCAAAAAGTCTTCGAATCTGTCTTCATCCTGAGCAATGGCATACTGCGCATCATATTTTTTTCTTCTCTCTAAAAGGTTTTGTGCTGTATTATACCTATCTGTTTCTTCGTTTATATACCCCTTAAGTTGATCTCTGCTTAAGTTCTTGATTTTTTGACCTTCATATGCTATGTCACCAAAAAAATGTACTGCGGGGATTCCGAAAATTTCATTATTCAAATCATCAAGACGACCTGTCAATGCAGTTTGTGAGATTTTGCTTTCGCTTCGACCATAGGAGGTTGTGCGGGTTTCTTCTTCGTACAATGATTTAACCTCTGGATAGTATTGATAACGAGATAATCTATTGGTCTCATACGATCTAAAAAATGCAACCTGCGCCTCTTCAAACGTATTAAAACTTTGGCTATTTAATCGTTCTTCAATTTCTGTTTTTAACAGGCTCTCCTGACCTTCTAGCCATGCCCTTTGCTGATTGGCTTGTTGGGCTGCCAAGGCTTGCTCAAAAGCCAAAAAGTTACTTACAAAATTACAGAAACAGCTAAAGCCGATTTCTTCGTTATCACCAACGGCTTTGGCAGCTTTTACTTCTTCAAATTGGGCATGTGTCTTTTGTATGGCTATTAGACATATTCCTAATATCAATACTCTATATATTGTTTTCATCTTATTTTTTTGTGTGAATTAATCTTTGACTACAGTAGCATCAATTACGGTGTCACCTATATGAATTTTTACGAAGTAAATACCCTCTGGATAATCTCTAACATCAAATCTAAGAGACACGCTTTTTTCTTCTACAGAAACATCGGATGATACTTTGAGTATTCCCATTTGATCATAGATTTCTACAAAAGTGGTGTTAAGCTCTTCTATATCATATTGAACGTTTACGTAAAAAGACATAGGGTTAGGATAGATACGATAGTCTACATCTTCGGGATCTACTGGGGTGCTTGACCCCTTATATAATGCGACAAAAATTGGTGGCAGCGGTTCATTATACTCTAGGAGTGCCCCATTGACCCTACCCACCATAATATCTGGATCATCAGAAGAACCGTTTACTTCGTCAAATACAATATCAGTGATCTGATAGGTAATATAATCAGCTACAGGATTGTCTTTGTACATGTTTTTTACAGGTAACGTATGATCTAAATAAAGTGTATTATCACTAAATTGACCCGTACCTGTAATTGTGGTATCTAAGAGTGTAATTTGATATTCTAATTCATGGTTATCAGAGCCTTGCTCAAATTTGATATTAATTGGTGCTGCTCTTTTTATTTGTTCACCCTGCCAACAAAATTCTGCAAATACTCCTGAAAAATTAGCCACTAGATCATCGACCAGTAAACTGCTTATGTCTTCTTGATACTCGTAGATTGCTTGTTCATAATCTTCTGATAAGGTATAAACAGTAGGCTGTTGCTCACTTAGAAAGGAAGCTAAGGTTTGACTATTAATGATGTCATTTTCTAACAATAGCTCGATACCTTTTTCCTGATCTTCTCGTTCTTCGTAACCAAAATAATGCATCACTGCCTCCCAGTGCTTCGCCATAGGTTGATCACTTCTCTCAAAATGTTCCATCGCCCTATCATAGTCAGGGTCTGTATTTCCTAATCCCTTTAGGTAATAATACCCCAAAGCATATTTAGAAAAATCATCTCCATTATCCTCGGCTTCTTCGAACCAATACAAAGACTCCGCTAGATATGCATCTAATTTGCTACGATTCATCGTATGGATGTCAAAGGCGTTTTTATAATAAATACCTAACATTCGCATGGCATCAACATTACGATCCTCATCAGCCAATCGTTTTAGAATTGATACCCCCGTTGCTGTTTCTTCTGTTGTTGTCTCTTGTAGAAACACCAGTGTTGCGTACATATAATCAGCATCACTATTACCCTGATTAATACAAGGTTGGATATATTCTAACATTTCTCTTTTTAGCTCCTCTGAAAATTGATCACTATTTGCCCAATTTCTTTGCAAAAGATCAGCTTTTTGATCACATGTTAAACCCACTTCCTGTTCTTCTTCGATCTGGGCATAGCCTATATCAAAACACAAAAGTGTAAAGAACACCAAGCCCCAATAGTTTAATTTTTTCATTTGTTTTCGTTTTAAAAGATTAAAAATGTATTCCTCCTAATTCCATTACAATGTTAAAACAGAGTTGTTTCATTTTTTGAAACTCTGAAATATTTTTCTAAAAAAGTGCATGTATTAAAATTCCTTCCATTCAAAAAAAACAGCACTATATGTTTATGTCTGTTGTGCTAGATTTGTTACAATAGCATGTTATTTTTTTATTCATAAATACATATGAGTACCTGACTACCAATGGGAACCATTCCTCAGAACATTTTTGACTAGTAAACAGGGACTTCTGAAGTACTGGTACGATGTCAGGTACTCGATGTTTTTAGTAAACTATAAGCGTTAATCACAATCAATCAACTCTAGAACTCAGGATCATCTGTTGGGGTTTTTTATTCTAATACGTAATTGTGTTTTTAATCCTGACCCGTTGATTTTCCTAACTACTTGGGTAACACTCTCTCCTTTGTTATAACAATCCTTAATCCAATGACTCAATAAAATAGCATACCCACCATATATTGATTTAAAATTTTCATGTTCCATTGATAATCGCTCAAAGACTTTTTGTTCGAAAACCCTAACTTTTGTTTTCCCTATATTCTTCTCTAAATTCGTTTTCATTACTGTCATTTTCTACGATTCAAATATCTAGCTGAAAAACTTCTAACGCAATAAAGAGTTATTACAATTCCGTGAAAACGCACTTCTATTTCACTGAATTATTAGTACTTTTTTCTGTATTTACCCCATTCAAAATGACTTCTAAGCATTACTAAAGAACTTATAAATAGTTTCATAATAGTTACCTGCCTTAACAACACTAATGATTCACCATTTAATATTCATTTTTTCCTCAAAAACATCTATTTTACACCTCCATGATAGGGGCTATACCCCAAAACAAATAACTTTTAAATGATCTAATAAGGTTTTTAAATACTTATTTAATACTTCACATTACTTATTTATGGGGGTTTATTATGTATAAACAAGGATTAAAAGCTTGCGAAATGCATTTTAAATACTGTGTAATAGATAAAAAGGGAAAAGATTCACCACATCATTTATAGATTGAAGGGCTCTAAGTAGTTTCAGAGGGCATGAATCTTATAGATAGAATTCTACAATAACTATAAAACAGAAAAACCGCTTTACGCGGTTTTTAAAATCAGTTTTTTTCTAAATTTATTCTGAAACAGTTTCTTCTGATGATGAACTTGTTTTGCTAAATAGTACTTTCATATCGTTATATACTGTTTTTGCCCCAGGCTCATTCTCACCTGCCAAAAAACGCATCATTCTATAAAAAGTAAGAGCATTTGTATAATTATCATGATCGAGTAAAGTTTTAGTATCAATCAATTGCTGGGACAAATTTTCTAATAATTGCACACGATCTTCTATTTGTTTTCTCGCAACATAATCTTTATCAAACTCTTCTTTATCTAAAAACCTTGGAATCCATTCTGGATGTTGCTCCATATGTCCCTTTACTTTATCTACAATTAGCTTGTTTTGATTTGCTATTCGACCATATTGTTGCCGTTGCTCTGGAGTAAGGTTTATAGTTTTTCCTGATAATATCGTTTGAACTCCTGAAAGATACTCATCTAAAGTTTTTAATTCTTGATCTGTAAAGCTTATGCTTATTAAATTTTCTAATGCCATTTAATTTGTTTTAAATTTTTGGCAAAACTATAACGGTTATCACACTCTAAACAAAAAGTAGTGGTAACAATTCCATGAAAACGAAGCAATAAAACATATAATCTAAAAAAGCACAAACAACTTACTAAAAGCAAGTTAATCCAAAGTTTTAATATACTCAGAAGGATACATCCCCATTTTTTTATAGAATGCTCTTGAAAAAGTATTTGGAGTATTAAATCCAATTTCTTGAGCTATCGCCTTTATTGTATAATTTCTGTATTTACTATCACTTTGTAATCTGTTTAACAAGTATTCAATACGTAAATCCGTTATATACTTAGTAAAGCTTTTTTTCTTATGAAGATTAATCGTTTTAGACAAATATTTACTATTCGTACTTAATTTATGAGCAATACCAATTAAGTTAATGTTGGACTTAAGAAACCCTTTTGATTCCTCAAACTTCTTTAAGCTTATCAAAATATCGGATATACTATTTTGAGTTAGGACCTCGGCTCTTTTAGCATCTATAGATTTAATATCATTACATTCAATTTTATCTTGCCGATTGCTTATTATGGCATTATCAAATTCACTTACAATCTCCGTAACTAATACATTATAAGCTTCTTCAGAAAAATATTCTTTCTTTTCATCTAATTCATTTCTAAGAATATCTCTTACACTCATGCCTTACTTAATCTTTTTTGTAACGTTAATTACATCTTTTGCATATTCATTCCGATCACCGTTTTTTACATATTTCTTACGAACATCTAGAATTAAAAAACTAGTAAGCCTTCTTATATTGGTTTTAAGCTTGTTATTATTTTCTGAATCAACCTTTTTTTGTAAACTTATATATTTGAGGATTTCACGAAAAACAAATAGCGACAATACGCAAATAAGAAATGCTAAGAAAGTATATGCCAAATAATTATAGTTCACCTCGGGTATAAAAACCCATGATAAATAAAATACTCCAGATACAAAAGGAGATACCATGGCATACCTTAAGTATTTTTGTATAATTTTATAACGTGTAGGACTATTAACAACAGATATGGCAAGCAGTACACCTACTACTAATAGAAATGTACTGAAATGAACACCAAAAGAATAAAGAAATTGATGTACACTTGAAAATCCCCAAAACCTATCCTCTAGGATTTTCTTTTTAACAAAAGTATGTACAAACGGTAATAAGCCACTTATTAAAATGAGAAAAAAACCAAGTTTTTCTATAAAAAACAAATTGATTTTTAGGCTTTTATTTTTTAAAACATTCATAACTAATTTAAAACAAGGAAAAAAAGATGATCCTATTTGCAAAGAAAGTGATTTTTACCAAGAATTGCTTACGGTTTTTCCGCATATTTAGTTCTAAACATAATACCCATGTTTCTAAACATCAGTCGGCACTAGAAAAACATGAAAAATGGGTTCGATTCAAACAAGGTGGTATCCTGGGCTACCCGTATACTAACGTCTTTTGTCTTGGCTCGTATAAGTAATACCATTTCTAACTTAAAATGCCCCGATAAAACTTACTCTTTTTCGTTGATGCTTCAAAAAAAAAATGTAGCAGTTTAAAAACCACCGTGGCATATTGCCTACAATTCTAAAGATTCTCAATCTTAAAAATTATGTCGTCCCAAAGCTCAAGTTACATAACGCGAGTACATTATACACAATGGCTTTGTAACGACATAATAGGTGCTATTTTTTATCCAGACTAGTGTTTAACAAAAGCCGGTACAATGATTTCAGAAATTTGCGTCATTATTTTATCATCTTCTCTATCATGACCAGAAATTACGATGGTTAGATCAAGTTCTTCTATCACGATAACACGTTGTCCGCCGCCGCCCCAAGCAAATGTAGTATCATACCTCTTAGCACCTACTTTTATTTGTGTCTGATACCAAAAATAGCCATACCGATAGTCCTTAGGCATCCAATCTTCTGTAGGCTTAACAATCCCACTTGTGGCTTTGGCAAGATAGTCTACAGAAATAAGTTGCTCGCCGTTTATTTTACCCTTATTGAGCACCAAATTACCCAATTTTATCATGTCTCGAGACATAATACTTGCGCGCCACCCTGCTTGTGGCAAACCACTCACATGATTAGACCATTTATAATCTGTAATCCCCAGTTTGTCTAGCAATTCGGTCTTGATAAAGTCCTGCGCCGTTCCTGGTACCACAGCGTCAATCACCGTCATCACCAACATGGGATTAAAATTACCATACAAATACGTCTGTGACTCATTGGTTATAGGTTCACTTTGCTCAAGAAGTGTCTGTACCAGTCCTTGACCTTTTAATCGTATAGAATCCTTCTTAATGTCTTTCCATGTATCACGATTTATGGTCAAACCTCCTTTCATTGTCAATGCTTTATGAAGTGTTATTTTTTCTGCACCATCTACAAGCCTAGTCAATTCAAGATCTTTGAGAAAACTAATCAAGGGTTTGTGTAGGTCTTCTAGGGATAGGTATCCCATTTGAATCGCTCTGCCTAAAACCAAACTCGTATATGCTTTTACTGCTGATGCTTGTCCGTGTGGTACATTGATGCGCCCTTTCTTATAATAGGATTCAAACACTAATTTGTTTTTGTGCGAAATGAGCAAGGCATCATAGTTTCCATAGGTGCCATCAAAAATCTCTTGAGACAATGTAAGGATTTTGTTTCGGTCATTACTATTCACTGCTAATGTATCAACCACTATTCCGTCTTTTCTATCTTCTGGAGCTGTATTAATATATGCATTATTGAGGTGCGGAATATCCCAAAAGGAAACATCGCTGTCATAACTCGATACATGACTCATCAATGATGACAACCACCCTACAGCACGAACTGCTGTCGCAGGAAATGCTGTTTGATGAGTACCGTCGATCACCTCCTTAAAAACAGACAAACCAGCATCTCTTCTATCCTTTAATATGGTAATGAACTCCTCTATTGCTTTCACTCCCTCCTCTTCTTCTAAGGAGCCATAAGAAATAAAAACATTGGCCTTCATACTCGAATTCTTATTTGATGACTTATACGGTCCAAATTTTGAATTAAGCTCAGCTAAAAAAGGAATTTCGGTTTTGATCGATGGACTCCCCATTATGTAATTATTAAAGGTATCGGGCTGCGTCACTAAAATATATGCACCAAACTCAGCACTCAATGAATATCCAAAATAAGTACGACTGTTCGGATCCGTGCGGTAGGTAGTATCAATATATTTAATCACATCATTTTGAATAAAATCTAAATGTGTTTTGGCTTGGCCAAATTGATATTTTTTTTGAATTTCTGGATTGCTGTGTTTGCTTATCGAGTAATCACGGAACCGACTCACATGGGCTCCGACTTTATTTTTTTGCTCTTCATTGATATCTAATTGCCACGAAATTCCGACTAAAATAATATCAGTAAGGATGTATTCTTGGCATGCAGATAGCATTTCTAGATGCCAAATAGCATCTGTGTAATAAAGTACAGGATACGTTTTAGTACTGTTCTCAGAATAATCTTCTGGCAGTTCTATATAGAGTTCATAGTTCCTTTCTGTCTTCGTATCTTTTATAGGGACGACCTGAATCTGCGGTACTACCAGAGAAGTTCCTTTCACTATTTGTGAATTTGCGTTTGTACTATTTTCTTGTGCAAAAACAATATTTATACTCATAATGATGGATAATCCTAATAATTTAATTGCCTTCATAGTTGTCTTTTAGTATTAATGATTGATATTCTTATATTTTCTAGTACCTGGTTTGCAAAGTGCTCTATGTACCTAAATGTTTTTTAAAAATAAGTCTTAATTCAGGCCTGATTTATAAAATTGTATAAACACAAAAATTAAATGACAACACCATGTTGTCATTGATAAAACGCTTTTGTACAGAATTATGAAAACTTACAGTTATAGATAGTATCTTTAGTAGCGTTTAATAAAAGTGTTTATGGCAAAAAAGTCGTTAAAGAATACAATTCTCATTAATATTGGTGCCTTTCTGTTGGTAGCTATGCTAGAAATATTAGGTGGATGGCTCTTTAGAGATAAATGGGATAGTAATTATGAGTTTTATATCTGGCAACTGAGTTATGCAGTTGTTATTATGATTACTATTTGGATGAATCATTTTATTCTTATTCCTGTATTCTATGATAAGAAAAGATATTTTTTATACGGTGTCTTTCTGATTGCAACCATATTCATTATCTCTTATTTAAAGTCTAAATCTGACACGTTTAGTTGGGTGTATGTTTCTAAAATGTTCTTTTTTCTTATTTATGCAACTGGAGCCGGAATGGCGGCTTTTTTTCTGAGAAGAAATATAGCCATTCAACGAGAAAATAGTGAAAAAGACAAACTGCAAAAGGAGATGGAACTTACCTACTTAAAAGAGCAGGTAAATCCTCATTTTTTATTTAATTCGTTAAATAGTATTTATTCACTTTCTAGACAACAATCACCAGAAACTCCTGATGTTGTAATGCAATTATCAGATTTAATGAGGTATCAGCTAGAAAGTGCTAAAAAAGATACCGTTTTATTAAAAGAAGAACTTGAGTTTATAGAAAATTACTTATTACTTGAAGAAAAAAGGCTGAGTCGACGCTGTACTATTGAGTTTTTAATTAAAGGTGATTTATTAGATTTAAGGATTGCCCCCATGCTACTAATCCCATTTGTTGAAAACGCGATTAAGCATGGTGCACAAAGCACAAATGAGCAAAGTACCATTGATATTTCTGTGTCTGTAAAAGACAATACCCTTAATTTTTGTGTAGAAAACTCAATACCTTCAATAGGTGCTGTGTCTAAAAGAAAAGGAATGGGGCTTGAAAATGTGAAGCGCCGTTTAAATCTATTATATCTTGATGCTCATATATTAAAAATTGAAGAAAAAGAAAATGTCTATTGCGTACATTTATCTTTAGATTTAGACGTTTCAAAATTAAAAAAATAGTACATGATTAGAATTGGCATTATAGATGATGAACTTTTAGCACGTAAAGTGTTAGAGGATTATTGTTCTAAAATTGACAACTTTGAATTAGTATTAAGTACAGGTAATCCGCTTGAATTTATCAATTTCATACAGCGAAATACGGTGGATCTCATTTTTCTTGATATAGAGATGCCTGAACTTAATGGCATGGAAATTTTACGATCTATGCTTAACCCACCAAAAGTAATATTGACAACGGCTTATTCTGAATATGCCTTAGAAAGTTATAATTATGGTGTGGTAGATTATCTATTGAAACCCATAAAAATTGAACGATTTCTAAAAGCCATCAATAAAGTTACGGCGTCTAAACTCATACAACCAGAAAAAAATAATGATAGTGACGAACTTCAGATAAAACATGACGGCATACCTATTAATATTCCATTTAAATCAATTCTATACATACAGAGTTTTGGAAACTACCTGAAGATATTTACCGATTCTAGAATGTACCTGATCTCTGAAACACTTATTAATATTACTACGCTATTATCTAAAAATTTTCAACGGACACATAAATCATACATTACTAATTTGGATAGAGTTACGAAAGCCACCAAAACACATTTGTTAATCGACGATAAAAAATTACCAGTTAGTACGATGTATAAGGTTATTGTTTTTGAAAAATTAGAAGTTTTAGCGAAGTTATAATAGTAAACTCCTATTCGATACGTATTACACTTCTCTCCTACCATCACTTTGTGCTTGCTCAGTATGATTTTATATACGATTTGAGTGTATTGAATCTATACCAGTTACAAAATAACAGCCGACACCAAGTTGTTGAATCACCAACATTAGGTGCCGACTGTTTAAAATATTTAGTTGTTAATAAACACGCCACGCATAAAAATAGGTACGGAAATCGATATCTGGGTCTTCGGTGAGGTTTACTCTGATATAATCGTTTTTACCATCCTCTAGATTCTTTAATAAAATTTTCTCTTCTTTTTTTCCGAGATACTCGTTAGAAGAAAATGCGTCATCCTCTGTAAACTCAGCAGATAGTAGTACATAATCGTTTTCTAAATCGGGCAGATACAGTTCTACTTCCAATGTATCATCATTAGATGGAATAGACCAAAATACATCTTCATCTACGGTTATATAATTATTTGAAGTTCTGGTATAGGACACCCTACCTTTTAAACTGCCCCCCTGAAAAATTTCGGCTTTCATGTACCCATGTAAGTTTATACTATTGTCGCCATTACTATCGACCATTTTTAAACCATGAAGCTGAATTCCATATTTTTGGTATGCTTGGTAGCAGGTTCTAATATTGTACTCACTAGATAACACGACATTTGCCACAGGAAAACCAGGTCGTATATAACGTAAGGTATATCCTAACGGTGCCCCCGGAGAATCGACAGAATATTCACCACCTTCGGTAATATAACTATAAACACCTTCTGGCCCTGTAACTACTTGTGCAGCATCACCAGATGACCCACCAAGTACTAATGCTTTTACTGTAGAGCTATTCCAGAAACTTTGGTGCTCCCCTTGCCCATTGACCTCGCCTCCGCTAAAGGCTGCATTAAATGCTGCTTGGGTATCTGTAAAGCTAGAATTTGTTTCTACAGTATATAAGAGCATTCTTCCATACTTAACAGAAGATACAATTACTGGACTGGTAGCATTCAAATCTGGAACAGCAGTAAAGAGTTTTCCTGGATTTTCACTTTCTTCAATTGCTAAATCTATGGTATAGTATACTTGTAAATATTTAATAACATACTTATACGTTGTCTCAGAACTATTGAAATTAAATGAACCTGATACACTATTTTTTCCTTTGGTATAACTAGCTCCTAAAGCAATATTTAAGTGCTCCTCTGAGTATACTTCCTCAGTAGTGAAATTCACTTTAGCAGAAGCAGACCCCGTTACACCCTGTTGTAACATATCTTTTACGCCTTCCCTAACCGTAGATATATTCGGATTTTCTATTACCGTAGACGGTTTCCCGTTTAAGTTCTCTAATGAACATGACAAGGTGATTGGTGCTCTGCCACCAGTGATCCCAATATATTCTCCTGTTGGTATGGATTCTCCTTTTAGCATCGCTCCGGGATAAATAACATCACTTGTAGGATCAAGTAAAATCATTTCATTAAAACCGGGTGCCATTTTGTAGGTTTTGACTACACATTCATTACGTTCTCCTTCCCTTACAGGAGCTTCTTCTTGAACAAGTTCTTCGATGGACACTTCGGGTTGAACAAAATTTGATAAATCGGCTAGTAGCTCATTTAGGTCTTCTAGTGTTTCTCCCGAAACGATGCCGTCATCTGTATTATCTTTACTACATCCGGTACAACAAAGTAGCGTGATTAAAAAAAATGTACTGTAAATAATGTTTCCAATTGTTAATAGCTTTGTTTTCATAATTAGTCTTGTTTTTGTGATTCAACACTTCAAAACTAGATAGGAACACGAGTAAAAACTAATTTTAAGTATGGACAAACTATGGACAAACGATATCAAAACTGCCTTGTTCTCCTATGGACATTGCATATATCCCTTATTTTAAAAAATAATTTAAATATTTGATTTACAAGGATTTATTAATCCAAAAAAGTATTACAAAGAATACAATAGCATAGATTTTTTATGGACAAGCGTATTTTACCGAAAAAACAACATGTATATATTGAATAGATATTATACTATCTTAGATTGACAAGAAACCAATCCACTCATGAAAACGAAACTATTATTTTTTTTAATTTTATCAGTACTGACAGCATCTCTTTTTGGTCAAAATAAAAAAACAATTGATAGTCTTTTGGCCATGTATCAAAATCAATCATTAGATACTGTAAAAATTAATACAGCAAACAATATTGTTAATTATTACATGTATCGCTCATCAGATAAAGCAAAAAAGTATGCTTTTGAATTACTTGATATTTCTAAAAAAATCAACTCTAAAAAAGGGAAAAGTCTAGGCTTATATCAATTAGGAGTCGTGTATAACAACCTAGACCAATTAGACTCAGCTAAGTATTATTATACTTCAAGTTTAGAATTAGCTAAAGATTTAAATGACCCCACATGTGTATCCAAAGCATATAGAGGTCTGGCAATACTAGAGTACTCACAAGGAAAATTAAATGAAGCCGATAGTATTAATGATATGGATTTAGAAAATACCATAAAACATCAGGACTCTATGGGCGTAGCTTTAGCATATGATTTTAAAGGTACGATCAATCAAAACAAAGGCTATTACTCAATTGCGTTAGCTAATGCTTTAAAAGGTTTACATCTTTTTGAAACGTTAGGTGATTCTATTCGTATTGCAGATTGCTATAATCATTTGGCAACGGTAGAACATAATCTAGGCAACATAGAAAAAGCCATAAACTACAACGAAAAGGCTTTAGAAATTTATGAAGTATATGAGGATGTATATTATCAGGCACAAATACTGAATGATTTGGGTATTATGTATAATCTACTAAACCAAGAAGATACAGCATTAGCATACCTGAATAAAAGTATTAAAAAAAGTGATGAGGCAAAAGTTCTTAGTATTAAAGCTGCATCTTATACAAATATTGGCGAATCGTACATTGGTTTAAAAAAATATGATTTAGCTATTAAAAATTTAAATACATCAATCGATATTTCAACTTCTATCAATGCTTTGCGCCGTATTGCTATATCAGAAAATAAATTAGCCAAAATATACTTACTAGAAAACACCCCTTCAAAAGCAATCACATATGCAACCAATGCATTAAACTATGCTATAAAAAATAAAAACATATCTATTAAACGAGTGGCATTAAGAAACCTAAGCGATGCTTATAGTAAACAAGGTAAAGCGGGGTTAGCACTAGAAACTTTTAAAAGGTATCATACCCTATCTGATTCTATATTAAATAAAGAAAAGATAAAGACTATTGAAGAACTCCGCACGATGTTTGAATTAGAAAAAAAAGAAACTCAAATTACGCTGCAAGAAAAAGAAATAAAAACACTGAATGTGCAAGCCGAAAATGACAAGCTTACGAAAACCCTTTATGGTACCGGAATGGTATCTTTTTTGACTATTTCTGGATTATTATTTTTTGGTTTTAAACAACGTATTAAAAAAAATAAAACAGAACGAGAAAAACAAGAAATGTTATTAAAGCAAGAGATCGCGTTTAAGAAAAAAGAGTTAGCATCACAAACCCTTCATTTAGTTCAGAAAAAGGCATTTATACAAGAGCTCAAAGAGAATCTAGAAAAAATCAAAAAATCACCAGAGTTATTTAAAGTAGAATTCCGTCGATTGGTCTTATTACTAAAAAAAGAAAATGCTGAAGATAAAGACTGGGAAGTATTTAAGTCATACTTCTCTGAAGTACACAACAATTTTGATCATAAACTTAAAGAAATATACCCTGATATTAGCGAAAAAGAAATGCGTTTAGCATCATTTTTGCGTATGAATCTATCTACAAAAGAAATTGCCTCTATGCTCAATGTATTGCCTGATAGTGTTTTAAAAAGTAAGTATCGCTTAAAAAAGAAGCTTAATTTAGATAAAGAGGTTGATTTGAATCAATATTTGAGTGCATTATAACCCAGTTACTTTTATTCGTACGCTAATGTCGCATTAGACTCGTTTATTTCACCGCTTTCTAACCAAGTATCCCAGGTATATACATCTGCTTTCTTAGGCCAAAAATCTGGTTTTTTGAGATGTTTAGGGAGTACAACATTATCGTCTCCTAAACAAGAATTTAATTGTTCTTGTGTTAGATTTGTTACTTTTCCTAAATCACAAAAAGAAAACCAGCAGCCTTCAAAATCACAAGTTTCTATGCCTATAAATTCACCTTTGCAGTGAAAAAAATTGGTTTCATAAAAAACACAATCTTTAAACGTAGTATTTTCTACATTTTGTACTTCTGATTGATCAAAATCACAGTCAATAAACTCTACATCATCTAGGCTTGTATCAATAAAGCGAACACTTGATAACGAACATTTACTAAATTTTGCACCAGACAAATCCGATTCATAAAACATAATAGTTTCTAGCTCCATCTTTTGGAATTTAGATGTATACAAAACTACATTATCCAATTCCAGTCTGTTCATTTTGCCTTTTGAAAAATTCATCATCGGAATATTAATATTCTTAATTTTCGTTTTTTTCTTAAAAGGAGGTGCTTTTTGAAGAAAAAATCCTATTATTTTTCCAAATAAATTTCGCTCCTGAACCAGTACTTTAGGCAACCATTTGTTTGGTACAAAAGTGTATTTACCTTTGTAATTCACCTCAAAATCAGTATTCATTTGGTCAAATTCAATTCCAAATTCATCTTCAATCAAGTCAGCACTTATATACGCGGGGGAACTCTTTATATAACTACATATATTTTTCAACATTTTTTTGGAAAATAAACTGTAGTTGGCAGAACAAATTATCTTGACCGATTTTGCTCTAATTTCTGTATCGGGAAATGTATATCCGTCTATGTTTTTAGTAGCATTTAAATTATCAATGGCTAAAGTAAGTTCTTCTTCAGAATAGTTCTTTTCTCTCTTAAAAATCATAGTAAAATATTAGTTACCGGGCATATAAATTTCATAAGTATTAGATTGCCAATTTTCTAAACTCTTGTAGGTGATATATATTTCTTTTATTTCATGTTGAAGCACACCATCTTCATCTTCCTTTTTTTGGTAAAACTCCGGATACAAACCCGTGATACCTTCTTGATGAAATCTCTCTAAATGATCTTTATGAATTAAAACCGTCTCTTGGTCCAACCACTGATTATCAAAAAAGTGTTTTTTATAACTAAGGTATATAAAAGGTCTTTGGCTTACTTCTACCCTATTGAGTCTCTTTTCTAATTGAATTACACTTAAAGGGTTATGAAAAGAAATATAATGAAACCCATCATGTTTGGTGCCAAAAGCATCCGTTAAAATTGCTTTCCCTGAACCGCTACCCGTTTTTTTTGATAAAGACAATAAATTGAAAAATTTATCAGAAACAATAAGTGTTTTGTTACCCTTAACATAACTAAAATCAGGTAACCGAAGTGGTTCTTGCTCAATTTTGGCAAGTTCTGGCATCACTATGTTTTTATCATTTATGGTAATTTCTTTTGATTTCAATCCCCTGTAGGGTGAAAATTCAAGCTCTAACCCCTCATCAAATCTGTGATCATCAAAGGTTTTTAAATCTCTTATAGATTCTTCTGAAATACACCATTCTAAAGAACTTCTACTCAACCCATATTCTCCATAATCATCTTCTCCAAAATTTATAGTAATATCGCTATGAGGTATCAATAGATATTCCTCAAGCAAAGGACCAGGAGGAGTATCCATTAGATTTTTTAGTATCATGAAATAAGCTTTTTTATAAAAGTGTAATATAAATCATTTTAGAAATTTTCATCAGAAAAGAATGAAGTATTTGATGAACCTGCTATAGAATCGTAAAATAGCAACCTACATCAGATTATTAAAACTACAACCTAAGCGGCCATTGACTCTCATACCAAGTGATTACCCATTAAAAAGACTATTTCTTCCCTGCCTTTGATTTTGATGACTAATCCTAAGTTCACTTATTAAAAAAAATTTTTTTTTCACTTCCCTGTTTTATAAAGTCATATCATCGTAAATTTAGCGTATGATAGCAAAAATTTATTCTCCTGGTATTTTACAATATATTCCTTTTTTTTATGTGATTTGGTCTGATGATTTATTGTCATATTCTGAAGTCTCAGTAGTAAAAAAAGCAATCGAATATGATGACACACTGAAAAAAGAAGATCGTAGCTACCTTATAAAATATTTAGATAAAAAGGCACCTCCTGCCTATCAAGAACTTAAAAACTGGAAGAAAGTAATTTCTAACTCTAAAATAAAGTTAGTAGAAAGTGATACGTATCCGCTTTCTACATTTAGTCAAAAAATGGTTTGTCATCATTTTGCCGAATGTCCATTCAATTCGTATTTGAAAGACATTGAAATTAATCTTGGTATTCAACCAAACCATTATAAGCATTTATTTGAAATAGAGGTTGTAAAAGAAAGTACGTCTACGTATTACAATCCCATTGAAATAGATGCGATATTAAAAGGAGAACATGCTGTCGTTATTGATGCTTTTAGAAATGTATTAAAAGACCCCATTTTTGAATGGGATATTAAAAGAGATAAGGAAACATTTAGAGCACATGTATTAAAACAGGTGGCGTTTTTGGCTAAAGAGGGATATGGTGCTATGGCCTACCCCAAACCTTATGGAGGAACAGAAAATATGCCCGGATATGCGGCGATTTTTGAAAATATGATGTATGTAGATGGTAGTATGGCTGTAAAATTTGGTGTACAGTTTGGTCTTTTTGGAGGAAGTATTCAAAAATTAGGGACTAAAAAACATCATGATGCGTATTTATCTGAAACCGGAAAAGCAACACTTTTGGGTTGTTTTGCGATGACCGAAACAGGGCATGGATCTAATGTAAGAGGTGTAAAAACGACAGCGACCTATGATAAGGAAACAGACAGTATATTTATTCACACACCAGGAAAAAATGATAACAAAGAATATATAGGAAATGCCTTGCACTCATCAATGGCTTCTGTTTTTGCTCAATTAATTGTAGAAGGAAAAAACCATGGTGTTCATGCTATTTTGGTACCTATTCGTGATGCAGAACACAAATTAATGCCTGGTGTTGCTATAGAAGACAACGGTTATAAACTTGGTCTGAATGGAGTGGATAATGGTAAAATCTGGTTTCATCAAGTACAAGTACCAAGAGAGAATTTATTAAATAAGTATGGGGATATTACACCAGATGGCACCTACCACTCTGATATCGAAAACCCTAGCAAACGTTTTTTTACCATGTTGGGCACATTGGTTGGTGGTAGAATTTGTGTTGCACGTGCTGGACTTGGTGGTGCCAAAAAAGCATTGGCGATTGCCGTAAAACATGCGTTAAAAAGAAGACAATTTAATGACAGTATAAAGATTCAGGAAGATCTGTTAATGGATTACCCAACTCACCAATTACGCTTGACTCCGGCAATTGCTAGCTGTTATGTCTATGACATTACGCTTACGCATATGATGAAAGCATATAGTGACACGACAGTGCAGGACAAGCGAAAAATAGAAACACAAGCCGCTGGACTTAAATCGATCATTACATGGTTTGCTAATGATACCATACAAGAATGTCGAGAAGCCTGTGGCGGGAAAGGATATTTGATGGAAAATCAAATCACGGATCTAAAAGGCGATGTCGATATATTCACAACCTTTGAAGGTGATAACCATGTGCTACTTCAATTAGCTGCCAAGGGTGTTTTATCAGATTTTAAATCAGAATTTAATAGTGCTGGTTTTACCGCTGTACTTAAATTATTAGGTGCAAGAATTGGGGATAAATTAAATACTATTAATCCTGTATACACCAATAATGTGGATAAAGACCATTTATATAGTTCAAAATTTCATAAACACGCTTTTGATTTTCGTACCAGAAGACTGACCTATACAATTGCAATGCGAATTCGAGATTATGTAAAAAAAGGAATGCCATCATATCAGGCTTTTTTAAAGGTACAAACACATCTGTTGGCTTTGGGCAAAGCATATAGCGTAGAATTGGCGTATGCTACGTTTGTAGATTTTACGGATACCATTGAAGATGAAAAAAATAGGTTGTTATTTCAAAAATTAGGCGTTTTGTATGCATTGCATGAATTGCGCAAAGATGCTTCTTGGTATTTAGAACAAGGCTATATTAGCGGAACGAAGTCGAAAGCAATGCGCCAACGTGTAGAACGACTCTGTACAGAATTGCGACCACATTTAGGAATATTAATCGATGGATTTGGGATACCTGATCACTGTATGAGCGCACCTATTGCAAAATAAAAGAGTATATATAGTTTCGCTATTTGGTTAAGAAAATGTACCGAAGTGCATTTTTAATGAAATAGCGAACTGGTGTTTTATATTTTTTTAGAGAATACTATATTGTTATATCCTTCTCCATTGACGATAAAATTTAATTCTCCAACGTTTATAAATTTATTTTTCTCGTAGAATCTAATGGCTCTATCGTTTTTTATGTAAACCGAAAGCCACATGGTTTCTAATTGTAATGCTTTAGCTTTCTCTTCAACAAAAGTTAGTAGTTGTTGCCCTATTTTCAATGGGATGAAATCGGCTAAAATGAAGATCCTTACAAGGCGAACAGTGTTTTGGGAGGTAATACTTTCGCATCCTTCGTTTATAACTAATTTTGCGTAACCAACAGGTAAGTCATCAACATAAACAATATAAAAAAGGTTCTTAGGATTGTTTATATTTTGTTTGGTTTTAGAAACCGAAAAATTCTCATCTAAGTATTGTAATAGGTTCTTTTTATCATCTATATAATGACCATGAGATTCTGCCCAGGTTACTCTTCCTAAAAGTGCTAAAACTTCTGTATCTGCTTCTTTCGCAATTTGTATTTTAATCATTGTTGTTCTTTTTAATTTTCAATCGTCTAAGATGATACCCATGAAGAAATACAGCAATAGTACACCCTACAACTATCGGAGTTGCAATAATTAATACGCCGTATATAATGTAAATTACATTAGCGATTAGTGAGATTAATCGTAGTTTATACTCTCCTTTGGTAGACATAGAATATAAATTGATGATCAAACCACCGTAACCAATACTATCAATTAAAATAGCGTTCATAGTGTATCTTTTTTTAAAATAATGGGTGCTTTCATTTTTAATGGATTTTTACTATACTTAATATAGTTACAATAGTAAGTATATTATTCTATCTTTGCAATAACGGTCAAAAATGATAGTTTAATTAAATTTGAAATATGTACACCTTTAACGGAAAAGAATATCCCTGCTGTACCAGTTTAGTGATGGGCATTATTGGGGGTAAATGGAAGGCAGTAATTTTGAACAACTTGAAGTATACCACGCTGCGCTATAATGAACTGAGAAAAACAATGCCTACAGTTACTGAGCGTACATTGAGTTTACAGTTAAAGACATTAGAAAATGATGGAATTATCAAGCGGAAAGTGTATACCTCAAAGCCACCACTAAAAGTAGAATACTCCTTAACTGAGTTTGGACAAACTTTGGTCCCTGTAATACAATCTATGGTAGACTGGGGGAATTATGTGATTGAAAATAAGTTAGATTAAGATAAAGAATGCTCTATAAAGGTTTATAAGAGTTTTAACCCTAAATGGATTTTAAAACGCAAATAGCACCTTTTCTATATTCTTGGACAAATCGACTTTAGAGAATTCAAGAAGTCCTATTTGTCAAATAGAAACTAGTGAGCACCCCTGTAACTACCTGTTTACTTTATATTTAGATCATTAGTATCTAAAACATCTTGTGGCAATCTCTAGTCTTCTACTATCCTTTACTCATTTATTAGCTTTTATTTTCATTAGTATAATCATCTTCAAATACAGAAAATATGATCGAAAATATTTAACATTGTAAAAAAATGCTTCAAATACAATAATCTAATGAATATGGATGATTTTATTATCTGCACCAATAGAAATAACAAATCACGAATAATGCACATAAAACCTGCAATTTTCCTTTTAATACTCTTCTCATTTTCTACTATACTTCAGGCCCAAAAAAAAACCAGAGAAATAGTACAGCATGCTACCTTAGGTGAAGTCACCTTGGTAAAAGTATATAAAAACTATACTGATGAGATTAATTATGAGTTTTTCGAAAAAAACACCATGATTGAAGATACAACATACGGAAAAATGAAAGCTGTTGGTGAGTATGATAAAGAAGGTGTTTTGACATGGGAGACCCGGTTTAAAGAAAGTTATGACGACCCAGAGTTAGGCATCGTTAATATTGAACAAGAATATGACGAGGGAGAGCTACAATCAGATTATAGAATTAAAGAAAACTATAATGATCCTGATCTGGGTACTATAAATCTAGTTATGAGCTTTTATGAGGGAGAACTGGAAGAAACCTATAAAATTAAAAAACAAATAAAGAAAGACGCACGTTTGGGTAACGTTACAACTGAAATTGTTTACAATGAAGACAATACCAAAGATAATGAGGTAACCACCTATGGGACTACAACCATAAAAAAAAGCTTCTATGAGAACCAACTAACATCAGAAATAAAAAATTATCTTGATGAACACAACAATTATATCCGCCAAGAACTAGAATATAATGGTAGTGGTAAGCTTAAAAAGGCTTTTTATTATAAAAATGGTAAAAAAGACGGTTTACAAAAATATTTTTATACTGATGGTATCCCTAATTTAGAACATACCTATAAAAACGGAACAAAAGTTGGAGTTCAAAAGTCCTACCACAGCAATGGTACATTAAAAGAGAAAAAAACTATTGATGAAAATGGCAAAACAGATGGTGAATATTTGTTGTATAAGTATGATGGTACGGTAGAAACTAAAGGGAGCTATAAAAATGGTACTAAGACAGGTATTTGGGAAGAATATGGTAGCCGTAACCCTAATTTGCTTAAAAAATGCACCTATACCAAAGATAATGCCGTCTGTGAAGAGCTGGATTATTATGATCATGGGGGATATTTTACAATAAAATCAATCACCACATTTACTCAAGATAAAAATGATTATTACCGAAATGGTCCTTTTATATCTTATTATAATTATGAAAAGAATCTAATTAAGGAAAAAGGAGCCTATAAAAATGGAGATAAGTTTGGCCCTTGGACCGTACTAGATGAAATGGGAAATAGTATTTGCAATGTCACCTACATAGCTAATGATAACATTACTGACCAAAAGTTTGCCTCTTATTCTGAAGACGGAATACTAGTTAATAAAGGAAGTAATGTGCCCTACCATTCCTGTGGAGGAAAAACCACCTTCACGGGAGAAGGTTATCTAGATCGTTATGATGCGGGCAAAATATCTTCTCAAAAAAAGTATTTTGATGGTAAATTGGTATCAGAAAAAATGTACAAACAAGGGGTGTTAGAATTTGAAAGGAAGTTCAAAAACGAAGAAAAAACAGGACTTATAGCTTATGATGATAAACAACGGATTAGATATTCACTAAGAATGGTTAGTGATACTACATATGTTGAGCAATACAATTATCAATTAAAAGAATTAAAAATTAAGGACGAAGGCTTTATAGTCGAAAAACAAAAAGAACCATATACTTTTCAAAGAACAATAACCTATGCTTCAGGAGAACTATATGCCAAAGGGATAGTTATAGTTGATACTTTGCGAACTCCTAAAAAAATATATGATTTTTCTAATTTAAAATTTTCAAAAACCGGTCTTTGGAAATCATATTACAAAAATGGAGAGCCTGAATCATTAGGTGAGTTTCGATATGATCAACCTATTGGTGAATGGAAATCATTTTATGAAAATGGAATAATAAAAGAAAAGGGAACATATAAATTAACGGATAAACCAGATTACGCGGGAAAATATGCTAGCCTAAAAATTGGTATATGGATCACTTATAATGAAGACGGAAATGTAATAGAGGAAAAAGATTATAAAGACGG
>NZ_JACC01000062.1 GCF_000520955.1 Aquimarina pacifica | reverse complement strand
TTCTTGTAACGATTATTCAGGACGTCACAGAGTTAAAGGGATATTAATATTGATGATAGTATATGCATTAGGGATGCTGTCTATTTCAAAGTCTCCATCAAGGGCTTTTACTCTTTCTGAAATATTTTTTAGACCTCTACTTGTTATTTTTGAATCAAATGAGATTCCTTTACCATTGTCTTCAACCAAAAGATTCATATATTCAGGATGGCAGAGTAATTGAATGTCAAGAACAGAAGCATTTGAATGCTTCACTGCATTATGAACCACTTCCTGAATAATTCTATATAATGAAATCTGAACATGCGCATCAACAGTATTCCAGTTTATTTTTGGATCTATTTTGGATTTAATTTGTAAGCTATCTTCCTTCTGAGAAAATTGGTTTAAATAATGCTCAAGTACTTCTCGAAAATTATTATCAATAAATAGAGGAGAAGACAAGTTGTGCGAAACTATACGGACCTCTTTAGAAATACTAGTCAGGTTTTCGATAATATGTTGATGTGATGTCTCGTCTTTTTCTAGGGTATGCAGTGTCATTTTGAGTCCTGCTAAATCGCTAACAACCCCGTCATGTAAATCTCTAGCAATTCGATTGCGTTCTTTTTCTTCGCCTTCCATTTGAGCTTTGATGGCCTGTATGTCTGCATTTTTCTTTGCTAATTCTTGTCTTTGTTTGAAAATATAATAAGAGATTATAATCAAAATAAGTAATACTATTCCTCCAATGATAAAGATTCCAATAATCCTGCGTTGCCTATCAAGTATGCTTTTTGTCTCTGCATTTTCTAATTCTAGAGAGGCAATCTCTCTTTGTTGTGATTTCTCATTGTGATCTAATTCCATATGCTTAATAGCATTGACCACGCGTAAGTTGCCAGAACGATCGATGAGTTTTTGGTATTCTTTGAGATGAAAAAGGGCATTGTTGAGATCTTCTTTTTGATCATAGATTTGAGACAAGATCTTATGCGCTTTAAACAATTCTCGAGTGAGCCCATATTTTTGGTGCAAATCGATAACCATGTTTGCGTATTTGATTGCTTCAGATAATTCATTATGTTCTAGATGAAACTCGGCTAGATGAATATAGAGTTCAAAGAGTTTTTTATTTATCCCTTTACCAGATAGTGCAGACTTTGCCTGATAGAGTAGTTGTTGCGCATCCTTTTTTTTCCCTAATTTGTTGGTGGGCTTTGCTTTTTTCATTTTAAAATAACCCTCAAGAAGTTTGTCTTCTTTTTTTTGGTAATAATGAATTACCGAATCTAATAATTGCGCGGCTAATAGGTTATTTCCTCTTATGATTTCAAATTCTGCCAGCATACCTTGATACATAGTTTTGATATGTATCTTTCTTTTTTCGGAAGAATTTTGTACTGCATGTAGCATATTCTCAAAGCATTTTTCTGATCGCTTGTATTCTTCTAAATCATAATAAATATATCCTTTCATCATCCATACAATGTGCAGACCATCGGTATCCTTGGTGTTTTTAAGTAGTTCCTCGAATTTGAGGCAGTAATGAAATGCAATGTCATATTCACAAGAATTATACAACGTAAAAATCATTTTCCAATATAACTTTTTGATCTTTTTTGGGTTTTGCGATGCCATGGCAAACTCTAAATTTGATCTGTACGCCGAAAATGCTTTTTGATATTCCCCATTAAGTTGCAAAACGTTTCCTAGTTTATTTCTTGTTTTTTCAAGATTTACTGTATCCTTTTTGCTTTCATAAATTCTTATGGCCTTGTTATAAGAAGAAATAGCAGAAATATATTGTTCATGTTTGATATACGCTCTTCCTTGTTTAACTAATGCTTTTGCCAACCAAGAATCTTTTTGTTCTTGTTTTGCAATATCAATTCCTTTTTGAAGCCAAAAAAGGGTAGAGTCTTTACTTTCTTTAGCCAACAACATAGATAATTTAAATTTTTCTTTCTTAGAAGAAGTAGTATTATAGCTACTTTGTAAACTATCTTTTATAGTGGCGTTAGCATGAGAAATGATAAAAGCCATTAAGATTGTGACTAGTAATCTCATCGGTATTATAGGTATACGTTTATTAGTTGGTCAATAATATTGGTGTAAGTAACCTCTTTTTTTTGTTTTTATGGCTTACTGTACTTTAAACTTTTTTCAATTCGTTATAAAAATGTTTTTTCTTACTGGATTTTTCGTTTTTTTCTTTGTTTGAAGTGTAAGAAGTATTTTAGTAAAGCTAAAACATAACTTTTCTAATCAGTATAATATATCAACATGATTTTTCTTTTTGAATTTTATGTCAATTGATGGTTTAAAAAAAGGGTAAGGTTTTTTTAAAAACCTTACCCTTACTAATGTGGTATAAGAAATCTTATTTTTTAAGTTAATTTCTCCCTGCTAATACTCCTCCATCTGTATCCCATATAGCCCCAGTGACCCAAGATGCTTGATCTGAGAGTAGAAAAGTAATACTATTAGCTATATCTTGCGGAGTCCCATTTCTACCTATGGGATGAAAGTTATTAAACCCTACTAAAGCCTTTTTCGCTTCTTCAGCACTACCAAAAACACTATCATAGACGGGGGTTTCAACAACAGCAGGGGATACTGCGTTTACTCTAATCCCATAATCAGAAAGCTCCATTGCCAAATGTTGTGTTAACGAATGAAGTCCTGCTTTTTGCATAGAATAAGCAGAGGAAGGAGTTGCTTTTACTGCTTGTTTTGCCCACATCGACCCTACATTAACTATAGAACCACTAGTATGTTCTTTCATTTTTTTTGCAGCCGCTTGTGTAAGAAAAAAGAAACCTCTGTTTAGGTCTTGGTATGAATCATAGTCTTCGAGTGTGTGATCTAGAAATGCTTTGGGGCCAAAAATCCCTGAAGCATTAACCAGGTAATCGAGACGATCTAATTGAGAAATAGTAATAGTCAGTTTGTTTACATTTTGCATATTAGTTATGTCAACCTGATGTTTGATTAGACGATCTGCATCTGGTATTTTAGATACAGTTCGACCTACTACATGAACAGTCGCTCCTTCTTTAAGTAAAGAATTTACAGTTGCTTTACCGATTCCGCTTGTTCCTCCTATTACTAGGGCTATTTTATTGTTAAAAGTATTCATAAAGTGATGTTTGTTATTTAGACAGACAAGTCTGTCTTTTAATTAATAAATTTTTTTAGTTAACTATCGTTTTACACAGATGTAATCCTGCCTTTATCGGCCATTGATTTTGGTGAACTTTGCTTTCAGAAATAGCACTTTCGTAGATCAAGTAGATTTGTTTTGCTAACATTTCGTTTTTCGCGATAGTACCTTGATTATAATTTTCTATGATTAGTTCTTGAATAAATCTGATAAAATCTTCTTTTTGTTTCTGAATTTCTTTTCGTATTCGTTGATTATCTTTTGGAATTTCGGCAAAGGTATTAAGGCACCAACATCCATTAAAATCTTTGTGGTCATAGAATTCTAACAAAAAATTAAATAATGCATATAATTGATTTTTGCCCTTTTTTGAATTATCTATGAAGGATTTAATATCTTTTTTGAAACCATTATTTTTGAATTGTAAATAAGCCAGACAAATATCTTCTTTGGAACTAAAGTGGTTATATAGGGTTGCCTTTGCAATTCCTGATTCTTTTATAATCTCATTTATCCCGGTAAGATTATACCCATTCTTATAGAAGAGGGTAGAAGCAGTTTCTATAATATGTTGCTTTATCAAAGAATGTTTCATGATGCAAATATAAGAAAATAATAATATAAAAAAGACAGACTTGTCTGTTTTTGAAAATTAAAACAATTTTTCTTTTATTTTTTTCCAGCGCAACGTACGAATATATACACCTTCTGTTTTTGATACTAAAAAGGGTTGTTGCTCTCTTTTGGCTTTATAATAACCAATTATATAGTCTTTGATTAGCACAGGTTGTTTTTTGAGAAGCCCTAATTTTACAGAAGCTATTAGTGTTATCCAAAAACCATAACGCATGCGATAAAAAGCTTCGCCTTGTTTGTACTTTGATTTTTGGTTATAAGTATTCCCTGTTGGTTTAAGATGCTTGACATGTAATGTAGTATCGGTTTTAATCTGCCAATTGTGGTACTGGGCTAATAATTCGTCAATAGTATCCCATCCCATAGCAGGCTTAAGACCTTCAATATCTTTAAAACATGATTTTCTGTAAGCTTTTAGTGCTCCTCTTATATGATCTTTATTGGTTAAGTTTTCTAGTATCCAGCGGTCATTTTTTTTGATATAACAGAAGCCCCCAACCATACCAATACGATCATCTTCTTTAAACCAATTTGTTATTTTTTCTAAATAGTCTGCCGGGAAGATAAGATCTGCATCAAATTTGCAAATAATTTCATAGTCTTGATCAAGTGTATTGTACCCTTCATTAAAAGCATTAATTACCTTACTCCCGGGCATATGATCCTCTGAAGATGCTGTGTCTATTATTTCTATAAAATCGTATTGTGTCACGAATTGATTAACAATCTTTCTTGTTTGATCTGTAGAATGATCATTAACAACTACAATTTTTTGAGGTAATAAAGATTGTGCTACTAGAGATTGCAAAGTTTTTGCGATAAACTTTTCCTCATTATGCGCTGGTATAACAATGTAAATTTTCAAACGGTAGAGATTATTTGCTTTAAATACATTCTAGAAGGTATTAAATTGTAAGGATTACTTTTTTCTTTCAGCATAAACAATGTAGTATCTTGGTGTGAAAAGCCTGAGCAGTGGTCTAAATCCTATTTTTTTTATAGGATGTGTCCATTTCTTTTTGGCTTTAATCTCCCAACCAGCCTTTTCTAGTAACCAATCAAATTGCCAATCTTCAAATTCGTGATAATGACGATCCCAAAGATCTGTTTTACTTCGGTACGCAGAAGAGAACCATAATTTTAGTGGTATTGAAGCAACTAGTCTATCAGCTTTGGCATCTCTTAGAACATTAAAAGGAGCTATGAGATGTTCAAAAATTTCGAATGCAGTCAAAACATCTGAGTTGTTAGTTTTTACAGCTGTAGTATCAATGTCTAAATCTTCTCCCGATGTATTAGAGACCGTATATCCTTCCTTTTCCATAAAATCGACAAAGGGGTTACGTACGCCTAAATCAAGAATTTTTGCAGGGGCTGGAACATTTTTTCGTAAGAATTCTAAGGTTTCTTTATATCGTTTGTGAGGAAAAGTTCCTTCGTACATAATAGGTGCGTCAATAATTTAGATTCGTAAAAATAGTCAATTCTCTAATAAATTTGAATTGTTTTTGCGAACTAGTTCCTATGTAATTATACTTGGTATACAAAGGCATTAATATTCATGCCGGCACCTACACTTGCAAATAGTAAAATATCTCCTTCGTTAATATGTTGATCTTTTATTTTTTCTTTTAGCAAAAGATCATATAATGTTGGTATGGTAGCAACACTGCTATTTCCTAAAGTTTGGATGATCATAGGCATTACATTATCAGGAACAGTTTGGTCATATAACTTATAGAATCTTTTTACGATTGCTTCATCCATTTTTTCATTAGCCTGATGAATTAGAATTTTGCTAATGTCATTACAATGAAGACCTACATCATCAAGACATGCTTTCATTGCTGAAGGAACCCTATTTAGCGCAAATTCGTATATCTTTCTACCTTGCATCTTGATGTATTTATTGTCATCAGTAATGCTATTATTATAGGTTTTATCAAAGAATAAAAAATCGCTTTCTTCTAAAGTATATGAGGCACTTACCGAAGAGAGTATTCCTCCTTCTTTTTCGGTTTTTTCTAGAATTACTGCACCCGAACCATCAGAATAAATCATAGAGTCGCGATCATGAGGATCAATAACTCTTGATAAAGTTTCTGCCCCAATGATCAAGCACTTTTGGGCCATATTACTACGGATGAACGAATTTGCTTGTATAACGCCCTCTATCCAGCCCGGACAACCAAAAAGAACATCATACGCTACACAAAAAGGATTTTTTATTTTGAGTTTGTGCTTTACTCTTGCAGCAAGGCTTGGTACGGTATCACCTTGTGCTGAGTTTTTGTCAACATCTCCAAAATTATGAGCTACAATAATATAGTTAAGTGTTTCTGGATCAATCTGTGCGTCTTTAATCGCTTTTTCAGCAGATAAAAATGCTAAATCTGATGTGTTCAGATGATTTGAGGCATATCTACGCTCTTCAATACCTGTAATTTTTTTGAATTTATCTATTATAGAGTGTATATCACTTTCTATCGGAGTTCCGTTATCGTTAAAAAACTGATGATTAGCAAAATCCTCATTTCTCTCTATTTGACTAGGTATATAGCTTCCCGTTCCGGTTATTTTGGTGTGCATCGTTTTCATTCTGTGTTTGGTACATAATGTACAAATAATAAGTTACAATATTATGCATGCATAATATTTTTTACGATACCCAACCTCTTTTAAGAACGGTATATTTCTAATGTTTTGATATAAAACTGTAGAAACTTAATAGAAAGAAAGATATTTCTTAATCTATTTTAGAACGCATCATAATAGAAATTGATAAAGCTCTGGTTTTTATTAGCTCTGCTTTTTCTCCTATAAAAAAATCATCTACGCTTTTATTAAAAAGAGATAACCAGGTTTCGAAATGGACTTTTTTTAATTTCTTTTTGAGGTCAAGATCTTTATGAATTTGTAAGACATTTTTTTTATACCCACCTTTTCTGAATAATTGCTGTTCCCAAAAGTCGGTGATTTCAGGCAAATGTTTTATAAGGTCAATTCTAGCAATATCTGTAAAAAATACACCTATCTCTGGATGTGCAATAGCTTTGTTATAAAAATCACTCATTAAAAACGCTATGTCTTTTCTAGAGGTAATATCTTTCATAACTTAAGGCAGCGTTAAAGTTTTTAGGTTTTGCTATATATAAAAAAGGGCAATATGGTTATACCAAGGTTTTTCTATTGTCACTCTGAGCTTGTCAAAGATATTAGGAAACTTGCATAACAAGTATACTTCGACAGGCTCAGAGTGATATCTAGATCGTTTTGTTTTAAGCTTCTGCTTCTACATATGCTTCAATTGGTGCACAGGTACAAATTAGGTTTCTATCTCCATATGCATCATCTACACGCCGTACTGAGGGCCAAAATTTATTGTCCATAATATAGGGTAGTGGGTATGCTGCTTGTTCTCTAGAGTACGGGAAATCCCAACTGTCTGAAGTAAGCATGGATAAGGTATGAGGTGCATTTTTTAGTACATTATTTGACTCATCTGGTGTCGCTTCTTTTATTTCTTCTCGAATAGAAATCATGGCATTGCAAAAACGATCAATTTCTGATTTCCCTTCGCTTTCTGTGGGTTCTATCATCATGGTGCCAGCAACCGGAAAAGAGACTGTAGGGGCATGAAAACCATAATCCATTAGTCTTTTTGCAATATCAGTAACCTCTATGCCATTTGCCTTAAATGGTCGGCAATCAATAATCATCTCATGAGCAGCTCTTCCTCTTTCGCCAACATACAAAACATCGTAATGTCCATCAAGACGTTCTTTTATATAATTGGCATTCAAAATAGCATATTCTGTAGCTTTTTTGAGTCCTTTGGTACCCAACATAGTGATATATCCGTATGATATCAAGCACGCCAGTGCAGATCCCCATGGAGCGCCAGAAATTGCTGTAATACCTTGATCACCTCCTGTAGGTATTACAGGATTGCCAGGTAAAAAGGGAACCAGTTGTTTAGCAACACAAATAGGTCCTACACCAGGTCCACCACCACCATGCGGTATTGCAAAAGTTTTGTGCAAGTTGAGGTGGCAAACATCTGCGCCAATTGCACCTGGATTAGTCAGCCCTACTTGAGCATTCATATTGGCTCCATCCATATATACCTGACCGCCATTATCATGTATAATTTTAGTAATCTTTTTGATAGCAGATTCATAAACACCATGAGTAGATGGATATGTGACCATCAAAGCAGAAAGATTATCTTTATGTTGTTCTGCTTTTGCTAATAAATCTTCTACATCAATATTACCTTCATCGGTTGCTTTGGTAACAATAACTTTCATCCCTGCCATAACAGCAGAGGCAGGATTAGTACCATGTGCAGAAGAGGGGATAAGACAAATGTTACGATGATGATCGCCTCTAGATTCGTGATATGCTTTGATGACCATAAGTCCAGCAAACTCTCCCTGGGCACCAGAATTGGGTTGTAATGATGTAGCCGAAAAACCAGTAATTTCTGTAAGTTGATTTTCTAGTTTTGTTAGTACGGTTTGATAACCTTGCGCTTGTTCTGTCGGAACAAATGGGTGTATGTTGCCCCATTGTGGATCACTTAATGGCAACATTTCTGAAGCCGCATTAAGTTTCATGGTACAGGAACCTAATGGTATCATTGAGTGGTTTAATGATAAATCTTTACGCTCTAGTCGCTTGATATATCTCATTAATTTTGTTTCAGAATGATATGTGTTAAATACATCATGCGTTAAGAAGTCGGTAGCACGTTGTAAATTCACAGGAATGGTACTCGAAGATTGAATTTCTTCTACAGTGATATTTTCTTTATTTGCTACTTCCGCAAAGATTTTTATAATCACATTAATATCATCAATTGTTGTAGCTTCGTTAAGTGATATTGCTACAGTTTCATGGTCTGGGTAATAGAAGTTAACTTCTTGTAATTGAGCTATTTTTTTTACTTTGGAAGTATCCGCCTTGATGCGAATGGTATCAAAATATATAGTATTAAGCTGTTCATACCCTAATTCATTTAATGCCTCGGCTAATGATGTTGTCGAAGAATTAACTTTTGAAGCGATATATGACAACCCTTTAGGGCCATGATATACTGCATACATTCCGGCCATTACAGCAAGAAGTACCTGAGCCGTACATATATTAGAAGTCGCTCTATCCCGTTTGATATGTTGTTCTCTAGTTTGTAGTGCCATTCGCAATGCGCGATTTCCATTTACATCTTGAGTTACCCCAATGATTCTACCTGGAATATTTCTTTTATATGCCTCTTTTGTTGCAAAGAATCCTGCATGTGGACCACCATATCCCAATGGAATCCCAAATCTTTGTGTAGTTCCTACTACAACATCGACACCAAAACTTCCCGGAGATTTCAGGGTTACCAGACTTAATATATCAGCGGCAACGGCTACTTTAATTTCAGAAGAATGTGCTTTTTCTACGAAATCGGCATAATCAAATACTTGCCCTGACACCCCTGGGTATTGCAAAATTGCTCCATAAAAATCAGAAGAAAATTCGAATTGCTGGTGATCTCCTATAACAAGCTCAATAGAAAGCGGAATTGCTCTGGTTTGTAATAAAGATAATGTTTGAGGTAATATTTCTTTAGATACAAAAAACTTGTTGACATTCTTTTTTTTCTGGTCTCTGGTACGTGAAGCAAATAACATGGTCATTGCTTCTGCCGCAGCTGTGCTTTCATCTAATAAGGAGGCATTTGCAAGCTCCATACCCGTAAGATCGCAAATCATTGTTTGATAATTTAGCAATGCTTCTAATCTTCCTTGTGCTATTTCTGCCTGATAAGGTGTATAGGCAGTATACCATCCCGGGTTTTCTAGAATATTTCTTTGAATGACAGCAGGAATACAGGCTTCGTGATAACCGAGACCGATATACGTTTTAAATACCTTATTTTGAGAAGATAGCTTTTGCATATGTGCTGCATATTCTTGTTCACTTATTGCAGCCGGCAGATCCAAAGGTTTTTTTATAAGGATGTCGTCAGGAATTGTTTCATAAATAAGTTGATCAATAGACGCTGCTTTGATAGTTGTTAGCATATCATCAAGATCCTTTTCTGATGGACCTATATGACGCAGTTTAAATGAGTCAGTTTTCATAGCGAAAAACAGTTGAGATTGAGTCGGCAAAATTACATATTTAATTGCTAAAAAATTCACAATTAATTAACCATGAAGTATCAAGTTTTTAACCAAATTCAGGTATTGTTAACATATAACCTTAAATTAGCGACGTGGAAACCCTAAAAAACATATTCAAGTTTTATATTAATGGAAGTTTTCATGTTGCTTTGGCAATATGTGCACTGGTTCAAGTTACTTTCTTAAAATATGAAATATCGGGTCAGTATAGCTTGATGTTTTTTAGCTTTTTTGGTGCTATAACAGCTTATAATTTTGTGAAATATTCAGAGGTGTCAAAGCTGTATCACAAAAGAATAAATAAGTCCATGGGCGGCATTCATTTAATTACTATCATAAGTAGTATTCTTTTTGTGTATTTTTTATCAAGGTTTTCGTTCCTGAAGATTTTATATCTATTTCCTTTTATAACACTTACGATTTTATACGTAGTGCCTGTTTTTCCTAAAAATAAGAATTTGAGGAGTTTGGCAGGAGTTAAAATTTTTATAATTGCTTTGCTTTGGGCGGGGATCACTGTTTTAATTCCGATAACCTATTCTGAAAAGAGTATTACAATGGATTTTTGGATAGAGATGATTCAGCGCTTTTTATTTATTGTTGTTATGATGTTACCTTTTGAGATTAGGGATCTTCAGTATGATGATTCCTCTTTAGAAACAGTGCCGCAGCGTATTGGCGTAACTCGAACTAAAATTTTCGGAAGTATTTTACTTGCTATCTTTTTATTAGTAACTATTGCCAAAGAAGAGTTGTTATCTTCTGTAGAGATTTTAAGTACAATCTTAATCACTACAATAAGTTTATTGTTTTTGTGGGGGACAGAAAAACGACAGTCTAAATACTATTGCTCTTTTTGGGTAGAAAGCATCCCAATTTTTTGGCTTTTTATTATTTGGGTTTTAAAATCTATTCTTGAGTAAATGAATATCAGATATAAAAATGTAAAAAAATCAGAAATTTATGTTATTCTGACATTTTTTTTCGCAATAATTCCTTCATTAATTCTTTATCAGAAATAGGTATGCTTTTAACCTTTGGGTTTTTAATTAACTTAGTCAATTTACCATTATTAGCAGAATATTTTCTACACGCACGACAGTATATGAGATGAAGGTTTAATTTTATCTTATCTAACAAAGAAGCTTCTTTATACTGATTTTTATCACAAAAGTGATTCGCCTCAGGGCAGCTTACAAAAATCTTTTTTAATATACTCATTTTTTCTAAAACCAATTTTTTTCTATACACTCAGCCATTGCCGTACGCGCTCTATGGATTATTACCCATAGATTAGACGAAGTAATATCAAATTCATTACAAATGGCTTCGGTTTCAAAACCATCAATCGTTTTCATTTTGAATATAGCTGCTTGTTTTTCAGGAAGTTTCTGAATGCAGTTATGAATCGCAAGTCCAAGTTCTTTATTCTCAATTTTGCTGTCTACAGTACTGTCATAGGGGTCTGCCACACGCTCTTCTAACCAGTCTCCCTCTGTCTCAGAGTCTGAGTTATAATTAATGCGTACTTCTGCTTTCCCTTTATTACTATTAATTTTACGGTAGTGGTCTATGATTTTTCTTTTTAGAATAGAAATTAACCAAGTACGTTCACTGGCTTCACCTTTAAAGTTTTTCATAGATTTAAGCCCAGCAAAGAATGTTTCTTGTACAATATCTTTGGCAATCTCAGCATCATCGACTCTTACAATAGTATAATTAAAAAGGTAATCACTGTATTTGTCTACCCAAGAATTGGGGTCTAAGATGTTTGTTGACATTATTCTTTCTCTTGTTGGGTTCTTCACATTATTAGTGCGTTAAAAATCAATTAGACTTTATGCGTCTTCTATTTGGCTTAAAAAAATATTAAATGTTATTTGATAATATCACTTAATCGGCCTTACTACTATTTTAAAACGTATTAGTATACAAAACGCAATTTAAAACACTTCATAGTGAAACAGTTTTATGTACGAATGGTTAAAAATAAAATAAAAAGTTGAATCTTAAATACGATTTAACGAAATGAATATAAACTTGTAGTTAATGTTTTGTTTGCTAGATCCTAAATTTTGGTGTTTTGAGTTTTTATTTTCAGATCTTTTTTTGGGGTAATGAGTGTGTCATTGTTCCTTTTTCAGTTCAGAAACTTCAGCATGTGATTTTATAAATTCATTTCTCGAAGTAAGAAATTTTGTTAAGTATTTTCTTAGAAAAATGAAATCGAATATTTTGCCTAAAAAGCCACAGGGCAAGCGATAATCTATAATATCAACCATTTCGATATATGTTGACATTTTATAAAAATTATGTTGGTGTTTAAAACTTTTGAAATGACCTTGGATCATTTCATCTGTAAAATGATTAAGGGCATCAAACCTAGTAATTTTACTTTGGTGAGTTAAGTAAAATCCAAAATGCTTTCCCCTCCAGGTAACAGTTTCATTGAGTTTTATCAACCCAGATGTTCTTCCTGCAATAGCTTTTTCTTTGGTTTTTTGAGCAGACTGTACATGAAAATCAATGCTCCTTGATAAGTCGAATACTTTAGCTACAGGAGCATATATTTTGGTTTTGAGATATATTCTTGCCATATTCGATGAGCTTGGACTTTTATAGGTTTGCAAGTATCTTTAATTAGTATCACTTAACAAGGTTTTCTAACGCAACTCTTAGATTAGGATATAAAAAGACAAAACCATGATCTTCTAATTTTTTGGGAATAACGTTTCTACTTTTCAAAATAAGTTCGGTTTCAGTTTTGATTATTTTGGCACCGAGTTCTAATACAGGTTTTGTCATAGGAATACCAAAAGGTATTTTTAAAACATTCCTCAAAGTATTCATAAATACCTTATTGGTCGTAGGCTTTTTTGAAACGATATTAATTACACCAGTGATCTGTGTCTGATCGATTACAAATGCTACACTTCTTGCGAAATCAAGTTCATGGATCCAACTTATTTTTTGATTTCCGTTACCTTGTTTACCTCCCATTCCTATTTTTGTTAGGCGCACTAATGGGGGGAGCGCACCACCTTTTTTTCCTAAAACTATAGATGTTCTTAGAGCTACTTTTCTTGTTTTGGTGGTTTTTTGAGAAAAAAATGATTCCTCCCATGCTTTGGCAACGCTTACAGAAAATCCATTTCCTATTTCGCCATCTTCTTCGTTCATTTCTTTGTCTAATGAGTGTCTGTAGATCGTCGCAGTAGAAGAATTTATCCATGTTTTAGGAGGGTTATTGCAAGCGTTAATTGCCATTCCTAATACAGCTGTAGATTCTGTTCTTGAGTATAAGATCCCATTTTTGTTTTTCTGAGTATATCTACAATCTACCGATTTACCTGTCATGTTAATCAATATGTCTGCACCTTCGAGTTCTTTTGCCCATTCTCCTAGAGTTTTTGCATCCCAATGTATGAAATAGATATTATTTTCAACTTTATTTTTTCCTCGGGTAAGTACTATAATGGTCTCTACTTTTGATCTAAAATGGGATACTAGTACTTGCCCTAGAAAACCCGTGCCTGCGGCAATAATCATTTTTTTCATTGTCTTTTAATTTAAAATAATAATAAGGGGATCCAAAATATTCGATATAAGATCCATGTATATGTTAAGTATTCTGGAAGCGCGATTTTTTTTACCCTTCTGGCATGTTCTATAATCATGCAAGCTACAATCAAAAAGAATCCCGTCATTTTAAATTCTAAACCAATTTCTGCTCTAGAATTAAGAATAATTATTGGTATTAAAGCCAAAGAACCTAACAAAGAGATCGTAATCATTTGAGATAGGTATTTTGTAATTTCTCCTTTTACCCATAGTCGCATTATGATTCCTTGCCATAAAATTTGACCTGAGCACATACATATTTCTTTTAGTAGATTGTCTTTGGGAATAACTGAGGGAATTGACTTGGCATAGTAATATAAAATAATACTCGAAGTACATGCTGCCATCAGAATATAACCCCATAATTTGGTCTGTCTAAAAGAATAAGTATTCATTTTTTATTTTTCTGCGGTGACTAAATAATATCCAAAGCTTTTCATGTGTAAACCAGAAAGTAGCGCGAATAATGATCCCTTTAGGTTTTTCCAGCTTTGGGGTTGTATCTCTTGTTTTTTAAGGATTTTTTTTAAGATAAACCCAATGGTGGCAAAAGGTACATGCAATACAGAAGGAGCAACTCTAAATGAGATGTCTTCGATGTGTATATTTTTAAAACCGATACGTTCTAGATGTTTATGAACCGTATTAATATTTCCTAACCCATCAAGGCTCCATCCTTTACAAAGCTGGTTATAGCAATATTCATCTCCTATACATAATTCGTTTTCTTCTTTTTTTAAGAAGGCATCGGCAATGACTAATCTCGATCCGGGTTTAAGGATTCGGTGTGCTTCTTTTAATGCATCAAAACTATGTCCAGCATGGCAGAAACTTTCTATCGCATAGGTACCATCGATACTATTACTTGCAAATGTCGTGTCACAAAAATTTTCTTCTAATAAAAGTCCATTCATGTTTTTTAGCCTTTTATTACCCTCAGTAACTTGAAAATTTGATAAAGAAACACCTATTATATGCAGTAAGGGATATTTTCTTAATCCATGACGAATAGTGCCACCCATACCACATCCTAGATCTACTACCACAGCATTTTGTTTTGGGGGTTGTAATCGATCAAACACTTGATCATTCATTTGATTGAGCATGGTATCTCTTTTAAGAAAATTGGTTTTAAAAGGGATGTAATACCCGAAGTGCATATTGAAATCTTTACTCCAGAATTCATAATCCTCTGTAGCCTCATCATAAAATTTGATGATTTTCTCGTTGGTAGTACTGCTTTTTTCTTTTAGTTTTTCAAAGATTGTATAACTATTCATTCTATCGTAATTTTGGTTTCTTTACTAGGTTGATTTGATAATACTTCTTGTGTTTTATAGGTGATGTATACAAAATACCCAGCTATTGACATGGGAATAAAAGTGATACAAGCAATGGCAACATATGAGGTCACTATGTTTTTAAACACTAGATATCCCATGGCATATAAAACCACTAATGTTGAATAATATAAAAGATGTTTTCTTAACGTAATGGTAAGTTCACCCCAGCGAAAGAACATAATTATTGCGAAAAGGAGTTGTAGTCCACCGAGGACAATTTGGGCAATTAGTCCGAAATATATAGTCAAATATAGAAGTAAGGTGAGTATAAAACTCCATTGGTTTATTTTGTATAATAATTTCATATTTTAATTATTTTAAAGTTTCAGAAAAAATTGAAATATTTTATTAAAATAAAAAGGAGTTATGCTCCTATTTTATTTCTGGTTCAACTTTTTTATTTTATCAGTTTCACTAGTGTTTTGGTGATCCAGTTATGATCTTGGCCAATTACCTTGTTCATCATAATATCTAAGGTGTCTGCCATATCATGCAATGCTTTTGTTTGTTTTATCAGTTCTTCTGTTTTTGCTGTTCCGTCTTCTTTTATATTAGAGACGTCCTTTAGTACTTTGATTGTAGGTTTTAGTTCTCGTCGGCTTCTTTCTTTTGCTATCTGTCTTGATAGCTCCTGTACATCTTTTTCTGAGGTAAAATATTCTTTTCGTTCCCCCATTTTATTTTCCTTAAAAACAATTCCCCAATCAATCAATTGTCTTAAGTTCATACTTGTATTCCCTCTAGAAATCTGTAATTCTTCCATGATTTCTTCCATAGATAATGGGTCAGGAGATATAAGTAGTAGTGCATGGATTTGAGCCATTGCCTTATTAATCCCCCATAAAGTTCCTAAGGAGCCCCAGGTAGAAATAAACTTATTTTTTGCTTCTTCGTAATTCATGGTACAAATATATTAAAAATTCCAAACTTTCAAAAAATATTGAAAATTAAATTTATTTTGTTTTAGAAATTGATAAAATTATGGGGCCAAAACCCTTAGTTAAGGTTTTGGCCCTATATTCTTATTTGATTAATCCTGCACGTCTTAATAAAGCTTCTGGTTTAGGTTCTTGCCCCCTAAAACGTTTATATAATGTCATAGGGTTTTCGGTACCTCCTTTAGAAAGAACATGTTCTTTAAACTTGCCGGCGATTTCTGGGTCAAAAATCCCATTTTCCTTAAAATATTCAAAAGCATCGGCATCTAATACTTCTGCCCATTTATAGGAGTAATATCCTGCAGAATATCCTCCTTGAAAAATATGAGAAAAGGAAGTACTCATGCAATTTTCTTCTACATCAGGATATAAAGAAGTACCTGCAAATGTCTTTTTTTCATGCACTTTTACACTTTTAATGTCTTTTGGGTTTTTTGAATGCCAAGACATATCGAGTAATCCAAAACTTAATTGGCGTAAGGTTGCCATTCCTTCCATATAGGTCGAAGATTTTTTAATTTTCTCTATCAGCTCCATTGGTATTACCTCTCCGGTTTCATAATGCTTTGCAAATAATTCTAATGCTTCTTTTTCGTAGCACCAATTTTCAAACACTTGACTGGGTAACTCTACAAAATCCCAATATACACTTGTCCCTGAAAGTCCTGGATATTTAGTGTTAGCGAGCATACCATGTAAGGCATGACCAAACTCATGAAATAAAGTAGTCACTTCATTAAAGGTAAGTAATGACGGCTTGCTGGGCGTAGGTTTTGTAAAATTACAAACGATAGAAACATGTGGTCGAATGTTTTTACCGTTCTTTTTCATTTGCGATTTATAAGACGTCATCCATGCCCCATTACGTTTTCCTGGGCGAGGGTGAAAATCTGCATAAAAAAGAGCTATTGGATTTCCATCTTGATCAGTGACATCATAGGTCTTTACTTCTTCACTATAGATATCAACTTCGCTAGTTGGTTCAAAGTTGAGCCCAAATAGTTTTGATGCAATCGTAAATACTCCATCAATTACATTTTCTAACTTAAAATATGGCTTTAACTTTTCATCGTCCAGATCAAATAACTTTTGTTTTAATTTTTCAGAATAATATGCGCCATCCCATTTTTGTAGCTGATCAATTTCATCAAGATCTTTTGCAAAAGATTCTAGTTGCTTAAATTCTCTTTCGGCAGCCGGTTTTGCTTTCTGAAGGATTTCTTCAAGAAAAGAAAATACTTTATCAGGAGTCTCGGCCATTCTCTCTTCTAATACGTAATGGGCATGAGATGCATACCCAAGTAATTCTGCGCGTTGATGTCTAAGGTTTGCGATCTGTAGCACGGTATCTTGATTGTCGAGTTCATCATTATGAAACCCTTTGGACCCGAAGGCCAGCGCCAGTTTTTTGCGTAATGCTCTATTATCTGCATACGTAATAAATGGTATGTAGCTAGGATAATCTAAAGTAATTAACCAACCTTCTTTGCCTTTTTCTTTTGCCATTGCTTTGGCAGCTTCTTTTGCACCCTCAGGAAGCCCCGATAGGTCAGATTCATCGGTAAGGAGCATTTCAAACTTATTAGTCTCTGCAAGTACATTTTCGCCAAATTTTAAGCTCAATGAAGAGAGTTCTTTGTCAATAGCGCGAAGTTTTTCTTTTTTCTGATCTGGTAAGTTAGCTCCATTTCTAGAAAATGATTTATATCGCTTATCTAGTAGTTGTAATTGCTCAGTAGTAAGATCTAAAGTCTCTTTTTGACTGTAAACAGTTTCAATTTTTTTAAACAAATCTAGATTTAAAGCAATATCATTGCTAAATTCTGAAAGTAGAGGAGAGGCTTCTTGTGCAATTTTTTGAATTTCTTCATTTGTTTCTGCACTATTAAGATTAAAAAATATGCTGGTTACTCTATCTAGTAGTTCACCGCTATAATCAAGAGCTTCTATTGTATTAGTAAATGTTGGCAGGTCAGGATTAGAAACAATGGTTTCTATTTCTTTTTTAGCCAAGGAAATTCCGTTTTTGATTGCAGGTAAAAAATGATCTGTTGATATTTTTGAGAATGGAGCTATATCAAATAATTGTAATAAAGGATTGTTCATTGTTTTAATACTATTTTCTCTTTGTGTTAATTATATTTTGTTTGCCTATGGTATCACTTTTACATAGGTTCTTTTCTTTTAATTCATATGTATACCATCTAGTATACATTATCTTTTATTAAAAAATCAAGATAGTCTTATGCGGCAAAGATACGAATTGGTTTTATGTCGATAAAAAGACCTTTTCGTCGAAAAATGACTTTTAAATGATTTCATTTACGAGTGAACTAATTTTTGTACCCATACATTTGAATAGGTTTATTAGTATGGTTGAGTATTAAAAAACACGTGTTATTTTTATTTGGGGTATGAATAGGAATAATTGTTTTAATACGAAGACCAAATATATCGAAAGGGTCACAAATATCGTGACCCTTTCTTTGTGTTGATCGGGGAAATTTCTTGTTTTTTAACAAAACTTTAAGATTTTGTACGCTTTTTGAAGTTAAAAAAATATTAAAAAACGTTAAATTATGTATTTCATCGATTTTATATGTATTTCATCGAAAATATGAAATATTTACACACTACTTTTATTGTGTAACTGCTGTAAGGTTTTACCTTTGTCTCAGGTTTTAAGAGTAGGATCTTACTGTGAATTTTTTGTGTAATATATTTAAGTTGGTTAATAAATATTGTTATATTCTTTTGTAAGATCCGATATTAGAAAGAGTCACTGAGGAGTGACTCTTTTTTTGTTTATGTTGTTCTGAAAAAAAACAGAAAAATTAATTAAAAAGAAGTGTGCTTTTAAAAACGTACCTCAATTTATTCATCTAATCATTTTACGGATATATTAATTTATTTGGTACTGACCTCTTTTGCCCCTTTAATAACTTTTTGTTTTAATCCTTCTTTATACACCAAAATTTTATCTAAAACACAAGGGTCATTTGCTCCAATAATTTGTGCTGCTAGAATACCAGCATTAAGAGCACCATCAAGAGCTACGGTTGCCACCGGAACACCACCAGGCATTTGTAATATAGATAAAACAGAGTCCCATCCATCAATAGAGTTTCGAGATTTAACGGGTACACCAATTACCGGAAGCGGTGATAAAGAAGCAACCATACCAGGGAGGTGAGCGGCGCCACCTGCACCAGCAATGATTACTTTAATTCCTCTACTATGTGCATTTTTGGCATAGTCAAATAGTTTTTCTGGGGTGCGGTGCGCAGAAACAATATCAACTTCGATTTCGATATCAAATCCCTCTAATACCTCAATTGCTTGTTGCATAATGGGTAAGTCGCTGGTACTTCCCATTATAATTCCTATTTTACTCATTTCTTATTTTATTTTTTATTATTCGCTAGGATCATTTTTGAACTACAAAAGTCACCTTTTAGTTTCACTAGTAGTTAGGCTTTTTTTATAAGGTATATTATAATTATATACGATATATCATGATTTACTAACTACTTTTATGGTGTTTTTTACTTTTTCTGCAATTTTTCTTGCCTCATCAATATTTTCATTTACTATGGTCACATGTCCCATTTTTCTGAAAGGTCGTGTTTGCTTTTTGCCATAAATATGAGGTGTCACACCTTTCATTTTTAGAATGTCTTCTATATTTTTATAAAGCACAGGACCTGTATGATCTTCCTCACCAACAAGATTTACCATGATACCTCCTAATTTACTTTCTGTAGCTCCTAAAGGTAGGTCAAGGATAGCTCTAATATGCTGTTCGAATTGATTCGTATAACTAGCCTCAATACTATAGTGTCCGCTATTATGAGGTCTCGGAGCTACTTCATTTACTAAAATTTCATCATCTTGAGTTTGAAACATTTCTACAGCTAATATACCAACATGCTCAAATTTTTGTGATACTTTCTGAGCGATTGTAATTGCTTTTTTAGCGATTTTGTTATCAATTCTTGCAGGACAAATAACATATTCTACTTGATTCGCCTCTGGATGAAATTCCATCTCTACAACTGGATACGTCTTAATTTCTCCTCCGGCACTTCTTACAACAATAACTGCTAGCTCATTTTTGAAATTAATCAACTCTTCGGCTATACATTCTGTATCTGGTATTTTTGTTAAATCTGCTCCGGATTTTATAACAGAAACTCCCTTGCCATCATACCCTCCTTGAGTACTTTTCCAGATAAAAGGAAGTTTAATTTTGTTTGCAGTAATCCCTTCTGTTAGATGTGCTTTATTTGCAAACTTGTTAAATTTGGCCGTTGGGATTTTATTCTTTTCGTAGAATAGCTTTTGCACCCCTTTGTTTTGTATTTTTTCTAAAGTCGCTGGACTGGGGTATACTTTTGTTCCTTCTTTCTCGAGTTGTTTTAATGCTTTTAGATTTACTGTTTCAATCTCAAAAGTAAGAATGTCTACATTTTTTCCAAATGTGTAAACTGTATCATAATCCATTAAACTACCTTCTTCAAAATAGTCACAGGAAATTTTACTGGGAGCATTAGAATCAGGGTCTAATACATGCGTTTTGATATCATACTTTCTAGTTTCATATAACATCATCTTACCTAATTGACCACCTCCCAATATTCCTAATTTGAAGTTTGATGAGAAAAAATTTGCCATAAACGGGGTTTCATATTTGCTTTACAGGCACAAAAATAATTTTTTCAGAAGGAATTATTGCAATAATATGAGCTAAATGCTGTGACTAAACTATTATTAAGTCTTATTTGTAATCACTATCTTTGCGCCTTTCAATTAAAAGCCATGTACAGGCATTATGAAAGAGATGATTAAGTTGCACGATTTATGGTTTGTTCCTTTTCTTAATAAGGATCGAATCGAAGCAGCAATAGATGAGGTATCTGATAAGCTAAATGAGGATCTGGTAGACGAAAACCCTTTGTTTATTGTCGTACTTAATGGGGCTTTTATGTTTGCAACAGAGGTGTTGAAACGCTATACTCATAGTTGTGAAGTTAGTTTTGTTAAATTGACTTCTTATGAAGGAACTGCTACTACGAACCGTGTGAATGAATTAATTGGGTTAGAAGAAGATGTTGTTGGACGTACTGTAGTAATTATAGAGGATATTATAGATACAGGTACGACTATAGAAGCGTTGTCAGGATTATTAGAAAGCAAAGGTTGTGAGACTTATAAAGTAGTTACCTTGTTTTTGAAACCAGAAGTGTATAACAAAAATATAAATATCGATTATGTCGGAATCGAAATTCCGAAACGATTTATTGTAGGATATGGATTAGACTATAATGGTTTAGGACGTAATCTTACAGACGTTTATCAACTAAAATCAACTAATATGACAAATTTGGTGTTATTCGGACCTCCAGGAGCAGGAAAAGGAACACAGGCAGAAGTATTGAAACAAAAATATAATTTGGTACATATCTCAACAGGAGATGTGTTTAGATATAATATTAAAAATGCTACTGAATTAGGAACGCTCGCAAAGTCATATATTGATAAAGGGCAATTGGTACCTGATGAAGTAACTATTAATATGCTAAATGCAGAAGTTGATAAAAATTCAGATGCAAAAGGTTTTATTTTTGATGGTTTCCCAAGGACAGAAGCGCAAGCAGATTCATTAGCAGAATTATTAACTTCGAAAGGTACTTCGGTAAGTGCAATGGTAGCTCTAGAAGTAGATGATGAGGTATTGGTACAGCGATTACTCGAAAGAGGAAAAACATCAGGAAGAGCTGATGATAGCGACGAAGGGGTGATTAGAAATCGAATCAAAGTTTATTATGATGAGACGGCTATCCTGAAAAATTATTATCAAAAACAAGATAAATATTTTGGAGTAGATGGTGTTGGAGCTATCAATGAGATTACAGAAAGGTTAGTGTCTGTTATAGACACCTTGTAGTCTGGTTAGTGTTATAAGTGAATCTTTTCTCATAGAAGAAATAAAATAAGTTAATAAAGAAGATTTTGGTATTTCTTTGAGTACTATAGGTTAGTGCTACAAGGGTATCAGGATAACAGGTAATGAGTTATGACAGAAGGAAATTTTGTAGATTATGTAAAGTTGCATGTAACCTCGGGAAACGGAGGAGGAGGGTCTGTACATTTGCATCGTGAAAAGTTTATTACCAAAGGAGGCCCTGACGGCGGTGATGGTGGTCGAGGTGGTCATATTATTGTTAGGGCGAATCCTAATATGTGGACTTTACACCCTCTCAAATTCAAACGTCACCTTAGAGCAGATCATGGTGGACATGGTAGTAAAAGTAGAAGTACGGGAGCAGATGGGACTGATGTGTATATCGATGTACCTCTAGGAACTATAATTCGAGATACCGAAACTCAGGTTGTTATTAAGGAGATTACCGAAACAGGACAAGAATATATAGTGGCCCAAGGAGGAATGGGAGGTAGAGGAAATTGGCATTTTAAAAGCCCTACCAATCAAACTCCGAGATATGCCCAACCTGGAGTTGAAGGAGAGGAGAAAGATATTACATTAGAGCTTAAAGTATTAGCTGATGTAGGTCTGGTTGGTTTCCCTAATGCAGGTAAGTCTACATTGCTATCAGTAATCACATCTGCAAAACCTAAAATTGCAGATTATGAGTTTACAACACTTAAGCCTAATCTTGGTATTGTAGCACATAGAGATTTTCAAACATTCGTAATGGCAGATATTCCTGGTATTATAGAAGGTGCAGCAGAGGGTAAAGGTATTGGACATCGCTTTTTGAGACATATAGAGCGTAATTCTACATTGTTATTTTTAGTTCCTGCAGATGCGAAAGATATCAATGAACAATATGAAATTCTTCTAGATGAGTTGAGACGATATAATCCTGATTTATTAGATAAAGAACGGCTTATCGCTATCTCAAAAAGTGATATGCTTGATGACGAATTAAAAGAAGCATTAAAAGCAGAACTTGATGAGCAGCTTGCTGTTCCTTATTTATTTATTTCTTCTGTTGCTCAACAAGGATTGCAAGAACTAAAAGATCGACTTTGGTCAATGCTGAATGCATAATGTACAAGGAGAATGATTATAATTTATAGAAAGAGTGCTCTTGTAAAACTTTACTGTTTATTTTTTCTTACTCTAGGTTTGTCCTCTGTGGCAAAAGCTCAGAACCTTGGTAATGTTAGTCCGCCAAATACTATAATGCTTAATGATAGCACTTATATAGAAAAGACATTGACGACTAATCAGCAATATAGAACATATTTACGCTGGTTAAATAAGGTTTATAATAAAACTAAAATGTATGATGATGCTGTCCCTCTATGGCTGATCGAAGGAAAGGATACCTATAGCGAAGTTTATAAAGGGTATTTTTATAGTCCTAAATACAATGATTATCCGGTATTAGGAATCACTGAGCAACAGATTAAAGGGTTTGCAGAATATAAGAAAAACAGATTGCATGAATACCTATTGCATAAAGGGGGCATCGTTAACTATGCAACTCAAAATCAAATTCCTGAGAACAAAGAACTATTCGGTAATTATTTGACTAATGTGGATGCCATCACTTTACCTGTCAAGATTGATACAATACCCAAAGTAAATGTTGAATTTTTTGGGATACTAAAGTTGTGCTATTCTTTATCTAGTAAACAGGAGATAGATTTGTTAGGAAAGAAGAGTAGGGGACTAAAGAATTACGAAAAAAAAGTACCTACCAACCTTGAGGATTTAAAAAAGATAAAACTAAAATATATTAATATTGTAGGTGTTATTAGTGAATTAATGTCGGATTCGATAGTGGTATCCGATCCAGAATCCATGAGTATGACTACAAATAAAGTTTCTAACGTAATATCCGGTTTTAGGTTAGTGTATAAAAATATTTGTGCTCATGAGTCTTTTTTCAATTCTCCTGAGAATAAAAGTATTGAGTACAAGATGAATTAAGTCCAAATTATATTTTTAGAATTTTCACTTTCTCTTAAGTAAAAGAAGTTGGTTAAAAAAATCACTATGGGTATATGCTTCTATATTCTTTTTTTTAACAAAAACAGAAGTAGTATTACCATTGCAACTATTGCAATACCAAGTATCCAATACCAATAGTTATCGGTACCAAAATCAATTGGAGTCGAATCGCC
>NZ_JACC01000061.1 GCF_000520955.1 Aquimarina pacifica | reverse complement strand
TTGTAACGATTATTCAGGACGTCACACAATTTAGCTTTTTTAACCCTTTTTCTAGACTGGGGATCATAGATGAAATATCATGTATTCCCAAATCTTTTTTAATCATTTCAAAAATAGGATGAAGCGCATTGTTTTGATATTCAGGAAGGCAATAGCATTCTCTTACAATAAATCCGTCGTTAAGGACTTCTTTTTTACTTTCGTAAATCAACTTTGATTTTCCGATTCCTGCCTGTCCTTTAACAAGTATAGCTTTTCCTTTTTTTGTTTGTATTGATTCCCAAGCGTTGGCAATTTTTAGCTGTTCAGCTTCTCTACCTATCATTTTTTGATCTGCACTGCGCAGACTAAGATGTGATAGCGCTTCGGTAGATCGCTCTCCCGTTAGAAGATATGTAGCTACATTTCCTGAGCCCGAAAATCCTTGTCCCTGAAAAGGTTCAAACTCTAGGTATGGATCTAATAATTTTTTGCTGGTTTCACTTGCGATAATATGTCCTGGCTGTGCTGTATATAACAGGTTAAAGGCGGTATTAGTTACGAGGCCTTCGGGAGCGGTCTTGTGTTTAATGAGTGCCGTACCCGAATTGATCGCAACTCTTACATCTACACCAACTCTATGTTTCGCATATAATAGCGCACTTCTTTTTTGTAATTTACTAACAAGTTCTAGGGCCGTTCTTCCTGCTCTTCGTGCATCTGTATCGCTTCCTTGAGGATACCCAAAATACATGATGATGGTATCTGCCATGATGCCCGAAACATGAGCGCCAAAACGAGTTCCTGTATCTTTGCAAAGGTTTAATTGATCCTTCTGTATGGTTTCTAACGTTTCGATATCCATCATTGCATCATCAGACATTGATAGACTAAGTTTTGCACAAAGTACAGTGAGAAGTCTTTTTTCTGTATGCACACTTCTCCATGCAAATTGATTCACTGCGGTAACATCTTCTGCAGGAGATGGTACTGTGTTTTGAGGTTTTATATCACCAACTATAGTGTTGAGATTTACTTTAGAAAACTCTTCAAAAATCAGAGAAGCAGTGGGCGTTCGTTGATATGGATCCTTATGTAATGCATTTGCAAGTACTTTTGCTATTGGGTGTTCTATAATTGATGGTGGCAGTGGTACATCGGCAGGATTCAATTGTTTTTGAAATATTTCGGCTACACTGGTTCCTTGCATTACGGGTTGTCCTGTTAAACATTCTAAGAATATCAATCCCCATGCATACAGATCTGTTTTTACTGTAGGAGGGTCTCCTCTAAGTTGTTCAGGTGCACTGTAAGCAGGTGTCCCTATAACCTCTTGTGTCAGAGTAAGGTTTTTGTAATCATTAGCTCTAAAATCATAGGTGAATGCCCCCATACCAAAATCAAGTATTTTTACATATGACCTGGTTTCGGTTTTAGTTATCATAATGTTATGAGGCTTGAGGTCGCGATGAATAATTCCTTTATTGTGAGCGCATATAAGTGCATCCAGAACTTGTTCCATCAGCATCCCTGTTTCCTCTGCGGGTAATCCATTATGTTTATTGATTAAGTCTTTAAGTGTTTCTCCCGAAATATATTCGAATACCGCAAAAGGTTCATTTTCTGTGGTGTAATCTTTATCCAAAAGTTTTACGATGTTCGGGTGATTAATTTCGGCACAAAGTTGTGTTTCACGTTCAAAACGGGCTATCTGTTGCTTTCTTGATTGTTCGTCGGGACTTTCTTTGAACTTTAATATTTTGATAGCCACATCCATACCTGTACTGGTTTTCTGGGCTTTATAAACTTTACCATATCCTCCTTCTCCTATTTTTTCTTGTATAACATAGTCTTTGGGGTCAATGCCAAAATTTGTTTTTTGTTGAGTTATAATATCTTTCACGGTAGGGTGTATTTGTGATGAATGTGTTTACTATTTCTGATGCTCTTTTCATTTTCCTAATTACTATGTTTTAGGAAGCAAGAACTTCACCAATGCAGGCTTCTTCTTTAATTATTTTAAAGAAGGGATGTGCAAAACGAATTTCACCCGATCTTCTCTCTATAATATTAGAAAACAGGTATCCGTATGGTTTGGTCTCAATTAATAATTTTCTGAGACGGTATATTTTTAGATTTAGATAATAAACATCGAGTTCTTTTCGAAATTCTTTGCTCATGTCTTCTAGCAAGTCATCAATAGTCATCCATCCTTGATCAGCGTCTACTAGTTCATTTTGAGCGTCGTCTAATTTTTTTCTAGCCAATGCCAAAAGCATATAGTTATGAACTCGCTCTCCTAAATCTACTGCTTGATTTTGTGTTATTATTTTGATATGAATATGCTCTTCATCAGAGCTTAAGGTGAATTGGTAATAAGCATTGTTAACAATATGTCCATTGTCCATAGTGTCTTCTAATACATTATTTTCAACAAAAGTATATTCCTTATTGTTGATCGTATAGATATTGTTATGCGTCAGTTTTGTGGCCACTCCTTCTTTTTCTATCTTCCAAGCGTCATCTTCAGGATAAATAAGAGCTTCTGGTTTTTCCTCATTGGGAAAGGCATAACATGAGTTGAGTTCTATTATTTCTTCATTAAGATTAATTGGTCTGAGATAACTGGAGGGGGAACCAACATCGACAAGTTTCCAGAGTGCGGTTTCTTGTTCACCAAATTGTATCGTATTGCCTTTAGAAAGCTTAATGGTAGTATTATTAATATACTCTCCGTTTACTAATGTACCATTGCGGCTATAGTCTTGTAAATACCAATCGCTACCTCGCCAAGATATTAAAGCGTGGGACTGAGAAATGTCTTGCCCCGATAAATAAGTATTAGCAATATTACGATTTCTACCGAACGTATGTTGTGTGTTAAGATATACGATTTCCCCTGTTCGATTATTTTTTATTATTGCCATTGCTTCCCCTGTTCAATTTTGATTATTTACTAGTAAATATACATCTAGTAAGAAAAATGTACTATGAAAATTATATAACAAAAATTTGTCTATGCTAGTAGTATATATCCAGTATAAAGGCTTATTACCTTGAGCAGGATATTCTATTAAAAGAATATTGTACTACCAGCATTAAAATAAATCAATATGTTATATCAGAGCATCATTCTTAATAAAACAAATTCAATAAAGAATTGCAGGCTATTTTTCATTTCTATAATTCTAGCCTAGAAATAAGTAAATCAAACTATCCGTAATTATTTACATCACAGATTTGATAAAATTCTTTCGGGGTAGAAAAAGAATATTGAAAATCCCGTTTTCTGTATTTTTAGGTTTACTAGTCCTTCTCAAATATAGAAAAATACTATTACTTTTTTTGTGTTAAAACTATATTAAATAGTTGAACAAAAAGAAACAATGGTTTAACTGTAATTGTTTCAAGGTAATACCGTTGATGCTTTGTAGGCAAAAGGCTGGCCCGTTTATTGAGTTTTGATTGTTTTTTCTTTGATTGAGGGAAAATAACTGTTAATATTCTTCTTTTTTGATAGTGACTGAGTTTGATGAAGGTGCGTATTGTATGTACCTGTATGAATCGTTTAAAAAAGCCATTGATACGTACTTAATATCATAGGTTTTTTTTGCGTTATTCAGGTATTCGTTTTTATCAATATCTACTTTTATAGTTTCTGTATTTGCATCTTTGAGAGGTGCGTAATTTGAGTCTAAAACAAGCTTTAGAGATAGGTCTTTTTTCTTCGGTTTAAAAAATAAACCAGCTATATCTTCTATTGGGTTTGGGCCAAATCTAGGGAGATTGTTTAGGGTGTTTTGGTGTATTTGTTGCATCATCATTTGTTGATTCCACATCATTTGCTGGTGGAACCATAAATTATGATGATACGAGTATGTCTGAGGGTTAGCATAATCAAATCGAAGTACCAGATTGTGATCAATTGATTCATTAACTGTTATGATTGGGTAGTTCGTTTTTCTACTCAATTTCTTGTGTAACTTATTGAGTATTTCTGTGTCAAAATGAGAAGCGAGCTTTTCTCGTAAAGCCGTTTTGTACTTTGACTCTCCCGTAATTATATTATCTATATTTAGATACATATCGGTCATGTTTCTACAGAAAATAAATAAATCTTTATTTACAACATATGTGGCAACAGAGGTAATGTTTTTTGGTAAAGGTGTAGTGCGAAAAACAGGAGTTTCATTTTTATCAAAATTTAATACAGTAGTTACAATCTGATTTTTTTTAGTATTCGAGTGCGTAAAAAATAGAGTATCATCATAGAAATATGCTTTTGTAGATGATAATGAGCCTTTTTCGACATATTCCTTGGTATCTACAAATTGATAGTTGGTAAATATTTCTTTGGCTATCTTTAGATCTTCTTTTTTAGGTTTTATTTTTAAGGAATCAATGATTTGACTATTTGTGATTTTGTTTAAAAAAAGATGGTCGTCTTTGTACTGTAGGCAAATAGTAGATTCTGGGGTTTGTATATATCTGTCTTCATTTTTCTTTTTTCGTGCTATATTTCTTTTTGTAATCTCTTTGGTCTCTATATTAAAATCGGTGATAGTCAATTGTATTGTTGATGTTCCTTTGTTAGAGAAAGATTTGGTGCCCGCACGTTTATTCTTTTTTACATGTGTCTGACGGGTTAGTATTGTAATGGTGTTATTATTTACATGATGCGATAATATTGTCGGGTTCTTTTCGTAAAAGACAAGATCGAATTCGGTAATCGTATCTTCTTTTTCCACAACAAATAGTTTTATTGCAAAGTTATCTGATGTTTTATCTTCCAGAATAACAAAATGAGCTGAAGTCTTCTGGTGTAATGTCCCTGAGAACGTGCTTTTTATTTTTTGTGTTTTCGATGGGGTGAAAACAAGAGTGTCTGTTTGCGCGTAGAGGGTAGAAAAAAGAAATATGGATACTAAAAATAGGTAAATTGACTTCATAAAATTGTATTGTTTTTGCTTCTGTATTACTTGTTAGTGTCTTATCAGATCTATTTGTTACCATCAATCTCTATTTTGACTCGTTTTATGCATTAGAACTTCGTTATGAGTCTTTCCTCTAAATAAAAATGTTCTTCTTGATTTATGCTAAGTATGTGCAATGTTTGGGCATTGATTTATAAAACTACTAAGGCAGGCTAGTTATTTTGGCATTAACCCCTGGTGTTATAAAGTTGTGATTTATTACTTAATAATTGGTTCTGGCGCTTAGAGTGTTGTTAAAAATAGCGATGCTTTTAATGTAATACTTTGCTACTAAATGATTATTCCTTTTACGCGTTAATAAACCATTAGAATTACTTGCCGATACGTATTCGTATACCTTCAGAATGACTCGAGAATTCTGGAGCGTACATACTCTGTATGGTTGTAATCCCGTTAGAAAATTCACCTTCGTTATTTACTCGTAAATCATATTCAAAAACATAAACTCCTTTTGGTAAATAATCAAAGAAAAAATTAGTAGATGCATCTTTGGTGCTTTCATAGTACCCTAGTCCGTCTTGATATTTGTATCTCGAGATTACATTCATGGGTTCTAGTCCTGATGCACGCATATCTTTCATATGAACAAACTCCATTGTGCGATCGGATCTTAATTCTATACGTACTCGAACCAAATCTCCCAACTCTAATTTGGTTGCTGGTGTAATTTCTGTAATCTCCTCTCCGGTATCAGTATTCTTTTTTAAGAATAGTTTTTTCTTGAGAGATAGTGGAGTTTTGGCAGATGTAATTTTATCCAGATCTTCAAAATACTGCCAATATAAGGCTCCCCATGCAATACCTTTTCCTTTTTTAGTGATTTTGGCAGTTGCCATATTTGGTTTTATTTCTGATCCGCTCCAAGAGGTTTTAAAGTATCCTGTACCAGCTTCGATTTTTGTACCTTCGATAGCACCCGGATCAATGTTATGATCTCCTAATACAATATCGACCATATCGGTTATTGATAGCCAATCGCTTCCTTGCAATAAGAGAGCATACACTGCATCAGAAGTGGCCTTGGTGGTTTTCCAACGATTGGTCTGTTTGTTTTTAAGTAACCATATTTTTAGATTATCAATTATTTTGGTTCTTTTTGGTTCTTGTTCTACTTCAGAAAAGACCTCAATCATTAATGAATGAGTCTCTATTGGTGCCTGATACCAGTACCAACTCGGGGTATTTGATTTCCAATACATTCCTAACTCTTCATTAGTAATACTTTTTTCGTCGAGAGATCGTATAATTTTTGTTGCCGTATTGGTGTCACTGTTTCTATTTAAAATTAAGGCTAACATTCCCTGAGAATATAGGCTCTGATCTATCCAGTATTTTTTTGATTGTCCTAAATAATAATCCCATGCTTCATTGGTGTTTTTAGCTCTTCGAATATCATTAAAAAAACTACGCATATATAGATAATGAAGTTGCGTATAACTTAGGTGATTTTTGTTGATATCGATTTTATTTTTTTTGCAATACCTTTTTAATTCTTCATATTCTTTCACAAAAGCAATATCCAAAAAGCGAACTGCTTTTTGCAACATGTTCTTTGTTGGGGTATCAAATTGGGTGACACCAAGTTTTTGTAAATGCCCAAATCCGGTAGCAATATGTTGCGTTATAAATCTATTTTCACGTCCCCCATCAAACCAAGGAAATCCTCCTGAGTTATATTGCATTTGTATTAATTTATTGATTGCAGATTGCAATTCGCTGGTCATTTTATTAAGATCAAAAAGTAAGGCGATTCGTTTCTTTTGTTCAGATTCGCTTTCTGCATCTCGTAACCATGGGGTGTCTTGTATAATTAGTGATTTTAATTCTTGATTTTTTTCTAAGTTACTGATTAGGGCATCACTATTTTTCCATTGATTAAATACTTCCTGAATTCTCGGATTAGAATTGGCAATATGACTGGCCAATGCGTTGGCATAGTATCTAGAAAATGTCTGCTCAGCACATTCATGAGGATACTCCATGAGATAGGGGAGTGCTTGTACTGCATACCATGCAGGATTTGATGTCATCTCAAGTGTTAATTTATGATGTTTTAGAGAAGCAGATGTGTTATTTTTTAATTTATCAAGAGAGAATGTTTTAGTTTGATCGGACCGAATCCACATAGGTAGGGTTTCTGTTACTAGCATTCTATTGCTTAGCACGGGCAACACATTTTGTTCGCCATCAGAAAATTCTCCTGCTTTAGCTATGATTTTATACTGAACAGTTTGTACAGTTTCGGGGATATTAAGTTTCCATGAAACATTCTGATTTCCCTTTGCTGTTACTTCAAAGTTCTGTTGTGGTTTTGTATTTTGCAGATCGGTATCAATTTTCTTATTTGTAAGTGCGTCAAATAATTGTAGTTCTGCAATCCCAGTAAGATTTTTAGAGGTGAGATTAGAGATTTTAGAACTTATAACGATCTCATCACCTTCTCTTAAAAACCTCGGTGGGTTGGGTATCACCATTAGTTCTTTTTGAGTGACCGTTTCGAGTATTGTTGTGGCTGTATTCAGATTTTTGGTATGTGCCAGAAGTTGTAGTTTCCATTGAGTTAGTGCTTCGGGGGCTGTGAAACTAAAACGGACATTACCTTCATTATCGGTGCTTAATTTGGGGAAAAAGAAAGCTGTTTCCTGTAGATTTTTACGAATTTTTACACCTTCAAGCGAAGCTTCTTTTTTTCCGGTATTTGCATCTTCTTTTTTTTCTTCTAATTCGTTATCATTATCGATGTCTTCTTCTGTGGCAGCACTACTCATTTCTGGTTCCTCTGCCATGATCTCATCTGCCATTGCCATACCTCTAGCGTTGGATTTTTTGAGCATGGGAGCAGGAGAACCACTTTCCATAATTTGACTTTTCACTCTGCGATTGAAATATTGCTGTCCAAAATAGAGACCGAACCAATTTAGTGCATCATATCCTTGTTGTTCATAATAATCATTGATATAATCTGGGTTTTCTAGCGTAAAATTTAAAACACCAAAACTTTGTCGTGCGTTTCTTCTATTTCTAGTACTGTAAATTGGTCGATTAATAGGGTTAAAATACCACTGGTGAGGCTTAAATTGGTCCAAAGAAGCGTCATACATGCTTGCTAGTAATTCTGCACTTACTTTGTCTCCTTTGGGACCTTTTATGGTGAAACTCCAGGTTTCATCCTGACCTGGGGATAATTTATCTCTAAATGTCGCTGTCTCTATACTTAATTCTGTTGGTTGATAAGGTACAGATATTATTGTTGAACCGCTTTGATAGCTATTGTAGTTCAGATAACTATAATTGACTGCAAATCCACCCAAATCGTCTTTTTCTACTGGAATTTTTATAGTTTTACTGTTCTTAGAAAGTGTAATAAGCTGGGTGCTGATGATCCTGTGATTTTTTTCGATATCAACGATAATCGAAATATCTTCGGATGCTGAACTTAGTTTTATCAGGACTTCGTCTCCTATTGCATATGAAGCTTTGTTTGTTGTGATTTCAAAAAGTTGTTGATCACTAATAGTTTTGTCCTCTTGACTGTAGAGGGTAATATATTGTATGTCCTTTACTTCCTGTCCTAGTCGATCTTTGGCCTTAAGTTCTATAACGTATTTGCCCGATTCCCATTTTTTGGTGTTTCCTAGGTTTATTTTTTGAATACCTTTTTCTCTTTCTCCAGAAGGAGATGTATTAAAAGAAGTTTGCATTACGCGATGTCCTTTTTTCCATGTACGGGGATCATGTTCGTTTTTAAAAGCGTCATGGGGAAACAGTTGCGAAAACTCCTCTTCTTTAAACCCTGCATAGTCAGGCGATTTCCAAGGACGTAAACGCAATGGTTTTTTTGGAGCTTTTAGTTTAAAAACCTCTATTGTTCCTGTCGTGCTAACGGGTTCATTATTTAAGTTTGAAGTAGAAATAGTAAATGTATTATCTTTCAGGGCTTTATCTAGCTTCTTTTTTATGTTTATCGAAGCTGTCAATACATGATATCCTACCGAAATTATAGTGCTTGTACTTCGGGTTTCACCATTAATATCCGTAACATCAGCAGTTACCTCATAGGTAAAAACGGGTAGGTCTTTCTTAGCAACACTTGCATCAGGAAGTGCTGCAAAACGAATAGTGTATTCTCCTTTTTCATTGGTGGTGGTTTCTCCGAAAGTTATTTCTTGTGGTGAGGATCTATAACGAGGGTACCAATAGCACCATATTGGGTATTGTACGGTCCTTCTCACAGTATACTTTACTTTGGCATCCGTAATCATACTTCCTGCATAGGCTGTTGCTTGTCCCGAGAGTTGTATAGTGTCGTTTAGTTTATAGGTTTCTGTAATAGGGTCAAATGTTGTTTCGAATTTAGGACGTTTGTATTCTTCTACAGAAAATGACGTACTATGGTAGTTATCCGTAAAAATTGAATAAGATCCTGTTAATCCCGAGGACGGAATGATGAACTCTCCGCTAAATGATCCATATTCATTCGTTCTATACTCAAACCTTTCTATTTCTTGTCCATTTACATTTTTGAGAGCCGCAAACGTTTTTTGTTCTGGTAAGACCTTATAGTTTTCGTCACCGTCAGATGACAGTACGATTCCCTTAAAATAGACTGTTTGCCCTGGTCTATATATGCTGCGATCTGTAAAAAGGTATGTTTTGTCTACAGTTCTTCTGTTGTTGTAATTAGTTTTATGTGATTTGTTAAGGTAATATCCATCAAAAAAGGTTGTCTTTTGTTGGTGTGTTACTGTAATAGAGATATTGTAGTAATGCATATCTGCAACCATATATACTTGACCTTTTTCGTCTGTTATCATGGTTTTATCAATAGAGTTTCTACTTCCTCTTTGGTCGGTTGTTTTAACCCGAACTTTAGCATTGGCAATAGGAGAGCCGTTATTTCGGTCAAGAACCTGAAAAATAGTTTGTTCTGAGTTTTTATCCTCTATCAAAGCAATATTACTTACTTGTGTTACTCCAAAAGAAAACATTTCTTCATTTTCTAACTCTTTATTTTTAGTACCTACTATAAAGTAATAACCATGATCCAGTTTTGGTACCACTACCTCTGTAGTGTGTTTTTGATAATCAAATTCATCACAAATTTCAGCCTCCCAGATAGCACTCGTTTTTAATGATTTTAGGAATTTTATTTGCTCGTTAGACTGATATAGTTTCTCAAAACTTTTTAATTGATTTTTAGTGACTTTTAGAGCTTTAAAATATAGTTTGTTAAGGTTTTTATAGGAGATTAAGACTCTTCCGGTTGTCTGTACTGGTACATTTTTTTCGGCTTTTATATCAAGTTCATAATGCAAGATTTGCGCCTTCAAAGCATTGCAATTGCTTGCGCCTCTAGAATCTGGGAATTTTTTGATAGTTTGGTTACATAATTCTAGTGCTTTTTTTAATTTCCATCTGTGTAGTTGGTTTTCTTCAGGAATGTATGTTGATCCTTGCTTTTTGTATAAGCTGGCGATTTCGTAATCATATAACGCTGCGGAGTCATGAGAAGCAAATTTTTCTTTTTCTGATTCTAAGGTTTGAAGTAAAATATGGTCCTTATCTAAGAAAACTGCATGCTCATATACAAATTTAATTCGTTCTATGTTTACCTCTGTTAATGCCTCAGGAGTACTATCTTTGCTATGAAAATTTATTAAATTTTGGTAAAGTTTTAAGGCATTAAATTGAAGTGATAAAGAATCTTTAGTCGCTATTTTTAGAGAAGAGAATGTCTTGTGTGTTTGTAAATATTTTGAATCGTCTATTGTAAAAGCATACGAAGGTCTGGTGATATTCGTTTCGGAAGTTTTGTAAAAACTTAAGGCATTATGCGTTAAAAAGTCATATAAAGTAGGGCGATACTTTTTAGAATTACTAGCGGTACTTAAAATCTCATTAAACTTAGATAGATCTGTTTGTTGTGAGAGAACTCCGTTTTCTAGAGATTTTTGATAATGAAAATGAACTTCGGCAAAGAGAGTTTCGAGATCCCATGTTCTAAAGTCCTCTTGGTCCACTTTTTCAGAAGTTTGAGTTCTGTTATAGAATTTCCATCTGTTTTGTTGAAAATATTGCCAATACAGGTTTCCTAGAATACTTTCTAAAACATTCTTTTTAGGAAACTCACTTTTATTAATTTCAGTTTTAATTTCTTTGATGATTGTAAGTTGTGCGTTTTCTTCTAAAGTGAGCGTATACTTAGCTTTATGTAGAAAAGCTTTTATGACTTGATTATCATTTGATTCTTTTTTTGCAGAATCATAAATAATTTCGACAATTTCTAATGCTGATTTTGGAAGTCCTTGGCGATCAAAATCTTTAACTTTTTTCCAATCACTCTCGTACTCATTTTGACCGTTCATTATAAATAGGTTTGATACACAAATTAAAATAAAGATGATATAATTTTTCACAAGTTTAATTTTTTAGTACGTATTATATGGTTGGTCATACGTTATCCAGTGTTATGTATTAGAAGGCAAATGCGGCTTAACATTCCTTATACTTATAGTACAGGTTCAAAGGGCGCTTTGGGTTTCATGTTTCAGTTTGATTGCCAAATTCTAACATTAAAAATAATACTATAAAGCTACACTTTTGAAATAGTGATCGCAATTTTGTTGCCAAAAATCTACATCTATACCATAGTGCACTTTAGTTTTACAGAAAAAAGAGTGCTTATTACGATAAATTCAAAGTACAAGAGGTATGATATTGATGTTTATAATGGCTAAGGAAATAAAATCTAGAAAAATACAAAAGTAGCATTGAGTGAATTATGAGGTACGCTGAGTAAAATAGTCTTACAAATGAGTGTGGCTAATCTCGGATTGATATTTTTTTCTTTTTTTAAAGCGTTCCGTGCGTAAAAAGTAATTTGATACTTAGGAATTAGTTTTATATTTACTCTTTGATTTAAGAATTAACTATGCGCGTACATTTTATAGCTATAGGGGGGAGTGCAATGCATAACCTAGCCATAGCATTACATCAAAAAGGATATCAAGTTACAGGAAGTGATGATACTATTTTTGAACCTTCAAAATCGAGATTAGATAGATATGGATTATTGCCCAATGAGTTTGGTTGGTTTGCTGATAAAATCAATACAGATCTAGATGCGATTATTTTAGGAATGCACGCACGAGAAGATAATCCCGAACTTCTTGCAGCTCAGGAGTTAGGAATCACAATATACTCTTATCCAGAATTTTTGTATGAGCAATCTAAGAACAAAACAAGAGTTGTTATTGGGGGGTCGCATGGTAAAACAACGATTACTTCGATGATTCTACATGTCTTACACTATCATAATAAGGAAGTAGATTATATGGTCGGTGCACAATTAGAAGGGTTTGATACGATGGTTCATCTTACTGAGGAAAATGATTTTATGGTCTTAGAAGGGGATGAGTATTTATCATCTCCTATTGATCGTAGACCTAAGTTTCATTTATATCAACCCAATATCGCATTGGTAAGCGGCATCGCTTGGGACCATATTAATGTCTTTCCTACTTTTGATATGTATGTTGATCAGTTTCGTGTTTTTATGAATTCTATTGTTAATGGTGGGGCACTGGTTTATAATGAAGAGGACGAAGAGGTCAATAGGCTTGCTGAATTAGCAGAAAACCCTATCAGAAAATTTGCTTATACGACACCCAGTTATAAAATTGAGGATGGTCAAACGTTGTTAGATACTCCTGAAGGGGAAATGCCTATTGAGATTTTTGGGGCGCATAATTTGAGTAATTTGGCAGGTGCGAAATGGATTTGCCAGCATATGGGTGTTGATGAAGATGATTTTTATGAGGCAATTGCTTCTTTTAAAGGAGCTTCAAAACGATTAGAAAAAGTGGCAGAAAATGATACTACCGTTGTGTACAAAGATTTTGCACATAGCCCTTCTAAGGTGAGTGCTACTACAAAAGCAGTCAAAGAGCAATATCAAAACAGAAAAATTATCGCTTGCCTTGAGTTGCATACGTATAGCAGTCTAAATGCTGAGTTTTTAAAAGAATACGAAGGTGCGCTTAACGATGCTGATGAAGCCGTGGTTTTTTATTCTCCTCATGCGGTGAAAATAAAAAGATTAGATACTGTTTCTGAGGAGCAAATAGAAAAAGCCTTTAAGAGAAATGATCTAACTATTTATACCAATCCAGAGAATTTTAAAAACTATCTCAAGAAAACGAATCTTGCAAATTCTGCAGTTTTATTAATGAGTAGCGGTAATTATGGAGGGTTAGATTTTGATGAGGTTAAGGGTTGGATTGCTAATTAAAATGTTTTGTGAAGATTTGATCTACGAAGCTTTCAATACTTTTCTGATTGTTTTTTATTAGCTCTTGTTTTGCATTTTCGATGTCCGTAGGGTTTTTGTCTTGACTAAGTTTAAATTTTCCTTCCCAATTTGTGATATCGATTTCAAAACCATGTACATAGTTTACTAGTCTATCCATTCTTGGATCATCGTGTTGTATTTTGTATGCATGATTAGGAGCTTCAAGATGTTCTGTCATAGTAACCATAGAACTTTTAATAACATGTACATCAGTAATTTCTTTTGCGGTTCCGTGAGCGTGTGCAATGATATAGTTCCAGGTAGGTAATTGAGATGTTGCATAGATTGAGGGAGAAATATATGTTTGAGGACCTTGAAAAACAGCAACAACTGGATAATTACCTTTTAATAAATGTACGTGAGGATTGTTTTTGTCAATATGACCAATGAGTTTGTTTTGGTTAAAAATTAATGGAGCATGAGTTATTATTGGTGTTGTTTCTTTTGCAGAAATTATTGTAGCAAAAGGGTAGGTGAGAGCAACATCTATTATAGTTTCTGGATTATATTCTTGGTGGTATTTTGGTGGGTACACAGTTTGTCTTTTAATTTTGTTAGAAGTCTTATGGATATTTGTGTAATGATGTTTGTTGAAATTGAATTTAAGGCATAGTATTTTTAGATAGTGTATTCTTTTGTAAAGTATGTGTGATTGTTTTAGGTAAAAAGTGGTTGCAAGTACTCTATACATAGAAAAACAACAAAAGCCAATCATTTATAGATTAGCGCCTGTTGTTTTAAATATTTTGTTAAGATTTTTTTCTCTCTACCTTCTAACTTACTTCATCAAAGAAAAGGCTAAGAAATCCATCAAGATCATCATTGGTAGCAATGTCTTTTGGAGTTCCTAAGTTAATCATTAATGGTTGATCCTTAATAGTTCCTTGTAAGAAATATTGGAACGTAGTTCCCATCTTGAATTTAAATCCTTTGAGTTGAGCTCCGAAAGAAGTAAAAGTTACTTCTGATTTAGAATCGTTACTTTCTGCAAATGCACTTATGGTTGCGTCAAAAACCGCACTAAGCATATCATCACTATAGTAATCCCATTTGATTGATGTTCCATCGCAAGCTTGCAATTCATACTCAGATTGAGCTTCGCATCCATTAGGTACTTGTATGTTATTTCCTACTAGGTTGAGAAAGGAAATTTTCTTATCCTGCCCATAGAAACTAAGAGTTGCAAGAAGTAGAACAAAAGTAAAAATATTCTTCATAAATAGGTAAATTTGAAGTTGTTAAAATATTCAATATTTGATATAGGGTTTTCAAATATAGTAAAACTTTCATTTTCAAACAAATATATGTGCAAAAATAATGCTTCATAATTGCATTCTTTGTATTTAATATGTTGTATTTTTTAGCTAATAATCTATTGTTTTTGAGATAAATACTTTATACTTACTGACGCGATAATACAGTTATTTTAATACGTAAAAAATCAAATGAGTGAGTCAAATTATACTTTTACCATCAAGAATTGGAGTGAAAATGATCGTCCAAGGGAGAAATTAATCGCTAAAGGAAAAAATACCTTGACCGATGCTGAGTTGATAGCCATCTTAATTGGTTCGGGAAATCGCGAAGAAAGTGCAGTTGCATTAAGTCAACGTATTTTGGCAAGTACCAATCATAAAATTAATGAATTAGGTAAGTTGTCTGTAAAACAATTGATGAGTTTTAAAGGAATTGGAGAAGCAAAGGCTATAACGATTGTAGCGGGCTTAGAATTGGGTAGAAGAAGGGGAGGAGAAGCAGGATCTGAGGTTGCAAAAATTAGTTGTAGCAAAGACGCTTTTCTTATTTTTAGACCTCTCATCGGTGATCTCGAACACGAAGAGTTTTGGATATTGTTTCTTACCAATACGAATAAAGTGATTCATAAAAAACAACTAAGTATCGGAGGAAAAACAAGTACCATGGTCGACCCTCGTATTGTTTATAAATTAGCCTTAGAGTTTGGGGCGATAGGAATTATACTTGCGCATAATCATCCTAGTGGCTCTCTAATACCCAGTGAATCGGATAAAATTGTAACGCAAAAATTAAAGGAAGCAGGTGCGATTTTAGATATAAAACTATTGGATCACTTGATTATAACCGAAAAAAACTATTTTAGCTTTGCAGACGAATCTTTACTATAAGATCAAAATTATCACTGATTAGGATAAAAGTATGTTGTTAATACATGTTCAGAGAGTTACCCCGAGAGTGTCATATGCGTTTAAGCATATTTGTAAACGTGTCTTAGGAGTCGAAGTTGAGTTTACTGCAAAAATAGAACCTTTTATAGCACATGATGGTCCCAAATTTTCTTATGGGAAACAACCGCTTGGTAAAGAGCTATATTTTCAGAGTGTAGAACTTCTTTTTGAACATGGATTGAGTGATATTAGTATTCAGGTTCTTGACTGGGAAGAGACCAAATGTTTTTTTGAAGTCAAACATGCAGAAACGGCATTACCATTTGATATTTTTGCGGCTACATTCTACCTATTAACTAGATATGAAGAATATTTACCTCATGTAAAAGATACATTGGGGCGTTTTCCTGCAGAGGAAAGTATAGGGTATGTTCATGGTTTTTTAGAAGATCCTGTAGTAGATATATGGGCATATAAGTTCAAGCAAGTTTTGCTAAAAAAATATCCTGATCTCATATTTCAGGAAAAAAAATTTAGAATTTTTCCTATCATTTCTGTAGCACAAACATTTGTATACAAAAATAAAGGAATTATACGATCAATAGGAGGAGCTGCAAGAGACCTTTGGAAGCTCGATTTTGATAAATTTACTGATAGAATTAGGGTGGCAATAGGAATGAAAAAAGACCCCTTTGATACCTTTGATTTTATAATCGAACTACAAAAAAAGAAAAAAAGAAAAACCAAGGTGCTCATTGGTTTGGGGGATTACTCTACGCATGAGAGAAATGTACCTTACAATCGTCTTGCGCACCATGAGGTGATTAAGCATATTGCTGATTATAGTGAGGTAGGACTTAAGGTATCTTATGAAGCAATAACAGATATTGCGATGCTGAAAAAAGAAAAATTACGTATTGAGAATATTATAAATAGAAAGTTGCAGTACTCTATTTGTTCATTTTTTAAAATCAAGTTGCCAGAAGCATATCGCAATTTTATAGAGTTAGAGATCGAAGAAGATTATTCTATGGGATACCCAAATCATTCAGGCTTTAGAGCAGGGACCTGTTCTCCGTTTATGTTTTATGATCTTGATTATGAAGTCCAAACCCCTTTGATGATATACTCTTTTTGTATGGCTCATCTCGGGAAAAGAGAAGATAGAAATGATGAAATAATTACAAAAAAAGAAGTTGAGTTATATCTTGATAAAATAAGAAAAGTCAACGGGGTTTTTATTCCCGTTTTCAGTAATAAATTAATAAGTGATCTCCAAAATCAACCTTTTTGGAAATCAATTTTAGAACTAATCTGGACAACTAAAGAAGATGAAATCTAACATACAACATATATTCTTTGATCTTGATCATACATTATGGGATTTTGACAAAAACTCATTACTAGCATTTCAGATGCTTTTTGATAAATTTGAGGTAGCCATAGATATCGATGATTTTCTAAACATATATCAGCCAATTAACATGAATTATTGGAAGCTATACAGAGAAGAAAGAGTATCAAAAACAGATCTTAGAAGAGGTCGATTGATAGAAACTTTTAAAAGCTTTAAAATGTCTTTTTCTATTAATATAATAGATCAAATGTCTGATGATTACATTGATTTTTTACCACTTAATAATTATCTAATAGATGGGGCCAAAGATTTACTAGACTATCTGCGTCCTAGTTATAAGTTACACATTATTACTAATGGATTTAGAGAGGTGCAGAACAGAAAATTAGTAAGTTCAGGGATATATGAGTATTTTGTAACGGTAACCAATAGCGAAGATGCTGGAGTAAAAAAACCCAATCCTCGAATTTTTGAACAGGCTCTTCAAAAATCTGGAGCTCAATTAGCAAATAGTATTATGATCGGGGATAATTATGAGGCCGATATTATGGGAGCAGAAGCAATGGGGTTAGAGACTATATTTTTTAACTATCACGGGGAAGTTTTACCCATAGAATATCCGCAAGTTTCTAAATTAAAGCAAATTAAAACAATGCTTTAGTAATAAAAATTTGTATTTTTAGTTATTATACATAACATTTCTACCCCAAATGAAAAAAAACAAACCTATTACATGGCTTTGCATGCTATGCTTAGCACTGCTGTCTATTTCTTGTGTTGAGGATGTTGATCTCAATCAAGCAAATGATATTGTACTCACACCTGTGTATGAAGCAGATTTTGTATACTCTAAGCTAAATACCGAAGAATTTATTGATTTTGATATTGATCTGGGGATCATTGTGCCAGAGATTGTAGTTAATGATACTCTTGATTATGATATTTTAAGCAGTAGTTTTGCGGTTGATAATCTCGAAAAAGTTGAGCTATATTTTGAGTTTTATAATAGTATTGAAATAGGTTTTACCTTTGATTTTATTTTTCTGGATTCTAATGGTCAGATTATAGGGCCTTCTTATTCAATACCTGTGAATCCTGGTAATGGTCCAGATGAGCCTTCTGTACTTTCAATACCAGATCCAATAACATTAGATCCAGAGTTAATTGCAATTTTGGGTGATACCAAACAACTTGTTACCTCTATAAGGGTACAGAATGTAAGTAGTAGTCTGCAAGGGATTTTAGAACTAAAATCAAAAGGAACCTATTTTGTAAAGTACGATTTATGAGAGGATTTATTATCTTATTTATTGGTTTTTGGGGATCTTTAGTAGCCCAAAATAAGGAGACCTTATATGATTTTACAGACCTTCCGCAATCTTTATTGCTTAATCCGGGAGCAGAAGTAGATTTTAAATTTCATATGGGGATTCCTGCATTATCTCAATTTCATCTCAATGTAGGTGTTAAGGGAGTATCACTATATGATGTTTTTGCTGATAATGAGGTTGATATAAATACAAAGATAGAAACCACGTTGAATGATCTTAGAAGTGACGATTATATTACAGCAACGCAGCAATTAGAGCTACTAACTTTTGGATGGAAAAGCAAAAACAATGAAAAATACTACTTTTCTGGAGGTATATATCAGGAGTTAGATATGATAGGATATTTTCCTAAAGATTTTGCAGTTCTTGCCTATCAAGGTAATCAGGAATTTATCAATATTCCTTTTCATTTTTCTGATATACGCGCATCTGCAGAGTTACTTATGGTTTACCATTTTGGATACAATAAACGTGTAAATAAAAATTTGATTTTTGGAGCTCGAGCCAAGCTGTATTCTAGTATTTTTCATGGTCGTACTTCTAATAATCAAGGTTTTTTTACAACCGTAGAAACTCCTGATGGCAATAATATCTACCAGCATATTGTGAGCGGAGCAGATCTAAACCTTAGAACTTCGGGGTATAAGACAATAAAGGATATAGTTGATGGTGATAGTACAGAAAAAGCGAAGGAAATAAAAGATGAATTAATTAATAGAGCTCTTTTAGGAGGAAATTTAGGTTTCGGTGTTGATGCTGGTTTTACTCATAAAGTTAATGATCAGCTTGGGATTACTGGTAGTGTAAATGATTTGGGTCTGATTGTATACTCTAAGGATGTTGAAACCTATCACATACGAGGTGATTATACCTTCGAGGGGTTTGAGACTCCGATACAATTTACAGGAAATGAAGCACAGGACTTCCTAGATGAGGTAGAGGATGCTTTTGAGATAGATACCTTGAGTAATACCTATGTGGTAATGCGACCAGTAAAATTTTACGGATCTGTCAAATATTCTTTTAACCAATACAAAACAGATAGTTGCGATTGCTATCTACAAGGAGAAGTTCCGCCATATATGGATGCATTCGGGGTACAATTATTTTCACAATTCAGACCCAGAAGGACACAATACGCCGCCTCTTTGTTTTACTACAAACGAATTACCAATTTTTTAAGAACTAAACTTACCTATACGGTTGATGATTATTCGTATTATAATGTCGGGTTTCTGTTATCAACACATATTAAGAAAATTAATTTCTATATTTCGGCAAATAATTTAATAGAATATGCTAATCTTGCAAAGGCAAGGGGAGCTGCCGTACAATTAGGGTTTAATTTTATAATGTAATATACTATGTTGCGAATTTTGTTTTTAGGGGTGCTTTTTATTTCAGTTTTTACAAGCAATGCTCAGGGAAAGATAAATGATTATAAATATGTGATCGTACCCGAAAGTTATGGGTTTTTCGAAGAATCAGATAAGTACCAATTGAACTCGCTGACTAAGTTTTTGTTTAATAAGTATGGGTTTAGTGCCTATATGCAAGGAGAAGAGTTTCCCAAAGACTTTAGTGGTTGCAATGCATTGCGGGCCAATCTCATTAGGCAATCTGGTATGTTTCTTACAAAACTTCTTGTTGAACTAAAGGATTGCAATGATAAGGTAGTGTTTACCTCTCAAGAGGGGAAGAGTAGAGAGAAGGAGTATAAGAATGCCTATCATGAGGCGCTAAGAGATGCTTTTAGGAGTATCAAAGGTCTTAATTACGCCTATTCTGGATATAAGGGTGATACTAGTTCGGCAACAGGGCAACCTCAAAAAGCAGTGGTGGTGTCAGAACAAAAACAACAACAAAAACAACAACAAGTTACAGAAAGTCCTAAGCAACCCGAAGTTTCTGTACCTAATACCACTGGTACAGAGGTTAAGTCGACAACATATTCTTTAAATGATGTATTATATGTGCTCAAAAAACAAGAATACGGATATCTACTCTATGATAAGGAAACATCTGCCGAGCTAGGTAAGTTATTCAAATCTTCTAATGGTAAGAGTTATATTGTAAAAGCAGGAGACTTAAGTGGTACAGGGTATTTTGATGCCTACGGAAACTTCATTCTTGAGCGTGTTAATCCAGCTACAAATCAGCTAATTGTTGATACACTTGCAAGACAATAAGGCAAGGTGTTGGTTTAAGAAAAAAATAAACATGATTAATATCCGTACTTATCTTTCCATCGGTTTTTAAGGAAAGTTCTAAATGAATTTTCACGTTGGTTATCACTCGGTTCATAAAGAGTCGTATTTTTAATCTCATCGGGTAGAAATTCCTGAGCAACAAAATTATCTTTATAGTCATGCGAATATTGATACTCTTCTCCGTATCCTAATTCTTTCATTAGTTTGGTAGGTGCATTTCTGATCCCTAGCGGTACGGATAGGTCCCCTGTTTGTTTTACAAGCTGCTGTGCCTTGTTAATTGCCATATACGATGCGTTACTTTTGGGAGAAGAGGCAAGGTATACAGTACATTGACTTAAGATAATTCGAGCTTCGGGATACCCTATGGTGTTTACCGCCTGAAATGTGTTATTGGCTAAAATTAATGCTGTAGGATTGGCATTGCCAATATCTTCTGAAGCCAAAATAATCAATCGTCTTGCAATAAATTTTAGGTCTTCGCCCCCTTCTATCATTCTGGCAAGCCAATATACCGCAGCATTGGGGTCACTACCACGAATAGATTTGATAAAGGCAGAAATGATGTCGTAATGTTGTTCACCTGTTTTATCATATCTAACAGTATTTTGTTGCACCAATTTAGAAACAAGGTCATTCGTTATAGTAATTGTATTTTGCTCCTGACTTGAAATAATTAACTCAAAAATGTTCAGTAATTTACGAGCATCTCCTCCTGATAATCTAAGTAATGATTCAGTTTCTTTGAGTGTTATTTCCTTTGTTTTGAGGTATTCATCCTCGTGCATAGCTCTAGCTAGTAGTGCCTCTAGTTCTTTTTTGCCAAAAGCATTTAATGTATATACTTGACACCTAGATAAAAGAGCAGGAATAACCTCAAAACTAGGGTTTTCTGTAGTTGCACCGATAAGGGTGATCCATCCTTTTTCTACAGCACCCAACAAGGAATCTTGTTGTGATTTACTAAACCTATGAATTTCATCAATAAATAGTAGTGGATTTTTTGCAGTAAAGAGTCCACCACTTTGTTTAGCCTTTTCGATTACGTCTCGTACCTCTTTTACGCCACTATTAATTGCGCTTAGTGCGTAAAAGGGACGCTCTGATTCATTGGCAATAATATTGGCAAGTGTTGTTTTGCCGACCCCAGGAGGTCCCCAAAGAATCAATGAAGGAATTATTCCTTTTTTAATTTGTTGTGTAAGAGAACCATCATCTCCGACCAGATGTTCCTGACTTAGATATTCTTCTAGAGACTTGGGGCGAATGCGTTCTGCTAACGGTTTATTGATATCCATACCCGCAAAGTTACAAAGCTCATTTTGTAACCCAAAATCAATGTAGTTTAACTAGTAAATAATCATCACTTTTTATAAAAGGGCTTCATCCTAATAAATAAAAGATAAAGAGGGCAGAACCTAGTTTTTTTGACTTTACATCATGTAGCTATGGCTATCTTTTATGTCTTTTAGGTTGTTTGATCAGAATGTATGTATTTGAGTTTATAATCCCAGAAGAGGTTTTGCAATGGCACAGTACTTCTTCCTACTAACTCTAAATGATGCTATTTTATATCGTTATTGATGCAGCGTTTAGTACGGATTGTAATTCTTTTACACTTAAGTCAACAATTGATTCATTTAACGATAGCACAAAAACGATAGATAAAGAGTTTGGTTATGGAATAGAAGTATATCCAAATCCGGTTCTAAATACCTTGAGTATTCGTTTAGCAACCGAAGATATTCTAGAAACGGTAGGAGTTTATACGCTGATGTGAGAAGAATTAGTGGTAACTAATGAGAATGAGGTAAACATGAGCCATATGTCATCAGGAGTTTATTTATTAATACTAAAAAGCACTACTGGAAAAGTTGCCTTCAAAAAACTTTTAAAAGAGTAATTACTTAAAAAAATAGCAAACAAAAACTCAAGCTAATCAATATGGTAGTTTGAGTTTTTTTGCCATTTAGTTATCGAGCTTCCTTAGAGTAGCATCCAAAATTTAGTGTCAACCTATTTCAGAACAAGATACCAAGTATTCTATAATTAAAACAATGTATACCCAAATATTAAGGAAAGTGAAGAATAGTTAGATTTCCAACGGGTATAGCCATTCAGAAGGTTTCTGTTGAATCCGTATCTCAATTCGACACTATAGATATTCTTGAATTTGTACCCACCTCCGATTAGAAAATTTGGTGACGGTGTAAAACCTATTCTTTCTAAATTCGAAACCTCAAATGTTTTTGATAGTGAGATGTCAAAAACAACAGCGGTATTAAAAAATAGTTTAGATTGTTCATTAAGAAAAGAGTAGTATCGAAACCCCACAGGAAATTCAATAGAACTATAATCGATATTGGCTATCGTATTTTCGTCATTCATTTTTTTAGACTCATAGTGTTGATAGGTAGGTTCTATAAATAAGGCTAGTTTATTTTTATTAAAAGGTAGTATAAACTCACCCTCAATACCCATTCTAAAACTAATTTCTGTATCAAAATCAACTCCAAAATCAGAATTGATATATTGTGCCGTAAATGAGGAACTATTTACTCCCGGTCTCAGGGATAGATTAAAAAGATCCCGCTTTTGTTTTCTATCAAAATTGATCATCTCAGTGTTCTGACACACATTATACTTTACAAAAATCTTGATGAGACTGTTTTTCTTGTATGCTAGGTTTTTTATCTCACTTTCTGTGATGTTTTTACATGACAATGCATTAAATAATTGTTGCTTGTACCTATTATTGGAGCCAATCAGGTCATTATCTATTTTATATCTCTTAAAAATTAATTGTTTGATGGGGGTTGTATCTGTTTTATAAAAATAGCGTATTAGGTCCCCATCAGCATAAGAATAAAGTGAAGCTTGTCCCTGTACTAATACCTTTAGAAATAGTTGTTCTTTTTTGAATTTGGGTTCTCGCAGCGTACTTACTTTGGTTATTTTGTCACTAGATCTATCGATGTCTACGGTGGTCTTTATGTATTTTGAATCTCCAACAATTTCAAACTCTTTTACAGCATCTAAACCTGCAATAGTTTCTTCCCCATTTACGGATAGTTTGTAGGTAAACTCTTTAGGGTTGTTTTTCCAGTCGATGTTTTTGATTAAGCAATTAACTTTGTCACCTGATTGATCAATAAAATAACTTTCATCAAAAGTTATTTGCCCAAAGGCATACGGTACTAAAAGTAACACACAGATGAAACTTAGTAGTTTTTTCATTTTTTTAGCTTTATTTTTATTTTTTAATTTGGTATTCACTTATCTGTTTATGTCTCGAGACATAGACATGTTACAACCTATAGAGAAATTTTTTTTCGTTTTTTTATTGCTAATGAGATCTTTCTCCTTTTGTTAGATCATTACTTTCCTTGTAAAATGCAATACTACGGCATAGTAGTTTCATTTTTTAAAACTCCAAGATTTTTTCTTTTTTTAAAGCCTGAAGTCCAAAATCCAAGTTTTTGAAGTTATATGTTGTTGGTTTATGGTGTCTTAGTGCTGAAGTCTGAAACTCATTTATTGGTGTTAGATGGAGTCTAGTATCGGGCATATTGTATGTGTTACGAAGTCGGGAGACTTTGCACAACGGGGGTATAACAGTATGTAGCAATACTATTACAAAGCACCATACTGCTATTGCCCTCAAAACCTATGGTCTAATAGATTATTTTTATGCAAGGTGTTACCATAGGATGTCTATATAATTGTGTTTTAGACATCATCTGGTAGGCTTTGGGAGCATTTAGAATGGTTTTGAGTATGTATTTGGGTAACTGGAAACTGGAGTCAATTGAATTTTGAGATCGTATAT
>NZ_JACC01000060.1 GCF_000520955.1 Aquimarina pacifica | reverse complement strand
CTAACTGTAGGTAAAGGATCTTCATTAGTAATCGTTCCTATTCCTTCTCCATCGGTAACCGCTAGCACGGTGTTTGTTGTATTGGTCTCTGCTCCGGTAATATTAACCTCAAAAGTCTCATCAGGCTCATGGGTCGTATCTTGCGTCGTACCAACGGTAATACTGCCGCTTGTATCTCCGGCATCAATGGTAATACTTAATGTAGCTGGCTCTATATAATCATCTGTCTCGATAGCTTCAACATCATCAACTGTAAAAGTAACGGTGATATCTTCGCTACTCGCATTGCTTAGGCTAACTGTAAAAACTAAATCATCTCCTTCATCTTCAGTATCATCATTAATACTAACCGTAGGGAAGGGAAATAAGAAACCATCACTCTCAGTAAAGGTATTTACTCCACTAATAGCGGTATGATCTGAATCATTGGTTCCTTCTGTTTGAGAATAACCCACAATAAAACTAGAATCATCTATATCGACATTTGTTGAACCAGGAGGCACTGATGCTGACCAACTTCCATTAGTACCAGAACTTATTGTTTGTGTATTTCCATTTACATCTGTGATCGTAATACCTACACTTGCGATACCTAATTCTACTACTTCTTGATTTCCGTTACCACTTGTATCTTCATACACTATACCACTTATGATCCCAGGATTAATACAAGACACAGCATCAGAACTTGCAATTGTAATTAACTGTCCAGTGGCACCAGAAGTGGCACCATTTGCAGGAAATTCTGTTAATGCCAAGGTCGAAGTTACTCCGTTATCTCCTCCATTAAGATTAACTGTTGGAGAACCAGATGATATTGCTACAAATCCAGCACCTCCTCCTCCTCCGGGTCCTTCTGTTTCGTTACCTGTTGCTAACTGATCTCCTCCTTTTCCTCCATTAACATTTAGTGTCAAAGAATTACTAATCGTTGGAGAACGCAGAATTATACTTCCACCGCCACCACCTCCTGGAGCGCCATCTGTATGATTTGGTTGTGTATCTAAACCATCAGCTCCATTAGCAGAAATAGTACCTGTTCCAATAATTGAATTGGACATTAAAAGAATAATCCCTCCTCCATTTCCGGCATCTTGACTAGCTCCACCATTATTATGGCCAGCTCCTCCTCCTCCTCCGAGAAAAATTCGATTTTGCTCGTTTGCAACTAGGGGTCTACCTCCTAATCCGCCTACGGGGTCTCGTTGATCTCCAGCCCATGAAGTAGTACTAGGACCAACCAGTAGTGCATCTCTATCACTTGCACTATAACTATATCCTCCTCTTCCTCCTCCAGAAGAATTCGTCAATGTATTTCCATTACTAATATAATCGGGATCTAATGTCCATGCCGAAGTACCTGTACATGTAGAACACATTACTCCAGCTCCATTAAACCATGTATTTCCATTACTACCGTTGGAGCCGCCACCGCCACCTGCATTATGGGAATTTCCACCACCTCCACCATTGGCTGCAGATCCTCTTCCATATCTACCTCCCAAAGCGTCATAATCAGTTTGATATCCAACAATACTCTCTCCACGTTCAGCTCCTTCATCTGCTAAACTAGACACAAAATCAGTATAAACTGTTGAAGGTGAAAAAACACTATTATTGTCAACAAGCCCACCTCTAAATCCTAATCCTGAGGCGTCAACTTCACCTTGTATATCTATATTATTTGCCTGAATTGCTACTACTCCTCCCACACGACTACCTGCAAAATCCATCCATGGTCCAGGAGTAACTGATGCACCAACATTTATAGTTAAATTATCATACTGCGGCACTTTGATAACCTGTGCCCTACCAGCAACGAAATAACTATTTGCAAGTTCGCAAGTAAGTGTTATGGTATTACTTGATATGCTTATCACATATCCTAATTCATACAAACCAGCGCTTCCATAATTAGTAACTTCGCCATAATTAACTGTATTAGAAGTATTAATTATTGCCCCTTGGGCTTGATAAATCATTATCAAGTCTCCAGCCGCAAGCCCACCTAAATCGACAGCAATATTATTAACTTCAATTGTCGACGAACCTGCTGCGGCATCAGAAGTAAGAGGAGTATACGTATTTAAAACTGTGTTTGCAGTTGTAACTGCAAGATCACCATCCTTACCTTTTTGTCCCGAAGCAACTTGATTAAACAAAATAATAAAGGCCATAAAAGATAGACATCTTTTTAGACCCACATAAATAGTGGTAATTTTTTTCATATGACAATTTTCAAAAATTCAATTTACGAGAGTACTCTTAGTATTCTTTCTCAATAAATAACCAATAAAAATCTAAAGACACCTACAACCTAGTGCCAAAAAACCTTATCTTAAGTGGGGGGAAACCATAAATTAATGGCCATAGCGAAAGTAATAAATAAAAATTCACTTATGAAATTAAAATCAATATACAGGGCTAATAATCGATACTTAACTATTATACTCGATGAAGTACACAAAATAGTAATAACATATTTACGTATGAAAACAAAAAAGTCTAAAAAAAACTTATAATTCCCCTTTTTTTCTAAATCTAATATCACATTAACACAACGTTATAGCAATTACATTATTAATAGACCAAATAATTTTTGAAATGAAGATTAGAAGGTTATTACACTGTATACCTTATTGAATATTTTAATACTATATTTGCATCTTCATTTAAATTAATGTCTTGAAATGGACCTATTTCCTGAATATTAGTAATGCCCTGAGGGTTCATCACAAGTACATCTTTCAGACAAAAAATTAAATCTAAACCAATGAAGTTTACAGAAGAAATCGGAAGAAGAAGAACCTTTGGTATTATTTCGCATCCTGATGCAGGTAAAACGACTTTAACCGAAAAATTACTGCTCTTTGGCGGGGCCATTCAAGAGGCTGGAGCTGTAAAATCTAATAAAATAAAAAAAGGAGCAACGAGTGATTTTATGGAAATTGAACGGCAACGTGGTATATCGGTTGCTACTTCTGTATTAGCTTTTGAATATGAAAATATCAAAATTAATATTCTCGATACTCCTGGACACAAGGATTTTGCCGAAGATACTTTTAGAACGCTAACAGCAGTAGATAGTGTTATTGTTGTTATTGACGTAGCAAAAGGTGTAGAGGAACAAACTGAAAAATTAGTTTCGGTTTGTCGTATGAGAAATATACCAATGATTGTTTTCATTAATAAATTAGATCGAGAAGGAAAAGATGCTTTCGAACTTCTCGATGAAATTGAACAAAAATTAGGTTTAAAAGTTACTCCTTTAAGTTTCCCTATTGGTATGGGTTACGATTTTAAAGGAATTTATAACATTTGGGAAAAAAACATCAACCTTTTTAGCGGAGATAGTAGAAAGAATATTGAAGAGACTATAGAAATATCAGACCTATCTTCTGAAGTTCTTAATACTTCGATAGGCGATGATGCTGCTGATACACTTCGGGAAGAGCTAGAACTTGTGCATGGCATCTATCCTAGTTTTGATAAAGAAGCTTATCGAAATGGTGAGTTACAGCCAGTATTTTTTGGATCTGCTTTAAACAATTTTGGAGTCAGGGAATTATTAGACTGTTTTATTACTATTGCACCTCCTCCTAGACCAAAGGAAAGTGATACGCGCTTAGTAAACCCTGAAGAAGAAGATTTTACCGGATTCGTGTTTAAAATTCATGCTAATATGGACCCCAAGCATAGAGATAGACTTGCGTTTATTAAGATAGTATCTGGAACTTTTGAAAGGAATGTACCCTATTTACATACTAGACACAATAAGAAATTTAAGTTCTCTAGCCCAAATGCTTTTTTTGCAGAAAGAAAGGAAATAGTAGATATTTCTTATCCAGGTGATATTGTGGGACTTCATGACACGGGTAACTTTAAAATAGGAGATACATTAACCAAAGGTGAAGTATTGCACTATAAAGGTATCCCTAGCTTTTCTCCAGAACATTTTAGGTATATAAACAATGCCGACCCTATGAAATCAAAACAGTTAGCAAAAGGGATCGATCAATTAATGGATGAAGGAGTAGCACAACTCTTTACCTTAGAAATGAACGGTCGAAAAGTTATTGGTACTGTAGGCGCACTACAATATGAAGTGATTCAATATCGATTAGAACATGAATACGGGGCAAAATGTACATACGAAAACCTAAACGTGCATAAAGCTTGCTGGGTGGCAACAGAAAATATAGATACCGAAGAATTTAAAGAATTCAAAAGAGTAAAAAGTAAATTCTTAGCAAAAGACAAAAGGAACCAATTAGTGTTTTTTGCTGATTCTTCTTTTAGCTTACAAATGACACAACAAAAATATCCTTCTATTCAATTCCACTTTACGTCAGAATTCTAAAAATTCTAATAAGAAAAGTTTAAAAAAGAACTTGCTTACTACTAATCATTACTAAAAGAAGAACCGATTGAGAATCTCAATCGGTTCTTTTAAAATTATTCGCTTAAACGACAATCTTTTTAATCTTTTGAACTATCAAAAGACCGTTTTCCCAAGAGTATTTCAAAAAATAATTTAAAGTCAGAAATCAAACTCCATAAAGGGTACTTAAAAGTAGCCGGTTTATTTTTCTCAAAAAATGCATGACCAACCCAAGCAAAACCATATCCAACAACTGGCACTAAAAACCATTTCCAACTCCAATTAAAATAAATAGCAATTGCAATTATAACAAACACTAAAAAAGTTCCTATAAAATGCAGTGTTCTACTAGTTTTATTTTTATGCTCTGTTAAATAAAAATTATAAAATTCGGCATATGTTTTAATTCGATCAGACATGGTATAATTCTTTTATCATCAAAAAGTTAATATAAGAAAAATATACGTTTTGATCAAACTATGGTTTCAAAATAAAATACGCCCAAATAGAAGAGAGTATAAGATTAAATTACAAGATTTTCTTTATGCCTGTCCTGTGGGACCAAAATTAAGAGGTATCGGTGGTTGTTCGTAATCCTTAATTTCTCCATGAGCTTCTTCAAAACGACTCACATTATCATTAAGTGCCTTCAACAACCTCTTCGCATGTTGTGGAGTTAAAATAATTCTACTCTTCACCTTACTTTTAGGTCTTCCCGGCATAATATTAACAAAATCTACTACAAATTCTGAAACTGAATGATTAATAATTGCTAGATTACTATAAATCCCATCTGCAATAGCTTCATCCAATTCAATATTCAACTGATTTTGTTTCTGATTTTTATTATCCGCCATTTTTATTTTTTAAATAAAAAAGCCTGCCTATATAGGCAGGCTTTTTTTGTTAGTTATAATTAACTTCTTGTCGTTGTTCCATTCGTTCCTCGAATTCTTCATTAGAGCCAACAATGATACTTTCGTAATTTCTCATCCCTGTTCCTGCCGGAATTCGATGTCCAACTATTACATTTTCTTTAAGACCTTCTAGTGTATCTACTTTACCACTAACCGCAGCTTCATTTAATACTTTCGTTGTCTCCTGGAAAGATGCAGCTGAGATGAATGATTTGGTTTGTAACGAAGCTCTTGTAATACCTTGCAGTATTGGAGTCGCTGTTGCAGGAGAAACGTCTCTTGCTACCACCAAATTCTTATCATTTCTTCTTAATGAAGAATTCTCATCTCTTAGATCTCGAGGAGAAATAATTTGACCTTCTTTAAGGTTTTCACTATCTCCTGAATCTTCTACCACCTTCATACCAAAGATCTCATCATTCTCTTCGATAAAATCTGCTTTATGCACTAATTGATTTTCTAAGAAAATTGTATCTCCCGGATCCTGAATTCTTACCTTACGCATCATCTGACGTACAACAACCTCGAAGTGTTTATCATTAATCTTTACTCCTTGTAATCGATATACTTCTTGTACTTCGTTTACCAAGTACTGTTGTACTGCTGAAGGGCCTTTGATTTTTAGGATATCTTCTGGAGTTGTAGATCCGTCTGATAATGGCATTCCTGCACGAACATAATCATTTTCCTGAACCAGAATCTGATTGGATAATTTAACAAGATATTTCTTGATTTCTCCTATTCTAGATTCGACAATTATTTCTCTATTACCACGCTTAATCTTACCAAATGATACAACACCGTCAATCTCACTTACCACAGCAGGATTAGATGGATTACGTGCTTCGAATAATTCAGTAACTCTAGGAAGACCCCCTGTAATATCACCTGCTTTGGCAGATTTACGAGGTATCTTAACCAATACTTTACCTACTTTAATCTTATCACTGTCATCAACCATTAGGTGAGCTCCAACTGGTAAGTTATAAGAACGTAAAATTTCATCATCCTTACCTAATACATGAAGTGTTGGTATTTTCTTTTTATCACGAGATTCAGATATCACTTTCTCCTGGAAACCAGTTTGTTCATCTATTTCTACCTGATACGTAGTACCTTGCTCTATATTTTCATATTTCACCTGACCAGCGAATTCTGAAATAATAACTCCATTATAAGGATCCCATTGACAAATAACCTGATCTGCTTCTAACTTATCACCGTCATTAATAAACAACTGAGAACCGTATGGGATTAAGTTTGTACTTAAAACAATTTTAGTTTTAGGGTCAATGATCTTGACCTCAGATGTACGAGAAATTACTACGTCTATCTCATTTCCTTCAGCATCTTCTCCTTTTACAGTCTTCAACTCTTCTATTTCCGCTTTACCTGCGAACTTAGACTTTAGCTGGTTTTCTTCAGAAATGTTACCTGCAATACCTCCTACGTGGAATGTACGTAGTGTAAGCTGTGTTCCTGGTTCTCCAATTGACTGCGCAGCAACAACTCCTACAGCCTCTCCTCTTTGAACTGTTTTACCAGTTGCAAGGTTACGACCATAACATTTTACACAAATTCCTTTCTTAGCCTCACATGTAAGAGCAGAGCGAACTTCTACTGACTCTACTGGTGAATTCTCTATGATTTTAGCTATTTCGTCTGTAATTTCTGTCCCTCCTTCTGCAAGTACTTCTTGCGTTAATGGGTTAATTACATCTACTAAAGACGTTCTACCAACAATTCTCGCGGCAAGTCCCTCTATAATCTCTTCATTTTTCTTCAATGGAGAAACTTCTACACCTCTAAGTGTACCACAATCTTCTATGTTAACAATTACATCCTGAGCAACATCTACCAAACGACGTGTTAGATATCCTGCATCTGCAGTCTTAAGTGCTGTATCCGCAAGACCTTTACGTGCACCGTGAGTAGAAATAAAGTATTCAAGAATAGATAAACCTTCTTTAAAGTTAGAAAGAATCGGATTCTCGATAATTTCACCTCCGGCAGAACTCGCTTTCTTTGGTTTTGCCATAAGACCTCGCATACCTGTCAACTGACGAATTTGCTCTTTTGATCCCCTTGCTCCAGAGTCAAGCATCATATATACAGAGTTAAACCCTTGCTGATCTTCTCTAATACGCTTCATTGACAATTCTGTCAAGGCAGCATTTGTAGAAGTCCAAATATCAATCACCTGATTATAACGCTCATTATTTGTAATAAGTCCCATGTTATAATTACCAACAATACCATCTACCTCTTTATTGGCCTCGGCAATCATAGTATGCTTCTCTTTCGGAATAATAATATCTCCCAAACTAAAAGACAACCCTCCTTGAAATGCAAAGTTATATCCTAATGTTTTAATCTCATCAAGGAATGCCGCTGTTTCAGGCACGCTAGTAACTTTCAAGATACCTCCAATAATATCTCTAAGAGATTTTTTGGTAAGTACTTCATTGATATATCCAGCTTTTTCTGGAACTTTCTCATTAAAAAGAACTCTTCCTGTAGTCGTTTCTATTATCTTAGTTACTACTTTTCCATCTTCAATATCTTTGGTACGGACCTTTATATTGGCATTAATGTCAAGTCTTTTTTCATTGTAAGCTATAACAACTTCTTCTGGAGAATAAAATATCAAATCTTCTCCTTTAATAATCAATTCTGGAGTAGATCTTCTTGACTTAGTCATATAATAAAGACCAAGTACCATATCCTGAGAAGGAACTGTTACCGGCGAACCATTTGCTGGATTAAGAATATTATGAGATGCAAGCATCAATAATTGCGCTTCTAAAATCGCTTCTGGTCCCAAAGGCAAGTGTACCGCCATTTGATCCCCATCAAAATCCGCATTAAATGCAGTACACACTAATGGATGCAATTGTATTGCTTTACCTTCAATAAGTTTAGGTTGAAAAGCTTGAATACCTAAACGGTGAAGCGTAGGTGCACGGTTTAGTAATACAGGATGTCCTTTTAAGACATTCTCTAAGATATCCCAAACAACAGGTTCTTTTCTATCTATAATTTTTTTGGCCGATTTAACAGTCTTTACAATACCTCTTTCTATCAATTTCCTGATTACAAATGGCTTGTATAGTTCAGCCGCCATATTTTTTGGAAGACCACATTCGAATAATTTCAATTCTGGTCCAACAACAATTACTGAACGTGCAGAATAATCAACACGCTTACCTAATAAGTTCTGACGAAAACGACCTTGCTTTCCTTTTAAAGAATCTGATAACGATTTTAAAGGTCTATTTGAGTCTGTTTTTACAGCAGATGCTTTACGCGTATTATCAAACAATGAATCTACAGATTCCTGAAGCATACGTTTTTCATTACGCAAAATTACTTCTGGCGCCTTTATTTCCATCAAACGTTTCAATCGATTGTTACGTATAATAACACGTCGATAAAGATCATTCAAATCAGATGTTGCAAAACGACCTCCATCAAGAGGTACTAAAGGACGTAATTCTGGCGGAATTACAGGTACTACTTTAAGCACCATCCACTCAGGATTATTTTCTCTATTCTTATTAGCATCACGCAAAGACTCTACTACTTGAAGACGCTTTAATGCTTCTGTCTTACGCTGCTTTGATGTTTCATTGTTTGCTTTATGACGAAGCTCATATGAAAGTGTATCTAAATCAATTCTTCTAAGAATTTCTATAAGACACTCTGCTCCCATTTTAGCAATGAACTTATTAGGATCTGTATCATCAAGATATAGATTTTCTTGAGGAAGACTATCTAATATATTCAAATACTCTTCTTCTGTAAGAAAATCCATTTTCTGTACAGGTTCTCCTTCTTCATTTTTTGCGATACCTGGTTGGATTACTACATAACGTTCGTAGTATATAATCATATCCAGCTTCTTTGAAGGAAGCCCTAATAAGTATCCTATTTTATTTGGTAAAGATCTGAAATACCATATATGAGCCACAGGAACAACTAAGTTAATGTGACCAACACGATCTCTACGTACTTTCTTTTCCGTTACTTCTACTCCACATCGATCACAAACAATACCTTTGTAACGAATTCTTTTATATTTACCACAAGCACATTCAAAATCCTTTACGGGACCAAAAATACGCTCACAGAACAAACCATCACGCTCAGGTTTGTGAGTACGATAATTGATAGTTTCAGGTTTTAAAACTTCTCCTTTAGATGCTGCCAAAATTGACTCAGGAGATGCTAAACCTATAGAGATTTTATTGAATCTCTTTACTGTATTCTTATCATTATTTCTTGCCATAATATATGGTTGCTTAAGAATTATTGTAATTTAATATTGAATAATAAAATGATATCAAACTGCCCTTTTACATATGTATTAAGGCAGTTTGATTACTCTATTATTATTCTTCTAATCTGATATCTAAACCTAAACCTTTCAATTCGTGCATTAATACATTGAATGATTCTGGTAGTCCAGGTTCTGGCATTGGCTCTCCTTTAACAATACTTTCGTATGTTTTGGCTCTTCCAATCACATCATCAGATTTTACCGTCAGTATTTCACGAAGTGTGGCAGAGGCTCCATATGCCTCTAATGCCCAAACTTCCATTTCTCCAAAACGCTGCCCTCCAAACTGAGCCTTACCTCCAAGTGGTTGTTGTGTAATTAGAGAGTATGGACCTATTGATCTAGCATGCATTTTATCATCAACCATATGCCCTAATTTAAGCATATAGATCACACCTACTGTTGCCGGCTGATCAAAACGATCTCCTGTTCCTCCATCATATAAGTATGTATGACCAAATCTAGGAATACCTGCTTCATCAGTAAGCTCGTTAATTTGATCAAGTGTTGCTCCATCAAAGATCGGAGTTGCAAACTTTCTACCTAGTTTTTGTCCAGCCCATCCTAATACGGTTTCATATATCTGACCAATATTCATACGAGATGGTACCCCTAATGGGTTCAGTACAATATCAACAGGTGTTCCGTCTTCTAAAAATGGCATATCCTCCTCACGTACAATACGGGCTACAATACCTTTATTTCCGTGACGTCCTGCCATTTTATCACCAACTTTTAGTTTACGTTTCTTAGCGATATAAACTTTTGCCAGTTTTATAATACCAGCTGGTAATTCATCTCCGACAGAAATTGTAAACTTCTCTCTTCGCAAGTTACCCTGTAAATCATTTTCCTTTATTTTGTAATTATGAATCAAATCAGCAACCATGCTGTTAAGCTCATCATCAGTAGTCCATACTCCTTTGGTAAGATGTGCATAATCATCAACACTATTAAGCATTTTTTGCGTATACTTTTTACCTTTAGGAAGAACTTCTTCGCCTAAATCATTCATAACTCCTTGCGAAGTTTTACCTCCAACAATTACAAATAACTTCTCTACCAATTCATTCTTTAATAATTCGAATTTGGTATCATACGAACGTTCTAAAATATCGATATCTTCTTTATCTTGAGAACGTTTTCTTTTATCCTTTATCGCTCGGGCAAATAATTTTTTATCAATAACAACCCCATGTAGAGATGGTGACGCTTTTAACGAAGCATCTTTAACATCCCCTGCCTTGTCACCAAAAATTGCTCTAAGTAACTTCTCCTCTGGAGTAGGATCACTCTCTCCTTTTGGAGTAATTTTTCCGATAAGAATGTCACCTGGTTTGATCTCAGCACCAACACGAATCATTCCGTTTTCATCAAGATCTTTGGTCGCCTCTTCAGAAACATTAGGAATATCATTTGTTAATTCCTCGTTCCCTAACTTGGTGTCCCTAACTTCTAAAGAATATTCATCAATATGTATAGAGGTAAAAATATCTTCACGCACTACTTTTTCAGAAATCACAATCGCATCCTCAAAGTTATACCCTTTCCAAGGCATAAATGCTACTTTCATATTTCTACCAAGAGCAAGTTCTCCTTTTTCGGTTGCATACCCTTGACATAAAACTTGACCTTTCTTTACTCTATCTCCTACATTTACAATAGGCTTCAGATTGATATTGGTACCTTGGTTTGTTTTACGAAACTTGATTAATTCATATGTTTTAGAATCTCCTTCAAAACTTACCATTCGCTCTTCATCCGTTCTATCATATTTGATAGTAATCTTTTGAGCATCTACATATTCTACCTCACCTGCTCCTTCAGAATTAATCAAAACTCTAGAGTCTGATGCTACCTGACGTTCTAATCCAGTACCTACAATTGGTGCATCTACACGTAACAATGGTACTGCCTGACGCATCATGTTTGATCCCATTAACGCACGGTTTGCATCATCATGTTCTAAGAAAGGAATCAATGATGCAGATATAGAAGCAATCTGATTTGGTGCAACATCCGCATAATTAACATTTGTTGGGTCAATTACAGGAAAATCTCCCTCCATACGGGCAATTACCTTGTCCGTAGTAATATTCCCTTCATCTGTCATAGGAATATTTGCCTGTGCAATCAATTTCTCTTCTTCTTCTTCTGCACTTAAATATCTAAACTCATCAACATCAACCTTTCCATCAGTTACCTTTCTATAAGGAGTCTCAAGGAATCCCATTGAATTTACTTTTGCAAAAACGGCAAGAGAAGATATCAAACCAATATTAGGACCTTCAGGAGTTTCAATTGGACACAAACGTCCGTAATGCGTATAGTGAACATCACGAACCTCAAATCCAGCTCTTTCTCTTGATAAACCTCCAGGACCTAATGCAGAAAGTCTTCTTTTATGAGTTATCTCTGCCAAAGGATTCGTTTGATCCATAAATTGAGATAATTGATTTGTCCCAAAAAATGAATTAATTACCGATGACAATGTTTTTGCATTAATCAAATCTATTGGTGTAAATACCTCATTATCTCTAACATTCATACGTTCACGTATTGTACGTGCCATACGAGCTAAACCAACACCAAATTGCTGTGATAATTGCTCCCCTACGGTTCTAACTCTACGATTAGATAAGTGATCAATATCATCAATTTCGGCCTTAGAATTGATTAATTCTATAAGATATTTTATAATAGTAATGATATCCTCTTTGGTAAGCACTTGCTTATCCATAGCAATATCAAGACCTAACTTCTTATTCATTCTATAACGCCCAACCTCACCTAGGTTGTAGCGCTGATCAGAGAAAAATAGTTTATCTATAATTCCTCTTGCAGTTTCTTCATCTGGCGGTTCTGCATTACGTAATTGTCTATATATATGCTCTACTGCTTCTTTCTCGGAATTCGTAGGGTCTTTCTGTAATGTATTGTGAATAATTGCATAATCACCTTTCTGGTTATCTTCTTTATGCAATAAGATAGTTTTTGCTCCTGAATCTATAATCTCATCAAGATGATCTTTATCTAAAATAGTGTCTCGATCTAAAACTATCTCGTTTCTTTCTATCGATACTACCTCTCCAGTATCTTCATCAACAAAATCTTCATGCCATGTATTCAATACACGAGCTGCCAATTTACGTCCTAGTACTTTTTTCAATCCTGATTTTGATACTTTCACCTCTTCTGCAAGATCAAAAATCTCAAGAATATCTTTATCGCGTTCAAAACCGATTGCTCTAAAAAGTGTAGTAACAGGTAATTTTTTCTTTCTATCGATATATGCGTACATTACACTATTTATATCGGTAGCAAATTCTATCCAAGAACCTTTAAAAGGTATTACTCTTGCAGAATATAATTTTGTTCCATTTGCATGGAATGACTGTCCAAAGAATACCCCTGGAGAACGGTGCAATTGAGAAACTACTACACGTTCTGCACCATTGATACAAAAAGTACCACTTGGCGTCATATAAGGGATTGTTCCCAAGTATACATCCTGAACAATTGTTTCAAAATCCTCATGTTCTGGATCTGTACAGAAGAGTTTAAGTCGTGCTTTTAATGGGACACTATATGTAAGACCTCTTTCTATACACTCCTGAAGGTCATATCTAGGAGGATCAACGAAATAATCTAAAAATTCTAATACAAATTGATTACGAGTATCTGTAATCGGGAAATTTTCCATGAAGGTATTATATAGACCTTCGTTTCCTCTTTCTTCAGATTTTGTTTCTAATTGAAAGAAATCCTGGAAAGACTTAATCTGAATATCTAAAAAATCCGGATAATCAGGTCTATTCTTTACAGAAGAAAAATTCAATCTTTCAGTTTGCGTTGCTAACATCAATGGACGGAATTAAATTAAAATTTAAAAAAGGGTTCGTATTTTAATACATAGTATTTATATACGCAAAATGGTTTAGACCTTAGAGAAAATTCCCTAGGTCTAAACCTATATGTCAATATACGGTAAGCTTATTTAAGCTCAACCTCAGCTCCAGCCTCTTCTAATTGAGCTTTAAGAGCTTCTGCTTCATCTTTAGCTACTCCTTCTTTGATAGGACTAGGTGCATTATCAACTAAACCTTTTGCATCTTTAAGACCAAGTCCAGTTAATTCTTTAACAAGTTTTACTACTGCTAATTTAGCACCTCCTGGCGCTTTAAGGATTACGTCAAATTCTGATTTCTCCTCAGCAGCTTCTCCACCACCAGCACCACCAGCAGCTACAGCTACAGCTGCAGCAGCAGGTTCGATACCATACTCATCTTTTAATATATCAGCTAATTCATTAACTTCTTTTACAGTTAAATTAACTAGTTGTTCTGCGAATTCTTTTAAATCTGCCATTTTCTATCGTTTTAAATAATTTTTTTTTGAAATATAATTTGTTAAAAAGTGCGTACACATTTATTAATTACCCTTCTTTTTCGGATAATGTTTTAAGGATTCCTGCTATCGTTCCTCCACTTGATTTAAGTGCAGAAATAACATTTTTAGCAGGAGACTGTAATAAGCCGATAATATCTCCAATAACTTCTTCCTTAGACTTAATATTAACTAAAGCCTCAAGGTTTTCATCACCTACAAATACCGCTTCTTCTACAAATGCTCCTTTTAATAAAGGTTTTTCTGATTTCTTACGAAACTCTTTGATCACCTTTGCCGGTGCATTACCAGCTTCAGCAAACATTATTGAAGTATTACCTTTCAATACATTTGGTAAATCTCCAAAATCTTTATCAGACTTCTCCATTGCCTTTGCAAGGAGTGTATTCTTAACTACTTTTAGTGATACATTAGCTTTGAAACAAGCTCTTCTCAAATTTGAGGTTGTTCCTGCGTCTAATCCTGAGATATCTGCCAAATAGATATTAGCATTATCAGCCAACTGAGCAGTTAAGTCATCAATTACTAGTGATTTTTCTTCTCTTGTCATAATCGTTTATCTTAATTACTCACAAAGTTTTTAGTATCTATCTCTACTCCCGGACTCATAGTTGATGATATATAAATAGATTTTATATACACACCTTTAGCAGTCTGTGGTTTTAACTTCACTAATGTTGTTAATAATTCTTTTGCATTACCCGCTAGCTTATCAGCATCAAAAGAAGACTTCCCAATTGCTGCATGAACAATTCCTGTCTTATCTACTTTGAAATCAATTTTACCAGCCTTAACATCAGAAACAGCCTTAGCAACATCCATAGTTACTGTTCCTGTTTTTGGGTTAGGCATTAATCCTCTAGGTCCAAGAACTCTACCTAATGGTCCTAATTTACCCATTACACTTGGCATAGTGATGATTACATCAACATCTGTCCAACCTCCTTTGATCTTTTCAAGATACTCATCAAGACCTACAAAGTCTGCACCAGCTTCTTTTGCCTCAGCTTCTTTGTCTGGTGTTACCAATGCTAATACTTTAACATCTTTTCCTGTTCCGTGCGGTAATGTTACCACACCACGTACCATCTGATTTGCTTTTCGTGGATCTACATTTAATCTAACTGCCAGATCTACAGAAGCATCAAAATTAACGCTTGTTATTTCTTTTATTAAAGCAGAGGCTTCATCTAATGAATACGCTTTGTTTTTATCAACCTTAGCGATTGCCTCTTTTTGCTTTTTAGTTACTTTTGCCATTTTGTAAACGTTTTTGGATTAAAAAGGAGCCTGTCCTTTTACAGTTACACCCATCGAACGAGCGGTACCAGCAATCATTTTCATAGCAGACTCAACAGTAAATGCATTTAAATCAGGCATTTTATCTTCTGCTATTGTACGAACTTGATCCCAAGTAACACTTGCTACTTTTTTACGATTAGGCTCTCCAGAACCTTTTTTCTGCTTTGCTGCTTCCAAAATTTGAACAGCCGCTGGTGGAGTTTTTATAACAAAGTCAAAAGACTTGTCTACATAAACGCTTATTACAACTGGTAAAACTTTACCAGCCTTATCCTGTGTTCTAGCATTGAACTGCTTACAGAATTCCATTATGTTTACTCCGGCAGCACCTAAAGCAGGTCCAACTGGTGGGGACGGGTTTGCCGCACCTCCACGTACTTGTAATTTTACAACCTTACCTATCTCTTTAGCCATTTTTCTAATTTTAAATTAGAATTGTTCTATAAGTGGAAGCAAAAGAACAACTCTGGATCTATAACGTAACAATTATTATATTTTTTCAACTTGCATATAACTCAATTCTAACGGTGTTTTTCTTCCAAAGATTTTCACCATTACTTCGAGCTTACGCTTTTCTTCATTTACTTTTTCTACAGTACCATTAAAACCATTAAAAGGTCCATCAATCACTTTTACGGTCTCACCTACTGTGTATGGTATCGCCACATTATCAGTCTTCACTGCAAGTTCATCTACCTTACCTAACATTCTATTAATTTCAGATTTACGCAAAGGCACTGGATCTCCTCCTTTAACCTCTCCTAAAAATCCAATCACACCATTAATCGACTTAATAATATGCGGCACTTCTCCTGAAAGATTTGCCTCTATCATAACATAACCAGGAAAGTAAACTCTTTCCTTGTTAATCTTTTTTCCGTTTCGTATCTGAATCACTTTTTCAGTAGGAACAAGTATTTGAGAAACATAATCTTCAAGACCTACATGAGAAATCTCTCTTTCTATGTAATCTTTAACTTTATTCTCTTGACCACTGACCGCTCTAACAACGTACCATTTTTTCGTATTATCTACTTCTGCCATATTTAATAGAATTATGATTTAACCAAAGTAAAATAATACTCTATCAAATTACTAAATACGGTATCTATACCCCATATTACTAATGAAAAAATAACCGAAAATACGATTACAACCAACGTAAGCCTTTGTGCCTCTGCCCATGGGGTCCAAGTCACATGATTCTTCAACTCATTGTATGATTCCGTAATGTAATTAACTAGTCCAGCCATCTTATATATTATTAAAACAAAATAAAACCTCGTCTTACTTCGTTATTATATTAGTATTCTTTACAACATCATGCACTAAAGAAATTAGATCTTTGAGCGCCTTGCATATTCATTATCAATTTTCAAAAATTATTTCAACAATTTCTGACTTGATATTCTCTAATGAAAAATTGCAAACATTGCTATTTAAAACAAAGATTTACAATCTTACAAAGCACGGGTTGAGAGACTCGAACTCCCGACACCTGGTTTTGGAGACCAGTGCTCTACCAACTGAGCTAAACCCGTATACATAAGTCAAGGTATTCGCATGAACGAATACCTTAACTTTAGTTATTATAATAGAATATTAGTCTAAAATTTCAGTTACCTGACCGGCACCTACTGTTCTTCCTCCTTCACGGATTGCGAAACGTAAACCAACATTTAATGCAATAGTTTGAATCAAATCAACAGTAATTGTCAAGTTATCTCCAGGCATTACCATTTCAACTCCATCAGGAAGTGCAATATTTCCTGTTACGTCAGTTGTACGAACGTAGAACTGTGGACGGTAGTTGTTATGAAATGGTGTATGACGACCACCTTCTTCTTTCTTAAGGATATACACCTCAGCCTTGAATTTTTGGTGAGGAGTAACAGTTCCTGGCTTAACAATAACCATACCTCTAGAGATTTGAGTTTTCTCAATACCTCTTAAAAGAATACCTGCATTATCTCCAGCTTCTCCTCTATCAAGGATTTGACGGAACATTTCGATACCTGTTATTGTAGAAGTTAATTTTTCAGCACCCATACCAATAATCTCTACTGGATCACCAGTGTTAGCAATTCCAGTCTCAATACGACCAGTTGCAACAGTACCACGACCTGTAATAGAAAATACATCTTCGATAGGCATTAAGAAAGGCTTATCAACATCACGCTTAGGCAATTCGATCCAAGCATCTACTTCCTTCATTAATTCTAAAACAGTATCAACCCATTTTTGCTCTCCATTTAATGCACCTAGAGCAGAACCAGCAACAACAGGTCCATTATCTCCATCATACTCATAGAAAGAAAGAAGATCTCTTACTTCCATCTCAACAAGCTCTAATAACTCCTCATCATCAACCATATCCACTTTATTAAGGAATACAACGATTCTAGGAATACCAACCTGACGACCTAAAAGTATATGCTCTCTAGTTTGTGGCATAGGACCATCAGTAGCAGCAACAACCAAAATAGCACCATCCATTTGAGCAGCACCAGTAACCATGTTCTTTACATAATCGGCGTGACCAGGACAATCAACGTGTGCATAGTGACGATTTGCTGTTTGATACTCTACGTGAGACGTATTAATTGTAATACCTCTTTCTTTTTCCTCAGGAGCGTTATCAATAGTATCAAAATCTCTAGCCTCAGAAAGACCAGCATCTGCCAATACTTTAGTAATTGCAGCAGTTAAAGTCGTTTTACCGTGATCTACGTGTCCAATAGTACCTATATTTAAGTGCGGTTTGGAACGATCAAAAGTTTCCTTTGCCATAATTATTTTATTTAATCTTAGTTATATATTAGTGTTCAATTTATGCTTTGCACTAAGAGCCAATGACGAGATTTGAACTCGTGACCTCTTCCTTACCAAGGAAACGCTCTACCCCTGAGCTACACCGGCTTTTTAAATCACTCAATGATAAACCAGAGAACTTTCATCAATACTTAGAAAGAAATCTAACTTACCATATTACATCTAAAAACCTAATCCCAAAAATTAGAGATCAGCTCTACAATAGAACGAGAGCTAAATTAACTCTGTTCACCTCAGGCTTCTCATCCTGATTCTCTTCACCATTTTATAAAAACCTACTAAGAAATTAATAAATAGCAAGAGAATTTAAGAGCGGGAGACCGGGTTCGAACCGGCGACATTCAGCTTGGAAGGCTGACGCTCTACCAACTGAGCTACTCCCGCTTTTATTCAAAATTTACAAGAAACTAAGAATTAGGTTTTACTTTAGAAAAGCCAAAAAAAATTTCTAACAATCCTAAATTTATGTCAAAAAAAACAGCAAATATATTGCTGTTTCTTGACAGTATTGTGGGGAGAGCAGGATTCGAACCTGCGAAGACGTAGTCAGCAGATTTACAGTCTGCCCTCGTTGGCCGCTTGAGTATCTCCCCTATTACCAAATTCAATATTTTTTAAAGAACTTTTAATTTTTGACTGCGCAAAAGTAATAATTTATTTTACAATTCAAAATTTAAATAACAAAGCTTTATTTTTTTTACAAAAGGAGCTTTATTTTGAGCCGATGGAGGGACTCGAACCCACGACCTGCTGATTACAAATCAGCTGCTCTAGCCAGCTGAGCTACATCGGCTTTTTATTACTTTTTACAGCATAAAAAAGTCCGCTATTTCTAACGGACTGCAAAGGTATATAATTTATTCTTTTCTCCAAATGTTTTTTGAAAAAAAAACATCAAACACGCGCATTTAATTTCTCTTTACGCTTCCTTAATTGTCTTTCTAGTGAACTAACACACTCGTCCACACCTTCTTCAAAAGATTTATTGATTTTTTTTATCATAAATTCATCACCAGGCACACTTAATAAAATTTCAGTAATTTTATTCTCCTTACCACTTGTATTCATCACTTTCAAAAAAACATCAGCGTGAATTATTCTATCAAAATGAGTTTCTAATTTATCCAATTTAGCTTGTGTAAAATACACTAACTTTTGATCTACATTAAAATTTACGGATTGCAGGTTCACTTTCATACTTCTTTAGATTAATTTGGTTAAACAGAAATTTTAAGCCATAAAAGTCAAAAGTCATTAACACCATCACTTCTTATTTCTAGGATGAGACTGTTTATACACCTCTGTGAGTTGATTCATATCGAGATGTGTATACACTTGGGTGGCAGCCAAACTGGAATGACCTAGTAATTCTTTTACAGCATTTAAGTTCGCTCCTTCATTTAGCAAATGTGTTGCAAAAGAATGCCTTAAAATATGCGGACTCTTTTTTACTTTTGAAGATGCCTCACTAAAATAACTATTTATAACCCGATAAACAAGCGTTTCATAGATTTTAACTCCTTTTTTAGTAAGCAATAAAAATAAATCTTCACGATCGCCCAACAAATCCTTTCTCCTCTCTAAATACAAGCTAACCGCTTTACCAACAGAAGACAAAAGTGGCAAGTATCGTTCTTTATTTCGTTTCCCGAGTACTTTTATCTGCCCTTTCTGCAAATCAATATCCGAAAGCTTAAGATTTACCAATTCTATTCTTCTTATCCCTGTTGCATAAAAAAGCTCTACTATTAACCGATCTCTTACACTTTCGAAATCATGCTTATCCAAAAGCCCATCTAAAACATCATTAACCTCCTTTACCGAGAAAGGAACCTGAAGTTTCTTAGTCACTTTTAATGCCTGATGCTTTGATAATGGATTTATTTCTAATTCACCTATTTTAATCAAAAACTTATAATAAGCTTTTAAAGATGATACTTTCCTATTTATGGTTCGATTCGAAACCCCCTCATCAACCAATCTTACAATCCACGAACGGATTTGACCATAATTGGTATCTAAAAGATTTTCTACACCATATTCTTTTTTATAAAACTGAAAAAAAGATTCTAGATCTGCATTATATGCTATGAGTGTATGCTGAGAATATTTTTTTTCAAGAAGTAAATAATCTAGAAATGCAGGAATAAACATAAAAAAACCGTTAAGAAACAAAAATATAAAACTTTTGTTAGCTTAACGGTTAAAATTTATACTGAAAAAACGGAATCTGGCTTTTATTTAAAAAAGCAACTTATAAAAGATGACGTTTTATTTATTTTTAAATTTCTTCTTGATCTCTTAAGTGCTGTATATACTGCGCTTTTTGAACCTGAGCTCTTCTTTCTACAGAAGGTTTTGTAAACGCTTGACGCTTACGAAGTTGACGCATAGTTCCTGTTCGATCAAACTTACGCTTAAAACGTTTTAACGCTCTATCTATATTTTCTCCGTCTTTAACTGGTATAATTAACATAGTGGTACCTCCTTTCTTTAAAAATTAGGGTGCAAAGATAACACAAAACTATAATCTACAAAGATTTTTCAACTTTATTTTAAAGAAAAACACACCTTCTTTAGCTCATCATTTTTTGTTGACTCTGTGACAATAAAAAATAACACCCAAAATCACTTATCTCGTCTTGATTTATGTTGCAGGTTTATACTCTTTTTTATCAATAACGATTTTTGCTATTATCTCTCTTAATATTTCTGAGGTACCTCCACCTATAGGTCCTAATCTACTATCTCGTAACAATCGAGCTAACGGATAATCTTCCATATAACCATAGCCTCCCATTAATTGAAGACATTTATAAATAACCTCATCTGCCATTTTGGTAGAAAGAAGTTTAGACATCGATGCTTCTTTAACTACATATTGTCCTTGATCAAGCCTTTTGGTAATAGAATAATTAAATTCTTTACACATTTCGACTTCACTAGCCATATCAGCAACGGTATGTCTTAAAGCTTGAAAACTGTCAATAGTTTTACCAAAAGCTTCTCTTTCGGACATGTAATTCAACACATAATCAAGAGCATACTCAGCTCTTGCATGTGCGTTTACCCCCATAATTAATCTTTCTAGAGCAAAGTGCTGCATGATATAACCAAAACCTTTTCCTTCATCTCCCATTATATTCTGGGCGGGTATCTTTACATTATCAAAAGCGATCTCTCCTGTATCAGAAGCCCTCCACCCCAATTTGTCTAATTTGGTTGCCGAGACACCTTCGGTCTCTCTATCTATCACAAAGATACTTATACCTTTATTTCCTAATTCGGGAGTTGTCTTAGCTGCAACAACGAGATAATCACTATAAACCCCATTTGTAATAAATGTTTTAGAACCATTAATTACATAAAAATCCCCTTTTTTTACTGCTGTTGTTCTCATGCCAGCAACATCAGAACCTCCAAATGGTTCTGTTATACACAAACATCCTATTTTATCTCCTGTTATGCTTGGGGTTAGATATTCTTCTTTAATTCTATGATCCCCTTCTTTATTGATATGCGTCATTGCCAAGTACACATGAGCCCATATTGCCGCTGCAAATCCTCCCGAATTAATCTTTTGCAACTCTTCTAAAAGTATTACCGTATAAAAAAGATCTAACTCTAATCCTCCATATTTTTCAGAATAAGCAATCCCAAAATACCCCATTTCGCCAAATTTCTTCCATATAAAACGGTCAATATCACCAGACTTTTCCCATTTATCTATATGTGGCACTACTTCTTTCTTTAAAAACTCTTTGAGGCTTTGTCTAAACAACACGTGCTCTTCTGTAAAATACATGGTATTCATATATATAATAGTATTAACTTTTTTGAGTCCACCCTTTTCTTATTCCATATTACTTAGCCCTTAAATCCCCTTCTATAATAGAAAGTCAATGCTACAACACAAACAATTAGGGTATTTTCTCTTTTCTAAAAAATTAAAAAATGTTCTAAGCAAAATTTGTACAAGAATTCAGATATACTGTTAGGCTTTGAATTGCACTTTTTTACTTCATAAAAGAATATTACAAACAGCGTATATCTTGTACTAAGTATAAAAGATATGTCAGAATTCACAGCAATTTTTCCGATTCTTAATCTAAGGTCAAATATAGCTTTATTCTCTCTATTTTTTCAAAAGAAAAACTTTTGATTTGTTCTAATTCCTGAAAGTTCGAAACAGGGCCATGTTCTTTAATAAAATCCCGAATATCTAAGGAAGTTTCAAAATCGAAATAAGGAACTTCTAGCAGCTCTTTTACAGAAGCTGTATTAATAGGCACAAGCGAGATTTCTTTTGGTTTTTTGACTGTATAATTTGATAAAATCACATCTTCTTTATTCTCATACAAGCCGCGTACATCTTTTAATTGCAAATCACTAACAAACCCACCTATCGACTCCCTATAACTAACAACTCTATGAGCTATAAAGTCAGGGATACCTGCATCCGCTTGAAGCTCATGCGCAGTAACTGTATTGAGGTCTTTTTTTTGTCTAAATGACTTTTTTGAATATTTTTTCTTCGTGTTTTTTTGTATCTCATTATTTTCTTTTATCCACTTCGGAAATCTAAATAATGGAGAAATAATAACCAAAAGGGAATCTGAAACCTGTGTCACCTCCTTAAAATCTGAGCTTGAATTAATCCATTTCTGCTTTCTTCTGTACTCACGTAGTCGATCTAGCTCCTCAACAGAAAGCCCTAAAACATACCCTTTATAATCAGAAATAAAATTAGGGTTAAACGGAGACAATTTATGATCCTCTTTATTCTCAGTTGTAAGAGCTTTTAGAGAATCTATCTGTTGTTGAAACCTAGTTAATTCTACAAAATCATTGGGTGAATTTATGGACTTATGGTGGTAATAATAAGTAAGACTTGATATAAGAAGTACTATTGACAATAAAAAAATCCCATTTCGAAAACGTGCATGTATTTCGAAATGGGATTCCTTATTTATTTTCATAAGATATCAGATAACCAATTACCTTAACTCTTTGCTGATTTGATTGCGCTAAGATACCTGTTAAGCTGTTTTTTAACCACCGGAAATAAGAAGAAAAGACCTATCATATTAGGGAATATCATAGCAAAGATCATTGCATCAGAGAAACTCCATATAGACCCCATATTTGCCGCCGCACCTATTATAATAAATGTTAGAAACAATAGCTTATAAGTAAGATCCATTGCCTTTCCTTTACCAAACAAATATTTCCAAGATTGAAGTCCATAATATGACCATGATATCATTGTTGAAACCGCAAACAATACTACTGCTATGGTTAAAAATACGTTTGAATATGGAATATACTTTGCAAAGGCCATTGAGGTAATTCCTGCACCTTCATAAGACACTCCATCAATTAAAACTGCTCCTGATCCATCACCTCCATATTCAAAAGCTCCTCCAAAATTAAATATTATAATCACTAGTGCCGTCATTGTACAAATAACTACTGTATCAATAAAAGGCTCTAATAATGCAACCAATCCTTCTGACGCAGAATACTTTGTTTTTACTGCCGAATGTGCAATAGATGCAGAACCCGCTCCTGCTTCATTAGAAAAACATGCCCTTTTAAAACCGATTAACAAAACTCCAAAAAAGCCTCCTATTCCTGCTTTCATACTAAATGCCTCAGAGAAAATTAATCCAAACGCATTATCTATTAGAGAAAAGTTACTTAGAATAATGTATAAACATGCCACCAAATATAATACTGCCATAAAGGGAACCACTTTTTCGGTTACAGAAGCAATTCTTTTAATTCCTCCAATAATTATAATCCCTACAGTTATAGCTAATACTAAACCAATGATTGTTCCTGCACTTGTGCTTTCTAAGCCTAATAATTCTTTGAGAACAATTGTAGCTTGATTCGATTGTGCGGCGTTTCCACCACCAAATGATCCTCCAATACAGAAAATTGCGAACAAGGCAGCGGCTATTTTTCCTAAAGTAACAAAGCCTTTATCCTTTAACCCTTTACTTATATAATACATAGGGCCACCATAGATTGTGCCATCTGCTCCTACGTCTCTATATTGTACTCCCAGTGTACATTCTACAAATTTGGTAGACATCCCCAATAAACCGCAAATAATCATCCAAAAAGTTGCTCCTGGTCCTCCAAGTGCTATAGCCAATGCGACTCCTGCAATATTTCCGTTACCAACGGTACCAGAAACCGCAGTTGCCAAGGCCTGAAAATGTGAAACTTCTCCTTCTTTACTTTCGTCTCTAATGGTATCTCGAATATCACCGTCGACTGCAGCTGTTTGATCTCCTAAGCTATGCTCTTCTATGTCATCATATTTTCCTCTTACTACATTTACTGCAGTCTTAAATCCTTTGATATTGATAAAACCAAAATAAATAGTAAAAAACAAGGCACTTAAGACCAACAACACAAGTACAAAAGGAATATCAAAAACTGTAAAAAATATTACTGCAGAGAAAAAATCAGAAATTGGCTTGAAAGCCTCATCGATTTTTTGATCTAAACCTTTTTCTATTGTTTCTTGTGCAAAAGTAAATATTGGGGTAAATAGTACTAAAAATAAAAGAAGAAATCTCTTCATAATGTTGTGAGTTAATTAAATTGAGTTATGTTAACAAGCTAGCAAGATGCTAAAAAAAAA
>NZ_JACC01000059.1 GCF_000520955.1 Aquimarina pacifica | reverse complement strand
TTGTAACGCTATTTCAGGACAAGACATTGTGATCTCAAAAAAACCATCCCGGTATTCTGCTCGTGGTTTTCTATTCCGCTTTCTGATGCATATGAACTTTCTGAAGACACACCTGCAGAACAAAGAGAGATTCTTTTTTCGACCCTACAAAAAATGATTCTTAGTCTGGATTCTGAAAAGAAATTCATGCTCATCATAGAAGATTTGCACTGGATCGACCCAACAAGTTTAGAGTTTATAAATCAGCTATTAGGAACAATTTCAGAGGAAAACTACTTTTTATTACTCACTTCTCGCCCCGAATTCGAATCAGATTGGAGCGATGAGCAGATTGCTACTATAGAACTTTATACACTCAATCAAGTCTTTGCTCATGAATTAATTAAAACCATTTTAGGACAAAAAGAAGTTGCTAAAGATGCGTTGAATTATATTGTAGAAAGAGCAGACGGGATTCCTCTGTTCATAGAAGATCTAACTCAGATGCTACTTGAGCAAAAGCAATTGGTCTTTGAAAATGAGATGTATTGTCTCACAGAAAAATTTGATAAATCATCAGTTCCTGTTACCCTAAAAGGGCTATTAAACGCACGTTTAGATCGATTAGGATTCGCAAAAGAAACCGCCCAATTAGCCGCTGCAATTGGTAGGGAATTCTCCTATGAATTACTAACCAATTCCTCATTACATGATGAGGCTATGGTGCAAGCGGATCTTAATACATTACTAGAGGCCAATTTAATATATCGTCATCGACGAGTACATAACGAAATGTATATTTTTAGACATGCACTAATTCGTGATGCAGCTTATGATGGTATGATTGCTACACGACGTAAAGAAGTACATGGTAGAATTGCAGACACTATAGAAACTAGCTTACCAGAAGTGGTGAATGAAAACCCTTTTGAGTTAGCAAGACATTTGGCCATTGCAGAAAAGCATCAAAAAGCATCAAAGCTTGGATTAGAAGCCATCAGGAAGCATATTAAAAACTCAGCTAATCAAGAAGCTTTAAGATTACATGACATTATTAAAGACTGGGTTACCCATATTAAAGATGAAATACCTAAACTTAAAGGGGAACTGGAAGCTAACATCGTAGTTTCTGCAGCAGCGGCGTTAAAAGAAGGTTGGGGAAGTCAAAATCAATTCAAAATGGCAACCCGAAATACAGAGCTAATTGCAGTAATAAGGGCTAATGAAGATTATAATATAGATCCCGATATTAATGACTTTGAAATAAAAAATGATTGGGCATTGTTTTCTTATTACCATGCACAATCGAAAAGTAAAGAAGCCAAGGAAATAGGAGAACAACTCATCGAAAAATCAATTATAAATGGCAACCATAATGTTGAGATGGCTATATCTTCTTTTTTGGGGCAATCTTATTTTATCTCTGGAGATATAGATAAATCTGAAAAACTTTTAGAAACAGTTATCCAAAAGTTTAATCTGAATGACGATAAGGCTATATGTCTTGAATATGGTTTCGACCCTTACATTTTCGCAACTGGACTTCTTGGTTTTATTTATTGCTTCAGAGGATTTCCTAAAAAAGCCATGCAATCCTATGAAAATGGGATTAAATATTCTAAAACAACAGAAAATGACTCACTTGTGGTAACCGCATATGTATTCATGGTATGTTTTCTTTCCATTATTGATAATAAAAATTTGAGTGAAAAATATGTTGACGAATTACATAACCTACTAGGAGACAAACTAAAACAAGTATGGGTTTCTTGTTTATTCGACATCCTGTCAGACTGGGTTAATAATAAAACTAATATTGCTGAAGAACAACGTGAAGCTATAATAAATGCTGGTCAAAGTCTTGCTCTTTCGTACTATGAACCTTCTATGGCTAAAACTTATATAGTTCAAAAAGAATATGATAAGGCCATAGAATTACTCCAAAATTCAATTGAAAGACAGGTAAAACATCATGAAAACTCAATCCTACCTTTATTTTATAATCTTCTTGGAGTATCTATGTTAAAAAAAGAAGGTAATATCAATTCGGAAATTGAAAAAATATTCAAAAAATCTATTGAACATTCTGAAAAAATGAATTTTAACTTACTCAAACTACTTACTATCACTAACTATAGTGAAGTATTGATTAAAGAAAAACAATTAGAAAAAGCGAAATCCTTATTAGAAAGTGTCAAAGAATTTTCTGACACCACATCAGAAATTAAAGACTTAGATGCGTACCAAAAATATATACACCTCTATATGCAAATCAAATAATTATTAATGTTTAATTAAAGCTAAAAAATTATGAGCACAGAGAATTTAACGGCAGAGAAATCCACAGGCTTAAGTTCTGATCAGGTCAGAAGTGAGCTTAAAGCAAAATTTGACGCCAAACCCACCAATGATTCATCATATGTAATGTATCATATGATAGATCAAAATATTCCTAGTGACGGCACAACAAAAGATGATATTCTTAGAATCACTCAATTTTTTAATGCATTATCGTTTTTTGAATCTATAAACCTGCCATTACGAGATGCATATTTAGAACACAATAACCTGAGATATGGTTTTTTGAGCAACGGAGCCTTATTTAAATCTACTAATAACGGAAGTGGTGAACAACTGAGTGAGCTCTATAACATGCACGAATTGTCTCTGCAATCAGAGGAAACATATAATCGTATACTATCAGAAATCGATGCGCAGCTTGAAACCGTAGATGGTTCTCTGGCAAATGACTCTTCTGGTGAAAAGTGGTATTTCTGGCCTGGGTGCGAAATGAAGATGCCAGAAAGTACAACGATACTAGTAGACACCTCTATAGAGAAATCAAAATTTGTGGTAACCAAAAAGCCTGCAAATGTAAGTAATGAAGCTACACAAATCATTTTAGAAGAAAAATCGTATCAGTTAGAAATTTCGCTTCTGGGGGATAATGAATTTTTCTACAACGAAACTAATAATGCAGAAGTAACTAATGCAAAATTAAAACCAGGCTTTTTTGCAATCAATAAATCCGAACCGGAATTCGAAGGAATGAATGCTAGCGAGTTTAGTGAAATAGATTTAACTCTTAATAAAGGAGAAGAATACGACTTTACTTTATATATCCCCTATAACAGTCCGCGATTTGATCTAAAAACACATTTAAAAATATACGATACAGAAAATAACCTAGAAGAATTTGTGGCTACAACAACTTGATTTCCTTTTGAATAATATAACTCTAAGTACAATTACAAAGAGGAATTCTATACTTACTAATAAACGCAGCAATATAATTTGTTGCGTTTATTTTTTTGGTCTCTTTCAAATAATTAGTATCCACTCTTATATTTTCGGTTCTAAAAACACTTACTTATTACTAAATAGACAATACTAAAAACCAAAAAATACAAAGACCGTAATACTGTATTAAATGTTTCTTAAACAAAATGATTAATTTGTTAGGTAATAAAAATTACTCTAACTTTAAAAGGCAAGAAAAATCGATTTTTTGTTGAAGTTAAATACTTCGAGTAGTGCAACACATTTTGTCAAGGTGTATCATACCTTACTAATGAACTCAATAGTACTTACCTCTTTTTATTGAGAATCATTCTGTAGGAAATAAGTTTTTACTAATAACCTTTAAATTCTAACTTATGATCACAAAAGCGCAAAAAACAGTCGTATCAAAAAAAATGAACATCACCGATCGGGTGAGAGAAGAAGTAAAATCTCTTTTTGATGCACACCCTAATCATGATCCTTTATATCAGGTATACACGACCTTGGATAAAAATATTTCTTTAAAGCATATTGCAACTAAGAACGAAGAAAATACTGCCAAAATAGATACCCTACGCATTGTTGAATTCTTTAACACCTTTTACTTTTTTGAATCTATTCATGATTTTATTAGGGACGCTTACTTACACAACAATACTTTAAGACATGGGTTTTTAACAAATGGTGTATTATTGCGTACAGAAAAAAATGAAAATAAAACGCAAGTAGCTGTCGGATACACGATTCCTGAATTTACCAAACTACGTTCTGAAAGACCAGAATTATACAAAGCGATTCTTAACGAGATCAAAGGAGAATTAGAGGGATTTATTTCTACAGATTCTGGTGAGAAATGGTATTTCTGGCCGGGATGCGAAATGAAGATCCCAACAAACACAAACATTATTTTAGATACCTCTATCTCAAAATCAAAATTTGTAATTACTCAGAAAAAAGAAAACCCAGGAACCCAGACAACTCAAATAGTATTAGAAGAAAAACCATATCAATTAGAAGTATCGTTACTTGGGGACAATGAGATTTTTTATACGGATAATGGATCAGGCAATCAAAAGCTGGCTCCCGGTTTTTTCAGCCTTAACAAATCCGAATCCGATATCAATGGCACGCAATCAAGGGTGGACTTTGGTAAGTTCGAATTAGAACTACACAATGGTGAGCAATACGAATACACACTTTATATACCATACGACAGTCCTCGGTCTGATATGAAAACGCACTTAAAAATATATGCAGATAATGAAATTGTAGAAGAATTTATCGCAACTTGTACTTGATTCTTATTCTTTTTCTCTAATTTAATTTTAATAATCAATGTCATTTAAAGAATCCCATTATATCTTAAAAATGACATTGATTATTTTATTATTTCACATTTCGTTTTTATACTTTTATACATCACACGAAGCAGCCTATATTCATGCACAACGCATACAGAATTAAAGAAAAATACGCCAAAATTAGTATTAATGACCAGTACACTATCATGTCCTCAGAAAAAGATAGTACTGTTTTACAATCTCCTCTTGCGATTAGGTTATTAGACACAATTAGTAACACGACAATCTCTAAAGAAGAATTGATTGCAAATTTTAGTGACTACAGCCCAAACCTGAGCGAAGTACTTATTGCTTTGCATCAATTAGAAACAGAAGGATATATTACGCACACACCACCCACTTTTATTCCTGAGCAAGCTGCTTTTTGGGAAGAGTTGGGATATGATACTCAAAAACTACATCGAGTCTTAAGTTCCAAAATTATACAGATAAAAACGCTAGGAGGTATTGACGACGCTGGCTTTAAAGCTTCATGTAAGGATACAGGAATACAATTAGCAACTACAGACAAGACTCCTGACCTTACCATCGTACTTACACCTCATTATCTACATGAGGATCTCGAAAAGATCAATCAGGAGATGTTTGCTAACAAAACTCCCTGGATGCTTCTTAAACTTGAGGGCACAACCCCTTATATTGGCCCGTTGATAGCTCCTGTAAAAGAAAAATGTGCTTGTTGGAAATGTTTGCAGCATCGATTGTTATTGCATGATCAAGAAAACAAGTTATACCAAGCATTATCTAAGTCTAAAAATACCATAAGTCGACCTCGTATACATCACCCATTAACCTTACAAATGGGTATAAGTCTGGCTATATTAGAATTAGTTTCCTGGTTATACTATGAAAAAAATGATCAATTAGAGAATACGCTGATTTCTGTTTCTGCCAAAGGTGAGCCTACCTACCATACTGTTGTAAAACGACCGCAATGTTATACTTGTGGAGACATCTTACAAGTACAACAACATCCATTACCAATACTCATAAAGCAACAAACTACACTAGCCAATAACCCTGGTGGATATAGAACGGTAACTCCTGAAGAAACCTTACAAAAATACCAACATCATATTAGTGATATTACTGGGATTGTACCTTATTTAAAAGCATATTATCCCGTAGAAAAAGTGCCTATCTATAATTTTGGTTCTGGAAAAAACCTTGCACTTCAAAGCTCTTCGATGTTTTGGTTAAACCTACATCTTAGAAGTGCTAATGGGGGCAAAGGAAGAACCCCTATACAAGCAAAAACAGGTGCATTATGCGAAGCTATTGAACGATATAGTTTGATGTATCAAGGAAAAACGCATACTATTTCTGCTTCGTATAATGAGTTAGAAAAAGCGATAGACCCAAATACCTGTATGTTATACAGCGAACAACAATATCAGAAACGAGATCAAATCAATAAAGAAAGTACTAAATTTTATTCCTTGATCCCGATACCTTTTGATCATACTAAAAAAATGGATTGGAGTCCTGTATACAGTCTTACCAAAAAAGAATTTGTGTATCTTCCTTCTTGTTATTGCTTTGCACAATATCCTGCCGAAGATGAAAACAAACTTTATGCATACCCCGATTCTAATGGGTGCGCTGCCGGAAATACGATCGAAGAGGCTATCCTTCAAGGCTTCTTAGAGCTTGTAGAACGAGATGCTGCTGCAATCTGGTGGTATAACCGACTTCAATACGAGAATATAGATTTAGAAACTGCAAACAATCCATATATCGACCAAATGGTGACCTATTATAGCAGTATTAAAAGAAGCCTGTACGTTTTAGACATAACTACAGATATTAATATTCCGGTATTCGTTGCAATTAGTCACGATCTAGAAAATAATAATAAAGACAAAATCCTATATGCGTTTGGCGCTCACATTGATGCTCATATTGCTTTAGAAAGAGCTGTAATAGAACTGAATCAATTATTACCTGTTGTGACCAATAAAAAAGATTCTTACTTAACTTCGGATCAAGTCTTTGTTGATTGGCTAGATACTGCTACACTCGAAGAAAACCCTTATTTACTTCCGCTCGACGGAAAATCAAAAAATATGCAAGTCGATTACCCAAAACAATGTGCTCCTACAGTATACGATAGTGTGCAATTTTGCATAGATAAAACCAAAAAATTAGGTCTAGAAACCCTCGTTGTAGATCTTACACAACCCGATGTAGGATTGCCTGTCGCCAAAGTAATTGTTCCTGGATTGCGACACTTCTGGCGAAGAACCGCCCCAGGAAGGCTCTATGATACTCCTGTAAAAATGAAAAAACTTGACCAACCCAATACCGAAGAACAATTAAACCCGCTAAGTATTTTTATTTAATGAAGTACGTTTAACTATTTCAACACTAATCTAAATGATATCGCCATGCAATTTAAATCATATAATAATATCTCATTCAAAAAGACAAGTTACTATCAAGAATTGCCCAATAAAGAAAGAGAAGTTTTTGATATTTTGTCAAGCGTTTTTCATTTTAAAATAAATAACTACGTAGCAGAACATCTTATTGATTGGAGTTCGGTGCCCAACGACCCTATATATAAATTGATTTTTCCCAGAAAAGAAATGCTCCCAGCAGATGATTTCAAATACCTTTCTTTATTGTATCAAAGTGGTTTGGATCAAAAGACATTAGCACCTTTTATGGAAAAAGTGAAACAAAAAATGTATCCAGATGTAAAATTTGTAGATCCAAGTCTTCCAAAAGTAAATGGTAAACGGGTAAAAGGGATGTACAGTAATTTTGGGACCATTGTAAGTCTTTTTCCTGACCCTATGGCAAAAACGTGTCATTCTTATTGTTCATATTGCTTTAGGTGGATTATGTTTGACAACAGAGAAGCTCAAAAAAATTCTTCATATACAGATCCTAATGAACCTGTACCCTTTCTAAAAGAGCATCCCGAAATAACAGATGTACTTTTTACAGGTGCAGACCCTTTGGTCCTCAAAGCACAAACAATTAAAGAATATATCAATCCTATTTTGGATATAGAATCCGTAAAAGTTATTCGTATTAGCTCAAAATCACTGGCATGGTGGCCATATCGATTTACTACCGATAAAGATGCTGAGGAGTTATTAGAATTATTTAGATATATTCAATCTCGCGGAAAACACCTTAATTTTTGTGCGCACTTTACTCATGTTCGCGAACTAGAAAATCCGGTTGTTAAAGAAGCGATTGATCGTATAAGACAAACGGGAGTTGTGATTCGTTGTCAGGGTCCCTTGGTAGAAGGTATTAATGATACTCCAGAAGATTGGAGTAACCTTTGGAATGCCCAAATTGCACACGGAATGATTCCTTACTATATGTTTATTGAAGCAGATCATAACTCAGAATCCTGTTTTAGAATACCCCTAGCAAAAGCATTATATATTTTTCAGACCGCACAAAAACAGACTACAGGGCTAGCTAGAACAGTAAGAGGTCCTGTTTTTATGAATGAACTTCATAGAACATTGCTAGACGGAGTTGTAACCATAGAAAATAAAAAATATTTTGCGCTAAAATCATTACAAGCCCCACCAAATACCATAGGAGAGGGTAATATTAAACTTATCCCCTATAGTGAGACTATAAAGGATGTTGGAGATCTAGTCGCCTTGTTTAGCGACCAGTCTCAGGTCACACAAATTAACTAATAGAAGTATCCTTAAACCAGTTTACTAATAAACTGTTCTAACTCCTGTTCTCGACTTAAATTTAATTTTTTTCGAATACGGTGCCTGGAAGCTTTTACAGAACCCATGGACACATTTCTGATTACCATAATTTCTTTAAGGCTTAAATTCATGCGCATCAAAGCACAAATTTCTCGTTCGGATTTGGTAAGATCGGGATACAAACTTCTGAGTTTCTCATTAAACTCTTTATCTATCTGTTCTATATTATCTCCAATAAAATCAAATTTACTTTCTGTAGTAATTTGTGCATTCAGGTCACTAATCAGAGATTGAAAATCTGAAGCATCAACTGCATCTGCATATTGTTTTACTTTTTTAAGTTTTGAAAGAAATTCTTGCTTAAACTGTAATCGCATTTTATTATCAGCCACCAGCTGTTTTGCTTGATAAGTAGTGTGTTTTAACTTTTCGTCTAGCAATTCTTTTTCGAGTTGTTCCTTTTTAAAACGTTCTCTGTTTAATTTTCTTCGGTTGTTTACGATGATCAATAATGTTATAATTCCTCCAGAAACCAAAAGTAACAAAGTAATATAAAGTCGATTTCTAGCTTGTTGTGCTTCATTTTTTAACTTGAGCTCGCTTTTTTCGTTTGCAAATTGAAGGCTATCTGCTAGTTTTTCCTTCTCGAATTGATAATTCAATTCGAGAGCCGTGATCTTTTTTGCATTGTTAACATTGAAAATCGAATCATAATAATATTTGTGAGTTCTAAAATGCTTCAGCGCATTTTTATAGTTGCCCATCTTTTCGTAGATATGACTTCTTAGCTGAAATATAAGAGGAAGTTTAGAAGTACTGCCATACTTTTTAGCGCATTCAAGAGCTTCATCGACATAGACAATCGCCTCTTGATGTTTTCCTAAATCAGAATGTATTTTGGCTAAATGCATTAAGTTATTAGTAACGAAATTATAATTTTTTGAGGATTTAAAAATGGCTAAATTTTCTTTATAGATTTCAATAGCCTCCTTGTAATTACCAGAAGTATAATAGATCGCAGCAATATTATCATTGGGTTTTGCTTTATCCTCGAGCGTAAGAGCATAATTCTTTGAAAGTTGATAACAATACATAGCAGAATCATTCTGTTTGGCATAATAATGTATGACTCCCAGCATATTATAGGTGCGAGCAAATTGCGCACTATCTAAATGCTTTTTCTGTATAGCTATAGATCTTAAAAAATAGGACTTCGACTTATCATATTCTTTTTGATATCTAAAGATCATGGCGATACTATGGTAACTACGGGCAATTTCAAAAGAATCTTGTAATTTTTCTCTGATTTTTAGCGCCTGTAATCTAAGGTTTAAAGATTTTTTATAATTAGTTTGTCTGGATTCATATTTTCCCAATACATCCAAAATACGTGCTTTTCGTTTTAAAAAGTGATCAGAAGGAGAAGGAATATTGTCAATAAACTGCAGGGTTTGTTTCATCAAATCCCTTCCTTGATCTATGCTGTATTTCTCTACCACCTTAGTAAGTTCGAAGAAGTAATGCACTTTTAAAGAATCGTTTGTAGCCTCATTTACTTTTTGTCTTAATTCAATTTCTAAACTGTCTTGTTGCATCTGGCCAAATACAGGAAGTAAGTACAATAATGAAACGATAAAGAACAAGGTTCTCATGAGGTATAAGGGGATTAAGAAGTGTACTACAAATATAAGAATATTGTCAAAGAACTATGTTGCGCACCCTTATTACATTTTCTATGAAAACCCTTGTAAATAAAGGAGTGAAACTTTTTGTAACCATAAAAACAACATAAATACGGCCACATATTTGTACAATTGCACTTTAAACCGTTAACAAAACCTTAACCTAAATACGCCCCTTATGAAAAAACTACTACTACTATTTTTCGTGGTGTTTTGTGCTATAGGACTTACCTCTTATGAGTTATCAGCCAAAGCACTTCTTACATCCACTACAGAATTATTTACACCGCAAATTAGTGTCATTGGTCCCGATATGATGACCGTGATTGCCAATGGTGATATGACTCCTGATATGTTTGATGGGACGATGTATCTTGAAACAGGAACAGGCAACTCTCTAATGACGCCCTTTACCATCCAAAACAATGGTACCAGTGATTTAAATATTTCGAATATTACGATTACCGGAACCGATGCTTCAGATTTTATGCTCAATGACATGTGGCCAGTCAGTGTATTAAGTGGAACTTCAGAATTTATTGAAATAAGTTTTGCGCCACAATCTGCAGGAGTAAAAAATGCGCTAGTAACCATTAGCAGTGACGATCCAACCAATGGAACCTATACCTTTGCTATACAAGGAACCGCTTTTGAAGGAGCTACGGGACTTCATTTTGATGGGGTCGATGATAATATCACTTTCAATAACGGAAATTATAGTTTAGACAATGATTTTACCATTGAATTTTGGATGAAACCTGAAATTTTAGGTACAGACGAACATTTCATACTGGATAATATGAGTAGTAACTCAGGGTATAGTTTGAGAATAAGCTCAACGTCAGAATTAAGCTTTACCTTTTTCACTTCAAGTGGAATTAAAAATTTAGACACCCCATCTATATCAAATGATCAGTGGCAACATGTTGCGATTGTGTATAACGGTTCACGATATGCAATTTTTATTAACGGTATACTAGATAATTCATTAACCCTTTCTGAAGCTATTATAGATGATAGCAGCAACAACTTAACTTTAGGAACCATTAATGGTACTGGGGGACAATACTATCAAGGAGCAATTGATGAATTCCGAGTGTGGGATGTAGCATTATCAACGTGTAGAATTTCGGATCAATCTAGTTGTCAATTAACTGGAAGTGAAGATAATTTGATTGCTTATTATAATTTTAATAGTGGAGAAGTAAACGGAAATAACTTTCCTGAGTACAGTATACTAGACCCCAATCATACGATTACATCTGGAATTCCTCCACAGGGAATGTTAAATAATTTCGGCTTATCAGGTACCACATCCAATTGGATAAATGCTACCGATAATGGTGTTTCAGGAAATTGTAGCACGTATACAGAGTCTATAATTGAGATTACTTCAAACAGCAATGCCATCAATAATGAGGACACTACGGTAAGTTCTAGTAATAATACCTCTTTTGGGAATGTAGAATTTGGTCAGGCAGAACCTGCCGACTATACGATTAGCAATACGGGGAACGCTACATTAAACATTTCTAGTATTACCATTGATGGAGCATCTGATTTTACCATTATAGAATCGCCTACTACAATTGCTGCTGGTGCCTCAGAAAATTTGCGTATCCTTTTTACTCCTGCTTCTATTGGAACTAAAAATGCTACCGTGAGAATTCTAAATGATGATTGCGACGATGCTACGTTTACTTTTGCTATAGAAGGAACCGGTTTTATACCTGCTACAGGAATTAGTTTAGACGGAACTGATGATCATATCAGTATTAATCATAATAGCGCATTCAATACAAATACATTTACAATAGAAGCGTACTTTAAAACAACATCTACTGCAGCTGGGCAGTCAATTATTGCTAAGTATGATGCTACAGGAATTAATGGATTCTCTATGTATTTAAGTAGTTCTGGAGTGTTACGATTTGAGTATGCAGTACCAAACAATGAATCAACTAGTTTATCTAATGCTTCTGGATTAAATGATGGGAACTGGCACCATATTGCTTTAGCATTTGGAGACGGAAAGGCCATATATTATATAGATGGTGTATTAGACAATGAAATTACTTTTAGTAATATTCCAGAAACCCCAACAAATACAGAATCACTTTACATAGGGTATTCTGCGTTTAATAACGTTTATTTTAATGGAGATATAGACGAAGTGCGTTATTGGTCTAGAGCACTGTGCTCAGATGAGATTTTAGCACAACAAGGTTGTGAACTAACAGGAAATGAATCAGGATTAGTTGCTTACTACAAATTAAATCAAGGAAATGTTGCTGCAGACAATACTAGTGAAACAACTGCAGATGATACTACTTCAAACAATTTAGATGGTACTCTAATGAATTTTGCGCTAACAGGTAGCGCTTCTAACTGGATAGATACTACTAATGGTATCTCCGGAAATTGTTCAATTGCTATACCGGAAATTAACGTACAAGGAAACGGTAATGATATCCTTAATGGGGATACTACTCCTGATGCCAGTGATAATACAGATGCAGGAAGTGTCAATGTTGGCAATTCTGCTGAAATGAGTTTCTTTGTGCGTAACACTGATGGTTCTGGTGCTTTACATATAGATGGGGTGATACTTACGGGTGATACTGGGGATTTTACCATTGCGCAAAATCCTAGTAATAACGGAATACCAGCAACTGAATCTGCTTCATTAAAAATAGAATTTACACCAACATCTGGCGGTACAAAAACTGCTACTGTAATTATTAGTAGTGATGATTGTGATGAACCGGATTATACTTTTACCATACAAGGAACAGGGATTCCTGCTGGTACTGGTTTAGATTTTGATGGTGCTAATGATTTGGTGACAATTTCTCATGACAATGGGCAAAATAATTTGAATTTCTCCGTAGATTTTTGGATCAAAACTACTGATGGATTAGGAGGAGTCATCAATAAGTTTACCCCAGATGGAAACAGTGGATGGCGTATTAACCTGGATGGAGGAAGAATTGAGTTCTATTATTATGCCAGTGCTTCCAATTATGTAACAAGATTGTTAAGTCCTGCAACTTCGGTCAATGATGGTAACTGGCATCACGTAGCGGTTACGCTCAACTCTGGAAATGCCAGATGTTATATCGATGGAGTATTAGCAAGATCAACCGGATGGAATGGAACCGCTACAGCTACCACGACTACAGCAGATATACAACTAGGATATGCAGCAGCAGATGCTCCTAGTGGTGATACAGGAGGTTATTTTAATGGACAGTTAGACGAGCTACGTATTTGGACTAAAACGTTGAGTGAATTTGAAGTTGGTCAATTAAATGGATGTGCGACAGACATGTCACAAACCAGTTTGGTGGCCAGTTATAATTTTAACGAAGGTATTGCAGCAGCTGATAATAGCGGGCTAACAACATTAGCAGATGGTTCTGCAAATAACTACAACGGAACACTGACTAACTTTGCTTTAACAGGAGCTACCAGTAACTGGATTGATGCTTCTGCAAACAATGTTTCAAGTAGTTGTGATTGCGTTGGTGCGGGTGACGTTACGTTGACTACGCAAGCCGAAGTAGACAATTTTGTAACGACGACTCTTGGATCTTGTGGAATTATCGAAGGAGATGTAACAATTAACGGAACTATTACAGATGTATCAGGTTTTTCTAATGTGCATATTATTTCTGGGAATTTGCATTTGGAAGGAAATATTGTAGATGATCTTTCTGGGTTTGCTTCACTAACCACCATTGGAGGAAATTTTACATTAAAAAACATGACCAATACGACTTCTGTAAATGCTTTTTCTAATATTACAAGTCTTGGAGGTGATTTTGAAGTTGACAATCTGGATCAATTAACAGACATATCAATTCTGAATCAAATAGTTGATATTTCAAGTATAACGATTACTGGTAATGCAATGTTATCAACGATTACTTTTGATGAATTGCAAACTATGAGCTCAAGTTTTACTATAACATTTAATGGGTCGCTAAGCACTATCTCAATTCCAAAATTAACCGGGGTAAATGGTGAGTTTAGAATGAATAATAATGGTTCTGCAATGACGAGTCTCACTTTTCCACTTCTGGAAAGTACAGGAGCTTTTCGAATTGCGGATATGTATGGTTTGGAATCTATAAATGCCCCAGAGTTAGTAACGGTTAATAATGGGTTTGTTGTTGGTAGTTGTTTTGCTTTAACCACTCTTACGCTTCCAAAACTAACAAGTATTGGAAATGATTTCTCTATTGATAATTCTCCAATACTGAACTCCATCACATCAACAGTATTAAGTACCATAAGTGGTGCCGCACAATTTCATGATATGGCTGTGACTGATTTATCATTTTTATCGAGTGTTACAAGTATTTCAGGAAACCTTTCCTTAACTGATATGACCGTTCTTAATAACGTTCAAGGAATGGATAATTTAACAACTTTAGGTGGTTTCAATATATCAGATTGTGATTTAGTTACTAACCTAGAAGGATTCCCTAAGCTAGCAATTACTTCTATAAATTCATTGAATATTGCCGAAAATGAATTAATCACAACATTCGATAATTCTTTCTTAGAATCATTAACTTCTATCAATACTTTAGGGATTAGTTTTAATGGAAATCTTGTAGAAATTGATGCCTTGCATAATGTAGTTTCCCTTACGGGAAGTGACTCAACCATTAGAGATAATAATAGTTTGCAAAGTATAAATCTCTATGCACTGAGAAATGTAAGCTCTAATTTGATTATCCAGAATCAGGAACTAGGTATTACGAATCTATGTGGTTTGTATGATTATGTAACCGTAGGCGATGGTGCGACGACCTTGTCTTTCCAAGGAACTCATCAAACAGCTTGGGATAGTGCACAAGATATCACCGATAATTGTGAAACACCTATTATCACATTGATAGGCGATAATCCACAAACCATCGAATTAGGTGATGGATATACCGAATTGGGAGCAAATACCAGTGATAGCTCAACTGTAATTATTGATGCTTCAGATTTTACAGATGCCGTAGGCAGTTACACGATTACCTATAATGCGGTAGGCCTTTTAGGAAATAATGCTATTGAAGTAACCAGAACCGTAAATGTAGTCGACACTACAGCTCCTATCATAACACTAACTGGTAATAATCCACAAACCATTGAATTAGGTAATGGTTATACAGAACTTGGTGCTTCTACAGATGATGGAAGTAGCCTCGTTATTGATGATTCTGATTTTACAGACGCCGTAGGAAGTTATACTATTACATACAATGCCACGGATGCTTCAGGAAATACCGCTGTCGAGGTTACAAGAACGGTGGATGTAGTGGACACCATGGCTCCCATAATTACTTTGATAGGTGATAATCCACAAACTATTGAATTAGGGGATGGTTATACCGAGCTTGGTGCCAACACAGATGATGGAAGTAGCCTTGCTATTGATGATTCTGATTTTGTGGATGCTGTTGGAAGCTATACCATTACATATAATGCTACCGATGCTTCAGGGAATACTGCTGTCGAGGTGACCAGAACGGTAAATGTCGTAGATACCACTGTACCCGTTATTACATTAATCGGTGATAACCCACAAACTATTGAATTAGGTAATGGATATACCGAATTGGGAGCGACCATAGACGACGGAAGCAGTATAGTAATCGATGATTCTGATTTTGTTGATGCTGTAGGAAGCTATACCATTACATACAATGCAACAGATGCTGCAGGAAATATTGCTATTGAATTGACCAGAACCGTAAATGTGGTTGATACTACAGCTCCGGTTATTACTTTAACTGGAGATAACCCACAAACCATTGAATTAGGTGATGGATATACCGAACTAGGAGCTTCTACAGATGACGGAACCAGTATTGTAATAGATACTTCTGATTTTGTGGATGCTATTGGAAGCTATGCCATTACATACAATGCAACAGATGCTTCAGGAAATAACGCTATAGAAGTGACCAGAACGGTACATGTAGTAGATACTACAGCTCCAGTTATTACCTTAACAGGAGACAACCCGCAGCATATAGTAGTAGGAAGTGGATATACCGAACTTGGTGCTACTACAGATGACAGAAGTAGTATTGTAATAGATACTTCTGATTTTGTAGATGCTGTTGGAAGCTATACCATTACCTATAATGCAACCGACGCTGCAGGAAACAATGCCGTTGAAGTGACCAGAACCGTAAATGTTACGTTACCAGATACTACTGCCCCAGTAATTACATTATTAGGTGATAATCCTCAAACTATTATTCAAGGAGAAGGATATACTGAATTAGGTGCTACTACCGACGATGGTTCTGAGGTAATAATTGATTCTTCAGATTTTGTAGATGCGTTAGGAAGTTATGTAATCACCTATAATGCTACCGATGCTTCAGGCAATATAGCTTCGGAGATTACGCGTACCGTAGATGTAATTTCTGTATGTCCGATTTTTGATGTACCTGCTGATAACTTCCAGATACAAACCTATAGTGAAACTTGTGTTGATAAAGAGAATGGAAATATCCTTATCAGTACTGCAGAAGAATTAAATTATAGGACTACTATTAATAATGAAACATATGATTTCACTTCCAATCTCTTGGTAACAGATTTAGCTCCGGGAATCTATCCGGTTTGTATTACTGTAGACGGATTCTCTAATTGCGAGCAATGTTTTGAAGTAGTGATTGATGAAGCAGAAAGCCTAAATGGAAAAACCAGTTTGGTTACCGAAGAAGAGAGTGCAAAGGTATCTGTAGAAATCAACTCAGGAACTGCACCGTATATCGTTACCATCAATAATGAAGTGATACAAGAGTATACAACTTATAGCTTTTCTGTTGATGTTGAGCATGGAGATCAGGTTGAAGTATTTTCAAGTCTTGATTGCGAAGGAAAACTGGTAACTAAAGTGAGTTTATTTGATCAGATCATGATAGCTCCTAATCCTACCCGAAACAATGTAACCCTTAGTCTTCCAGATACTTCATTACAAACCTTAAATGTAGCCATTTACAATACCTTGGGTATCCAGGTGTTCTTTACAACATATACCATAACCGATAGTAATGTAATGATACCTATGGAACATTTACCTTCAGGAGTTTATTTTGTTAGCATTGATGAAGGAACCACTTTTAGAATTGTAAAACAATAAACATAAACAGATGAAAAATATAAGAATATATATAACCCTTGTGAGTATAGCTTTGTTGTTCTCTTGTAGTAATGATGACAATGGAGGAGGAACAATACCCATAACCTCTCAAAATGGAGCACCAGCAATACCAGATTTGGTATTTCCAGCAAATAATTTAACCTGTACAAACTTCAATTTGGAGTTTGATTGGAATACAGTTACTGATCCCGATGGCGATGAAGTAAATTATATAATTGAAATAGCAACCGACAATAATTTTACTACTGTCTTATTTACCGCAGTTACCTCTGAGACTATCAGAACATTTAATCTGGAAAAAGGCATCACCTATTTCTGGAGAGTTAAAGCAAGGGATACTAATGATAATGAAAGTGAATATTCTGAAACTCAATCGTTCTTTACGGAACCAGATGCCAGTATAGACATACTCCCATCGACACCTCAATTGATCGGTCCAACTATTGGAGCCCGTGTATCAGGAAGTACAATTTCCTTAGATTGGGAGACTACAGATGTTGATAGAGATACAATACTATATGACATATATTTTGGAGATACAAACCCGCCAACTTTATTTTCTGAAGGCAAGGAGATATCGATATTAGATGTCGCCATATCTCCAAATACAGTATACTATTGGCAAGTAGTTATCAAGGACAACAATCAAAATGCATCTATTGGTCAGGTCTGGAACTTTAGAACCGAATAAATAAGGAGTGCATACCTTATACATTAGTTATTATGAAGGTAAGGGGTCGTAATATACTTTTTTGGCATTATTACGCCAACATCTATACACTAATATGTTTTATCTTTCAAGTAAAAACGCGTACACGCGATATCTTTTAAATGCAAAAGACAAGCGCCTGTGAAATAGAGACACTTCTATTTTCAGGCGCTTGTCTTCAAATGGCACTTGTTCCTCCTAAGTTAATTAATCATAGGAAAAATATAAGTTTAAGCAATGTATTTCTTTTCATGAAAGGATACGCTTAGCAAAAGGTAAATTACCAATTACGAACCTTTAGATCATAGTCATTCTTAATATTCTTGAAAAAGCTCAGTGATATTCGGGATAAAGCTTTATCAATTTATAAAAACTCTCTGAATGAATATGATATGTTTCAATTCATAACTACAAAATAATTGAAATAGATTTAGATGATATGTACCGTCCCAAAAGTAAAATATTTATACCTCAACCAAAAAAAGCATAGCCTATAAATATCATTTTTTGGATTACATGAAATATGATGAAATATTATTTTAGTTGATAACATGCTAGTTTTACCTCATAAATAAATTGATTGAGTTCTTTTTCTTTAAAATTAAAAAGTCATGCAACACCCCATCTCTAATACGAAAACACAAAAAGTCAAATTTGGCTATTGGCCACTACAAGAATCTATAAAGACAACTATTCAATTAGTAAGCAACGGAGATAACTTTTATAGTATTTATTATTCTAGTGAATGTAAAGGAATTGGGACGGGAGTAATCGAAAACATAACGGTCCCTGCGTGCAGATCAATTAAAACTCGAATCAACGGAAATCCTGAAATAGAAATGCATATCTCTAACCTAAGTCCTTCTTCAGACAATCTTATGGCGATTCATATCAGAATTGATGCTGAAATTAGAGTTTTAGGAACGCAAACTATTTATGATCAAACTTTAGGCACAAACGATATATCAATAAAAAACAACAAATTCCTAAAAAGTATTACTGAATACTTTCAAAAAGCAAAATCACAAACCAATTTTTCAAAAGTGACCATTGTATAATTACTAAAATCATATTGTATGTTATTTCTACTAAAATATTTAAAAAATGCAAAATGGATCTATACCCTGATTGCAGATGCAATTATAGACGATGTAAAACTACCTATCAAACTCTAACCACTTAACAACAACAGATATTCAGAGTGATGAAATATGATGAAATATTATTTTAAATCTTATCAATGTACATTTGATTTGATCTAAACAAGAAATTATAATTAAAAAAACGGTTCAGTATCCTAGCACTCCGAAAGACTGAAAATATAAAAAAATGGTAGGTTATTTAATTTATTAATATAGGGGTGTATTTTAAAATAAAGTTATTCCTACCTATATGGTTTGGCTAATTAGTTAGCCAAACCTTTTTTTTTGCAACATCGTTTTATACGTAGTGATCTAAATAGATTAATTACTCTATTTAGCTGTTCTTTCCTGAAAAGAAAATTAATCATTCAAAAAATTATGAATGATATCATAATCAATTAAAAAGTACTCGATAATAGCAAATGAAATAGTATGAAATATATCATACCCTATTTGCTACATATCTTTACATCATCAAAGAAAAAGTCGATGAAATTATTATTTTTCTGGGGGGAAAACTGTATTTAAAAAATACAAAATAATTTGTATCGACATAAAGTCTTGACTATTAGATTAGTCAAGACTTTTTTATTTTAAAAAGCATTTTTCACACAACAAACGGCACTTAATCTCGTTTTTACCCCAATTCATCGATAAAAAACTTAATTGTTTGTTAAAAAAAGTATATATTCGTTTCACCAAATCTTATTAAAAAACTACTTATGAAAAAAAGTATATTATTATTCTTACTATTTGCTAGTGCAATAGCTAGTGCTCAGGTCGTCATAAACGGTAAAGTATTAGACGATTACGACGAACCGATACCAGGCGTAAATATTACATTAAAAGGTACTTCGGTAAGTACTATATCAAATTTTGATGGTCAATTTACTATAAATGTACCTGGATACCCTTTTACTCTGACCGCAAAAAGCATCGGATATGATGCTACCGAAGTTCTTTTTTCTTCGGAGACAGAAGACATTACCGTAACAATGTCTGAGATTACATTTTTAGCTGAATTAGTAATTTCGGCTTCTCGAACACCAGAACGAGTATTCGAATCACCTGTAAGTATAGAATACTACAGTGCCAGTGATATAAAAAATACGACAGCTCCTGACTTTTTTAGTGGATTAGAAAATATAAAAGGTGTTGATGTTAATACGAATAGTTTAACATATAAGTCCGTGAACACTCGTGGGTATGGATCTTTCTCTAATGCACGTTTTGTACAAATGGTAGATGGTATGGATCAAGCGACACCTTCGTCTAACTTTTCGATCGGAAACCTAATCGGACTTAGTGAATTAGATGTTAATAATATAGAATTATTACCTGGAGCATCTTCTGCCCTTTATGGAGCAAATGCGTTTAATGGTATTTTATTCATGACCAGCAAGAACCCTTTTGATTATCAAGGAATCAGCGGATACGGAAAAACAGGAATTACCTCGCAAGAAGCTGCTGGTGAGAACGCATATTATGACTTAGGTGTTAGACTAGCTCATGCCTTTTCTGATAAGTTTGCCGTAAAAGCAAATATCTCATATCTAAAAGGAACAGATTGGCATGCTACTAATTATGCAAATAATGGGGATGATCCCTCTTTGACAAGATCCAGCCCTACGTATAATGGTATCAATATATATGGAGACGAAAACCTACAACAAGATCCTGCTACTGGTATAAGTGCCACAAGAACAGGTTATAAAGAAGAAGATCTTGTAGAATACAATGCCGAAAACCTAAAACTAGACGTTTCTCTTCATTATCGTCCTATGGCCGATGATCTAGAAATCATTTATAATGGTAAAATGGGACAAGGAACTACCTTATTACAAAATGCCAATAGATTCTATGCTCCTAACTTTTTTGCACAACAGCACAAACTAGAGGTTAGAAATAATCGTTTCTTCGTTCGCGGTTATGTTACTGCAGAAAATTCGAATGATAGCTATGATACTCGAATTACAGCTGTAAAAATTAATCAAGCTTGGAAAAGTGATGAAGACTGGATTAGTGATTACGCCAACCAATTCCTTTTAACTGGTGACCACGATCTTGCCAGAGCTGCCGCAGATAGCGGACGATTTCTTCCTGACACACCAGAATTTAGAGCTACCTTTAATGAAGTAATTCAAGGAGATGATGACCCTACTACCGCAGATGCTACATTTAAGAATGAGACACAACTTAGACATGTTGATGCTAACTATAATTTTAGAGAATTAACTGGTGCTTTGGGAGAATTACAAATAGGAGGTTCTTACAGACAATATCGTTTACGCTCTTTCGGAACACTATATTCTGATACCGATGAATCTATCAATTATGGAGAAATGGGTGCATATGCCCAACTACAAAAAAGAATGCTGGAAGATCGATTAAAAATAACCGCGTCTTTTAGATATGACAAATCAGAATTGTTTGATGGCAATATATCTCCTCGTTTTTCTGTAGGATATTCTATGGGTGAGGACAGAAATCATAACATTAGAGCCTCAGTTCAGTCTGGTTTTAGAAATCCAACAACTCAGAATGTATATATGAACCTTGATGTTCAGGTTGCTACTACAGTAGGTACAGCAGAAGACAACCTTGATAGAGGGGGCAGAGAATATGCGATCAGTGATTTCGCACAAGGTACATTTGGCGCTGAATCTACAAAAACTATTACTCCTAGAGAGGCGATAGCAAATTCATATACTTTGGATTCTGCTTTTGAATACTTCGGAAGTATCGATTTTACGACATTTCAGGGAGATGTTAGCCTTTTAGAACAATCAGATATCGCCCTTGTAAAACCCGAGAAAGTTACAGCTTTTGAGGTTGGATATAGAGGTCAATTAGGCGACTTAACTGTCGATCTAAGTGGATATTACAACCAATATCAAGACTTTATTACTTCTCGAAATGTGGTTGTACCACTATTTGGTCAAGTAAGTGATTTAAGCGCTGTCCCAACTTTTTTGACTGGTGATTTTGAAATCTATAATATTGCGACAAATTCTAATGAAGATGTTAATTCTTATGGATTGATTCTAGGGTTATCAAGTAAAGTTTTTGGTAACTACGATTTTGGAGTAAATTATACATTTGCTAAAGAAGATGTAGATGTTGTAGAAGGAAGTGATTTTATTTCAGAATTTAATACCCCAGAACATAAGGTTAAAGCTACTTTCGGAAATAAAAATCTATTTGATAATTTTGGATTTAATACAAGTCTAAAATGGAGTGATACCTTTGTTTGGAATGATGCGTTTGGAACTTCTCAAATTTCTGCATATACAGTTTTTGATGCGCAGATCAATTATAGGATCTCCTCTCTAAAATCTCTTCTAAAAATAGGTGCTACCAACATCGGTGGAGAAGAATACTTTGGTGCATTAGGTACCGGAGGTATCGGATCTCAGTACTACATCGGCTTAACGATAAACAACCTATAAAACAATATATCTATTGTACTACCAATGATAACCAATTACGAAACCTGTTTAAAAAGCTTTTTAGACAGGTTTTCTTAATTTTTAGATATATTGGCTAAATTTAAAAAGAAAAGGGAAGTGATACTGTTTGCAGTAGTTTTGAGCCGTCATAGTTTTCAAACGTATTAAACGGGTCAAATCAATAAATGATAGTATCTTAAAGCACATTTACTGATAATATGGTAAAAAAAATCTTTATTCTGGCAGGTAAAGATTGAACTAAAAGATATCCTAAGAGTAAGGATATTAAATAACCCAAAACAAAAATTAACTTAAAACAACAAACTCAATGATCAATTTTAAATTATGTAAATCAGCAGGTACTTGTATATCAAAAAGTATCTTTCTTTTATTTTTATTTGCGACAACCTTTGTCAGCGCACAAGAAACAATTAATGCTTCAATAACGCATGATGGTCTGGAACGTGACTATATTTTGTATGTCCCTGCTAACTATACTGGAAAAAAACCAGTCCCCTTGGTTTTTAATTTTCATGGGTATACCTCTAATGCCACAGAGCAAATGTTTTATGGTGATTTCAGACCCATAGCAGATAGAGAGGGCTTCATTATTGTTCACCCTGAGGGAACTTTGGATTATGCAGGAAATACACATTTTAATGTCGGATGGGGAGGAAGTACTGTTGATGATATAGGTTTTACTGCTGCTCTTCTAGATACGATCTCATCTCAATACAAAGTAAATCACAAACGTGTATACAGTACAGGAATGTCTAACGGCGGGTTTATGAGCTATACATTAGCTTGTACATTAAGTAATCGCATTGCCGCAATCGCTTCGGTTACTGGGACCATGAATGTTGGTCAGGACGCTCTTTGTTCTCCTGATCGCCCGGTACCTGTTATGGAAATTCATGGTACAAACGACCTTACTGTACCTTATGAGGGAACCGACTTTTTTCAGGACACCGAATCTGTTATTGATTATTGGGTAGCCGTAAATAATACTAAAAGTACCCCCAAAATCATTAATATCCCTGATACCAATACGACCGATGGATCTACTGTAGAGCATTTTATTTATAAACGTGGAGATCGTGGTGTGCAAGTAGAATTATTCAAAATAATAGGCGGTGGGCACACATGGCCAGGTAGTGCTTTCGATTTAGGCATTGGGACTAATTATGACATTAATGCCTCTGAAGAAGTCTGGAAATTCTTCTCTAGATATGATATTAACGGAAGAATTCGTAATCATTACAGACCAAGACAAAACGGTTGTAAAGTCAATGTTTTTCACAATGCTACAAATGCATATATAACAGTGGATAATGATTTTTCTGAAAATACTCCTTACAAAATCATTTCAGCAAAAGGAAAAGTTGTATCAACAGGAGAAATTTCTAAAGAGAGTGCTACTATTGATATCTCTAATCTATCGTCTAAAATGTATTTCCTAAAAATTAAAAACAATGTTTATAAAGTATTAAAAACGAAATAAACATTAAAAAAAATGAATCGAAAAAAGGGTTGTAACATGAATTTGCTACAACCCTTTTTTAAGTAAATTTATCACCAATACTGTCTAAAGAAAAAAATCATTAATTTCATCACAACAAAAATGTGAAATCTATAAATACTTTAGGTTTGAAATCGATAAAGCTTCAAAAATTCTATGGGTAGTAAAAATGAAACTATTGAAAAAAGCACTTAAATATATAAGTTTGTTCTTACTTATTCCTTTGCTATATCTTGTGGTATCTTTATCACTTAGTTACATTCCCATAAATGGCAAAACAGAAGATGCCAAGCATATAATCTACTTAAGTACAAATGGAGTACATCTAGATATTATTATTCCAAAAAACAAAGTCACCTTTGTATTACCTGATGAACATACTCTTACAACCCCAACAAGATATTATGCGTTCGGTTGGGGAGATCGCACATATTATACTGAAACTCCTGTAGGAGAAAAAGTTTCTCTTTTAAATGGGTGCAAAGCATTGTTTGTCCCCAGCCCAACGCTAATACATGTTACAAAACATCTTACAACAAAAAAAAATTGGGTAGAAATTAAAGTTGGCAATGATCAATTAAAAAAAATCAACCAATATATTAATGACTCATTCAGATTAGATGATAAAAATCAAAAAATTATTTTATACGGTGCCGGGTACACAAAAAATGATGTTTTTTATGAAGCAATCGGAACCTACACATGTTTCAAAACCTGCAATAGTTGGGTAAATACAGGTTTAAAACAAAGCAATATAAAAGCATCCTTATGGACCCCTTTTGATTTTGGATTACTATACTTACACAAAAAATAACGCTAACAAATCAGAAAGCCCTATCCTGTAATTAACTCATAAAACATTAAGACGCGTAAAACCTATTTTTAAGCGTCGCTTAGTACTGCATCCGTGATACAACTCCCAATATCGGTTATGATAGATTACCTCTCCAAATGTATCTATCAAACACCCCATATTTATTTTAACAATGCTACGAACCCTTCCTTATTTATTGAACCATACAAGAAATACGAAACAATCACTACAAACCTAGAATAGCTAATTTATTTCATAAGCTACCATCCATCTTATCAAAAAAAATACAAGCCTCAATACGTTTACTTAAGTTAAAAAAATGTTAATTTAATGTTTTTAGGGGGACAATTCAGTTGTTTTAAACACTAATAATAGATGCCAAATTAATTTGGTATCTTGTTCTGCTAAATGATTAAAGCTTTCAAAATCATAAATCAATTTTGACTTTTTCTTAATAAGTAACCTTAGAAAAAATCTGATTTATTCTATAATTATACATGCAAAACGAAAAAAATCACAGAATTATAAATGGTATTGATATAGGTGATGATAAAATTATCAAAGAATTTTATCAAAAGCATTTACCCGAAGTAACACGATATATTATAAAAAATTCTGGAGACGAATTTGAGGCCAAAGATATTTTTCAGGATGCCTTTGTTATTATATATGAAAAAATCAAATCAAATGACCTAGATATTAAATGTTCTTTGGGAACATACATATATGGTATTTGTAAAAATTTGTGGCGTGCAAGATTAAGAAAGAATAAAAAAAACATAGAAAATGAGTCGTTTTTATTAGAAATAACTGATCAGGAAGAATACTATATAGAAAATATTGATCAACAAGAAACAATACACCTAATCCAAAAATGTCTCATAAAATTGGGCAAAGGATGTCAGGAAATATTATTGCTTTTTTACGCAGGACATAGTATGCGAGAAATCGCCAAACAAAAGGATTTTACAGAAGCATATGCACGAAAAAGAAAGTTTATTTGTCAAAAAAAACTAATAGAAATGGCAGAAAAAGATCCTATTCTTAATGAATTAAAAGAAACTTATTTTAACAAATAAATCATGGAAAGAACGCAAGACTTATTTGAGCATATAGACCAATACCTCAGTGGAAGCTTAAAAGGTAAAGATTTAGAATCATTTACAAATTCTTTAAAATCTGACAAGTCACTTCAAATTGAAGTAGAAAGGCATTCTATAATACGAACAGCATTACAAAATGAAGGAACAATTAACTTCAGAAAAAATATTGAAAGAATAGATCAAGAAATTGAAAATGAAAAAATGGTTCAAAAGACTCACAAACAAAAAAGCTTTTGGTCACCATCGAAAATTGCCGCCATTTTTATTGTATTAATCGGTTTATCATCTATATTCTGGTTCTACAATTCAGATAAAAAAGACTTATTTGCAGCTTATTATGTTGCTTATCCCATGACAGAATTGACCCGTGGTGAATCTACGGTCGAAAATTTACAAAAAGAAATCGCTCAGGATTATAAAAATGGCGCATACCAAAAAGTAATTCCTTCACTTGTACGTCTTACTACTAATCAACCTACGAATGATCAATTAAAAATATACTTAGGCAATAGTTATCTCAATACGAATCAAGAAGATAAAGCAGCCGTTCTATTTGCTACATTCACAAAAGAAAATACTTTTTATAAAGATGCACAATGGTTTTTGGCATTATCATACCTCAAACAGAAAAAAAATGACAAAGCTATTCTGATACTAGAAAATCTAGTTTCATTTGAGAGCCTTTATAAAAACAAAGCACAAAATCTATTAAAAGATCTTCGATAATGGTTTCAATGATAAAATCTATTTGTGTTTTTTGACACCATACTATATCGAACTAATTTAGATATATCGTATCAATTTCATGTAATTATTAGAGAATACTTAAGCTATAGTCTTAATTTTTAAAATATTACAACACCTTGTGAATTAAGTTTTTAGTTTATTTGCACATTAATTTCTAAGCCCCTATGTTAAAAAAGGAACCTATCTTTTTGGTGCAAGCATTTATATGTTGTATTTCCATTTTCTGTTGCCATACAAGTACCGCGCAATCTACCAATGATACAATTAATGCCCTACAACACTATCGTAAAGCAGATTCATTACTTGTAGAAGATAATCATGATGCATCTATTGCACTTTTTTCTCAAGCTTTGAAAATATATCAAAACGGTAAGGCATGGGAAAGAGTTGCAAATTGTTACAATAAAATTTCTGAAAACCAATGGAAGGATGAAAAATATGAAAAAGCCCTAAAAAGTGCCGAAAAAGCGCTGCAACTTGTTGCAATACATCTGGATAAAGACAATGTAGAAAAGGCAACAGCATATTTTAACATTGGCAACTATCACCGAAAACAATGGCAATTTGATCCGGCCTTACACTATTTTAAAAAAGCCATTAGCATTCGACAAAAATTAGTTAAAGAAGATAATTATGGTATGGCCATTATATATGGCTACATGGCACTTGTTTATAACAAAACTAACAAATATGATAAAGCGATAGAATGCTATAAAAAGAACATAGATATTTCTTTAAAAACATTCGGAAAAAACCATCAAAAAACATCAGATGCCTATAAGAGATTAGGGATGGGGTACTATGAAATGAAAGAATATCGTAAATCCATTCAAAATTATGAAAAGGCCATCAAAATTGCCCTTAACACATATGGAAAGTACCATCTCAAAACTGGATATATATACCTAAGAATCAATAATGTATATAGAGCACTAGGACAATATGACAAGGCTTTATCGTACTTGAATAAATCGTTACCGATTTTTTTAAACAATAACGATTTTAGAGTATTAAGAGTCCAGTATTGGGATATGGCTTTTATACTCCGTTATACCGGTGAGTACGATAAATCACTGGAGTTTATGAAAAAATCTCATGATCTTATTCTCACCTATTTTGATGAAGACCCAGAAGAAGTTTCTGGTTCTTATTATCGTCTAGGCATGAGCTATCGATACGCAGAAGATTATACAAAAGCACTAGAATATCTTAATAAATCTTTACAAATGTATATCTCAATCTTCGGAGATAAAAACACCAATATTTCGAACATATATTATGATATAGGCAGAATATACGTTTTGCAGCAGAAGTTTGACAAAGCACTAGCACAATTCGAAAAATCTTTGACTATAGGAAAAAATATTTATGGAGATGATCACCCCTTGCGCATTTCTTTATACAACAGCATTGGGGATATTTATTCTGGCAAAAAAATGTATGATGAAGCAATTCTGCATTATCAAAAAAACTTAAGGAGTATTCAAGACATGTATGGAGCAGAACATTTTCGGACCTGCAGTGCTCTTTATAAAATTGGAAGAGTTTATAAAAATCTAAAACAATACAACAAAGCGATTAGTTATTTCGAAAAAGCATTGTTTCTAGGTACAAAAAAAGAACATCGACAAATAGGTAAAAAAACAGTTAATCCTAAACATTTTTATAGTCAGAAATTTGTATTGCAAATACTAAACGAGCAATCAAAAGTACTTAGATATCGATATCAACAAAACGAAAACATACAAGATCTGGTCCGCAGTATAGAAATCTACAAAAACACTGAAATTCTTATAGATAACATTAGACATTCGTATCAAAATTATAATGATAAGGTACGTTTTGCTAAAAAAGTAAAAGAAATTTATAGTGGTGCTATCGAAACCCACTTGCTAATGAATGATGTAGCTGCAAACCAGCAAAATCTAGAGAAAGCATTTTATTATGCCGAAAAAAGTAAAGCAAATACCCTTAAAGAACTTTTAGTAGATACTGATGCTAAAAACAGCTCTACAATACCTAAAAACTTGTTAGAGAAAGAACAAAATCTAAAAGCAGATCAAGCCTTTTATCAATCCCGAATTATTGATGCGCAATCTGATACGGCAAACAATAGATCAAAAATAAAAAAACTGGATAATAAGTTATTCGAGATCAATAGAAAACGTGACTCTCTTAATCAAATACTAGAAAATAACTATCCAAAATACTACCAACTCAAATACCAAAATAAGATTGCTACCGTTTCTGAAATACAGGAAAAACTACCCGAAAAGACAAAATTAGTAGCCTTTTTTATTACCAATGCCACGACATATGCCTTTATTATCGGAAACAATACTTTTGAGGTAAAAGAACTAAAAGTACCCAGCTTATCAAATAGCATTATGCAATTAAATGAAGCCATAACAACCAAACACACCAATAATTACAAAAAAACAGCCTATCAATTACATCAACAATTAATAGCGCCGATGGATGAACAATTGCAAGGAAACTCTTTAATAATAATCCCTGACGAAGCACTATGGCATCTTAATTTTGAAACCTTATTAACCCAAGAAGATCGTTCAGAAAATCCTGCTAAATTCTCGTATTTATTGCATGATTATGCCATTTCTTATGCCAACTCTGCTTCCTTATTATACAATCCTTTTCAGCAAACAAAACAAGAAAATCAACAGGAAGGATGTCTGGCTTTTTCATTCAGTGAAAATACCCAAGCAAACTCATCAAACAACATAAGTTTAGCAGCTC
>NZ_JACC01000058.1 GCF_000520955.1 Aquimarina pacifica | reverse complement strand
TGTAACGATTATTCAGGACGTCACAAAAATATTCTGTTAAAATATAAAATTAGTGTAACATACTTAGGATATGAACGTCTTACACATATGCGTACTTAATCAATACGCTTAATTTTTTAAAAAAACACGCATATGTATTATGTTATACAAAGTACAATGCATAACAACAATCAAAAAACGTTCAAAAATGAAAACTATTCTTCAAAACACATTTGTGTTATTATTCTCATTATTATCTTCACTCAGCATTGCCCAACCAAGTCCTACGGTGATTTCGGGAACCGTGAGAGGTAAAGTAATAGATAAAAACTTACAACAACCCATACCGTATGCAACCATTGCCATTCAGGATGGTACAAATACCGCTATAACCGGTGGTATCACCACCGATACCGGCGAGTTTTTAATCACTGATATTCCTGCAGGAAACTACACCCTATCCATTCAATTTATAGGATTTTCGAACTATTCTCAAGCTATTCAAATTTCGAAGAAAAATAAAAATCTAAACATAGGTACTATTAGTTTAGAAGAAGAAGCTGAATCTTTAGAAGATGTAACCATAGTAGCAGAACAAACCACGATCGAACAAAAAATAGATCGCAAAGTGATCAACGTAGGAAAAGATCTTACCACCACAGGAGGTACCGCTGCCGAAATTATGAACAACATTCCTTCTGTCAATGTAGATCAGGACGGAAATATTGCTCTTAGAGGTAACGAAAATGTTCGTATTTTGATAGATGGTAAACCTACCAATATTAGCGCTACCCAATTATTAAAACAAATCCCATCGACATCAATCAAGAAAATAGAACTAATTACAAATCCATCTGCCAAGTATAATCCTGAAGGAATGAGCGGAATTATTAATATTGTGCTCCATAAGAATAGTAATATTGGTTTTAACGGAACCATGAATCTAGGATTGAACTTTGAAAAAAATGCTCGATTTAATAGCTCAATTGACCTCAACTATAGAACCGGAAAAATAAATGTTTACGGCAATTATGGTACCAATATCAACAAAAGACTAAATCGAGGTTTTGCGTATCGAGCAGATGAGAATTACAGAACCGATTTTAGTTTCTTAGACAATGATAAGTCCCATTTGTTCAAAATAGGTATGGACTATTATATTAATGATAAAAACATAATTTCATTTTATACCAACCAAAACCTATATGATGGGTTGACTTCGGGAAGCACAGCCATCGTGTTTTTTGATAATGGAGAAGACAATCTAACTCAAAATCTATTGGCGGATGGTAATAACATAAACTCCACTTACAATTTAGATTATAAACATGATTTTAAGAAAGAAGGTCACAATATTGAGTTAGAGATTGACTACAATAGTTATACAGGAGATAATGATGATGATTTTAGATTTTTCGGAAATACCAGTGGAGTTACCAACTATAGAGATCTTATTGATAATGATAGAGAAAATACTACAATCAATCTTGATTATGTAAACCCATTATCCGAAAAGACAAAATTAGAAGTTGGGTATGAAACCCGATTAAGAAGAACTGATAATGACTATCAATCCACACTGTTTGATGATTCTAAATATAGTTACAATAGAGATATTCATTCATTTTATACAACATATAGTCAAAATTTCAAAAAGTGGTCCTATCAATTGGGAGCGCGTATAGAAAGTTATCAGGTAGAAGCCATTTTTAATGGTGAAAAAATATTCGAAGATGATATTTTTACAGTGTACCCATCTGGATTTGTAAAATATGCTCCTGAAGAAAAAAATAGTTACCAAATAAGTTTTAGTAGAAGAATAGATCGACCGGGGTTAAATCAAATAAATCCAATTAGAGAATGGAGCACTCCTAGAATTATTTCTTTGGGAAATCCTTCGCTTGACCCACAATTCACTAATTCTATTGAAGCTAATTACACAAGAAAACTCAAAAAAGGCTCTATAACAGGTGGTGTATTCTATAGACTCATAAATGATGAAATCAATCAAGTACTATTAGAAAATCCTGATATAGAAGAAGGTCAGATATTGACTTTTGATAATTTCGAAAACAACTCTGCATACGGGATTGAGGTCACAAGTTCTTATAAAGTGAGCTCATGGTGGAGATTAAATGCCAGTTTTGATCTGTACGCACAAACACAAAAAGGAGTAATCGAAAATGTTAATAAAGAAGTAGATGCACTTATTTACAACTTTAGAGTGAATAACAGTCTAAAGGCCACGAAGAATTTGACTTTTCAGATTTTTGGGTTTTACAGAGGAGAGCAGGAAGGTATACTTTTTAAAACCAAACCTATTTATTTTATAAACACTGGTGCACGATATAGTTTTATGAAAGGTAAAGGAACAGCAAGTATTAACTTTAATGATATTTTTGATACCCAAAAATTCAGATTTTCTGTAGAAGATCCTTACCCTCAAAATGGCCAATTTCAAGGAGAGACACAGACTGTTTTCCTTGGGCTATCCTATAGATTCGGAAGCGGTAAAAACAGAAAGGCTTCGAGAAAAAGAAGAGACGCTAACGAGAAGTCAGGCGGAGGATTATTATAATCTTAGTTTTTGTCAAAAAAAAAGTTAATATTCTTCATATTATTACGAATTTTAGTTAAATTCAATCAAAATTCATCAATTAAACTATTAAAATTAAATAATTGTAAAAAATCAGTTAATTCTGTAACACATTACAATTTTCTTCGTTTATATAGTAAATCATGGTTATGGTTTATTTGAATTAGCCTTTAAAAAAATTAATAACCGAGAGAAGAAGTATTTATATAAAAAACGCGAAGTTACGAGCTTCGCGTTTTATTTTTTTACTTTATTAAAAAAGTGCTTCTCATTTTCACAATTTTGGACCTAACTATACGCATTAAATAAAAATCTTTTATTTTTCTTTTAATTCAATTAAAGTCATAGTTGGTTTTGAGAAGTTTCAGATTATTTAGTGATAAAATAATAGCAAATTACCATCTTATAATGGCACTACCCCACGTAAATCCACTACCAAAAGCTGCTAGGACTACTAAATCACCATCTTTAATTTTACCATTTTCCCATGCTTCGGTAAGTGCAATTGGGATCGAGGCCGCCGTAGTGTTACCGTATTTCTGAATATTGTTATACACTTGATCATCAGAAAGCTTGAATTTCTTTTGTACAAACTGGGATATTCTCAAATTTGCCTGATGTGGGATCAACATATCGATATCTTCTGTTGTTAATTTATTGGCTACTAAACCTTCGTTAATTACTTCAGAGAATCGAACCACGGCATTTTTAAAGACAAATTGTCCATTCATATATGGGTAATAGGGTATATTCTCCTGAACATTCTCTGCAATAATCTCAGGCACCCAATGTCCTGTATTAGGTCCTTCGAGTGATAACTCTTTTGCATGTCCCCCTTCACTATGTAAGTGCGTAGATAAGATACCTTTACCTTCCTCTTCACTTCTAGTAAGGATAGCTGCTCCTGCGCCATCTCCAAAAATAACCGAAATTCCGCGTCCTCGTGTAGTCATGTCTAATCCTCCACTATGGTTTTCGCTACCAATGACCAAAACATTTTTATACATTCCGGTTTTAATAAACTGATCTGCTACAGATATCGCATACACAAAACCACTGCATTGATTACGAACATCAAGAGCCGGAATCGTATTCATGTCCATCATATCCTGAACGATAACTCCTCCTCCGGGAAAATACATATCTGGACTTAAGGTTGCAAAAATAATGAAGTCAATATCATCTTTAGATAATCCTGATCGCTCTAATGCAATTTTTGCGGCTTTTACTCCCATCACAGAAGTACTATTACCATCCCCTTTTTTAATATGTCGTCTTTCTTTTATACCCGTTCGCTCCTGAATCCAAGCATCATTAGTATCCATTATTTTTGAAAGATCATCGTTTGTCACGACATTTTCAGGAACATAACATCCTAGTCCTGATATTCTTGAAGTATACATATAGCTAGTTATTGTGTATTATTTTATGCATTGTTAAAAAACAAACAAGATATGTATTCTTAACATTTTGATAAAAGAAACTACACTTATATTATATGCGCGCATAGTAAAAAAATCTATACTAATCCTTTTTTGAATTAGAATCACAATGGATAATTCGCTACCATACAAAACTCAGAGGAATGCTGTATGTACAAAAAATGATAACACTTAATAACTTAAGACCAATATCAACCTATATCCTTAGTACCAGGCTGGTCGAAATAAATATGAAGATACTATTTAGAATCTTAGAAAAGCCTCTAAAGCTTTCATAAACAGCTCAATAATTATTTTGACACCTACACCATCTATTAATCTCTAAAAATGAGGCTATTACAACACACCCAACAGGTAACTAAAAAAATGTAAAAAAAAACTGCCAACGATATACGTTGACAGCCTTTTGTTTTCACCAATCTTCCTAAAACCAAAACCTTAAAGTTTTAGAAAATTCTTAATCAGTATGTTATTCCCGTCTTGTACTCTAATAGTATACATACCAGATGGTAAGGAAGTTAACGACACTGTATTTCTAATCGACAATCTTCTATTCTGTTGGATCAAATGTCCTTCTAAATCAAATATTTCATAACTAGCCGTAGTAGTATGCTTTGTTTGATCAATATATACCTCTCCCCTCAATGGGTTGGGATATACTGAAAACGAATTCCCCCCAGAATCATATGTTTCAGTTAATAAACCTCGCATCACATATACTACTTTGTTAATTCAATATAAAAAGACCATAGTCCCAAATAATAGTGATGCAAAGATATAGACAAACCGAATGCTAAAACATACGTAGGGTTACGTAATCTTAGCTATATTTAAATTTTAAGAGATAAAAAAGAAATAATTTATGGTCTTATTTTACTACTATTATCCTAAAGCCAACTTATTCTTTTGAGACCAGATTAGTAATGTGTTTGGCTTTTGTTCTAGGCCTAATTTACGAATAATATTAGCTCGATGTTTTTCTACTGTTCTTACAGAAATACTTAAATATTCTGCAATCTCACTACTCGTCATTTCTTCGGCAATTCGTCTTAGTATTTTAACCTCTGAGGGAGTAAGTTTTTCAATGCTGTTATCTTCTTCTACAACATTTGTAAACCTCTTAAATATCTTATCGCTAAAATATGCATGTCCCTTACTCACACTTTCTAAGCAAGCTTCAATTTCGCTCAAAGCAAATTCCTTTAATAGATAACCATGAATATTATACGATACTGCTTGTTCAAAGAATTTCTTTTCTCTGTGTAATGTGATTAAAATTACTTTAGTTTTTACCGAATGTCTTTTGCACTTTTTTGCGATTTCTAATCCTGTGAGGTTCGGCATTTCGATATCTAAAATTGCAATATCAGGCTTCTCTTTAATGATGGCATTATAAGCAGAAAGCCCATCAGAATACGTGCCAATAATGACATGATTATTTTCTTTTAAAAATTCTTCTAACCCTCTTAATAACAAAGGGTGATCATCAGCAATTAGTATTTTAGGCCTCAACACGTTTCGGAATATTAAATATTAAAGTAGTACCTTCATTAATCTCGGATAGTATATTAAAAGTGGCCCTCAAAAATTTGGAGCGTTCATTGAGGGTTTTCAACCCTATTTTTGACATTGCTGTTTTTTCTTGAGCAATATCAAAACCTACACCATTGTCTGCTATAATAATCTCAACATCGTTCTCTTTATTGATTACCTTGATTTCTGCAGATCTAGCATTCGAATGTTTGAGAATATTATTAAAACTTTCTTGAACCAATCTATAAATATTTATCTCTTTCTCAGGGTCAAAGACACTATCAATATTATCTATTTCGGCAGAAACAAAGATATCATAGTTCTCATCTATCATTTCTATACTACTTTGCAAGGTAATAGTAAGTCCTAACTCTTCTAAAGTAAAAGGATGTAAACTTCGGGATATTTGCCTAACCTCATCAATGACGCCATCAACAACCTTGGCTGTTTTTGTATCATTATTGCGTATAACATTATTTTTAACAAGTAAAAGACTTTGTCCGACACTATCGTGTAAATCTTTAGAAATTCTTTTACTTACTTTCTCCTGTGTTTGTAAAAGTTCCTGTAAAAAAGAGTGTTGTAGTTTTTTATTACGAATCAAAAGCGTTCTGTTGCGATATAGGTATAATGAAATAAATAGCAGACTTAATCCTATACTTCCAAATATCAAAAGATTTTTTTTTGTTCTCCCTTGGGCCTCAAGTATATTGATATTAGCTTCCTGAAGAGCTATTTTATTATCTCTTTTCTCTGCTTCATATAAAGTTTGATAGTATATTACACTATTAGAACGAACCATATTATAAAGAGAGTCTTTCAACAAAATATGCCTTTGCAAATGAGCCATAGCCTGATCTGTTCTTTTGATTTCTTTATGCGCTTCATACAATCTATTCTCGATATGTACTTGACCTCTCAAATCATTAGATTTTGCAAAAATTGCAAGCTCTTCATTAAGAAGAGGAATCGCACCATCATAATCTTTCTGCGCCATTTTATAACTCGACAACGCTTTTAGATAAAAAATCCTATCATATGGGCTATTAATCAAATTTGTTTCTAATTCTAAAGTATCCAGATGTTTCCTGGCAAGCTTCACTCTATCATGTTTAGAATAAAAATCAGAGACATACGCCCTGGCTCTAAATGTACTTGCTGTGGTATTTTCTTCTCTTCTTAATAACGAAAGTGCACTCAGATAAGCTTCTTCTTCTTTTTCGTATTCCTGTCTCTTTACATAATCACGTGCATCATTAATATATAGCTCAGATAATGCTATATAATCCATATTTTTTTGTTTTCTCAACAGAGTGCGTATTCTCTGTCTTTCATCAAATGATTTATCGAGAAGATATAGCTGACTAAAGATTCCTGAAATAGCCAATCCCGTATATGCTATATACGCAGTATCTTTCATCTTGGTATATAACCTATTCGATTTCTGATATTTTAAAAGGGCATCGGCAAACCTTCCTAATCGTTCGGTAGCTTGCCCATTAAAATAAACAGCATCTGCTTCATATATTGTATCTCCTGTCTTGTTATATATCTTTTGCGCTTTTTCATAATCTACTAGTGCTTTTTCTAAATTATCTATTTGATAATTTGCTCCTGCTCTTTTTAGATAAAGGTGCCCTAGATTTATTCTTTTTTTAATTTTATTACTATCCCTAATTACCGAATTTATAATGGTCAATGCAGAATCAGGTTTGCCGATTAAATTTAAATAGTGATATGTTAACTTTGAGGTTCTAAAAGCCGCCAAATCAAAACTATCTAATTTCTTAGCTAAATCAATATACTGAAATGTATATTTAGGATAATATTTTTTATAAAACTCAAAATGATTACCCTGCAACGAACTTAATTCTCTGGACAAAGAATCCAAAAGGTAAAGCTTTTCGTCAGTGTCAGCCTTACTCTCTATGTTTTCAATTAATTCAAGTGCCTTTTGTTTTTGCTGGGAAAAAACACAAAAATGAAGTGCAAAAAGGACAGTTGTTATATATCTATTTCTTCTTGGCATTACCTAAAAAATTCTGCCGTGAAGATACATATAAATGCATTTTAACATTACAAAATTGAAGTTAAAAAGTATTTCCGTTTTTCTTGTCCCCTATTCAGAAATAACTAGGCACAAAAGTAACGGTGTACAAGGGTATTATAATTGCGAAAGATGCGCCAACCACAGCGCATCTTTCTAACAACCTAACCAATAAATAAACAAACCAAGACCAGTCAAATGACCGGTCATAGGTACTTTTCAAAATTTCTTACAACAACCTTAGCTTTTAGATCGTGTAACAAATTATACAAACCAAAAAATGTACGATTGATATACAAGAAATGCTTACTTCCTCTATTACCATTCATTTTTCTTAGTTCCGTATCTTTTGAGTATTTTTCACTCAATGCAGTAATACTATCCCAAAATTCTTTGTCCGCAAAATCAAAAACCTTTGCATTCAATGGTTTTGTAAAAAGACTTAGCATCTCATGGAACAACTCCGAAAAGAATTTTTGTTCTTCGGGTGAATCATCTTTTCGGAGTATCTCCAATTGAAACATCTTTTGGGCAAAAAAAGATTGATCATCTAAGTTTTTTTTCTCTGCTAACTCAAAATAAGGAGTATAAAACTCTAAAGGAATATGTTTAATACATCCAAAATCTATGGCAATTAGATTCGTATCTTGATCTACCAAAAAATTGCCTGGATGTGGATCTGCATGAACGGACTTAAGAACATGCATTTGGTACATATAAAAATCCCATAAGGCTTGTCCTATTTTGTTTGAATTTTCTTGATCTACATTCTCTTTGGTGTATTCACTTAAGTGTAATCCATCCATCCAATCCATTGTAATGATGCGCTCACTTGAAAGTTTTTCGTAATATTTTGGAAAACGCAAATTGGGGATTCGAGCACAGGATTTGGTCATCTCCTTACTTTGTTTAACTTCTAAAATATAATCTGTTTCTTCTAGAAGTTTGCCTTCTAATTCGCTAAAATACTTTTCTGAATCTTTACCTTTTAAATTAAACATTCTGACGGCGATGGGTTTTACCATCGCCAAATCAGAACTGATACTGTTTGCAACTCCAGGGTATTGAATTTTCACAGCAAGATTTTTCCCATCCTTTACAGCCTTGTGCACCTGACCGATACTTGCGGCATTTACGGATTGAGTTGCAAACGAGTCAAATAATTCTTCTGGATATTTTCCCAAATATTTTTTAAATGTTTTTCTGACTAGTGGTGGTGACAGAGGCGGAACACTAAATTGAGATAATGAGAATTTCTCAACATAGGCACTAGGTAATATATTTTTCTCCATCGATAGCATTTGTGCTACTTTAAGTGCACTCCCTTTCAAATTTTTGAGACCATCGTAGATATCGGCGGCATTGTCTTCATTTAACTGATCCTTAGACAAATCTGAATTAACCGCTTTTTTACTGTAATATTTTATGTAATTGCCTCCAACTTTCACACCTGTTTTTAACAATTCTGCCGTACGACCCAATTTACTAGTTGGTATATTATCTATTGTTTTCATTTAATCCACTTCAATTTATCCATTCCTTTTTTTTTACCATATAACTAAGACATGGCTTTCTCTTTCCATAAAAACTTTCCAAAATCTAAAACACTTGATAACAAATTTGTGTTAAACAAATCAAATATCGCATTCACCGACTTTTCTATGGCTATGTCTGTCTTTTCAAAACCTACTGAATCATCATCAACCCAAAATTTTAAGAGAAATAACAGTTGTAAATAAGCACCTTCAGAAAATATTGAGACAGGGTTCTTTGTGACACTAAACAATTTCTCTTCATTATCCTTATCAATTAACTCGCTTGCAAATTCTTTGATCAGAGGTCTCAAAACTTTTAATTGATTGAGCTTCTCTAAAGGCATATGATGATACTTTAGCGAGAATAAAACATAACTACGATTGCTAGATAACAATTCGAAAAATGTATAAAACAAGGTCAACATTTTATCTCTGCTCGAGAACATTTCATATTCCTTAGACTTTTGCATCAATTCTAAAGTAGTAGTAAAAAAAGTGGTCCAGATAGCTTTATTAAGACTTTCTAGACTTCCAAAAAAATTATAAAATTCTTCCTCTTTTATGTTTGATGCCTTACAAAACATATATACTGATTTCGGATAAACTTCATGATCCAAAACATACGTCATATACTCAGACATAATATATTTACTATCAACCTTTTGTTTATTCTTTGGAGACGCCATTTTATCTATTTTCAATTTATGTAAAAGTACTTATTGTTTAACTTTTAACATAAAAAGTTAAACAAAAAATATGTTAAAGTTGTTTCATAAAAAATGAAAACAATATCATCATAAGCTCCTGTTAAGACAGGATATATTTCTTCTTATGCAATAGGTCGAAAAAAAAGAATATTACTGACAAAAATCAGGTAATAAAATAAAAGTTGATGTCAGTTTGGCAGATACTCGGTATTGGTATTTTTTTTGAGTGTAGAGCACTAAAACAAGGTAATTAAACTAAAAACAATATAAAAAATGGCAACAGGAAGTATTAATGTATCTGTAGAAAACATTTTTCCTTTGATTAAGAAGTTCTTATACTCTGATCATGAAATCTTTTTACGCGAGCTAATTTCAAATGCAACAGACGCTACCCTTAAGCTAAAACACTTAACAAGTATAGGTGAGGTTAATGTAGAATATGGGGACCCTCGCATAGAAATAAAAATAGATAAAGAAAAAAAACAACTTCACATTATTGACCAAGGAATTGGTATGACAGCCGAAGAGGTTGAGAAATATATCAATCAAGTAGCTTTTTCTGGTGCAGAAGAATTTCTAGAAAAATACAAAGACAGTGCTAAGGATTCTGGAATCATTGGTCATTTTGGTCTTGGGTTTTACTCGGCTTTTATGGTAGCAGAGAAAGTAGAAATCATTACAAAATCATATAAAGATGAACCAGCAGCTCATTGGATCTGTGATGGATCGCCAACATATAGCTTAGAGGCTCACGATAAAACTGAGCGTGGTACAGAAATCATTTTACATATCAGCGAAGAGGACACCGAATTCCTTGAAGATAGTAGAATCAATGAGTTACTGGTAAAGTATAACAAATTCATGCCAGTGGCTATCAAATTTGGTACAAAAACAGAAACATTACCCAAACCAGAAGATGCCAAAGAAGAAGACCCGGCTCCTACACAAGAAGTTGATAACATTATTAACAATCCGAATCCTGCATGGACAAAACAGCCTACTGATCTAAAAGACGAAGATTATAAAGGTTTCTACCGAGAATTATATCCAATGCAATTCGAAGAGCCTTTATTTAATATCCATCTTAATGTAGATTATCCTTTTAACCTTACAGGAATTTTATATTTCCCAAAATTAGGTCAGGATATGAGTATGCAAAAAGACAGAATACAGCTCTATCAAAACCAAGTATTTGTTACAGATAATGTAGAGGGAATTGTCCCAGAGTTTTTAACTATGCTTCGCGGAGTTATTGATTCTCCAGACATTCCTCTTAACGTATCGCGTTCATACCTGCAGGCAGATGGTAACGTTAAGAAAATATCTAGTTACATTACTCGTAAAGTTGCAGACAAATTAAGCTCTTTATTCAAGAATGACAGAGCTGACTTTGAGCAAAAATGGAATGACATCAAAGTGGTCATTGAGTATGGTATGTTATCAGAAGACAAATTCTTTGAAAAAGCAGAGAAATTCGCCGTATACCCAACAGTTGATGATACCTTCTTTACTTTTGAAGAATTACAAGAAAAAATTAAAGATACTCAGACTGACAAAGATGGTAAGTTAGTTATCTTATATGCTTCTAATAAAGACGATCAACATTCGTATATCACAGCCGCAAAAGATAAAGGATATGAAGTGTTACTGCTAGATTCTCCTATTGTATCTCACTTAATACAAAAGCTAGAGGCAAGTAAAGAGAATATTTCTTTTGCTCGTGTTGATGGTGATCATATTGATAATTTGATCAAAAAAGATGAAGAAACTATTTCTAAATTATCAGATGAAGAAAAAGAAGCTTTGAAAACTGATCTCGAAAAAGTAGTTCCAAAAGAAAAATACACTGTACAGTTAGAAGCAATGGATAGTAATGCATCTCCATTTATAATTACACAACCAGAATTTATGCGTCGAATGAAAGAAATGCAACAGACTGGTGGCGGTGGTGGTATGTTTGGTATGGGTGCTATGCCAGAGATGTACAATCTAATCGTTAATACGAATCATGAACTGATTGGACAAATTAAAGACACAAAGACAGATAAGAAAAAAGAACGCTTAATCAAACAATCCTTAGATTTGGCTAGACTTTCTCAAAACTTACTTAAAGGTGAAGAATTAACAGACTTTATCAAACGTAGTTATGAGATGATAAAGTAAATAGTTAATCAACATTTTTATTTGTTGAAACTTAATTTTCAAACCGCTTTGGCCAATTCGCATTAGTCAAAGCGGTTTTTAATTATTATTTATTCTTTTTATATGCTCCATTACATGTTTAACAATATTCTTAACCATATTAATATAATTATCATCTATATTCTTCTCATCGTAATATTTCACTAATTTGTCAGATCCAAAACCTATTATAAAATTCTTTTCTTTAAAATGTATACTTAACTGGATGGAGATAATACTTTTATCATCCTTATGAATATTATGTCTAAAATCGTAATTATACGTTATAAAATTTACGTTGACATATCTATCCTTTACCATTTTTTTATACGTATCCTTATTTTTTAAAAAATCACCACTAACGTTAATTGTGCCTGAATTATCATTAATTTTTTCGTATGTAGAATAAAATAGATCTGAAAATCTATCTAATTTTTCCTTTAAAAAAGAAAAAACTTCAAAAGAAATATTCAAAATAGAATCAGAACCTTTAATTTCAGTTATTTTGGTTTTTCTCCCTAACTCTTTCCTAAATAAAGTAATTTCTTTATCCAAATCATCAGGTTCAGAAATGTCTTCGCCGTTTAGTGCTTTAGAATAAATTAGAAGTGAATCTTTTACTGAGTTAGCAATATATTCAATTATAGGAATTAATTGTCCATTATCTGCTTGGGAAAGGCATCCGTAATATTCACTTTTTGTTTCTTGTTTGATTACAGAAACAGGGTATCCAAACTTAAGAAGTATAAAATTAGTAAGTATCCTGGTCATTCTTCCATTTCCGTCATCGAATGGATGAATTGCAACAAATCTGTGATGAAATATCGAGGCAAAAACAATAGGATGTACCTTATCATTATCTACTATGCTATTATACCATTCAACCAATTCTTTCATTTTAGCTGGGGTTTCTTCTGGGGTAGCATAATAATGTATTGCACCTGTAGCCGTCTGGACGTGATTAGGAGAAGTTTTATATTCCCCTTTCTTTATTAACTTCTTTGTTTTTTGACCATTAGAAGTAATAGCAGCATTATAATATTCTTGCCCCAAAACAAGACTATGTAAACCTCTAATATCGGTCTCAGTTAAGCCTCTATCATTCTTGACCATATCCATCATAAAATCAATCGCTTCATTATGACCTTTTATATCCAAAGCATCTTTGAGTGGCTTTCCTTTTGCCGTGACACCTTCCATTAACAAGGCAATAGTCTCACCAAAAGTAAAAGAATTTCCCTCTATTGCATTAGAATTATAGTTCCAATCCAATCTAAGTTTTTGAAAGATTTTATTACTCAATTCCCCGGGTAAAGGTTTGTACATATCTACTTCCTTTTTTAAGACATCTATCGCTTTCAAAAAAGAAAGTTCTTTGCTCAACTTTGTGACTATTTCCATTATATCTTTTTCTAATCTTGTAAATTTAGTTTTTTTTTCAAGATTAGAAAAAGATATAATTTTATCCCATTTTATATAAAATTACCATTATTAATATTCATCAGGAAAGGTTTTTAAAAGCACCCAGACTATTTAGATAATTTAAAAAATAATAAGAGTTAACAACTATCTTATAATTTTATTTTCTGTTACATTTTTCATAAATATTAGTACACTGATATCGGTTTCAGTAATTTTAATTTTCTAACTCAAACCCATACTTACCTAATGAAAAATATTGTGACTATTCTGTCGATACTATTACTTTCTAGTTGTAACAAAGTAAAACAAGAAAATGCATCAGTCAAAGATCAGGAAGATGACAAAATTACGATAACTCCTGTCGAACCAGATAATGGTATTGGTGATGGAGCAATGTCGATTGCAAATCTTCATATCCAAAACATTGAGAAAGCTCATAAAAAATCAGATTTCTTTGCCCATAAAGCAATCAGTTTTGATATCAATATTTCTTTTGGTGGCAAAGAACGTCTTGATGCAAAAATGACAATGCTAACAAATTCTACTAAAATAAGAATTGACAAAAAAGATGGAAGCTCTCTTATCTATAACGGCGAAAAAGTGTTTCTTTCTCCCCCAGAAGCCAATGATAAAGGAGCTCGTTTTGATATGTTTACATGGAGCTATTTTTTTGCATTACCCTATAAATTAAATGATCCCGGTACGTCTTTAGAACTACAAGAAATGCGTGTTTTGGATACCATACAACACCAAACGGCTAAACTTACTTTTGAGAAAAATGTAGGAGACTCTCCTGATGATTGGTACATACTATATACAGACCCAAAAGAAAATATCCTGAAGGCAGCTGCATATATTGTTACTTTCGGTAGTACCGGAAATACAGAAAAAGCCGAATCTGACCCTCATATTATCCAATATAATGACTTTGTAGATCTAGAAGGAATTCCATTTGCCACTACTTGGGATTTTTATGGATGGACCGCAGAAAAGGGAGTCACAGATACGCTTGGTAAAACGACCATTAGTAATATTACTTTTTTGCAAGATGAAGGCACAGTTTTTCATCCCCCTTCCTCATCAAAAGAAATTAATCTGTAGGGTTCTGGCTTGTGCAGAATCAAAATTATAATATACCAGTATTTAGATAAAACAACTGATGACATCTCATGTTTCGATGTTGTCAAATAGTACTGTTAAAATATATTAAACGCTCTCTTTTAGAGCGTTTTTTATTTTGTCTCTAAGATAAAACATATACGATATCAGCAGTAAATTGACATTTTTTTATAGAATTTCTGAAAATTCAATCTAGAAAAAACAGGTTTTTTTCGTATATTTAGAAATACTATCCTCTTTTAAAATTAATAGTCATGACACAACTTTTCAAAAAACTACAGCTTCCTGCCACATTGGATGAAATTTTAATCCTCAACGAACCTGAAGGGTTTTGTGAAGAATTAAATGCTCTTGAGGGTGTCAAAATAAAAGAATCCCTAATACAAGTGTCCGAAGTTGACTTTGCACTTATCTTTGTTACAGAAAGAAAACAAATAGAAAATCGTATTGAAACCACTTATCCAAAATTGGTAGGAGATGCTATTTTATGGTTTGCCTTTCCTAAAAAAAGTTCTAAAAAATATACTTCAGAAATTACACGTGATTATGGTTGGGGAGTACTTGGTGATTATAACCTAGAACCGGTTAGACAAATTTCTATTGATGATAATTGGACAGCATTGCGATTCAGAAAAGTTCGTTTTATAAAAAATATGACACGTAGTAAAGAATTTGCTATAAGCGAAGCTGGAAAAGAAAAAACGACCGGAGTTTGATCACTTGGCACCTAGGAATTCTTTCTTTTATTTTTGGAGCCGCAGGTCTCATACACCTAATTAAGCCTAAAGTATTTATGAGGGTAATGCCTTTGTATATCCCTTTTCATAAACTTATAGTATACATAAGTGGTATTATAGAAATCATAGCAAGTATTGGTGTTTTATTCGAGAAGACTAAGATGATTTCTATCTGGACTATCATTACACTACTCATTTTATTTTTCCCTGTGCATATTCATATGCTTGCTAACAAAAAAGCCAGTCTTAATTTCCCAAAATCAATATTACTTTTACGACTATTTCTTCAATTCGCATTACTGTATTGGGCAGGCTCTTATTTGTAATTTTATAGAAAAGTATGTAACCTTACTCTTCATTAATTTAGCATCATGGACCTTTTTAACACAAATAAGACACCAATTCACTTAGATATGCCAGATGCAACTGTAGCATACTATCCCAATTTCTTTGATGCAACAAAATCTAATCAATTATTCGAAACACTTCTCAAAACAATTAACTGGCAGCAGGACAAAATTACTGTTTACGGAAAAACTTTTCCTCAACCACGTCTTACAGCATTGTACGGAAACAATAATAAGCCATATACTTATTCTAATATTACTATGACACCAGAGTTATTTACAAAAGAATTAATTTGGATAAAAAAGGAAATAGAAAAAGTATGTGCAGTAAACTTCACTACATGTCTTCTTAATCTGTATAGAAATGGTCAGGATAGTAACGGTTGGCATGCAGATAATGAAAAGGAATTAGGTAAAGAACCTTATATCGCCTCTTTAAGTTTTGGAGAAAGGAGATGGTTTCATTTTAAACACAAAGAAAATGTGGATCAAAAGCTAAAAATCGCTCTAAACCCAGGAAGTTTATTGGTAATGAAAGGAAAAACACAAGAATATTGGCTCCATCAGATTCCTAAAACCCAAAAAAAAATTGGCCCTCGAATTAATATTACCTTTAGAATCATAACATAAGATTGAATTTAAACATGGACCAAAAAGATATCAATATTTAGAATACACACTTATTATTTTATATAGAAACCTTCTCATAAGCGTGTTATTTGTCTAAAAATTCTATTGATATTACTTAAAATAACTATGGTTTTCATGTAGAATTGATGTTAAATTCTTGTTATCAACATCATCTTAATTTTCTTAATTTTCCCCGTATTATTTTGTATACCAGTCGAATAAAACTAATACAACTCACTAATTATCAATACAATTAACACGGTTTACCCAAAAATACTTGTATAAAATTATTCATGTTTATTGATTTTATTTTTGTAACTTTAAAATGTTAAAAATATGCAAATGTTTATGAATCGGTATACCTTACATGAAACTTTTATAGTACATAAATATGTTGTTGATGAATGGGAAATCCAACCCAGCGACCATAATTATTTTGAAATAATTTTTGTTGAAAAGGGATTTGGATATCACACCATTAATAATGTAAGGTTTCCGTACAAAGAAAATGATATTTTTTTGTTGGCTCCAGAAGATACGCATCATTTTGAAATTGAAAAAAGATCGAGTTTTACTTACTTTAAGTTTACTGAGTTACTCTTTTCTAGTAAAATTAATCTTCCCGATAGAAAATTCTGGCTACAACGTATTGAGCAATTGTTACATCACCCCAATATCATTCCGGGAGATGTAATATGTCATGAAGCCGACCGTAGTATTATTTGGGATATTCATAATCTGGTATTAGAAGAATTCAAAAGTGAAAAAGTATACTATCAAGAAATAATTTCGAACGCTATAAGCACAGCACTTAGCATTATAGTTCGTAATATATCTGAAAAGTATAATTCTAATCAAAAAAATGTTCCTGTTAATAGTGCCAAAATCGATCTAATTCTTAGTCATATTAGACAACATGTTTATGATAACGATCTTACAAAAATAAGTTTCTTGTCTAATAAATTTAACATGTCTCAAAGTTCGATTAGCACCTATTTTAAGAGAAAAACAGGAGAATCTATACATCAATATGTCACCAAATATAAAATGAAATTGGTCGAGTACAGACTGCAGCATAGTGAATTTACTATTGCAGAAATTGCCTACCAGCTTGGATACACCGATGAAAGCCATCTTACCAAAACTTTTAAAAAACATTTTTCGATGTCACCAAAACAATATCGAAAAGAACTAGCTTTTAGCGAGTAATTTTATCCAAAAATTTCATTTAATATTTTTGCGAGACGAATCCCTCCCTTCTGTAATTGTGTTCTAACAGTAGGAAAGTTATGATACATATATTTATATCCTAATTTTTCTCCTACCCCAGCTGATTCATATACTTTCTTGGCCAAATTTTGGGATTCATGAATCCAATCAATAAGTGTCCCTTCCTGTAAGGCTTGCAATTCTTGAGTTGACAACGCATCTGCATTACTAGCAATTTCTGTATAACTCATTGCATAATAATCAATCATATCACTATCCCAAACTCTATGTAAATTTGTGCCATCATTAAACCAACGAACCTGAATATCATTTCCACCCTTGTCTTCTGATCGCCCAACATGCAGTGGTTGGTGAAGATCACCTACAAAATGAACCAACAACTTAAGATAAAAAGCAGCATCTTCATTAGACGCTTTTTCATCCTTAAGCACAGTTATACATTTTTCAATCGCCTGAACAAGATCCCCTTTCTCACTAGGAGCTTCTTCTCCATACTTTTTATCAAAAGAAAAATTTACATAATGCCAAGGACTATATGATCTATATCGGTCATCACTCTTGATATCGTCTGCAAAGGTTGACACTAGAGCCAGACTTTGTCCGTTAAGAATTTCAGCAATGCGATCTTTTGTTTGTTTTGACAAATATTCACTTGCAATCTCCCCTGTGACTCTATGACCTGTTTTCCCCCAATCATCTGCAGCAAATAAAAAAGACGTTGTACATAAAACCATAGTTAAAAAACAGATATATCTCGTTTTCATAATAACAATCGTATTAATTTTAAAAATTATTTCTTAAATATTCCATTAGAAACTACTAAAAAACCATATCTAATGACCTTTTAAGGATGTAATATTTTGAAGCAAAGATAAAAAAGGGTATGTTAGTAATTCGTTAAAACTTGAACCACTTCTATGACAAATATTTGTGTGGCTATGAAAAATAAACTCTGTCTTTTCTTTCTTCTATTGAGTATAATATGCGTAGCTCAAGAAAAAGAGTACAATACGACAACAGTCAAGGTTAATAAGTTTATCGAAGGTACATTGGTTACTCCTTATTCTGATGCCTCAAGTCCACTTGTAATTTTTATAATGGATTCTGGTGCTATTAACAGAGATGGTAATGATCGTATGTCAAAAAATGATACGTTTAAAAAGCTATCCTTTGAGTTGGCAAGATTAGGCATTGCTACTTTTTCATTTGATAAAAGACTTTTCAAAATAGATGGGTTAGGAATTAGAGAGAGTGAAATTTCTTTTGATCATTTTATACAAGATGCAAGATCGACTATTGATTACTTCAAGAAAAATGGAAACTACACCAAGATAGTTATTGCAGGTCACGGTCAGGGATCTTTGGTAGGAATGGTTGCTGCTCAAGAAACTGCTGATGGCTTTATTTCTATTGCCGGAAACGGAATGGTAATAGATAAAGTTATTGTTGATCAAATTGCAAAACAAGCTCCTGGTCTTGATAAAAGTGCTTCTGCTGCATTTAAACAATTAAAAGAAGTTGGTAGAGCTACGGGATATGACCCTGCACTAGCCTCTATTTTTGGGTATAACCTACAGCCCTTTATGAGATCTTGGATGAAATATGATCCCGCAGAAGAACTTTCTAAATTAGAAATCCCAATAATGATCATACATGGGGATAAAGACATACAGGTAGAATTGTCTCAAGCAGAAAAATTAAAGGAGGTAGCTCCCGATGCAGAATATGTTATTATTGAGAATATGAACCATATTCTAAAAGAAATAAAAGGAAATCGTTTAGAAAATCATAAGTCCTATAATGAATCTTGGCGTAAAATAATGCCACAGGTTATTACAAGTATTGTTAACTTTGTTCAGCAGCAATGATAGCAATAGCCAGTTAGTTATTAATATAATCTAAAAAATTAATGCCACATCGCATTGTATTCTCTGATATTGACGGAACCTTACTAAATCCCGAAAGAAACTTATCAGAAGCTACTATTTCAGAAATCAAAAGGATCAAAGACACTGTTCCCGTTATATTGATTTCTTCGAGAATGCCCGCTGCAATGATTCATCTGCAGGAAGAATTAGAAATACAAGATCAGCCGATAATATGCTATAACGGAGGTCTTATTTTGATCAATCAAAAACCTGTTCACTCTACGTATATTGAACCCAATATCATAGAAAGTCTGAGTACGTTTAACAAAGATCAAAAGGTACATATTAGTTTGTATTACGAAGATGAATGGTATGTTCCAGAAATGGACTTCTGGGCCAAACGAGAAGAAAACAACACCAAAGTAACCCCTACTATAAAACCAATTCAAGAAGTAATCAAAGAATGGAATACTCAAAATAAAGGTGCTCATAAAATTATGTGCATGGGCGAAGAAACAGATATCGATCAAATTGTTTCTTTTTTGGAAGATAATTATAATCAAGACTTACACCTATACCGCTCAAAACCTACATACCTCGAAATCGCACATAAAGCAATTTCTAAATTAACAGCTATCGAAATTTTGATTTCTACACATTTTGAAATCCCTATCTCTGATGCTGTTGCATTTGGTGATAATTATAATGATATTGCTATGCTCAAAGCTGTTGGGATGGGTGTTGCCGTTGCGAATGCCAAACCAGAAGTATTACAGATTGCCGATACAATTACAGCATCAGGAAAAGAAGATGGTGTGGCAGAATATATTAAAAAAAATATAGGATAACTGTGTATAGAACGATTACAAGTATAATAAAACTCTTAATTACAATAACTCTATTCAATCTAGTAAGCAGTTGTAAAGCACCCGTTGTTAGTACTATTTCACAAAAAAACATTACTACTCCTATTACTGCTTCTATAGATATTGTTAACGTTGTTGATGATAAGGTAAACGTAGAAATACTATTAAATCCCATTGACTTGGATACTTTGGTCTATTTTATGCCCAAAATTGTACCTGGTACTTATCAAAATAATGATTACGGACAATATATTGATGATTTTAAAGCTTTCGACCTTGATGGAAATCTTCTGAGTGTTGAGAGAAAAGGCAAAAACCAATGGAGAATAGGCAATCCGCGAAAATTACAAAAAATAACCTATTGGGTAAATGACACTTTTGATTCTGAAGAAGAACACACTATTTTTTCACCTACAGGCTCTAATATACTCAAGGACAAAAATTTCATTTTAAATCTATATGCTTTTATAGGATATTTTGATGGAATGCAGGAAAATGAATACCGACTATTTATAAAGCATCCTTCCATATTAGAAGCTTCTACAGCTAAAGAGAAAACCCATTTTGAACACCTTATTAACACCACAGAATACGAAATAGATCATTTTGTTTTTAATCGATATGCGGATGTCGTTGATCACCCAATAATGTATTCAAGACCAAATAAAGTTACTTTTTCTATTAATGGCATCGAAGTACTTTTGAGTATCTATTCTAATAACCCATTACACAAGTCATCAAAAATAATGAGTGATATGGAACGGATGATGAGAGCACAAAAGAATTTTCTAGGTAGCAGTGATGCCACAAAAAAATATAGCATTATACTTTACCTTTCTTCGTCAAAATCTGATGATGCTAAGGGCTTCGGAGCTTTAGAGCATAATACATCTACCGTGGTAGTTTTACCAGAATCATTATCTCGACAAAAACTGATAAAAACCCTGACTGATGTTGTTTCACATGAGTTTTTTCATATAGTCACCCCATTGACTCTTCATTCTAAAGAGATCCATTATTTTGATTATAATGCACCCAAAATGTCTGAACACCTTTGGCTATATGAGGGTACAACAGAATATTTTTCGATACTATTTCAGATTACCCAAGGTTTGATATCAAAAGAAGAATTCTTCGAGCGAATTATTGGTAAAATAAACGCTTCTCAACAATTTGATGATACCATGTCATTTACTACTATGAGTAAAAACATATTATTTGAACCTTATAAAAAGAACTATCGAAATGTATATGAAAAAGGAGCTTTGATCTCTATGTGTATAGACATTCTCATGCGAGAAAAAAGTCGTGGACAAAAAGGAATTCTAGACTTGATCAAAAGTTTATCTACTACGTTTGGAGTTCATGTGCCCTTTGAAGACAAACAACTTCTTCAGGCAATAGAAAAAGTATCTTATCCAGAGATCAGGTCTTTTTTACAAAAACATGTTGTAGAAGGCACACCAATTGATTACGCATTCTACTTAAAAAAAGTTGGAGTTAAATACGGAATAAAAAACATCCCCTCTTCCTATTTTATTTTCGAACAACAACCCTTTGTTAAGGGGATCGAAGCATCGCAAGAAGTCACTTTTTCTTCGGATATCCCTTTTAATAATTTCCTAAAAGACTTAGGGATCATTCAAGGAGATGTATTGATCAGTATTAATAAGAAAAAATACAACATCAAAAATATCTACCATCTTTTTGGTGATTCTAATAAATGGAGAATTGGTGATGAAGTTGTTTTTAATATCAAACGAAATGATCAAATTAAAAAGCTTCGGTCTACAGTAATCAAACCTACAGTAGAAAAAATAATTCTTAAACAAGACCCCAATGCATCTGCATTTCAAAAATCATTATTAGAAAGCTGGATCAATGAATAATTATAAGATACATAACTCAATCAACATATCTATTTCAGTCAACAACTTCTAATTAAACACCTTTTTTTAGTCAAATTAAGTGTATTTTGCACATTACACACACTCACTTTAATTAAAAAAACATTATGGAAACCATTCCTTTTTTTACTGATGATACAATTGTTTTTGGTTTATTACTTATTTGTCTTGGAGTTGTTTTTTACACCTCATCTTTAAAAACGAGCTTCTGGAAAAAATTCTACACCTATGTCCCAGCCATATTATTATGTTACTTATTACCTGCATTATTTAATTCTATGGGGATTATAGCCCCAGAATGGAAAGAATTGGATCAGGATGGCAACTTGATAGAAAAATCTTCTAGTGTATACTATATTGCCAGTAGATTTCTTCTACCAGCGTCACTCGTTTTAATGACCTTGAGTATAGATCTCAAAAGTATTTTTAATCTTGGCCCCAAAGCCTTAATTATCTTTTTAACGGGGACTATCGGTATTATCATAGGCGGTCCTATAGCTATTTTACTAATATCTAGCTTTTCTCCAGAAACAGTGGGCGGAGCAGGTCCAGATGCTATCTGGAGAGGTTTATCTACTCTTGCCGGAAGTTGGATTGGTGGTGGTGCTAATCAGGCAGCAATGCTAGAAATCTATCAATATAACCCAGATAAATATACAGGTATGGTACTTGTTGATGTTGTAGTCGCAAATATCTGGATGGCGCTACTTTTAATAGGAATTGGAAAAAGCGATAAAATAGATCGATGGTTACAATCTGATACTAGTGCCATAGAATCTCTAAAAGAAAAGGTTTCTAATTATGCGGCAAGCATCGTCAGAAACCCTTCATTAACAGATTATATGATTATGCTATCTATTGCCTTCGGAGCTGTTGGGATCGCACATTGGGGAGCTGGCGGAATTTCACGACTATTAGCTGATAATTTTGAGGTTTTTAACGATAAAAGCTCTGCACTATCCTCATTTACCTCTAAATTCTTTTGGATGGTTACCATTGCTACTTCTATTGGTATTTTATTGTCCTATACCAAGGTTAAGCAATATGAAGGTGCCGGCGCAAGTAAATTAGGAAGTATTTTTATTTACATACTTGTAGCTACAATTGGTATGAAAATGGATATCAAAGAAATTTTTAAAAACCCTGGTTTGATAGTTATTGGTCTTGTATGGATGAGTATACACGCACTATTACTTATTGGTGTTGCTAAATTAATAAAGGCTCCCTATTTCTTTCTTGCAGTGGGTAGCCAAGCTAATGTTGGTGGAGCTGCCTCTGCACCAGTAGTTGCAGCAGCTTTTCACCCATCTCTGGCAACCGTTGGGGTACTTCTGGCAGTCTTTGGTTATGTAGTAGGAACCTACGGAGCTATCTTATGCACTATATTAATGCAAATCGCATCCGGAAGTTAGTATTTCAATACAAATTATAGCATCTTTGTATATTACTATTAAAAACAAAAATAAGTACATGAAGTATTTTTCTATCCTGGCATTTATGGCCGTTATCCTCACAAACTGCAGCACTCCCAAAAAAGGAAATGTAACAATTACTGGGAATATCAAAGGATTAAAAAAAGGAACTATTTATCTACAAAAAATTAAAGATACGATGCTGGTCAATATTGACTCAGTAAAGATAGATGGTAATTCTGAATTTTTACTCACTTCTCAAATCGAAGAGCCAGAAATTCATTATCTATATCTTGATAAAAATGATGGTACTCAATACAATGATCGTATTGATTTCTTTGCTGAACCAGGAGAAATTAATATCACAACCTCTATTATTGACTTTCAGGATGACATCAAAATTATAGGCGGCAAGAATCAAACTCAGTACATGGAGTATAAAAAGGTGCTGAAGCGCTTTAATGAAAGAAATTTACGCCTTATTAAAGAAGATTATGAGGCAAACAAACAAAATGATGAAGAAAAACTTATGGAGAATGATAAAGCCTATAAAAAACTTGTAAGGCAAAAATATCTCTATACAATTAACTTCGCGATTTTCAACAAAAAATTAGAAGTCGCTCCATACATCACCCTTAATGAAGTATACGACGCTAATTTAAAACTTCTCGATACAGTTGCAGAATCTTTAAGTCCAAGAGTAAAAAAATCGATGTACGGTAAGCAATTAATCAAATATATCAAAGATCGAAAAGCTAAAGATGCTGAACTAATAACAAACAAAAAGGAGTAGGTATCCATCTTTATTATGTCTCATTCTAAAAATAATCAAAGATTAGGATTTAAATTGGCAAAGCAATTATTGTGAACAAAACGTTTCTAAAGCCAAGTAGAGATATCCTAAATAGATTATAGCTAATATTCTTGCATACCTGCTGGTAAGACCAGTTTATGATTGGATAATGCTTGCTTTCAAGAAAAGTTAGCAACTATAGCAAGAAAAAATCAAAAATTAGGGTAACGTTTTAATAAACTATGCTACATATATTAAATATTGTGGCTCACTAGTAGAACTATTAATTTTCAAAACACATCTTGCTTATATGAAAAAGAAAAATCGATTTTATAAGTTTATTATTTTCATTTTTATTGCATTAGCTAATTTAAATTTCGATGATCCTAATCCCATACTAAAAAAAGTAAATGGCACATATCGGGTTGAAGCTTATCCAAAGCCTGACGGTCTCAATTGGGAAGTTAAACTCAAGAAAAATGGTAAGGGATATCAAAAATCTTTTTTTGAAGGGTGTTCTCAATCAGAACTAAAATTCAAATGGACACTATCTCACAATGAGATAGTTTTTTATCAAAATTTAACTCGTAGAAAAGATGCATGTCCAGAAAAGTGGAGTGAATGGAATGATGAATATTTTAATGACATAGATCCTTTTACCATTGAAGTTCTAAATGAAAACGAATTCATTTTAACGAGTAAAATAGAGGGTTTTCAAGAGCTGTGGATTAAGACAAAATAAATATATAAACAATGTAATACATAAATCATGTTAGACGCTGATTATAGTTCACAGCATATCCATGTTTTACCTATTATATGAATTTTTAGCCATAAGCGAACAAGATGAAAACGGAAGAAAAAGACCGGGTCTCCAAACGATAATATAAAAAAAGTCCTAACTTGAAGTTAAGACTTTTTTAATGAGCCGATGGAGGGACTCGAACCCACGACCTGCTGATTACAAATCAGCTGCTCTAGCCAGCTGAGCTACATCGGCAAAAAACGATTGCAAATATAATCCGTACAATTGTTTTTGCAACTATTTTTTGAAAAAAAATTATAAAGCATTTACTTTTTCAACTAAAGCTTTAGCTGTTTTTTCTAAATCTTCGCGAAGTACCTTGAAATGCTTTGATGCATTCTCTATTTTACGATCATTCACTCTTTCCATAAATGCATCAAATGAAGTAATAGCCTCATCGATAATAGCCTCACCAGGTTTATTATCCTTTTCAGGATTTTGCAACTCCCATAGATATACTTCTTCTATAATATCTCCTAAAACATAATTAATATCCTTTTTAAGGTCTCTCTTGTTTGCCATATCAAATTTATTTTTTACAAAATTACTCTTTTCAATTAAGAAGTAGTCACTTCTTTTATTTTATCTACCACATTATTATTCTAACATATGTTACTCACCAATTATTTCTTTCATTTTTGCGATTGCCATACGAATATGACTTGATGCATTCATACTATTAAACTTTAATTGTACAATTCCATCTGCATCTATCACAAAAGTTTCTCTGCCCGGTAACAATCCTAATAACCCTGGTTTAACACCGAAAATTTTTCTTAACCCTCCTTTTGGATCGGATAAAAAAAGAAACGGAAGCGAGTACTTATTCTTAAATCTTGTATGAGACTTAGCCCCATCTAAGCTAATTCCTATAACCTCTGCTCCGAGATGCTGAAAATCTGCATAACTATCTCTAAAACCGCAGGCCTCTTTGGTACAACCAGGAGTAAAGTTTTTTGGATAAAAATAAACCACCACTGGCTTCTTCCCTATTACCTCTTGGCTATTAAATGTTTCTCCTGTATCACTTATAGCAGAAAAAACAGGTACTTTATCACCTACATCCAATCCCATTATTCTCCTGTATATATTACAAAATTACGAGGGGTCTCATAGAGGGTAATTTCGAGATCATATATTGCCGATATTTTTTTTCTTAATCTATTCCATATTACAATAGCTATATTCTCTACAGTCGGATTGGTATCCTTAAATTCTTCTACCTCTTCATTTAGATTTTTATGATCCATATACTCCTCAACTTCACTTTTTATATGGTCTTTTAGAATCTTGAGATCCATCAAATATCCAGTTTCTGGATCTACTTCGCCAATAACAGCTACAATGAGTTCATAATTATGTCCATGATACCTTGGGTTACTACATTTTCCGAATATCTCACGGTTTTTTTCGTCACTCCAATCTTTTTTGTATAATCGATGTGCAGCATTAAAATGTGCTTTTCTGCAAGCTTTGATTCTCATAACGTTATATGTGAATAAAATTTTTCAAAAATGATCTTAAACCATTCTGTATAGATTTCTGGATGTTCGAGAATGTCTTCTTTCACTGCTTCTATTGGCATCCATTTCCAATCTGCAACTTCATCAGGATTTATGACAGGATCTTCTTCGTACTCTCCTAGTAGTACGTGATCATATTCATGCTCAGTAAGACCATTATCGAACGGTGCTTTATAAATAAAGGATACAGAATCCCTTAATGGTGTAGTAAACCCCATTTCTTCTTGTAGTCTTCTGGTACCTGCTTCAATATTGCTTTCTCCATCACGTTGGTGACTACAACAGGTATTAGTCCATAAACCTGGTGAATGATACTTTTGATGTGCCCTTTGCTGTAACATAAGTTCTTTTTTAGTATTTAAAACAAATACCGAAAAAGCCCTATGTAAAACTGCTTTTTGATGAGCTTCGAGCTTAGGCATTAATCCTATTTGCTCATTATTTTCATCAACTAAAATAACTTTTTCTTCTTCCATAATTTTAATTATTCCAAAACTACAAAAACATACGAGTAATACCAATTTATCATGAAATTCTGTGCTTCAAAACACTCAAAAACTTACTCTTTTCATTTATAAAGTGTAATCAATGTTATATTACGAATTGACCAAAAAAAAGGAAAAACAGTCTGTGCTAATTATAGAATACAAATTAAATTCGAAGTATATACTATCAAAAAAGCACCCAATATAAAATTTTATACAAAGGGTGCTTTATTCTGGGGCAATTATTTTTAAATCTCTTTTCCTACTTTATAATAATGAATTCGCTTCGTCTATTTTGCTGATACTCATCTTTAGAACAATTTGATCCATCACCACAATCATTAATAGGTTGTTGTTCTCCAAAACCTTTTCCGGTTAGACGATCTGCAGAGATATTTTTAGCAATCATATATTGAACCGTAGCTTTTGCTCTTTTCTCGGATAAATATAAATTATACTTCTCACTACCATGACTATCGGTATGTGACCTTACTTCTATTTTCATTTGCGGATACTCGTTCATCACTTCAATTACCTTAGCAAGTTCTATAGAGGCATCAGAACGTATATAAGAGGCATCAAAATCAAAGTAAATACGTTTTAATGCTAACACCTTTGCAAGGTCATCACCTATGTCAGCAGATTTAATCTTTTTCTCAAGAGCCATAGGAGTATCCATTGTTTGTGTTTCTGATCCTGTATTAACCAAATTTTCCAACGTTGTGTATGCTTCTTTTTCTGCTCTTACAAAATATTGAGAATCACATTTTACCAATTGAGAATATGTAGCATCATCACCTACAACAAATGTTTGAATCAAATTATTACCACTATCCAGTATGGATACTTTTGTCCCTGGAAGTAGCTCATTGGTATCTTTATCAGTGATTAATCCAGCAATTGTAATCTCACAGAAACTTTTGAGTTCTTCTGTTTCTAAAAAACTATAAATATCATCGCTTCCTTTTCCCCCCTCACGATTAGAAGAAAAATACCCTCTTTTAGATACGTCATCAATAATAAAAGCGAAATCATCTTTTGGTCCATTAATAGGCTTTCCGACATTTACCACTAAACTTTCTTCTTTAGATTGAGGATCTAGATGGGTTACAAATACATCAAGTCCTCCTAAACCTGCATGACCATCAGAAGAAAAATACAATTCATTAGCTGTACTTATAAAAGGAAACGTTTCTTTTCCTCCGGTATTAATTCTATCTCCCAAATTAACAGGCTCTCCAAAACTACCATCAGTATTAATAGTTACTTTATACAAATCTGACATTCCTGCGCCACCAGGCATATCTGAAGAAAAATACAATGTATTCTCATCAGGACTTAATCCAGGATGAGCAACCGAAAATTCATCACTATTGAATGGTAGACTTTGTGGTGTAGTCCAACCTCCTTGCGCATTTTTATAAGAACGGTATATTTTGAGCTTATTCGTTCCCTTTTGATCTCTTCCTAACTTTTTCTTATCAAAATTATTTCTTGTAAAGTATACTGTTTGTCCATCTTTGGTATATACTGGAGTAGATTCATGAAACTTAGTATTCAATGTTTTCCCCAATTTCTTTACCTCAGTAAGTTCTCCATTTGCAGAATCATAATTGGCTTGAAATAAATCCAAAAAAGACTCATCATTCCATTGATGTACATTTTTATTAAATATCAATGTGTCCCTAGATGAAGCAAACACAATAGATTTACCTAAAAAAGCAGCACCAAAATCTGTTGCGTATGAACTAATAGAAGAATTTTTTATTTCGAATCTCCCAGATTGAAAATCTATGCGTTCTAAATAATCAGGTTCTTCTATCAATAATTTTGCACGTTGATCATCGGCATTAAGTTCCGTGAACTTTTGCATATATTTTGATGCCTCATCATACTGTTCAGAAGCTTTAAGAGTTTGCGCATATCTAAAATAATATTCGGGTTCTACTTCGCTTGTATATGAATCAATTAATTCCTTATACCAAGGTAAAGCTTCATCAAACTGACTATTAAAATAATAGCTATTTGCAAGACTTTTCAGGAGATCTGCATCTTTATACCCCTTTTTAATTACTTTAAGGTATGTGTTTTGTGCGTCGATATACTGATATCTATCATATTGACTTTGGGCTTTTTGTATTTTTTTTTCTTGACAAAAAACAATACTATTCCACAAAAAAAACAATATAAAAATCGGTAAAGACTTATGTAGATTTAGTTTCATGTTTAATTGGTTATTATTTAATTCTTAAAATCTAATTAGAAGAAACGCGGGGTTAACATTCGATTGTATTTTTTAAA
>NZ_JACC01000057.1 GCF_000520955.1 Aquimarina pacifica | reverse complement strand
AATTGTAACGCTATTTCAGGACAAGACATCAAGAATATATAAAAACCCTAACACAAATGTGTTGGGGTTTTTTATTATAATTATGTCTTGTCCATTTACAACTTCGCCATTAATCTATCAAAGATAACTGAATTCTTTTGCGTTGTATATCTACGTATATCACGGTAACCATAAGATGTTGGTTTAGACGAACAATTGCATTGGGGTCGCTAATAAATTCATTCGCCAATTTAGAAATATGAATTAAGCCACTTTCTTTTATTCCTATATCTACAAAACAACCAAAATTAGTAATGTTGTTCACTATTCCTGGTAGTTTCATTCCTGATCGGACATCGTCAATTGTTTTTACATTTGGATCAAATTCAAAAACCATTACTTTTTTTCTAGGATCAACTCCTGGTTTTTCTAGTTCTTTTATGATATCATTTAAGGTAGGAAGCCCTACTTCGCTAGTAACATAATTTTGTAAGTTTATTTTTGAAATTGCCTCTTTATTACCAATAAGCGATGGTAATGCAACACCTGTATCCTTTGACATTTTTGCAACAAGCTTATACCGTTCTGGGTGAACAGCAGAATTGTCTAGCGGGTTTTTAGGACTTGTAATACGTAAAAAAGCTGCCGCTTGTTCATAGGCTTTTCCTCCTAGTCGAGGCACTTTTTTTAACTCTTCTCGAGATTGTAATGCACCATTCTTGGATCGATATGAGATAATGTTCTCTGCAAGTTTTTCTCCAATACCCGAAACATAACTTAATAAAGATACACTCGCTGTATTAACATTAATCCCTACACTGTTTACACAACTCATCACAACTGTGTCTAATTCATTCTTTAGTTTAATCTGATCCACATCATGCTGATATTGCCCTACTCCTATAGATTTTGCATCAATCTTTACTAATTCGGCTAATGGATCTGCCAACCTTCTTCCTATAGATACAGCTCCACGAACTGTTACATCATAATTGGGAAATTCTGCCCTTGCAACTTTAGAAGCAGAGTAAATAGATGCACCACTTTCATTAACCATGAATACTTGTATCGGATTCTCAAAAGGTATTTTTTTTACGAATGCCTCTGTTTCTCTAGCGGCGGTTCCGTTTCCTATAGCAATTGCTTCAATCTTATAAGCATTTACTAATGACTTTACCTTTTTAATTGCATTCGTTATTTCTCGTTGTGGTGGGTGCGGATAAATATTTTCATTATGTAATAATCCTCCTTGTTGATCCAGACAGACCAATTTGCAACCTGATTTAAAACCCGGATCTAATGCAAGTATCCTTTTTTGACCGAGGGGTGAGGCTAATAATAACTGCTTTAAGTTTTGGGCAAAAACAGTAATCGCCTTGTCATCTGCTTTTTCTTTGGCTTGTTTCAATACCTCTGTAGCGATTGCAGGTGCTAATAGTCTTTTGTATGCATCAGCAGTTGCCAAGAATATTTGATCAGTACATGACTCTACATTGGTTTTTATTACTACATCATCAATACCATCTAATGCATCATTTTCTGGAACGGTAATTTTTACTCTTACATATTTTTCTTTTTCTGCTCTTAAAATTGCCAATAATCTATGCGATGGACACTTGCTTAATGGTTCTTCCCAATCAAAATATTGTTGATATTTCTGAGCATTTTCATCGTCTTTTTTTGTCTTAATTACTGTCGAAGTAATTGTTGCTTTTCGCTGGTATAGTCTTCGCAGTTTATTTCGAATTTTTTCGTCTTCATTTACCCATTCTGCAATAATATCACGAGCCCCTTGCAATGCAAGTTCTTCTGTTGTAATCGTATCATTAATATACTGAGAAGCTACAAAAAGAAGTTCTTCCTCCTTTTGTTGCATAATAATCTTTGCTAGAGGTTCTAACCCCTGCTCTTTTGCAACAACTGCTCGGGTTTTTCTTTTCTTTTTATAGGGCAAATACAAATCCTCTAACAATGTCATTGTTTGGGCTGCCAAAATTTTCTTTTCTAATTCGGGTGTTAATGCTTCCTGTTCCTTAATTGCTGTAAGAATACTTTCTTTTCTTTTATGCAAAGCATCATAAGCTGTTTTATACTTTACAATCTCACCAATAGCAACCTCATCGAGATTACCGGTCATCTCTTTTCGATATCGCGAAATAAAAGGCACAGTAGCACCATCACTTAATAACTCAATTGTTTTGCTTATTTGTTTTTCTGAAACTGGAATTTGTTTTGCAATAAAAGAAACGATACTCATCAGCTATGTAATTTTTTAGAATCGCTAAATATAATGAACTCATTCGAAGTTGTCCAAAACCGAAATAGATTTTCTAATTGTCAATATGAGTTTATCATGTAAAGTAAATAATTTATAAAAAAACCGTCCAGTTTTTAAAGACTGGACGGTTAGAATATATTTTATATGAATTCGACTAAAAACTTAAATAGAATCTTTAATCTAATTAAATTTTACGGATTTCATTATTGCTTCAAGTTCGAACATATTATCTCTTTTATTAACTGAAGGAGCAAAAACAAAACCTTCTAGTACCAGTAATCGATTATTGGCCTTATCTTCTATCGCATAATTAACAAAAGGTCCTGCCATAAATCTATCCTTTACCTCCCAAGTCCCTTTGGTTTCAAAAGCAAAGTTTTTGTCTAATGTAGTCTCATATAAGTAAGGTGCGTAAGCTTCTTCTGTCATAAAATGACCTACCTCTGTAGGAATCTTTATCTTGCCTATAGAGTCTCGCATTTTTATAATACTAGCTACCGTATTAGAATCTTTAGTAATAGCGTCTAAAGGGAGTTCATAAATCATAAGGTTCATGCCTCCTTGCGGAATATTTTTACGTATCCAAAAAAACTTTTCTTCTTCTTTAGCTATACGATATGCAGTAGGAATGTCCAAAGTGATCCCTAGTTTTTCGCTTAATTGAGGAATCCTTTCTAACGACTTTTTTATTCTTCTTTGCTTTTCAGTTATTTCTGTTGCCTTAAACTCTGAAATGATCGTTTCATGTTTTTTTCTAAGTTGCTCAATTATATATTCATCATCTGATCCAGAAATCACCACACCCAATTGAGGAGTTGCAAATTTATTGGTAAGCATCCCATATGCATTTTTTTTACTTTTCTTAATCCAAAGAAATGTTCTACTCTTTCGGGTCATTCCAGAAAATGCATTTTCTGGCATTTGTCTCATAGAAAAAAGTGGTTCTTCTTGAGGTAACCCAGGAACTTCTGCACCAAAATATTTACGAATAGTGTCTCCCACCTTCCCTTTCCAGAGATCATTGTCAATAACTATTGAGAGTTCATTAATTTGCCCAACAGAATGAGCCATTGCATCATAGCTCTTGTTTTTTTGCTTTTTTTCTTTAGTGCAACTCACTGTACATAAAACAGTAAGCATAACAACTACTAATTTTTTCATAAACGACATTAATTACGGTTATGGTTTTGAAAGTTTCAGCCTCATACCTGGTTTTATACCACTACCGCTAATATCGTTCCAATTTCTAAGATTTTCGACCGAAACACCTTTAAATTTCTGAGAGATACTCCATAAAGTATCTCCAGATTTCACAGTATACATCTCCGAACTACTTGCAATCAATGCTTTAGGCTCTGTCTTTTTAGGGGTCACTGTTTTACTAGAGGAACGTACCACGGGTCTTCTTGGATATATGGTTAGTCGTTGTCCGATCCTCAAATTATTACTTCGCAGACTATTCCATCTCTTAATTTGGCTAATACCTACACCAAACTTTTTGGCAATTTTTCCTAAATAATCACCACTACGAACTCTATATCGAATTCTATCATTTGCTTCAACAAATTTAGGGAGTTGTTTTTCTCTAGCGGCTAATTCAGTCTTAGCCAATCCATAGATTTGATCCTCATTAGCTACAAAAAGACCTATTTTTTCTAGAGGCAGTCTAAGGACATAATCTTCATCTTTAATAAAAGGAATGATGCCTAATTTATAGGATGGGTTCAAAAACTCTAGTTCTTTGATATCGATATTGATAAACTTAGAAACCTGATCTAATGAGATCATTTGTTTTACTCGAATAGTATCTGTCTCAAAATAGGCAAATTCTGGTTTTCTAGGTCTAAAATTATGCTTGTCTGCAAATTCAAAAATATACATTGTTGCCAAAAAGGCGGGTAGATATCCAGCCGTTTCTCTAGGAAGATTATGTCTAATATTCCAATAATTTTTACGTCCTCCGCTTCTACGAATAGCTTTTGTTACGTTTCCTGGGCCCGAATTATAAGATGCCAATGCCAGATCCCAATCACCAAATATCTTGTATAAATTTGATAAATATTTGCAGGCTGATTTTGTTGCCATAATTGGATCCATTCGCTCATCTACATATGAACTTACTTCGAGACCAAACATTTTACCTGTTCCGAACATGAATTGCCATAGCCCTGTAGCACCTACCCTTGATTTTGCTCTCGGATTTAGTGCCGACTCAACGATTGCTAGATATTTTATTTCTAACGGAATATTTTGGTTATCTAATTCTTGTTCGAATAAAGGGAAGTAAAATTCACTTAATCCCATTAAACGTTCTAGTTGTTCATGCCTATTTTTCAGGTAATTCTTAATAACACTTTCTAATGAAGCGTTATATTCTACATTAAAAGGAGTACGAGCATTTAATTCTTTTAATCTAGCTTTTAATGTATCTGTAGGAAGGTCTACGTATTCAACGGGTTGGTATTCTAAAGTAGTAACCGAATTATAAATGGTATCAAAAAGGCTTGAGTTATATAATTCTTGTTTCCATTTGGCATCCAAATCTGCCAATTTAGGATAATCTTTTGCAACATAAGCCACGCTATCCTTAACCTTTGTTGAAGTAAGTGTACTTGTCCCTAGTTCAATACTAGAACTAACCACCTTTGTTGTGTCAATAACACGAACTATATTTTGTTGTAATTTTACTTGCTCTGTACGTTCTATCTGTTTCGTAGATGTCTGATTTGATTGTTCTTGTGGCGTTTCTTGTGCTAGTGCCAAAAATGAAACCATCAGAAAACAAAGAAAAATGATATGATGATTATTCATGTTACAAAAACCTCTACTCATAGTTCAGGAAATATTTAAGTTATTGATATCGTAACAAATTAAACTAATAATTTGTTTATTTAGTATTATTTTACTGAATATCAGTAATCGTGAAGCGAAAATCGCATTTTTTTTATAATCTGCAAAAAATCAAGTAGTTAAAACATAAGAAAACCGGTCAATTTAGCCGGTTTTCTTATGCTCTATCTATGAAATATGCCTTTTTTTCATAAACTTCTAGCTTTGCACTAACTTTTAATAGCTTCTATTCCAGGTAGAGATTTACCTTCAAGACTTTCAAGCATTGCTCCTCCACCGGTAGAAACATAACTTACTTTATCTCCGAAACCAAACTGTTTTACGGCAGCTACAGAATCTCCTCCTCCTACAAGTGAAAACGCCCCTTTTTCTGTTGCTTCTGCTATTGAGTGTCCTAATGCTATAGTTCCTTTAGCAAAATTTTCCATTTCAAAAACTCCTAAAGGACCGTTCCATAAAATTGTTTTTGATTGCATAATGACATCATGAAAATTACTGATTGTGTTAGGACCCGCATCTAATCCTTGCCAACCTTCTGGTATTGCAGTAACATCAACAACTTTGGTATTTGCATTGTTATTAAAATCATCAGCTCCCAATACATCAACTGGTAAATGAATTTTTACTCCTTTGGCTTCGGCTTTTTTAAGAATCTCTAATGCAAGCTCTTGTTTATCATCTTCGCAAATAGAGTCCCCTATTTGACCTCCTTGTGCTTTTACAAAAGTATACGTCATCCCACCACCGATAATTAGGTGATCAACTTTGTCCAAAATGTTTTCTATTATCGTAATTTTTGAAGATACTTTTGATCCTCCCAAAACAGCCGTCACGGGTTTCTGACCACTACTTAGTACTTTATCAATACTCTCTATTTCCTTTGCAAGTAAACTTCCAAAACATTTACTTCCCGAAAAAAATTGTGCTACAATAGTTGTAGATGCATGTGCTCGGTGTGCCGTACCAAAAGCATCATTTATATAGATATCTCCTAATTTCGATAATTTTTCTGCAAAACCAACATCTCCTTGAGTTTCTTCTGAGTAAAATCTAAGGTTTTCTAACAATAAAACTTCTCCTGGATTTAAAGCGTCTACAGCAGCTTCTGCTTCGGGCCCCACGCAATCAGAAACAAATGTAACCTGCACCCCAAGAATATTAGAAACTGTTGCTGCTATATGTTGCAAAGAAAACTCATCTTGTACTCCTTTTGGTCTTCCTAAATGAGACATCAAAACTGCACTTCCTCCATCTTCTAAAACTTTAATGATAGTGGGCTTCGCAGCTTCAATTCTGGTTGTGTCTGTTACTTCAAAACCTTCGTTAAGTGGCACATTAAAATCTACTCGAATTAATGCTTTTTTATTTTCAAAATTAAAATCGTTGATTGTCTTCATGTTGCTGTATTGATTTTTCGAAACGAAAATAATTCTATTTCGTTAAAAACACTGAAATCTAATAGAAAAATTGCCTGAAATAAAATAACAGGTTTCACTTTTATCAAATTTTTAGAAAAAACACGATTTCCATAAAAAAATGATAGCATACAGTTAAGAGACCTTTGACTTCGCAGTTTAAATTGCATAAATTCTTAAATCATACTTGGCTCCTCATAGTTCTTTTTATATTTGCCTATGCTTTTTTCGAACATTTTAGGTCTTACACATGTCAAAAATCATTTGACAACAAGCGCAGACGGCAATAGAATTCCTCATGCTCAACTTTTTGTGGGGCCCAATGGAAGCGGAACCTTACCCATGGCCATTGCTTATGCCCAATATATTTTATGTCAAAATCAGCAGGGTGAAAACACTGGTGGTAACCAGGCATGTAATATCAAATTTGATCATTTAGCGCATCCAGATCTTCATTTTGTATATCCAGTTGCTACTAACGACAAAGTAAAAAAACATGCGAGATCTGACCACTTTGCAGAGGAGTGGAGAACTTTTATTAATGAAAACCCGTATGGAAGTATTTTTGACTGGTACCTATCTTTGGGGATCGAAAAAAAGCAAGGGCAAATAGGAGTCGATGAGGCTTTAGAGATTGTAAAAAAACTTTCGCTGAAAAGCTATGAAGGCGGATATAAAATTATGCTTATTTGGATGGCAGATAAAATGAACATTGCCGCCTCGAACAAATTACTAAAGTTAATAGAGGAACCTCCCGACAAGACAATTTTTATATTAATTACAGAAGATGAAGAACAACTAATCCAAACCATACGATCAAGGTGCCAAATATTACATTTTCCTCCTCTAGGAGAACAAGTAATTAAAGAAGCCCTTATTGAAAAAGATAATGTCCCAGAAAGTGATGCTCAAAAAATTGCGCATCAATCTAATGGAGATTATAGTAAAGCACTACATTTATTGCATCATGATGGTGGTGATGACCAATTCGAGGATTGGTTTATTGACTGGGTGCGTACAGCATTTAAAGCCAAAGGAAACAAAGCAGCCATTAACGATTTAATCGCATGGAGCGAATCAATTGCTACGACCGGTAGAGAAACGCAAAAAAAATTCTTGAACTATTGTATCGATTTTTTTAGACAAGCAATGCTTCTTAATTATGGTGTCGAAGAATTGGTGTTTCTCGAACCCAGAACTCAAGGTTTTAAGCTTAAGAATTTTGCTCCCTTTATTCATGGAGCAAATATTATAGATATTTGTAATGAACTTCAGGAAGCTGCATATCACATAGAACGTAACGGAAATGCAAAAATCATTCTTACTGATCTATCTATAAAACTTACACGGTTGCTTCATAAAAAAAGTCAATAATTAGTAAATTGAAATAATCCCGAATCTTATCCTATATTTGAACACACTAAACTCATTACATGGATAATTTTATAACTCATATTGTATCAATTACAATTCTAATTTTTCTACTAGTTACTTTTTTACAATCGGGTATTGATAAGATATCAGACTGGCAAGGCAATCTTGGTTGGCTCAAAGAACACTTTGCAGCTACTTTTATGCGAAATATGGTTCCTATACTACTTGCAACTATTCTAATCATTGAAATGGTTACTGCTATCTGTTGTATCATCGGAATATATCAACTCATTGTTGATAACAAAACATTCTATACAATCATAGCGATGTTTTTAGCCTGTTTAACATTAATTATGCTTCTTTTTGGACAAAGAATAGCAAAAGATTACGCAGGAGCTTTAACAATTACTTGTTACTTTATTGTCGCTATTTTTGGATTGTATATTGCTGTACAATAATCTTGAGCAACTAATTACAATAAAAAGGAAGAGTAGCTGTATCTAGCTATTCTTCCTTTTTATTCGCACTAGTAGCTACTCTGAATGGTAATTACTTATTATAAGGCTGCACTACTCTTTTATGAGTTTTACGATATGTTCTTCTCCTTCTTCTGTTTCAATCCTGGCAAAGTATACACCATTTCTTAAATCTGCAATGCTATACGATTTTTGATCTGTGATAAGTACTTGTTTACCAACTGCATCAAAAACCTGTATCTGATTCACCTCAGCATTAACATATATCCTATTTTTTCCTGGGTTTGGATACATTGCAAAATCTTGATTGATAGCAAGTGATTCTTTTTCTGCTTTAAAATAATAAATCTGAGTATCACTACTGTTTTTTGTAACAAAACTTACTACAATACGATATTGGCCTTCTTCGATCACATTGCAACTGTTACCTATTGCAATATCAAACCAGCTAGAGCTACAACTAGAATCTTCTGTAGGACAATCATCTTCTAGCTCGATTGTGCACATTATATCATCTAGTTTCTGCCATACAATGGTAGCACCATCGATAGCAGAAATCGCTAAAGGCGCTCCTTCTTCATCTTCAATAGAAATACTAGGATAGCTTTGTCCTGTTAATGTACAAATGAAAATTTCTTCTGCGTAATTTGATATTGGGTGTTGCTCTAAAGGCTGAATAGTAAATTCTCGTAATGCTTCACAACCATTCATATCTTGCACTCTAACAATGTAGTTTCCTGCAGTATCTAAGGTTATTATATTACTAGCTTGTAAAGGAATAATTATAGCCGAAGAAGTATCTAGCACTTCATACATGAAATTATTATTCCCTCCTGATGCTATTATGGTAACTATAGCATCATTGTTGACTGTTAATGGCTCAATAGTAATATCGGTATCAATAGGAGTTGGCTCAACCACGGTAAGTTCTTGGGTTGTCACCAAGCAATTATAACTATCTGTTACTTCTACAGCAAATACTCCTGTGGTAAGATTACTAAAAGTATATGTTCCCACAAAATCTTGAGCAACCTCCAAAACCTCTTCTGTACTAGCATTTGTTAATGAATAAAAATATGGAGGTATTCCTCCTGTTGTTGTAACAGTTATTGATCCATTTGCAGATTGGCTACATGTAGTATTCGTCACTATTGCAGAAGTTACTAGTTCTAAGGGTTGCGTTACCTGAAAATCAATAGCTGCAGTTCTTGATTCTGAATCTGACACGGTATACTGATAGATACCTGCCGAAAGAAAATCAAAATTACTTTGTGTTACAGGTCCAAGTGTAATATCATTTCCTAAAAAATCCACCCCCGTAAGAAGAAATGAGTATTCTTCGGAGCCACCAGTTACAATGGCGTCAATTGTAGCTGTGGCATCACCAAAACACATAACTTCTAATGAACTTGTATCTAAAGAAACTGAGAGTTCCTCAATAAAAGGATTAATAATAACGTCTACAGAAACTATACATCCATTACTATCTTCTACATACACAGTGTAGTTACCCGCTGACAGATTAACAAAAACATTTAATGTTGATGTCACACCATTATTTAAACTATAGCTATACGGAGGTGTTCCTCCTGTTGCATTAATCTCGATACTTCCTGATGTAAAGGAAGTAAGTTGAGTAACGATGATATCTGTAAGAATTGGATGCACTTCTTTTGGTGTTATCACTAAAACCTTTGAACTACAGCCAACTGCATCTGATACTGACACATTATAACTTGTTACTGGGTCAACAGAAAAAGACTGAACAATATCATTAGTTGGTCCCGCGACTATCTCATTATTGAGCATATATGTGTAAGGGGGTGTTCCTGAACCAGCGATAACCTTAATAATTGCAGGTTCTCCGTTACAAGAAGCTTCGGTTTCTATATGTGCGTCGATTGTGATGGCATCATACGAACTTATGTCTACACTGCCTGCAAAAATAGTACAATTGGTATCTACATCTTCAACAAATACAGGATGGTTGCCATCAGTACTTGTTATAAACCTATATTCACTTCCTGAAATAGGCTCTAGGCTAGTTCCCAAAAAGTTTATTTGGTCATTAAATGCATAATTACCCGATCCCCCAGAAACTATAACTTCATAAATAGCGCTAATAGGATTTGGATCGTATGGTAATGCTGTCGGATCATAATTTGGGTTTGATGGATCATTAAGGGTTGGATCCGGTTGATAATTAGGGTTGCAACTTAAATCTTTTACCAAGTTTATAAAAGCCAATAGTTCTGGAGGCGAATCTATAGTAATTGTTTGTGTATCCGTACAAGCCCCATCAGCAGATAGTACTTCTATAATATACGTATCCGGGCTAAGATCCGTAAATGAATAACTAGACATAGAGGTAGTACCAGTTGTTGCGGTAAATGCAGTTGTTGTGCTTGTAATTGTATACGTATAACTCATTTGCGAACTCATTACTTCAACATCAATTGCACCCAATTCATCAAAACAGGTTGGCTGTCTAGAAGTAATGCTCATATTCATTTCTGAATCAATCAAAGTAGTCGTGTCCTGAAAAATACATGGTGTTGTTGAACTATTATTTTGACGCACGTTTACTGAATATATCCCTGCTTCTGTAAGCCCTGTGAATATTGCTGATACCTGATATGCTGTAGGAACTCCCGAAGGAGAGACCAATTGATATTCATATTGGTCTGATGAATTTGACACGTGCATTGCTCCTTCTCCCCCACACAAAATATTATCTATTACCTCTAATTCAGGTTCAAAAGCATCTTTAAATACATTAAAGTAAAATTGAACAATACAACCACCATCAATAGTTACATTAACTCTATATTCTCCTGCTTGTGTAACTGTAAAATTAGTGCCAGTTCCTATTGCGACCCAATCATTCTCACAAGCACCTCCATCTATAAAGGAAGTTGCACAATTAGGGTCTCTTATTATCGATGCACAAGCAGAAGGTGCCAGTCGCTGCCATTCTATAATTGTTCCTGTTACAAAATCTAAGTCCATAGTCAAAGCAGTCTCAGAACCACATAAAAAAAGCTCTGGTAATACTTCTCCATTTATGGCACATATACGATCCGTATTTCCGGATACATTAGTATTACTTTCTAAATTAGCTACAATATCAATAATGGGATTGTTTACATCACCAAAAGAGCTTACTTCAAATATCTCTACACCATCTTGACAATTAGAACCCCCTGTTTTGGTTACTTGGTATATTCCCTCTTTATTTACATTTAGAATCTGATCTGTTCCTATTACTAGATCAGGTTTGCTTTGTTCTACCCATTGATAACTAGAAAATCCAGTACCTGCCATAAGATCAATAGCTCCAGAACATATAAATGCTGATTGCACTTCACTAAAGCAAACACCATCATTGATCAATACATTAGAAGAACCAATAATATCATTACTACATAAATCTTGATCCAAAATACTTTCTTCACCCGAACGAGTAATACCCGACTCAAGACCAGTATAAGTGCATACTGCTACATTTCTTATCTCATTTGAGCAAGCATCTAACAAACCTGCACAACTTGCCACTACCTGAACTCCGAATCGGATAGTATAACTACCTCCAGCTTCTACAATCAACTCATCATTTATAACGATATCTATCTGCCTTCCTGTATTGTCTATTGTAGCAATTATACCTGAATCACTTACCCAAAAACTATTCTGTATAAAATCAACATTATCTGGAAGAATATCTCTAATACTAGCATTAATAACATCTTCATTACCTTGATTTTCTACTGTTAATTCGTAAAATAACTGATCTGCAAAATTTACGGATTCTCCCGTAATATCAATACCATTCTCATCTAATACTCGTTTGGTTACAGTTAATTCTGGAGCAATAACTTCTATACAAAAGGCATTAAAAAAAACACTAAAAGCATCTCCTGTTGAAGTAGTATAAAACGTCGCTGACGTCTGATCATTTCCAATAATACTATTTCCAGAATTAGGAATATCAAAAATGTCAATATCAAAACCTAGTGTATTTTGTGAAGCAGGATTTCTTGTAGTAACATGCTGACCATCTGTAGAAATTGAGCTATCAAAAAAATTACCTAATGGATTTGCTGGGGAGGTAAAAACATCTTCAATGTTGCCATCGGGTCTTTGTATTTGAAATACATCTCCTGCATAAGGAAAATCTCCCTCTAATCCAGCAATGGCATACCTAGCGTTAACAGGTAATGGTGCAGGTAGTGTTTTAAACCCTTCATATGTAAATTCCTTTAAACAATCTAAGTTAGGGGTAGTACAAGGCTGATTGTTCAAATATCCATTATTAGTGCTGATATACTTAGCTGATAGTGATGGATCTTCATAGATAATTGCCAAAACCCATCCTCCGGATATACCATTTGTGTTTTCAGAAGCTTCACCAGTTGCAGCTCTCATATTTGCAACTGTATAAGTTCCAGAAGGATTATCTACAGATTCTAGTATACTTGTAACATCAGCATAGCAGACATAAGGTATATCTTTAACTGCAACATCTTCAGAATTTGTGATAGTATTGCGGTATCCATCATAAATAACATCAGTTTGATCTTGAGTAATAGTTACGTACTCATTACTTCCTGGGGGTTTGATTTTAATAGTTCTAAAATCTGGTCGATTATCGGGTAGTGCTAGATTATCATATTTAACGTTACCATCTATATCCTTCTCTACAAAATAGGAAGCGGACCAGTATAATCCTGCATACGCAATTTTTTGACAACCACCAGAAACAATAAAATCAGCAGAACTAGAACTGAATGTGGTTGGATCACTATCTATATCAATATACCCAAAGGTTTTTCTGTTATTAGAACAATTACCATTATAATTATCATTAGGAGTGTATAACGTACAAAAATCCGACCCAACTGCACCGACTACTGCACAAGTACTGCAATTTGTTTCGAGTATTTGTTGATCCAACCCAACAATAGTATTACCAATTACCTTAAGATCTCCTCGAATACTTAAATTACTATTAGGCACAGAGGAAAAAGGCACTTGGCCAAAGGAATTGGTATATAAAAAAATAATAAATACTTGTAGAAGCCAATAGGAGCGTAAAAAATATTTCATTGTAAGTTAGATTTGAGTATAGTCGTTTATTCACTGATTAATTTCTTATTCATTTATTAGTGCCATAAAAGGACACAAGGTTACCTTAAACTCAACAGAAAAATTAAAAAACTTATGAACCTTATAATTATGATGCCCAAAATCAAATTTATAACAGCCAAAATTTTAGTATTAGACAAAAAAAATCCTGCTTTTTAAAAAAGCAGGATTACTAATATATATTTTAGAGTAATTTAATATGTACAACCACAATTACTTTGACGACAACCGAAATCAAGTCCTACAGTGATCATGTGAGATCCTGCCGCAGTACTTGGTTCTAGTACCTCATTTACATTAACTTGATATCCATAAGCAAAATAAAAATTAGCCTTTTTAAATCCAATCATAGGAGATACAGAAAGTGGTTTAAAATCTTGATCTACCAAAGATCTAAGACTTATTCCCAACCAGTAATAATCTCCTCTATGCATTTTTCGAACTTTAAGGTTAAGATCTGTAGTAGAACGACCATCACTAGGGAAATTTTGGTATAACACTGAAGGCTCAACTTCAATATTACTAAATCGGTGATAAAACGTATACCCAGAATAAATATAATAATTCTGAATTTGAGAAGGCTCTGTAGGATTAAAATCATCAATCTGTTTCTGTAATAAATTGACCGCATTAGCACTCAAAAAGAAACGCCCTAAACGATATAACATTGCAATATCAAAATTAGAGTCATTTACAGATATACTTGCCAATCCAGGATTGAAAAAATTATCAGGATCTCCATTGTTAAATTCTGAAGTATCAATACCAAACTGGGTAAATTTATAACTTAATCCAAACGAGAAATATTGATTGTTATATTCACTTATGGTCAAATGGTGTGCAAAAGACAACTGAACTCCCTTTTGAGTCGTAAAACCATTTTGATCATTAAACAATACCGCACCAATACCTGATCGATCAGATATACGACCATCAATAGACAATGATTGAGTCCCGGGAGAATCTTCTATGCTTACCCATTGCTCAAAACCAGAACCTCTAATCTGCCAGCAATCACCGATACCCGCGTAGGCAGAAGATATCAAATAGGGGTTGTCTGCTATATATTGATTTTGAACAGGAGCAAAAAACTCTTGAGCAAAAGTACAATAGCTTACAAACAGACTTACTATGACAATATATTTTTTCATTTACTATTAAAAATTACAGATCATTAATTTTCTCTATCAATGCCTTTCGGCCTATCCATCTTTATACTACAATTCACTTGGGGCATTATATATTATCTATATAGTGTAAAGTGACCCGTAAACTCTCTATTATCTACATCATTAAGAATTATTGTATACCAATAATCTCCTGATGGTAATTGTTTTCCTTGATAGTAACCATCCCATCCTGTTTGATCACCTTTAAACTCACCAAGCATTCTACCATATCTATCAAATACCATTACTTCCATATTTTCAAAATAGAATGGATCATTTGGATCCGGGCTAATTTGCCTTGGATACCAAAAACGCGTTTCTGTTGTAGTATTAGGTGCGTCTGGTGTGAAATAATTCGGGATACGAATATTAATGTACGTTAAGTTCTGTACTACCAGAGACTCACAACCATCGGCATCTACTACTTGCAGGACATAATTAGCTGTTTCGCGTATCGAAAAGATATTCTCTTCAATGCTAGTAAAATCACTTTGCTCTAATGCTTCTAAGGCAACTCCTAGCTCTTCTTCTGTCAATTCATTATCAAGCATGGCAAAAGCAAATGCATAGAATGGTTCATTCTCAAATGGCCTTCCTCCTGATACCGTAATCTCATATTCATTAGGATCTTGAGGGTTATTAGTCATTATCGCTACTGGTGTTGATAAAGGTTCATATTCATTAACTTCTATGGTATCAACCGTTTGTATACATGCCTGATACTCCATAATCCCTTCATACTCTCCTGGTGCTACTTCAAAAATTCCGGTTAAATTGGTATTGTTTGTAGGGTTAGGAGTTCCGTTAATACCATTCAATGTATAAATGATATCTAATCGCTCAGAAGCTTCTATAATATTAAACTCTACAAAATATTGCACCCCTTGTATCAACTCTGGAGCAGTCGGGTTTGTATAATCATAAATAGGACACTCTAATCGCTCTTCTAGCTCTGCACCTAGATCTACTCCTGGCTCAATATCAATATTAAAGGCTCCCTCACAATCTGCACTGTTCTGAGAATCTCTAACAAATAATGTGGTAGTTCCTCCTGGTAAGTTCTCTATAAACAAAGGTCCAGAACCAATTAATGCCTGATAATTCGTACCATCAATACTCCAATAGTAACTTGGATCTACTAATGGATCATCAGGTGCTAATCCTCCTGTAAAAGAGATCGTTGCTGTACCATCCTCATCACCTAAACAGGTTTCTGGAGTGGTAGCATCTATAGAAGCCAGAATACCATCTGGTTCTATAATAATAATATCAACTGCTTCTACAGGACATCCTTTAAAATCTTCTACCTCTACTCTATAGGTTCCTTCTGGTAACTCTATAAATGTATGCTCACCGAGTAAGCCATCTGCATCATCCTCTATAAAGGTATATACGGCCTCATCAAGTTCGTTATATAACGAATAGAAATATGAAGACATACTACCAGCAACATTTTGGTTTCCTCCTATTGCAGTAACGCGTATGCTACCATCGGTTTCTCCACTACATGAGATAGGGAATTCCTCAATTGTTATTTCTAATTCTAAGGGTTGTGTGATATCAAATACTTGTACATCATCTACACAATCTCCACTGCTTGTCGTATACGTATAATTTCCCGCTAATAAGTTACCAAAGAAACTTTCTGCTTGAGGTCCAATAGGTCCTACTGCATTTCCTAAATAATCTGTACCCGAAACTGTATACATATAGTTTCCTAATCCACCTATAGCAAGAGAGTTTATAGAACCCGTTGCCTCATTAAAACAAACAATTGTTGTATTGCTTGTGTCTAAAGTAACGACAAACGGATTTGGTGGTCTAGCTTGTATTGTATTAGAAGGCATTGATTCACACAAATTACCATCTCTTGTGTAGAATGAATAATCACCCATTACAGTAAGTGGGAATGTATCACTTGCTTGCCAAGTAATTGTTACTCCATTGTCATCACTTATACCATACTCATAGTCACCAGGTACGGCTCCTATTCCACCTCCTGCAGTTACTACAACTTCATTAGGGTTTACTGTAAGACAGCTATCTACTGTATTAGGTGCAATTGCCACTGTTACTTCTGGTGGTGTATCGATAACCACAGGATCTTGGAATGCCTCACATGCTAAGTTATCAGAAACTGTAACAACATAATTACCCGGTTGAAGATCATTCCATGTAAAGCTATCTGTACCATTATTTACAGCAGCAGATTGCGTACCATCAGGAAGAGTTAAAGCAAAGAAATACGTGCCAATACCTTGACCTCCTGTTGCGGTAGCAGTAATTGTACCATCTTGACTATCCGAACATAATAAGGTTAAAGGCGCTATTGCATTTAATCCCAATGCCGTTGGTGGCTGAATATTAAATGGTAAGCTTGGCATCTCACACCCATTGGCATCTCTAACACGTACCACATAATCTATTCCGGCAGGTGCAATACCTGCATCTAATTCTGTGAAAATTGTATTGCTACCATTGGTCGCAAAATCATATACTGTACCTCCAGTATTAGTAATCACGCCTCCTATAGTATTTTCTAATTGATACGTATAAGGCGTAGTTCCTCCCAGAGCAACTACTTCTATAGAAGCATCATCTCCCGGATTACATGTTTCATCTTGTATTTGACTAACAGCAACGATAATTGCGCTTGGTGTTGCTATCCCTATAATATTACTATCAGCATCACACAATGGTGCTTGTGTAGCGGTTACTCTAACAAATACGTTTATACCATCTAACCCTCCTATAACTAAGGGGCCAGAAGCCACATCAGATGAACCTGTAATACCTGTAGACAAACCTGTATCAGAATTGATAACATCATAATCATAATTACCTGGAGTTACTGGAGCTACTGGGTAACCAGTAACTGTCAATCGTACAGAACCGTCTAAAGCACCAAAACAAGAAACATCACTTACAAGCTCTAAAGAAGCCTCAATCGTATCATATTCTAAAATCTCATGAGTCACTATTTCGGTACATCCAGTATTATCATCTGTAATTCTAAATGTATAAATACCCACATCTAATCCTGTCAGGGTAAAATCTGCGAAAAGAACCGTAGCAGCAGGATCAACAGTATCAAATACATTATACCCTCCTAAACCATCTGGTTCTACTCTTTCGAATAAGAAATCTCCCGAACCATCTTCTATTGATATTCTCACCACCTCGTCAGTAGGAGCACAATCAATAGGAGTCACCGTGGTTGCCGCTGGATTATTCATAATCTCAAACGCTGGAACAACAACATTATAATTGGCAACAATACAGTTTCTATCATCAGTTACCGTAACGACATATGTTCCTGCCACCGGTGCTGTAAAATCATATTGAACATCTGCAAGAACAAGGTCTGCATCTACAATGTCTGTATCAGAACCAGACGAAGATAATCCTACATAGGACACATCATAAGGAGGAGTTCCTCCGGCAATGGTTAGTGTAACCACTGGGAACACTGAATCATTGTTGGTATCACAACCATATGTTGTTTGATCATCTGTTACACTTAATGCGGCTGTTGGTCCGGCTACATTAATAGGTTCTAGGGTTACAGCACATCCCTTGTCTGAGGTTATCACTACTTCATAATCCCCTGCTGGGATAGGTGCAATACTATCGTCAAAAAGAGGGTCTGTTTGAGGTCCAGCAACTAATGCTCCTGTTACACCTACAGTAGGATCATACACAAATAGTGTATATGAATATGGAGGATTATCATCTGCTGCTGCATCTAGACTTATTAAGATAGTTCCGTCAGTATCTCCAAAACAACTAACAGGTGTGGTAGCTGCAGAAGGAATAGGGTCCACATACGTTGGTACTGTTATATCAAAAGTTGCGGTACAACCTGGTGCTGCTGCAATTGAATTATCCGTTGCCTCAACGGTATAATCTCCTGGGAAAATACCATCTGTTCCTGCGACTGTACTACTAAAAGTAATTTGATCTGCTCCTGGTCCAGGAGTTTGGGTAACACCAGGTATTGTAATACCCGAAACGGCATTAACTAAATCAAAACTAAAGTTTCCTGGGTTGACCGTAATATCAGAACCTCCACTTATGGTGGCTATTATAGTAGCATCATTATCACGACAGGTTGGGTCTGTAAATGTAGCCGTTACACTTAATTCTGGATATACATCAATCGTTTGTGATGCCGATGGACAACCATTCTCGTCATATACAGTAACCGTGTATGTACCTGGACCTGTTACTATAAATTGATGTGTATTATTATCTACGCTACCTGCAACTGGTACATCCGTTCCTAATTGATATGTTAGTTCTCCTGTGCTTCCTGGTGCAGTTACATTACTTGTTGCTGTTACGGTAAACTCATACGTATTATCAAAGTTACATGCATCATCTACAAAAGGAGGTATTGGATCTAATGTAGGTGCAGGATCAACGTCTGGTATGGTAATAGCCAATGGCGTAATACATAAATTGGCATCTCTTACAAAAACAACCCAATTTAAACTAGTAGCTGGATCTAAGCTAAACTCATTGGTCAATGGGAACGTAGCTGGATCTGCCATTGGTAATACTCCAGCCACTGCTTGGTATTCATAAGGTCCAACTCCACCTCCTGCTGTTACCGAAACATCAGAAAGAAGATCATTACAATTAGGGGTACTAGCACTATTTGATATAAGTGTTAATGCCGTAGGTTCTGAAACATTTACTGTATTAGAAACCTCATCACAGAATGGAGTATCTAGTGCCTCTACATTAACTTCATAGTTTCCTGCAGTTATTCCAGAAATAGTAATCGGATTTGTTGCTGTATTTGCTAAAGTACTTGTAATTTCTGCCACGCCTGTTACTGCATCGACTACCTCATAATTATAAGCGCCAGTATATCCTGTAACATTTAATTCTATTTCTCCTGTTGCATCACCATTACAAGAAACACTTGTTACTTCTGTTGCGGTAACTGCAATTGTATCAAAAATTCCTATGCTATAAGGAGCCGTATTAATGGTACACCCTGTATCCAGATCAGTAATCATAAAGGTGTAATCTCCAGTTGCGTTTATTGTAAAGGTTGCGCTTGTTGTTCCAGAAGCATCTTCTGCAATTGTTTGCGTATCTGTTCCTAACGGTAATAAATCGAATTGATAGCCAGACGTGTTTCCTGTTACTCTAGTAACTGATACAATAACTGTTTCTGGGTTATCACATGAAATTACCCCTGCATTAGTAGCTCCAACATCTCTTACAACTGTTGGATTGCTCATAATTGGATAAGGGTCTATTGTCACTGTTGGTAAAGCATTCGAACAATTGTTATCATCAATAATTGTGAAATCATACGCTCCTACTTCATCTGCTACAATTTGCACTCCTGCCAACAATGCATTAGTATCAATGGTTGCTGGATCTTGATTTGTAACTGTAACACTAGGTCCAGTATATGAAATTCTATATGGTGGTGTTCCGTCAGCAAAATTATCCAGTGTAATTACTGGGAATACCGCCGCATTATCCGTATCACAAGCGTACTCTGTAGTCGTTATTGCTGCCGTTGGATCTGTAGCTGAGTCTATATCTATCCCTTCTACCGTTCCAACACACCCAAGAACAGATCGCACCAATATACCATACGTGTTTGGTGCAAGTCCTGTAAACAATGGGTCGTCAGTTTGTGCATATTGAAAAGTTCCTGTTCCTGTAGCTCCAAGCCATAATTCATAACTATATGGAGGGTCATCATCAGCAGCTCCATCTAACTGTACCAGTATGGTTCCATCATTAGCACCTACACAGGTTTCTGGAGTTGGGAAATCAGTCGCCACACTTACAATAGGATCTACAGGTATATCTCTAGTAACATCATCTGTTACTGTACATGAACTAATAGCGTCTGTTACTGATATCGTATAGGTTCCTGCAGAAATTCCTGTAAAAATATTTTCAGTTCCAAGGAGACCATTTTGACTAATAGGTCCTACTACAAATCCACCACTATCAGTTCCGTTTAAAACGAAAGTAAAGTTACTAGGATTTGCCGCAAAGGTAGAAGAACCACCTCCTATGGTAACTGTAATTTCACCATCGGCGTCTCTACAAGTAGGTTCAGTAGTAAAATTAGCATCGACTAATAGTTCTTCATACACAGTAATCGTTGCTGTATCAAAACAGCCGTTAGGATCTCGAACGGTAAGTGTATAAGTTCCCGGAGCAGTAACAATATATTCGTGGCTACCACCATCATCAACAAAACTAACGCCATCACTACTGTATGACAATTGACCCGTTCCTGTTGCAGTAACTGTAAATCTATACTCATTATCATATACACATGGGTCATCTACAAGGGTCGGTACTGCCGTAAATACAGGGTCAGGAATTGATGAAACTGTTACATCAAATGGTCCTATTACACAATTACTTGCATCCCTAATATAAATATCCCAATCGGTATTTGTGGTATGATCTAAATCTAGAACATTACTAGAAACATAAGCTCCAGAATTAGGGTCTCCGTCTTCTACCGCAACATATTGATAAGGAGAAGTTCCTCCTGTTACGAATACAGTACCCTGTGCTGGTGCATTACAGTTACCTAATGTGGTATCAGTTCTATCATACGTCAAAGGTGTTCCTGGTTCTGTAATTTCGAACTCAATAGCAGCATTACACTGATCACCAACAAGTGCATCTGTTTCTTCAACTCTAAATAAGTACGTACCAGGATTAAAGCTATCTACTGTTCCGGCTCCCGTCCCGGCAGCAAGCACTGTTTGGGGGTTACCCGCAGAAAAAGTATAACTTCCTGTTATAGGTGTAGCTAAATCATCTGTTCTATAAATACTATATGTTAGTTCTGTTCCTTGATACCCGGTAATACTATAAGCTATTTCTCCATCGTCTGCTCCTACACATGTAATATTAGTTTCTGTAATTGCAATATTAATTGTAGATGGATTGCCTGGTGGTGTTACGGTTTGAATATCTGTACATCCAGAAGCAACATCTAGTACTTCAAAGGTAAATGGAGTATCAAAAGGTAAACCTGTTACAAGATGGTCTCTTGGTGGTAAATTCACAGGTGCAAATACTCCCGAAGGATATTCACGTATTTGGAAGCCAAGCGACCCATTACCTCCTGAAATATTTATTGACAAATCAACACCTGCCGCACAAACACCTGCTGTAAATGAAGGTGTAATTACGAAAATTGGTGTTGTAGAAATTGATTCATTGAAATCATAGGTACAATTATTGGCATCTACAACTCTATAAATATAATCACCAAAAGCCAGATCATCAAAACCAATCGTTGATCCAGAAGCTACACTTGTAGCTGGATTCGAAGAAGTTGTCGTTGCCAAACTACTGTCTGCGGCATTTAATAAACTTATCGTATAAGGAGGTGTAGCTCCGGTAATATTTACATATTCTATAAGACCTGGTGTAGTTGCTCCAGTAGTGGAATCGCAACTAATATCATCAACGTTTCGTGTTCCAACAATAATATTTGGATTTGTTAAAGTAACACTAAAGGTTTCACTACATCCTTTGTCATCTGTTACAGTATAATTATATATTCCTGCACTTAATCCTCCATATACAGTTTGAGCACTATCTCCCAGACCATTAAAATTAATTAAATAAGGTGCCGTACCAACTGTAGTGTCTACCGTAATTTCTACCGAACCATTAGTATCACCATTACAAATCGGATCTGTTCCGACTGCAGATGCCACTGGGTCAGGGTTATCAGTTACCGTAATTACTGCAGATTCTGCAGTACAAGATTCACTATCAGTGACTCTAAATTGATAAGTTCCAGCTGCACTAGCGCTAAACGGGAATGCTCCCGCATATGCAACATATCCAGCACCATCTATATCTACCTCAAAAGTATTGGTGCCATTACCACCTGTGGTAGTTACATCAATAGTGGCATTTGGACTTGCACTACAATCTAAGTCTTTTGTCAATGTCGCACTAATTGTCAACTGTGGTTCAATATCAAAAGTAACAGCGTTCGATATACATCCGTTACTATCTGAAACCGTCACACTGTATGATCCCGGTGTAAGGTTTGGTATTGTAAATGTAGGAGTAGTAGCCACCGGTACCCCTGCTGCTCCATCTACACTATAAGTAAATGGTGCAATACCACCGCTTGTAATATCAATTTCTATACTTGCTAGATCTGTGGTGTCATAACACAAATCTCCACCCGTACCTAAAGCGATTGTTGGTGGTAAATCTTCTGCAACATCAACATTTTGTGTTACCTCACATGCGGCTGCAGAGTTTCCATCCCTTACAGCGACTATATAATTATTTGGTGCTACACCTGGTGCCAAAGCAGTAAATACATTACTACTTTGATATGTGGTAATTGGTGTTCCCAAATTATCTCTCAGTTCGTATTCGTAACCCCCGTTTCCTCCTGCCGCTGTAACTGTAATAGTACCATTATTAGCACCACAATTAGAATTTACGACAACTGTACCAAAACTTAATATGTCAGGGTCTGTAATTACTATGGTTAAATTATCTACACAGTTTGTTGTATCATCAGTTACTTCTATATCATAGGATCCGTCTCCCAGACCTGTTATAGGCTCGGGAACTGTATTAAGTCCAGTTCCTGTAACAGATCCGACTATCGTTCCTCCTGTTACTTCATAGCTATATGTTGTAGAAGTCAAATCAATTCCGGTTACAGTAAATGATAAAGCAGCATCCGTATCACCATTACAAGTAGGTTCTGCAGTCACTGTTCCATTTACAGCTATTTGATCAATTGCATCTATAGTATAGTCTTCGGTATATACACAACCATCTGTAGTTGTTCTTGCCTCAAATGTATACGTATCACCAGCTGGTAAACTACTAAATACATTAGATGCTTGCCATGTAACAGCAGATGCTGCTGGTGCGGTAATTTGATACTCAAAACTACTAGCTCCATTAGTTCCCGAAGCAGTCAATGTTACATCAGCTGTTTGTGCAGGACATTGTACTTGTGTTTGAACAAATGCTATATCCGTTACTTCTTGTAAAGGATCTATTGTTAACGATCCTAAATTAACAGGACATGCACCTGTATCAGTATCTTGTATATAGACTGTATAGGTTCCATCGGTTAATCCTGTAAATACTCCTGTAACATTTGTAAAATCTACCCCATCAATACTGTATTCATACGAACCATTTCCGTTGGCTGGTGAAGAAACCGTAATTGTTCCTAATTGAGGTGTCGCACTAGATCCTGTTGTAAGATCGCATCTATATTCTTGTGTTACGGCAATTGATGCCGTTAAAGCTGTTGGTGCAGTAATGGTTGCCGAAAGAGTAGGTGTCAAAGGACATCCGTCTCCATCCGTTATATCTATTGTATGGTTGCCAACACTAACATTATTAAAGACGTTTGTTAAGGAACTCGTTGGTCCTACAACCTCTGTTCCTCCATCCAAATCATAAATAAATGGACCTTCTCCCGCAGTGATAGTTACCAAAATAGAACCATCTTCTGAAGGACAAACAGGATCCGTTTCGACGGCATTCGCAGCCAAAGCAACATACGTATTAACGTCGATATCTGCAGAAGTTGCGGTACATCCTAATCCATCTGTAACAACAATTTGATAGGTTCCTGCGGCAGGAATTGATGCTGGTGATGTAACACCTGTTTGACCAGCAGTACCTGTAACATTAAAAGTATAACTACTATCCCCTCCAGAAGCTGAAAACTCAATCGTTGCATCTCCATTACAATCTAAATCCTTTGTCAAATTAGCCGTAATAGTTAATTCCTCATTAATGTCAAAAGTAATATCAGCAGAGGTACACAAGGTCACAGTATTGGTGACCGAAACGGTATGTGTTCCCGGGGTAAGTCCCGGAATTTCAAATGTATCTACCGGTAACGTTACCGGTAATGTAAAATCTACTGCTACAGGCGCATTGCCATCAAGACTATAGGTGTATGCATCGACTATAGGTGAAACAGCTCCAGTTATTGTAATCCACTGTGTTGCCTGATCTGTAGTATCATAACAAGGATCTCCCCCTGTTGCCGTTACAATTACAGGTACAGTAGTAGCACCTACCGGAACAGTTTGTGTAACTTCACAAGCCGTTGTATCGTTACCATCTCTAACAGCAACAATATATGTTGCAGCCGCAAGAGGGCTAAACGAATTTCCTGATTGATATGCTGTAATTACTAAACCTCCTGCATCTCTTAATTCATACTCGTAACCACCATTTCCTCCTGATGCATTAATCGTTATTATACCCGTATCTGCACCACAATCCGCATCATCTACCACTGGTGTAAAAGAAAGTGTGGAAGGTTCAGTGATCTCTACTGTAGTGGTATCGGTACAATTTCCTGATGCCAAACTTGTATCTGTAACCGTAATGGTATAGGTATCTGCACCTAATGGTGTCGCAACCGATCCTGTAATAGTTACTGGGTTGGTTGTATTACCAGTTGCACTGGCAATAAGAGTACCTCCCGAGCTTTCGACAGTATAATCAAAAGTAGTACTATTTGCTACGGTAAATGTAAGTACTCCATCTATATCTCCATTACAAGTAACGGGTGAGTCCTGAGTGGCACTGGTAATCTCAATCTCAGACGCTAATGGTCCAGAGAAAGTACCTGTATTGGTACACTCAGTATCACTTCTTCTGGCAGTAACGGTATATGCTACCCCATTAGTAAACGTATATGCTGTAACATTACTAAATGCTGTTGGTCCACCAGAAGCGGCAGCTCCACTAGCTGGATCTGGGGTTATACTAAACTCATATTCTTCTGGTGCAATAAGTGCTGGTAATGCAGAAAGCGTTACATCTACTGTTTGATTTGTACAATCCTGAGTTCCTGGTGTAATTGTTACACTATCCACCTCTAACAAAGGATCAATTGTAACCGAGAAGTTTTCTACACAATCCGATGTTCCTGAATTTCTTATATAAATTGTATATGTGCCATCTGTTGCAAAGTCTTCTGTAAATGAAGTTCCAACTACTGCTGTAAAAGGTCCTGTAGCACTTAAGCTCCATTCGTAACTAAGAGATCCTCCATCAATATTTGTAACCGATACAGTTGCATCTGGTGAAGCCGTACAATCTAATATTTTAGTAACATCTACATCTGCTGTAATTACCCCTGGTGAAGTGAATGAAATTGGATCTAAATCTATAGAACATCCCAACCCGTCTTCTACGGTAACAACATACGTATTTGTAGCATCCAAATTATTAAACGTAAATGGATCTGTATTTACTCCTGTGGCGATAGCAGAACCATCCAAAATATAGGTATATGGTCCTTGTCCTGTTAGAACATCGACAAGAATACTAGCGCTATCCCCAGAACATGAAGGCTCTATAGCTGTAGCAGTAGCAGTAATAGGTACATATGGGCTTACATCTACACTACCTGCGAAAATAACACAATTACTATCTAGATCTTCTATATATACAGGATAATTACCTGCAGAATCTGCTATAAACTGATATGTTGTACTTGTAATAGGTTCTAAAACCGTCCCTGAGAAATCCATCGCATCATTAAATGCATAATTACCCGATCCTCCTGTAATTGTTACCTCATAGACCGCTATAAATTCATTATCATCAAAAGGCAATGCGGTTGGATCATAATTAGGATGTGCAGGATCGTTTAACGTAGGATCAGGCTGATATCCCGGATTACATCTCAAATCTGAAATTAATACTGCTGTTGCAGAAAAATCTGCCGAAGCTACAATCTGAACATTAGCAATATCGGTACAAGCGCCATCAGCAGATAATACTTGAATATCATAGGTATCAGGATTAAGACCCGTAAATGTATGACTAGGTAGGGTCGTTGGTCCTTCGGTATCTGTAAATGCAGTTGTAGTACTTGTAATTGTATATGTATAGTTTATCTGAGAATCGGTGACTACAATCTCAATTTCTCCCAAATCATCAGGACAAGTAAGAGTAGTAGGAGTCACCGTAATATCAGCGTCTAAATCAAGTAAAGAAGCGGTATCTTGAAAAACACAGGCTGTTGCCAACCCACCTGTTTGACGCACATTCACTGTATATAAACCTTCTTCTGTAAGTCCTGTAAATACAGCTGATGCCTGATATCCTATTGTAGCTCCAGAAGGGGCTACTAATTGATATTCATATTGATTTGATGAATTTGCAACATGCATTGATCCTCCTGCTCCACATAAAATATCATCAATCACCTCTAATTCTGGGTCAAAGTTATTCTGAAATACATTAAAGTAAAAAGGTATCGTACAGTTACTATCAAAAGTAACATTGATTCTATATTCTCCTGCTTGAGTAACTGTAAAAGTAGGAGCGGTTCCTTCTGTAGTCCATTCACTCTCACAAGCACCCGAATCTATAACTGGCGTTGGACAATTAGGATTACGAGTTACAGACCCACAATCAGAAGGATCTAGACGTTGCCATTCTATACTGGTGGCTGCACTAAACCCAGAGTCAATAGTAAAAGTTGTACCCGATCCACATAAAAATAGTTCTGGTAAGGTTTCTGCTGTAATAGCACAAGTTCTATCTGTACTACCATTTACGTTAGGATTACTGTCTAAATTGGCAGCAATATCAATAATAGGGTTAACAACTGAAGTAAAAGCATCTACCACAAAAGTTTCTATCCCATCCTGACAATCTGCATCTCCTATTTTTGTTACTTGATAGGTTCCGGCATCTGTTACTCCTGTTAAGGTCTGATCATTTCCTAAAATAGTTCCCGGATCGCTAGTCTCTATCCACTCATAAGAAGTATATAATCCTCCCGCTGTAAGATCTAAAGATCCTGTACAAATAAATGCAGGCTGACTTTCTGTAAAACAAATTCCATCGTTGATCAATACATTAGATGTACCCACAACATCAAACTTACATGCATCTTGTTCTAAAATACTTGCTTCCCCATCTCTTTGAAATCCTGATTCTACACCACTATATCTTGAGTAAGCTACATTGTTAATCTGATTAGAACATGCATCTCTCAAATCAGCACAGGTTGCTACAACACTTACTCCAAAACGAACAGTATGTATTCCTCCGTCCTGCACCACTAAATCATCCTCAATAGTGATATCTATTTGTCTACCTGTTCCGTCTACAGTTGCTACTACACCTATATTACTTGTAGTAATAGTTCCTAAGGTAAAATCAACATTATCTGGTAATACATCTGTAATCGTTGCCAGAGGTGTGGTCGCATCATATCCCGTGATGTCCTCATTTCCTTGGTTTTCTATAGTCAATTCATAAAATAATTGATCTGCAAAATTTACTGGGTTACCGGTAATATCAATTCCATTAGTATCATAAACTCGTTTGGTAACCGTTAATTTTGGTTCAATAATTTCTATCTGAAACGAGTTAAAAAATACACTATAGGCATCTCCCGAAGAAGTTGTATAAAAGGTTGCTGAATTCTGGTCATTTCCTATAACTGTATTGCTGGGATTAGGGATATCAAAAATATCAACATCAAATCCTAATGTATTTTCTGAAGCAGGGACTCTATTGGTCACATACTGACCATCGACAGAAATAGAACTATCAAAAAAGTTGTTCGATGGATTGGCAGGATTTGTAAAAATATCTTGAGTTGTTGCATCAGGTCTTTCAATTTGAAAAACATCACCAGTATACGGTTGGTCTCCTTCTAAGGTAGCAATTGCATAACGTGCACGTACAGGTAATGGAGCAGGTAAAGTCGTAAAACCACTATAGGAAAAATCTTTTAGACAGCCAGGATCTGTAATCGTACAAGGTTGATTATTTAAATATCCATTACTCGTACTAATATATTTTGCTGATAAGGTAGGATCTTCATAAGCTACCACGAGTACCCATCCACCAGATATTCCGTTGGTTGTACCATACGCACCACCTGTTGCAGCCCTCATATCTGCAATGGTATAATACCCACTAGGATCTGTTAATCCAGCAATGTAACTAGTTACATCAGCATAACATACATAAGGGATATCAATTGCTGCAACATTAGAAGGGTTATATGTTGTGTTACGATATCCATCGTATATAATTTGCGCCTCAGCATTCGTTATCTCTGTATACGCAAGATCATCTTCATGCTTTAATTTTATAGTCGCAAAATCCGGTCTGTTATCCGGAAATGGTAAATTATCATACTCAACATTACCATCAGAATCACGTTCTACAAAATACGATGCCGCCCAATATAAACCAGCATATGCTACTCTTTCACACCCCGTTGGTAAAACCAGTTCTGCAGAACTAGAACTGAATGTACTGGTATCGCCATCAATATCAATATAATCAAAAACTCTTCCGTTGTTTGAACACCCAAGATTGTAATCATCCTCAGGATCATATATAACACACTGTCTACCTCCACTACCTCCAGGCCTATCACAATCCTGACAATTCGTTCTAAGTCCTTGGTCTAGACCAACAATAGAGTTTCCTATTACCTTAAGTTCTCCATTGATCGTTAGTGTACTATTAGGTACTGGAGCAAATGCTCTTTGTGCCGATAATTGCGAGCCTATCATTAATAAAACTAAAATGATGGCATATTTCAGTCTAAGTTTCATAAGCGATTGTTTTTGGGGTTTATTCATCATCTTTCTTTCCTACATTTTACTGTATCTTCAATATATAAAGATCTCCGTCATATGAATTATTTACATTAGAGAACAGTCCTTGTTTAGCCTCATCAAGGTTATCATATCTCTTTAAATAAACATATATATAGTTATCTTTTGGGTTCCTAAAAGATTGAGGTTCTAATCCTTGTGATCGGAGTTGTTCCATTCCTCTTTCAAAATAGTTTTCTCTTTTAAAAATATTCGTAATCAAATAGTATCCGTTTTCAATATTATGCCCACCTATATAGGATAATGTTTCTGATAGTACAGTATCGTCTTTTACAGTATCCGTTATTAGTTTGGTCTCTTGTAATAACTTCTTGTATGAAGCTACCCTACTTTTGGCAATATGCAATACCCACATATCTCCAAAATATCTATTGTCAATACTACTTGTATATTTCTCTATAGCTTCATTCTTAGTACTGTAACTTTCGATACTAACGTATTGGAATTGGTTTTCTGGATTAATAATAATTTTTGAATCATTAAATCCTAATTCTTTTAATGTACCTGTAAACTTATCTGCGTAGGTACCTCCTTTGAACACATTACCAATCAAATAGTACCCTTCATCATACCCAGGTATAAATTTAGTAGCTATTTGAACCTCTGGTCTAGTGGTCTCTGCAAACTTGACAAACCTATTGTTAGCCGTAAGCCTTTTAGAACTTACAGGATCTGTTTCCTTCTTAGCAGCATCAGCATCAGAATCCATATTAACAAGAGATTCTAGCATTTTACTAAACTCACGTTTATCAACATTTAAACCTGTGGTCAATAACGAATCTCTACGTGCTAATATTTTATTAGAAACTCTACTATTGTTATCTAATTCTTTCTTGATCTCGTCTAATCCTTCTTCTTTTTGCTCAGCAGCTTCTTGCGCTAAACGTTGCTCTTCTGCTAATCGTGCAGCCTCAGCAGCTTC
>NZ_JACC01000056.1 GCF_000520955.1 Aquimarina pacifica | reverse complement strand
GTAAACACAACAATTGGCCTTGATCCCTTATGTATTAAAAATAAAAACGCCTCTATTTAATAAATAGAGGCGTTCAGGTATTAGTGATTTTAATGTTTTAATTGTTATAATTTACTACCACATTGTCCTTGTTAGACCAAGTAGTAACATCGGCAATTTTATTTTCTTTATAATCTACTTCAGATAATTTCTCTTTACTCCAGAAAAACCATTTTCCAGTTTTTACTCCTGTAGTATATTGTCCCATGGCAATTTTCTTTCCTGTTCTATCATATGATTTCCATTCACCATGAAGTTTACCTTGCTTATTATAAAATCCTTCTTGTCTTACGGTTCCATCTTCATAAAAGAATGTTCCTTTAATCTGGTCTCCCTGTTTCTCGAAGGTAGGTTTTACTTCTTGAGCTGCTAGTGTAGCTGAGAAAAACAATGCGCATAATATTAATAAATTTCTCATGTTTTAAAGTTTTTTGATCAGGGGTTCTTAATAATTATATTACAAAGATAACATTATTTTTACTTTCATACAACATTTAGGTAACATTAAATTAACATTGAGAGTTTAATAAACTGATTATTAAGCAATTGTGTTTTTAACAAAGGTAATATGTGTGGTGTGGATATAAAAATTAAGGAACGATTTGACTGGCAATAAGATAGTTTTTGTAATGTGTGTAAAAGTAAATATTAGGTTATTTATTGGGATTTAGGACATCTAAAATCATGTTTTAAGCCAAGATTTAATATTTTCTCTAAGTATGGATTTATAGGAATGATGTATTGATGTAACGGTTCAGTTTTATATTGAAATATGAGTAGCAAAAGTGATAAAACCCTTTAAAAAGATAACATTTCAATAACATACGCCTTGAATATAAATAACATTTTTGTGGTCAAGTAAGAATGTGAGAATATATGAGTGATATTTATATTTTGATGATTGTTGCACTAGCTGTTTTAGCTATTGCAGATCTCATTGTAGGGGTAAGTAATGACGCAGTAAACTTTTTGAATTCTGCTATAGGTTCTAAGGCGATATCTTTTAGAACTATTATGATAGTAGCAAGTATTGGAATTGCTGCAGGTGCTATATTTTCTAGTGGTTTAATGGAGGTTGCTCGAAAAGGGATTTTTGTTCCTGGAGAGTTTTACTTTGATGAGATTATGATCATTTTTATGGCAGTAATGATTACCGATATTCTGCTTCTTGATTTTTTTAATACATTAGGAATGCCGACATCAACTACGGTTTCTATTGTGTTCGAGCTTTTGGGGGCAGCGGTTTGTGTTGCTTTAATTAAGATAGGAGCAGATTCTGCATTATCTATTGCAGATTTAGGAAGCTATATCAATACTAAAAAAGCCGGAGAAATTATTATAGGGATCTTGCTTTCTGTTGTTGTCGCTTTTTCTGTAGGGGCAATAGTGCAATATGTTTCGCGTCTTTTATTGTCTTTTAACTTTGAGAAAAAAGCAAAATGGGTAGGTGCTCTGTTCGGAGGAGTAGCGCTAACAGCGATTCTTTATTTTATTTTTATTAAAGGAATCAAAGGGACCAATTATGCAAAATCGATTATCGATGTTGTATATAATGGTGGTGCAGAAGGTTTGTTAGATTGGGCAAACATTTATTTTGATAGTTCTTACGAGACTGTTAAAGATTTGGTGAGTGCAAAAAAAGATATATTCAAAATTGATGCAGATAAAGGAACTATCGCACTAACACTAAGAGGGTTCTTAGAGACTAATGTTCCTCTTATAGTATCTTTAGGTTTTGTGCTTCTCTCCTTATTATCTTATCTAGTAACTACATTTTTTAAAGTTAATATATATAAACTAATCATCATCGTTGGTACTTTTGCACTTGCATTAGCTTTTGCAGGAAACGATTTGGTCAACTTTATTGGCGTTCCTATAGCAGCTCTTAAGGCATATGAAGCTTGGAGTGTATCGGGGCAGTTGCCTAGTGAGTTTTCTATGACTGCTTTGGGCGGAAAAGCAGAAACTCCGACATTATTACTATTGGCAGCAGGTCTTATTATGGTATTAACACTTTGGTTTTCTTCTAAAGCGAGAAATGTGGTGAAGACCTCAATAGATTTGTCACGTCAAGGAGATGGTAACGAGAAGTTTAGGCCTAATTTTCTTTCAAGAGGTATCGTACGAAGTACCGTTTTCTTATCCGAGGTTGTTAATTCGGTATTACCGACATCATTTAAGAATATAGCTGAGAAACAATTTGATCAGGAATTAGTTGATAAAACGAATGTCACTTTAACCAAAAGAGAAGATTTGCCCGCATTTGATATGGTAAGAGCAGCAGTGAATCTTATGGTTGCAGGGGTGTTAATTTCTATTGCAACTTCGATGAAATTACCTTTGTCTACTACATATGTTACTTTTATGGTCGCTATGGGAACATCATTAGCTGACAGAGCTTGGGGTACAGAGAGTGCTGTATATCGTGTTGCTGGTGTGTTGAATGTGATTGGTGGGTGGTTTTTTACTGCATTAAGTGCCTTTCTTGCAGCAGCGGTTATAGCATTTCTTTTAAGCCTGCATTTACCATCGATGTTAGGTGTGCTATTAAGTCTTGCATGTTTTCTGTTGGTTAGAAATACCATAAAATATCGTAAAAAAGCAAAAGCTGAACGAGCAGAAGATCGACTTAAAAAATCAGAGAGTAGTTCTATACAAGGAGTAATAGAAGAAAGTGCTGATAATATTAAATCGTTTGTAAGTAGAGGGAATAAGATTTACGGCAATACAATAAATGGTTTGGCTAAATATGACTTGGCAGAACTAAAGAAAAGTAGAAAAGGGATAGCTAAACTAGAAACAGAAGTAGAAGAATTGAGAGATAGTATTTTTTACTTTATTAAGAATCTAGATGATGCAAGTGTTGGAGCCAGTCATTTTTATATATCGATATTAGGATACCTAGAAGATATTACTCAGTCTCTAGAATATGTGGCCAAAGTAAGCCATAAGCATGTAAATAATAATCATAAAAAACTTCGATTTAATCAAATCAAAGATTTAAAAGAAATAGAAGAACATTTAGGAGATTTCTTTGGTAACATTAAGGATGTGTTTGACAGTAGAGAATTTAATACACTTAGTGGGATTATAGACGAAAAACAAGAACTGTTTGCTATCGTAAATGATAAGATTAATAAGCAGGTTTCTAGAACCAGAACAGAAGAAAGTAGTCCTAAAAATACAACCTTATATTTTGGTTTATTAATGGAAACAAAAGATCTTATAACAGCAACGATGAATTTGTTAACGACATACAGGGATCATCAAGATTAATTTTTAAAAGTGAAGGCTTAGGTGAAGTTAATTAAATGTTATCTTTATAATGTCTTTTCGTTAGTTTGTTGTTTCCTAGTCTTATAGTTGTGAAAACTTCGTTTTAACATAGTATATTTACCTCAAGTGATATAATTCTATAAAGATGAACAAAAAAGATATTACCATTCTATTAGTAGATGATGAGCCAGATATTTTAGAAATTGTTGGATACAATCTTACCGCAGAAGGATATAATGTTCTTACCGCAGAAAATGGGGTTGAAGCTGTAAAAGTGGCAAAAAAGAAAAAACCACATTTAATTATTCTGGATGTGATGATGCCAGAGATGGACGGAATAGAAGCTTGTGAACAAATACGTAAAGTGCCAGACCTGCAGCATACAATAATAACGTTTCTAACGGCAAGAGGAGAGGATTACTCCCAAGTAGCAGGATTTGATGCTGGTGCTGATGATTATATAACAAAACCTATTCGCCCCAAAGTATTATTAAGTAAAGTAAAGGCATTATTAAGAAGACTAAAAGAAGAAGAATCTTCTAGTAATGTTATAAAAATAGGTGATCTGGTGATAAACAGAGATGAGTATAAGATCATCAAAGACAAAAAAGAGATTATACTACCAAGAAAAGAATTTGAATTATTGTCCTTATTAGCATCTAAACCAGGTAAAGTGTTTAAAAGAGAAGATATCTTGGACAAGGTTTGGGGTAATGAAGTTATTGTCGGTGGCAGAACTATAGATGTTCATATTCGTAAACTAAGAGAAAAAATAGGAGATAACAGTTTCAAGACTATCAAAGGCGTAGGGTACAAATTTGTTATATAATATGAGCAATGGAGTTATGCATTCTATGCATTACATATTTTATTGTTATATTGTAATTGTAATATTCTTAGTAAATAGTTAGGATACAAAAGTTTCATCTTTTGTTTGCTATTTAAAATTCGGAAATAGTTCAATGGCAGAAAACTTTAGGAAGTCGTATAGGTTTGCATATCTTTCGTCTTCATATATAACCATAGCATCAACGCTCTTAATGGGCGTTTTTTTATATACGCAATCTCATCTAAACGTGTTTTTCATTTTAGGGTATTCGATTGTCTGCTATGCCATATGTTTTGTTATAATACAGTATAGAGTAGAGAAATTTATATACAGAAGAGTTCGCAAAATATATGATGATATTGAGATGTTAGAAGGAGGAGGGACTATTGATGATAGCCCTGTTACCACAGATATGAGAACCTTAATAAAAGAAGTAGAAAAGTTTGCCAAACAGCGGAAAACTGAAATTGAGAGTTTAAAAGTTAGAGAGACCTACAGAAAAGAATTTATGGGGAATGTTTCTCACGAGCTTAAGACCCCACTGTTTACAGTACAAGGATACGTATTGACATTGCTTGATGGTGCAATGAATAATCCCGAAATTCTCGAAAAATACCTGAATCGAGCAAGCAAAGGTGTAGAACGTTTAATCTATATTGTAAATGATCTTGATATGATCACAAAGCTAGAGACAGGTGATCTTAACCTTACCTATACTAATTTTGATATTGTAGAATTGGTACAAAGTGTATTTGATCTTTTTGAGATGAAAGCAGCAAAAAAGAATATTGCACTCACATTCGATATGAATTATACATCACCTATTTTGGTCCATGCAGATAAAGAAAGAATACAACAAGTACTCTCTAATCTGGTTGTGAATTCTATTAAATATGGTAAAGAAGATGGTACAACAGAAGTAAGTATCGAAGATTTGATCAGAAATAAAACGATTGTCAGAGTAACCGATAATGGCGAAGGTATTGCACAGGCACATATACCTAGATTATTCGAACGTTTTTATAGGGTAGACAAAAGTGGTTCTCGTAAAGAAGGAGGGTCGGGATTAGGACTTGCGATTGTAAAACATATTATAGAAGCTCATCATGAGCGTATTTATGTAGAAAGTGATTATAGAGTAGGAAGCGAATTCTCATTTACTCTGGAAAAAGTGAAAAAGTTCCCTGTAGTCGATGTCAGTGCTAAAACTACTTAGTCCTCTATATTCATTTAAGTCTCGTAATTTGGTTAATGTAAATTCCTTTTGGGTACAACTAGGAACTAATTTATGAGTGCTTAATCGTTTGGCTAGATACTCTTGTTCAAATTGTCCGGGAGTAGGTATAAAAAATGCTTTTTTCTTCAGTTTAGCAAGATCCATAACTGTAGTGTATCCAGACCTTGAAATAATCAAACTACTACTGTTAATAGTATCTTCGAGATTTTTTCCTGTAAGATAATTATGTATTGTAATATTATTCTTGATATAGGTTTGTTGTGTTTCTTCAATACACCCACGTACAAAAACAATTTTTTTATCACTTTGCTCAAATTCATGAAGTAGTTTTTGTTCTAGCATGGTACGTTGTGGTTCTGGCCCAGAGAGTAATACCATGATATCGTATTTCTTAGGTATAACTTTGTGCTCAAACCTACTTAAAGGTCCTAAATACGTTACAGGAATGCTATGCTTTTTTGGATGTCCCAATTCACCACTAAGATTAGGGGCATCGGCCATATCTGGGACCCAGCAAACATCAAATTTTTTGATGTACTTATTATGTATTTTAGTGCTTACTGACGTGGTTTTTCCACTAAGAACCGTAAGTTGGTGTGTGATAAATACAGAAGGAATACTTTTATGACGAACTCCCATTCTGTTATCAGATATAATGCCGCAATATGTTTCCTCTGCAAGAATTCTCTTTGTAGCCTTATGTTCGGCATTAATGGCATGCGCTATTTTTGGGCCATTCAGGAACATTTTTAGTTTAAAATTGCTTCCTTTTTTTGGGTATTCTATATTATATGAAGGTAATTGTTGAGATCGTAAATTAGGGAACTCTTTTTTTAATAAAGACAAGGCTGCCCCATCCGAAGCTATAACAGGTTCTAGACCTTCCTCAATCAACGCATTTATTATGGGAATACACCGCGTTGCATGACCTAATCCCCAGTTAAGCGGGGCGACAAGTACTTTTTTATTCAAGTGTTCTAATTTTTTTTGTTTTTAGATAAAGCCTTCAATCCGGATTTATGTTTTAGAACTCGGTACTTACTTTTGACAGCTGTAATAGATTTTCCAATACATATAACGGAATCAATATTAATTATAAAACTAATCCTATTTACAACTACATATATTTCCTTAATTTTACCAAAAAATTAAGTTTAGTAAAACTTCATAATCATCTCATTAGCATTTTACCATCTTAGGATTTGAGTATGAATAAGTTTTAGGATAAATAGCGTTAGTTTTTTGCGTAACCAAGAGGTTTAGGCATCTTGATTGAGTTATATGTGATATGATAGTTGCACCGTTATCCATTACGCATTGTTGAATTGAGAATAGACAAGATAAAGAAATATTTGTGGGAAGTAAGAATAAATTAAAACGATTTAATGAAAACAAAACCTTTCATAATGTAGTCGAACCTACACGTGATGAGGTGTTACATAATTCATTAGGGTATAAAGGAGAATGGGGAAGAAAATTCTTTAAAAACGAAAACCCAATTGTTCTCGAATTAGGTTGTGGTAAGGGCGAGTATACTGTAGGGCTTGCCAAACAGTATCCTGACAAAAATTTTATAGGCATCGATATCAAAGGTGCTCGATTTTGGCGTGGAGCCAAAACAGCAATTGAGGACGAAATATCTAATGTCGGATTTATTAGAACTCAAATAGAGCTTATTGATTATATTTTTGAAGAAAAAGAAATAGATGAAATATGGATTACGTTTCCTGATCCTCAGATCAAATATAAGCGTACAAAACATCGATTAACAAATCCAGAATTTTTGCAACGATATAAAAAGATATTGAAATCAGATGGGATAGTGCATCTTAAGACAGATAGCGAGTTTATGCATGGATATACACTTGGATTGCTTCAGGGAGCAGGCCATGAGATATGTTATTCTAATCATAATGTATATCATCAAGAAGGGTCTCCTGAGGTTGTTACCTCGATTCAAACTTTTTATGAAAAACAATACCTAGAACAAAATAAACCTATAACTTACATCCGGTTTAAGATTACTTAATTGGCATTATAATTTTGGAAACTACAAAGCTGTTTTTAGTTACTTTTTTTGCATCACTTATAGGAGTTATTCCTCCTGGATTGGTCAATATGACGGTGGCTAAAACCTGTCTTGAGCGAGGTAAAAAAAATGGAATTCTTGTAGCGATTGGTGCTTCTGTGGTTGTAATTCTACAAGCTATGATTGCAATTCTTTTGGCAAAATATATATTCTTTAACCCTTTTGTCAAAAATATTTTACTTAGAACAGGAGCGGTAATCTTTATGTTTATGGCAATATATTTTTTTGTCAAGGCAAAACAGGGCAAAAAAGCGATAAAAACATACAAAAATAAGCACGCAAAGAAACGTAGCTTTTTTAAGGGGATGATGATGTCTGCTCTAAATGTATTACCTGTGCCATATTTCTGCGCAGTTGCTGCAGCCATGAGTGTTAGCGGCAAAATAGAGTATGATGCTTATAGAATTATTGTATTTAGTCTTGCCGCAGGAACCGGAACTTTTGTGACCTTATATTTTTATGTATTCTCTTTTCTAAAGATCGAAAAGAAAACAGCTTCTATTACCAAGTATTCTAATTATTTTATGGGAGTATTAATGTTAATATTAGTAATCATTACATTAGTAAGGATTATATACACTTGGGAATGAAAAAGGGTAATACAAATACAAACTCGGGAGAAGAAACTAATTTCTTTGAGCGAGTTTATGAGGTAGCAAGATGTATTCCTCATGGTCGGGTTACTTCATATGGTGCCATTGCTAAATATTTGGGTGCTGCCAGAAGTGCTCGCATGGTTGGTTGGGCAATGAATGCTTGCGATGGTAGAGAGGATGTTCCTGCACATCGTGTAGTTAATAGAAAAGGAGTACTGACAGGAAAACATCATTTTGAGGGGACAAATCTCATGCAACAGTTATTAGAAAGTGAGGGTGTTGAAGTTGTTGATAATCAAATCCAACAGTTTGAAAACTTGTTTTGGGATCCGACAGAAGAATTATGAGTTTTTAATTTTTTGGTCTCTTTTTATTAATAATCCCTATTTTTCAAAAAAATGCGAAAAACAGACATTTCTTGTGAGTTCGTTACTTAATTGTTACCGTATATAACGCAATAAATCATTTCAATGAGTAGACTTCCTAATCTTAACTTTTCAACCTATCTTTGCGTTTAGAATGGATCTAGATAGATTTGTTTTTTTTTGAAAAAGAAATACTACTCATGAAGTTAGAAAAATCGGATATATTAAAGGCTTTAGAAACTATTACCGTAGCTGGTGAAGGAAAAAATATGGTAGAAAGTGGTGCCGTAAAAAATGTCATTACTTTCGGAGATGAGGTTGTTGTTGATTTGGTTTTGGCAACTCCGGCTTTGCATATTCGTAAAAGGGCTGAAGTAGATGTAATGAAAGTGATTCATGACAATGTATACGAAAAAGCCAAAGTTACAGTAAATGTTAAGGTTGAAGCTCCTGCAGCACCAACTGAACCGGCAAAAAATCAAATAAAAGGAAAAGCCATTCCTGGAATAAGTAATATTATCGCAGTTGCTTCTGGTAAAGGAGGTGTCGGAAAATCTACAGTAACCTCTAATCTGGCTGTTACATTGGCCAAAATGGGATTTAAAGTTGGTTTACTAGATGCAGATATTTACGGTCCTTCTGCTCCTATTATGTTTGACGTGGCAAGTGAACGACCACTTTCTGTAAAAGAAGGAGGAAAATCAAAAATGAAGCCTATAGAAAATTATGGAGTTAAGATTTTGTCTATTGGTTTTTTTACGCAACCAAATCAAGCTGTTGTTTGGAGAGGACCTATGGCGGCAAAAGCATTGAATCAAATGATTTTTGACGCTGCATGGGGAGAATTAGATTTTATGTTGATTGATTTACCACCAGGAACAGGAGATATTCATTTGTCGATTATGCAATCACTACCAATTACAGGTGCTGTGGTGGTAAGTACTCCACAAACAGTGGCCCTTGCTGATGCAAGAAAAGGAGTAGCTATGTTTCAGCAAGACAGTATTAATGTTCCTGTCTTAGGTATTATAGAGAATATGGCATATTTTACTCCAGAGGAGCTTCCTAATAATAAATATTATATCTTTGGTAAAGAAGGAGCTAAGTATCTTGCAGAAGATCTAGATGTTCCGTTTTTAGGAGAAATTCCGTTGGTACAGAGTATACGAGAGGCTGGAGATGTTGGTAGGCCTGCGGCGCTACAAACTGCAACACCTATAGAAAAAGCCTTCGAAGAGTTGACAAAAAGCGTAGTTCAGGAAGTGGTAGAAAGAAATGACAATTTACCTCCTACTGAGGCAATAAAAATAACAACCATGGCAGGGTGTTCTGCTGTAAAAAAATAAATAATGACTTCTGAAGAATTAAAAATTAATGTAGAAAAGGCGTTAGCAGAAATACGTCCGTTTTTAGAAAGTGATGGAGGAAATATTTCTCTAATTTCGATCGAAGATGACAGAAAAGTTAATGTTCAGTTAGAAGGTGCTTGTGTTGGCTGTAGCGTAAATCAGATGACACTAAAATCAGGAGTAGAGATGACTATTAAGAAATATGCTCCTCAGATTGAAGAAGTAGTCAATGTAGAGTAATTATCATTACAATATTTAATTATACAATATGCTCAAGAAGTAGAAATACACTTTTCTTGAGCATATTTTTTGAGCTAATTTTATGTGTTCTTTTCTATAAAAAAGAAGGTAAGTTAAATGCGTTTAAAACTTGTGAAATAAAGTTTACTATGAGGCAAACGGGTATGAAAGGGTTTTTTGTTTTGGGATTACTGTTATTATGCCTTGGTTGCAAGCAAAAAACAGTTGAACGCGTAGATATTACTAATAAGCTGTTAGGTAATGATAAACACTTAGAGGTCAAAAAAACAAACAAGAGTACTACTCTTACTGGGGTGATAACCAATTCTAATTATGGTACAACTCATAGTTATAATTATGCATTGACAGTAGATGGGGGAGCTATAAATTGGCTGGGAGGTACCGCCGAACCTAAGCACCTTCTTTTTTGTAAGGATACTACCTATATCCATTTTCTTGAAGAAAAATATATCTCGATAGCGTCAAGGGATTCACTTGGAAATCTGGAAGAAAAAGATGGATATTATAAGGTTCAGGATGTATTTGAGGCACATATAGATAAGCGTTATTTTTTTAATTTTTTTGGTGATGAGTATTGGGTAGAGATCTCAAGAGATCAGTATAATCTTAAAAAGGAACGTTGTGTAGAATACGAGATCCCCAATGATAATGAGTTGTCAATACCCAATACTAATTAGAAACTACGGATTTTTTTTAAGTCCAAAAAATGGATGTAAAAGAGAGATTTTCAAGATTAAAAAGTGATAAATCCCCCAACTGCCTAAAAATGTGCCCATAGTTAGAATGGCAAATTTAGGTGCCAATCCCCAATCTAAGTTCATGACATAATACCCCAGTGTTATAGTAATGGTTTGGTGTAGAATGTAAAAAGGGTAAACTGCTCTGTTACAGTAGGCAAGAGTTGTGCTTTTTTTATTGAGATATTTTGCTCCGTATCCCAAAAGGACTAAAATCCAGGACCATAGGTTTGTTACTTTGATTAGAGCTTCAGAAAAATGAACTAATACACTATCTTCTAATCTAAGCCAAATAAAAAGCTGAATAGAAAAAGCAATAATCCCTATCACCAATGCTTTAGATTTTATGCGGTCAAGACTTTGCCAAAATTGTTTTCCGCTTGCGATTATAATAAAACCTGTAAAGAAGAGAACAAAACAGTTGATGAAATTAAACCAGTCATCTATAAGTGCATGGGTTATATCAAAAAATGGTTCTATAAAAGCTTCGGTACAATACAATGGTATAATAAAAAGATATAACCCATATTTTTTTTCAATTATGTGTTGGGTCCACTTAATTAGTTTTGTTGGGGCTCTCTTAATCTTTATAAATATTGGCGAAGCTACTATCGAAAAAATTAACAAATAGGGTAAAAACCAAAGGTGATGCCAACCAAAATTTCCTTCAGGATATATACCCACATAGGCAACGGTTTTTAAATAGGATACATAAGACCCGGTAAAAGCACTTGTTGATAGTCGTTCGAAATATACCTGTGGTGGTATGATAATTAGCATACCAAAAATGAGAGGTAGTAAGAGCCTTTTTATTCTTTCTAAGTTAAATTGCCAGACATTTCTGTGTGATAAGGCAAAATAGGTTCCAATACCCGAAATTATAAATAAAATAGGCAGTCGCCATTGGTTTACGAATACCATAGGCCATTTGATCCATTGATAGGTGTTATTGTTTTTGAGATGCCATCCCCAGGGGACAAAAAACATACCTACATGGTAGAAAATAAGTAAACCAAATACAATAACACGTAACCAATCTATGTCATAACGACGAATTTTTTTTTCCATTCTAATTAAAATTTGTTTTCGTCAAAATTGTCGTATTTACTTTGAAATCAACTTTAAAAAAGAAGGAATGGTGTCTAAAATTATAATTTTAGACGTTAAACCGAGATTATATCTTACTACTGATGTAGTTTTATGAAGGCACTTGGGGATAGTGCGACATGTTTCTTAAATGCATTGTAAAAAGTCGCTTTAGATTTGAACCCTACAGAGTTGCCGATAGCTTCAATGGTTAGATGTTTATAGCTCTGATCCAAAAGCCTTTTTTTTGAGGCTTCAATTCTATATTGATTAATAAAGTCATTAAAATTTAATCCCATATTAGCATTTATAGTTTGAGAAATATAGTTAGAACTAGAATTTAATGCTTGTGCTAAACTTTTTAGAGAGGCAAACGGCGATAAGTAAAACTGTTCTTTTTCTACATACGCTATTATTGTATCAATAGAAACGCTGCTATTTGTTCGTCCTGAGGTTTCATATTTATCAGCAATCCATGAATTTTGAAAAAAACGAGATTCGGAGAGCATAATATAACTTATGAGTATCATTACACTGCTTACAAAAACCGTTATATAATGATCGCCTTTGTCATCATCAAAATTAAAATACACTAAAAAAACTATAAAAGATAACACTAGAAAAATAACAAACATATTTTTGGAGAAAGTGTATTTATTACTGGGTTTGTTTTTTAGGATCTGAGGTTTTTGTTTATACACTTTTACATATATAATTTTGATAGAAAGGATCATGTATACCAAAAGACTACTTAAGAATAACCACCGAAACTCATCTTTAATCCAATGGTAGTTATATGCAACAAAGTCTGGTACTTTGGCATGCGGGATTTTATCAAAGTAGGCATCGGTATAGGCATTGAGTTTTACAGAAATAGGATTGAGATAGTATTGTATTTGAGAAATACCATATAGAATTGCGGGTAGTATATGAACCCCATGTTTTTTAATGGTAATGGGTTTACGTTCTAAAATCCCATAAGTAAACAGATACAGTAATGGAGCAAGAAGTAATACCAAAGGTTCTGTAGCATCATTAAAATGAAGTGTATACTTCATTAACCCAGTATAGCAAAGATAATTGTCTAGCGTGATGATTGAGATTGCTAAAAGAAAGACACTAAAAACGCGTAAAGCAATATTTTCTTTTTTGGTACGTGTAGTAATCACAATACTTAATAATATTCCCTGACAGATGCCTAAAAACATAATATAAGAGACAATATTGTGTCGTATTGGGATGCTATCAATTATATCTTGTATGTTATCCATGCATATAGTTAATAGTTATTTGGTTTATTCTGTAATAAATTCGGTTAGTTTTTGTGGCCCTTCTAAGGGAACTCTAATAATCTTTAGAACTCCATCTGCGGTAGTTGCAACTTGCCATTTAATAAGAGTTATGCTTCCGTTTTCGATCTCCATACCTGTAATAGATCTTGGGTGTACGCAGCTGCCATCATTAAAAAGGGCTAATTCTCCCGCTTCAGGAAACCTTGGGCGATGCGTGTGACCAATAATGGTAAATTGATTTTTGTTATTTGCAATCCATTTTTTGATTCTACGTTCTATACGAATTGTTTCTTTGTAGTTCTTTGCAGGACTTGTAGGATCAGAGATCCCAACTACTTGTAGCGGTTTCCAGAGGACCCGAACTAGAAATCGGTTTATTTTCCACCCAATATAATTCATAAAATCGGCCTGATGGCCATGCAACAAGAATAGTTCTTGCTCCGTTTTTTTATGTTTTAGGATGATGGCTTCGTTATATTTAATTTCAGGAAAAAGAGGGATATCTTCGTCTGTTTTGGGTTCAAAATAAGAACTTAAGTATTTTTTTACATATTTAGTATCCCGATATACCATATCGTGATTGCCCCAAATCATTGCTAGTCTATTTTCTTTATGAAACTCGCTGAGTAGCTGGTATACATCTTTATGTGCCCTGAATATTACATCAAAGTTTAAGTTTTCCCAAAGTTCGTCACCATCACCAAGTTCGCAATATGTAAAGTCATGATTGTAATAGTAATTAAGCGCATGAAAATATACATTCCTGTTATTGGCAAATTCATCTGCAAAACTATTATCCCCACGATGACAATCACTAAAGAGAATGAACTTTGATTGATCATCAAATGGAATAACTTTGGCATTTTTATAGGCACGATCCAAACGCGATTGAGAAGACATATCCTTTTTTGTAGTAAATATACAATACTATGAATTTAGTAATACTATTGTATACTTTGAATTCAGGTTAAAAGAAATTGTTTTATACTTTCTAGACGATAGTTGTAATTAAGTTACTTATCCCCCAATTGTAATCATACTTCGATTATTATGAGCATCAGACTGTTTGAATTTATCTAATGTATCCATACCATTACGTATTTTTTGTTTGGATTGTATCGTCTTTTGGATCACGGGAGTAATAGATTGACCTGCTCGTAAGGGGGTCAGTAGATCAGATTCTTTTGAAGAGAACAGACAATTCTTGATCTGGCCATTTGCGGTCAATCGTATTCTATTACAACCATCACAAAAAGGATTAGTCACAGAACTAATAATAGCAAAAGTGCCTTGATACCCTTTTATTTGATAACTTTTGGTGGTATCATTTGGGGCGTCTTCTAGTTTAAGGATGTTTTCTGAGGTAAATTTCGAATGTACTTGTTCAAGAATTTCTTTTAGAGAAACTAATTTGTCAAGGTTCCAGCGGTTACCATCAAAAGGCATAAACTCTATAAACCTAATTTGAACAGGTAAGTCTTTGGTTACATTAATAAAGTCAATAATTTCATTATCATTAAAGCCTTTTATTAAAACACAGTTTACTTTGACTATAAAACCTTCATTGACTAATAAAACGATGTTTTGGTATATTTTTTCAAAATAGGACCTTCGTGTTATTGTTGTATTTTTTTTTGCATCTAAAGAATCGAGGCTAACGTTTAGGGACGTAATACCACATTTCTTAAACAGCTCTATAAATTTATCTACAATTACCCCATTGGTGGTTAAGGTGAGTTGTATGGGTAGTGAAGCTAGTTTTTCTATTATTTGTGCTGCATCTTTTCTAATTAAGGGTTCACCACCTGTAAGCCTGATTTTTGTGACTCCTGCATCTACAAATTCTTTGGCAATAGTATAGATTTCTTCATACGTCATGATGTGTGCCTTTGGTGATAATCGAATACCCTCTGCAGGCATGCAATAGGTGCAACGAAGGTTACATCGCTCTGTTAGCGATATACGAAGGTAGTTGTGTTTTCTACCAAAGGTATCAGTGAGTATGGTATGATTTTTTTTCAATGTTTTTATTCTTTTATCTGTCTAGTAGATTTTTAAAAACTATAGCGTCTTAAATTTCTACTCAATCATGTCGTGCACCTTTCAAAATTCTAAACACATGTAATACTTCAGGAAAAATCGCATCCATAGATTCTCTAGCGCCATTGGTTGATCCGGGTAATGCTAGTACAAGTGTATTTTTTATCGTTCCTGCAATACTCCGGGAGAGCATAGCATATGGCATGCGATCTTGTCCGTATTTACGTATTGCTTCTTCTATGCCAGGAATAGTTCGATTCAAAAGAGGTTTTAGTGCTTCTGGAGTTACATCACGTTGCGATAATCCAGTGCCTCCTGTATAGATTATAATGTCTGCTCCATCCTTTTGATAAGATTTTGCTTTTTCTTGTATAATTTCTACTTCATCAGGTATTATACAGTAATCCATGATTTCTACCTCAGATTTTTCTAATTTGGTGATAATTGCTTTACCCGCTTTATCTTCTTTTTTTCCAGCCGAAATACTATCAGAACATACAATAACTGCTGCTTTGAGATCTCTTTTGAATTTGTCTTTATAGTCTGACTTTCCTCCTTTTTTCTGAAGTAATTTAATCTGGAGAATTTCGACTCCTTTATCTATTGGTTTCAGCATGTCGTACATGTTCAGAGCTACAATACTGGCCCCATGCATAGCTTCTACTTCTACTCCTGTTTTATAAATGGTTTTTATGGTAACAAGAACTGTAATTTCTAGTTTATCTATTGTATACTCAATACCAGTGTACTCAATAGGAAGAGGATGACAGTCAGGTAATAATTCTGGAGTTTTTTTAACACCCAATAATCCAGCTGCTTTACTCATGGCAAATACATCTCCCTTGGGTACTGTACCATTTTGTATCGCAGAAATAGTTTTGGGGTCACTAACTTTGACAATTGCTTGAGCTGTCGCAATTCGTAACGTTGATTTTTTATGTGTAATATCTACCATTTCTTATTTAAAAATTAAAATAACAGGATTCAAAATCGAGTTTACTCGGTATAGCTATTTTGTTTCCATTGATGAGTTTGGTCTTCAAAAATTTCTTTTCCAAAAACAGGAACATCTGCTTTTATTGCCTCTACTATAAATTCTAATGCCTCAAAAACTACTTTTCTTCTCGGAGCAGATACGAAAACAAATAGGCAAATTTCTCCTGCTTTTACAGTCCCTAGACTATGATAAATATGCATGCAAGTAATCTCGAACTTATCAAAAGTACTTTCTCTGATTTCATAGAATTTTTGATTCGCCATTTCCTCGTATGCGGTGTATTCTATCGCAGTAATGGTACGTTCATCAACTTGATCTGCACGTACTTGTCCAAGAAAAATATTATGTGCCCCTATACTTGTTTTTGTTTGGTGCTTTGCAATTGAGTTGCCTATGAAATCTGATGATATTGCACCTTGTACAAATACGTTTTTTGGTTTCTTTTTTTCCATACTTTAATTTTTGAGATAAGATGAATGATTATCGACTGCTTTGAAGTCTGGTAGTGCATTATTCAATGCAACTGCTCCTCCTTTTATATGAGATACGTTTATGAAACTATGTTTTAGTAATATTTCTATTGCTTTTTTACTTCGAATACCGGATTGACAAAAGACAATAATCTCTTTTTCGGGATCTAGCGTATTAAGTTCGTTCTGCAATTGTCCTAATGGAATTGATAAAGGGTTTAGCTTCTCGATTTTTGGCTGTTCGTGTGATTCTCTAACATCGATAAATTGTGCGGTTTTTATAGAAAATGCATCCTCTGCAGAGATCTCTTTTATATTTTGTAGCCCACAAAAAAGGTCATAATCATGGTTTTCAAAATGAGGCGCCGCTTCTAATACCTTTGTAATTTCTGTATCCACTCTATTAATATTGAATGAAACTGATTGCGTTGTTAGGCAATTATAAGTCATTAATTTTCTGCTAAGAGAGGTGTCTAACTCAAGAATTATTTTGAGGACTTCATTTGCTTGCATACTTCCTATAATACCAGGTAAAACACCTAAAACACCAATCTCTGAACAGGAAGGAACGCTTCCTTCTTTTGGAGGTTCGGGGAATAAGCATCGATATGATGGGCCGTTTTGATAATTAAAAATTGCAACTTGCCCCTCGAACTTAAAAATAGCTCCATATACCAATGGTTTATTAGTAATGATACAAGCATCATTAACTAAATATCGGGTAGAAAAATTATCACTTCCGTCTACAACAATATCATAATCAGAGAAAAGAGTTAAAGCATTTTTGGTAGTTAATTTTTCTGGATATGCATGAATAGTAATATCTGAGTTGAGGTCTTCGAGTCTTTTCTTTGCAGCTAGTGCTTTATTTTCTCCCAAAGAACTCTTACCATACAAAATTTGGCGATGCAAATTAGAAACATCAACGATATCAAAGTCGATAATGCCAATGGTTCCTATACCTGCGGCCACGAGGTATTGTAATATAGGGCATCCCAATCCGCCAGCTCCAATAACTAACACCTTGGCATTGTCTAATTTTTTCTGACCAGAAATACCTATTTCTGGCAGAATGACTTGTCTGTGATATCTAGGATTAAAAGAATTCATTCTATTTTTAAAATTTTATCCCTTATAACGGGATTAATTCTTCGTGGCTTCTATTCAAAAGCAATTGTTTTAAGGCATAATTTGTTAGCTTATTCTAGAGATTGTTTCGATGACTAACCACCTGCAAAAGGAGGTAGTAAAGCAATCTCTGCTTCGCTGTTAATGATGCTGTCTGGTCTCACCAACTGTTGATTTATTGCTACTTTGAAATCCATATTGGCTAATTTGGGATATCGATGGTTTAGTTTTTCTAATAATTGAGCTACAGAACATGTTTCTATTTGCATTTGCTCCTCATGGGTAGCGGTAGCCTCGGCCAACATACCAAAATACTTAATATTCAACTCCATTTTTTATTGCTTTTAAATCTTCAATTGTATTTATGTTTGCGACCAAAAATTGTTCTTTTTCTGAAACCTGAATTGTTTTCGTATTCACATTAAGAACTAATTGGCGTAGCCTGCGCTCACCAGAAATAAGTAACTTCTCGCAAACGGCAGCACAATTTTTGCGGTATAAGGCAATTAGAGGCATTGTTTTTCCTGCTGCTTCGAATTGTATACTATCAAAGTCTTCTTTCTCATGCGCAATGAGTTTTTTTAAAAGTTCTGAGGTTACCAGAGGAACATCACAACTGATTACTAGATTATTTTCTGTTTTGGTACGTGTTAACCCAGCATGTAGTCCGCCTATGGGACCGCTATCGGGTACAATATCTTCAATTCTTTGAAGCCCAAAAGCACTGTAATTAGGATTACTACTTACTATAATTATATCATTAACCAGAGGTGCCACGGCATTAATAATGTGTTGAATAAAAGGTATTCCTTTAAAAAGTAACAAGCCTTTATCACTTCCCATTCGAGAGCTTTTGCCTCCGGCAAGGATAATTGCTGTTCTGTTTTTTTTGTTATCCATTTTATACTTTTTATGGTAACCTATAAAGAAATTTGCTGTAATTCGTGATCCAAAAATTCCCAACATTTTTGGTTAATAGTATCAAATGTCTGAATAACTTTTTGCCCATAATCTGTTATATCGGCTCCACCACCACCTTTTCCGCCAGTTGCTGTAATGACCAAAGGCTCTTTGGCTGTTTTATTCATGCTGTCTAATAAATTCCATGCTTTTTTATAAGACATTTCTAAGGTACTGGCAGCTTTACTCAGAGATCCTGTTTGAGCAATTGCTTTTAACAATTTTACCCTTCCTTCTCCCAAAAAAACACCATGCTCTGATTCTATCCAGATTCTACTCTTTATTTTGTAATCCATTTGATAGTAAAAAAAATCGTTTGGTTTTCAAAGATACAACGATTTTTTTGGTTGTATTTTTCTTTACAATAGTTTTAGTAAATACTCAAGGAAGTTTTCGTTTTTTAGGGATTATGTATTGACTTTGGGAAAGAATATAGAATTCTTAAAATATACTAAGCGTTTGATATAAGAAAATAGATGTCAATTAGGGTCATTCTTCTTTATTTTGCTAAGAAAAATATTGCTTTTCGATCTATATATGAAGTTCTAAAGCGGCTTAATTAAGGCAATAGAATCACTTGCAGGGCATCACCGATTTTGACCTCGGTAGTATCTTCTGGGAGATAAACAAGTGCATTTGCTAAGGCAAAAGATCGCAGCATTGAGGACGCTTGACCATCGAGTATAGTAACTTCGTTTCCTTCTACAACTGCTTTTAGGAATTCTGATCGTTGTCCTTTTTTAGAATATTCAGAAGTAGAGATTGAGGTGATACGATTGAGTGTATGTTTTTTTCCAGAGATTTTAAATAAAGCAGGTAAGACATACATATAGAAACAGCTTAGTGCAGATCCTGGATTACCTGGCAAAGCAAATATGGTTTTTTCTTGCTTTTTCCCAAAAAATAGAGGTTTTCCTGGTTTTTGTTTGACTTTGTAAAAAATCTCTTCAACTCCTATTGCAGTAAGGGCTTTACCTACAAAATCATAGTCTCCTACAGAAATTCCACCAGTTATTAGAACGACATCATATTGTTCTATAGTACTTTCTATCAGAGAATGCACAATTGAATATTCATCCTCAACTTTATAGCAGGATACATCTGCAAATTTATTTTTATTTAGTGCAGAAGCAAGCATGATAGAATTACTCTCATATATTTCGCCATGTTTTAGGGATTGTCCCGGAGGAATTAATTCGTTTCCGGTTGCAATAATTGCAATCGATGGTTTTTTGTATACATCTACATGAGTAAGACCAAGAGTAGCAAGATAACCAACTCCCGAAGCGGTAATATAGGTTTCTTTTGGTAAGGCAATTTGTCCTTTTTTTATTTGTTCACCAATAGGTCGAATATTCGCATTATCAATGGCATGTTCTTGTAAGAGGATTCGCTCTCTGGTAGCATTGACTTTTTCTTGCATGATAACAGATTTTGCTCCAGAAGGTACGGGAGCTCCTGTAAAAATTCGAATAGCTTGCCCTTTCCTTATCGATGGGTCAAGGTCATCTCCTGCTTTTATCTCGCCAATATATTCGAACTCTTTTTCTTCTATAGATCCAAGAGCATATCCATCCATTGCAGATTGCCGAAAAGGAGGCATGTCAATAGGGGATGCTATATCATTTGCCAAAACATGGTCTAATGCATTTGATATAGGTATGGTGATAATCGAATTGGTTTTTTGAATACTGGTATCAGTTAACTCAAGTGCTTTTTCTACAGAAATCATTAGGGAAACAGTACTAACATGTTAATTGATGTAAAGATACAGTCTAAATTAATGAAGGGCCTAATTTTATGCAATAATAATTAGAAGGTTGGTTTGATTTTATGAGTATTATTTTTTTTGGTTTTACAAACACCAAAAAATATTTTGATAAAAAAAGAAAGGCTCGGGGGGCGAGTGTAATTCTATTATAATTTAAAAAGATCATCAATTCTTGTTGATCTTTTTAAATTATAATAGAAGGAAGAGGGTCTATAACGATACAATGGTGGTGATTTTAAGTGTTGGATTAATCTGAGAAATAATCGTAATGCTTTTATCTGTCTTTTCAATTACTTTGGTTTCGGGTATGTCTACGACTTCTGCTACATTATTATAATACATAGGGCTTTGTGGGGGTGTTTTTAATTCTGAAAAAGGGACTTCGTTTTCGAGGCTGTGGTTTGATCTTAAATAAATAGATAGGGGTCTGGGTTTAAAATCAATAAGCCATGCGATTAGTTCTAAGTTTGCAGATGTGGTTGATTTTGTTTCTCCGGTAAGAAAGTTTACAATAGGCTTAAATTTGTCTCCTTTGGTTCGTTCGATGGCAAATAATCTGTTTTCTCCTTCTTCAAACTGAAAAAAACGATTTAAAATACTAGTATCGTATTTTTCGTTTCTTCTGTTTAATAACCAGATGCATGCTTCTTTGATTTGTTTACGGGTGGGCTCAAGAAGATAGCTAATCATTTCTCCCCCTCTTTCCCTTTTGTACTTCTCAAGAATCTCATTCCTGTAAGTAGCGCTTGTTTTTATTTTCATAGTTTATTAGGGTTATTCGGAATCTTGAGGATTTTTATGGAATCTTAGGAATCCTTGGAATCGTATAATAACACAGGTTTAGATTCTTCATAAATTCACACTAACAACTAGTTCCGGTTTCATTTTGCTAACATAGTGAATGTATGGACCTAGTTTTTACGGAAATCCGTAATACGGTGGTTAAAGCTTAATTGGAAAGTGGCTTAACACTACGGTATTGGATTTCAACTTTCCAGAAAAGACGAGTACTCGACGTAGTAGAATGGTTGCCTACTATCTAAAAACAAATCCAGAAAACTACTGGATGGCAATCCCTTTTGTTGAATCCAAAAAAACCTTAAATTATGAAAACTTTATTCTATATACTAATTACTTTATTTATAACTGCTAATTTAACTTCTTGTACTGCCGACAGCATCGCAGATAATGAGCCACTACCTATAGAGGAAGTTGCTACAACTGGAGGTGATGGAGAAGTTGATGATGAAGAAGATCAGGGATAACTCAATTTTTCTTCCAAAAATATTTTCTAAATTAAACCCTATGCTATTTATCACTTTGATAATTAAATGCATAGGGTTTAATTTGTTTCGCCCCTAACAATAGTAATGTACGTTGTATATCTCCTCTTTATAAGATATAATAAGACAGTATGAGATTTCTTATGCATTGAATACATTATTTAGAAAAAGAGCGAATTAGGTTTCTATATTCTCTTGTCATACAGATTACTAAAAAGATTTACTTATAGAGTATTTAATTTAGTAATTTTGGAGGATGAAACTTTGGCGCGTCGATTCCTTCTTTCTTTTTTTGAGTAGAAGGATATGTCTATATGTCTTATTAATCGCTTTTAGTCCTTTAAAAGCGCAAACTCCCTCTATTAAGAAACTAGATAGTATTTCTCACTATTACAGCTTGAGTAATACTGATTCAATAGCTTTAGAGGAAAGATTGTCTTATGCCACCATGTTTTTGGAAGGTGCAATGAAGTATAAGCAAGATTCTTTGATTTATCTCGGATTAATGCGGAAAACAAAGCTATTAGGTGGTATCGGGGATTATGAGAATGCTATTGTGGATTC
>NZ_JACC01000055.1 GCF_000520955.1 Aquimarina pacifica | reverse complement strand
AAAAAAAAATAGTGATACCACTTATGTTATAAATGCGGTTTCTAAATTAGGAATATATTATAAAAAAAATAATCAATTAATAGATGCTTTTAAATATTATAATGAGGCATTTAAGATATTTAAAATTGTTAAAGATAGTATTGGAGCGGGAAAAAAGTTATTACAAATGGCGAATATTCAGGCAAGATTAGGGGATTATTCAGGTAGTAAAACAACAGCGATAGATGGATTAAAGTTTATAGAAAACAAGAAAGATATAAAAAGTCTATCAGGATTATATCATATTATTTCTGTGGCTAATAGGGAGCAAAAGAAATATATGGAAGCTTTAAAGTATAATAGTTTAGCATTAAATCTAGGCAACGATAGTATAAAACTTCATAAAATTGGAGCGCACAATATTTTGATGTTTAAAAATACCAAAGCAAATATATTGGCTAATCAAAAAAAATATCAAGAAGCCTTATCAATATTTTCAAAGTTACAATTGGATTCATTAATTAAAGGTAACAAAATAGAATATGCAAGAGTATTAGCAAATCTAGGGCACATTAAATGGCTACAGAATATGGATGATAGGGATTCTGAGAGATTGCTATTAAGTGCAAAAAAAATAAGAGAGGATATAGAAGATGTTAATGGATTAATTGCAAGTAATATTTATCTAACCAGGTACTATTTTGATAAGGATAGAGAGAAGGCATTATACCATGCAGAAGAGGCGTACAGGAATGCTACTACACAAAATAGTATGACTTCTATCTTAGAGGCATTGGGTTTTATATTTGAGCTCAAAGACAATACCAAAGAAGAAGCCAAAGTTTTTAATAAAGTACATGGTGAGTTGCAGGAGATTAATCAAAGTAACCGAGAGATCTATGCGGTAACTAAGTATGAGAATGATAAACTGAATACCGAAAACTTGATACTCAAGGCAGAAACAGCCAAAAAAGATAGACAAAAAATAATTTATCTTTTTAGTACCATTCTACTCGCATTAATAGGAAGTACGACCTTTTACTTATTTCGTCAACGACACAGAAGAGAAAAAATTCGTGATGTGTACAATGCCGAAGCCCGAATTTCTAAAAAAATACATGATGAGCTGGCAAATGATATCTATAATGTAATGGTACAGGTACAAAATGATCATACCAACCCTGGTGTGCTTGATAAATTAGAAGAAATCTATAATAGTACTCGTGATATTTCGCGAGAAAATAATAGCTTTACTACAGGAGAAGAGTATTCTGCAGAACTAGAAGGAATGTTAAGTAGTTACAGTTCTGGTACAACAAACATTATTATTAAAGGAATCGATGATATTAATTGGCAAACAATTAATCCAGAAAAGAAAATTATCGTACATCGTACCTTACAAGAATTAATGGTCAATATGAGGAAACATAGCAATGCAGGGTTGGTAGTTGTTTCTTTCAAGAAAATGTCTAAAAAGATAGTAATTACCTATGCAGATAATGGTGTAGGAGTGAAGTTAGAGAAAATAATTTATAGTAATGGACTGCGGAATACGGAAAACCGTATAAAAACGATCGGAGGAACATTTATATTTGACTCAGAAATAGGAAAAGGCTTTAAAGCCAAAATAGATTTTCCGAATTAACTATAATATAGAGCTTATGTTCAAGAAAGTTTTGGTTACAGAAGACCTTGGTAGTATTAATCATGGTGTAGCAAATGTTCTATACTCAAGAACTGATGTGAATGAAGTACAGCAAGCACAATATTGTGATGATGCATACCTAAAGTTTAGAAGAGCTATTAAGGATCAAGATCCTTTTGATCTGTTGGTCACAGATCTTTCATTTAAAGAAAGTCACAGACAAAGAAAATTGTTGTCTGGTGTAGAACTTATTGATGCGTTACGAGCGATACAACCGAATCTAAAGGTTATTGTGTATTCTATGGAAGATAGGCCAGGAAAAATCAAATCTCTTTTTGCTAATCAGCATATCGATGGATATGTTTGTAAAGGGAGAAATGGATTAAATGAACTGGTGCAATCGGTGAGCCAGGTATATAATGAAGGAACGTATATCTCTTCGCAATTAGAAAGTGTGATGAGCAAGAACAATGTATTCGAACTTAAAGATTACGACCTTTTACTTCTTAAGCATTTATCTGATGGGCTTACGCAGGATGAGATTGGAGATTATTTTAAGAAAAATCAAATTTCACCTAATAGTATTAGCTCAATAGAAAAACGACTTAATAAATTGAAATATAATTTTAAGGCCAAAAATGCTATTCATTTGGTTTCTATGACAAAAGATTTAGGTCTTTTGTAGATTTTTGATCCTTAAAACATAAAAAATCCAAAACATAATTTAAAATCTAGAATACAACAAATCAACTGTTTATTTTTATTCCTTACCAATCAGGTTTTCTAAATTTGATTGGTTTTTTTATGCCCTATTTTTCTTTCCTGAAAAACACAAAAAGTGATTTGAATTTGTTGAAAACTAAAAAGATACATGCTGATTTGTAGACAAAAACAACCCTGCAATTGTAAAACTTTGGCGAGCCAACAAAAGCAGGGCCTGAATAACGATTGATTTAATAGAAACCAACCATTGTAAGGTGTGATCTAGAGTAAACCATTCAAAAGTAACATGTTTATTTTACCATTTGATTATGCAACTATCAGATATTAAAATGTTGTAAAAACATATTTTATTTCTTACCAAATTTTAGTACTTGACAGGTATAGCTTACCTTCCCAAGGCACAATATAGCAAGAAGGTTTTAAATAATTACGGTTTTCCGTAAAATATTTATGATTTTAGAAGTTCAGGAGTTTTGAGATATTAAACAATTTGTAATAGGTTGTTTAAAATTAGAGATAGAACTATTTTATTTTAAATGAGATACGGTGATTTTATCTTTTTTATAAGTTCATATGAATAAAAAATGAATAGTTTTTAAAAATAAAAAGACTGTCAAGTTTTTAAGCTTGCTAGTCCGGATCTTAAAAGTATATCTTCAATTTTACATTTTTAATACTAGGAATAACCTTTCATCTAGTTTTTTGAGAGATAATTCTCGAACCTCATTAACTCTTGAGTAGTAAACAGAGTTTTAGTAAATAGGAAACTTAAGTATTGTTATAGTGTCGCATATGTTATAAGCTTAATAGATGCTTAAGTTTTCTTATTTTTGAAAATGTCTAGGTTATTTTAAACAACTACCTCGATGGGCATTAATATAAAAGGATATCAATGTATATAGAGATACTACAAGTATTACAATTCGTTGTTAGTACAGGTTTATTAGTTCTAATTTGGATTGTACAATTGATTATATATCCTAGTTTCTCTTATTTTAATGAATCAAATTTATTCCGATGGCATGGTACATATACACCACGCATTGGTTTTATTGTTGTTCCTATGATGTTGACACAACTTACCCTTGCAATATATTCTGTTTTGCAAGAGCCCACTTTTATTTCTGTTTTACTATGTATTCTTGTGGGTATAGTTTGGTTGTCTACTTTCTTACAGTTTGTTCCTATGCACCAGAAAATCTCTAATCAGAACGTTGATACGAATTTGTTGGATAGGCTAACAAGGCTCAACTGGTTAAGAACAATAGTTTGGTCACTGATATTTCTTCTAAGTGCGGTCGAATTTTTCTTAAAATAACGATTTTTTGTGTTAAAGCTATGTTGATAAACATTAAGTTGTTTAACTATTTTGTAAATTGGTTAAACAATTTGATGTAATGAAAAAATCGAACCTGCCTACAAAAATTTGTAAGTCATGTGGCCGTCCATATTCATGGCGAAAAAAATGGGAAAAGGTTTGGGAAGAAGTGCGGTATTGTAGCGAAAGGTGTCGAAGAAATAAGAATGCATGAGAAGAGGATTAGTTTGGTTTAAGAATGACTTAAGGGTTCAGGATAATATATCCTTACACAAAGGACTTTCAGAAAATGACAGTATTATTGCGGTTTATTTTTTTGATCCGAGACTTTTTGAATCAGAGATCAATGGATTCAGGAAGATTGATAAATTTAGAGCTAAATTTTTATTAGAAACTGTTACGCAATTAAGAGAAAACCTTGAGAAGCTGCAGATCCCATTATTAGTATATCAACAACGACCAGAAGATGTAATTCCTAAGCTGGTAATAGATAAAGATATTGCCAAGGTTTATACGCAAAATGAGTGGACCTCAGAGGAGAGACAGGTTCTCATAGCTGCAAAAGCATCTACTAAAATGTGTAATTTGGATTGGGTAGAAAGTTATGATCAATTTTTATTTCATCCAGAAGATCTTCCTTTCGAAATTAATAAAGTTCCTCATGTGTTTACCCCTTTTAGAAAACTGTGTGAAAAAGAAGTTTCAGTAAGAGTGCCACTTCAAAACAAAGCAATTTCAGGCAAGGATAATTATAAGAATGTTACTAAGATGCCTTCATTGAAAGATCTTGGGTATGCCGAATTTGAAAAGGATTCGAGAACTGCTTTTCCTTTTAATGGTGGAGAAAATAATGGGGAACAACGAATGCATTCATATTTTTTTGATACTAAGAACCTGTCTCAATATAAAAAGACCAGAAACGGACTTGTAGGTATTAATTATAGTTCGAAGCTCTCAGCATGGTTGGCAAATGGCAGTATTTCTCCTAGAATGATTTATTATCAGGTAAGAGAATATGAAGAACGAGAGGGTAAAAATAATTCTACATACTGGTTGATTTTTGAATTAATATGGCGTGACTTTTTTAAATATATCTCGATGAAACATCGTAATGATATTTTTAGAATAGAAGGAATTCTTCATAAAAAATATTCCTGGCAAACAGATAAAAAGTTGATTCGGCAATGGGTACATGGAGAAACTTCTGAGGCTTTTGTGAATGCTAACATGATTGAACTCAAAAATACAGGATGGATGAGTAACAGAGGGCGCCAAAATGTTGCGTCTTATTTTGCTAAAGAATTGCAACTAGATTGGCGGATAGGAGCTGCGTATTTCGAATCTATGCTAATTGATTATGATGTGCATAGTAACTATGGTAATTGGTTGTATGTAGCAGGAGTTGGTAATGACCCACGGGACCGAAAATTTAATATACAGCTTCAAGCAGAACGATACGACCCAGAGCAAAAGTTTCAGAATCTTTGGTTGCAACCTACTTTATTTTAATTATTTATGATATTACGACTAATTCTTGGTGATCAATTAAATCATAGACATTCTTGGTATAAAGAAAAGGATCAGAATGTTCTTTATTTTCTTGCAGAAATGAGGCAAGAAACTGACTATGTGCGACATCATATTCAGAAGATAGTTGCTTTTTTTCTCAGCATGCGAAATTTTGCAGCATGGCTTTGCGATCAAGGGCATAGAGTTACCTATTACTCATTAGATCACAAAGACAATAAGCAAGATTTGACGCTTAATTTACTGCAATTAATCAGAGATAATAAGGTTACCAAATTTGAGTATCAGCTACCAGATGAATATCGTTTAGATAATCAAATTAAAGAATTTTGTGCCTCTTTGAATATAGAAACAAAAGTCTATGATACAGCGCATTTTTTGACTACTCGGACAGATCTGTCGACTTTTTTTGAAGGTAAGAAGCAATATACCATGGAGTACTTTTATCGCTACATGCGAAAGCGATACAATGTATTAATGAGTACTCCCACCGATCCAGAAGGAGGAATTTGGAACTTTGATAAAAACAATCGTAAAAAATGGACTGGTACTCCTATTATACCTCTTGAGAAAAGATTTTTGAAGGATGTATCAGATATTGTGCATCTTCTCGAGGAGTCAGGAGTCAATACTATAGGAACTATAGTCGCAGAGGACTTTAATTGGCCTACATCAAGAGAAGAAAGTCTCAAGGTTCTTACCTATTTCTGTGAAAAATTATTAGTTCATTTTGGTGATTATCAGGATGCGATGCATACCAAGGAAAAGTATCTTTTTCATAGCCGTCTTTCTTTTGCGTTAAATAGTAAGTTGTTGCATCCTCTTGAAGTGATTAAAGCAGTGATTGTGCATTGGCGAGGGCATCAAGATGAGATTCATATTGCTCAAGTAGAAGGTTTTGTGCGTCAGATTTTGGGTTGGCGAGAGTATATGAGAGGAATCTATTGGATGCATATGCCAGGCTACGGGGTTAAAAACTACCTGAATAATCAAAATCCATTACCTGATTTTTATTGGACCGCTAAAACGAAAATGAATTGTTTACATCATGCTATCAAACAAAGTTTAGATGATGCCTACGCCCACCATATTCAGCGCTTAATGGTTATTGGCAATTACGCTCTCTTGACCCAAACGGCACCTGATGAGGTAGATCAATGGTATTTGGGGGTGTATATAGATGCTATCGAGTGGGTAGAAATTACCAACACCAGAGGTATGAGTCAATTTGCTGATGGTGGTATTGTGGCAACAAAACCGTATGTCTCTAGTGGTAGTTATATAAACAAGATGAGTACTTATTGTAAAGATTGTCATTATAAAGTGGCAAAAAAAATAGAAGAAGATGCGTGTCCCTTTAATGCACTGTACTGGAACTTTCTCGACGAAAAGAGAGCATATTTTGAGCATAATCAAAGAATGCGAATGATGATGAACCTATTAGATAAAATGGATAAAGAAAAATTACAAGCCCTAAAAGATAGGGCGATAACTATAATAGAAAACCCCAATGACTATTAATAAAAATGAACATATCAATATTGTCTGGTTTAAACGTGATCTGAGATTACAGGATAATGAGGCTATATATACTGCTATAAAATCAGGCAAACCTATTTTACTTCTTTATGTTTTTGAAAATTCTCTAAGAAATGATGCACATTATAGTGACCGTCATTGGAATTTTATTAAGCAATCTCTAGAAGATATGAATAAGCAACTCGCTCAGTTTAATACAAAGATATTGGCAGTTTCCTCAGAGGTGATAAAGACTTTTGGGACACTTCAGCAATTTTGGAAAATAGATACTGTTTTTTCTCATCAAGAGACAGGGATTCGAATTACGTACGATAGGGATAAAGCCTTTAGGGTGTTTTGCAAAAATAACCTAATCAATTGGTCAGAAAATGGAAACAATGGGATTCTTAGAGGGTTAAAAAATAGAGGTACTTGGAGAGAAGATTGTGAACGTTATATGTCATCCCCTCTTTTTGAATTTAAACCAAATGAAGAAAGTTTTATTTCATTAAAAGTGATAGAAGAAATCGAACGCGTTTTCAGGTTAGAAATACTAGACACGGATACGGACTCTAATTTTCAGAAAGGGGGAGCCACAACAGGTATTAAGTATCTAGAATCGTTTTTTGACCAAGGACGCTATAAGAATTATAGTTTTCATATTTCGAAGCCAGAATTGGCACGCAAAGGGTGTAGTCGCCTGTCTCCGTATATAGCATGGGGTAATCTTTCGGTTAGACAAGTATGGCAATATGCAATGAGGTTCAGGAACTTTTCTGGTCATAAGAAGCAAATAGATGCCTTTGTCTCGAGGCTTCATTGGCAAGTTCATTTTGTGCAGAAATTTGAGATGGAAGATATTATGGAGTTTGAGAGTATCAATAAGGGGTATCGTAAACTCAAAAAAAACATTTCTCAAGCATATCAGACAGCATGGAAAGCTGGCGAAACTGGGTATCCATTAATAGATGCTTGTATGCGTTGTTTAAAAGAAACGGGTTATATCAATTTTAGGATGCGCGCTATGGTAGTTTCTTTTTTTACACATAATCTATGGCAACCTTGGCAAGCTGCCAGTGCGTATCTGTCAAGTATGTTTTTGGATTTTGAGCCGGGTATTCATTTTCCGCAATTGCAAATGCAAGCAGGAGAAACAGGGATTAATATGTTGAGAATATATAACCCCGTTAAAAATAGTATAGAACACGATCCAGAAGGTGTATTTATTAGAAAATGGGTGCCAGAACTTAGCGAGATTCCGAAAGAATTTATTCATGAACCCTATAGGATGACTCTCTTGGATCAAAAGTTTGCCAATATTACCTTAGGAAAAGATTATCCTTTTCCGATTGTTGATATGGCTTCGACCAGAAAAAAAGCGAGTGACACCTTGTGGAATATGAAAAATAATGAGTTAGTAAAAAAAGAAAGCTATCGTATTTTAAAGAAGCATACGTTACCAAATAGAAAAAATAAATAATTATGAAGAAAGAGTTATCGATTAGAGATATAGATAGAATTATAGAAATGGCATGGGAAGACAGAACTCCTTTTGATGCTATTGTACTACAATTTGGTATCAAAGAACAAGAAGTTATTGATTTAATGCGAAAAGAAATGAAACCTTCGAGCTTCAGGATGTGGCGTAAACGGGTTCAGGGGAGAAAGACAAAGCATCTTAAAAAACGAGCTTTTGAAGAAGGAAGGTTTAAATGCAGTCGACAACGACAAATTACACATAATAAAATTTCAAAAAGATAAATAATGAGTACTATAAAACCAGATCAAGTAGTTTATAATAAAGAGGAAGGGAAGTACGATGCGGCTTTAAGGCCGTATGCGACAGATGTGGGAGCTCCTATGATTACGATTCCTGATACTGTTACTTGGAAGAATACAAATATTCATCAAGTAAATAAACAGGTGAAGGCGAAGTATGAAGAACTTAAGATGGCGTATGACAACCTGATTGAACAGTTTGAGTATAATAACGGATCATTCCAAAAAGTTGTGGTTAGA
>NZ_JACC01000054.1 GCF_000520955.1 Aquimarina pacifica | reverse complement strand
AAACACAACAATTGGCCTTGATCCATAATTACCCTACAAGGATGTAATATTTTAAGAATTATGTACAAGATGCTCAAAATTTGATAACAAGTGTTAATAAAACTTCTTTTCTGGGAACAAATTATTATTCTCAAATTTCAGGACAAGGAAATCAGGAGTTAAATCGAAGGTTGAATGAAAGGTTAGTTAGAAATTTAGAAATATCTTCTAAACCAAAACAGCGTAATTGTTTAACCTATGTTTAACCCGAGGGTAATTTGTGTTCAAGTAATCGTAGTGTAAAACAACAAAAAACCCTTTGCAAAACGCTGTTTTACAAAGGGTTAATTAAAGTACTGAAGACGGGACTTGAACCCGTACGTCCTAATGGACATTGGATTTTAAGTCCAACGTGTCTACCAATTCCACCACTTCAGCTTGGTATATATCTCAGAGCGAAAGACGGGATTTGAACCCGCGACCCTCACCTTGGCAAGGTGATGCTCTACCCCTGAGCTACTTTCGCAATTTTTCTAAAGAACGTTGCAATTCTTTCGTATTGCGGATGCAAATTTAATATAATTATAATAATGCCAAAGGCTTTTTGTCGGTTTTTTTAGAAAAAGAATCAAAATTAATAGTAACTCTATGTTTCATAGGGAGAAACAGAAAAAATAAAATTATAAAATTATAATTGAGATGCTTTTTTACGAGTAAGCATACGTTTGATTTCATTAAGTTTCATGAGCGCTTCTACAGGAGTAAGAGTATCTATGTCGATATTAACAATTTCATCCTTGATTTCTTCTAACAATGGATCATCAAGATTAAAAAAACTAAGTTGCAATTCATCTTCTTCTTGTACACTTTTGATTTTGCCTGTAAGTTCATCACTACTATGTGATTTTTCTAGTTTCTTTAGCATCTTATTAGCTCTGTGTAATACCTGCTGTGGCATCCCTGCCATTTTAGCTACATGAATACCAAAACTATGTTCGCTGCCTCCCGGGACAAGTTTTCTTAAGAATAGCACCGTGTCTTTAAGTTCCTTTACGGATACATTATAATTTTTTATGCGACCAAAGGTTTCACACATTTCATTAAGTTCATGATAATGTGTTGCAAATAATGTTTTGGGTCTAGATGGGTGCTCGTGCAAAAATTCACTGATTGCCCATGCAATGGATATCCCATCATAGGTACTGGTTCCTCTCCCTATTTCATCTAGTAATACCAAACTACGGTCTGATATATTATTAAGAATACTCGCGGTTTCATTCATTTCTACCATGAAGGTAGACTCTCCCATTGAGATGTTGTCACTAGCACCAACTCGGGTAAAAATTTTGTCAATAATTCCTATTTTTGCTTCTTCTGCCGGGACAAAAGACCCCATCTGTGCCAACAGAACGATCAATGCGGTTTGTCTTAATATGGCAGATTTACCACTCATATTAGGACCAGTAATCATAATCATTTGTTGTTGGTCACGATCTAAGATCAAATCATTAGCAATATAGGCTTCTCCTTGTGGTAATTGTTTTTCGATAACGGGGTGACGACCATTTTTTATTTCTAAATCATGAGATTCATCTATAAATGGGCGGACATATTTATTTTCCTTAGCAAGTTGAGTAAATGAATTTAGGCAGTCTAGTTGCCCAATTAACATAGCATTGAGTTGAACAGGTTTTATATATTCATTCATCCAAATAATCAGATCAGAAAATATCTGTTGTTCAAGTACTAGGATTTTTTCTTCAGCACCAAGGATTTTGGCTTCGTATTCTTTTAGTTCTTCAGTAATATAGCGTTCTGCATTGACCAAAGTTTGTTTACGAATCCAAGTTTCGGGGACTTTATCTTTATGTGTATTACGCACTTCTATGTAATAACCAAACACATTGTTTGATGCTATTTTTAAGGAAGAAATACCCGTAGCTTCTGTTTCTCGGGCTAGCATTTTATCAAGGTAATCCTTGCCTGAGAATGCAATAGATCGCAGTTCATCAAGTTCGGGGGTATATCCTTCTGCAATAGAATTTCCTTTTAAAATATTTACAGGAGCTTCCTCATTTAGTGTTTCCTTGATTTTAGAACGAAGTATTTCGCAGTCATTGAGGGTGTCTCCTATAATGCGTAAAGCTTCATTATCACTTCCCGATGCTTGTGCTTTTATAGGAACGATAGCTTCTAAAGAATTTTTGAGCTGAATTACCTCTCGGGGATTCACTTTTCCTGTGGCGATTTTAGAGATCAATCGCTCAATATCTCCAATTTGCTTAATCTGTTGTTGGATTTTTTGATGTAATTTCTCATTTTCTATAAAATACTGAACGACTTCATGACGTTTTTGTATTGCCGATATGTTTTTGAGTGGTAATGCCAACCATCTCTTTAGAGTACGGCCTCCCATAGGAGAAATTGTTTTGTCAATAACATCTAATAATGTTACGGCATTTGTTGCATTTGCATGGTATAGTTCAAGATTACGAATGGTAAAACGATCCATCCATATATATTGATCTTCAGCAATTCGCTGTATAGTGGTGATGTGCTGGAGTTTGTGATGCTGTGTATCTCCTAAATAGTGTAAAATTACACCAGCAGCGATGATTCCTTCTGTCAAATGATCTACACCAAAACCTTTTAAGGTTTTAGTGCCAAAATGTTTGTTAAGAGTTTCATTAGTATAATCAGGCTTGAATATCCAGTCCTCTAAAAAGAACGTATGAAAATCATGTCCAAAATCTTCCTGAAATTCCTTTTTCTTAGGTTTGGTTATTAATACCTCACTTGGACTAAAGTTTTGTAACAACTTATCCATATGTGCGGCATCTCCTTGTGCCGTCAAAAACTCTCCTGTAGACACATCAAGAAAAGCGACTCCTAGTTCTTTTTTTCCGTAATGCAGCGCACACAAAAAGTTATTCGTTTTGCTCTGCAAAACTTCATCATTAAGTGCAACTCCCGGTGTTACAAGTTCGGTTACACCGCGTTTAACTATGGTTTTTGTTTGTTTTGGGTCTTCTAATTGATCGCATATCGCGACACGTTCACCTGCTTTTACTAATTTGGGTAAATATGTGTTCAGAGAGTGATGAGGGAATCCGGCAAGTGCTGTTTCCTGCTCACTGCCATTACCTCTTTTAGTCAATACAATATTAAGAATAGCTGATGCTTTGATTGCATCCTCTCCAAAGGTTTCATAAAAATCACCAACTCGAAACAATAGCATGGCATCAGGATATTTTGCCTTTATTGCATTGTATTGCTTCATTAATGGAGTAACCTTTTTGTCTTTTTTCGCCGCCATACAACTCATCAATTTTAGGAATGCTGCTAAATTAACTATTCTCTAATATTTTTGTGAAATAGGTGATTATTAGTTATTCATTTTTATTCACATTTTAATGCATGTTTGAAAAGGTAATTTTAGTAGGGTGATTACCACAAAGGATTATGGTCCTTTATAACGAATCAAAATTATGTAGTATTGAACTAAAGTAATTGGATTGAAAATCTGGGTTATTATTCATAAAAGTCTGAATATATGTAAAAAACTCATCTTTTGCATGAGGAGAAATTTTAAATAACAATGATAGTTTGTTAATAGGAATTGTTTTAAAAATACCAGTTCCTTTCACAAGTATTTTGTTGTCTGCTAAAAGCATACTATTAACCTGAGTCTCGTTATCGGTTTGATTCACAATGATAGATTGTATTGTTAATTCTTTATCAAAAGGTACCATTTTGTGAAGCGAAAAAGAAAGCTTAGAGGCTCCTCCGGGTGATCCCATTGCAAAAACGGTGGTACCCATGGCTTCATCTAGTAAATAGGAGCTAAGGCCTCCATGAGCATGTAAAGGAGGACCTTGTAAATTTTCATGAAAAGGAATGGTAACCTTAGCAATAATTTTTTTTTCGAGGATGTTTGCTTTAAATTTAAGAGACAATTTCGAATTATCCCCAACAATTGTTCTTCCAGAACCAATTCCGAAGGGAAGCCTGAAAGATTCAATGTCTAACATGTTCTCAAAACTTTCTTCAAAATCAATCATTATGACACCAATTCTTTTTTAGTTAGTATTCCTATCCTTTTATTCATTTCGGCTACATAGGTCATCCCTTTTTCGAAATCTACCAATCTATTAATTAAATAAAAAGAATACATTGATGTAAGCCAGTTTGTAAATTCTTGTTTGGAGCCAAGATGTTTTCGCATGTTAAGCATTATCCATGAATAATGGGCCCAAAGATCATAGCAATTATCACAATCTCTTTCTTCTCCGATACAACATCTTCTGGTAGAAGCAAGGTCGGGATTGTATGCATTAAAATGAGGGTTAAACGGTTTGCCATTTTTTAATTTTTCGGCATTTTTATCATTATCTACAGAAACGCTACAGCAATTTTCATAACCCCATTTTTCATTATAGAGCATTCCTGTTGAGATTACTTTTGATAGATAAGAAGAAGTCATAATCATGTGAGGGTATTTCTCTATCATTTTATCAATATTGGATCTAACTTCGCCAAACCCCCTGTTATGATCAATATCACCCCCTTTATTCGATATATCACCATAATAGCTAAATAGAATTGGGAGACCATTTTGAACGCCTTGCTCAACAACACTTTCAATTTCATGAGCATTGCCAGGTGTGGTGGTATAATAAAGCATTACTCTCGGGTCATCTTTATAATTTTTTAAAGCCTTTTTAAAAACTTCAATTTTACCTCCTCCTCTTAATCGCGTGTCTGTTTCGTGGTCACCCCAAACAGATAAACCAATTGGGAGATCTTCAAAACCTTCTACAGGTATTTTTCTTAAGCCATTTGTTACAACGGTAGTGTTAAAATTATCATGTAATTTTTTTAACCTAGGAAGTTTCAGACTTGGTTCTCCTCCTGTAACAGTCACGAAATTTGTTCCTCTTGCTTTTTCTTGAGAAATAAAGTCATCAAAAACATGTTCGTCTTTTGGAGCTTTCATTTTGTCCATATCTTCTGCAAAAAAATAGCATCCCTCACATCTGATATTGCAGGTGTGCGTAATGTCTACTAAAATAGATTTAACAGCTCCAGCTTGACGAATTTCTTGAAACAAAGTGTTTAAAAATGGATCTTGTAAGTATTCTTTTAGGTTTTGTTTGGCCATAATTAGGTGTGAATTTAAGTGGTTTTACCTCGAAAAGTGTTTATAAGGCAAGATCATTATAATGTCTTTTTTTTAACACCCAGTTTTCAGGGATTTTTCTTTTTTTTCGAAATGAAGGTCAAAAAGGAACACTTTTTTAATTCAATTTATGTGTTAGGACCTCGCAATGAGGCTAGGATATAATAAATACTTATGTTTTCTTAGTTTGAGACTGTCATAGATTTTCTAATTTATCATATAAGTAGGTTTTCATGTATGGTGTAAAGTAAACCTTTGTAGGTTTTGGTGTAAATACTACTTTTGCAGCAATGGAAAAAAATAGAAAACTCAAAAACAGCGAACTTGATCGTAAAACGACGGCAGAATTTAAGGCTGCAGCAAAAACACCTTTGATCGTTATTTTGGATAATATAAGGAGTCTTAATAATATAGGTTCGGTTTTTAGAACTTCTGATGCTTTTTTGATACAGAAAATATATCTATGTGGTATTACAGCAACACCACCGCATAAAGATATTCAGAAAACTGCACTGGGAGCAACAGATACTGTGGATTGGGAGTATTACGAGGATACATTAACACTAATTAATAACCTGAAATCTCAAAACATAAAAATTCTTGCCATCGAACAGGCAGAAAATGCAAGTATGCTTCATGAATTTGTTCCCGAAAGCCCTGATGTAACATATGCTGTGGTTTTTGGAAATGAGGTGAAAGGTGTACAGCAAGAAGTTGTTTCTGAAAGTGATTCGGTTATAGAGATCCCGCAATATGGGAGTAAGCATTCTCTAAATATAGCCGTTAGTGCTGGGGTTGTGCTATGGGATTTGTTTTCTAAAATGACCAAAACGTCGTAATTTTTCTTAGTCTAAATTATGTTCTTGACAGGTTTTGTTTAGGTACTAATGATTTGATCAAGAATCCAAATATAGTCCCCTCGATTAGCTATAAAATCTCTTTCTGATACATCTATCACTTTAACATTGAGTTTTTGTTGCATTTTTATGAATTGCAAATATCCGGTATTGATCTTGTCGAGGTATTCGGGACTTATGTTTTGCTCATAATCACGCCCTCTCATTTTAATGTTTTTGAGAAGACGATCTGTATTTTGATAAAGATATACATACAATCCCGGTTTAGTCAAGCTGCGATACATGAGGTCAAATACTCTTTTATAGATGGTGTATTCTTCGGGTTGTAGAGTGACATTAGCAAAAATTAAAGATTTAAAAACGTCATAATCACTTACGACAAAATCTGTAAACAGGTCAAATTGGGCAATGTCATCCTGTAGACGTTGATAACGATCAGCCAGAAAGGACATTTCTAGAGGAAATGCATAACGCTCCATATCCTCATAGAATTTAGGTAAAAAAGGATTATCGGCAAAGCGCTCAAGAATAAGTTTTGCATTGAATTCTTGGGCAATTAATTGAGCTAAACTTGTTTTGCCTGCACCGATATTACCCTCAATAGTGATGTATTGCAATTCTGATAATAGGTACTTGTTTTTTGGGTTTGTTAGTTTGTTAGAAACTATAGTAACTGTCGAGTTATCCGAGGTGTTTGTTAATAATTGCTGTACGGTTTGTTGTAGTACAGGATGTATTTCAGTTTCTGCAATATCAACCAATGGGACTAAAACAAACTTACGATCCTGCATATGGGGATGAGGTACTTGTAATTTCTTTGTATCAATAATACCTTCAGAAGAAAAAATAATGTCTAAATCAATAGTTCGGGCTTGATAACCGTCAGTATTTGTTCTATTTCGTCCAAGCAAGTTTTCAATTGCTAAAAGTTTATCTAGTGCATCGCTAGTAGTAAGAAATGTTCTAACCAGAATGCAGGCATTATAAAAAGGATCACTATTAAAACCCCATGCAGGTGTCTCGTATACTCTAGAGATAGAGACGATATCACCTATGGTTTTATAAACTTCATTAATGGCATTTTGAAGAAATTCTATGCGATTACTAATGTTACTGCCTAATGAGATATGAATAAGATGAGGTGTTTTCAAAAGTATATTGGTTTGTGATCTGGTAAGAACTTTATATTTTTAAGAACAAATTAAGCAAAACAAAACCACTTCGCCTTATTTTTGTGCCAACTATTACTAATCAAGATTTTATTTTGAACAAAACTCCTTTAGATTTTAAAGACAAACGTGCCGCATACTATATATATCTTATATTAGGTTCCCTTTTTATTTCTTCATTGGTAGTTTCTAATTTAATTTTTCAAAAATTTTTTCATTGGGATTTTTTCGGAATTTACACGTTTGAAATTTCTGTTGGTATTTTACCTTATCCGATTACGTTTTTGATTACTGATATTATTAGTGAAATATTCGGAAAAAGAAAAGCAAACCAAATCGTTACAGCTGGTATTTTTGCTTCCTTATTTTCATTACTTATTGTGAGTATGGCTTCATGGGTATCAGCCACTTCTTGGTCTCCTATCAATGATGCGATTTTTGATCAAGTTTTTGGGGCTACAGTAATTGCAGTATTTGCATCGATGCTGGCTTATCTTTTTGCCCAATATATTGATATTCAGATTTTTCATTTCTGGAAAAAAGTAACAAAAGGAAAACACCTTTGGCTTCGTAATAATTTCTCTACATTTTCTTCTCAGTTTATAGATACGGCAACAGTACTACTTTTATTATGTGCTACTAATATTATATCCTGGGATCGTTTTGCGGTGCTACTTCTTAATGGTTTTTTGTTTAAAGTTTTGGTCGCTGCATTAGATACCCCAATATTGTATCTGGGAGTACATCTAATACGCAAAAGGTTTGGATTAAAACAAGGAGAAGAATTAGAATTAGATGTTTAGTGGGTTGTTTGACGAGATTTTAACAAAAATTCTGGGTTTTGTCGAGTATCTAGATGTAAAGTCTAACAAATAGTTAACGTAAAAAATGTAACAATGTATTTTTGGAAATCGTTACTTTATAGTATAGTTTTAACTGAATAAAACGCTAATTTTTTTAAAAAAAATCTACTTGAAGAAGTATTAAAATTAAAGCACATGAAAAAAGTTTTTAAAATTTTTGGTATCCTTTTACTGCTGTTAATCGTAGCTATTATCGCTGTTCCTTTTTTGTTCAAGGGTACTATTCAGGATAAAGTGCTTTATCAAATTAATCAGCACGTAAATGCAAAAGTAGATTTGGATAATTTGGATATAAGTCTTATCCGAAGTTTTCCTCGTGCTTCTATTGTTATAGATGAGTTTTCTATGACTAATCATGCTCCTTTTGAGGGGGATACATTGGCTTATGCAAAAAGAATAGCTTTAAATATGTCCGTTATGGAGTTGTTCAAAGATCCTTCTGAACCGATTAGTTTACAAAAAATCATAATAGATGAGGCTAGTATTGCAATTAAAACAGATTCTTTGGGTAATTCTAATATGGATGTAACTAAAAAGGATGATAGTGTTGATGCAGTACAGGAAAAAGATACTGAAGAAGGAGAAGCATTTACATTTGCTTTGGAGCACTATGAGATTAATGACAGTAAAATTCTGTTTAGAGATGATGTAACAAAAATGATGTTAGAAATGACCCATTTTAGTCATAGTGGAGATGGGTCAGTAGGCGAAAAAATAATTCTTGATACACAAACAGAAACAGAAGCATCTTTTGTGTTTGATGGGACCAATTATCTTAATAAGAACAAATTAAAGTTAGACGCAGAGATAGAACTAGATCTCGAAAATCAAAAATATATTTTTAAAGAAAATACATTTCAGATCAATAGATTACCTCTAGAGTTTACAGGTTTTGTACAGCTGGCAGATGCATATACAGATGTTGATCTTAGTTTCAAAACTCCAACTTCTGATTTTAAGAACTTTCTAGCGGTGATTCCAGAGGTATATACCAAAGATTTAAGTGGTGTTAAGACCAACGGAGATTTTTCTATTAGCGGTACCGTAAAGGGGAAGTCTGATGAGAAGTACATCCCGAAAATGGACATTAATATATTGGCTAATAATGCATATTTTAAATACCCAGACTTACCTAAGGCAGTAGAAAATATTAATATTAATACCCAGATTGTCAATGAGACAGGGCTACTAGATGATACATTTGTGAAAATTAATGATCTGACTTTTAAGATTGATCAGGATGCTTTTGCGGCAAAAGGAAGTTTGTTAAATGTGACCAAAAATATGATTGTGGATATGACAATGAATGGGACACTTAACCTAGCTAATTTAAATCAAGCATATCCTATGGAGCTCGAGCAAAAACTCAACGGGATTCTTACCGCAAATATTGCCACCCATTTTGATATGGAATCTCTTGATAAAGAACAATATCAGAATGTAAAAAGTTCTGGTATAGCAAGTATATCGAAGTTCGTATATGCATCTGAGGATTTGCCTAATGAAATTAAAATAGAAACAGCTAACGTAAGTTTTAATCCAGAAACTATAACGTTAGATAATATGGATGTAACAACCGGTAGATCTGATCTTCAGGCCAAAGGAACCATTCAAAACCTAATGGGTTTTGTGTTCTCAGAACAGGATCTCAAAGGAGAATTTGATGTAGCCTCTACTGTTTTTGCTGTCGATGATTTTATGGTAGGCGAATCAGAATCAGAGGAGACTACTCAGGGAGAAAGTGAAAATAAAACAGTAGCAACAACAGATGATGATGCTATGAAAATTCCTTCATTCCTTGATGCAACATTAAATTTTGATACAGAGACTGTTTTCTATGATAATTTAGAGCTGAAGAACACTAAAGGAACTGTGAAAATAAAGGATGAAACCGCGTACTTAGAAAACGTAACTTCAAATATTTTTGATGGAAACATTGGGTTTTCTGGTAATGTATCTACAAAATCAGAAACTCCCACTTTTGATATGGCTCTAGATCTTGATAAAATAGATATTGTACAATCGTTTACCAACCTTGAACTAATAAAGAGTTTGGCTCCCATTGCTCAAGCACTTACAGGTAATATTACTACGCAAATGAAGTTAAACGGAAATCTAGACGAAAGTCTTATTCCTGTACTAACTTCATTAAAAGGAAGTGCACTTGCCGAAATTCTAAATGCTCAGGTTTCTACCACTAAGACTCCCATGCTATCTTCGCTCGATAATCAACTTAATTTTGTAGATATTGATCAGTTAAACTTAAAGGATATTAAAACAAATCTTAGCTTTGATGATGGCAAAATCAACGTAGAGCCATTTGAGTTTGATGTCCAAGGGATAAAAATCACTGCAGGAGGTGATCATAGTTTTGATCAGAATATGAATTATACTATGACCTTAGATGTTCCTGCAAAATATTTGGGTGACGAGGTAGGAAGCTTGATTTCGCAATTAGACCCAAAAGAGGCAGATGCCATGACTGTTGGTGTTCCTGTGGGAATATCAGGAAATTTTAAGAACCCAAAAATAAATTTGAACACCAGAGATGCTATAAAACAGCTCACACAACAAATAGTAGCTAAGCAAAAAGAAAAGGTAAAAGGAGAATTAGTTGGTCAAGGACAAAAAGTATTAACCGACCTCTTGGGAGGAGGGTCTAAAAATGAAGAAGGAGATTCTAATACCACAGAAGCTACAGATACCAAAGAAACATTGAAAAATACTGCGAAAAATATTTTGGGAGGCTTTTTGAGCAAAAAAAAGGCGGATACTACAAAAAATAATTAATGTGAGGTCGTCTTAATGAGTTGAACAAAGTACTTTAATATAACCACTCTTATCCATCATTTACTCATTTAAAAGTAAACGAATAAGAACTTCATGTAGGTCAGGTTCATATTTTTGAGAAGAATAGATTTATGTTGTAAATGGTTGTATATCAGGTTGTTGTTCGCTATTGAGTTCCTTAAAATGTACAGTTTTTACTCTCTTATTCCTTTAATTAATAGCCAAAGTGAAAACGACAATTCTCCTATTAAAGAAAATAGAAGTATAAAAATATATCTCCGGAGTATTGAGGGGCAAGAATGAGTACTACGCTGTTGATTAAGTAACAAATACCCGTATTGGTTACTAAGTTCCAAATCAATTTCCCAATTAGCTCAAAAATTAAAACAGGAAGCATTTTTAGGGGATTTTGAACCCCCCAAGTATTGCAAGTAATGCGAAGGCACCTAATAATGACTGAATCACGGTGTCTTGATTAGCTGACCTCTGGTTAGGGGTAATTATTTCTGGCCAAATGGTCAAGGTTAATCCTATAGATATGAGCAAATACATAGCGCACAGAAGTATAACCTTAAATTTGTTATTTCTAACATATATAGTTTCTTTTTGTTTATGACGAAAGAGCTAGAAGATTGTTACTGGCTGTACAGATGTTTTAAAAAGATACTGTTTCGATTGGTTATTATGGTTTATCGACTAATTAGGCAACTGCAAATAATATAAATTTGTGAAGATTTGCAGAAGTAGACGAGAACAAGAAATTACTTCATTATTGTATGCTGTTTTATTTCATTTTCAATATTCTCTAAATATATTTTGTCCATTGGATTTGAGTAAGGATCAGACATTTTTTTGTCTTGAATATAAAGTTCTTTTGATTTTACTAAAGAAGCTTCGTATTGTGATATTTTATCTAACTTACGATAGGCAAGAGATAAATAATATTGATTTTCGGCTAATTCATTCGTTTTAGATTGCTTTTGAAAAAGGTCAATTGCTTTTTCAAATTTTTCGGTTTCAAAATAAAGGACGCCAAGGTGCAAATAATCATAAGTGCCAAGGAACTTCTCCTCTTCGTTTAGCTGAATCTGTTTCTGTATGATTTCTATTGCTTTTTTCTTTTCTCCAATGGCTTTGTAACATAACCCTTTGGCAATATTCAAATGATATGTTCCATTTTGAGATTGTCCTATATCATAATCTACCAAACTGTCCAGTTTCTCAATATCTTTAATTGCTCCTTTATAGTCTCTAAAAAATTGATAACGACACCAACCTCTATATCCTAGGTGTTCTTTTGGATTGTATTCAACGGCTTTATCAATTAGTTTTTTCCAGGTTACAAAATCCCCACTTTTCAGATAAGCAATAGATTTTGCCCAATAAGCATAATCAAATGTTGGGTCAATCTCAATTGCCTCGTCTAAAATTGTTTGATATTCTTTACTGAATTGATAATGACCTTTAATTTTCATAGCTTTTTCACAAGCCTTATATTTTAAAGTGTCTCCGTTATATTTGTACGCTTCGCAATTCGGTTGTGCGAATAAATTTAAACATGAAAATAGTACAATTAAAAGGCTAAAATATTTCATTAAGGCAAGATTTCTGTTAGTTGTCCGTCTGATATTTTGAAAATGAGATACATATAATAATCAACAGGAGTTTCGTTTTTATATAAAACTTCCCATTGTTCAATCTCTTTTGTTATGCTAAGAAGTTGAGTAATAATTTCTTTATCAAATTCCTTTTCTTGGTAGTTATAGTCTGATTGTAATACCCTAAATCTTCCTGTTTTTCCTTCACAGTTCACTATAAATCGTATTCTGATTAGTCCATTCTCATTACTGCCTCTTGTAGATTTGTATTTTGAATTGAAGGTGTGTAAGATTTTTAGTTTTTCGTCTTTATAAACCGGGCCTTTTCCCAAATTGAAATATTGAAGAATATTGTCATCTCCGTTGCATATTTTAAAATCTGAAGTATCAACTTTGTCATTTTGTTCAATATCTCCAACCCAACGTAAATACTCTTGTTTTTCGGGGACTTTTTTTTCTGTTTGACAACTCCAAAGGATTGAAAATAGTAGTATTGATAATAAAATAAAGTTTTTTTTCATTCGTTTTGTTCAAATATTTACTTGCGTTATCGACTTTGGTTAGTACGGGATTAAAATTACGAAACTTTAGACTATAAATGCGAATTGCCCTATTTTTGTGCAATCTGAGTATTGTGCTTAGTATTTTTTTGTTTAGGCATCAACGTTTATAGGTGAATTATTCTTTGTTTTTCTCTAAATCACATAGAGACAATGTAAAATATTATATACTACATAGATACTGGTGAATTCGCATCGGTGACTATCTTCAAATAGGATATAAGACAAGCACTGCCAAGAACAAAAACCACATTATGGACATCTTAAAAAAGATATATTATTTTTAGAACTAGGTGTTTTTTATGAGAGGCTTTGTTGTGTGTTGGTATCTATTCTTCGATTAAGAATTTTAGTTTCTCACAGGTTTTACTGGGTACAAATTGTGTCAATTCATAATCTGCAAGCTCATTTTTCTTAAAAGGGTCTTTATTAATAATTTTTTCGATTTCAGATTTTGATTCAATATTGGATAAAATTATTCCGCCTGTTCTGGGAATTTTTCGTCCAGAAGCCAAGAAGTGGCCCAATTCATATTGTTCATTCAGAAATTCAATGTGTTCGTTTAAAAATTGATCAACTTTTTCTAATTCTGTTTTATAAGTGATATTTATAATAAACATTATTCGTTTCGATTTAGTTTTCAGTTCAATGCCATTTTTATATAACACAAAATGTTTTGGATATGATAAGTTGGCAGAAAATATATGAGTGTTTTAGCCTTTTTCAAAGGTAATTAACCCTGGTGAATTTCTGATAAAGAAATTGCGTTGTAATTAATTCATATCCCTTTTATTGAGTTTCCTTTCCTTTATTCGTTATTAATCTGAAATAATTACCCGCAGCTAATGCAGACTTTTTTAACATATCCATAAAGTCATCTAGTGAAATACCCTCTAGATAGAATCGTTCTATTGCTAATTCAAAAATATTTTTGGCAAGCGATTCGAAGTGATTAGCAATAATATCTCCATTTTTTTTAGATTTTTAACCTGTTTATAATCTTCATAAAGGAAATCTAATTCGATATTTAGTCCTTTGATTACGAAAGACTTGTGTGGTAACTTTCTTGGTTTATTTACTTCTTTGATCATATAGATTAAGAAATTATATCTAATGTTGATTATAAAAATAGTAGCTTACTGCGGGTATGTTTTATTTCACATTAAAAGGAAGTTGAGATGGGCAGCACCTCTTGAATTTATCACTGTTTTGGCTATTTTTTTGTACTTGATTAAAGATAAGCTTCTATTTAGGTTTTCTTAATTTACTTTTTGGGAGACCAAATATAATATGTAATACCGAACATAGTTTGATATACCCCCAGGCCAGAATCAAAATAATTTCCGTCAGAATTTTCATTTCTATATTCTACGTGTTTAGATGCTGTATATTCTGCTTTTATCGATAGATTTTGTTTTAGAAAGTATTCTATTCCTAAGCTCATTGTTCGTACTCCTGTATGTACACCTTTTGAGTATGTAGGATGTTCGGCGCCTCGCTCTGTTCGGGCATCATTCAAATCATAAAGCACACCATTAGGGACTAAAGAATTGGTGTTGTTCCATCTTTGAGATAAAAAACCAAAGAGACCCGCATAGGCGGATAGCTTCTTGTATTGAAGCCCCAACCTTATTGATGGCCCAAAGTTATAATCTACTTCGGTGTGAAAATTTAGAGAATCTGTATTGGCTTTAATATCCATCTTCTGGTGGTTATAGGAAAATTCTACGCCTGCCCAAAACCTGACTTTATCAATGTTACTTCCAAAAATATGTTTATATCCCACATAACCACCAAACCCTACATTGGGAAATGCTTGAGGAACCGTTGCTTTGCTACTGGTAAAAGAAGGGGAGATAGTAAGATTATAACTACCGTCTCTGCTGACCACCTCTTCGGCAGCATTTAGGAATAAGAACCCACCCCCGACATAGAAACCCTCTTGTCCAAATGCCGTAAGTTGAATTAATGATAGTGCGAATAAATAAAGTAATTTTTGCATGATTATCTTTTTTGAATTGAATAATACAGCAAATTTAAGTAGTCAGCATATCCAAATTCATCCCTAAAAGTCTAAAAAATGCCCCATTTAGTTCATCATGCTTCACCTTACGTCTTTAGGCAAAATGTTGAATTGTTTCTTAAAAGCTTTTGAAAATTGACTGAGATTGCTATACCCTATGATGTGGCCAACTTCAGAACAAGAATGCTTCTTTGTTAGTAATAGTTCCATCGCCAAGTTCAATTTTACTTCGAGGTAATATCTATATGGTGTAGTGCCAAAAACTTGTTTGAAAAGCCTTTTGTACTTAGAAAGACTCATGCCCGCAAGTTTTGCCAAGTTTTCAACGGATACAATATTTTCAACATTGTTTTCAATATTTTCTTTGGTGAGAATTAATTTGGCCAAGTCGTCTGAATGTACACCTTCAATTTTTGTATCTCCTTTTGTTCGATTTTGTAGTCTCGAAAAAAAATATTCTAAAAGTTGAAAAACCTTAGAGGTTAATAACAATTTATTTTCAGTAGAGTTATTTGTACCCGTAAACAATTTTTTTAATCTGAAATCCAAAAACTCGGAAAGAAAAATTGGAATATTCTCAGGAAACAATTCTTTAATAGGATTACTTGCTGAACTCATTATATTGTCTTCTAACCAGGTTTTGGTAAATCCTATATTAAAAATTTTGATTGGTGCATTAGGTGGTATCTGAATTCTTGCTGAGGTAGCAGAGGAAGCAAGTAAGATATTGATGTTACCAATCCCGAGGTTAAATTGTTTTCCATCTCCCGTTTGTTTTATTGTTGATTTCGAAAGATGAAAATTTAGGATAAAATAATCATTGATTGCTTTAGGTTCTCTTATTAGTTCAAGTGGTTTGAGCAGTTCTACGTCTATCAAATTACACCATAACCCATCTTGAATTTGCAAATATTCTATTTCTCCGGAGCCTATACTATTGTCTAATTCTAATCCATTAGATTTTAATGTAGAGGGTATAGATTTATGCAATACCTCACACCATAAATTGGGAGGCATTAGATTTGATTTTAGTAGTAGATTACTCATTTTTTCTTTGTCTATTGTGGTTTGGCTATGATTAGTATGGGATTAAAAATACATTTAATTATGGGTTAAGTACTTAGTCAAAACTTTTATTTTGTCTTTTTCTTTGTCAAGCTAAATAGAAAGATTTTGAGGGCTTTTTAAAATTATAGTAGCTTTTGGATTAAGCATTAAAGCCTGTATTAATTAGCGTTTTTATGATAAGAAATCGATTTGCAAGGGTGCATCGTTTTTTTGTTGAAGTAGGGGGAGGTGTTTTCTACGGATATGATTAATTTGATTATGATATTCTATTTAGGTTAAGAATTATTTATTTTTTTCAAGTTAATCATAGAATAGGTATTCTTAAATTAGGTTTTTTCTTCGTTAGTGCATAAAACTCTTTTAAATCGTCGGGTATATTAGATTCTGTTTTGTCAGAAGTAGGAGTGTAAATCACATATTGAGCACCTTTTTTTAGAACATTAATTGTTTTCTTAGATGCGACATTTCATGATAATACATGACGATTAGTATAAGAAACGTAGGGAAGTTGATAAGTGCTAGGTTTCGGATTGGTACTCATCCGAATATGAATATTTTGCTTTTATCATTTTTCGTAAATGCTAAATTTTAGAGTTGGTAACTTTGTTAATATTCAGAAGACTTTCTGTTTAGCATAAATGTCTATGTTTTTCATACATTCTTGTCAGACCTTTTTATTTTAGTTTGAACCAATCTTTCACTAATGTCCCAAAGCTTTTTAGCTGTTTCTTCGTTAGTTGCCCATGGTTTAGGTTTTTTTTCCTTACAATTCCTGAAATTTCTTCCTGATACACCCTCAACTTCTTTAGATGTACACATATAAATAGAGGTTTTTGCTCCTTTTGCTGGTGATTGTAGAAACAGTTTCATAAGGGGCAAAATTATTTTACCAAACAAACCATTTTGAGAACCTAAACTGGTTCCTACTTCTCCTGGATCAACAGAATTAACCGTTACATTACTTTTCTCGAGTTTCTTCGCTAATTCATAGGTAAAAAGAATATTTGCTAGTTTTGAATGACTGTATACTTTTAAAGATTTAAAGCCGCTATCAAAATTCAAATCTTCAAAATTCATTCTCTTAATAAGCATATGTGCTCCTGATGCTACATTTACAATTCGAGCAGAATCACTAGATTTTAAGCGTTCAAGTAGTAAATTGGTTAGTAAAAAATGTGAAAGATGATTAACAGTAAACATTTCTTCATACCCATCTACGGTGATTTTTCTCTTTGTGTTGTAGACCCCGGCATTATTTAAAAGGATATGCAAAGGTTTGTTATAGCTCAAAAAAGTTTGGGCAATTATATCTACCTCTGTTAGTGAGGATAGGTCTCCTAATAACAGATGAATATTTTTATTTCCTGTTTCTAATTTTATATTCTGTATAACTTTTTCTGCTTTTTGAGCATTTCGGCCTACCAAATACAACTCCGCTCCCATTTGAGCCAAAGATGTTGCTGAGGCTAATCCAATCCCACTAGTTGCACCCGTGACAAGAGCAACTTTATTTTTTAAATCTACCATATCTCTGTTTTGATTTATTAGTGACAGAAACTTCTTTACTCAAGCAAAAACTATGATTAATGATCATTCTGTGATTGTTGTATATATGAACAAGATGCCATCCCAATTTTTCATTGGATTGATAAAAAGTGGAATAACGGATAGGATTGGCTACATCAATATTGGGCCAGTTTTTGGCGGTAAAGGATAGAAATGAGGAAAGTCCTATCATTAAAACAGGAAACTTAAGTAAGATGCCATCAATGAGCATGAGCTCTTCGGTAATTACATTTTCATTTACTATTCCTCTTTGCATCTCTAGAAGCAGGTCTGGTCTAAACATCTTGTAAATGTATTTACTGATAACATAGAGTACTACAAACCCCGATAAGAAATACAATTTTGTTTTCAATAAACATAGTTTTAGTGAGCTACAAAATTATTCTTCTTACTATTATAGTCCATTCACCTGGGTTAACTTCGTTAAGGGTACTAAAAAAAGATAATGATGAGATTTATCCATTTTCAGTAAGTCGTTTCCGGATTCTGCTTAGTGATTGAGGTTTGATTCCTAAATAACTTGCTAAATGATATTGTGGTACTCTTTCTAACAAATCAGGTTTTGACTTTCTTAATTCCAAATAATGTTCTTCTGGTGAGAGGTTTCGAAATTTATCTGTTGAAATTAGTTGATTTGTTGTATAATCATCACTAATTTTTCTGTAAAGTGGAATAAACTGAGGGTAGTTCGTTAAGAATTTCTCTGTACGTTCTGTTCTTCCAATTGAGAAAATACAATTTTCAAGACATTCTATATAGTATTCAGAAGGTTTTTTCTTGATATAACTCACAGGTACAATTGGGTCATTTTCTAAAAAGAAATTCGTGTTTTTTTCCTCTCCATCAATTAAGAAATAGCTACGAACACACCCTTTAAGAACAAGATAACTCTGTTTTGCATATTCACCTTCTCTTAATAAAATAGTTCCTTTTTCGTGTTTTTTAATAATGCAGTTTTCTTTAATAATGTTAATATCATCTGCACTAAGAAAAGTATATCTTGAAAAGTAGTTTATTAGAAGCTTACTCATATAAAATAATAGATTTTATTTAATGTCTTAACAGCCATGTATATGAGGCGTAACCTATTGATAAATGGCCGTGATTTTAGGGGCATTATTAGCTGCTTTTTATATTCTATTTTCAATCAAGTCTTTTGCAAGACTCGCTTTCTTTAATTTCTTATTTTTTATTAAATATTCAATGTCATACTTATTATCAATCATAAGTTGGGTGTAGTAATAGTTTATGTGTTCTAATATTGCAAATGCATTAGCTATAATTCCCCAAACAAACATATTATTAGATTCAAAACTCCAGCCTTGAATATAAAGCTGGATCAAAAGAAAGGGAAGCATAAATAAAATCAATATAGAGTTTAATCGCTTCGATTTCTTGAAAAACCGAATGTTATTGTCTTGTTCTACGTATGCTCCTTTTAGTCCATCAAGTTTGAGTTTCCAGTAATATTGACCTTGATACAGAATGATTATACAAACCACTAGGCCATAAGATAACAGAACAACGTTTCTAATTGGATTGGTGAACAAGAGATAAAATAATAATACAGGAATAGTCACATAGGTATGAAACTTCTCTGTTGGATAGTACCATTTTAGTCGTTGTATTAATCTCCTTTTACTCATCTTTATTTTTGTATTTATCGCGGGTGACGCTTTGGATATGATTAGTAAAGAAATTAAAAGTAGTAAACTTTCGATTAGGTATGCAGCGAATTGTCTATATTTTGATTTAGTTTTTCAGTTTTAAAAACTAAATCTAAAAATTTGATGGTTCCAACAAATGAAACAAAAAGATTTCGGTTTAGCAGTTGACTAGCTATGCTTTAGATGTCATTTTGTAGCACGTTTTTATTTGTTTTTTTATTCAATTTTTCGTTCCTCCAAATCTAGGATTAAAGAAATTGAACCTCATTCAGTTTCTTTAGATTTGTATACTACCTTCTAGTTAGAATTCTTTAATCAATGATTTTACTTTTTAAAACAAAATCAAATAAACAAGCTTTGGCACCTTTATAAAGAAACATAGACCTTTTAAAAAGCTTACCTGCCTGATGCTATTTAATAAGATACATTGTTAGCTACTGACTTTTTTTAGTTTTTCCATCGTTGTTTTCTCTCGTTCAGACAATTCAATCAATATTTCGGAAGCAAAATTTATATATTTTATCTCTTCCGTCTCACTAATTTTAATGAATAAATCGGCTACTTGTTTCCATAATTGAGCTATTTTATCATACGCTTCACTTGCATTTATTAATTCATGAGATTCAATCAATTCTCCACTTTCTTTAAGAAAATCTCGGTAAATATTTCTAAACAAAGAACCACCTGTTCCTCCTTTTTCCATTAAAGAAGCTGAAGTTTGGAAGTCTTTTTTGATGTCGATACTCGTTTCAAACCATTTTTTAATTTCTGAACTCGTTTTATGAATTCCTTTATAACCAATGTTTTTGATAGGAGGATTTAAAAAATCATTAGCATTGTTTTTAATGGCTTGTTTAATTGCTTTTTTTAAATCAGTTAGTTTTCCATTTTTAGAAATGGTGTATGAAAGGTTTTTAGAAGACATAGGACCTTTTTCATTTCGGGCTAATTCTAAGTTTTTTAATGTCGTTCTGGCATTTCTACCTTGTTGATTGGTATCGTTTAGATATGCTAATTTCTCATCATAGCCATATATTGAAGCATAATGCCCCGCAAAATGTATTTTTGTTGTAAAATAATCTAAGTGATAACAGTCTAATTTTAAACCAACAGCCTTCCCTTTTTCTATATTTTCTTGAACGTTTGTCCAAGCTTTTTTTATTGATGAAGTTTCTTTGACTTCTAAAATTAAGTTCAGATTTCTACAAATATTTTCGGTCAATACGTCTGGTTTAATTCTACCCCCGATAAATGGAAAGTCCATAATTTTCATATTCCAAAAAATATAGCCTAGACCTTCTCCAAGTCCAAATAACATAGGTTCTGAAAGATTTATATCGAGTTGATATAATAGGCTTCCTGTTGCTGTAGTTTCACAATGTTGCCCGTTAAATGGCTTAAAATCTTTTATTATCATATTCTTTTATTATTTGATAACGCAAAATTATTGAAGACCTATGACAGCCCTATGTCAACTTAGATTGATATTTTTCAATAAAATATTTAGTAAGATTGAAATCTGGTATATTATCGAATCTATTGGCAGTTAATTTATAGTTCGTTATTCTATCAAGTCTAAATTCTCGATATTCTTTTTTCTTATTACAATAAGCCACAAGAACCCAAGCCGTATTAGAAAAGTAAACACCCAAAGGGTTAATTTTTCTTTCAGAGATTTCATTCTTGTGGATAGAATGGTAGGTTATTTGTACTATTTCATTTTTGACAATGGCGTTTTTGAAATCAGAAAGTGAATTGCTTTGGAATGGTGTTTTTTGATAGGAAGGAGCAATCCTACTGTCGAGTTTTTCATAATGTTCCTTTTGAAATTCTTTTAGGACTGATTTTATTTTAAAAAGTAGTGCAGAAAAATCATTTTGTAGTGAATTGTCTCCTTGGTTTTGTATCAGTTTTTGGGCTGTTACTAATGTATTTACCTCTTTTTCATTAAACATAATGGGAGGTAAGTGATAACCACTAACCAAAAAATAGCCTTTTCCATTTTCTGAACCTATTGGGACTCCTGCGTCTTGTAGCGTTTTAATATCTCTATAAACCGTTCTAAGGCTTATTTCAAATCTGTTTGCAATTTCTTTGGCAACAATTATTTTTTTAGACTGTAGTTGAATTAGTATAGATGTTAATCTTGTCAGTCGGTCCATTTTTTAATTAGTTATTTTGAGCTTGTACCTAATGGTCCTATGTATGAAAAGTAGCGTGTAAAAAGACGTTCACTTTTTGGTTAAGCACAGAGCAGAATTCTTATATTTCGTTTTCATTTTATTGTTCTAAAAACCAGATTTAAAAATTTGGCGGTCTTTGTAAATAGACACAGTAAATAAATGCATGTTTTTGAGACAACCTTTGTTAGCTCAGTTTTGTGTCGTGTTGGGTGTTTTTTTTACTCTTTCGTAAATTTAATTTGCCCTCCGCCTTGATACAATATCATTTTTTTTTCTTTGGGGTTAAATTCAAGTTGTACACCTGCTTGGTCAAATTCAAATTTGTCTTTGTCTGTTGCTTCAAGACTAAAAGCTGGTTGTCCTGTTCCTTGTGCAATCAAAATATTTCTGTTTTTTGTAATTGTAATTTTTAAAGCGATTTGTTTTGAAGAGTACATACCTAAATATTTGTCTAAGTCTTTAGAAGTTAATTTGTACGTTGTAAAAAGAGGAATTTCGTATTGTTTTTTGAAAACTGCACTTAAAATAGCAATTGAGATATCGTTGTTGTTAAAATTTGTTCCGTTTGAGGTTAAGGCGTAAGAAATTTTTTCGTCTATAAAATGCGAATAAACAGAGCTAAAACCGTCGATTCCGCCTTTATGTCCGTAGCCGATACTTGAGTAGAAAGGAATTTGAAACAAACCAATCCCATATCCGTCTTTTATGGTTTTCATTATTTCAAGACTTTTGGGTTTCAATAGTTGTCCGCCAAATAAGGCATCAGAAAACTTTGTCAAATCGCTTGGTGTAGAAGTTATAGCACCTGCTCCTAAAGGAATCGTATAGTCTGTTTCAGTTTCTATTGTCCAAGTTCCTGCAAAACGGTATGACTTAGATTCGTTTTTGTTTGTATTGATTTTACCAAAAACATACGTGTTTGTCAAACCGATTGGTTTAGCTATATATTCTTGCACCAATTCAGAATATGACTTTGCAAAAGTTTTTTCAAGAATGTAAGACAGTAAGACAAAATTTGAATTGCTATATTTTGCTTTATTACCTGGTTTGAAGTCACTACCGCCTCTAGCTATAATATGAATCATTTCGTTTTCTGTCTTGGGTAGCGTGTTCCAAGTCAAATAATCTTTGTGGTTTGTTAAATTGTGTATTCCACTTCTATGATTTAGCAAGTGTTTTACGGTTATTTTCTTTGAGTTTGTGATTGCCGGAAACCATTTGTCAATAGTTTGATTGAGGTCTATTTTTTTGTCTTCAACTCCTTTTAAAACCAAAACTGCTGTGAATGATTTAGAAATTGAACCAATTCTATATTTTGTATTTTCTGTTGCTTTAATGTTATTTTCGACGTCAGCAAGTCCAATCGATTTTGTGTAAATAATTTCTCCGTTTTTTGAAATAGCAACACTTCCCATAAACTTATCATTTTGTTCAAGTGCGTTGAAATAATTGTCCAACTTTACTTTGTCAATGTCTTGCGAAAACCCAATTTGAACTAATGTTAAGAACAGTGTTATCGTAAAGAGTGTTTTCATCATTTTTTAGTGCTGTTTTTATGATTTATGGCCGTTGTTCTAAATTTTGTACAACTTTCAGCATAAAAAACATAAGATAGGCGATGCGTTATACGTTTCGGATTTGGTATTAAACCAAATATAAATATTTTGCGTTTACCTTTTCTACAATAAATGCCAGATCTTATATTTGGCAGATTTCAAACTATTTATTTGCTTTTGAGTTTCGCACAAACGGCCTTTGTTTTTTCATACAATGTTGGCTTCAGGCTTTTTCTTTATAGAATTCTGATAGCGCTAACATAAGTCCATATAATAAACAGAAATTGCAATGGAATTCTAAACCATAAGTAAGAAAGACCATTTCCGTCAAATGTTTCTTTTTGATAATTGATATTATTAATCGAGGCATAAATATTGGCTGGTAACATCAATAATAGAAAAATAACTAAAGTCCACGCACTAATGATTTGTAATTTGGGGATAATCAAACCAATTGCTAAAAGGATTTCAAAAAGTCCCGTGAAATAAACAAGGCTTGTTTTGAATGAAATAAATTGAGGTATCATCATAGACATTCCTTTGGTAAACATGAAATGCCCGATTGCCGTAAAACATAACATTATTGACATTGCTATTCTTGCTGATAAAGCAAAATCATATTCCTTATTACTGATTTTTACCAAGAAAATGGCAATCAAAAAACTTGATAAGAGTACTACTAATGCTTTCATATTGTCTTCTTTAATTCATTTACAAAGTTCATAAATGATTTTTGAGTTGACAATGAACCTAAGTTAAGTAATTCGTTTACGTATCCTACTTAAGGCTTGTGGAGTAATTCCAATATATGAGGCAATATATTTTAAAGGTATTTGTCGTAATAGTTTTGGTCTGTTAGAGAATAAGTCTAAATATCGTTCTTCGGCTGTTCTATTTAATAAGGAAATTTCTCTTTTTGATTTTATTAGAAACATTTTTTCAGCCATTTTTCTTCCAATAATATTGCCATTATTTGTTCTGTCATAGACCTCTTGTAAATCGTTGTGCGAAATTTTCCACAAGATTGTTTCGGTCAATGTTTCAATTTGATATTCTGATGGACTTTGCGTTAAAAAAGAATCATAGGCAGTAACAAATTCATTGTCAAATAAAAAACCGAAAGTTAAGTCAGATTCTTCTCTCGGAATATAAAGCCTGATTATTCCTTTTGAAATAAATGACAAATAATTTTCAATGTTACCAATTTTTAATATTGTAGTATTTTTCTCAAGTCTTACTTCTTGTAGTTTTGAAGAGAAAAATTCCCAATCAGAATCGTTCATTGGAGATATATTATCAATATACTTTCTGATTTGATTCATTTTCTTTTTTTACTTGTTGCTAATATTTAATATACATGTTATAGCAAAGCAAAATGTAACTTTGCTATCGACTTTCTCTACACGGATTTTATAATTTCCTTACCATACTATATGTGTCATAGCAAATATACAAGAACCTTTGAGGTATCACATAACCGCTATGATCACATACTTAGTATTGTAGCTTGTTTTTAATTTTACCTCTACTAAGTAAAAGGTAGAGGACACTTTTGTTTAGTATTTTTTATAGACATAACTATTTCAACTGTGAATTTGCAAAATAGGTCATAGCCTTTGAAAGAAATATAGCAAAATCAGGCTGCACTTCTCCTTCAACTTTAGTGAATCGTTCATCTGAAATATAAAGTTCTCCTAGTCCTTTATAGTCTTTTTTTTGAGAATCAGAAGATCCATCGGTACCCCAAAACTTTCTTATATTTTTATAATGTCTAGCTATTTCTAATTGTACCGATTTACTTTCAGGGTCTTGATTAGAAATTTCAAATAGTGTTTTGAAAATCTCTTTTTGTTCACTTTTTAAAGCTTCAAATTGTTCTTTTGTAAGTTTCTTAAGATATGTTTCACTTCTTTTTAAAGCTTCTGCACCGTACTTTTGAATTACTTCTTTACGATTTTTACTTGCTTCTTCTTTTGTGAAACCATCATACAATTCATTATCTGTAATCATTTTTTTTCCTTTTAAGTTTACTATTGTTTTTTCAATGGTATTCAGCATTTCAGAAATTCTTTTCTGTTTTAACACGAGTGCATATTTATGACTTTCAAGCGCTTCTATTAAGTCAAATTCTGGGTCGTTTAGAATGTCTAGAATTTCTTTTAAGGAGAAATCGAGTTCTTTGAAGAATAAAATTTGTTGAAGCTTCAATAATTCATTTTCTCCATATAATCTGTACTTGGTCTCAGTACGTATTGCAGGTTTTAATAATCCGATTTTATCATAATAATGAAGGGTTCGTATGCTTACTCCTGCTATATTAGATAACCATTTGGCTGAATATTTCTGCATTGAATAATTATTTAATAATGCAAATTTATGGTATGACGTAACGTTAGAGTCAAATGATTAAGTAACTTTTTTTTGTTAAGTAATAAAATGCTCTTTAATCGTTTAGGATTTCTTTGTTTGGTTGAGTAATTAAAAAACGGTTTGTATATGAAAATTCACGTGTAAATAAGCACAAACTTTTGAGCCTAAAGTACACAAAATAAATAAATCAAAAACCTCAGACAGAGACCAGACGGGCGATTTTTCATCTGCGTTGTTGTAAGGCGTAATTTTTTATTAAGAATTGTTCTTCAAATCCTAATTTTATATAAAGTCCTTTTCCCATATCAGAGGCTTGTAATGTTATGTATTTACTCTTTTTTCTTATTGATATGTTTATTAAAATTTTCATAAGTTCATTTGCAATCCCTTTTCTTCTTCCGTTGGGAATTATTCCTACACCATGAATTCCTGTTACTGTATTGGTCTGATATGTTATCGCTGTTCCTATTGATTTTCCTTTATGATAAGCAATGTAAAAGTTTATTTTTCTATGAGTATTAGTTAGTATATTAGGGTGTATTTCGTATCCAAATGATAACTTAAACAACGTACTCCATAATATTGAATCACTTTTAGTAGATACACGAGTAATGCTAACTTCTTTTTTTTCTTCGAATAAACTATTGGTTTTTAATGACATTCCGATCTGTTCAAAAAGTGTAACAAATCCATTTTGTTTAAATAGGGGAGTTAAATCATGTTCAGGGATATCCCAATATGGAATTATTAGATCTGGGAATTTAGAAAACACTTTGTCCTTAGCTAGCAATAAGGTATCCTGTTCTGGGGTGTTACTAAACCATAAACGGTTTGGCCAATTACGATTTTCAATAGCGGCATATTTGAATAGATTGTTTTCAACAAAACTATTATTATAGATGCTTGCTTCTTTCCACAAAGAAGTTAAGTTCTGAATATTTAATTTTATAAGATGTTGTTTACTTTTCATTTCCAATTGATTAAAAATATACCTGTTATCATTGCAATTATACCTGCGATTCTCTTGAAAGATATTGGTTCGATAGGTAGGTTTAACCAACCATAATGTCCTGCAATTACAGCAAAAGTCAATTGCCCGCATAGTCCAAAGGAAATCATTGTTGAAACGCCTAATTTGGGAATAGTATAATAATAAATACTTATTCCTAAAACACTAAAAAAACCTCCGGTATACCATAAGTAAAATGGTATCTCTGTTAATTGGTTCGTTGTCGGGAATGTTTTTATAGTACATACTACAGTAATTATTGCGAATACGCTACTGCTAAAAAAGGCAACCACAGATGCCAAAAGAGGGTTTTTTAATAATACACCTAATTGGGCATTTAGACCACCTTGCATAGCTAAGAAAACACCTCCCAAAAAAGCTAATCCTAGTAATATATATTGATTCATAATGCAAAGTTTAGTTATTCAACCATCAATTGCATTTACATATGTTGATTCAGCTATTTTTTAAAGTTTTTCGTATTCTACTTAGTTGAGTTGGCGTTATTCCAAGATGAGAAGCCAAATAATGTTGAGGTATACGTTCTTCTATTCTTGGATGCTTTTTTAGAAGTTTTAAATATCTTTCTGTACCATTCTCCATTACCAAAGAGATTTCTTTTTGTTCTTTTTCTATTATCCAGTTTTGTTCTATGTATGCGATATAAAAGTTTTTTAAATCCTCATTTTTATTAACTAGTTTTTTAAAGGCTTTAAAATCAAAGCTAATTAAGGTAGAATCTTCTAGAGCTTCAATAGAAAATTTTGATGAGGAGTTTAAAAGAAGTGATACTTTAGAAGCTGCAAAGCTATTTTCAAGAAAAAGATTTTTGGTGTACTCGTTTCCATTATTATCAATAAAAGAGCTTCTTAGCATTCCTTTAGAAACGAAATGGATTTTTTTTGCCGTTTGTCCAGCTCTTAATATGATTTCTCCTTTTTTGATGAGTTGAAATTGTAAAATGGAAAGAATTAATGTCCAGGTGTTTTCGGTTAATCGGAAATAGGCATTAATCACTTTCTGTAGTTGCGAAGTGTATTTTTCTTCTTCAATGTTCATTTTGTTCTAGTTACTGGCAACGGACATGTGTATAAGCCGAAGGGCTGTTGGTAGGTGTTTTGTGTCGGTTTGTTACTTAGCTAAATATAAATATTTTGCTTTTATTTTGTCTGTTATAAACGCCAAATTTTATATTTAGTAAACTTCATTAGTACCTATAGTACATCCTATTTAGTACAAACGACCTGTGTTTTTTACCTTGTTGGTAACTGTTATTTTTCTTTCAGAGTTTTCATAAAATCCTTTATTTCTTTGTTCTCAATAAATTTTGAGAACATCGAATTTATAGTATTTGAATCTTGAATCGGGTTATAACCTAATTCTAACAGAGTTTGTAAGCCAATCTGAAAATTAAAACTTGAAGCTTCTCCATAATAGCCTTTTATGTTCTTTGTATATTCGGTCTTTGCTATTTTAAGGTTTTTAGAAAAGAGTTCTAAATATATTTTAAAATCCTCTGTTGTCATATTTTCAATAGGTTTTTTAGTTTTCAATGTTTCTAGATATTCTTTTGTGTATAATTTATAACCCAAAAGTTTTCGACTGTCATTTTGATTTATCTTCGTTAACGTCTTAATTGAAGAAATAGAGTCAATTCCGTTCCAAATATATTCTATATATTTTTTGTTTTTAGAGGGGACTATTTGGAGACATTAAATGAGGGTAATGAAATTAGGCTTATAATGTAGAGGTTCAATTTTTGTAAAATCATTAGGTGTTTTCAAGGAACACCTAATGGCATGAGTAGATACAATCGCTGATTTTTGGAACTTTTGATAGCTAAAGTCTGATTCTATTTTAGGTTCTTTACTCTGAGTCATTAAACTATGTGAAAATGAACAAATAAGTAAAATAGAACAAGAAAATCGTTTTATAAATGTATTAAATTTCATTATTAAAACTAAAGTAAAAAAAATGCAAAACCTTAAGGTTTTGCATTTAGTGCGTTATTTTTTATATACGTTGTTGCCCATTCGTTGTTATACCATAAGAATAGATAAAATATTTAAGCGATTAATAAAGGATTAATATTGGTGCCTCCATCTACATTATATTCACCACCTGTAATAAAAGAGGCTTTATCAGAAGCTAGAAATGCCACCATTTCTGCAATTTCTTCAGGTTGTCCGTATCTTTTGAGAGGTATTCGATTTTGCATCATATCTCCTAAACCTTTGAGTTGTTCTTCTGACATACCTGTTTTACCAAAAATTGGCGTAGCAATCGGACCAGGATTAACAACATTAACTCTAATTTTTCGTGGCGCTAATTCTGTTGCTGCTGTTCGTGTATATGAATTTAATGCAGCTTTTGATGCACCATAAACAGCAGTGTTAGGCATTCCGGTATAGGCGTTGATTGAAGATAAATTGATTATATTTCCTCCGTCATTTATGATAGGTAAGAATTTTTCTATGGTAAATACCGCTCCTTTAAAATTAATATTCATTAGATTGTCAAATATTTTTTCAGAGATTTGACCAACAGGAATAGGAGAAAATATACCTGCATTCACAAATAAAATATCAATTTTTCCAAATTCTTTTTCTATTTGATTAACTGCATTGTCAATAGCCGAAAGATCAGATACATCAGCTGTAATACCTTTTACCCCAAGTTCTTTTGCTGCTGTGTTAACCTTTTCAGACGATCGACCTATAATAATAACGTTTGCACCTTCTGCTTTAAACTTTTTGGCAGTCGAATATCCAATACCGCTATTTCCTCCTGTTATAACTGCTGTTTTGTTGTTTAATTGACTCATTTTGTTAGATTTTAAATTATATAAAATTTTACTTGATACAAATATCAAAGCATGAAACCTTATATAGATTATCAATCTATTTTTTTAGATAGTCAATCTCTAATCGAGTCGGCTTTTAGTTTTTCTTGAAACTGTAGTGGAGTTATTTTAATATGTTTTTTGAAGAACCGAATAAAGTTAGAAGGTTCTTTGAAACCCATTTTAAAAGCAATTTCTTGAGAGGTATATTTGTTTTCAGAGATGTTTCTTTTGATTTCTAATAATAACCAACTATCTATAAATTCTTTGGCAGTCTTATTCGTGATTTCTTTACAAATTTCATTAAGATAATTGTAAGAGACATTCAGTCTTTTTGCATAATCTTTGGCATTATGTATTTCGCTATAATGCTTTATAATCAATTCTTTAAACAGATAGAAGTTTTTTAATTTTTCAGTTTCAAAAAAGGTATGTCTATTACAAGCCAGTTTTTTGATTTGAAATAATAGTGTCATGAAAGTAGAATGGATAATCTCTATCTTTAAACTTGTATCTATATCTTCTAGGAACTTCTCAATTAGTTGTAAAATTGGTGAAATAGAGTTTGTGTTTTCTTGCCCGATTTGAATATTTGGGGTATGAAAAATTTGAAGAAAATGAAAAAGATTTTTATCATTTATATTTTGTGTAATAAAATCTTCTTTGAATCCAATTACATATCCTTTGACATTATTTTTTTTATGAAATGAATGAATTTGCCCTTTTTTTATAGGTAGAATTGTTCCTGGAGATAATTTTTCTTCTTGAAAGTCAATAAGATGTTTACTTTCACCTTCAAGTACAATAATGAGGGCATGAAAATCTATTCGATGTGGTTTTGATAGGTCAAAATTATCTGCAGCTACCAATTCATAAAGTTTTTGAATTGAAATAAACTCAAAGGGAATATCTCGTTTAATAAAGCGTGAAAAAAGAATATTTTCTACCTCATTTTTCATGAAATTTTATTTTTAATTTATGTGTTTAAGTATAATGGTAGGCGGGTGATACGGTTGAGCTATGAACAGTACGGAAGCAAACTAGCGTTTACTTTCCTCCATGTACATAGTAAAATCTTTTTGTTTTGCTTTATTTTTCCTGTCCAGAGCAAAATCCAAAAGATTTTGCGGACATCATAAAAATACGCAAATCTTTCGTTTGAGTCCGAAACCCGCATTGTTTATAGGTTTTGTTGTAGTGCGTTTTTATACGTTCAACTTTCAATCGTTATTCTTTCAATTCCCCCTTTATCATTAAGAAAAACAACTAAAATATCAGCAGACAATTCGCTTGAAACTCTATAATCCAGCACCGTCAAAAACTTTGGTGAGTTAGGACTTAACCCAATTCGTGTCAGTTTAGTTTTACTCAATAGTTGTAATTCCTTTGTTAGATTTTGGTTAGTATCTTTTAGAAAATCTTCCAATGTTTTATTGTCAATTTCCTCTATATGAAATTTATAATATTCGCTAACCATTCCCTTTTCATCCATATAATCACGAAATATATTTTTGACTTTTTTGTCAATGATTTCAATATTGTTTAAAATCATTCGAACGTTTTCTAATGTTTTTGGATTTATTTTATCGCCTTCAAAATTTAAGTCGATTGAAACGATATTATCATTAATTTTTACGTTTTCAACTTCGTAGTAACCTCCGTGAGACCTTGAGATTTGTCCAAAAAAAGGTAGATTTTCAGTAACGTTAGTAATTTTACTTTTATTCTTTTGGTTCTGTTTTGGATTACAACCAAAAAACGAAAACATTATCATTAATATTAAAATCTGCTTCAAAATATGTTTTTTTTTAAATGTTCGTTAAGATACATATTTTACACAAGTTAACGATTGGGTGTTAACACTAAATTGCCCTGATTTTATATATGATAGTACCTACTGGCTTTTTCAACGTAATATTTCAACCAGATAAACGATTCCAAAAATCCACCCCAAATACAATGCGGTATATGCTAACGAATAAATTGCTGAAATTCCGATATCTCCTTTTGTTTCTGTTGATTTTGAAAATACAAACTTTAGAGCTCTAAAAAAGACCCAGTAGAGCATTGTTAAAATTATAAAAATCGAAAACCAGAAAAATGCTTCTAAAAAAATTAGGAGTACAAACATCAAAATAGTCATTGCAATCCAAAGTAAGATCGACATTATTAGTCCTCCAATTCCGTCTCCAACATCTATACTTGGCAAATCAGGAGTAGTTCCAGATTGTGCAATAATATCTCCAGGCTTAAAATTCTTGAATTTAGGAAAATTGTCTGTCAGTCCAATTCCTTTGTATAGTCCGTAGGTCATAAATAGAAAAAGTGCTATTCCGATTATTGACAACGATATATATAAATTCGATGTAACAGTTCTATTATAATTTATTCCAGTCAGATAAATAGTCAGAACTGTAATTCCGATTACAAGTAATGAAACAATAAAAACAGATTTACCTTTAAGATATGTTTGTTTGGCTTTCAAATTATTTTTTCAGCTTGTTGTTAACGGTAGTGTGCCTGAGTAATAGCAGATTTTGAAGCACTGCTTTTCGAATTACAATATACATCTATAAAATAAAAAGCGGTTCAAGTTTGCACTTAAACCGCTATTGCTTATGCACAATGCTGTGTGTTCACTCTTTTTTAATTTGGCGAATGAAGTCCGATTTTATTTCCTTCCGAGTCGTGGAAAATAGCAAAAAATCCGCTCTCGTCAGCATGAGTTGTTTTAGGAACAATGATTACCCCACCATTTTTTTCTACTTTGTCAAGAATAGTTTGCAGGTTATCTCCGCCATTGAGATAAATAGTAACTCCGCTGGCAGAAGGTTTGTAATCTTCTCCTTTCATAATCACTCCCGTAACCATTTGGTCTTGGTATGGAAATAAGCCCATTTCCATTCCTGGGAATTCTAATCTTTCAATTTCTACTCCTAAAATTTCTTTGTAAAAGTTAATCGCTCTTGCAATGTTTGTTGCTGGAATCTCAAATATTGATATAAAACTGTTCATGTTTTTCTCATTTTTGATTGTTGTATCTTTATTTGGATTTGGTTCGGAAGCAGAAGTACTTTCGTTTTTACAGGCTGCAATACCAAAAGTTAAAGCAATAATTGTGATAAATAAAGTGTATTTCATTTTCAATTTTTGTTAATGGAACAAAATTATCAATTACTAGTCGTATGAAATTGTAAAAATGCGACACTGTTAATCTATTTGTAAAAAAGGGCGGAAAGAGCTAAGTTTTCGTGATTGATAAACTCTTTGGGGTTTATTCCTGTAAATTCCCTAAAGTCCTTTATGAAGTGTGCTTGGTCGAAATATTCGCTTTCATAGGCAATATTGGTAAGGTTTTCTGATTTTTGATCGAGTAACATTTTTAAAGCGGTTTGTAATCGAATGACCTTTCCTAATTGTTTAGGACTTACCCCAATTTGCTTTTTGAAGTTTCTTTCAAGTTGTCTTCGTTTTGACAAGTCGTCCTTGAGAATTGAGTTTATTGAGGCACTGCCGTTTGTGGATAAAAGGGAATCAACGGTGTTTTTTACAATTGTATTAATCGTCTTTTCATCATTAAGCTTGTCCAAAAGAAATTTTTCGATAATGGGTATCCGTTGTTCAGTATTCTTAGCTTTGATTATTTCTTGCTCCAGATCATCTGCAGTTTCTGCTCCGAAAAGTTGGTTTATGGGTGTTTCCTTATTAGCCAAATTACTGATTGATTCAGAAACAAAGTTTGCAAATCCATAAGGATAAAATCGGATAGCGAATGTTTTGACAAACCCAGTTGGTTCAATATAAAAAGGTTCAATTGTTTGTCCGAGCACCATAGCACGAGGTTGAAGTATAAAATCATTTTCGGAAGTGTATCGCTTTATATCGTCTCCAAGAATAAACGCCATTTCAATACAACCATCAGGTACTATTCGTTGTCTCGACGGTTCAGTCTGTTTAGGTACTTTCAAAGTCCAATAGCAACTAACAAGTGATTTTAGGTCAATATGTGGTTCATATGTTTGATAGTCCATTAGTGTTCGAAATTTTTTTCAGCTGTTTGGTAACGTTCCGGCTATGATTAGTGCGGCGTAGAAATTCAGAGAATTTCAAGCTAGCACAAGTAAAAGCTTTTGTGCGTTTTTTAGTTTGAGTTTAAAAATAAGAAAAAAGCTTTTGCGACAATGCAAATCAGCCTACATTTCGACTAGCACTTACTCCCGCATTAATTATAGGTGTTGTTGTAGGCAGTTTTTTGATCAATAATTATGCATTTCTAATTCATCAAAGTCTTTTATTTCAGATAGTTTGATTAGTTTTTCTATTTCAATAGTACTCCAAGTTTCCACAAATAATTCATCTCCGCAGTCAGCATCGTCATTGGTGTTCTCTCTAACTAATTTCTTTTTTGTCAAGAAGTTAATACTTGTTTCACTATTTGTAATTGGACCACGATTATTACTTGAGTCATATCCAATTAATTCAAAATTAGAATTTTGAAATCTAAAGGTGTAATCCCAATATCCGTATCTACCGTGTCCATAATGTATATGCAACTTTTCATTTTTAATTTCGATCGATAATTCAGGTGGGAAATAAACTCCACCATCTTCGTTTTCTGACGAAAAACAACTGTAATTGTTTTCAGCAAGTTTATAGCCATTCACATCTTTAAATAACACAATTATTCCACGTCTATTTCTATCAACTGTTTTGTCAAACCGATTTATAACCACATTATTTGTATCAGTTTTTTTAATTATAATTACACAGTCTTCTTTTCCATCTTTATTTAGGTCTCCAAAATATTTATCAAACTCTATATATCCTTTTGGAATAAATTCAGATGGTTCGCTGTTTTGTGAGTTACAACCAGAATTAATCAATATAGTTAGGGATAATATTTGTAAAACTTTATTCATTCGGGTTTAACTTCTGATTGTTGATTAATTGTCTATTTTAAGTATAAGAAACGTAACGAGGAACGAACTATGATTTCTTATACAATGTTGGCATCAGTTTTCTTTTTACTTCATCATAATTGTCGAGTATATGCATTCATAACAAAACCAACCTACACCTGTCTAAGTAAAACACTACTCATAACAGTACATTCACCACAGTATTGTGCCATGAAAAATACCAGTTTTACTTTGAATAACCTCCATAGTAATTCATATACATGGGATTAAGAGAGTCAAACATCTCTTTAATCGTATCAGATTCAGTTCCGTAAATGTTCACATCACCCACATCTATAGATTCAAAAAAATCAGCTCTCGAAGATGGATTTTCGATAAGATGTTCTATTAGCGCCTTTTCATCTGCATATTGTTCAAGTACAAACAAAGATTTACCATCTTTTTTACTTCTGCACCAAAAATGAGAATTAATACCAGATTCGGCATATGTATCTTCAACTAATCCCTTCATTGCTACTTTACACTTCTCTTCATCTTTAAAGCTTGCATTCGTAGTGATAAAGATTCTATTCCTTTCAAAGTCTTTAATTCCAGCTTCTTTGGTTTTGGCTACATTCTTTGAGTAACCTCCATAGTAATCCATGTATTTCGGTTTCATAATGGCAAACATCAATTTACTACTTGTAGATATACTTCCATAAACTGTGACATCAATCACTTTTATAGATCTAAAGAAGGATATTCTCGCAGATGTGAATCTCCTTATAGCTTTTCTTAATGCCTTTTTATCTTCATATTGTTCAAATACAAACAAAGATTTACCATCTTTACTTCTGAACCAAAAATGAGAATTAACACCATATGCAGCGTATGCATCATTAACGATTGTCTCCATTGCTACTCTACACCTTTCTTCATCTTTAAATGTCGCATTCATAGTAACAAAAATTCTATTTTTTTCAACATCACTAATTCCAACTTCTTGAGCTTTAGTTTCGTTGGTATTGCTCATTTTTTGTGCTTTTTTAGAGCTACTGCAAGACGCCATCATAAACAGGGAAGCAGTGCAAATGATTAATATTTTGTCCATAAAGCCAAATATTCTTTTCTTTTTCATAGTAAGTTTTAGTTTTTAACTATTGTTTTCTTACTCTTACAAAGATAGTTGTGTGGCTATTTTATTATTTTATACTAAATCACAATTCTTGTATACTTTTTGGTTTTTTCTAATTGATACCAACGGACTTGTGTATGGAACGCCGCGTGCAAAAAGACACTAGCTTTTCGGATTAACACAGAGCCGAATTTTTGTATTTTGTTTTAATTTTTCATTTTTAAAGCCAACTTAAAAGATTTGGCGACTTTACAAATACACACAAATCTTTTGATTAAGCTCAAAAGCCCTATGTTTTCTTAGCATCCATGAAAAAGCAGAGAGTCCAG
>NZ_JACC01000053.1 GCF_000520955.1 Aquimarina pacifica | reverse complement strand
TCTAACCACAACTTTTTGGAATGATCCCTATTTACCCTTTTCTTTTAATGCTTACCAAGTCACGAAGGTTTCATTACATTACAAAATTTAGAAATACATATGAACCTTTGGTAACTTTCTTATTGTTTATTGTAAATCTATCATTTTTAGCACCAACAAATAGCTTAACTATCATATAATTTAAACACCTGAATGACTAATTATTTCTGAAAAATAAATAAAATTTCACACTTTATTTTAACACAAAAGAATACTAAAAAATACTTAACAAAAAGTTAAAAAACACAAATTATTGTTTTTTTTTATGGTTGCTCCATAAAATAAATACGGGATAGTAATTAATTGATATTTGTTCCGTTTTTTTTGTTAATTTTATTAAGAATTACTCAAAATAAACCATTTGAAGAGGATGATGTCAGCAGCTATACCCATAAATGAAAAATTTAGATTAGAAGCCCTAAAATCGTTAAATATTCTGGACTCAAAACCTCAGAAAGAATTTGATGAGATTACGACGCTTGCTGCACACTTATGCGAAACAGATATTGCATTAATTTCATTTGTTGATAATAATAGACAATGGTTTAAGTCAAAGTACGGAATGAGTACTTGCGAAACACCGAGAGAACTTTCCTTTTGTGCACATGCTATACTTGAACCTGAAAAACCTTTTGTCATTAATGATGCAAGAACAGATGAGCGTTTTTCTAAAAATCCGCTTACCGATGTAGAAAAACTAGTTGTTTTTTATGCCGGAATTCCTCTAATTGATAAGGATGGCTTTGCTCTTGGCACCCTTTGCGTTATTCATAGTGAACCAAAACAATTGTCAGAAAAGCAATTAAAATCTCTCAAAGCACTATCCAATCAAGTAATTATTCTATTAGAATTAAATAAAAAGAATAAAGACTTAGAAGAAATTCAAAATCAGTTAGAAAAACGTAATGATTCTCTTTATGAGTTTGCAAAAGTAATTTCTCATGATCTGAAAATGCCATTAGCAAATATTATTATGTCTACTGATGTATTAAAACTGCTATTAAAAGATAAACTCAATGCAGAAAGTCTCGAATATTTCGAATACATTAAAACCTCATCATTTACGATGAGTACTTATATTAATGATGTACTCGATCATTATGAGAGTGATAACTTAATTGATACGGTACATGAAAAATTTTATATTAATAATTTACTAAAAGAAATTGTTGAATTATTGAGTGTCAAACCTGATTTCACTATTCATTATCCAGAAAATAACCCCGAATTAGAAACTAACAAACTAGCTTTAAAACAAATATTTTTTAACCTCATTGGTAACTCAATAAAATATAATGACAAAGAACAGATTATCATAAAAATTGATATTCATGAGGATCTTGCCTTTTACTATTTCAGAATTACGGATAATGGTATGGGTATCCCAAAAGACCAAATAGATTCTATTTTTAAACTTTTCACCACCGCTAATATACCAGACAGAAGTGGCAATAAAGGCAATGGCATAGGATTATCAACCGTAGAAAAACTAATCACAAACCTAGGTGGATCTATCAATGTCTTTTCAGAAGAAAAAGTTCAAACTACGTTTGAGTTTTCGATAAAAAAAAGCGTTTAGTCTTTTATTTTTTTATGGTAGTAATACAAGCTTGGGCACATTTCTCGCCATCAATCGCTGCAGAAATTATACCTCCTGCATACCCTGCCCCTTCTCCACAAGGATACAATCCTTTAATCTGAATATGTTCTAATGTTTTAAAATCTCTGGGGATACGAACAGGAGATGATGTTCTTGATTCAGGAGCATGCACAATAGCTTCATTTGTTAGGTATCCCCGCATACTTTTATTAAAAGAAACAAAACCTTGTTGTAGAACCTTATGTATGAATTTAGGAAACACTTCACTCATATCAGCAGATGTCAATCCTGGTTTATAGGATGTAACGGGAAGATTTTCAGACCTTTTATTATTCACCATATCTGTTAATCTTTGTGCCGGAACTTTTTGTGTCTCTCCTCCTACATGCCACGCTTGTTGCTCTATGCTTTTCTGAAAATACATAGCCGCTAAGGGACCATAATTAGAGAATGCCTTAAAATCTTGGCTGCGTAATTCTACGACTATGCCACTATTTGCCGTGGGTTGATCTCTTTTTGATGGAGACCAGCCATTTGTAACTACCTCTCCCGGACTCGTCGCACAAGGAGCAATAACTCCCCCCGGACACATACAAAAAGAATACATACCTCTACCATTAACCTGCTTAACTACGCTATAGGGTGATGGTGGTAAATAGGGACTACGCGTATCGCAAGAATATTGTATTTGATCTATCAAAAGTTGTGGATGCTCTACTCTAACACCCAAAGCAAAAGGTTTTGATTCGATTTCGATTTTTTTATGATATAATAACTCAAAAATGTCTCTGGCTGAGTGCCCTGTTGCCAAAATAACTCTATTTGAAATAATTGAGCTTCCGTCACGAAGTACTACTTCATTAATCTCCTGATTTTTAATTTTTAAATCTACTACACGGGATTCAAACTTAATGACCCCTCCTCTTTCTACTATTTTTTCTCGTATTGCAGCAATAATATCTGGCAGTTTATTGGTACCTATATGAGGATGTGCATCTACCAAAATTTGATCGGTAGCTCCAAAACCAACTAATATTTTCAAAATACGCTGTACATCTCCTCTTTTCTTTGATCGGGTATAAAGCTTACCATCACTGTATGTGCCTGCACCTCCTTCTCCGAAACAATAATTAGAATCAACATCAACAATATGATCACGATTAATAGCTTTAAGATCTCTTCTTCTGCTCCTAACATCTTTTCCCCGTTCGATTACAATAGGCTTGCATCCTAACTCAACACATCGCAGTGCAGCAAATAAACCCGCTGGCCCCGCTCCTATAATTACAACTTCAGGAGCATTAGAAACATCAGGATATTCAGGTAATGTAATCCTATCCTCAATAAAGTCCTCTTTCACAAATACTCGCACCTTTAAATTTATCTTTACAGATTTTTGTCGTGCATCTATCGATCTTTTTAAAACCTGTACATGTTTAATTTCGTCAATAGGAATGCCATTGGTCCGGGCAACTTTTGTTGTTAGCCGATCCATATGCCCTGCTATTTCGGGAGATACTTGTATTGTAAATTCGTGTTGCAATTTTTATATCTATAGGTTACAATCTGCCGCGAATATACAATAATCTACGGTTGAGAGAAATACAAATAGCCTCCTTAATTTTTGAAATATCCATATTAATTTTAACCTTTTATTAAGGATATAGTCCCTATCTTTGAGATTAAACAAACCTTAAATTAACAATTATGAAAAAGCTAATTTTAATAGCGATTGCGTTTATCGGTCTTTCAATTACCTCTAAAGCACAAGATATCAAATTCGGTTTTAAAGGTGGAGTTAATCTCGCTACAATTAATGGAGATGACATTAGCGATCAAGTAGATGGAAGAACAGGATATCATATTGGCGCTGTAGTACAGCTAAGTCTAGCAGAAACTATAGCACTGCAACCCGAGTTGTTGTATTCAGCCCAAGGAATTGAGGATACAGATATTGATTATTTAAATCTTCCTGTGCTATTCAAGCTTAAATTTGCAAAAATTCTAAGTGTTGAGGCGGGTCCTCAATTTGGCTTTGTGGTTAATGACAATTTTGAAGTAGGAGAACCTGAAAGTTTTGACTTAAGTGGTGCAGTAGGTGCAGGTGTAGAATTTGGACCTTTTTTCGGGCAGTTAAGATATAATTTTGGATTTACAGATGTAGTTGAAGACGTAGATGGTAAGAACTCTAATTTTCAGATTTCTGTAGGATACTATATTTTCTAGAAGAATATTCTAAAACATAACTAATAAAAAAGGTGGAAGGCAAAAACTTCCACCTTTTTTATTAACTATATTTTATTACTACTTTCTTCTTGATCCTCTTTTACTATTTCTATTATTTCTATTATTTCTATTATTTCTATGTGGCTTTTGATTTCGAGGAGCGCCGCTTTTTGGGGTATTAGAATTGGTTTCTGTACTTAGAGAAGGCTCAAAACCTTCTACAATATTAGTAGGAAGCTTTTCTCCTAATAACTTCTCAATACCTCTTATATAAGATGTTTCTTCTTGACTTACAAGAGAAATAGCTTCTCCACTTGCTCCTGCCCTTCCAGTTCTTCCAATACGGTGTACATAATCCTCAGAAACATTTGGCAGTTCAAAATTTACAACATGTGGTAGTAAAGGAATATCGAGGCCTCTGGCAGCGATATCTGTTGCAACAAGCACTCTAATTGTTCCTTTTTTAAAACCGCCTAAAGCTTTGGTTCTAGCTCCTTGACTTTTATTACCATGAATAGCAGCAGCAGAAATATGATTTTTTACTAATTTTTCGCTTAAGCGATTAGCCCCATGTTTTGTTCTCGTAAAAATCAATACCTGTTGCCAATCTCCTTCTGATATTAATTTAATAATTAGTTCAGTTTTTCTTTTTTTGTCTACTCGATATAATTTCTGATTAACTTTTTCTGCAGTTGTATTTTCGGGTGCGGCTTCTACCCAGACAGGATTATTCAAAATACCATGTGCAAGCTTTTTAATTTCTTTAGAGAAGGTTGCAGAAAATAATAAGTTTTGTCGTTTTTGGGGTAATAGAGCTAGTATTTTATTAATATCTCTCTGAAACCCCATATCCAACATTCGATCCGCTTCATCAAGAACCAAAATTTCTACCGAAGCAAGAGAAAGTACTTTTTGGCTATGAAGATCTAATAGACGCCCTGGGGTTGCTACCAATATATCAACACCATTTCTTAATGCTTTTATTTGAGGGTTTGCATTTACTCCTCCAAAAATGACCATTGATCTCAAGTCAATAAACTCACTATATGCCTTTACATTATCCAAAATCTGAGCTGCTAATTCTCTTGTTGGAGTTAATACCAAAGCACGGATAGGCCTTTTACGTCGCTGCTGACCATTTGATAAAATCTGTAATAATGGTAGCGTAAATCCAGCTGTTTTACCAGTTCCTGTTTGCGCTGATGCTAAAACATCTTTTCTTTCTAAAATTGATGGAATTGCTTTTTCTTGTATGGGAGAAGGTATTTTATATCCCTTTTTGTCGATGGCTTTTAACAAAGCATCGGATAATCCTAATGTTTCAAATGACATATAAACTGTTTACGAAACAACAAGTTACTACTAAATGCCATTTCTGAATGAAAACGTAAATGTACGGCTTATTTTAAGATACATAGACATTCAGTGGTTTTGTCTTAATTATACTAATAAGGACACTCAAAAATTTATTCTTTTAATACAAATACAAGAAGACAAAAAAATCTAACTTTATTATGTTTTAGATAGAAAAAATACGATCACAAAAATACCTATTCACAAATCTTATAGTATATTTGACAAACGTTACTAAGGAATGCAGTTTAAACATCCAGAATTTCTTTTTGCTCTCTTCGCCCTTGTTATTCCCATTATAGTCCATTTATTTCAGTTAAGACGTTTTCAAAAAGTAAATTTCAGTAATGTTCAGTTCTTAAAATCTATTTCATTACAAACTAGAAAAAGTTCTCGAATTAAAAAATGGCTTACGCTTTTGTCCAGACTATTGGCTCTAGCATTTCTAATTATTGCTTTTTCCCAACCTTTTTTGGCTTTAGAAGAACTGGTAGGCAAAAAAAGCGAAACCGTTATTTACCTTGACAACTCTTTTAGTATGCAAGCAAAGGGAGCAAAAGGTCCTTTATTAAAAAGAGCTATTCAGGAAATCCTTAATAACACTCCCGAAGAAGAAAAAATATCTCTTTTCACTAATACCGAATCTTTTACAGATGTATCGAAACAAGATATTCTAAATGATCTTTTACAATTAGAATACTCCTCAAATCAACTTTCATATAATGCTGCTTACTTAAAAGGAAAACAGCTATTAGGTAACACAGCCCAAACAATCAAGCGCCTTATAATGATTTCTGATTTTCAACAGAAAAAGGACCCTGTTGCAATACCCGCAGATAATCAGATCAAAACACATTTAGTAAAATTAAGCCCCGTTACACGTCAAAACATTTCTATTGATAGTCTATATCTAGAACGTAATATTGAAAATGAATTATACTTACATGTGTTACTGAGCACTACAGATATTGCTTCAAAAAACACTTCGATTGCCCTCTATAATGACGACACTTTATTAGCAAAAATGGCAGTTTCTATACCAAAAGACGGTACAGCAAAAACAGCATTTCGTTTAGAAGAAAATATTAAAATAAATGGACGTGTTACGCTAGATGATCCCTCTATTACATTTGATAACTCTAGATACTTCACCATTAATACTCCCGAGAAAATCAAAGTACTAGCTATCAATGAGGCAAGCGACCATTTTATTAAAAACATATTTACACCTGATGAGTTTTCATTAACGAGTACGACACTTAATGAACTTAATTATAACGACATCAGCACCTCTAACGTCATTATTATCAATGAGGTTAAGCAGATTCCTGTATCCCTTCTAAACGCATTAACACCTTTTGCCGATCAAGGGGGAATTATTTGTTTAATACCTGCAAATGAAGGAGACTTAGATTCTTACCAACAGTTTATAAGTGGATTTTCTACAGAAGGGATTTTTTCAGAAAAAAAACAAGAAAAAAAGATTACAACCATTCATTTTTCGCATCCATTGTATAGAGGAGTGTTTGATAAAAATATTACCAATTTTCAATATCCAAAAGTTAATAACTATTATCAAACAAATGGCACCAATGTGATTCTATCATTTGAAGACAATAGTCCGTTTTTGTTTAAAACAAATTCATTGTACGTATTTAGTGCGGCAATTAATCAAAATAATTCTAATTTTAAAAATTCGCCTCTAATTGTACCTACGTTTTATAATATTGCAAAACAGAGTTTAAAACATACAGATATTTCTTATACAATTGGTGAGACTAATTCTTATGATGTACCTGTTACTTTAGGACAAGATGGTATCTTATCTTTGGTCTCTGAGAAAGAAAAAATTGTTCCGTTACAACAGAGTTTTCCTACCAAAGTCCGTATTACTACAGAAGAAGTACCTACACAAGCAGGAGTTTATAGCCTCGAAGATCAAAACAAAAATAGTATTCAACATGTCAGTTATAATTATAATAGCATAGAAAGTGATTTGCAATATTACTCTTTAATAACCAATGAGGCTTATGAAGTAAGTGAATCTGTTACTGAACTTTTTGATCAAATAAAAGAAGATAGTAGTGTTAATGAACTTTGGAAATGGTTTATTATTTTTGCATTGCTATTTTTGCTAATTGAAATACTATTATTAAAATATCTCAAATGAATTTTTTACTAAAGGCTGCCACAATACTTGATCCCCAGTCTCCTTTTCATAATAAAACCGTTGATATTTTAATAGAAAATGGTGTTATTACCAATATAGACACCTCTATAAATACTCCTGATCATGTACAAGAAATAATTCTAGATGAACTGCATGTTTCTCAGGGTTGGTTTGATAGTAGTGTAAGTTTTGGTGAACCTGGATATGAGGAAAGAGAAACTATTGCTAATGGACTAGAAGTAGCTGCAAAAAGTGGTTTTACTAGTATCGCTCTACAGCCAAACACCTTACCAATAACTGACACAAATACATCTATAGGTTTTTTAAAAAGTAAAGCGTTAGAAAATGCAGTATCTCTATACCCTATAGGTGCTTTAACAACGCAATCAAAAGGAGAAGCTCTAGCAGAATTATATGATATGAAGCAAGCAGGAGCAATTGCTTTTGGGGATTATAAAAAAGCTATCTACAATCCGAACTTATTAAAAATCGCACTACTTTACACCCAAAATTTTAACGGTTTGGTAATTTCTTTTCCGCAAGAGAATGATATTGCAGGAAAAGGTATTGTTAACGAAGAGGAACAAAGTACCTTATTAGGATTAAAGGGGATTCCTGCCCTTGCAGAAGAACTACAAATTGTAAGAGATTTATTTCTTCTAGAACATACAGGAGGCTCATTACATATACCTACAATATCTACTGCCAAATCTGTTGACCTAATTCGTACAGCAAAAGCCAAAGGATTAAATATTAGCTGTAGTACCACTGTACATCACATTGCTTTTACCGACAGAGAACTAGAAACCTTTGATACAAATTTTAAAGTATTACCACCACTTCGTACCAAAGAAGATGTTACCGCCCTACTAAAAGGCATCAATGATGGAACAATCGATACAATTACTTGCGATCACCAACCTATGGATATCGAACTAAAAAAAGTAGAATTTGACAATTCGGCTTATGGTACACTGGGGTTAGAAAGTGCCTTTGGTACACTTAACAAAATATTGGGCTTAGAAAGGACTATTGCTATGCTTACTAATGGCAAATCAATTTTCGGTATCAATAACACCTCTATTGATAGAGGAAATAAAGCGAATTTATCACTTTTTAACCCAAAAAATGAAACCACTTTTACCGAAGGACATATTATGTCTACCTCAAAAAACAGTGCTTTTATAGGAAAATCAATAAAAGGACATGTTTATGGTATTATTGCCAATAATAAAATAATCCTAAAGTAAATTCGGATTTATATATAAAATGTATTAATAAAATCACCTGTCAGTCATGCAATCAGATTACGCAAAACAAGGAAAAACAGCAGCTATTATAGCATATATTACTATTGTGGGTACGATCATAGCCTATTTCATGAATCAAGACAATAAAAATAAATTTGCTAATTTCCATATTCGTCAGGCTTTGGGCATAAACATTTCATTTTATGTTCTGGGAGTATTTGTTAGTATTTTTGACTCCTGGGCGATTAGTTCTGCTTTTTACATTTTTATATTCGTACTATTTGGTTATGGACTTATAACAGCTTCTCGCGAAGAACAAAAAACAGTTCCTATTTTAGGCCCCTATTTTCAAGAATGGTTTAATTTTATCAAATAGACCAAATCATCTATTTTTACTTTTTAGCAATTTAATTTATGTCTAGTAATACACTTTCCTTATATCATATTATCAAAGAACCCACAGTAAAAAAAGAAAAAACTCCCGTTCTTTTTATGTTTCACGGATATGGCAGTGATGAAAATGATCTTTTTTCTTTCTCTAGTGAGTTATCAGAAGAACTATGTATCATTTCTGTTCGAGCTCCTTACCCTATGCAACCACAAGGAAATGCATGGTACGCCATCTATTTTGATACAGATAAGGGAAAATTTAGCGATGATGAGCAAGCGATAGAATCTCGTGATAAAATTGCAAATTTTATAGACGAAGCAATAGAAGCATATAATTTAGACAAAAATAATGTTTCTATTCTGGGGTTTAGTCAAGGAACTATTCTTAGCTATGCTGTAGCAATCTCCTATCCAGAAAAAATTAAAAATGTCATTGCATTAAGTGGCTATATTAATGAAGGTATATTAAAAGAAGGATATAAGGATTCTGATTTTTCTTCTCTTAACTTCTACTGCTCTCACGGTAGCGTTGATCAGGTCATTCCTGTTGATTGGGCCCGTAAAGCACCTATATTTCTTAAAAAACTAGGTATAACCGCACCTCTAAATGAATTTATGGTTGGCCACGGTGTTGCTCCTCAAAACTTTTATCAGTTTAAAGATTGGTTAGAAAATCATATATAACCTATGACTTAACCAAGATTAAAATGATCTTCGAAACAGAAAGATTACTTGTAAGAAGACTTAAAAATACAGATGCTTCAGACTTTTATGAATTAATGAGAGATCCTGAGGTAATGCATCCTATCCCAAGAAAAACACTATCTAGAAAAAAAAGTGATTTACGCTTAAAAGAGCTTATAGAATTAGAACAAAAATCAGATACTAATATTTGGGGGTTCACAAAAAAGAGTAGGTCTGAAATAATAGGTATTTGCGGCTTTCTTAAGAACAATAAAAATGAAGAAGAAATAGCCTATAGTATTGCACAGAAATTTTGGGGCAAAGGATATGGTACAGAAATAGCAAAAGGACTAATTGATTTTAGTTTTGATGTACGTAAGACTTCAAAAGTTACAGCAGATGTAAATATCGAAAATGACAAGTCTGTAAAAATTTTAGAAAAAATAATGACTCCCTCTTTCGAATTCTATAATATAAAAGACGACTGTATAGATAGAAGATATCAAATAAAAAAAGAACATTGGTATAGATTATATAAAAGTTAAATATCCTACTTATAACCAAACAGTCAATGAAATATGATTGAAATGACCTCTTGGGTCTCTAGCCAGTTTTAGAGAGAACACACAAAGGTAAAACACCTAACTTTTTCCTAATCATTTATTTAAATAGTACAAACAATTCAGTAATACATAGCGTGTAATTTTAAAGTGTTTAAAAACCAATTTAACTCAAAACACTTTACAATCATGAAACGATGTTACACAATCATCTCAAAATTAAAATATAGTTTCCTTGTTGGAGCTATATGCATAACGGCATCACTTAGTGCCCAAATCTCTAAAAAAAATTCAGAAAACTTTCAATTTGATATTCCAAAAGATAATTGCTTCAATCAAAAAAAATACGCTAAAGGAACTGGTTCGTCCTACTTTAATTTTGGAGACATCTTAATCTCTCGTGCTGTTTTGCCAGCAGCTAGTTTCTCTGAAGGGCCCACCTCAGGACAATATATCAACCAAGGATTAATCAATCAACAACCAGTTCCTTTTTTTAATAAACAACCTGTACAAGGTTTTTCTGCTATCCTTAATAATTTTGACGGTACCTTTATGGCATTATCTGACAACGGTTTTGGGAGTATAGAAAATTCTGCCGATTATAATTTAAGAATGTATCGAATAAAACCAGAATTCGAATCTATTATTAGCAAAGGAGATGGTTCTATAGAGATTTTGGAACATATTGAGCTCAGAGACCCTAACCATAAAATTCCTTTTGCTATTACTAATCATTTTAGTACTTCTAGAATTCTTACTGGTGCTGACTTTGACATAGAATCTATACAAAGAACTCCCAATGGAGATTTTTGGATTGGTGACGAATTCGGACCTTTTATATTACACTTTGACAAAAACGGTATTTTATTAGAAGCGCCAATAAGACTTCCTGATTTTGATGAAAATGGAAAAGAACTACGGGCTAAACAAAATCCATTTAATGAAGAATATAGTGCATTACGGGTAATGAATGCCATGAGAGCACATGCACAAAAGTTTGGGGGCAAAACTCCTGTAATGTCTCCATGGTTCGTAATGCTTGATGACGGAGATAGTACTACACTAGTTAATAGTCGTTCGAACCCCGATCCAAGTCTCACCAGCGCTTCTAGTGAAATATTTAATGTATCCTCTTTAAACAACGCAGGACACCCTGTTGTTGTTTATACAGTAAACGATTTAGAAAGCATGAACGCTCTTTTAGATCTTGGTGTACAAGGAATTATATCTGATCGACCTGACTTATTATTAGAAGCGATACAAAATTTTGATAACGATACTAATGGCCAACCAGATTATATTGATTCTGACGGATTAATAGATGTTAATTTATTTGATGCTCAAGGGCATAGAGGCGCAAGAAATTTGCGCCCCGAAAATACACTCCCCGCTATGGAAGCAGCACTAGATTATTTAATGCCTACTTTAGAAACAGACTGCGGTATTACATCAGACCAAATTCCTGTATTAGATCATGACCCACATATTGAATCTGCCAAAACCCGTAGAGTTGATGGTACTTCATATACGTATAATGATGAAGTATTAGTAAAAGATGTAACTTTAGCACACATCCAAGCAACATATATTGCAGACAAAATTTTACCAGGAAGACCTGCTCAAACCAATGATCTTTCTTTATCTCCCGTTTCTATTGCCTTTGCAAATCAAAACAACCTAATCGACCCTTATATAATGCCATCATTACAACAGTTATTTGATTTTGTTGATTTTTATGTTGCCTATTATAAGTATGGTGCAGGTGTCTCTAATTCAGAAGCTGAAAAACGCTGGAAAAACGCATCAAAAGTGCGCTATAACATCGAAACAAAAATAAACCCAAGAACAGACACCGATGATCGTGGAGATATTTTTTCTGATCGAACTGTAGATGCCGAGTCCTTTACCAAAGCTATAGCAGATCTTGTTGTCAAAAATAATTTGACAGACAGAGCAGATATACAAAGTTTCGATTTTAGAACCTTACTTATTGCCCAAGAGCAATATCCAGAAATAAGAACCGTATGTCTTTTTGGAGATTTCCCGAAAGTAGGGGACTCGGGAGACGGAACAAATTTACAAGATCAAAATGGCGTAAACACCCCTTGGTTAGCTGGACTATATTGGCCATATCGCAGTACTATTTTAGATACTCCATTTAAAGTTAAAAGCAGTGGTGGTTTTGAAGGAATGGCACTCAGTACTGATAAAAAAACACTATTTCCACTATTAGAAAAACCCCTCGAAAATTCTGAAAACAGTAACTTATTAGTTCATGAATTTGACCTTGAAAGTGCTTCTTATACTGGAAAAAAATTCGAATATGTATTAAATGAAAATGCTACAGCCATTGGAGATTTTATCATGTTTAGTCGTAAGCGAGGATTAATTATAGAACGAGATGGCTCTCAGGGGGACTTAAATGGGTTCAAAGCTATTTACGAAATAAAACTAGATCCTAACGAAGCTATAATTGAAAAAAGACATAATATTGATCTTCTCGACATCAACGATATTTACAGAATATCAGAACCCGGATTATCAGGAGACATAGGGATTGGTCAAGAATTTGCCTTTCCGTTTGTTACTATAGAAAGTGTTGTTGTATTTAACCCTTTCTTGATTGGAGTATTAAATGACAATAATTACCCTTTTAGTATTGGTAGACATTTAGGAACAGGGTTGCCTGATGATAATGAGTTCATACTTTTATGGCTAGACGAACCTCTTGGCAGACCATGGAGAAAAACAGAAAACATCTCAAAAGAAACTTTGGAAGAAAACAAGAACATTATAGTACATCCTAATACATTTACGGATCAGGTATCTTTTTCTATAGAAGCAAAAGAACAAACGAATATATCCATTAATATTTATGATATTTTCGGAAATTCTATTCGAAAATTGATTGCGAATCAAAAACACACCAACAACAGTAAATATACTTGGAATGGGATATCAGACAGTGGTTCAAAAGTTAAAAAAGGAACATATATAGCAATTATAGACATAGACGGATTCCTTACTAAAGAAAAGATAATCAAGAACTAGAAAAGAGGTAAAAACATCTTTCTCAATCAACTCAACTTCCGTTAGAAAACAGAAGTTCCTTTGTCAAGCTGGACTTGTCTATGAAACAAATATTTTACTTCAATGTTTCTTGGTCAGGTTCAGGTTGACAAATAATTAGTATTGATACGTATTAATAGTATTTTTTCTGGCAACTATTTTGTTTATAAAAAATGGTATATCTAATTTCTGGGATACAAAAATGATTTTTCAACCTCAAAATCTACAACACCATCCTTACGAACTTCATAAGTTATAAATAGTTCTCCCCAATATACACCATCAGTAAAATCTGCAATAATCCATCGATGATTAAGCAATCTAACTTTATTAATACTCATATTGCCTTCCATACCTACAAATGGAATAATAGGATTATCTGCTCCTGCCTTATTCTGACTAATAATCTGATCACTTATTGTAAGGGACAACTTATTGGCATCATACCCCATTTCTTCAAAATAGCTAATGGCATCTTCATTACTATCCAAAGAAAAATAGGTAAGGTCCATATTAATATTAACCAAAGAATCTATATAAGATTCTTTAGCCTCAACTTTGGCCTTAAGGTTTTCTATTTTCGCATCATACGATTCTTTAGCTTTTTTGGCGTTCATGAATTGAAATAGAACAAATAATAGTGTAAAAATGAATAGATATAAAAAAATCTTACTCTTCATATGTTTAGATCGTTATTTTTAAATTATCATAAGCCAAAAATACATTTTCTGGCAATATTTTTTCTACTTGGTCATGAAATCCTAATAAATGACTTATGTGGGTGAGATATGCTCTTTCTGGTTTAATTTCCTCAATAAATTCGAGAGCCTCTTCTAAGTTAAAATGTGAATGATGAGCTTCTATTCGCAGTGCATTAACTACCAACACCTTAACCCCTTTCAACTTTATTCTTTCACTCTCCTCAACTGTTTTCACATCAGTTAGATATGCAAAATCTTTAAATCGAAATCCAAATACTTGTAACCGATTATGAAACGTATTAATTGGGATAATATCTAGGTCTCCTAACAAGAAAGGTGTGTTGGTAAGCTCATTCTCTATAACACTGGGGGCCCCAGGATACTTATTTTCTGAAGCAAAAATATAATCAAATCTCAACCTTAGAGACCCCAACACTCTTTTGTGGGCATATATAGGTATATCACCTTGTCGAAAGAAAAAAGGTCGTATATCATCTAACCCCATGGTGTGATCAGCATGTTCATGCGTAAAAACAATACCATCAATTCTTGACACATTATTAGCTAACATTTGTTGTCTAAAATCTGGCCCACAATCTATTACGTATTGATATTCTCCCCATGAGATTAAAACAGAGACACGGAGTCTTTTATCTCTTGAGTCATTGCTTAAACAGACAGGATGGGTACTCCCTATAATAGGAATCCCTTGTGATGTTCCGGTACCAAGAAAAATTACTTCCATATCTGGGCTAAACTATAACAAATGTATTTTTATTGTACTCGATAAAAGTAAATATTCTTAACAATTAACGAAATATTCTAAATGACTTAGATTGTATCAAAAATGATAACAATCGAATTTAAACAAACCTATTCTTATAAACTCTTTTTTTTTAATCATTTTATACACAATTGTAAAAGTTTTAAGTGTATAATTAATAATGTAATAAAAAAATAAATTAGGTTCACAATTAAAATTAACAGCTCGTTTATCTCGTATAATCGATGTCAAAAATATATACACAAACTTTTTTAATACTAGTGGTATTACTACCTTTACGTTGAACAAAAAAGCACTGTACACTATGCCTATTACTATAATGGGGGATAAAGAATTTGAGTCAGTCCCTTCGATAAAGAGTAAAGCTCTTCGCATTAATCTAAACCAAAACATCTATGGTACTTTTGCAGAAATTGGTGCCGGTCAGGAAACTGTTAGAAATTTTTTTAGAGCGGGTGGAGCTTCTGGTACAATTGCAAAGGCAATGAGTGCTTATGATAAAGATTTTAGTGACGCTATTTATGGTATAGAAGATGACAAAAGGTACGTTACTGAGGCTAGACTAAAAAAAATGCTTAAACATGAAGTTCGTTTGATAGAGGAACGAATAATTCGTGAAAAGCATCCTAATAAGCTATTCTTTAGTTATGCTAATACTGTGGCAACTATTGATTTTGCCAAAAAATATAAAGGACATGGGTGGGTCGGTATTCGTTACCAAACAGTACCAAATGAAGAGTATAATGAGATTTCGCTTCATATTCGATTTCATGAAAATGATGCCAAATTACAACAAATGACCTTGGGTGTATTAGGAGTCAACCTTATATATGGGGCATATTATAAATATGATAATCCAAAAAAACTTTTACGATATCTATATGACCATTTGGATAAAGATCAAATAGAAATAGATACTATTAACTTCTCAGGACCAAGGTTTACCAAAGTCGACAACCGACTAATGAGTCTTCAATTAGTTAAGAACGGTATGACAGATGCTGTAATGTTTGGCCCTGATGGTAATAATATATTACCAGCTGCAATATTATACAAGAAAAATATATTAGCACTTAGAGGTAGCTTTAGACCTGTTACCAAAGTGAATATGGATATTTACAAAAAATCACTCAATATGTTTTTGAGTGAAAACAAAGTAAATAAGAATAAAACTGTGGTAATTTTTGAAATTACATTATCTAACTTAAGAGCAGAAGGAGAAATTGATGAAGCCGATTTTATGGCTAGGGCAAGGTTATTATGCTCCCTTGGTCAAACCGTTATGATTTCTAACTATAAGGAGTACTACCGAGTTGTAGAATATTTCTCTAATTATACTAAGGAACGTATGGCCATGGCAATGGGAATTAACAACCTTATCGATGTATTTGATGAAAAGTATTATCGTCATTTGAGTGGAGGTATTCTAGAAGCATTCGGGAAACTTTTCTTTAAAGACCTAAAAGTATATCTGTATCCTCTAAAAAATCATACTACTGGTGAAATTACAACCAGCGACACATTAAAAGTTCACCCTAGAATGAAGGAACTCTATAAATTCTTCAAATACAACGGTAAACTTCAGGATATTAAGGATTATGATCCTACAATTATGGATATATTCTCTAGAGAAGTCCTCCAGAAAATTCAAGACGGAGATGATGGTTGGGAAAATCAATTACCAGAACTCATTCCCGAAATGATAAAAGAAAATAATTTCTTTGGGTATGGCCTCAAACAGCCTGCAAAATCAAAGTAAAATACATCTTTTATAAAAAAGCTATCAGTAGATTATACTGATAGCTTTTTTTATCACTTCTATTAAAGAATTTGAGCTGCATGATCTTTGGTTTTAACCTTTGAAATAACCTCAGATATCACTCCATCTTCATCAATAACAAATGTTGTACGATGAATCCCGTCATACTCTTTACCCATAAACTTCTTGGGACCCCATACTCCAAATGCCTCGATCACTTTTTTATCTTCATCTGCCAACAATGGATAAGGTAATTCATATTTATTTTTAAAATTTTGTTGTCTTTTTGTACTATCCGCACTTACACCAAGAATTGCATACCCTTGAGATTGAAAAGTTTCATAATTATCCCTCAGATTACATGCTTCTGCGGTGCACCCAGGAGTACTAGCCTTAGGATAGAAAAAAACCACAAGTTTCTTTCCTTTATATTGATCTAAAGTAATAGTGTTCCCATCCTGATCAATTGCCGAAAAATCTGGAGCCTTATCCCCAACACTTAGTATATTCATTATATTTAATTATTTCTTGTTTAAACTTATAATGTAAAAGTAGAACAAAAATTAGAAGTATATTTCTGTTTTATCAAAAATTTAATTGAGAATTAGTATTATTTAATATTTTAGCTCAAAATTGGATATAATGACAAAACAAGAAAAAATAGATTTCACTATCAAAACACTTCAGGAATTATATCCCACAATACCAATACCTTTAGATCATAAAGACCCTTACACACTATTGATAGCTGTTCTTATGAGTGCGCAAAGTACGGATGTACGTGTTAACCAAATCACCCCTCTTCTATTTGAAAAAGCAGATAATCCATATGATATGGTAAAATTATCGGTTGATGAAATAAGAGAAATTATTAAGCCTGTAGGTTTGAGTCCTATGAAAGCAAAAGGGATACACGGACTTTCTAAAATGATCATAGAGAAACACAATGGTACTGTACCCCAAAGCTTTGAAGCATTAGAAGAGTTTCCTGCTGTCGGACATAAAACAGCTAGTGTTGTTATGTCTCAAGCTTTTGGAGTTCCTGCATTTCCTGTAGACACTCATATCCATCGTCTAATGTATCGGTGGGGTTTTACTAATGGAAAGAATGTTACACAAACCGAAAAAGATGCAAAACGAATATTCCCTAAAGAACTCTGGAATGATCTGCATTTACAAATTATATGGTATGGCAGAGAATACTCACCAGCTAGAGGATGGGATCTTGATAAAGATATTATAACCAAGACCATCGGTAGAAAAACAGTAATTGATGATTATAAAAAAACAAAAAGACCTATTAAAAAATAGGTCTTTTTTGTTTTTCTAGATGTCGTTATTTAATTAAGAATCGTCTCAAATTTGAAGTTATTACACTCCATAACATTTAACGATTTAGAGTAACTCAAAAGAAAGTTAATCGTTCTTGAGCTAGGCCCTGATTGTTTTTCTTCTCTATTGGAAGAAGCAAAGTAGAATTTTTCCATATTATATAATCTTAAACTAAGGGTTATTTAAAATTATAACGGCAATAAAACTACTTTATTATAAAAATATGCTGTTATTAATTTGTTAAAACTATGTTATTCTTCTCTATAACTTTTCTAAGGTTGATTAAAGCATAGCGCATTCTTCCTAAAGCAGTATTAATACTAACACCTGTTTTATCAGATATCTCCTTGAAACTCATATCTCTATACATACGCATTACCAAAACTTCTTTTTGATCTTCTGGCAATTCTTCGATAAGGTTACGTAAATCCTCTTCTACTTGATCTTTAATCAATTTTCTTTCTGCGTTTAAATCTCCGTCACTGATAACAGAAAAAATACTAAATTCTCCATTGTCCTCGAATTTTGGCATACGATTCCCTTTTCTAAAATGGTCAATTACCAAATTATGAGCAATACGCATAACCCAAGGAAGAAACTTTCCTTCTTCATTATACTTTCCATTTTTTAATGTACGGATTACTTTAATAAAAGTATCCTGAAAAATATCTTCAGAAACATCTCTATCAAAAACTTTGGAGTAAACAAAACTATAAATACGTTGTTTGTGACGCTCGATTAGAATAGAAAGAGCTGATTCGTCACCATTAATGTAGTTGTTAACCAGAACTGCATCTGGCTGAGTGTAATTCTTCATACCTTGACTTTATTTAGTACCAACAAGCTTGGGGCTCGGGCTGTGTTAAACTTAAAAGTAAAGATATGCTATAGGCAGTTCTGTTTTAAAATTATTGTTTGAAGGTGCTAATATAGTAACAATCATTGAATAACAAGCAATTTTTGTTAATTATTTTAACTAAACTTTCGATCTGAATAAATAATTATACTTATTTGTAATCCCTATATTTGTCGTCTTACCGCGTATTTACTATGATTGCAGACATTTCATCCTTAGATCCAAAAAATAACATAATTATTAAAGGCGCTAAACTTCACAACCTGAAAGATTTAGACGTTATAATCCCTAGAAACAAACTTGTTGTAATTACGGGATTATCAGGATCAGGAAAATCAAGTTTGGCTTTTGATACGCTATATGCCGAGGGACAAAGAAGATATGTAGAAAGTCTTTCTTCATATGCTCGACAGTTTTTGGGACGGCTTAATAAGCCAAAAGTAGATTATATTAAGGGGATTGCTCCCGCGATTGCGATAGAACAAAAAGTAAATTCTACGAATCCACGATCTACAGTGGGTACTACCACCGAAATTTATGATTACCTAAAGCTACTTTTTGCGAGAATTGGTAGAACCTACTCCCCTGTTTCGGGACAAAGAGTAAAAAAAGACACGGTTACCGATGTTATTACGTACATCAAATCCTTTGAAGAAGGAACCAAATTATTATTATTAGCCCCTATATATGTAGAAGAGGGAAGAACACTTGAGGGTAAACTGAAGGTATTGCAGCAGCAAGGGTATGCAAGAATTAAAGTTAATAGTACAGTATACAGAATAGAAGAAGCCTCTGTCTCAGAAAAAGACGACATCTTTCTTGTTGTAGATCGTATTGTTAAAAAAAATGAAGAAGATTTTTATAACCGATTGGCGGATGCCGTAGATTCTGCTTTTTTTGAAGGCAAAGGTGTGTGCCATATAGAAACTTTAGCTGATAACAAACATAGGCAGTTTAGTAATACTTTTGAGTTAGATGGTATGACGTTCTTAGAACCCAATACCCATTTATTTAGCTTTAATAACCCATATGGAGCCTGCCCTGAGTGCGAAGGGTATGGTGATGTTATTGGGATAGATCAAGATTTAGTTATTCCTAATACAGCATTAAGTGTTTATGAAGGTGCTATTTTTCCTTGGCGTGGTGAGAGTATGAGTTGGTATAAAGATCAACTTGTCAACAGTGCTTACAAATTTGATTTCCCGATTCATAAACCCTATTTCGAATTATCAGACTCAGACAAAGAATTACTATGGTCAGGAAATGAATATTTTGAAGGTATTGATAGCTTTTTTGAAGAATTAGAATCCAAAGCATACAAAATTCAGAACCGTGTAATGTTATCGCGCTATCGCGGAAAAACAAAATGTACTACCTGTAAAGGAAAACGTTTAAGAAAAGACGCTTCTTATGTAAAAATAAATGGGACTACTTTAACAGAATTAGTAGAAAAACCCCTTAATGAATTGGTTGACTTCTTCAAAAACCTGCATCTAGAAGAACATGATGCGATCATTGCAAAACGTCTTCTTAAAGAAATTAATAGTAGATTATCTTTTTTACAAAATGTGGGGCTGGATTATCTAACGCTCAATCGCAAATCTAATACATTGTCGGGAGGAGAATCCCAACGTATTAACCTAGCCACCTCTTTGGGAAGTAGTCTTGTAGGGTCTATGTATATTCTTGATGAACCTAGTATTGGACTACACCCAAAAGATACCGAAAAACTTATTAAAGTATTACTATCCCTTAGAGATCTGGGCAATACCGTAATTGTTGTAGAACATGATGAGGATATTATGAAAGCTGCAGATGAAATTATTGATATCGGACCAGAAGCAGGAACATTTGGAGGAGAATTAGTTGCAAAAGGAACATTTGATGAAATCCTTAAAGCAAAATCGTTAACCGCCAAATACCTTAATAAGTCACTAAATATTGAAGTCCCGAAAAAAAGAAAAACCTCAAAATATTTTCTAGACATCATAGGAGCCCGAGAAAATAATCTTAAAAATATTGACCTAAAAATTCCATTAGGAATCTTTACTGCAATTACTGGTGTTTCTGGTAGCGGAAAAAGTACACTGGTTAAAAAAATCGTGTACCCCGCGGTCCTAAAAGAATTGGGAGGGTACGGAGAAAAAGCAGGTCAATTCACAGAACTCAAAGGCAATTACAGTAATATTAAACATGTAGAATTTATTGACCAAAACCCCATCGGAAGATCGTCAAGATCAAATCCCGTCACCTATATCAAAGCCTACGATGATATACGAAGTCTATTTGCTGCACAAAAATTATCTAATATCCGTAATTATAAAGCAAAACATTTCTCTTTTAATGTAGACGGAGGAAGATGTGAAACCTGTAAAGGAGAAGGAGAAGTTACAATTGAAATGCAATTTATGGCTGATGTTCATTTAGAATGCGAAACTTGTACTGGAAAACGATTTAAAAAAGATGTTCTCGAAGTAACGTTTCATGATAAAAACATTCATGATATTTTGGCCATGACCATAGACAACGCGATTGACTTTTTTTCTTCACATAATCAAACCAAAATTCACAAAAAACTTAAACCTTTACAAGATGTTGGGTTAGGATATGTGCAATTAGGTCAGAGCTCTTCTACCCTATCCGGTGGAGAAGCACAACGAATTAAACTAGCTTCTTTTTTGGTAAAAGGGAATACAAAAGACAAAGCCTTATTTATATTTGATGAACCGACTACAGGTCTTCATTTTCATGATATTCAGAAATTACTCGCTTCTTTTAATGAACTAATTGACAAAGGGCACTCTATTTTAGTTATTGAGCATAACCTAGACCTTGTTAAATGCGCTGATCATATAATTGATTTGGGATTAGAAGGAGGTAAAAATGGAGGGAATATTATTGCAGAAGGAACTCCTGAAGAAGTCGCAAAAATAAAGAAATCATATACAGGACAATATCTTAAGGAAAAACTATAATTAAGGGATCAAACCTTCTGGATACTGAATCAACAGAACTATTTTTATCTTACTGAAAAACAAATAAATACAAAAAATAATCATAATCTAATGTTTTTTGGCACGTCATTTGGTTTACTATCTATCAAATAGCGGAAGCCGAAAAGCTGATGAGTAGGCGTAAACCCAAACATTAAGGTTATGAGAAAACAATTACTTTTTATTACTGCAATACTAGTTCTAGGAACAACAGTAAGAGCAAATGAGTATCAGAAATTAAACCACCATCATGATAGGGTTACAAAACGTAATCAAAATATGCATCCCATTGTTTTTATAGAAGGTGGTATCAAATTTTTTATATCTCCAGAAGGAGCTATTGATTACAAAATCAAAAGCAAGAAAAACAGATCAAAACATGGATATTATTCTTATCAAAATTATAGATCTACGCCAGGAACATATGCCCATGTAAGATCAAATAACAATAGGTTCATTCAATATGATTACTATGGTAGAATCAAGAGAGTAGGAACCAATTATATTAGTTATGACCGATACAATAGAGTTCGAAGAGTCGGTAGCGTCATTGTACGATATAACAGAAAAGGGTTAGCACACCGAGTAGGAGGTCTATTCATATATTATAATAAACATAGAGAAATAAGATATACAGAAGGTGATATTCACTATACTTCTTTAGTGAATCACAAAATGGACAGACGTATAGAAAATGAACCTACGAATTACAGAAGAAGACATTAAAATTATTCTTTATAATTTATCGATAAATGTTGGTTAGTGTTAGAATCCCGTTACCTTATGCTTCAGGTAGCGGGATTTTTTTATTCCCTATACTCCACAGAATAAAATTAAATATCATTTTAAATTAATGCTGCCATTATTACAAAAACATACTGTATTAGAAAAAATATCTATACTCGATGTAGACGGTACAGAATAAAAAGCGATACAACAAAAATATTTTACGAATACTCTCGCTACATTGATAAAAACCTACTTTCTATATAAAGGAGTTTAGATTTGTTTTCCTTTTATCCTTATAAACAAAAATAATAGTACTAAAAACAAAAGAATACAAACAAAAAACCAATTGATTTTAAATGGTGTATCCATTATAATAGGGGTTGTATCACCCACTAAATAAAAAGTTCCCCAATAAAATGGTTCGATCTGATCAAAATCCGAAGTACGAATAAAATCAAGTTTGGCTTGTTGTAAAGCTATACTTTTATCCATACCATTAGCTAGATTCTTATAAAAACCTTCAAGAAGTTTTGGAGCACTACGATCTGTAACTTCCCATCCACTTAATATTAAACTTTTGGTTCCGGCATATTGAAAAGCTGTACCTAAACTCATAACTCCTTCTCCGTTAGCAATAACCCCTGAGCCTGTATTACATGCACTTAAAACAGCCAATTCTGCTGGAATGGTAAGAGCAAAAAGTTCATGACTATATAATAAATTATCTTCTATAGTATCATTCGTTTTTGTGAAATACAATCGTGAATTCTGCGGGTCTTTATGATCTACTTCTCCGTGTAACGCCAAATGTAAAATACTAAATTGACCAGCATTTTTCTTAAAATTAGCCTCTATGGCCGATTTGCCATAATAATACTTCCCATTAACAATCTCAGATATTGCCTTAATTTCTGTGCGCGTGCCAGGAAGATCCTCTCCCGTATCCCGAAGACGTTTCATACTTACTATAGATGAAGTTTCTGTTTTTGAAATATCAGAAAATGAAAATGCTAGACACTCATCTCGTATTGTTGAGAGGTCATGATTCTGGTAAGATGAATTAAAAAGTAAGTTAGCAGAATTACCATAAGAAATTGCGTATTCATTTAAGAGATAAGGTAAACCCCTTAAATCTTCATTTGTAGTTTTTTTTGTAAGTAAAAGCTCAAAATTAAGATGCCATAATGGCCCATCAGGAATAATAATAAGTTTGTTTCCTTTGAGTTGTTCTTCTATAGGATTAATAAGTTGATTATATAGAGTAACAGCAGGGGTAATATAAAGTGCTGTATTCTGTGATATAACAGCTTCTCTAAATTGTTTTATGTTCTCTACTAATTCTGATACCAACAGTTCTTTTACAACAAAATCATCCCTAGAAATAGCAAAAACATAGGAAATAGTGTCTGATGTAAAAAACTCTAATAATGTGGTATCATCATCAAGTTTGTTTTGAATTTCTGCAACCTTAGTAACACCTTTTTTATACTTGAGTTCATAGTACTCTGAATGTTGTTTTTCTAGAACTCTAAGAATAGAATCTTGTTTAAAATTCACTATAAACAACTCATTTTCTATATCTCGTATTTTAGTAATCGATACTGAATCTTTGGATTGTTCAGATACTATTTGTGATTGATAAAATGCCCGTTTTGATTTCAAATCTGTTTCTAGCTCCAATAATTCTTCTGATAATCCTGAAAAACTCTTAATATTTGTTTCTGCAAGTACCCCTTTTAAAATACTTGACTTACTTTTTTCTGCAAAATAAAAAGCTTCTTCAAGCTCCTTTTTCCTTTTTGTTTTATTAAACAATAGTATTTGAGCATCAACTGCATTTATATAGATATCCTTTGCATGTTTTGATAAGCTTACTTTATCCTCATAATTTCTAAAAGATTGACGAAAGTTTTGAAGCATTGCATCTGCTTTATGAGACAAAGCAATACTCTCCTTAAGATATTCTTGATTAAGGGTACTTAAATACATAGCTTTTAGTAACGAGGCTTTATATTTTAAAACAGCTAGGGCTAATTGTGAATTAAAGTGTTGAATTTCAACCATATTATCAACACTATTAACCTGTTTTACATTTACTTTCGTTGCCTTATCATAAAAAACAATTGCATTATCATACATTCTTTTTTTTGAGTAAACTTTAGCCTTTTTAAAATATAAATCGCCTACAATAGGGTGATCATTTTCATATTTTTTTTTCAAAATATCCTCTCCCTTTTGATAGTACTTTAGTGCATCATCATATTTTTTCAAATCAAAATATACATCAGCAATATGAGAATATACTCCCGAAATTTTATGACTTTCTTTATCAAATATATGTTCATAAACTTTTATGGCTTTTTTAAAATACTCTAGGGCTTCCTCATGTTTTTTAGTACTCAAATGAATTCCTATATTTTCATACAATTTGGCTATATTCAAATGATATTCTCCATATATTTTCTTATAGATATTTAAAGATTTATTGTAATATTCTAATTCTTTTTCAAAATCCCCCAAACCTCTATGAACTATACCCATATTTTGATATGTCCCTGCAATACTTGGATGATTTTCTTCATATTCATTCAACTGCATTGTTAATACATTCTTATAATACTCTAAGGCTTTATTAAATTTCCCAGTATTCGCAAAAATGACGCCTATATTTCCGTAAAGAGCGATCAAACCAAATTTAAAATCTTTCTCAATAAAGATGGGCAAAGCTTTTTCATAATTCATTAAAGCTTTATCATACTGCTTTAAATTATAATAACTCACCCCCATATTAAGATAACTATACCCTACATACAAGTGTCCTATCCCATTATTTTTGATGGTAATTAATAAGTCTTTTTTGTAATATTCTAGAGCTTTATCAAATTCACCCAATTCATCATATATAATTGCAACATTATTATAATTACCGCCTGTTTTTTTATGATCGGGACCCAAAACTTCTATATTAATGGCCAATGCCTTTTCGTAATTTTGTAATGCTTCCTGATACTTTGCTGTATGATAATAAACTGTAGCTATATTAGTATAAGATTCAGAAATAAGAGAATGATTATTCTCAAACAATTCTTTCTTTACACTTAATCCTTTTTGAAAATAAAATAAAGCATCTGAATAATTTGCAGTTTTTTGATAACAGACTCCTTTATTATCATAAGCATATGCTTCTTGCTCATTATTTTTGGTCAAATATGTGTCACTTATAGTTAAAACTTTTTTTACATAGGATAATGATTTAGTATAATTACCACTTTGCCAATAATTTTCAGAGATCTTATTATAACATTTTGCCAAATGCTCCCAGGCATGTACATTTTGATACATTAGAGCTGCTTTTTTAAAAAGAAGTACAGATTCACCATAATTATCTTCGATCAAAAGGGAATCTGCTTTTTTATATAATTGGGAGACCTTAGTTGTATCTTTTACAGCTTGGGAAAAACAAATTGTATCTATAAGAAATAGTAGAAGTAAACAGAAACATATTCTTGTTGTCATAATCTTAGTATGCATAATTCTTTAATCGAAATTTAGATAGATTTAATTCCTTATCAAGCAAACAAGTAACGAAACTTTTTCTAAAAAAGAACAATGATATTAAAACAAGAAATATTAGCATAATATAATTCACAGTAAGACTAAAAATTTATAAAAGATTATGTCTGGTCATAACAATTTAGTTTTGAATTTACTTGAATAATATTTTGTAGCAGAAGAGCAAACTGATTGATCTACAACAATCACTTCATATATTGAATTCAAACTTTTGATAGCACAAGAACTAGAAAAAACTATTCCTTATTTCATATTTCATATTCAATAATATGATGTGGTTCTAAAGCAAATGGCTCTAAAGCAAAACATTACATTAATAGACTTTCATTATCGCAAGTAACAAAAGTACTCAAAACAATATTGATACCTCCTCTTAAAATTAGGCTTCTCAGTCTTTAACAAAAATACCAACCCAGCAATTGAAAGACCTGTTATAAGAAACTTTTATTGATATTACCATTAATCATCATCATATCAATACGATAATAGTTTTCTTTCTCTCTACAAGGAAAACAACGATAAAATCTAGTATCCCAATAAAAGAAAACAATTCTACTCTTCTCTCAACCTAATATTTTTGTTATCTCGATTGGGCAGTATTAAGTTTTTCTTAGCTGATTGTATATCATTTATATCTAGATATATTAGTCCTTGATACCATCTTGCTACTTTGGCTATTTTTTTTGTTGATTTTTTGGTAAGAGGGGCTAACATTTCTAGCGCACTTTGAGCATCACCCAATTTATGTGTAGACAGGGCTCTTAATAAAACTGCATCTTCATATAAATCGGAAGACTCATCATAGTCCTTTAACAAGGCTAGTGATGCACTAAACTCTTTGCTTTTATATTTTCTATATGCTTTTACTAAGTTTTCTTTACTCTTCTCATCAGTATCCGCACTCCTTGTAGTGTAGTATCCAAGACCAATATCTTTGTTCCAGGATCTTTCTGTAATGGCTATCAAATTTTGGTTTTGCTTTTGAGTATTTATGTATTTCCAACCAAAAAACAGGATAACTAAACTTGCTGCCATTCCTGCAATCCACTTCCAATTTGGTAACATTTTTACCGACCTTTTGTCCGTATCTACATCTATCGTTTCTCGCCAATTTTTGACACGTTCTTTTTCAGAATCAGATTGATATACATTATTTACAACCGTTATACTTGCTTCGTATTTTTTAACTTTTTCTTTAAAAATAGTATCGGTATCCAGTCTTTTTTCTAGAGCTGTTAATTCGGCATCAGAAAGGTCTAGGTTAAAATACCGTTCTATAAGTATGTCATCTTTCTCCATGCTATTCATATCCTTTAGTTTGTTGGTTCTCTAACCATTCTAATACTTCATACACTTTTTTAATCAATCTTTTTTTACAATTATATTTAGCTTGTACCAAAGCCTGGTAATTTTGATATCCTAGCTCTTCCTGTAAATCCTTTAGTTTTTGCTCTGTATCAAATTCATTCTCTATTAACAACTTACACTTTGTAGTCATCGTATCAAGAGCCATCATTAATGCCGTATGCTTTAATGTTTTCTCATTTTCTAATGCCTCTAAATCTTCTTGTTCAGATAAATAGACAGCATCTGTCTTACTCTGATATTCAGCAAAACCTTCTTTGGTTATCCTACCACTGGATTCCTTTCTTTTTTGCATTAACCATGCATTTTTACACATCATATAGATATATCCTACACTATTATGAGGCAAAGGTTCTTGATTAATAACAAAACGTTCCCAAAATTTTTGCATTGATATGATAAAAACTTCCTTTGTATCTTCTTCAGATTTTGTTAGAGAAAGTAATCTTGGCTTTAATTTTTGATAAGTGTCATCCAAAAAAGTAGTGAAAGGTTGTTCATTTCCTTTTTGAGCACATACTACAATATAGTGTACATTGTTTACATCCACAGGCTTAGAAGTAGAAAAATGATGTTATTTTTAATATTAAATAAAACAATCTCGAAAATACCATAAAAGAAAATAAATTATACAACTCCTACATTTCTTATGAGTCTCAAAATTCACTTTTTTTGAAAGTAAGTATATTCGCAATATACTGCATCTTTAATTATTATTATAACTGTGCATATACTTAACTATTGTAATCCTTCTTATTTTTTAAATATATCATAAGATCAATAGGTTCAGAACTAAGAACCTATATGATCTTTTAGAAATATTATTTCTACTTGAGAAAAATAAATACATGATTCTTTCTAAAATGGTTGTTATGTTTTTTTAATACATCATTATTGAATTATACGCTCAAAAAAAGAAAATAGTTTTTGAGCCAATTCATTAATAACAATCATATAAACATGAAAAAGACACGTACGCTTATTTTAGGAACTCTTTTATTATTTGGGCTCATGCTATCTGCACAGAACACAACTAATTATGGCACAGAATCTGGCACTCAAGGATCTGGAAATAGCTTTTTTGGGTATAAATCTGGAAAAACAACAACGGCAAGCTACAATACCTTTACAGGTTTTGGTACTGGTCAATTAAATACAACAGGGGGCACTAATGCTTTTTTTGGATATTTGGCAGGAGCCTCTAATTCTACAGGTTATGCTAATACAAGTTTAGGGGCATATGCCGGACTACAAAACCAAACGGGAAGTGGGAATGTATTTATCGGGAATTCTGCTGGATATTCTGAAACGGGTAGTAATAAACTATATATCGAAAACACTGCAAATCCAACACCTCTCATATTTGGGGACTTTGCAACCGATAAAGTTGGTATAAATACTAAAATCATTCCGGACTATGCCTCTTTTGCAGTTACTGGTGGTGCGGATTTTAGTGGAAACCTAATTACCTCAGGTAAAATAGGAATTGGCACCACAAATCCTGACGGTGAATTAGATATCCAAAATGGAAATATGGTTATTGGTGGACCACATAAAGATTTCATCTTTCACACACAACACTGGACCGATACCTCTAGTCGTTTATTTATTGCTCCAAAAAATGATGGTGCATGGGATTGGAGTAAGAATTTAGTGTATCATGATAACGGAGACTTAGAAGTTAATGGAAAATTAAGAGCAAATTACGGTCTCTTTGATTCAAGTAGCGATAACGGTTGGATACCTGTTTCTATAGGTCGTGAATATGAGACTGACAGAAGAACTTTTGAATTCGTAGTTGCTCCAACTGATACCGGTTCTGGGTACACTGCCTTTGCAATAACAGATCGATCAGGAGTATTACGACATGATTTAGTCTCTAATAATACGGATACCTGGATTGATCTTGATAACCATAACAACAAACACTTTTTTAAGGTTGCCAGCGGTGATGATTATGCATATATCCACATGCCGTTACCAGAGTCAAGAATTGTTATCGGAGAGTATGGTGGTTATTTGGCTGATGAAGGATATCGCCTTGTTGTCAAAAATGGCCCAGCAATGATAGAAGATAATTTATTTGCCAGTGGTAGTGTAGGTATAGGTACAACGAATATAAATGGATATCAACTTGCCGTAAATGGAAATATTCGTGCCAAAGAAATTGTAGTAGAAACGGGTTGGGCGGATTATGTATTTAATGATGATTACGTATTGCCAACACTAAAGCAAGTTGAACAACACATAGAAAAAAATGGACACCTCATCAATATCCCATCGGCTGCAGAAGTCGAAGCAAACGGAATTTCTTTGGGTGAGATAAATGCGAAACTTCTTGAAAAAATTGAAGAACTCACACTATATACTATATCACAAGAGAAGAAAATACAATCTCTACAAAAAAATGACAACAAACTTCAAACATTAACAGAACAAAACAAGAGGCTCCAAGAGAGATTACTAACAATAGAGACTTTATTACAAAACAAAAAATAGAAAAATATGAATATCATAAAGAATATTTGGCTACTTCTTATGCTTTGTAATTTGGGGGCGTTTTTTGGCATTGCCCAAGATAATGAGGAGGAAAATTCCGAACCAAAGCTCCCTCAAATTATACCGCCCTCACCAGAGGTAGCCTCATTAGGAAAATATGTTGAAACTCCAGTAAATGAGTTTACTGGAATTCCTAAAATACAAATCCCAATATATGAGATTAATCAACATAGAATTAATCATTCGATTAATTTAAGCTATCACGCTCAAGGGGTTAAAGTAGAAGAGATAGCCTCTAGAGTAGGAATGGGATGGACATTAAATGTTGGAGGAATGATACATAGACAAAAAAGAAGTGCCCCAGATGAAATCCCTATTCATGGTTATTTAAGAACTACTGAAACAGTTGCTGACTTCTTAAATATAGATATAAATCATAGTAACCCTGGTTCAGATAATTCATTGCAAGCAAGTAATTTTCTTCAGTCTTTATTTCATAATGACAGTGCTCATGAGGTTGACTTTGAACCCGACCTATTTACATTTAGCTTTGGAGGATATTCCGGCAAATTTTTCTTTGACCAAGAAACTCAGCAAGCGGTATTTGAAGAAACGAGCCCATTAAAAGTTGAATGGATTGATTTTGAATATTTTAAAATCACTACACCAGATGGCCTTCAATACTATTTTGGTGAGAATAAAGCTAGAACTTCTTCCACAAAGCAAATTAAAGGAGGCCCAAATGATGTTTTGGACGTTTGGACTACGGGGATTTATGGTGGTTCAGCAGATGAAACATCTATTTCTGTAAATAATAACCATGAATATGTAGCCACTTGGTATCTCAAGGAAATTTATGATCCTATCAGTGATAAAAGTATCTCCTTTGACTATGAAGAGTATAATCTTGGAAGGTTAAAACAAAGATTGTCATCGTCGGTAGTTTTAGCAAGAAAACCTTACGGAACAGAAGTGAGCTATGAACACACACTTAGCGAACAATATTCCGAAGAATATGTACTAAATCAAATCAACTTTAGTAACGGAAGGATCGAGTTTATTAAGGATCCTGTTGAGCGTTTGGACTTGAGTGGTTCTCATAGACTTCAACAAATAAATATCTATTCGGATCATAAAATTGTTAAAAGTTTTGGCTTAAATCACGATATGATTCAAAGTACTAATAGTGGTAGCGGAAATGAAGACCTTTATAACTTTTACAGTGGCATAAATGACAGAACGTATCGATTATTCCTATCCAGTTTAAAAGAATATGGTGTAGATAAAGTAAATAACGCCATTCTTTATAACGAATACAAACAATATGATTTTGAGTATAGTAACCCTGATAGATTACCACATCGTTTTTCATCAGCTCAAGACTTTTGGGGGTTTCATAACAATGCGCATGGTAACAAAAACTTACTACCAAGAGACCTCAAATTATTCATGCAAGGACTTCAAGAGATAGGAGAAGCGGACCGCATGATTAATCAAGACCATTCAAAAGACGGTGTTTTGACAAAAATCACCTACCCTACTGGTGGTTATGCCGAATATATATATGAAAATAACCGCGCAAAGAAAGATGTGAATGCAAGATTATACTATGAGGGCTATTATGACCCCATATATTATGATTATGAAACCACGCAATATGACTTTGACCAGGGCAATGCAAGTGACTATTTTTCTAATAACGGACACCCGTACTATGCATCCTATTTTACTTTAGATGATTTTGCATCTTCCGGTCTTGGAGATAACCAACTTATAAGTTTTAATTATAATAACTATAATAATTATGATCAATATGATAGCTCACAAGAGGAACCTTATTGGGAGACATTTATTCAGAAGTATGATGAAAGTACCAATACATGGCCTAATTTTAGTAATCGCGAATATAACTTTAACGATTCTGGTAATAATGAGATAGCTTTAGGGTCTGGTCAATATAGAATAGTTATTAATTGGATAGGAGATGCTGGCACACACGGAACTTATAATTCTAATTATCATGGCCCAGACGATTGGAGAGTTAATTTTGATGTTTTATCTCAAACAGAGTTTAGTAATGAAAACTATATACTAGCAGGAGGACTACGAGTAAAGGAAATCATAACTAATGATTTGGCTGGGAATATCGACACCACTAAATATCTTTACAAATACGAAAACGATGATACCACGGGCAACTTAGTATCACTACCCTATCGTTTTTCTGGTTTCAACTTTTATTATTATCAAACGGTGATGTATTCACCCCATAACCAGGGTAGTTTCCCACAACATTATGAATACTACAGTGGTAAAAAGTATTCTTCAGACTCCAGTATTGCGTTAGCAACAACCCAGTCTAGTTATACAGGTTATGACAAAGTGATTAAGTTGAGAGGATTAGGCGAAGTTGGAAAAACTGAATATAATTTCTCCTTTGTAAGAAATTCATTGGACATGGATGTTTTACACAGTTATCCTTCTTCCCGTGTTGGAGGTGAATTAGCGTACGTAATCGCGCCGGTACCATTAGTGAATGAAGAATTACTACGTGGAAAATTATTATCAAAAATCGATTATAATCAGGCAGGTGATATTATACAAGAAGTAACGAACACTTATGAATTAACAACCCATGATAGTGTGGATGCAGTTAACATAGGCTTAGTGATTAGTGGTGATTACTTTCCCTGGACAGAATTAGTTGATTATTCTTTGAGCCTTCAATGGCCAAATTTTAACGTAGCATACGTTATCAATAAGTATCAGTTGTTCTCTCGCTCAAACCTACTAAAAGAGCAAACTGCAACGAGTTATGATACTAATGGTGGAAGTCCTTTTACCAATACAACAACATATGCTTACGATAATTCTATTTTTCCAAACTTACAAACAGGAAGTGCTACCACCAACAGTGTAGGTGAGATCATAGAAACTAAAACCTATTACCCAGATGATATTACAAGTACCACATCATTACAAGGGGGAGCTTTACAAAGCGCGGAGTACAACGCAATAGAACGTCTTAAGTACGATGGTGAAGAATTCAGAGTAGGACAACCTATTCAGCAAGAAACTTATATTGATGGAGTGCTGACCGCTGCAAATCGTACAAATTTTAGGACACAAAATAATACGACACTACCATTATCTGAAGAAACCAGTAAAGCAAATGCTAATTTAGAAGAACGTTTAGCCTATAAAGAATATGACGATTATGGCAATATACTAGAAGTTTTAAGGACTAACGGTTCCTCTACAATGTATGTTTGGGGCTATAACAATACCTTACCTATTGCTAAGTTAGAAAATGTGAGCTATGAAAATCTTAGCACAGCACAACTGTCTGCAATAGAAACTGTCAAGGTCAACGCAGATAACGATATTGATCTTCCTTCAGAGGATGCCTTAAGAATAGCTTTGGAAAGTTTAAGAACTGCATTTCCTATAGCTATGGTCTCCACATATACTTACGACCCGCTAATTGGTGCGACCAGTACCACAGATCCCAGAGGCTATACGCTATATTATGAATATGATGGTTTTAATCGATTACAGTTTGTGAAGGACCAGGATGGAAATATCATATCAGAAAACCAATACCATTATAAAAACAACTAATACTGTAATGAAAATGAAACAAATATTTTTAGGAATTGCTGTATTAGTAAGTACAGTACTCACCTCGCAGACCCAAAGAGAAGTTATTATCCAGGATAAAACCATTACCGAGACTAGTCCGGAAGCGGATAGAAATATTACTGCTACACAAAGAATTCAATTCTTACCTAACACTAGTATTCTCGAAGGATCCTCTTTTAGAGCACGTATTACAGAAGACGCATATTTGGAGCCTAGTTTTAGTACAGATGAGAACTATATCTTTACCCGAACCTATCAACGAGCCATGAGTTCAGCTACAGGTATTATCAATAATAGTGATGTAACCGAAAGCATTACCTATTTTGATGGCTTAGGAAGGGCGAAACAACAAATTAGGATCAAAGCGTCTCCACAAAAAAAAGATATCGTAACTCATATTGGTTATGATGAGTATGGAAGACAAGCTAAGACGTATTTGCCTTTTGAAAGACAAACAGGAACATTAGGAAGTTTTAATACAGTAAATGTAAATTCAGACATAAATACATATTATCAAAATAAGTATCCAGATGATTTCTCTGGGATGGCAATAGGCGAAATAAATGCATACTCAGAGCGTATTTTTGAAGCTTCTCCCCTTAATCGTATACTAGAACAAGGTGCTCCGGGAAAAGATTGGAAGGCCAATATAACTAATGAATCCGATCATACTTTAAAGTTTCAATTGTCAACCAATACAGATAATGAGGTAACTTATTTTAAAGTAGTATTTACAAATGATGATACGGAAAAGCCAACATTAGTCAAAGATAATTTTTATCCTGAAAATCAATTGTTTATTACAATTACCAAAGATGAAAACTGGATATCAATGGATAATGAAAATAATACTACCAAAGAGTACAAAAACAAATCAGGACAAGTAATCCTAAAACGAACATATGATCAAAATATAGCTCATGATACGTATTATGTATATGATGGTTTTAGGAATTTGACCTACGTTATTCCTCCTAAGGTAATTACTGATGATGGTGTGAGTTCTTTAGAACTTTCTGAATTATGTTATCAATATGTATATGATTATAGAAATCGATTGGTCGAAAAGAAAATTCCTGGAAAAGGGTGGGAATATGTAATATATAACAAACTCGATCAGCCTATAATGACCCAAGATGCCAACCAAGGAGCCAAAGATCCTAAAGAGTGGTTATTTACTAAATATGATGCTTTTGGAAGAGTGGCTTATACGGGGATGTATACAGACAATACAAATAAGACTAGATCTGAAATGCAAGAATATGCAAATAATTATGCTGGGGGCAAGCAATATGAGCTTAGACAGTCTACTCCAGCGACAATTGATGGAATGCCATTTTACTATAACAATCAATCCTTTCCTCCTTTAATACAAAATTGGCATACGATTAATTATTATGATGATTATGAAGTAGGTAATCTCGTTACGTTTAATCCAGCAAATGGATCAGGTACATGGGAAGGAATGACGGTTACAGCTAATGTCAAAGGATTACCTACAGTATCACAGGTAAGAGTTTTGAATACTGATCAGTGGATTACAACTGCGACCTACTACGACGATAAAGGTAGAGCTTGGGAATCCCATGTAAAGAATACATATTTGGATACTGAAGATTGGGTGTTGAACAAATTAGATTTTTCCGGAAAAGTATTAAAAACAAGGTCAATGCATACCAAAAGTGGAACAACAATTACCACTCAAGATATATTTACCTATGATCATATGAGAAGGTTACTAGACCAAACCCAAACCATCAATTCTCAGGCATCCGAAGTTATTGTGTCCAATATTTATGATGAATTAGGGAAATTAGCTTCTAAAGAAATTGGAGGAGGCTTACAACAGATCGATTACAGTTATAATGTACGAGGGTGGTTGACCCAAATTAATGATCCAACAATAGCTTTGGGAGATGATTTATTTGCTTTTGGGATTCATTATAATACCACTTCAGAGAACCTCGGTGCAGATGCCCTATATAATGGTAATATTAGTGAGACTATATGGAAAACAGCCAATGACAATACCAAAAGGGCCTATGGATATCAATATGATGCCTTAAATCGTATCACCGCCGGACTGGATAACACTGCCGATAAGCGATATAGTTTACAAAGTATTGCCTACGATAAAAATGGTAACATCAGCAGCTTGCTGAGAAAAGGACAAACCAATAGCAATGCCACAGCCTTTGGTACGATGGATAACCTGATGTATAGTTATGATAACGGTAATAAGCTATTAAGCGTAACCGATAACGGTAATGATTCTTACGGGTTTAACGATGGAAATTCGGGAAGCAATGACTACCGATATGACGATAACGGCAACATGATCATAGATCGTAATAAAGGGATCACAGGAATTACCTATAACCATTTAAATTTACCGACTACCATAAACTTTGTTGATGGGCCCGATGACGGTAGGTTTATACAATATGTCTATGACGCTAATGGAACAAAGCTAAAAAAACTTTCATATGATGCTGGAGATGAAATGACCATTGGGTACGCGGGTAATTATACATACAATACCAATGATGATGAGTTAATATTTATAAATCACTCTGAAGGCTATATAGAACCAGAAAATGATGGAACATTTACGTATATTTATCAATACAAAGACCATCTGGGTAATATTAGGCTAAGCTATGCCGATGATAACGATGATGGATCGGTGGCGATCTCTGAAATACGTGAAGAAAAAAACTATTATCCATTTGGACTTGAGCATAAAGGGTATAATAACACCATTACTGAAAGGGAACATAACTACCAGACTTATCAAGGACAAGAATTTACAGAAGATCTTGGTTTAAATTGGCACGAATGGAAATATCGTTTTAGTGACCCGACAACAGGCAGGTTTATAAGTATCGACCCTCTGGCAGAAGATTACAGATATAATGGAGTTTACAATTTTGCCGAAAACAGAGTTATTGATGGTAATGAACTGGAAGGTCTGGAATGGCAACCTGTTAATGCTGATGGAAATAAAGTAGGACCAAATTCGGATCAAATTGCTAATTATCAATGGGCGGGTTATGATTATAAAATAACACGCGGTGCAATAAGTACCAAAGGTAATGTAACAGAAGGAATTACTGGTTTTATAATGACACCAAAAGAAGGAACTGTTGCCGAAGGAGCAATTCAAGGTGCTAATAGTGCGGGAACCGAAGGAGCTACTTTTTTCTCTGTTGACAGCAATAAACTTCCGGTAAAAGAATTTTCAGCCTTATCGAGTAAGTCCTTAAGTTTTGAAGGTTCTATGGAAACTTTTCCAGATAATGCAAACAAAGAATGGGCTTCAGGGACATTAGAGATGACCTCTACATACGAAAATGGAAAAGAGCTAACAGATGAAACTTGGTCGGCTGTATCTGGTCCTTGGGGGAATGGTTCATTGGAAAATGGTAATTATACCTCAAACAATTTGAGAGATAACCGAACAGGTGCTTATTCAAATAACGGAGTTGGGTATACTTTTGATATCAATCCAACATTTACCACTGGTCGCACGGAGTTAAGGTTTCATCCCGATGGAGGAAACTATTTAGGTACTCAAGGGTGCATAGGATTGACTTGTGGAGCAACAGGTTTGATAAGTTTCAGAACTAGAATGAATAATTATTTAAGTACTAATACAAGTATCAATGTAAACGTTAACATTACAAACAATCCGAATAATAATGGATACTAAAATTAAATTTTTATTGATATATATTACAGCTATTTTTTTCTCTTGCAAAATAGAAAATAAAGAAAAAAATGGTTTTGACGATTTAAGTATAATCAATACAAAAGATACAACATTCATAAAGAGTATAGATTCTAAAATTAATCGTCCATCTAAGGATGATCAAAAAAAGAATCTTACTATTGAGACTTCAATAAATAAAATAAGTCTTTTGGATGGTGAAAGTCTTATAAAAGTAATTAAAAAACCCATTTTTATTGAAAATGGTAAAAGTGGGTTTCCAGAATTAATTATTGTTAATGCCGATAATACACAAAAACTTACTTTATTGTTCTATCCTGGTAATACTAAAAATCATGTGAGTTATTTTATTCTTGAACAAATAGATCAGTACATTCCCAAAGCAAATAATGTATTTAACATTTTGGACACTACGTTTAGAACCAATAATAATTTTATGCTTGGATTAAGTAAAGAAGTGGTAGAGAATAAATATATATCAAGAAACTTAAAACTTAAAGCAGATAACAAATCATTATCGTTTATTTTAGATGATCTCATGAATCCTTTTCTAAAAGAATATAATATGCCTATGTACTCTGCAAAGTATTTTTTTGGAGATGATAATATTATTAATAAGATTGAATTTGGTTTTGAATTCCCATAATTTAATTCATTACCTTCATAGTTATAAAGGCAAACTCGATTTTATAAATCAAACTTTTATAAGTGTGACGTCCTGAATAATCGTTACAAG
>NZ_JACC01000052.1 GCF_000520955.1 Aquimarina pacifica | reverse complement strand
ACAAAAAAACGCACAAACAATGAAAAAAAATACATGAAACTATAAAATGGTGTTTATTTCCCCAACACCTATTATAATGACACCACATGTGTCATGTCTTTTTTTCTCTATATATTAATAAGAAACACTCTAATTTCTACTAAGAAATCCTTCATCACAGTACCAATTGGTAACACACCAACATTCTAGCGCTTGATTTTAAAATAAAAAACAATCTGTCTCAATAATATTGCAATCGATAACTCACAAAATAAAGAGACTTGGCATAGTTGTTGGTAATTCAAACATTCACATCAAACAAATCAATTTTTAAAATGAAAACAAACTACAAAACACCAGCCATCCTACTTTTACTTATTGGGCTACTGCATCTAAGCTGTACAAGTAATGATGATGATATCAATGAAGATACAAATACCATTAATTTTGAAACAGCACAACTATTTAGTTTTGTTTTATCAGAGGTAGACGCATTCGAAATAGAAGAAACATCTATAAAACAGCCGACAATGATAAACGGAACTCCTCAGAATAAAGGAGAAATTACTTTAAAATTGGCATACACAACTACTACAGCCTTTAGTCTTCTGGAGGTTCCTTTTGATTCTTCTGAATTTACTATCTCTCCAGCTGTTGGTGAGAAAAGTATTATTCCGGGACAAACGATTACATATACAATTACTTCTAAAGATTCATCAGTGTCTTTACAATATGATGTTTTGGTTACTATAGAGGATCTGGACCCGGTAAACGAACCTCTAACGATTAGTAATTTTAGTTTCCTTAAAGCTAATAACCCTTCTCTTGATAATGATATTAGTGCTAATGAAATTAGAAGTTTGTCTTTTTTGAGCAAACATCAAGGTACAATAGTTATGATCGTACCTCGAGGAACTGATTTTTCAGATTTAAAACCAACCATTGAATATTCTGGAAGCTCAATTACCTATCATACTGACATAAATGGAGCACAAGATGATTATACACCTTTTTCTCAAGAAACATCTTTGGACTTCAAATACCCTAACCTTGTTCAATTAAAAGTATATAACAGTGATCAATCAAGATATGTCGAGTACCATGTTATAGTGGATGTAAAAGACCCTATTTCTTTTGATGAAACTGATATCATCCTTAATGATGGCGATATTGTATCAAGAATTAACATTTTTAATAACGTAACCACCTTCACTCATCACGGAAACTATCCTATTACTTCATCGCTTTCTGCAACGAAAGTGACTGTAATAAGTTCTCCTGAGGAAGAACCTAAAGATTATTATACTACTATTCGTCTTCAAGATGTTTCTGATGATGGAGATGATGCTATTTATTCTGGCGAACAAGGGAAATTATTTGTTCAAACGGGTTTTCCCGGGAATTTTATAGGTGACTTTGACGGAATAGGAAAATACACTATTGAGGCAACGTTCGAATTTTCGGCACTAGGACAATCTATTCCTTTTGTTGGTGCGCATAGATCTGTAGCAAATGAGCATGAGTTTAAAATATACGATCCTCTAAAAGCAGAAATACAAGCGAATGTTTTTGTGCTCACTGAATAAGTTACTAATTTATTTTATTAAAAATGCCTTTGAGAACTTCCTCATGGGCATTTTTTATACTCTTAACATTATCAAAATAAACACTATCTTTTCTCAATTCGCACTACGACAGACTTGCTAATTGGTGTATGGCTCTCTTTTGCATAATGATTATATGGTATTAGAACATTCGTCTCAGGGAAATAAGACGCCAAATTACCCGAAGGTATATTATAAGGTATTACCAAAAAATTATGCGCTACCCGATCCCTGTCATTATAACAGCTTCGAATATCTACTATATCTAATGGCTCTAAAGCAAGCTTTGACATATCACCCTTATTCATCAATATGACACGACGCTCATTATAAACCCCTCTATATCGATCGTCTAATCCATAAATAGTTGTATTAAACTGATCATGGGATCGGATGGTCATCAATATAAATTCATCTTCTTTCAGATCATGTTCTGGCAGAGAACAGATACTAAACTGCGCTTTCTTGTTCGGAAGTTTACTAAAATCGAGGTCCCGAACATTATTAGGTAGATAAAAGCCCGTTCCCTTTGATCTCGCATTAAGATTTTCAAATCCTTTGATAACACGTTCAATTTTTTCTCTTATCAATTCATAATTCTCACCAAGTTCTTTCCAATTAACTGAATGATCACCCCTAAAATAGGCGTTTGCAATTCCCCCTATAATTTCGGGTTCGCTTCGTAGTTGATCTGAGGCAGGTTTTAACATTCCTTTGGACTGATGTACTTTACCCATACTATTTTCTACTGTAAAAAACCTGGGGCTCCCTTTTTTTGTATCTAACTCTGATCGCCCGAGTGTTGGCAGTATCAGTGCAGTTTTACCTGTTATCAGATGACTCCTGTTTAATTTTGTACTAACAGCTACCGTAAGCTCACAATTCTGAAGCGCTTCTGCGGTATATTCGGTATCTGAAGCTGCGGACAGAAAATTACCCCCTAATGCCACAAAAACTTTTGCTTTTTTTTCATGCATTGCTTGTATTGCATGCACTGTATCTAACCCTTCTTTATCGGGAGGTATAAAACCAAATGTATTTTGGATCGATGCATTTAATTCTGCAGAAACATGATGCATAATCCCCACCGTTCTATCCCCCTGTACATTACTATGACCACGTACAGGGCACGTCCCTGCTCCTGGTTTCCCTAGACTGCCTTTGAGCAATAGTAGGTTCACTGATTCTTTTATGTTATCGACACCATTTTTGTGTTGCGTTAACCCCATAGCCCAACAGATAATAATCTTATCTTTTTTAGCCAATAATTCTACCACCGAATTTATTTTATCCCCCTCTATTCCGCTTAATGCCAACAAATCGGTTTCTGAATATGCATCAATATCTTCGAGTAACTTATCATATCCTTGCGTATAGGTTTTTATAAACTCATGGTCAAAAACATCACCTTGTCTCTCATCTAATCTTTTGAGTTTTTTGATAATTAATTTTAAAAGAGGTACATCTTGATTGATTTTTACCTGAAGATGGATATCCGTTAATGCTGTCCCCGACGAAATAACTCCTTTAATTTCCTGAGGATTTTTGAATCTAATTAGGCCTGCCTCTTCTAAGGGGTTGATGGATATCACTTTTCCTCCGTTTTCTTTACATTTTTGTAATGCTGTTAGCATTCGAGGATGATTCGTGCCTGGATTTTGACCAATAACCAATACCACTTCGGATTTATCAAAATCTTCTAGTTTTACAGAACCTTTTCCTATGCCCAATGTTTGGCTCAATGCTACACCACTTGATTCATGACACATGTTAGAACAATCAGGCATATTATTTGTCCCAAATGCTCTTACAAAAAGGCCATATAGGAAAGCTGCTTCATTACTAGATCTACCTGATGTATAGAATATCCCTTCGTCTGGCGAATTTACCGCTCTTAATTCTTTTGCTATTACTTCATAGGCGCCCTCCCAAGAAATTGGTTCGTAATATATTTGACCTGGTCTAAGAATCATTGGTTCTGTAAGTCTTCCACTTTTACCAATCTGATAATCTGACCACATCGATAATTCTTCTACTGAATACTTGGCAAAAAAATCTTTATCTACTCTTTTATTAGTTGCTTCTTCGGCAATAGCTTTTACTCCGTTCTCGCAATATTCTCCAAGTTTTGAAGGCGAATCAGGATCTGGCCATGCGCAACCAGGACAATCAAACCCTTCTTTTTGGTTCATTTTAGGTAACACATGTAATGATTTGACTACCCCCATTTCTTTGAACGCATGTTGCAACGCAATTTTGACTGCTGGAATTCCTGCAGCATAGGTTGCTGGCTCTTTTATCTGAATCCCTGTAAATTCTGTAGAACCTATTGGTGAGACATTTCTTTTTTTTGTGGTGCTCATTTATTAGTATTTAAAAACAAGAGAGGAAGCGCCAGTGCATAGAACTATTACTACTTCGATATCAAAGATACATTTTAAATAGAATTTTGTATATTCAATTTAAGTGAATGACAGGTAAATATTTTATGCATTAGAATAAAAGGTATTTATCCTATAATCGCACCAAAACATATAAGCACTATTTATTATATTGAAATTGAACTATATTTTTAAAGAAAGAAATTCCAAACCAAACCAAAACGTAAAACTGCATCACGAGTTGCATACCCCGGTGCTGAGAATTCTCTATTTTGGCTAAAAGCTTCTCCAAAATTTTCAACTTTAAAATAAATACGTGTCTGTTTTACTTTAGCATTAAAAAACAAGTCAATCTGCGGATACCCGCCAATCTCTTCAATGTTTTGAACATAGAATTCTGACAATATGGGATCATACCCGTCGGCAGTGTAACTTGTAAAATATCTAAGTGTTACTCCTGTTTGTAAAAACATTGCTTTTTTAAACCATTCGTCTTGATAATAAAGACTATTTCTGGTTACAAATTCTGGAACATTATATACAAAATCTCCTCCGTCGACCTTCTGATACATAAATGTATTATCGAGTCCGAATTTCCAGAACTTCACCCCATTTGTCAGTTTTACTTTAAGAACATCAATATTTCCTGTTGCTTGTGTAGGAATTGTTATCGAGTCTGCATCTTTGGTAAAGTACGTGTAGTTATTAATAATACTATAACTAGCTTCGATTTTGGCAATTTGATTTGCCTCTACATTGACTTGTAATTTTTGAGTTTCGGTATTTTCGAAATCGTTTTGCCAGTTATAATTAACATAATCACTTTGGTATAAAAGAAAATTATAATTAGGGGCTACCGAATTAGAACTAATTATTGTCTCTGCCTTGTATTTTTCATTAAGCTGATATCCTGCTCCTGCATTCAGATAGTTTCCCGTAAAATCTCCTGAAACAATAGTCATTCCATCCGCAAAAACCTGAAACCCTTTAAACGAATTTTGATATTCGCCACCAACAGAATATATATCTCCTTTTATTCTATTTGTAATAGTTATATCGTTTCCTAAATCATCTGTTTGAATTAACAACGAACTATATCCATAATTATAGTTAGAATTTCCTCCTTTAATTCTAAAATGTCCCAACCACTTATTTGTAAAATCTAAAAACAGGTGATTACTAAAATCCTCTAATGCAACTCGGTCAGCGATCGCATCAGATTCGTAGGCTTCACCAAACAACTCACTATATTCGACAGCTGACTGATTAAACAAGAACTTTTTATCAGTTATGTCTAATATATGACCAAAGGATAATCCTGTAGAAGTACTATCTGTTTTTTTTATAAACGCATATTCATGATTCAAATAATAACGTTTTCCAAACAATGTACTCTCTGCGTCCTCAAAATTAACCGTTATTGCACCTCTATCAGAAAACTCATCATCTTCTCCTGTAACTCCTAAATATTCATTCAAACCCGTCTGAGATAATCCGCCGTTTTCTTCATTCAATAAATCCTGTGACACAAAATGTGTTCGCACTCTATATCTTTCATTTTTGGTAAAATAACTAGCGGTAGCCCTAAAATTACCCGTACTTGTAAGTGCATGTTGATATTTACCCAGTGAGCGGACTCCTTTATATGCAATTGACAAATTAAGTTGTGGTGAAGTATTAATCGTTATAAAAGAATCTAATTGCTGTCCTTGCTCAAAAGTAGTATTAAAATATAATTCGGTTAATGGAGAAGGAACATTATAATACCTAATATCATCGGCTTCCATGAAATTAAAATGGCGTGCTCTTGCTCCAAAAAGTGGTAAAAGATGATCCCGCTCTACTCTTTTGGCAAGACTTGTATAGGTTTGAGCTACATTATGAATAGGCATTAACTCAAAGTGATCTCTCCTTAGGTAATTAAACTTATAATCTTTTTGAATACTCAAAGTCGTATCTACATAGGTAGTGTCATTTTTTATATCAATGATCTTGTAATCTGTTATAGGAGGTTTTTCCTTCTCATCATCTTTGGATCTTCTTAATGACTTGAATTCTTTAGCCCCTTCCTTGTTTTCATCAAAATCAGTATCACGGTTTCTATCCTGTGACCATGCCACAGGCACTGATAAAAGAATGACTAAAAGTAGTATGTTTTTTCTCATTAGAATTTTGAACTTTGGCAAAAATATGCTTTTTTAATGAAAGTAAATATTACTCATTGCTTGTTTAAATGAAGTTTTAATTTTAAATTAAAAAAATAGTTTTTCGATATTCTATTCTTACTGTATCTTCGCTTTATGCTCGAACTAAAACTACATCCTCATCTTTTAGAATGTGGCACAGATGAAGCTGGCCGAGGTTGTCTTGCTGGTCCTGTTACTGCAGCTGCTATTATTCTCCCTGATGATTTTACTAATTCGACATTAAATGACTCGAAACAGCTTAGTGAACCCAAAAGAAAACTTTTAAAACCACTATTAGAAGACTCTTCTTTGACCTATGGTGTTACACATATTTTTATGGAAGAAATAGATCAAATTAATATTTTGAATGCTTCTATTCTTGCCATGCAAAGAGCGATCGAGCAATTGTCTCCCCAACCAGAGCATATTATTGTGGATGGAAATAAATTCAAACCATATCATAATATACCCCATACGTGCGTTATTAAAGGTGATAGTAAATACCTTAGTATTGCTGGTGCTTCTGTTCTGGCAAAAACATATCGTGATGAATTTATGGAAAAAATACACTTAGAGTTCCCTATGTACAATTGGAAAAAAAACAAGGGCTACCCTACCAAAGAACATAGAGAGGCTATTCGCAAATACGGCATAACCAAATACCACAGAAAAAGCTTCCGTTTGTTACCAGAACAACTAACGCTAAACCTTAAGTAACCTAGAAATAAATCACATGGCTTTATCTTTGAGAACGAAACTCTTTTTTAAAGATATTTAAGTTAAATTTCAATCTTATAATTATACTTTATATTTTGCACACTGAGAAACTGATCGCTTTTATGTTAACAAACGAGTTTAGAAATACAAAAAATAATAAGATAGTGAGAAGTTTAGTAGCAATTATATTCTTGCTTATTGCTATCTCTTGTGAAAAAATATCAGAAACATCAAATTCTTTGCTGGATCATATCCCGAGAGATACACAAATTATTATTAAAATAAATAATTTTGAAGAAGCCTCGAGTGCCCTAAGAGATAATAATTTCATAAAAAACAATGAAGGATTAGCCTTTTTCTCTCACCTTAAGAAACTAGCTATCCTTGATGAAACAAAAGCTAACGAAAGTTTATTATGTTTCTCTCCTTTTGGAAAAAATGATTTTGAATATACGTATATCTCAAAATTTGATCCGACCATAATAGCTCAAGATTCTCTCGGCACCAAAAAGATTGAAACACTTACTTATGCTGATCAAACAATTTATAAAATAACCTCTAAGGAGCAAGACTTTTTTGCCACATATCAGGATAGCATCCTTATAGCATCTTCTTCTCAATTATTAGTTGAAAACGCAATAAGAATGAAAGAGGGATTAATTCCCGTAGATGCAGATTTGCAAAAAGTTTTTGATGTTTCGGGAACAGATAACGCTATTTCTATATTGATTAATGGCAAAAAACTGCAAAATATTCATGATTCATTACTACCGAACGCTACAACAGAGAGTCTTCATAATTTTAGTGGCTGGATAACTACCGATGCCAAAATAGAACAAAATGCCATCTTCTTAAATGGAGTTGCTATAGAAAAAGATTCTTTATCCAGTACTATTAGTATTTTTGACAACACCATAGCTCAGGAAAACCGAGTTTCTGAGGTAACCCCTATTAGTGCTAAGGGCTTTATTTCTTTTACATACGATGATTTTAACACATTAAAGAGAAACCTCTCTAAAGCTCAGGATAGAGATCTCGAAGATGTCCCAACAGAGTTAGATGATTTGTTATTAAATGCTTCTGAAATAGGAATCATATCCATGGAAAAAGAAGATGCGCTAGTGCTAACTTCCTTAGATACTCAAACTTTAACCGAAAATTTACAAGGACGTAAAGTTGAAACATATAGAAGTACACCTATTTATTCTTATGAAAATGCTACTTCTTTTTCTGAGGTTCTAAATCCACTAATTAAAAACTTCGAGGCCAAATATTATAGTATATACGATGAATTCATATTTTTTGGGACCTCACTTTCTACAATGAGAGATATTATTTCTAATATCCTTAATAAAACCTTACTTTTTGATCAAGAATATTATGCCAATACAGTAAAAGATCTATCCGAAGAATCTTCAATATTAATAGTAGGAACCGTAAATAATATACAGGATTATATTGCCGAAGGTGTTAAAGAAGAGTTCGGTACCCAATGGAGCACTTTAAAACACAAGGGGTACGAACTAGGAATACTGCAAATCATAAAAGAGAATGATTTTGCGCATATACATGGTATTTTACAAAAAAACAGTGTAAAAGGTGCCGCAACATCAGTCATACAAACAGCATCTACTACCTTAGAGCATAAACTCCTCACAAAACCTATTCTGGTAAAAAATCACAGAACCAAAGGTTTGGATGTTGCTGTTCAGGATGTACAGAACAATTTATACTTGATTTCTGACAAAGGCACAATTTTTTGGAAAAAACAAATAGATGGAGAAATTCTGGGAGATATTCAACAAATTGATATTTACAAAAATGGAAGGTATCAACTATTATTTAACACTGCAAACACACTATACTTAGTTGATCGCGACGGTAAAGACGTCGCACCATATCCTAAGAAATTTGAAACGACCATAACTCAACCTTTGTCTTTATTCGATTACGATAAAAATAAAAAATATCGAATCATTATCACTCAAGGTAATAAAATTACGATGTTTAATAGTGAAGCAGAAATAGTTACCGGTTTTAGGTTCAAAGGAACCGAAACTGACTTATTACTAAAACCAAAACATATAAGAATTGCATCAAAAGATCATATTCTTCTTTCAGAAAAAAGTGGAAAACTTACAATTTTAGACCGTTTAGGAAAAATTAGAATCCCCGTAAAGGAAAATATTAATTTCTCTGAAAATGAATGGTATCAGTATCAGGACAAATTTACTTCTACTACAAAAGACGGATACCTTGTTCAAATACAAAAGGACGGCAATGTTACTAAGAAAAAGTTAGCATTAGAAAAAGATAATAAAATAGTTAGCACCAACAAAACACTAGTTACTTTCTCAGAAAATAGGCTTACCATAAAAGGAAAAACACTAGAATTAAATTATGGAGTATATACGGCACCTAGATTGTTTTATATAAATGACAAAATCTATGTAACCATTACAGACATTCAATCTAAGCAAGTTTATCTATACGATAGTAATGGTATTCTTTTCCCTAACTTTCCTGTATACGGAAATTCTGCCTTAAGCTTGGGGAATATGGATAATGATTCTAATCTTGAGTTTGCTGTTCAGGGAGAAGAGAACAATGTCCTTATTTATCAAATTAATTAGATTGACCTAAGGATTCTACACAATACTATTTACACAACAAACACTTGGTTTTAACAGTAAAACAAGTGTTTGTTAGGTAAAAAACCATCACATCCTAAATTATTTAACATTTATACAGAAATTCTTCGAATACTAATTGATTCAATACAGATTCTATTTTAGGATTCTAACAAAAGCTTTTATGATTTAAGTTTACAACTGTATTCTTTTAAAGAATTCACATCACTACTAAAAGCTAACCTTAAAATGACAAAAAGTACCGGTATTTTTAAAACCATATTTTGTTTTGTATTTCTTTTTTTAAGCAATAACGTACAATCGCAAATATGGACTCCAGTCGCTCAGAATAAAATGAACGATAAAACAAAAGAATACAGAAACACCACGCCATCTAATTATCTGCTATTTAGTCTTAACTCAGTTGAGCTAGAGAATATACTTAAAAATACCCCTTCGCGAAAACAGCAAAAAACATCAACAACAATAATAGAATTACCTCTATCGAATGGAGTTTTAAAAAAATTCGAAATACTAGAAGCATCTACACTAGAGGAAGGTCTTTCAGAAAGATTTCCAAATATTAAATCTTATATAGGCCACGGAGTTGATGACCCTTCATCAATCGCTCGAATTAGTATTTCTAAAGTTGGGTTGCATGCAATGATATCTTCAGGGAATCATGAAACTATGTATATTGATCCGTATACAAAAGATAAAAAAGAATATATAATCTACTCTAAATCTGATTTACCCAGAGACGCTAATAACTTCGAATGTCTTGTCGAAAACACTCCAGAACTAAATATTTCTCAGAAAATTTCAAATAGTTATAAAAATGCAAATGATGGTCAACTACGCACTTTTAGACTTGCTATAGCTTGCTCAGGAGAATATTCTCAATATCATTTATCTAATCAAGGCATAAGTGCAAGTGCTTCTGACCAAGTTAAAAAAGAAGCTGTACTCTCAGCTATGAATACAACAATGACTCGAGTTAATGGTATTTTTGAGAGAGATTTGGCTGTCACCATGGTTATCGTAAATAATAATACCGATATTATTTTCTTAGACTCAAACACTGATAATCTTAGTAACTCTGATGCCTATAGTCTAATTAATGAAAGTCAGACTGTTTGTGATGCATATATCGGTTCTAATAATTATGATATCGGACATACCTTTAGCACAGGAGGTGGAGGACTAGCTCAGTTAAGGTCTCCCTGTACAAGTTCTAAAGCAAGAGGAATTACAGGAAGTAGCAATCCTATAGGTGACTCTTATGATGTTGATTATGTCGCACATGAGATGGGACATCAATTTGGTGCAAATCATACACAAAATAATAATTGTAATCGATCAAGTGCATCTGCAGAACCAGGAAGTGCCTCTACAATCATGGGATATGCCGGGATATGCAATCCTAATGTTCAGAATAATAGTGATGATTATTTTCATGCTATTAGCATTCAGGAAATGTGGGCCAATATATCCAGCGGTAGTGGTACCTGTGCCGCTCAAAGTAGCACAGGAAATAGTGCACCTACCGCAAATGCAGGATCAAACTATACAATTCCTGCATCTACTCCCTTTATTTTAAAAGGTAATGCTACAGACTCAAACTCTAACGATACACTTACGTATTGCTGGGAACAGATGGATACCGAAACGGCAACCATGCCTCCTTCGTCGTCGTCTGCAAGTGGACCGGCGTTTCGATCTTTACCCCCGACTACTTCTCCTGATAGATATATGCCAGATTTATCGACAGTAATTAATGGTCTGACTTCTTCTACATGGGAGGTTGTTCCTTCTGTTAGTAGAACCATGGATTTTAGACTCACTGTAAGAGATAATTCTTCGGGGGGTGGAAGCACAGCTAGTGATGATATAACAATTTCTGTGGCTGGATCAGCAGGACCGTTTGTTGTAAATTCTCCCAATTCTAATGTTAGTTGGCAAGTAGGTTCTACTCAAACAGTAACTTGGGATGTAGCTGGGACAACAGGTAATGGAATTAATGCTGATACGGTAGATATTTTACTATCTACAGATGGAGGAAACACATATTCAACAACAATAATGACCGCTACATCAAATGATGGGGCTCAAAATATTATTGTTCCTAATGCTGTAGGAACTCAAAATAGAATCATGGTTCGAGGATCCGACCATATTTTCTACGATATTTCTAATGACGATTTCGAAATTACTCAAGGTACTGCTGATCTTCAAGCGCCATCAGTACCACAGGGAGTAACTACATCTAATATTACACAAACTTCTGTAGATATTGACTGGAATGCCTCTACAGATAATATAGGGGTTACAGGATATGACATTTATCAAGGGAACACAATAATCGCAACGGTTACCTCAACCTCATATCAAGTAACTGGATTATTACCCGATACAAATTATAGTTTTAGTATTGTAGCTTTTGATGCTTCTAATAACGAATCTGATAATAGCAATGCTATAGGTGTCACTACTCTTTCTGAACCAGATACACAAGCACCATCAACACCAACAGAAGTAACTTCTTCTGCTATTACACAAACTTCTGTGTTCCTTGACTGGAATGCATCAACAGACAATATAGGAGTTACTGGGTATAATATTTACCTAGCTAATATATTAATCGCAACGGTTAGCTCAACATCATATCAAGTAATGGGGTTATTATCTAGTACTAATTATAGCTTCAGTATCACAGCTTTTGATGCCAATGATAATGAATCAGACAACAGTAATGCTGTTACTATTACCACACTATCTGAGCCAGACACCGAAGAACCAACAATGCCAACAGAATTACTCACTTCTAATAGTACGCAGACCTCTATCACTATTACTTGGAATGCTTCTACTGATAATGTCGGAGTTACGGGATATGATATTTATTTAGAAAATAATATTATTGCAACAGTTACCTCTACCTCGTACCAAGTAACAGGATTATTACCCGATACGAATTATAGCTTTAATATTACAGCTTTTGATGCTGCTGGCAATCAATCTGACGAAGCCACTTTGGATACGGCTACTCTTCCCCCAAATAATACATGCCAAGGAGGTATCACTTCATTTCCGTACACAGAAGGTTTTGAAAATACACTTGAGAACTGGATACAAGATTCAGAAAACGATATTGATTGGCAAATATATTCTGGAGCCACACCATCAAGAAACACTGGACCTTATGGTAGTGATGAAGGTGACTATTATATCTATGTAGAAGCTTCAGGTAACAATAGGGGATACCCTAATAAAAATGCTATTATAAGCTCTCCTTGCATTGATTTAACTACTCTTTCTTCTGCTTACTTTGTTTTTTCTTACCACATGAGAGGAAACACCATGGGGAGTTTAGATCTTGAGATAAGTACTAACGAAGGTAATTCGTGGACAAGCATTTTTAATAAATCCGGAAATCAAGGAGACGAATGGGTAGAGGCTAGTTTGGATTTATCACCATACACAGGAAACAGTATACAATTAAGATTCAATGCTATTACCGGAGTAAGGTCTAGAAGTGACATAGCAATTGACAATATACGATTAATTGAAAGTGTAATTGAAGAATGTTCTGACGTAAACTTAACCATTAATTTAGATAATTACCCAGAAGAAACAAGCTGGACAATCACTAATAATGAACAAATAGTAGCTTCTGGGGGAACCTACCCTAATCAACCTGATGGTTCTACAGTCGTTATTACAGAATGTCTGGATCCTGGTATATATACATTTACACTTTATGATAGTTATGGGGACGGTATCTGCTGTGGCTATGGAAACGGTTCTTATACTCTTTCCTCAAATGGTACAACTCTAATTTCTGGTGGCGTCTTTGGCAGCTCTGAATCGACAACTTTTACGATTGGTGATGGTATAAAAGAGTTGGCCGTTAATAACATCGTAACGACAGAGGCATCAAAAATCTCTATATTCCCAAATCCCGTAAAAAATAATGAAGTACTAAACGTAATCGTTTCTTCTGAAAATACGGAATATAATGTATTTGACATGCTAGGAAGAATAGTTCTAAAAGGAACACTTACAACTCAAAAATCAATCAACACTAAGAATTTACCTTCTGGTATGTACGCATTAAAATTAACAGTAGAAAAAAATTATAAAAGCCGAGTAATTCGGTTTATAAAAGAATAATCTTTTGTACCCTTGTATAGATTCAGTAAAAAGACAAGTTATGCATTTTATAATGCATTGCTTGGCTTTTTCGTTTACGGCTCCAAGATGTTTTCAAGATTTTTTTAGGATTATATACTTTTAGAAAGCTATTTTATTAAGCAATAGTATACAGATAGTATTTTATGATCAAAATCTCATAGCTATAAAGAAAAGACTAGGATCTAACTTTTATAATTTCTGCTTCAAAAAGGGTAATAAAGTGTTTTATTAATTTTTCTTTTACTTCTTCAACATTAACCTTATCAACTCCTAGTTCTACATTCATTGAAGTGACTGTTTTATCCTTAATGCCGCAAGGTACAATATGATCAAAATATCCCAAATTAGCATTTACATTAAACGCAAAGCCATGCATCGTTACCCATCGACTAGCGCGAACTCCCATAGCACAAATCTTTCGAGCAAATGGAGTTCCGACACCTAACCAAACTCCTGTTTCTCCTTCACTTCTGGTCCCCTCAATACCATACTCAGCAAGTGTAAGAATTACTATTTCTTCTAAAAATCGAAGATATTTGTGAATATCTGTAAAAAAATTATCCAGATCTAAAATCGGATATCCAACAATTTGTCCAGGACCATGATATGTAATATCACCCCCTCGATTAATTTTATAAAAAGTAGCCTTCTTTTCTTTTAGTTCTTTTTCTGATAACAAAAGGTTGCCAATATCACCACTCTTGCCCAGAGTATATACATGGGGATGCTCAACAAAAAGAAAATAATTTGGTGTGGGTACCCCAGCATCTTCCCTTCTATTTTTAATTTTTAGATCAAGAATTGCTTTGAACAATACATCTTGATACTCCCAGGTTTCATTAAAATCCTTGAGCCCTAACTCCCTTAGTTCAACTTTTTTATTCATGCCTTCTCTTAACTCTTAGAACCTAATCTTATCAAAATTTAACTTTGATAAGCAATTTCCATAATTATTAATAAAAGAATTCAACATCCTTTTTTAGATTTCACAAATTTAATGCTTTAATACCAAAAGCAATCCATAAGCATGTGCCCCTATTTAAAAAAGGCCTGTCGAGGCATTACTTATTAGGGTTATTAATAATTACTAAGGCGGCGATAACTCCGGGAACCCAACCACAAAGTGTTAACAACAACACTATAATTACAGAACCACAACCTTTGTCTAATACCGCCAGAGGCGGAAAAAAAATCGATACTAAAACTCTCCAAATACTCATTAATATTTTGTAATATGATTATACACCTAATAAGTAGCCAATATTTTTATTCTGTTACACTATTTCGGTAAAACTAATTTCTATATTTTTAATCTTTAAATAAAAACATATTAAATTGAGATTTTTAATTGCATTTATCATACTGATAATCAATATCAAACCAGCAATAGGGCAATATAAGTTTTCTGGTCTGGTAGATGAAAAAAATAAGCATAATCTTATTTATCTTTCTCTGATAGAAGATTATAGAAAAATTTCAGGAATATATGCCGAACAAATCATAGAGAAAACGACGATTGATTCTACAGGGGCTTTTTACTTTTCTGGGGATAACCTACCTGTGTCTAATCACATTTATAGAATACATATCGAAAATTGCTCTGAAAACAAACAAACACCTATACATTTTGATGGATTCTGTCCTGAAAGTAAACAAATCTTATTTATTGCCAATAATACAGATACCATAGAATTACCTATTACTTTTGATCAGGAGATGTTTTGTACGATTGTTTCTAATAACGAAAAAAGCAATGCTTTTCTTAAAGTAGATTCTATAATAGATGAGATGCGATTTGCTTTTGCCTCTTACCGAAGTGAAGCCAATCGTAAGATTAATAACAAAAAATGGTTTAAGACACTACAGCAATTTGCAAAGAAACAACAGGAACCCCTCGTCGAACTCTATACCCATTCTTTTCTATCTGAAAAACGTAATAACTTATATGCATACTATCTAGAGGATTTAGAAAATAATTCTCATTATGATAACTTGTTGAATCGTCTTCAACAAAAATATCCCAACAGCCCTTATACAAATCAATATCAAAGAGAGCTCAGCTCCGACAGGTTTTTAATTAATCCAAAAGAGGTCTCTACAAAAGAGTATTGGTTATGGATCTTATTGACACTTCTTTCGGTATCGGTTTTAATTAACATAGTTCAATTTCTTGACTACTTAAAAAGGAAAAAAATAAACAAGCGCACAGAAAAAAAACTGACACAACAAGAACAAAAAGTATTACAATTTATACTCGAAGATAAAACCAATAAGGAGATCGCTTCTGCTATGTTTGTAAGCATAAGTACTATAAAAACACATATTAACAACTTATATAAGAAGTTAAATGTACGATCGAGAGAAGATGTTAAGTCCCTTTATACCAACAAACAATAAAAAATCCACCTGGGGACTAGTCCCTATTTCATCCTAATTATTATTGATTTTACTCAGGTTTCTGTTGAATTTTGATATCAGAATTTCAGCATAAAAATGAAATCTTTTATTAATTAAAAAAATCAATAAAATGAAAAAAGTAATTTTAGCAGCAATCACGATCTCGATGTTATTATCCTGCAACAACTCAACCAAATCACAAACTAAAACTATGGCGTCTACAGAAGTCGCTGAAATGAAATCGGTTTTATTTCCTAAAATGACATTTACTGAACTAAATCATGATTTTGGAATCATTAAAGAAGGAGATATCGTCGAACATCAATTCTCTTTTACTAATACAGGAGAGGTTCCTCTTGTAATTTCTAATGCCAAAGGAAGCTGCGGATGTACAGTGCCTAAATGGCCCAAAGAACCAATCCAACCAGGTGCTACAGAAACACTTCTTGTCTCATTTAATTCTAATGGAAAACCCAATTTGCAAACCAAAAAAATTACCATTACAGCAAATACTGAATCAGGTAAAGAAACATTAAGTATAAAAGCAATGGTAACTCCAAAAAAGAAAATTTCTTCATTAAACAACAGTGCACAATGATATTGTAATCTATCATAGCACATAATAGTATTTATGCCAATATCATTGCTTTCTATTTGCAATGATATTGCTTTTGTTGCAGACAGAAGATCAACCAGAATCTTATTATGATACGATACACAAATTTTTCACTTCAACTTTTCATTAAATTATTGAAATAGGCTACTTTTGTGCCTTCAAAAAAGGTCGCATTATGCAATTATCAGAACAAGAACTTGTACGTAGAGAAAAACTAAACACCTTACGCAGTATCGGGATTAATCCATATCCGGCTGCATTATTCCCTGTAGATCACTCAACAGAGAAGATCAAGCAAGAGTTTGAAGAAGGAAAAAAGGTAGTTATTGCTGGCCGATTAATGTCACGTCGTATACAAGGATCCGCTTCTTTTGCTGAATTACAAGATGCAGATGGCCGTATTCAGGTATATTTTAACAGAGATGAAATTTGTACTGGTGACGATAAAAGTAAATACAATAATGTCTACAAAAAACTTCTTGACATAGGAGATTTCATAGGAATTGAAGGAGAATTGTTTACCACAAAAGTTGGTGAAAAAACCGTTATGGTAAAAGACTTCACTTTATTAAGTAAATCGTTGAAACCACTGCCTTTACCAAAAACAGATGCCGAAGGAAATATACATGATGAATTTAACGACCCAGAATTGAGATATCGCCAGCGATATGCTGATTTGGTGGTGAATCCTCAGGTTAAGGATGTCTTTGTAAAACGCACAAAGCTTTTTAATGCTATGCGTACTTTTTTTAATGAACGTGACTATTTTGAAGTAGAAACTCCTATACTACAGCCTATACCTGGTGGCGCTTCTGCACGACCATTTATTACACATCATAATGCATTAGATATTCCTTTATACATGAGAATTGCTAATGAACTATATCTCAAAAGGTTAATTGTAGGTGGGTTTGATGGTGTGTATGAGTTTTCGAAAAACTTTAGAAATGAAGGAATGGATAGAACTCATAACCCAGAGTTTACTGCTATGGAGATTTATGTAGCTTATAAAGATTATAATTGGATGATGGATTTCTGTGAACAGCTACTAGAATATTGTGCTATTGCTGTAAACGGAACAAGTACAGCAACTTTTGGTGAACATGAGATTAATTTTAAAGCTCCATATGCGCGAGTAACAATGGCAGAATCTATTCTCCATTTTACAGGTTTTGATATCACAGGAAAATCTGAAGATGAACTTAGAGAAGCAGCAAAAGGAATGGGAATTGCTGTTGATACTACAATGGGCAAAGGAAAACTTATTGATGAAATGTTTGGGGAGAAATGTGAAGGAAATTATATACAACCTACATTTATTACGGATTACCCAAAAGAAATGAGCCCTTTATGCAAAGAACATCGCGATAACCCAGAACTAACAGAACGTTTTGAATTAATGGTCTGTGGTAAGGAAATTGCCAATGCATATTCTGAACTTAATGACCCTATCGATCAGTTAGAACGTTTTGAAGAACAATTAAAACTGAGTGAAAAAGGAGATGATGAGGCAATGTTTATTGATCAGGATTTTGTTCGTGCATTAGAATATGGGATGCCTCCTACTTCAGGAATGGGTATTGGCATGGATCGTTTGATCATGTATTTAACAAACAATCAATCTATACAAGAAGTATTATTCTTCCCACAGATGCGCCCAGAAAAGAAACAAGTAGAACTTAATGATAATGAAAAAGCCATCTTCACCATTCTAAAAAAAGAAAAAAACATGAATTTGGCAGATCTCAAAAGCATTGCAGGATTGAGCAATAAAGCTTGGGATAAAGGTATCAAAGGATTATCAAAATTAGGACTTACCAAAGTAACAAAAACTGAAGATAGTCTTATTATAGAAGTGGTCGATTAGTCTTACAAAAACGATTAAAAAAACATGTAAATAAAAATTTACATGTTTTTTTTGGCCTACATTTCACCTGTAAACTTTACATAAAGAGGTGAAGTGTATTCAAAACGGCCCCATAAGCAAACTGAATCCCTGAGCTTATACCCTTCTCAATTGTTGTATCCATTCACTAATTTTCATACATGAATACGTACTAGAAAAAAATTTGTACATTCATTTTTTTAAAAATCCATATAATTTTCACCATGATTAAAACACTTACCAGTTTACTTATAGTTTTCTTATTGCTAAATACAAACAAAACACTTGCGCAGTCATTTAGTTCAAAAATGTTAGAAATTAAAGAGATTTCTTATCCTAAAAATCCACTGCCAGAAAATTTTAAAAATTACACGATCAAAGCTGCTGATAAAAAAAATATTGGCCCTTTTTTAAGTAATTCTGAGATTGCGACAAACCTTAGTTTTCAGAGCTTTAGTTATACCGAAAGTGATCCTCAATTTGTCATTAAATATCTCGCTTCTGAACCATTTATAACAAAAACGCTTACTCCAAAATTAGCAGAAAATGGAAAAGACAAAGGATATCGCTTGACTGTAAAAACTACCATGTCGGTGAGCATTACGGTCACGGACCCTACCCAGACAAAATTACTATATACTAAACAATATTCTCTAAGAAATCAACCGACCAATCCATCATCAGGTCAACAGTCCACGGTTGTACAACTAGAACCTGAAGAATTACATTATGAAACCTCTAAATTTGTAAACGAGGAACAAATCGGCGAATTTTTTGAATTCTCAAATGAAGATAGAACGAGTTTTAGACTAACAACATCTTTTCGTAAACAAATCTTAGGTATTCAATTATCACGTCTTATGCTTAAGGCAGGAAAAGACTTGCAAAAACAGTTTGACTTGAGAGTCAATAATAATTTTCAGAGATATTATGTATTAAATAAAATAGAAGAAGAAAGTAAATCAGACGAATTATATCTGGCATTACAAGGAATATTTTCTAGAATTGAATCTGTAGAAGATTATAACAATGAAGTAGCCAATATACAAGAACACTTAACTTTTAATGAGAGTATTATAAATAAATATGATATAAACGATAAGAAGCAGGTAAAAGTAGTGTGGGCATCTACATTTGACCAAGCTATCTTATTAAACATGAGTAAGGAATTTGATAAAGCTAAGGAATATGCTAATAAAGCTGTGGATTTCGGAATAAGAAAACAAGTCTCTAAACTACTACTAACCAACGTATTAAATTCTCAAAGTGGTTACAACCGCATTTTTGAAAATAACGGGACAAGAAAAAACATAGAAGCTCCGTACAAAGGAATTATTTCTGGTCCTGCTGCTGCATCTTCATCTGCTGGTGATACACCTGATAAGGTGCAAGAAATAAAAATCGACAAACTACAAGGGTATGTGCTTAATGAAAAAGGCGAAAAAGAATTTGAAGGTACTCTATATATCGAATTTGTTGGTAATAGAATGAAGAAAGTTCTTAATCTTGATACACAACAGACTACCGAAGAACCAGCTACAGATTATGCCAAAGAGCTTTTGGTCGCGTATGAGAAAAAAGGAAAGACCAAAGCAGAAAAGATCAAAGCCAAAGAATTGTGCTCCTTTTTTGTAAATGACACTAAAGAGACTTATGAAGGTTTCGGGACTGAAAAAGATGCCATCGAAAAATTAATGGGTATGGCTACTCTTGGAGCAGGAAATCATAAATATTATTTGGTAAAACACGATGCTGGAAAAGTAAAAATATACGAAGATAGAACCATTGCGTTTGATGGTTTTGTATTAAAACTTACTAAAGAAGAAAAAGGAATAAAAATAGCCAAGACTATGGAGTCTGCTAAATTTCTTTCTAAGATGAAGGATTTTTACGGAAAATGCAAGGAGCTAAAAGAACGAATAGCAAAAGGTGAATTTCCTAACTCAATGGATGGTCATATTAAAATGGCTGACATCTATTCAGAATGTGTGAAAAAATAAGAATTTGAATATTGAAAACATATAAAAAACGCAACCCTAATTAGGGTTGCGTCCCTATTTTTAAAACAAATTTTACATATATGAAACCGTCTTTCTGACGGTTTCAATGTATTTTTAATAATAATAGTTCTCACAGATTTTATAATGTTTGACATAAAACCGTTATAATTATCTCTATAACCATTGATTAGTCATAAATCTGAATACTGGATTTTAGAAATTCATATTCTATTCATACCTCTAAGATTTTTATTCAAAGGTATTTTTGCTTTGACATCATAACCTTATCCATGGATTAAATAAATCTTAATATACCTACTCCTTTATTGTAAACTATTAGTAAATACGCTTGTATCCCCCTTAAAAATTGTATATTTTTATAAGATTCAACTATATTTGATTAAAAAAAACTAAGCAACATGCCTTTTATAACAGACGAAGAAGTACAGGATTATAAAGATCAAGTAGAAAGAGCAGAAGAAGCAAAGCGCTCTGCAGAATATACAAGTACCAAAGCAATCAAAGATGAAAAAGAAAATTCTAGGAAATTTAAAATTGCCACTATCATCCTTGGTATTATTGCATTACTGGGCGTTCTGGGCACTGTATATTTTATGAAATTTAATACTCCACAAAATAGTATTACTCAAAAAAAGCATCTAGCAGAAGTTTCTAAACGAGATTCTAAAATTGAAGAATTAGAACTAAAAATTCAAGATCTATCGATGAATCAAGAGTTAGACAACACTACTACAGAATCTGCTGGATCTCTAAATGATGAGCTCGTGTATGCCGTACAAATAGGGGCTTTTCAGAGCAAAGACTTATCTATGTACTCAGAAAAATTTGTAAACTTTAAGGAAATAAAAAGCGGATCTTTTAATAAGTACGCCTTAGGAAATTTTGCAACTTTAGATGAAGCTAAGCTTTTCAGAAAAGAAGTTGTTCGACTAGGATTCAGAAATGCATTTATTGCTTCTTATCAAAATGGCAAACGTATAAAAATAGAGGAGGCTTGGTAACGTAGTACTTTTATACTAACTAGTAGCAAGCATTATTCATTATAAAATCTACTGGTGACACCAGCTTTTTTAACCGTTTATCTTTTATTTCTTCATACGTTTATATAGTCATAATAGAATAAAAAAATCTCAGGATCTTTTAAAAAATCGATCCTGAGATTCAATAATTAATCCACTAGTCACCTAGTATTAACAAAAACTATACATTAACCACAATGTATTTTCTTCCATTTTTTTTGTAGTATACTCCACCACTTTTATAATATTTTATTCCTCGAACTCGTACTATCTTATATGTTCTGGGCAATGCTGATACCCTTACACCTATAGGTGCAGCAACTCTTCTATATCTTCTATTCTTTTTTACGTACCAGATACCGTTATTTCTATAATACTGCACATTATTATGAACTACTATTTTGGGAAAACGGAGTTGAGTTATTTCATACCCATCTTTGGGGTGGTTTTTGGTTACCATCGCATTTGAAGGGATTGTAAAACAAAATATCAAAACTGGTAAGACTACTTTTAATACATTTTTCATATCTATTTCCTTTTTTATATTCTTATTAATAAGACTGGTCGATTTACAAAAGGTTTAATTCTACTAAAAAAAATAAGGATACAATATACCCCCCAGTACTTGTACCCTTATATTCTGCTGTATTAGCTGTATTAATGTAATTATTTAGTGTAACTCTATTTTCATACTTTGTTAGTTATCTTTTTCTGGTTCAAATACTATGTTTTCTATCTTTATCTATGGATTGCATGACTACATGCGCTAGGAAGTGTTGCCAAAAATCGCATAAATGTTTTAAATCTAATTTTAAATGGTTTCATATGCTGTCCTTAATTTTACTTTTTATTATAAAAATGAATTCAATAACCTCCATGTATTTATATGTCAAATGTATTCAAAAAGGCCGCTTCTTACTATTTCAATATATTTCTTAATACTAAAAAAGTTTCCTATTTAACTTGAAGCTTTTACAAAAAAATAAGGATACAAGCACCCCCCAGTACTCATACCCTTATATTCTGCTGTATTAATGTAATTGTTAATGTAATTCTGTTTTCACGAGCAATTCGTCTATTATTAATATTCGTTTTTTATCTATGAATGGCATTACTAGAAGCACTTGGCAGTGTTGCTAAAAAACTCATTATTACCTGTAATCTGATTTTAAAAAGTCTCATATCTTTTAGATTTTAGTTATTTATTATTTATATAGGGTTTTATTATGGTTCAAAGATATAGTGATTTACTCCTCAAAACTATTTCATCATATTTCATACCCTTAATAAGTAGCTATAAAGGCAGTCACAATAATGCAACTGCCTCTCTAATCATCAAAACAAGAAGCCTTTTTAATCAGCTTCTTCTTTTGATTATACACTTTTTGACTACATACTCATTTCGTCTATATACTTTTTGTCTCTTGTATTTTTTTGCACCGCAATCGCAGCAAATAAACTAAGTGTAAAAGACATTCCGTAAAACCCTTTCTCACTTAACTCTAAATCTGCATTCCATAACCCTACAATGAGTAATACAATAGAAGTAATAGTAGTAAACCAACTAATGCTATAATAAATATCCGTAACAGGGATTCCTTCTAATCTATCTCTCACACTTTTTTGTACCGATACGGCAGAAAACAGGCCAAAGAGAAGAATCGTAAAATAATAGCCTTTCTCATTAAGCAGCATAGAGGCATTCCATAACCCTATGCAATATGAGGTCATCCCAATACATAATGCTGACCAAGACGCTGATATAAAAGCTGGTGTTGGTTTTTGATCATAAACTTTGCTTGCCCTCTTTTCTTTTTTTTCTATAACTGTATCCTCGGATACATCATTGCTAAACTTGTAATTCATATTATTGGATTTTGATGATTAAATAAAAATTCAATTGCTCTTTCGAACGGTACAAATTTGCTCCTATTCTTTTTGAGTACAAATTCTAGTTTTTAATAAAACTTATGATATTTTTTAACCATATAATTATATTTACTCTATATTTATATGATTTTATATCAAAAATACTTACGATATAATGAATACGATTTCTTCAATAATACATACCTTATCTAATGAAGAGAAACGAAGTTTTGTTGTTTTCTTGAAGAAGAAGAATAAAAGAAATGACACCAAAAACATTCAATTATTCAAACTTTTGGACACCTATACTCCTATCAAAAATCCTGATATTTTGATTTATGGAAAAAAATCTAAAGGTGCCTACCACGCCTTATGCAAAAGATTGCATGATACTCTTATAGATTTCATTGCTTCCAAAAGTTTTGAAGGTGAAACATCCGAAGAATTCGACATCCTAAAACTACTTATTGCAAGTAGAATATTCTTCGAACAAAAACAGTACAAAATTGCTTTTAAAACAATTCGTAAAGCAGAAAAAAAAGCAATAGATTATTCTCTTTTCAGTATTCTTCATGAAATTTATTACACACAAATTCAATATGCACATCTCAACACATCAATCTCATTAAAGGTGTTACTTAAGACATTCGAAAAAAACAAAAAAGCCCTACAACAGGAAGAAAATCTCAATCTTTTTTATGCCACCATACAAAATGAACTTTTGCAACAAGAAACAGAAATTCTTCCCATCATAGAAAATTCCTTATCAAAATATAATATCCTAAAAGCAGAGGACCTTTCCTTTAGATCCCTATTTAGAATCTTAGAAATCTCTACCAAAACAGCCCAATTAATGAGAAATTACAATGCTATCCTTCCTTTTATAGAGGGTACTTATAGAAAAATTGACGCTCATGATAAAACCATATCAAAACATTTGTTTTATCATATTCAGATCCTATATTTTGTAGCTAACTCTTATTTTAGAAATAGAGATTTTAATACTTCTCAACAGTATCTTTCGTTAATGTTGGTGCAAATGAAAGCGCAAAAAAACAGGTATTTCAAACGCTTTTTTGCGCAGTATACGCTCCTCTTAGCCTTTAACCTTAACTATACGGGACAAGCAAAATCTGCCATTAACCTGTTAGAAACTTTTGATTACAAAAAATATAGCGAGCATACTTCATACCTTCTTGATCTAAAACTAAGTTTACTTGTTTACTATTTTCAACAGCAGTACTTTAAAGCTGCACTAAACATAATCAATGATTTATACCACAGTGACCAATGGTACACACAAAAAGCAGGAATCGTTTGGGTAATCAAAAAAAACCTTATTGAAATTTTATTACATATTGAGCTTGATCATCTGGATTTAGTCGACTCAAGAGTAACTAGTTTTAGAAAAAAACACACTCCTTATTTAAAGAAAAATAACGAAACCAGAACCTTAGAGTTCCTAAAATTAGTCGTTACCTATTACAATAATCCAAAAATAGTTCATTCTACAGAATTTACAGATAGCATTAAAAAGTCCTTAAAGAATTCTCATGCAACAAATGAATCAGTAAAGCCAGAGGAAGATATTTTTGAGATGAGCTTTTATGCTTGGATAAAATCCAAAGTTGAAGGCACTCCCTTATATAACACTACGCTAGAATTAATGAGATAAAGAACTCTCAATCTTCATTAAAAAGTACTTCTCTTAAGCAACGAAAATTCTTTAAAAAGTGTACGTTCATTCTTTGTTGGTTTCTCATTACCTTGAATTTCTGTTAGCACTGATTTTACAATCTTCTTATACTCTTTATCCCTGATTTTTGAAGAAACTCGTTCTAATATTGGTACTAAATAAGATACATCAACTCCTTTGGTAGGATGTTCCCATTGTACTCCTTTGGTCACTGGCACCAAATAGTCTATTGCTAATTTTAGACTTTTACCCCCTTCTGAGGTATATTGCCAAATATCAATACCTGCTTTATCAGCAATAGCCATCGCTTGTGTTAATGCATCGAGATTAAAACAACTATAGAAAAAGGATCTTGTTCTTTTTAGCTCATGCAATTGTCTTCCTTTATCATCAAATTGATGATCAAAATTCTCTTTGATCAATTCGACCATTTTGGTAATAAGTGGTTTCTGATCTGTATACCATGCCAAAGCCGTAACCTGAAAAATATACCATGACCCATGATTATTTTCTTGTTTAGCACCCTTCTTACCCAAATCGCTTTGGGTTAGCCAAACTAAATATTCATTTAACCACAAATTCATAGCATCATTATCTTTTTTGGTCCAATGTTGTGACCCCGAAAACAAAGTAATAGCATCCAAAACATATGACGGAATCATTCTACCATCAAGAATTCCTGATCTACGTCCTTTATCTATACCTGGTACACTCTGCCCAAATTCTAGATTCGGATTCATACGTGTCTCTGTATCCAAAAACCAGGTTCTAATCATGCTGGCACCTTTCTTTGCATAGTATTCGCTTTCAGAAAAATAATATGCTCTACTCAAATCTCTTACTGCTTTGCACATTTTCCCTAATCTCTTTCGATCGACAGCATCCTCCTGCGTATCAGGATTAGTCTCTCCATCTTTGCGTATCCAAGGCTTTCCGTCCTCTGTGTTAGGGTTAGGCCACCAATACCTACTTATACTCAAATAATCATGCTTGTCATTTGTTGGCGGATTTATGGTTTTATTAATTACAGTAGGATTGTCTATTTCTAACAAACGATCAGCTGTAGATATCAAACTCCTATAAGCCTTCTGGGTTTCTTGAGATGCGCTACCATCTTTTAACTTCTTTTTTACTTTTGCAATCTCATCTTTGTCTAATTGAATAAGTTTTTGAGCATTGACATTATAGTGCGATCCAAAAAAAAGTAATATTAGACTTAGACGAACTACTCTTTTCGAAACACTCAATGCTCTAAACTGATTAAAACCCATACAAACCATCATATAATTATTTTGTTTTTCAATATTCTAACTTACTTAACTAATATAGTCTTTCTCTCACTAAATATCTTACAATTTTAGTCTTTTAAAATTTCTAGAAAAAAGTAGTAAAAACACCTCCCAGATACTGTAACAAAGTAGAATATCTTTTGTCTTACTTAGTAGCTGGCAATACCAAACCATTAAAATAAAAATTAACAAATCAATCAAATGAATCTATTAAAATACAAGGTGCTTTTTTGTTTAATCTTTTCTCTATCGCAAATATCATTACAAGCACAAGAACAAATTATTGGCGAAATTATCGAGATGAAATCCGAAATTCTTAACGAATCTCGAAAACTTCAAATTCTATTACCAAAGGACTTTGAGCCTAATAAAAAAAAGTATTCAGTATTTTATCTTTTGGATGGAAAAAAGCGAATTTCACATACCAAAGCAACTCTGGACTTTCTTACCAAAGCTAAAATGACTCCTGACTATATTTTAGTCGGTATTATCAATGTTGATAGAAACCGTGATTTTCTACCTACCTATAATGAAATACGCCCTACCTCTGGAAAAGCCGACCAATTCCTTAGTTATTTAGAAGAAGAAGTAAAACCATATATCATAAGCAAATACGGACAAAACAATACGCATATCCTTACGGGACATTCTTTTGGAGGACTCCTCTCAATGTATACTTTATTAACAAAACCCACACTTTTTGATGGATATATATCTTCTGATCCTAGTTTTTGGTGGGACAAAGGGTATATTTTAAAATTAGCAAAAACAAACCTCCCTAAATTAAAAGGAATGAGCCAAGTATTGTTTATATCTGGACGCGAAGGTGCCGGAATGGAACAAATGGGGATTTCTAAAATGAAACAGGTGTTAGAAACCTTGGCTCCCGACGATATGGATTGGAAAATTGAAGTGTATCAAAATGAATCTCATAAAAGCATAACATATAAAGCCTATTATGATGGGATTCGTTTTGTAGAAAAAGAGTATGCAAGTAATGACTTTGATATTCATCCTATGCATGTACATATGGTAGAAGGGAAGCCTGTGCAACTACGAATATTTGAAAACTCATCAGGAATACATTACACCTTAAATGGCAAAGAACCTACGGTATCCGATCCTATGTACAAAGACTCTCTCCTAATTTCACAACCAGGGACCGTTAAATTTAGTAAAGTTTCTAAACGTAAAAATGCGCCAAAGTCCAAAACCATAGATATAAAACTTTCTCAACCACAAAAAGCTTTACCTGCAAAAAAAGTCAAAAAACTACAACAAGGACTTCAACAGAATTATTATGAAGGTGTATGGGATGTAGTACCTGATTTCTCATCACTTGAACCACTGAAAAAAAGCATTGCATCCTCATCATTTGATTTAAAAGAATTACCTAAAAAAGAAAACTTTGGCTGCCTATACAACGGTTATTTTGAAGCCAAAACAACTGGATACCACTACTTTTTCTTAGGATCTGGTGATGGCATAAAAATGTATCTCGGTGATTCCCTGTTCTTAGACAATGACGGCATTCATTCTGCAAAGAAAAAAATATCAGGAGTGATGTATCTAGAGAAAGGATATCACCCTATTAGATTCGAGTACTTTCAGAGAAAAAACAAAAGAAAAATAGAAGTTTTCTTATACACACCAAACACTATGGAAAATATAGAAAAGTTACCTTTTGAACAGCTTTTTCATAAATAAAATCAGGTTCTAAAAGTAGTTCTAACTATTGATTATAGTAAAAAAATGATTGACAAATAAAACGGAGTGCTCCCATACACTCCGTTTTTTGTTTGTATCAACTTCTTGACACACTGGTACGGCTAGTACCAAAACACACTTCTAATAAACCTAATAATTATCCTACTTATTATTTTGTTTGTATAATTCTTTACTGTACTCTTTTGCTGCTGCAAGATCCGACTCACTATAGGTTGCGAATTTTATAGCAAAGCTGAAGTCTCCAAAAATATTGTTGTGTACACTATCCGGTGGGTAGGGCGCAATATGGCTAAACACATGACAACTATAGCAGGTATTCGTATTTTGTACGTAACTCTCTAAAGTAGTATTGGCAACAATAGAAGCACCGCTTAGCATTGATGCTGTATTAATCTTACGAGGAGCTTCTTCGGGTGTTTTAGGATCCGGTTGTATACTTTGTGACCAAATTACATCGACCAATTGATAGTATTGAAAAACTGAATTAGGGTAGAATTTCTTAATACTATTTTGCATTTTGATGTTAATAGGCTTTGCATCAATCGTATCAATTGCATTCACCCTTGTAATCTGAATAGGAACCGGGTTTGCGTTTTTAAGATAGTATGGCGGTGCAGTATTTGGTGTACACGAAACGGTTACTATAGAATCTCCCGGAGTTACCTTTACTTCCTGCGGTTTGCATTGACTATTATAAAAATTATAACCAGCTGGTGGTGTACCACTACCAGGCACATTGTCTATTTGTTCAAAAGTTGCCCAAACCCAAGTAGGCTGATTGGTTGTTTTATGTAATATATGTAGTCCGACCAAAGCCACTGTCGTTGTTCTTAATGTATCGCTGTGAGGATCTAAGACCATAGCTTCAGAAAGCTTATATCGATTCCACTTTTTGACTGTTGGATCAGGTACCTCCATCCATGCTGCCTTTAATTCTATTGCCCCAGTACTTCCATTATACACTCCCTTAGGAAAATTAATTGGGTGTCCCGCATTAATAGAATCATGTTGTACCGCTGCATTGTAATATCCCTTACTAGTAATAAAATCGTAATAGTCTTTATTAAGTAAAATTTCGTACCATACATTTGTTGCGTTTTGGGCTCCTAACCAATTAGGTTGACCAAAGGGTGCTGCCTGCTCAAAATCTAAATCTTGTATCGTATCATTCCCAAATTTACTCCCAAACGTTAATAGTTTTGTATTCGACTTATTTAAAAGTAGTTTCTGACTTTTAAACTTCTCTGCGTATTGATCAGAAACTAATGTCCCCCATGGTGGAGGCGCTGCTCCATCAGGTTGAAAAAGCACATCTTTGGGCATATACGTTTCCCACTGCACAAAAGATTTATCTCCGGGAGTACCAAAACTAGTAACAGAATCTACTGGCCAATTCAAAGAAATAAATTCTTGCCATGCAAAACAATCGGCTTGTGATTGCTCATTAAAAGCAGCCAAATCACCAGGAACCTTATCATTAAAAGTAATAGGAACATTAAAGAGAGAACTTGTCGAATAACAATCACAGGTATTTACTGTGGTCGTCTCTAAAAACTTATTCTCCTCTTCCTTTTTCTTAACGCAGGTAACTATCAAAAAAATTATAGGCACGCCCCACCAAAATACTTTTGCTACTGAATCTCTCATAACTTCTATGTTGTGTTATATATTTTTTAAATCTCTTTTGCCAGTTTTATGCCTTAGAAAACCTATTGCGGCTTGCAACTATTTCGATATAAATCGCTTCGCTACATTCTTAAACCAATATGGTGCTATGCTAAAACTTAGAAAATATCATATTTATGTCTTGTAAAAGCCTCATAACGAAGTTCTAATACATAAAGCAGGTTCAGGATTTTATGGGTACAGTATTATCGAATACTATACCCACAAAAACATATGTACTATCTAGGTAGTTGTAATACTTACAACAATACTTCCTTCATTATCAGAAAAACCTGCACCGTAAATTCCGTTCAAGTCATCGTTAATACACAATTCTAATTCTCCTTGTAAATTTGCAGGAACTGGAGCTCCCATACCTATTAAAAAAACTGTTTCTCCTACCCTACCTATTAATGCACCTTCGTTTTCTCCGGGTAGTGTATATCCTGTTTTGGCAGGTATGAGTGTAGGGTTTCCGAATGCGTTATATAAAACACCATCATTATCATTGGGGTTTGCCGTCCATAATCCACTCTCATAGTTGATTTTGACATATGCATTTCCATCTATATTCATACCGGTTTTTTGCCATTTGACATTTGCTTTTATCGTTATAGGCGTCACATTTAATAGTGCTGGCATTGCTGCTCCTTTTTCCTGACCAACATTTGTAATAAACAAACCGTGTGGTCCCAGAGATGCCCTTACCCCAACTTGTACTTTGATGTATAATGCTGTACTATTACTTGGTGAACTATTGCCCGGCACTGCATAATAAATATCTTCTTTAACATCAGTAACTGTAGCTGTGATTTCTGGATCATCAAATGTGACGGATGGATACGTTGTTGGATCTCCTGCTACTGCAGTACATGTAGCACAAGTGATCACCATTGTCGCTGCACTAGTTCCTACATTAACTGAAGCAGGAATAAACGTACTATTACTAAGCAAGGGTATTGGATTCTGTACTGGATTAGGAATCATTTGATTATACATTGCTGTAAAATAATCCTCATAGAACAATTGTTCAGGTTGTGCAAACGTATTGGCTGCTGGTCTATTCGCTACAGCATCATATCCCTTGGGAGTTGTCCCTTGATATGCACTGGCAACAATTTGCATTTTGAATGTCGATGCTATTTGAGATCCCCAGTCAATCGGCACACCACCAATTGTGATATCACTTATGGTGTAATTTTTATCGGCAGGAACTTCAAAAACAGCGTGAAGAATAAAATTACCTGGTAGTGTAGTTCCATCTTGAGTTTGTAAAGTTTCAGAACCCCGTATGATATGCCAAAAAGTAGAAGCATCGGTACCATCCGGTGTTTCATAATTTGAGAAATCAGGAAGTTGAATATATAATCCTGGAGGATCTGCTAGTGTCACCACATTTCCTGCAGTCACAAAACTATTTACTGTACCTCCTATATTAGGATCACTATTTCGATGTTTTTGCCCATATTGGGCATCACACAAAAGTCTGTTGTATTCACTAGATGGCCATGTAGTATTTCCTGTAGATCCTGATGGATTGTTACGCTGCACAGTTGCCGACGTCGCTAATCCTATTTCGGTTTGTAATGTGTTGGGCGTGCTTGTAAGATGTATTGCCCCTCCCGAAGAATCATTTGATACAGGCCCCAAATTCCATTTATTAAGTGGATTATATATCGGGCCTCCCGTTACAGGATCTGCCGCCCCCGAAAGACTCAAGTCTTCTAATGTTATCTGAGGTTTCCCTAAAATTGATTGATATAATTCTAAAACTTTATTAGGGTCTATCAACCATAAACTATTCCAATATTCGGGATTTTCACAGGTAAAATCAATTCGTGTTATTTTATTAGATGTATTTCTTGCAATAGCCCATTCACAATATTCATCTTGCCACCCTCTTGGACCATACGGGAAATATGGAACACTAGAACCAGAAGGGCCGCAGGGGTCATCAGAAATTTCTGAAGGCATAATCCCAGTATCAGCCATTTCATTCAACTGATCTTGCGTAGCTGTTGGAAAATTATAAGCCAAACGCCCTGGAAATGCTGACCAGCGTACATTAGCCGTTACACTTTTGGGATTATTTTCAATGGGATTATAATAATTTGTTGTTTCTGGTGTATTGATCGTATTCCATTGATTGCTCAACATCCCTTGCTGAGTGAATCCATTTAAGTTTTTACTCCATAATTGATTTAAACGATCTTGTTTAGACACATCATCTTTAAAATCCTCAATAGCCGCTGGAGTTCTAAATTGAAAATTGCCAACTTCACCCTTTTCAGGTTTTTCAACAATACTTGTGTGATTTGCTGTTTCCATAATATATGTTATTTAATTTTTTAGAAAATAGATGTATATTTTACATCAAAAAAGGGGTAAGTCATTTTCAGGGAATCAAAACTCACAATGGCTTTCTCAATAAAGTACAATGCTTTTGATTTCTGATTATAGTGTAAATTTCCCCATAAATCTTCTAAAAAAATATTTCAATACATTTCACACTATCTTCAAATACTATGATTTTTATCTTAGAATTATGGTGTAACATCAATGTATCACTACAAGTAGGCAATACTTACGTTTGTTTAAAATGTACCAAAACGCTAATTATTACGTTATTAATTTTAGTAAATCACAGATATCACACATGAATATATTACCTAGACACGGCTTATTGCAGTTTAGAAATGCTGCAAGAATATATCGCAAACCAGTCACCGAGAGTCTACAACTTTTTAAACAAGAAACTAAATTATTAAAAGTTACCTTATGGATTTCGCATCAACCTAACCAATTAGAAGAATTAGATAGTGCCATCAATTTCTTAAAAGGTTTTGGTGTTCTTATTTATGCTGATTGGCTTGACGAAGAACATTCTATATACAACACTAATATTCAGGATTCTAAAGAGAAAAAAGAAAAACGTATTAAGGAAAATAGAAAATTTATTTTTTTAGCAACAGAAGAGGCTATTGATTCTAAAGAATGTAAATGGGAGCTCAGATATGCAAACACACAAAAATCGATAGATCAAATTGCTATACTCCCTGTGCGCAAAGATTACACAGATTACAGTGGTTCAGCTTATTTACAAAAATATCCATACATCCAAAAAAGTGACCATGTTCAGGATCGATACGAAGTAAAGTATCCAGATGGCTCTATTGAAGAATTGGGAGCATGGTTAAGCTCTTAGCAAACAACCATATTAAAACATTTTACAGTGTTTTTGCAACCTTTGCAACAGCAGTGATGGTATCATCAAGATCTTTATAGGTCAAGGCCTCTGTTATAAACCATGTTTCGAATGCGCTTGGTGCAATGTATATTCCTTGATCTAACATTCCGTGAAAGAATTTTTTAAATCTATCATTATTACCTTTCGCTGCAGATTCAAAATCTACTACTGGATCCTCAGCAAAATGAACCGAAATCATAGACCCCGTTCTATTAATTGTATATACTATATTATTTGCGTCTAATGCCTCGGCAATCCCTTTATGTAAATATGCCGTTTTATCTGCAAGACTAGTAAATATATTTGGGTTTGCATTTAATTCTGTAAGCATTGCCAATCCCGCTGCCATGGCTAACGGATTACCACTTAAGGTACCTGCTTGATATACGGGTCCTAAGGGAGCCAAGTGATTCATAATTTCTGACCTTGCGGCAAAAGCTCCAACAGGAAGTCCTCCTCCTATTACCTTACCAAAAGTAACAATATCTGCGTCTACGCCGAATAATTCTTGAACTCCTCCTTTAGCTAGTCTAAAACCAGTCATTACTTCATCAAAAATAAGAAGTATATTATGTGTATCACACAATGTCCTAAGTCCTTCAAGAAATCCTTTTTTAGGAGGAATACACCCCATATTCCCTGCAACGGGCTCAATAATAATACAGGCTATTTCTTCTGGATTCGAAGTGATAATACTTTCTACATTTGATAAATCATTATATCGGGCTAACAGTGTATCTTGAGCAGTTCCTTTGGTTACTCCAGGACTGTTCGGGCTCCCAAAAGTTACAGCACCACTACCTGCTTGTATTAAAAAAGAATCGCTATGTCCATGATAACATCCCGCAAACTTGATAATTTTATCTCTTCCGGTGTATCCTCTAGCCAATCGAACGGCACTCATACATGCTTCGGTACCCGAATTTACAAACCGTATTTTATCTATATTTGGTACCATAGCTACAGCAAGCGCTGCTATCTCGGTTTCTATTTCAGTAGGCATACCAAAGCTAGTTCCTCTTTTTGCTTTGTCAATAACCGCATTGACTACAGGGGGATGCGCATGTCCTAAAATCATGGGGCCCCAAGAATTGATATAGTCTATGAGTTTGTTCCCATCTTCGTCATATAAATATGCGCCTTTAGCCTCTGTAACAAAAATAGGATCCCCTCCTACAGCTTTGAACGCTCGAACTGGCGAATTAACTCCTCCAGGAATAACTTTTTGTGCTTCAGCGAATAATGCACTACTTCTTTTATAGATCATAGTTAGTTAAAATCTTCTTCTTCGTCAGCAGTAGCGGTGGTTTTTAATACTTGCCCTACTGTAATGGTGTTATCTAACAGGTTATTAAACATCTTTAGTTCTTCAACAGAAATTTTATATTTCTTTGAGATTGAATACAATGTATCTCCTTTGGCAACTACATGCCCTTTTGTGTTCAAAGGTTTTGCCCCAACTACACGAGTAGCACCTCCTTTTGTTACTGTTTTTTTGGTTTTTTGGCCCAATACCTCATAATCATAAGAGGACAACCCATATTTTTCTATGATTGCAATTAATTTTTGAGGATATTTTTTATCTGTAGCGTATCCTGCTTCTCTTAGCCCCCTTGCCCAAGATTTATAATCTTTTTGACTAAATGTAAATAATCTGGAATATCGTTTTCTGTTTTTCAAAAATAAAGAATGATCTCTGAAAGATTTACTAGCATCTGTATACTTCCTAAAACATTCTTGAGAGCGATCATCATCATGATATACGCGATCACCGGTCCAATCGTGGCACTTAATTCCAAAATGATTTTTAGCCCTTTGAGTTAAATCACCATATCCGGCTCCGGATTCTAAAATCCCCTGAGCAAGTGTAATACTAGCAGGAATGCCATACGTCTTCATTTCGCTCATTGCAATCTCAGAAAACTCATTTACATACCGTTGCACCCTATCACTATAAGACAGAACCAGTAATGGTTTATCCTCATTTGTAGTTTTAATAGTAGTTTGTGTTACTTTAGTAACTTTACTTGTAGACTTTGGCGTCGGTGTAGACGCAATAACAGTTTTTCGTGCAGTATGATGTTTTCCAGAAGAACTGGTAATCACTTTTTTATTTCCTCCGCAAGAAACCAGAAATGCAAAACTGCATATAATTAGTATATTTTTTATCATTTCGAATATCCAGCTGTAATAAGAGGCAGCTTCTTTTTCTTTAATTTTTTGTTCATACCTGCGATTCCCTGTATTCCTCCGGTATGAATGGCTAAAATACGAGTATTTTTTGAAAACATCCCTTTTTCGATCATATCAAAAATTCCATACATCATTTTACCAGTATATATAGGATCTAATAAAATCTGTTGTTGATCATAGAATGTATTGATAAACGCTATCCCTTCTTTATTTATTTTACCATATCCCCCAAAATGATATTCATTACTAAGCTGCCAATTAGTTTTTGAAGTGTATTTCTTAATTTCTGCACTTAAAAAATCCCCTTTCAGCGCTGGAAAACCTAAAACTTTTTGATTGGAAGTAGTACTATTAATAATTCCTGCAATTGTTCCTCCTGTTCCTACTGCACAGCATAAGACATCAAAATCACTATCTTTTGGATTCAATATTTCTGCACACCCTTTAACCGCTAACAAATTTGTCCCTCCTTCGGGAATGATATAAAAGGCCCCTAACTCAGTTCTTAATGTCTCTAAAAAATCTGGATTCATTTTATCTCTGTAGTGCGCTCTTGACACAAATTCAAATTGCATACCCGCTTCAGATGCACGATACAATGTTTCGTTATTTGACAAAGTATTTTCTAAGTTTTTTGCCAATTCATCACCACGAATTACCCCAATTGTTTGAAACCCCATTATTTTACCAGCAGCAGCTGTAGCTTCAATATGGTTGCTATAGGCTCCTCCGAAAGTGAGGAGGGTAGTATACCCCAATCTTTTTGCTTCAATAAAATTATATTTTAGCTTTCTGAATTTATTCCCCGACACATATTCATGAAGTTGATCTTCTCTTTTTATAGATAAAGAAACTCCCGCTTTTTCTAAAACTGGATGGAGTATCTCCTCATTTTTTGATCTATCGTTATTAAAAGAAGAAAAAAACATTTTAATTCCATATTAAGTTGTGCAAATTTACAATTTAACCATTAGGATACATCCCAATTTTTAGCAAATGCGAAAGAACAAATTCGCAAAAATTAAAGAGAAATATAATAATTAAGTAAATTTTTAGTAAAATTCTTGTTATTATTAAACAAAAGATACTTTTATCCGAAAAAAATGCACTTAAACGATTAATATTCTGCGATTTAGTACTTCAAAAAAAATAAGTAATCATTTTTTTTACTATTTTTGTCGTCCCAAAAACCATAAAACAATACATGATGAATTCTAAAAAACCCCTGAATAATTTAATCTACACTAAACTACTTATCGTATTATTATCCCTTTTTGTAATTAGTTGTGGCGGCTCTGATGATGGTGATGTACCTGATGATGATAATGGAGGAACAACAGGCTCAACTGGTGCTACTGGAGAAACGGGTGAGACTGGTGCTACAGGAGAAACGGGTGCTACAGGAGAAACAGGTGCTACGGGTGAGACTGGTGCTACAGGAGAAACAGGTGCTACGGGTGAGACTGGTGCTACGGGTGAGACTGGTGCTACAGGAGAAACTGAAAGTGTTATTGTATGGGAAAACTGGTACCTATCCGTACCCATTGACCGAGATCCTGAAAATGAAGAAAGTTCGGAAAATACAAGTGCAGACAAAGCCACCTCTATAGAACCTGATGAGTTAGCAGCAGGAAATCTCACCACCGAAGAAGAAGAATACTTCTATGAAAATGAAGATGGCAGCTACACTATGTACACGAAATTCACTGGATATACAACTTCTGGATTTGGTCCAGTAAATGGCTCTAGATATTGCAGAACAGAATTTAGAGAATACTGGAGAGGAACGGAAGGTGAAGAGTTTCAAGACACAGACTATAACTGGTCTATGAATACAGGAACTCATATTATGGAATCAACCCTTACTGTAGTCGAATGCGAAGGAAGTGGAGAAACCTATGTTGGCCAAATTCATGGTATTAAAACTGGATCACTCACTAATTCTCCTGCAACTATCAAACTGAGATGGGATAATGGTGATCTAGAATTAGAATATTATATAAAACCTGCTTCAGGAACAGAGTGGAATAGTAACTCAGGTAATATCAATAAAATAGTTATTGCTGATAATATCGATAACAATAAATTTACTATTAAGGTAAAAATCGAAGATGGTAGATTATTTGTAGGAGTTATTTGTGAAGCAACAAGTGATGATGGTACTTATGTTGAGTATTATGATTATGATGGTAATGGGTATACCTATGATAACTATTTCAAAACGGGTAACTATTTTAGATATAATGGAAACACTACAGCCTCATCAACAGTAATTTTACATAAAGTCACTACTAGCCACAATTAGTACTGAGAGAAATAAGTAAAATAATTTTTTAATTTAAAAGAAGGCCTCGTTAAAATAAATTAACGGGGCCTCCTCTTATAAATCTAATTACATAAGCTTTTTACCCAATTGATTTATACCCTACAAAACTAACTCAATACAACCCATAGCCCATTATAATAAGGACTCTAAGGCAAAAATACTATTGTAATCAGTTTCGTTAAGAAAAGAAAAACACACAACTCTGATTAAATATTTTTATGAGAAGAGATCCGAGCAGTTATATAATTACCATTCCTTATACATATTATTGTTTGCTTTTAAGCAAGAAATACAACTACACACTCTTATAAAAGATACCACCAGATCCAATTCTTTTCACTTTCTTTAATTCAGTTTTTTGACAGAATTATGATCCACATAGCAATATATCTCTTCATTGTTTAAAAAAATCGATTTACTATTCTTTACTATCCCGAAATAAGAAACAAAGAAAGTACCATTTTTTGAACACCTTATTTCATAAAATCAATCCCGAAATCCCGAACCTAAACCTATTATTACAAGTACTATTCCTCAAAAAGCAACAGATCGATTATAGCTTAAAAATCAAGAAAAAGTAGCATTTTACGCAAACGTTTTCGTAAATCTGACGTTTTTAACAAAAAAAACCGGTAAAAATTACCCTAAAAAACGTCAAAAACATTAAAAAATTAGATGAAATACGTTAAAATGTAAAATTTTAACATTATGGTTTAACCGTAATGTAAATATGCTTAAAGTCGCTATTTATAAAGGATTCAGCAATATACATCAACACAACATAATACGATTTATTCAACAAATAACGTAAAAAATTACCAATAGCTCATTATTTTTGAATTTAGTAATCATTTTTTATATAAATTAGCAACATAACCCCAAAAGATTACGGAAAATGAAAAAAATTACTTTCACTCTAATTACACGCATTCTATTTACTCTTTTATTTACCTATACATTTATAAGTTGTACTAATGATCTTACAGATGCAATACCTGAAGAATCAGTAACAGCAGAAGCCGATATCACTCAAAAAGTAGCAACAGGAAGTTTTAATTGGCAAAACTGGTATTTATCTGTTCCCCTCGATAGAGGTGATGGGTCCGGAAAAGCTACGTCTATCTATTATGAAGATTTAGAAGATGCTAACTTCACTAGCTCAGAAGATGATTATGTATGGAAAAACAGTGATGGATCCTATACGTTTAAAACAAAATTCACTGGCTACACAACTTCTGGACAATCAAGCACAGGAGGCAGCAAATATTGCCGTACAGAGTTACGAGAATACTGGCAAGGTAATCAGTCCACATCAGACAACTGGGTAATGGACAGTGACACGCATATCTTAGAATCTACCATGGAAATGGTTGCCTGTGGTGGTAACGAAAGAACATTTGTTGGACAGATTCATGGATACAACGACAATAACCCAGCCACAGTAAAGGTAGCTTGGGATAATGGAGAGATCAAAGTAGAATACTACGTAAAACCTAGTAGCGGAGAGTGGACTTCAGACGACATTGTAAAGAAAGACCTAGGTTATGTAGGGTATGATAAATTTACCCTTAAGATCAAAGTAGAAAATGGAAAGCTATATACTTCGGTAGAATGTTCAGACAGAGGACTAGATACAGGATATGAATATCATTATGATTATAAATCTAATGGTTACAATGACCGATACACCAATTATTTCAAAACCGGAAATTATTTTAACTGGAATGACGATAAATCAGAAACTTGTGAAGTAAGAATGTACGGTATCTCTACATACCATGGTGAGGGCGGTATCACTCCTCCTTCTGGTGGCGGTTCTACAATGATTACTATAAAAGGGAACAACAATAAATATGTTAGTTCTGAAAACGGAACAAAAGATATGAACTGTAATAGAACTGACGATGCAGAATGGGAGCAGTTTGAGCTAATTTACAATGACGATGGCACTGTATCTTTAAAAGGAAACAATGGTAGATACGTAACCTCTATGAACGGAACTGCCCCGATTATCTGTGATAGAACAGAAATCCTAGAATGGGAGAGATTTACGTTAATTGAAGAAAATGGCAAGTACGCTTTCAGAGGAAATAACGGCAGACTTATCAGTTCTGAAAACGGCACACAATCCATGACTTGTAACCGATCTGGTGATCCAGGTGCATGGGAACTATTCACAATAGATGGATTATAAAACTTGATCAATACTAAGAAAACAACTAAAAACAATAAACCTCGTATACTATTATTTAGAATACGCCAATAAATTGCCCCAAAATACCTGAATAAAAACCCGTCGAATTAATCTTGGCGGGTTTTTGCTTATAAAATCTGTCTTGTCCTGAAATAGCGTTACAATT
>NZ_JACC01000051.1 GCF_000520955.1 Aquimarina pacifica | reverse complement strand
GCTACCTTGTATTTATTAATTCTTGTAACAATTATTCAGGACGTCACATGAGTGTTTAAAAAACTACTCCTTTTCTTCAATTTTTGGGTCTTCATCCTCTTTGGTCGCATCTTTAAATTCTTTTATGCCACTACCGAGTCCTCTCATTAATTCAGGAATTTTCTTTCCTCCAAACATAAGTAATATAACGGCAACTATAATAGCTATTTGCCATGGTCCAATCATTCCTAAAAATATACTAGATAACATCATGATCTTTATAATTAAAGTACAAAGTTAGCAAGAATTGATGAAACCTACACGATTTAAACAATCTTTAACCAAAAACCGGGTTTATTATTGCAGAATATGTAGTCAATGAAAATATTAAGTAATAGTATTTAAATGATGTAACAAGAATTTTATTGTTTACCCTGCGTAACAGCATAAAATATAAATTTCAGAGCGAAAACATAAAGGCAAGATAAGTTCATTATGTATATTTGCTATTACTATCGATTTGGTAACATTCTTTTATATAAGATGTAATCTATGGCTAAAAAGAAGAAAGAAAAGAAAAAAATCACTAAGAAGCTACTCAATAAGTATCGATTAGTTATTCTTAATGAAGACACTTTTGAGGAACGAATATCCTTTAAGTTAAATAGGCTAAATGTCTTTGTTATGGTTACTATTACTTCTATTGTATTAGTGGCGTGCACTACTTTTCTTATTGCATTTACACCGCTCAGAGAATACATCCCAGGGTATTCGTCTACATCTTTAAACCTAAAAGCAGCCAGATTATCAGCCACCGCTGATTCTCTAGAAGCAAAAGTTATAATAAATCAAGAATACTTCAAATCTATAAAAAAAGTTCTCAGAGGAGAAGTAAAAACAGTAGAGTTTGATATTGATTCTGCAGTTCAATCACAAAAGTTAAACCCTGAGGAAGTAGATTTAAACCCGTCAAAAGAAGATATAAAACTTAGAGAAGAAGTTTCAAAAGAAGATAAGTATAGTTTGTTTGAGAGTGAAAAATCAAGTTCGAGTTTTTCTCTTTTTCCACCAATAAAAGGAACTATTACGTCAACTTATAATGTTAATGAAAAACATTTTGGGATCGATGTTGCTGCACCTCAGGATACTCCTGTAAAAGCAGCCTCTTTTGGTACTGTAATTTTTGCTGAATGGACCGCAGAAACGGGACATGTAATTATTCTCAAGCATGCGGATAATGTAATTACGGTGTACAAGCATAATGCATCATTAACCAAACAACAGGGAGAACAAGTAAAACCCGGAGAAGTAATTGCAACAGCGGGCTCTACAGGAGAATTGTCTACCGGACCTCATTTGCATTTTGAATTATGGAGAGATGGCTACCCTGTAGATCCATCTAATTTTATTGATTTTGAATAATAATGTTACTACATTAGGCGACGATTTTATGAGAAAAAAGGCGATTCATTGATTTTGAGTCAAAAGAAAAGAAACCTCTCTTTTTTCAAGTGAAACTACGTATTAAATACAATAAGATGTCATTAAAAGCACTAGGAGCAAAAGTCTTTGCCAAGCGCATTCGAAAAAAAATTAATAAATGGGCATTAGACCCTGTAAAAACTCAGGAACGTGTTTTTAACAACTTGCTCAAAAAGGCAAAAATGACCAGATTTGGTCAAGACCATAATTTTGCAACTATTAATACATATTCAGATTTTGCCAGACAAGTACCCATAAGAGATTATGAGGGGCTAAAATCGTACGTTGACCTTGTTGTACAAGGAGAGAAAGATATCCTTTGGCCTGGAAAACCATTATATTTTGCAAAAACATCAGGAACGACAAGCGGTGCCAAATATATCCCGCTTACCAAAGATTCTATGCCTACCCATATTCGAGCTGCACGAAATGCAATTTTGTGTTATATAGAAGAAAGTGGGAAAACAGATTTTGTGGATGGCAAAATGATTTTTCTTCAGGGAAGCCCAGAAATGGAAGAGAAAAATGGCATTTTGCTAGGAAGACTGTCAGGGATTGTAGCACATTATGTGCCGAAATATCTTCAAAAAAACAGAATGCCAACCTGGAAAACTAATTGTATTGAGGATTGGGAACAAAAGGTAGATGCTATTGTGTTAGAGACAATGAACGAGAATATGACAGTTATCAGTGGTATTCCACCTTGGGTGCAAATGTATTTTGAAAAATTACAGAAAAAGACCAATAAAACTATTGGTGACCTCTTTAAAAACTTTGAATTATTTATTTACGGAGGAGTTAATTTTGAACCATATAAATCCACTTTCGAGAAACTAATAGGAAGAAAAGTGCCAGGGATAGAATTATATCCGGCTTCAGAAGGTTTTTTTGCATTTCAGGACCGTCAGAATGAAAAAGGGATGTTACTTCAACTAGATTCAGGGATGTTTTATGAATTTGTGCGTGCTGATGAGTTTTTTGAGGAACAACCAAAAAGATTGACTATAGGTGATGTTGAGGTAGGCGTAAACTATGTAATGCTTATTTCTACAAATGCTGGTTTGTGGTCTTATAACATAGGAGATACGGTTATGTTTACAAGTATTTTACCATATCGACTTGTGGTTTCTGGGCGTATAAAACATTTTATTTCGGCTTTTGGGGAACATGTTATAGGAAAAGAAGTAGATCAAGCACTAAAAGATGGTGCTGATGCAACAGGAACGATTATCAATGATTTTACGGTAGCACCCCAAGTGAACCCTGTTGTCGATGAATTACCTTATCATGAATGGTTTATAGAGTTTAAAGAAGAGCCTAAAAGTATTGAAGAATTGGCCAGAGAAATTGAGAATTCTCTTCGAAAACAGAACTCCTATTACGATGATTTGATTGATGGAAAAATACTGAGAACATTAAAAATAACTCCTGTTCCCAAAGATGGGTTTAAGAATTACATGAAATCTATTGGTAAGTTGGGCGGACAGAATAAACTTCCGAGACTTTCAAACGATAGAAATATTGCAGACTCACTCACCGCTATGATAGACAAATAAGTTATATTTGTTTAGTAAAAATTATATGGCAAATCTTATATTACAAGGCAGAACAAGAGCTCAGGAGAGCTCAAGCGCAATAGAGCGTATGTACATTACCATGCGCCATCTTTTTAATCGAGGTTTTTATAAACCTATGGGAGTATCTGGTGATACACTTAGAGAAGCCCTATTGATTTTGGGGCCAGAAATTTATGGTTCTGTAGCAGAAGAAAAAGTAGAACTTAATGGATTGTTATATGTAATAGATCGTTTACCTTTTGGGATAGAAGAGTGTCGTTTTATAAATCTTACAAGTGAAGAAGGTTATAAGAATTCTCATTTTAAGGTAATTGTTCCACCAAAGAGAAGACGTAATTGTTATCGTATTGATGAAGAACAAATGAATATTGAGATTACTCGTGGGCGATCAGAAATTTATGATATTCTTACACATCTTACTTTTTTATTTATAGAGTCACATAAGATCATGAATCGTGTAGTGATTAACGAACAAGGTAATGTTACTCGTGATTGGCAAAAGTTAGAAAAAGCGGTTTTGTCAAAAAAAGAGTTAACACAGACCCAAAGAGAAGTAGCACTTACACATACAGCTAATATATTAGGAAGAACATTTGAAGAGGTTTCATCAGTGTATAGTGATTTTTCTTGCCTTGAGAATAAAGAACGATTCCTAGATATTATTTATTGGTTAGGTAAATTAGCAATAGAAGAATCTATAGAAGATAATAAACGAATTGTAACCTTTAGTCCAGTACTTAGAGAACGATTAGGTCATCATATTCATGGCGAAATTTGGGCAAATTCAATTAAAAAAAAGTTAGAAGAACAAGAGTTACTAGGGCGTCCAATTCACATTATTAGTGCAAATATGCATAGTGTAATGAATGTATTGTATGCACCTGTGGCATTAAAAACAGAGTTTAAAAACAAGAGTACTTTTGACATTTATGAAGCACTTAGCGATACAAATAACAGTAAGTTAGGAGCAAAGGTCAAAAAATTGGCGTTACAAAAAGGAATGACCTATATAGAAGATCAAAGTGGCGCCAATATTAATGTTCAAATCTTTGATACAACAAAATATACAAATGGGATATATTCTGATCTAATTTCTACTATAGAAAACGATAATAAACCCGTTATTATAGTAATGGATTATGCCTTTGGTGAACAGGCATATGAGACTATGGATGAACTTTTGAAACCTTATATAAACTCTTTAGACAAAAAAGTGCATCTAGATGTAAAATCCATATCGATAATGGGTAAAGCAGGAATACTAGAAGGAGGAAAGGGAGATATTATGATTCCTTCGGCTCATGTTTTTGAAGGAACAGCAGATAATTATCCTTTTGAGAATCAGCTTACAAAAGAGGATCTCAAAGGACAAGGTATCGACATTTATGATGGAGCAATGATAACTGTCTTAGGAACATCTTTACAAAATAGAGATATATTAAAATTCTTTCATGATTCTACCTGGAATGTTACAGGGTTAGAAATGGAAGGGGCACACTATCAAAAAGCAATACAGTCTGCATCAAAAATTAGAGGGAGTATACAACCAGAGGTAAAAGTACGATATGCATACTATGCCTCAGATAATCCATTAGAAACAGGAAGTACACTGGCTTCTGGGGGATTAGGCACAACAGGGGTAAAACCCACATATTTGATTACAGAAAAGATAATAGAACAAATACTTAAAGAAAAACAATAATTATGAGTAATGAAAGTTACAATGATGAAATAGATTTGATACAAATTTTTAAAATCTTTAAGAGAGTCTTTAGAAACTTTGTAAAAGCTATTATTTCTGTTTTTAGATTTTATAGAAAGAAAGCGATTTTATTTTTGATTTTAATTGTTTTAGGAGTTGGTTTAGGTGTTTTTATAGACAAATACAAAGAATCTGGAGATGAATATTTGCAAGACGTAATCATTGAGCCTAAGTATAATAGTACAAAGTATGTATACGATTTTATAGAAGAGTTAGAAGATAATATTGGAGATGAAGCGTTCTTGAAAAAACTAAAAGTAAGTCCTGATGCCGTTGAAAATCTAAAGGAAGTTACTATTGAACCTGTAGTTAAAGGAACGGATGTTTTGGACAACTTGCAGGAAAGATATGAAAACAAAGAGTTTTTTAAAGATGTAATGACCGCCTATGACGAGGATAAGGTAGAAGAAGAAGGGTTTAGAGATTTTTATAAGCATCATAAATTAACTTTTAGTTTTAAAAACAAGAACCTTGAGAACTCCAAAATATCAGATGCCATTATTCAATATTTAATGACTAATGATTATTATGTAAAAAAGGCAAGTTTGGTAATTCAGCAAAATAAGGTTAGTCTAAAAGAGAACAAGGAAACGCTAAAGCTTGTAAACGAATACCTTGAAAAACTAAGTAATAACCCTCCTAGAAAAGAGGATAATGTAGTTGTAATTCAAAATAATGAAGATACTCCTATAACTACGATTGCATACTTATTTAATCAAAAAGAGACGTTGATGGAGACAATTGATAGTCAGGAAAGAATTTTAGAATTAGATAAAGATGTAATTACCATTGTTGATTATGGAGATATTATTTCGATAAAAAAGGTATTAGTAAATCGAACATTGTTTTTAATACCACTATTATTATTTGGATTTACTTCTATGTTCTATTTTTTAAAATATTTATCGAAATCTGCGGTTAATTTTGCTAAGGAGGAGGATTAAAGTTGAACATTTTATGCTTTATAATAATGCACACCTAAACTTATGTTATATCCAATAAAATTTTATCCAATTTTAAAAGAAAAGATTTGGGGAGGAGATAAATTAAGAACGATACTTAAAAAACCTTCAATAACAAATAATGTTGGTGAGAGTTGGGAGATTTCGACGGTAGATGAGGATATTTCTATAGTTTCTAATGGCGCGTATAAAGGAGAGAAACTGAACGACTTAATTATAAAGTATAAATCAGACTTGTTAGGTACTAGAGTTTATAAAGAATTTGGTAATCAGTTTCCTTTATTAATCAAGTTTATTGACGCCAAAGAGGATCTATCCGTTCAATTACACCCTGGTGATGAATTGGCAAGAAAGCGACATAACTCGTTTGGTAAAACAGAAATGTGGCATGTAGTTCAGGCAGATCCTAATGCAAAATTGATTATAGGGTTTGATAAGGATACAAACAAAGAGGAATATGAAACTTTTTTGAAAAAAGGAAAAATAACTCAGTTACTTAATTTTGAAACTGTTTATAAAGGAGATAGTTATTTTATTGAAGCAGGTAGAATACATGCTATTAACAAAGGATGTCTTATTGCAGAAATACAACAAACATCAGATATTACCTATAGAGTTTATGATTGGGATAGAAAAGATAAAAATGGAAATTATAGGGAATTACACACAGATTTGGCTTTAGATGCGCTGGATTATAAGAAAAATAATAACTTTAAGTTGAACTGCAAAAAAATTGCAAATGATGTAGACGAAATAATCTCAACAAAATATTTTACTACCAATACAATTACAGTCAATAAAAGCTTAAAAAGAGATTATCGAGGACTTGATTCTTTTAAGATTTTTATGTGCGTTCAGGGAAGCGGAAGGATAGTTGTAGATGATAAAGTTACAGCAATAACATTCGGAGAAACCCTTTTGATACCTGCGATGATAAAGCATTTGATAATAGAAAAGGATGAATTAACAATGAAATTATTAGAGGTGTATATTTAGAACTATGAAGAATATATTGGTAACAGGAGGAGCAGGGTTTATAGGGTCGAATTATATCAATTACGCAGTAGATAACGTAGAGTTAAATATAATTAATTTAGATAAACTTACATACGCTGCAAACCTAGACAACATCATAATAAAGGATAATTATACCTTTATTGAAGGTGATATATGTGATTATGAATTTGTTGAAAAGGTTTTTGAGTTATATAAAATTGACACGGTAGTACATTTTGCTGCCGAGTCTCATGTTGATAACTCCATAACAGGTCCCAAGGCCTTTATAGAAACTAATATAGTAGGTACATTTAATTTACTACAAATAGCTTATAAGGCCTGGATGATAGGGCCACAAAAACCAAACCCAGAATATAAAAATGTTCGTTTTTTACATGTTTCTACAGATGAGGTATATGGAACTTTAGGAGAGACAGGACTTTTTACAGAAGAAACACCGTACGCCCCGAATAGTCCATATAGTGCTTCTAAAGCATCCTCTGATATGTTAGTAAGGAGTTATTTTCATACTTATGGATTGCCTGTTGTAACTACAAATTGTTCAAATAACTACGGGCCCAGACAACATGATGAAAAGTTAATTCCTACTATTATAAGAAAGGCAATTAACAACGAAAACATACCTATTTATGGTGATGGCAAAAATATAAGAGATTGGTTATATGTTTTGGATCATTGTAAAGGTATTGATCTAGTATTACGCTCGGGAAGATTAGGAGACACATATAATATAGGAGGAAAGAATGAAAGAGAAAACCTTTATATTGCTAATAAGATTTGTGATATTTTAGACACTCAACTACCGAGAAAAAGCGGAGTATCATATAAAGAACTTATTACGTTTGTAAATGATCGGCCAGGTCATGATTTTAGATACGCAATCGATGCGTCTAAGATAGAAAATGAGCTAGGGTGGACTGCTGAGGAAAATTTTGAAACAGGAATCGAAAAAACTATTATATGGTATCTGAACAAGTATAAGACTATTAATTAACCTCTTTTTAAGGAATTTAAGTGTAATGAAAGGAATAATATTAGCCGGAGGATCAGGAACAAGACTACACCCGTTAACATTAGCCGTGAGTAAGCAGTTAATGCCAGTATATGATAAGCCGATGATATACTATCCGCTTTCGACATTAATGTCTGCAGGAATTCGCGAGATACTTATTATTTCTACCCCTAAAGATTTACCGTTTTTTGAGAAATTATTAGGAGATGGGAAAAATTATGGATGCAGGTTTGAGTATGAAATTCAAGATCAGCCCAACGGATTGGCAGAAGCCTTCATAATAGGTGAATCATTTATAGGAAAGGATAAAGTAGCCTTAATATTAGGAGACAATATTTTTTATGGATCAGGATTAGATACTTTATTAGAAAGTAATAATAACCCAGATGGTGGTATTATTTATGCATACCACGTTCAGGACCCAGAAAGATATGGCGTAGTAGACTTTGATAAGAATGGAAAAGTAACTTCTATAGAAGAAAAACCGAAGGAGCCTAAATCAAATTATGCGGTTCCTGGGATTTACTTTTATGATAATCAAGTTGTAGAAATAGCAAAGGCGATTGAGCCCAGTAATCGTGGCGAACTAGAAATTACTGATGTTAATAACGAATATCTAAAACTAGAAAAACTTCAAGTTCGTATATTGGATAAAGGAACAGCTTGGTTAGATACAGGAACATTTAATTCTCTTATGCAAGCAGGTCAGTTTGTGCAAGTAATTGAGGAAAGACAGGGACTCAAAATAGGAGCTATCGAAGAAATAGCATACAAAAAAGGCTTTATAGACAAAAAGCAACTTAATAAATTAGCCGAACCGCTAATAAAAAGTGGATACGGTAAGTATTTATTAGGGTTAGAATAGTCTTTTTTTGTTAAAATTTAACAAAAAAAGAATCTAGAAGTGACCAAATTATACAAAATTTAGGTAAATCAAATGCAAGTAGAAAAAACTTTTTTATCAGGTTGTTTTATTGTCAAACCCAGAGTTATTAAAGATGAGCGTGGATCTTTTTTCGAAAGTTTTAACCAAAAAGTATTCGAAGAACTAACCGGACTAAAAATAGATTTTATTCAAGATAATCAATCCATTTCTAAACGAGGCGTAATTAGAGGATTACACTTTCAGAAAGGTGATTTTGCTCAGGCAAAGTTAGTAAGAGCTATTCAGGGAGAGATTCTTGATATTGCCGTTGATTTGCGAGAAGATTCGCCAACTTATGGAAAACATTTCTCAATTCGATTAAATGATCAAAACAATTTTCAGCTATTTATACCGCGTGGTTTTGCCCACGGATTTGCAGTATTAAGTGAGACGGCTATTTTCGGATATAAATGCGATAATTATTATGATAAATCTTCAGAATCTGGAATTATGTATAATGATCCAAACCTTGCAATAGATTGGGAATTAGATCTATCAGAAATTCAATTATCAGAAAAAGACAAGGGGTTACCTCGTATTAGTGATTTTAGAACGATCAATTTTTGAAAAAGAGCATTTTGTTAGTTAAATGTTAAGTTTTTTAAAGTAATTCTAGATTAATGTTTTTTTTCATTTATTTGTACTCGCTATCTACATAGTGTGAAATAAGTATCGTAGAATGAATTGACACAAAATTTTGTTGTACTAATTCGATACTTTTATTTGATATCTTTTCCTACCCCGATGTCAAAAAAATATAGATTAATTTTTTGTTCTTTGTTACAGAGTTGTTTAAATATTTCTGTGTCAATGTTTTATTTTTTTTGACGAAACAAGAGCATTCGTAAAAAACATGGATTACGATGAAAGAAAGTGCTTCAGAGGAAATTGATTTAGGTCAATTATTTTTATTATTAGGAAACGCAGTGAACAAGTTAGTTGGTGTTGTTAGAAATTTTTTTAAAAGTCTTTTTTACTTTTTTATTTTATTTCTACAGTTTCTAAGAGTTCATTTTGTTAAATTCATCATTGCTTTATGCACTGGAGTTGGTGTTGGAGCTTTATTGGATTACATGGACTTACCAGTATATAGGTCATCTATGATCATTGAACCTAATTTTAACAGTGCCCAGCAACTATATAATAGCGTACAGTTTTATAATCAGCTGGCAGAACAAAAGGAAAGTAAAATTTTAGCCGAAGCTTTAGAGATTAATGAAAAAGAAGCATCATACATTAAAATGATTAGTATTGAATCTTTTTCTGACGAAACGCAACGTATAAAACAGTTTAGCGAATTTATAAGTGAGCTGGATTCTATTTCGCAAAAGCAAGTGGATTATGAGGATTACTTGACTAATTTCAATGATATAAATGCAAAGTTTCATAAAATACAAATCGAAGCGACATCACCTGAAGTTGCAAAAAAGTGTCAAAAATCAATTGTTACATCTGTTGAGAATAATGAATATTTTAGATTACAAAGAGAGGTAAACGATTCTAATCTCTTACTCAAAGATTCTGTCATAAAAACACAACAAGGAGAGTTGAACAATTTGTTAGCCTTCTATAAGGAATTAAAAATCATTGAAGCTAAAAAACCCGAAGGAAGTACAAGCATTAGCTTTTCTGAAAGTGAGGTAGAGCAAACATCAGATATTGAAATATTAAATCATGCGCGTGAACTAAAAGATGAAATAATTGAATTAAATCAAGAAAAGGCGAATACAAAAAACACCATAAATATTATTTCCGAATTTCCGAATAGAGGCGCATTAATTGATGACATGCTACAAAAAAAAGTAGTTTTAATGCCTATGTTATTCATTTGTATTTTGTTCGTAATATTGAGTATTATTTCTTTGAACAAATACTTAGTGAATTATGAACGAAAACTTAACTAAAATTAAACAAATTATCAGCGAAAAAGACATGGTAAGAGTTGTCATAATAGGCGCTTCGGGTCAGCTTGGCCAGTGTATTAAAAATGTTCATAAAAAATATGGTAAACTAGAAATTATATCTACTACTTCGCAGGATGTAGACATTACCAACAGTCAGGAAGTAAATAATTTTTTTGAAAAAAAACATTTTGATTATATAATTAATTGTGCAGCATACACCAATGTAGAACAGGCAGAAAAAGAATCTGAGAAAGCATTTTTGGTAAATGCAGAAGGAGTTAAAAATTTAGCCGAAGTATGTAAAAATTATGATGCAACTCTAATTCATATTTCTACGGATTATGTTTTTGATGGAAAAAAACACACTCCATATACAGAAAAAGATCGTACAAATCCAATTAATGAATACGGAAAGTCGAAGTTGAAAGGAGAGGAACACATTCAATATATTCTTGACAAGTATTTTATTCTAAGGACTTCTTGGTTGTATTCAGAATTTGGACATAATTTTTATAAAACTATTCTAAAGAAATCTCAAACAGAGAAAGAATTAACAATCACTACATCAGAGATAGGAACACCGACGAACGCAAATGATTTGGCAAAATTCATTCTTGACTTAATAGAAAGCGCAAGGCAAGAATATGGTCTATATCATTATAGTAACTTTGGTGAAGCTTCTTGGTACGATTTTGCAAAAGAAATTTTGACTGTTTCAGGTAAACATGAAGCTATAATGCTAAAAAAAACCGATAATTACCCTACTTTTGCAAAAAGACCGGTGTACAGTGTTTTAAATAAGGAAAATACAACACGGCTTTTTGGATTAACTATTTTAGACTGGAAAGAATCATTAAGAAAATTAATAATAGAATCCCCAGATAAATAGAAAGAAATTAACACAGACGAAGTAAGTTTGAGATGTTTGATTTTGAAAAAAGGTATTTGTCTTTGAGGTCTGCCTCAAGAAGTTAATACCGCTTAGTATTAGGGATTAAAGATTTAAATATTAGTACCTCAATGATAAATGATATAGACTTATTAAAAACTGCTATTGCCGCTTCGATCGAAGCAGGTAAGGAGATTTTGAAAATTTATAAAAAAGATTTTAAAATTGATTACAAAGAAGATCAATCACCATTAACTGAGGCAGATACGGCCTCTAATGAGGTTATCATGTCATTCTTGAAGGATACAGGGATTCCCGCAATTAGTGAAGAAAATAAACAATTGCCATATGCAGATAGAAGAGAATGGAATCGTTGTTGGATTGTTGACCCGATTGATGGGACAAAAGAGTTTATAAAAAGGAATGGAGAGTTCACTGTTAACATAGCCTTATTAGAAAATGGCAAAACCTTATTTGGGGTTATTTATGTTCCTGTTACAGGAGAGTGTTACTATACCAATGAAAACAAAACACTGGCTTATAAAACTATTTTGCGTGATTTTGATAAAACTGACCATGGTTTATTTCTTGATAGAGACAAAATTAATAAATCAGAAACATCGGCGAAAGAAATAAAAGTAGTAGGAAGTAGATCTCATATGAATGATGACACCGAAGAATTTGTTAAAAAATTAAAAGAAAAATATGAGGATGTAGTAATGGTAGCAAAAGGAAGTTCATTAAAATTTTGTATCGTTGCCGAAGGCCTAGCAGATATTTATCCTCGATTTGCACCTACGATGGAGTGGGATACTGCTGCAGGACAAGCAATATGCGAAGCTGTAGGACTCAAGGTGTTGGATATGCAAACCAATAAACCTATGCTATACAACAGAGAAAATATGCTTAATAATTATTTTCTTGTTACCAAATAATGACAAATAGCACCTACAAAAGACATATTGCAAAAACCATTACCTGGAGATTAGTTGGTACTATTGATACCATGTTATTATCATGGCTTATATCAGGTAACCCTCTGGCAGGTCTTAAAATAGGTTTGTCAGAAGTTGTTACCAAAATGTTTCTTTATTTTGTGCATGAACGATTATGGTTTAAATATAAAATTCCTAATAGTAGGAAGAGACATATTATTAAAACAATTACTTGGCGTTGTATAGGAACCCTTGATACCATTCTATTAGCTTGGTTTATAACAGGAAATCCGTTAGTTGGATTACAGATTGGTTTATCAGAAGTTATCACCAAAATGATTTTGTATTACGTACATGAACGAGTATGGTATAAGGTTGATTATGGTATTGAAAAATATAGAAGACTAAAAAAATGGAAAAGAACATAGTCAAACATGAGTACAAGGTTTCGAGAAAAGAAAGAATGGAATCAAATGGACATAATTCTTTTTTAATCTTTTTTACGGGGCTATCCGGATCTGGGAAGTCAACAATAGCATGTGCTTTAGAACAAAAGTTATATAAGGAAAATATAAAAACGTATATTTTAGACGGAGATAATATAAGACGAGGAATTAATCGAGATTTAAATTTTTCTCCAGAAGATCGTTCAGAAAACAATAGACGAATAGGAGAAATATCAAATTTGTTTATTGATTCAGGAATTGTAGTTTTAGCTGCATTTGTTGCACCTTATAAGAAGGACAGAGATTTTATAAAGGAGACTGTAAAGCCTTCCAACTATGTTGAAATTTTTGTTAATACTAGTCTAGAAGAATGCGAAAATAGAGATGTAAAGGGTCTGTACAAAAAGGCTAGAGCAGGAGAGATCAAAAATATGACAGGAATATCTGCACCCTATGAAACCCCAGAAAACCCTACCGTTGAGGTTACACATTTAAATTCTGTTAAAGAATCGGTAGAGATTATTTATAAAGAAATCAAAAGTAAACTTGAACTCAAAAGAGATGAGTAAATATTATTTGAATTATTTGGACGAATTAGAATCAGAAGCAATTTATATTTTGAGAGAAGTATGGGCTCAATTTCAGAACCCTGTAATTCTTTTTTCGGGAGGAAAAGATTCGATATTGGTTACGCATTTAGCAAAGAAAGCGTTTTATCCATCAAAAATTCCGTTTCCTCTTATGCATGTTGACACAGGGCATAACTTTCCTGAAACCATACAATTTAGAGATGATATTATTGAAGAATTGGGAGCTTCATTAATTGTCGGTTCTGTACAAGAATCTATAGACGAAGGTAGAGTTGCAGAAGAAAAAGGAAAGAATGCAACTAGAAATGCTTTACAAATTACAACATTACTAGATGCAATAGAATCTAATAAAATAGATTGCGCAATTGGTGGCGGAAGAAGAGATGAAGAAAAAGCAAGAGCTAAAGAACGGTTTTTCTCGCATCGAGATGATTTTGGGCAATGGGATCCTAAAAATCAACGCCCAGAACTCTGGAACTTATTTAACGGAAAACATTTTGAAGGAGAGCATTTCCGAGCATTTCCGATAAGTAATTGGACAGAAATGGATGTTTGGAATTATATAAAACGAGAAAATATTGCAATCCCGTCCTTGTATTTTGCTCATGAAAGAGAAGTGGTTTGGAGAAGTAATTCTTGGATCCCTAACTCCGAATTTTTGAAATTAGAACCAGGTGAAGAAGTAGTGACCAAGAAAGTTCGATTTAGAACTCTAGGAGATATAACAATAACCGGAGGAATAGAATCAGATGCGGATACTTTAGAAAAAATCGCAAATGAGGTTTCTGGTATGCGTCAAACAGAACGAGGGAATAGAACAGATGATAAGCGTTCTGAAAGTGCAATGGAAGATAGAAAACGTCAAGGATATTTTTAATTGACACAAAAAAATAAATTTTAAAATGTTAGATACTAATCAATTATTAAGATTTACTACTGCTGGGAGTGTAGATGATGGTAAAAGTACTCTTATAGGACGATTACTTTATGATTCTAAATCAATATTTGAGGATCAATTAGAGGCTATCGAAAACACAAGTAAGAAAAAAGGGCATGAAGGTGTAGATTTAGCGTTGTTTACAGATGGGCTAAGAGACGAAAGAGAGCAAGGTATAACCATCGATGTCGCATATAGATATTTTACCACACCAAAACGTAAATTTATTATTGCAGATACACCAGGTCATATTCAATATACTCGTAATATGGTCACAGGGGCATCAACAGCAAATGCAGCATTAATTTTAATAGATGCAAGACACGGTGTTATTGAGCAAACTAAACGACACAGCTTTATAGCATCATTATTACAAATACCACACATTATTGTATGTGTCAATAAAATGGATTTAGTAGATTTTTCTCAAGAAATATATTCTAATATCATTACTGAATTCGAAAAATTTTCATCTAAATTGATGGTAAAGGATATTCGTTTTATTCCTATGAGTGCCTTAGAAGGAGATAACGTAGTAAATCGTTCTAAGAGTATGGATTGGTATGATGGAGCTCCTTTATTACATACTTTAGAAACATTGCATATTAGTAGTGACATTAATAAAGTAGATGCAAGGTTTGCTGTACAGACAGTACTGAGACCTCAAGGAGATACGTTTAGAGATTATCGAGGGTATGCAGGCAGAGTAAATAGTGGTATCTATAGACCAGGAGATGAGGTAACAGTTCTACCTTCAGGGTTTACCTCTATCATAAAGACAATCGATACACTTGAAGGAACTATAGAAGAAGCATACGCTCCTATGTCTGTTAGTATTACCTTAGAGGATGATATTGATATATCCCGAGGAGATATGATTGTAAAGTCTAACAATAAGCCCGAACCTTCTCAGGATCTGGATATAATGCTATGTTGGCTTAATGACAAACCAGCAAGAGATCGTGCAAAATATACAATTAAGCATACGACCAATGAACAAAAAGCCATGATCAAAGAGATTGTCTATAAAGTAGATGTAAATACTTATGGAAGAAATTCAGAAGATAAGTCTTTAATAATGAATGATATTGCTCGTGTAAAAGTTAGAACAACAAAGCCTTTGATGGCAGAATCCTACAGAAAAAATAGAAGTACAGGAAGTGTGATATTGGTTGACGATAATACTAATGAAACTGTAGCAGCAGGAATGATTATATAATAGATTAATAATTTGGAATGAAAAAAGTATTAATTACAGGAGCTGCAGGTTTTATTGGCTTTCATTTGTGTAAAGCCCTATTAGAGAAAGATACTGAAATTATTGGTCTCGATAATATTAATGATTATTACGATGTCAATCTAAAGTTTGCTCGCCTAAATGAACTTGGTATTTATAAAGAAGATGCGAAAAAATTTAATAAAAATGTGCAAAGTGATAAGTACAGCAATTTTACTTTTGTACGTTCTAATTTAGAAGACGAGAAGATTATAAGTGAATTTTTTAAAAGAGAAAAATTTGATGTCGTATGTAACTTGGCGGCACAAGCAGGCGTAAGATATAGTATTGATAACCCTGGCATATATGTACAAAGTAATTTAGTTGGTTTCTTAAATGTGCTAGAGGGTTGTAGGCATACAAAAGTTAAACATTTGATTTATGCTAGTAGTTCTAGTGTATATGGTCAAAATGAAAAAGTGCCTTTTTCTGTTGTTGATAATGTTGATCACCCCATAAGTCTATATGCGGCTACAAAAAAGAGTAATGAATTAATGGCTTACACGTATAGCCATTTATACAATATACCAACAACAGGGTTGAGATTTTTTACTGTTTATGGTCCATGGGGAAGACCTGATATGGCAATGTTTCTTTTTACGAAGGCAATTTTAGAAGGAAAAAGTATTGATGTATTTAATAGGGGTGAAATGAAAAGAGATTTTACATACATTGATGATATAATAGCGGGCGTTGAATTAGTAATGAAAGAATCTCCTCTTTCAAAAACTTCCACAGTTTCTCATAAGATATTAAATATTGGAAATGGTTCCCCAGAATCTTTAGATAATTTTATAATGGCCATTGAGAAAAGCCTTAATAAAAAAGCAGTTAGAAATTTATTACCTATGCAACCAGGAGATGTGCCTCGTACCTGGGCCGATACAAAAGAACTTGAATCTTTGGGGTATTCAAGCAAAACTAGTATAGATGAAGGTGTAGAGAATTTCGTAAAATGGTATAAAAAGTTTTACGAAATTTAACAATATGATTAACTTTCTAGATAAAATTAAAAACCTAGACAACAATACATTAGAAGTTGTCAAAAAATCTAGTATATCTCTAGTTGTTAAGACAGCAGGAATTTGCATTAGCTTATTAATAAGTATCCTATTGGGGCAAGCTCTAGGAGCTGAAAATTTTGGAATAATAAACTTAATTAATAGAATTTCTATTATTTTAATAACTTTTAGCTTATTAGGTTTTTATCAACTAAATGTCAAGGAGATTGCAATAGCCCACCAGAATAAGGATTGGGCACATATTGGAAGTTGTATAAGATCCTCCTATTTATTGAATGGGTTATTGTCACTTACAGTGTCTTTGGTATTAATTTATTTGGCACCCTATATCTCAAAATACGTTTTTAATGAACCAAAGTTAACCACACCTTTAATAATTGGTCTAATTGCTATTACTCCACAAGTTTTTTCTCGTATTTTCTCTTCTGCTTTAATTGGTTATAGGAAAATATGGCAAAGTAACTTAGTAGATGAAGCATTAGGATCTCTAATTTTAGGGATACTATTAGTGATACAATACTATTTTTATGATATTAGACTTACGGTTAATAATGTCGCGTTGTCTTATGCCATAAGTCGATCTTTTGTTACAATTTGCATGGGATATTATTGGAATAAACTCTATAATCATAGAAATAAAACCAAAATAATTATTGCAAAATTACTAAAACAATCGCCTTCTTTTTTTCTTATTAGTATAACCGGAATATTAGCGGCAAATATTGATGGTATTTTAATAGGTTGGTTAGCAAGTACAAAGGATGTTGGTTTGTATGCTGTCGGAGCTCGTATCGCATTGTTTACGAGTTTTTTTTTACAGGTTACAAATTCTGCGATTTCACCTAAATTGGCATCAATGTATAGCCAAGGAAAAATTAAACTTATGAATCAAATGGTCCAAAAAATTACTTTTGGTCTTATAATCATAGGCTTATTATTTTTTGTAACATTCTTGGTTTTTGGAAAGTTTTTTTTAGGTTTTTGGGGAGAGGAGTTTAAAGAAGCTTATACCATTCTTGTCATTTTAAGTATGGGTCAATTTTTTAATATAGGTACTGGGGCTTCTGGCTTCGTTTTGATTATGTGTGGATATGAAAATACACACGCAATGATATCTACGGTATTTGTAATTTTGAATATTACGTTAAGTTTTATTTTAATTTCTTTTTTTGGTGTGATTGGAGCTGCAATTGCTGGGGCAATAACATTATCTTTAGAGAATATAACTAAGGTGATTTATGCCAAAAAAAGAACAAAAATTTTAACTATTCCTTATAAAATATAGCAATGAAAGAGAAATGTTATCCAAACCTTTTAATTGTTGGAGCTGCGAAGTCTGGAACAACATCTTTACATAATTATCTTTTAGAGCATCCAGAGATAGCAATGTCGTTTCCTAAAGAACCAAAATACCTGTCCTATTGTACTGTCGATGTCAAGTATAGTGGACCTGAAGATGAATATATTAAGGATGGAGTTATAAAATCAGAGCCTGAGTATTTGGATTTATTTGATTCTGATCAAAAATTTAACGGCGAGTCTAGTGCAGATAGTTTGTATTATTATAAATCAGTAATACCTTTTATAAAAAATACACCATTATTTGATCCATCAATTGTAATTGTTTTACGAAATCCAGTAGAAAGAGCATACTCAGCTTATACCCATTTGAGAAGGGATAATAGAGAAACCGAAGATTTTGATACTGCCTTAAAATTAGAAAAGGAAAGAATTCAAAAAGGATATGAATTTATTTGGCATTATAAAGACGTTGGACTTTATTTTGAACAAGTAAAAGCATTTATTGACAATTTTAGTAATTGTCAAGTTATCTTATTTGAAGATTTGAAAAATAATCCTCAAAAAGTAATTGATGATATATGCTTATCAATCGGTGCTTCTCAAATTGAATTGGGACAGCAAAAGATTTTTAATAAGTCAGGTGTCCCTAAGAAGAATCTAAAAACGGTAATCTATAGAATTATAAAAACTAATAAACTTTTGAGGAAGTTTGTAGGTGCTTTTATGAGTAAAAGATTTAGAACGACCTTAAGAGAAAGAATCAGGCAGGAGTTTTTGATAAAAAACTTGGATAAAGCACCAAGATTAGATATCACAACAAAGAAAGAGTTAATAGAATTTTATTCTAATGACATTATAAAGTTACAACAGTTAATAAATAGAGACTTATCTCATTGGTTAAAATAAGACATATGAAAAAATACGATTTTTTAATAGTAGGGGCTGGTTTATTTGGAAGTGTTTTTGCACATGAAATGAGTAAAGCTGGAAAATCCGTTTTGGTAGTAGATAAAAGAGATCATATTGGAGGGAATGTATTCTGTGAGAACATAAATGGGATTAATGTGCACAAATATGGCGCCCATATATTTCATACAAGCAATAAAGAAATTTGGGATTATGTTAATTCATTTGTAGAGTTTAATAGATATACCAATTCTCCAATTGCGAATTTTAAGGGAGAATTGTTCAACCTTCCTTTTAATATGAATACTTTTTATAAATTATGGGGAGTAAAGACACCAGAAGAAGCTAAAGCTAAAATAGAAGAACAGAAAAAAGAATATTCACATATCAAAGAGCCTAAAAACTTAGAAGAACAAGCATTGGTTTTAGGAGGTAAAGATATTTATGAAAAACTAATAAAAGGGTATACAGAAAAGCAGTGGGGTAGACCTGCAACACAAATCCCCGCTTTTATCATAAGAAGACTCCCTTTTCGCTTTACTTTTGATAATAATTATTTTAATGATACGTATCAGGGAATACCTAAAGGGGGTTATAATAAACTAATAGAGGGTTTATTAGATGGAGTTGAGGTGAATTTGGGAATTAATTTCTTTGAAGAGAAAGAGAAGTTAACATCCATAGCTCATAAGGTTGTATATACAGGAAAGATTGATGAGTTTTTTGAGTATAAATATGGTAAATTAGAATATAGAAGTTTACACTTTGAACATGAAGAGTTAGATATTCAGGATTTTCAGGGAAATGCTGTTGTAAATTATACTGAAAAAGAAATTCCATTTACCAGAATTATTGAACACAAACATTTTGAGTTTGGAAAACAAAGTAATACGATCATAACCAGAGAATATCCACATGAGTTTTCAAAAGATAATGAGCCGTATTACCCCCTTAATGATGATAAAAACCAGACCCTTTTTGAAAAATATAAAGAATTAGCAAATAAAGAAAGTAACGTATTGTTTGGAGGACGTTTGGCAGATTATAAATATTACGATATGCATAATGTTATTGATGTAGCATTGCAAACAGTAAAAAAGCTAGTTGATAATGAAGAATAAATCGGTATGCGCAGTAATTGTATCGTATAACAGAAAAGAACTTTTAGTAAATTGTATAGATGCTGTTCTATCACAAACTAAGAAAGTGGATAAGATATTTATTATAGATAATAAATCTACTGATGGTACTTTTGAATACCTGAAAAGCAAAAATATACTTGATGAGGCTTCTATGATTAAAGAAGACATATCAGAAGACCAATTAATAGAACAAAAACTATTAAATAATAGCAATGAGGAAATAAAAGTAAGTTACATCAGAAAAGCATTGAATGATGGTGGAGCTGGAGGGTTTTATAGAGGTATGAAACTTGCTTATGACGAAGGGTTTGAATGGATATGGTTAATGGATGATGATGGGTTGCCCAAAAATTCTCAATTAGAAAACCTAGTAAATTATTCTACTAAATATCAAATAGATTTTTCAAATGCCTTAGTTTTAGATATTGATGAGCCAAAAAAACTATCGTTCGATTTAAGAACGTATAATTATGTAGAAGATATTGTTGAAAATGATATAATTGAAGGGGATATTAACCCGTTTAATGGAACTCTTCTTAAAAGATCATTAGTTCATGATATTGGGTTCTTAAAGAAGGAAATGTTTATTTGGGGAGATGAGGCAGAGTATATTCATAGAGCAAAGAAAGCAAACAAAAAGTTAGCTACAATTGTAAAAGCAATTCACTACCATCCCAAAGCTCGTACTGTAAAATCACCAATAATTCCATTTTTAAATTTTTTCAAGATTAATATTAAGGAGCAAAGAGAAGAGATTTATTATAGAAATAAAGGGTACATAGCCAAGAATTATTTTAAGTTTAAAATCTATAAGGATTACATTAAATATGGACTTTATTATTCATTTCGCCTAAAGTTCAAAGATCTTGTTAAAGTATATAAGGCTTATTATAAAGGCATAAAAAATGATTTTAATTAATATCAGATGATAGATTTAGTAGTTATTAATGATGAACCCGTAAATTTTCATTTTCCTGATCATTATAAATATGTTTACTTAGATATACTCGAAGAAAAGTACAATATAAAAACTAAAATGATTGTTACAGAAAGAGGAGAATCTGATTTCGATCATAGAAATGTACTACTAAAACTTAAAAAAAATAGTACAAAAAATATAGCAAGAAGAGTCGCTTATAGTGCTTATTTAATTTTTTATGTCTTTAAAACACTAATATTTGATTCTAGAGTTAAAGGAATGAAGTATATTTTGGTTCATGATGAACCAATCATTGCATTTGTATCTTATGTTGCTGCTAGATTAAGACGAAAAAAATTTATATACAGAATTACTCATTTAAAAGCAGAAGAAGTGGGTCAATCAAAAGGATTTAAATATGCAATACTCTCAAGTTTTGCAAAATGGTTAAGGAACTTTCTGATTAAAAGGGCTGACGCTGTCATTGTAATGAGTGAAGATATGAAACAGTATTTTCAAAATTTTATTAACAGAGAAATTCATTGTATATCTTCTTGTGTAAAAATGTATGATGATTCGCAAACTCTAGAAATACCTGAAAGAATAAAGGCTATAAAAAGAAAAGTTAAAAAGAATAGCCTTTGTTATTTAGGAACAATCTCGAGTTCTAGAGGATTAAATTTTATAATCGAAGTAATTGCCAATATTCACGCAAAAGGATTACAAAAAGAATTAAATATTTTTGGAAAAGGAACAGATAAAGATTTTATTGAACTAAGAGAAAAAATAAACACGCTCAATCTACAAAACCATATTTTTTTATACGATCAAATCCCTATGTATCAATTAAAATATGTTTTAGAAGAAGCCAGGATAGGCTTAAGCCCTTATTTATATGATCATAATTATATTTTAAAGTATAATTCACCTCTAAAAACTTTAGATTATATGAGTTTTGGGAAATTTGTAGTTGGGTCAGATATAGGTGATCATTTAGAAACAATATTAGATTCTAAATCTGGTGAAGTAGCTAAAAATAATGTAGAAGATTTTTCAAACTCAATTATACGACTTAATAATAAATTGGATAATTTAGGTACTAATGAATTTGAATATCAAATTAGTTTTTTCACTAATTGGCTCAAAGAAAACAGAAGCCTTGACAGTAGTGCAAAAAAAGTATTTGATGTCTTAAAAAAAATGGGATAATATTGAAAGTATCTAAATCAAATAGTGTTTTTTTTCTATTGTTCTTTTTGGGATTAATAATTTCTGCCCTATCATATTATGTGCTTCCCAAAAGTTTTTTTTTGGATTCCAAGATCATTATTTTTGATAAGTTGAACGAGATAGGACTTCTGGGGAGTTATCCTTTTTCTATATGGTTTTACAAGATTACAGGCCTAAAATACTTGCACTTTTCAATTATAGGGGTAATTCAATTTTTCATTGTTTATATTTTGCTTTTTAAAATAGGTGTCCCTAAAGAATTTAATAGGCTTACTGGTAAAAATATTTTGATTTATGTATCCATTGTAATTTTGGCGATTTTTATTTCAATGCCAACAAAAGAGTTTATCAATTTTTTATGCATTTTTATTATTATTAGAATTTTTCAGAAAAGAAATCAAAATATAAAAAAAACAGTATTTATAGGATTGTCACTAATTCTTTTTTTTGGGTTTTTTTTTAGACGTTATTATATACTTATTGTTTTTCTAATGGTTGTTATGTATGGGATAAGTTTGATTAAACTTAAGAATAAGCGAGTTATTAGCATCTTATACGGTATACTTATTATGATCGGAGTATCTTTAAGTTATGGATTGCTAAAAGGGGTTTTTATTTCTCATAAAACGCGAGAGTTGGTAAACGAACATAGAATTGGGTCAGGAAATGCAAATTCAATGATAATTCCGCCATTATCTACAGATACTTGGTATGGTGAGTCATTTGGAATAGTGTATGGTTTTTTTACCGTTAATTTACCCATTAACGGACTTAAATTTCTTTTTAAACCTCAAATTATTGCTTTTGTTTTTTGGCAATTATCATTATTTATTATGTTGTATAGAAGATATGGGAGGTGTTTAAAAGAAGGAGAAAAAGGCAATTATGATATATGGATGTTTTATTTTTTATTTTCATATTTTATAATTCAAGGGGTTTTTGAGCCTGATTTAGGGTCAGCAGCCAGACATAAAATAGGTGTATTTCCATTAATTTACTATTTATTGAATTATGAAGTTTTTAGAAAAAAAATATGAAGATATATATAATTGTTTTCTTGTTGTAATTGCTTCAACATTAATATTTAGAAAACTAAGTACTGTTTTAATAATGGCATTTGTTCTATTCAATATTTTATTTTTTAAAAAATTAAAATATGATAAAAAGAATATAGTTTTATTAATAATAATAGCGAGCCCATTTTTATTAGATGTACTTTTTTTCTGGAATAATGATAGTTTAGTTTCAGGTTTAAAATCGGCAGAAAAAAGGCTTACGTTATTAATCTTCCCATTATTTATACTTGGTTTTTCGAAAAAGATTGATTTTTTGAAACTAATACAGTCATATGTTGGTACTATGACTATTATATTGACGATCTTATTTTTTAGATATTTGATATTGTATCCCGAAAATGTCACAAAATATTTAAAAGGAATACATTTGTGGGAGATGGGTTATCATTTTTCATCCAGTTTTTTTATGCATGCTCCTGCACTCAATATGCACGTTTCTTTTGTTACTGTAGGTGCTTTTTTCTTGCTTTTTTCAAAGCGAAGTTCAAAGTATATGTTAGTATTTCAAATCACTTCATTTCTATTATCATTCTTTTATTTATTAATTATTAATACCCGAGTTGCTGTTTTAACTAGTATTATTGGTTGTTTTATTGTCTTGACGCATCATTTTTTGAACAAAACAATGAAAACAGAAAAATTAGTAAAAATGGCTGTTTTAACGATTTTATTTATTGTCGTTGCTTTATCAATTTTCGCAAAGTCTTTTCCTTATGTAACTCATAAATACACAAAAGGTAGTTTTTCGAATTTGGATATGGTCGGAAAACTTGATGAGTTCGAAAACCCAGAAAAACAAATATACGGCAAATTAGTAACCAGAGTTACTATTTGGAAATCTGCAATATCATTATCTAAGGAAAGAATATTTACGGGATTCGGTTCATCGGATGGAAAAAAAGAACTTATAAAATATTATGAGGAAACGGATCAAAAATTTTTGGCCAGAAATAAGTTTCCAACACATAATCAGTATATTGATTTTCTTTTAAAATTTGGATTATTAGGACTGTTGGTTGTTTTAATATACATTTTAGGTATCGGTTGGCTGGGTATTAAGCTCAATAATCCACTAATTATTTCTTTTTGTGTAATTTTTTTTATTTGCAATTTTACGGATGATTTTTTAATTAGATATGATGGAATAACATTTAGTGGCTTATGGTTTTCTATATTTGCACATCAATTCAAATTTTTGAAAAAAGTTGAAATCGAATAGAATTAAAGTAGCCCATGTTTTGCAATCTGTTGGAGGTGTTGATGTTTACTTAAGATTAGTGACAGAAAACATAGATGCCGCTAATGTCGAAAACATTATAATACATCAGAAAGGAGAGAGTAAAAAGAAATATTTGAATTCTTATGGAGAAGAGATTAAACAATTTTTTATCCCGATCCAAAGAGAAATTAGTCTTTTCAAAGATATAATGGCTGTTTACAAAACAATTAAAATATTAAAAAATGAAAAACCTGATGTTCTACATGCACATAGTGCAAAAGGAGGTATAATTGCCAGAGCTGCATCTATATTTTTTCGAATTAATGTTTTACATACACCACATGCTTATTCCTATTTAAGTGCAAAATCTCCCTTAAAAAGGAAATTGTTTTTATTTCTTGAAAGAGTATTTAGAAAGTTTAATTCAATTTTACTAGCGACTTCAGAATCTGAAAGGATTAGAGGTGTTAAAGAAGTAGGTTATTCGAATAAAAGAGCGCTAAAGTTTAATAATTCTATTATTCCTCTTGATGCTTTCGGAAACTCTCCCCATTTAGATTTACCGAATAAATATATATGCACAGTGGGACGACCTTCGTATCAAAAGAATATTGAAATGATGATCAATGTTATTAAAAAGGTCAAAGATCAAATACCAGATGTATATCTCGTTATTATGGGCGTTGGACAGTATAGTCCAAACAGAGATAATATTGTTGAACTGATAAAAGAATTAAATCTTGATAATAACGTTATCTTGATAAATTGGATAGAAAGAGAAAAAATTCTTGCTATTATAAAGAATTCTTTGTTTTACATTTCAACTTCAAGGTATGAAGGATTACCATATTCTATTATTGAAAGCCTGGCTCTTTCAAAGGCCTGTGTTGTAACAGAATGTGATGGCAATAGAGATTTAGTAAAGGACAATTATAATGGCTACATAGTTGAAAATAGTAATCACTTACTTATGGCCAAGAAAATTATCGAACTTTATAAAAATGATAAACTTAGGAAAAAATTTGAAGAGAATTCATCTGAATTGTTTAAGAATAATTATAATTTGAATTTTAATATAAGATATTTAGAGGATATCTATAAAGAATATAGTAAATGAAAATATCAGTAATAGGAACAGGTTATGTAGGTTTAGTAACAGGGACTTGCTTAGCCGAAACAGGGAACGAAGTGGTTTGCGTAGATATAAATGAAGAAAAGGTAAAAAAAATGCGGAATGGTGAAGTCCCTATTTACGAACCACATCTTGACGTTCTTTTTGAAAGAAATATAAAAGCGGGTAGACTAACGTTTTCTACCTCTTTAGAAGAAGGCCTGAATCACGGACAAATTATTTTTTTAGCATTGCCAACCCCTGAAGATGAAGATGGGTCCGCAGATTTATCCTATATTTTAGGAGTGTCTGAACAAATAGGAAGATTAATTTCTGAGTATAAAGTTATTGTAGATAAAAGTACTGTGCCTGTCGGAACAGCAGAAAAAGTAAAGTCTGTAATTTCAGAAAATGCGAAATGTTCTTTTGACGTAGTGTCAAACCCTGAGTTTCTTCGAGAAGGTTTAGCAGTTGATGATTTTCTGAAACCAGAAAGAATCGTAATAGGGTCAACTTCTGAGAGAGCAATTGAGTTAATGCAAAAACTATATAAACCATATGTAAGATCTGGAAATCCAATAATTATTATGGACGAGAAATCCGCAGAGCTTACGAAGTATGCTGCTAATTCTTTTTTGGCAACCAAAATTACCTTTATGAATGAAATTGCGAATTATTGCGAAAAAGTTGGTGCTGATGTTGATAAAGTGAGAAAAGGTATGGGTACAGATTCTAGAATCGGTAAACGCTTTTTATTTCCAGGTATTGGATACGGTGGGTCATGCTTTCCAAAAGATGTAAAAGCACTTCATAAATCAGGAAAAGAAGATCAATATGATTTTAAAATATTAGAATCAGTAATTGAAGTTAATAAAAAACAAAAAGTAGCTTTATTGCCTAAGATTAAAAGTCATTTTAATAATGATCTAGCAGGAAAAAAGTTTGCGATTTGGGGATTAGCATTTAAACCAGAGACTGATGATATTAGAGAAGCACCTGCGTTAGATGTAATTAATGCATTATTGGAAGAAGGGGTAAGCATCTCAACTTTTGACCCAGAAGCAATGGATAATGTTGCACGTAAGTATGATACGAAAATAAAATTTGCCAAAACAATGTATGATGCTTTGAAAGAAGCCGATGCACTGATAATTTGCACAGAATGGAGTATTTTTAGAACTCCGAATTTTTCAAAACTAAAAGAGGCTATGGGAGGTAATGTAATTTTTGATGGTAGGAACCTATATGATTTAGAAGATATTAGAAAAGAAAATCTTTCATATTATTCAATTGGTAGAGATACTGTTATTTCAAAAAAGCAAGTATGAAAAGAGTGTTAATCACTGGAGCGGCCGGTTTTTTAGGGTCTCATTTATGCGATAGATTTGTAGAGGAAGGTTTTCATGTTATTGCAATGGACAATCTGATAACGGGAGATCTTAAAAATATTCAACATTTATTTAAGTTTAAGAATTTTGAGTTTTATCATCATGATGTTTCAAAATTTGTTCACGTACCAGGTAAATTAGAATATATTTTACATTTTGCTTCTCCGGCTAGTCCTATTGATTATTTAAAAATTCCTATTCAAACTTTAAAAGTTGGATCTTTAGGCACCCATAATCTTTTAGGTCTTGCTAAAGAAAAAAATGCAAGAATTTTAATTGCTTCAACAAGTGAAGTTTATGGAGATCCATTAGTACATCCTCAAAATGAAGAGTATTATGGTAATGTAAATACCATTGGGCCACGTGGAGTATATGATGAGGCAAAACGATTTCAGGAATCAATAACCATGGCTTATCACACTTATCATGGTTTAGAAACAAGAATAGCACGAATTTTTAATACTTATGGTCCTAGAATGAGACTAAATGATGGTAGAGTGGTTCCCGCATTTATCGGACAGGCATTACGAGGTGAAGATTTAACTATATTTGGTGATGGATCTCAGACAAGATCTTTTTGTTATGTTGATGATCAAATAGAAGGAATTTATAAATTATTATTAAGCAATTATTGTTATCCAGTTAATATCGGTAATCCAGACGAAATTACAATCAAAGACTTTGCTCAAGAAATTGTGAAATTAACAGGTACAAACCAAAAAGTGATATATAAGCCGTTGCCTACTGATGACCCGTTACAAAGACAACCGGATATTAAAAAAGCAAAAGAAATCTTAGGATGGGAGCCTAAAGTTAAACGAATAGATGGTATGCGGTTAACATTAGACTATTTTAATAGACTGTCTTCTGAAGAACTTAATAAGAGTGAACATAGAGATTTTTTAAAATCATAAATTTAACAATACATGAAAAGTAGGATTGGTAGATATTCGGCTTATATAAAGCCTCTTTTCTGTTTGGTAGATTTATTTATTATTAATGTCACAATATTTTTGTTCCAGACTAATATGGAACAAAAACTTTTGTTTTTAGGTTATATCTCGATATTATGGATTTTCCTTTCAATAAAGAATGGGTTTTATGATATTAAACGTTTCTCGAAACTTGTTCAAATTTTAGCTTCTTCAATTCGGCAATTTTTAATTTTTTCTCTAATCCTTTATGCTTTTATAGGGTTTTTTAGACAACCAGATATTAGTAGGTTAGAAATGGGGAAATACCTTCTGGCCATTATAGTTTTAGTTACTTTTGGCAAATTGGTTTTTCTATACTTATTATCAAAATATAGGGTGTTTGGGGGAAATATTAGAAAAGTTGTTGTTATTGGGGATAATAAAAAAACAGATCAATTAATTAAAATTTTTAAGGAGAAACCGGATTTTGGATATAAGTTTCTAAAAAAGTTTTGTGTTGAAAAACACACATTTAATCTTGATGCTTGTTTTGATTATATAGTAGAAAATGAAATTGATGAGGTCTACTGTTCAATTGCTGAATTATCAAATGATCAATTACAAGATATTGTGAATTTTACTGAAAACAACTTAAAAATTTTAAAATTTATACCGGATAATAAGGATATTTTCACTAAAAAATTAATCTTTAATTATTACGAATACATTCCGGTATTGTCATTTCGAGAAATACCGTTAGAGGATTCAATTAATAAATTTACCAAAAGAACTTTTGATATTTTACTTTCTCTTTTTGTTTTAGTAGGAATTCTTTCTTGGATGACACCTCTTATTGCAATACTTATACAATTAGAATCTAAGGGCCCCGTGTTTTTTAAACAACGTAGAAACGGATTAGATTATAGAGAATTCTATTGTTATAAATATAGATCTATGAAACCTAATAACAATGTAAATCAAGCGACTAAAGGCGATGTAAGAGTTACAAGGGTAGGGAAGTTTATAAGAAGAACAAGTATTGATGAACTCCCTCAATTTCTTAACGTACTCAAAGGAGAAATGTCAGTTGTGGGTCCCCGACCGCATATGGTTAAGCATAATGAAGATTTTGCACAGAGAGTAGATAAGTTTATGGTAAGGCATTTTGTTAAGCCAGGAATAACTGGGTTAGCTCAGGTGAGTGGCTTTAGAGGAGAAATAGAAACTAATAAGGACATTGTGAATCGAGTAAAGTATGATATTTTTTATGTAGAAAATTGGTCACTTCTTTTAGACATTAAAATTACAATTTTAACAGCAATTAATGCAATTAGGGGAGAGGATAAAGCCTATTAGGATCATTATTAATAATAAAAAGTTAAGTGAAATTATCTAAAAGAATAGCTCGGATAATGAATATGTTTTATAAAGAAGATCACTGGACTACCATGATCTTCTGGAACAGCCTATTTGTAGCCTTTTTTTTGCTTCCTTTGGGAATAAATCTGCCTACTCCTTTCTTTATGCTTTCGATTGTTTTTGGTGTCGCAATGATATTTAAAACAAAAAGAAAATTTGTTTTAGATAAATCAGTATTACTATTTCCTTTGTATTTCATAGTAATGCTCTTTGGCTTGATTTATACCGAAAACCTATCTAGTGGATTAGAATTAGTACAGCGATCTCTAACATTACTGTTATTTCCTATTATTTTTTTATTTGTGAAAGAAGATGCAGCTACGGTACGACGGTTATTTGATTTTCTGTTGTTAGGACTGTTAGTTTCATTTTTTATCAATATCATACGTACGGGATGTGATTTAATATGGCACCTTAATGATATTAATAAATCAAATGAAGCATTTTCATTTATAGAAGGAATATATAGAGAATGGCACCATTTTTTTATTGGCGATTCATTTTCAAAATCAGTGAATTCTAATTACATATCTATCTATATCTTATTGGTACTAAGTTATTATCTCAAAAACAAGATAGAGTCAAGACTAAGATTCGTAGTAATCGTCATATTATTCTTTTACCTCTTTTTATTGGCTTCGGTATCAGCATACCTTATTTTATGGATTATGTCGTTAGTGCTTATTTTTGAAATTGTAGACAAAGAGAAGAAGTATATTATGTTGATAGTGTTTGTTTTGGGAACCATCTTATTTTTGAACAACCCTAAACTCACAGATATTTATTCTAGAATAAAATATTATAATAAAATAGAAGGGTATGAGGTAAATACATCTGCCAAATCAAAAATATTGGCTTGGGATGCAAGTATAAAGTTAATAAAAGATGCACCTATTTTAGGATATGGAGTGGGAGATGCAAATGATGTCCTTATATCTAAATATAAAGAATTAGAATATCGACTCAATTATCAAAATAGATACAATTCGCATAATCAATTTTTGCAAACCTATCTACAAACAGGGATTATAGGATTTGGTGTATTAGTCAGTATTTTTGTAGTACTGGCAATACGAATGAAGCGAAGCAGAAATGAATTTTCAGTATTTCTTATTCTTTTAATATCATTATTGTTCGAATCTATGCTCGTGAGATTTAGTGGAATAGTATTCTTCTCTATTGTAATTCCTCTATTGTTAAAGAAAAGAAGTATTTTAAGCAGTAGAATTATTCGTAATAACCTCAATAAATAAGTAAATGGCTTACTAGATATATTGTTTTTATCTAAAAACAATTAGCTATACAACATCGAATAAACTATTTTTGAGGCCGTAAAAACACTTATAGCATATCATGAATATTTTAGTACTTGGATCCGGAGGAAGAGAACACACATTCGCTTATAAAATTACACAAAGTTCACTTTGCGATAACTTGTTTGTTGCCCCAGGTAACGCAGGAACAAGAGAAATAGCCACTAATATACCGATAGCAGTTACAGACTTTTCCGCTATTAAAAATTTAGTATTAGAAAAGAATATTGAAATGGTTGTAGTAGGGCCAGAAGATCCATTGGTTCAGGGTATTAGTGATTATTTTGCAAAAGATGAAGGTCTTAAGGATGTTGTTGTGATTGGACCTTCTCAGGAAGGAGCACGATTAGAAGGAAGTAAGGAGTATGCAAAAGAATTTTTATTTAGACATAATATACCTACAGCTGCATACCAAAGTTTTGATGCAGAGACTGTAAACGAAGGAAAGCAATTTTTAGAAACACTTAGCGCACCATATGTTTTGAAGGCAGATGGTCTTGCAGCGGGTAAAGGAGTTTTGATCCTTCAGAATCTCGAGGAAGCCAAGTTAGAACTCGAAAATATGCTTACCAATAAGAAATTTGGAGCGGCCAGTGAAAAAGTTGTTATAGAAGAGTTTCTGGATGGTATTGAGCTTAGTGTTTTCGTATTAACAGATGGTAAAAACTATGTAACACTACCAACCGCCAAAGATTATAAACGAATAGGAGAAGGAGATACAGGACTTAATACAGGAGGTATGGGAGCAATTTCACCTGTTCCTTTTGCTAATGATGCTTTTATGAAGAAGATAGAAGAGCAGATCATTAAACCTACAGTAGATGGCTTGGCAAAAGAAAATATAGACTATAAAGGTTTTATTTTTATTGGGCTTATCAAAGTAGGAAACGACCCTAAGGTTATTGAATACAATGTACGTATGGGAGACCCAGAAACAGAGGCGGTACTACCAAGAGTCAAAACTGATTTGGTAGAGTTATTTAATCATGTTGGTGCACAAACTTTGGATACCGTTCAATTAGAGCTTGATCCTAGAACCGCTACTACAGTAATGACAGTTTCTGGAGGATATCCCGAGGCTTATGAAAAAGGAAAAGAAATTAAAGGTTTAGACACAATTTCAGGTTCAGAATCTATTATTTTTCATGCAGGAACTACTGTAAATGGTGATAAAGTAGTAACTAATGGGGGTAGAGTAATTGCAATTACATCTTTTGATGAAGATTTTAAGGGTGCCTTAAAAAAGTCTTATAATAGTATAGAAAAAATGCACTTTGACAAAATGTATTATAGAAAAGATTTGGGATTCGATTTGTAATCTTTCTAATTCTGTGGTACAAAAAAAACTCTTACTAAAATTGTTTTTAGTAGGAGTTTTTTAATAGTATCTCTAAACTGAGAGTGTATTTTTAGGAGTTTTTTAATTCAAAAATGAATGTGCTTTAGGATCTCTATCCTCTTCATCATTATCATTAAATTTTTTAAGTTCCTTCATCCAATAAATAAATGCTAAGGAACCTACAATCATAAATATCCAATTTACCACATTTGCTGCAGTCCAGCTTTCTAATTCTAATGCTCTTAGCGCATCAAAAGGAGCAAATAATAAATCAACAAAAAAGGATTGGATTGCTTCAAAAAATTCTTTCATAATATATTCTATATTTCTTTTAGAAACTTCTAATGAGTTAAACTAAAAACTTTTTATAAATTGCTAATAATATATAATAATGGAAATACCAGAGTATTTTCCTTTGCAAAAATATAAAAAATACTAGTGTTATCAAGCTTTTTTAGTAAATCAAAACCTATTAATTACATTGTAGTGGCATTATACATGGCTATTTTGTTTTGTATAGCCTTTTACAAAAAAGGATTTACACTAGAAAACAGCCATATATTGATTACAATTGGCAGCATGTTGTTGTATATATTACCGATGAGAATGCTTAGTGCAGAAGTTCAAAGAAACGATCTCACACAGAAAGGAACATTTACAATATTATTATATGCTGTTATAACGGGGATGTTGCCATATTCCTTAATCAATTTTGATATTTTATTGTCTAGTATTTTTGTGCAATTGGCGGCACAAAACATAGTATATCTTAAAAATGAAAAGCATGTTAATCTCAAAATTCTTAACGCCTCTATATGCATAGGGCTGGCATCATTGGTCTGTTTTTGGAGCATTGGTTTCATGGGCTTGGTGTTTTTTGGGATACTTTACTTTGATCCCAAGAATTATAAAAATTGGATTATTCCTGTTATCGGGCTTACTTCTGTTTATGTCCTGGCGAATTGTTTTACCTTGTTATTTTATGACACTTTTTTCTCATTTTCTGGTTATATAGAGCCTGTTTCGTTTTCGTTCGACGCATATCTTATAAAAGATCGGCTTTTCTCTGTTGTAGTATGTGCTATTCTTATTGTATTCTTTTTTTCGGTGTATTTGGTTAAGTTTGGTAAAAAAACAGCCAGTACTAAGCCGGTGCTGAATGTTATCATAGCTTACTTTATTTTTGCAATTGCAGTCGGGCTTATTGCTCCAGAAAAAAATACTTCAGAGTTGTTTTTCATTTCTACCCCATTAGCCATAATAGGGACTACCTATTTAGAGATGCAGTATAACCAGTTTGCCAAAGAAATTAATATTTGGATATTTATACTAATTCCTTTTACACTGGTGTTTTTTTAATACAAATATCTGTATTCCAGAATTATATTGATTATTACCTGAGATTTCTTTTACTATTACAAAATATGATACCTTTGTATCTGCCGAAAATAGAATTCAAAACCTTTTTTAGTTAAAGGGAGTTGGAGTACTATTATATGTATGATAATGCACATACTGAGAGTACCGGTAGAAACAAAATAGGAAACACGCATTTTAGATAAAATAACAATAGAAATGTTTACCAATAAAGCAAACTCAATTTTTAGAGAAGTCATAGAAAAGTACCATATTATTGACACTGTAGATCAAGAATTTTCTAACCCTTATGATAGTAAGTCACAAGCCATAGAGCATTTATTATATAGAAAGTGCTGGATAGATACGGTGCAATGGCATTATGAAGATATTATTCGTGATCCACAGATTGATCCAGTAGCAGCACTAACATTAAAAAGGAAAATAGATGCTTCTAATCAGGACCGCACTGATATGGTAGAGTACATAGATAGTTACTTTTTAGAAAAGTATAGCAATGTAACACCAAAAAAAGGAGCTACAATAAATACAGAAAGTCCGGCATGGGGAGTGGATAGGTTGTCTATTTTGGCACTTAAAGTTTACCATATGCATGTAGAAACTGTAAGAGAAAATGCTACGGCAGATCATAAGAATGCTTGTCAAAAAAAATTAGATATACTTTTAGAACAACGAGTTGATTTATCGACAGCAATCGATACTTTATTAAAGGATATTGAGGAAGGAGATAAATACATGAAAGTCTATAAACAGATGAAAATGTATAATGATGACGAGCTTAACCCTGTTTTGAGAGCAGAAAAATCCTAATAAGCGAATTTTTTCATATTTATTAATACACCTATGTCAAATATTGATAAGGTCGATGTAGAGAAAAAATCAACTCATATTCTGGTTATCAGGTTATCAGCAATGGGTGATATTGCGATGACCGTTCCTGTTATTCGCACTTTTAGGGCGACATATCCCGATGTTAAGATTACTATACTTACAAGAAAGTTTTTTGAACCTATATTCTCTGATATCGAACATGTAAATGTGTTTCATGCCGACGTTGATGGAGCTCATAAAGGATTTCTAGGTCTAATTCGATTGGCCAATGCCCTAAAAAAGTTAGAAATAACGGCTGTGGCTGATATGCATAATGTGCTACGATCGAATGTTTTAAAGACAGTATTTTCTTTATCAGGTATAAAAGTAGTTCAAATTAATAAAGGTAGAAAAGAGAAAAAATCATTAACAAGACCAGAGAATAAAGTATTTAGATCGCTAAAAACTACACATCAGAGATATGCTGATGTTTTCTCAGGATTAGGATACCCATTAGATTTGTCTAAACATGAGTTTCCTGTAAAAAAGTCATTGACTCAAGGTGTTTTAACGTTAACTCAAAACTCTGTAAAAAAATGGTTAGGTATTGCTCCATTTGCTCAATATGATAGCAAGACATACCCATTAGAATTAATTATTGAGGTAATAGAAACAATAGATGCTACAAATACTGTAGAGATTTTTCTTTTCGGAGGAGGTAAAAAAGAAGAGGATATTTTACATATGGTATCTAGTAAATATCAAAATGTGACTAATATTGCTGGCAAATTACCCTTTGCAGATGAATTGACACTAATAAGTAATCTAGACGGTATGCTGTCTATGGATAGTGGCAACGGACATTTAGCCGCGATGTATGGGATACCTACTATTACGTTATGGGGCGTAACACACCCTTTTACAGGATTTGCGCCTTTTAATCAGCCATTAGAAAATGCTATTCTGCCTGATTTAGAGAGATATAGTCAGATTCCCACATCAATATATGGTAATAAAGTACCCTCTGGATATGAAAAAGTGATGTATACCATCGCTCCGAAACATGTGGTGAGTCAGATTAAGAAGTTATTGAATATTTGAATCACAAAAACAATAAAAAAGAGTTTTGTGTTTTCAGCAAATTGCGGTTAATACTAAATAATTCAATTATTAACACATTAGCTTTATCTATACATCATCAAAATCTACGGTCACAACAGATGAAGTAGGATGTGCTTGACACGCAAGTACAAGCCCCTCTGCTATTTCTGAATCTGTAAGAATACTGTTTTTTTCCATAACAGCAGTACCATTTTTTATTCTACAAATGCATGAGCTACATACACCTCCTTGACATGAGTAAGGGGCGTCAATGTCCTCTTCTAATGTAGCATCTAATATCGTTTTTTTCTGATCCATAAGAAAATTAAACTCTTCATCATCAACAACTACAGTAATTGTAGATTTGCCTTCGAGATTAGAAACAGTTTCATTTGAGGAATCACTACTACTTGTAAATAACTCAAAATGAATTTTTTCTTTTTGGATATTATTTTCAATTAGCACTTCGGTTACGGTTGTAATCATTTCTTCGGGCCCACAGAGATAAAAGGCATCGAAAGAAACATCTTTGAATTTGTTTTTTGAGATATAATTAATGGTAGGTTTTTCTATTCTTCCAAAATGCGCACCTTCTTGATCAGTTCTACTATAGAAAAGTTCTAGAAAAAAGCGATCTGGGTATTGATCTTTTAGTGATAGAAGCTCTTTTAGAAAAATAGTTTCTTCGGGAGTTTTATTACCATAAACAAGTACAAATTTACCATTAGGTGTAGATTCTAATACAGATTTGATCATGCTAAGAATAGGGGTGATTCCGCTTCCTGCAGCAAATGCACAGTACGTATTACTTAACTCAGAATTTTGGTGTAATAAAAAATTACCCTCGGGAGTATGCACATCAAGTTGGTCGCCAACTTTTAGTTCGTTATTAGCAATAACAGAAAAAGTTCCGTCTTTAATTTCTTTAACAGCGACAGTCAACTGATTACTCTTAGGAGTGCTACAAATTGAATAAGCTCTTCGAATTTCTTTTTCGTTGACTTGGGTCTTGATGGTGATATACTGACCTGAAATAAATGAGTATGCTTCTTTTAAGTTCGCCGGAATTTCGAAGGTTATAGATACTGCTTTAGCTGTCTCACGTATAATATTTGCTATAGTGAGTGTATTAAAATCTGACATTACTTTTTTTTGCAAAAGTAATAAATGCAACAAAAGCAAATGTATTTTAAGGTAAAATTATTGACAAAATCCTATGAATCAATTAAGTTGTTGATAACTCTACTTAGGATACTAAAAATCACGAGCCCAAGGAGAATTTTTTGTTAATAACCTTTTTTTTGGATAAAGAAATGTATTTTTACCACATACATCATATTTTTGTATAAAAAATACACTAAAAAGATTTTTTTTTAGTTATCACTCGTAATAAATCATTTGGTTTGGGAAGAAAAATATCACAGGTTACTCTTGTGTTGCTTTTGGCTACTATTGGACTTGCTTGTTCTCGTAAGAAAAACAAGTTTGTAAATCGCGCATGGCATGATGTCACAACCAAAAATAACACTTTATACAACGGTAGGTTAGCTTTTGATAGTGGTCAGGAAGAGCTTATAGACTCCTATAAGGATAATTTCTGGGAATTACTACCGATAGAACGTATGATTGTGAGCGAAGATGTGAGGCTGCCTAACGAAGTATTGAACCAGAATTTTGACAGAGCAGAAGAAAAAGCTGTAAAATCTATCCAGAAGCATAGTATGCTAATTGATGGGAAAGAGCGTAATCCTAAAATCGATGAGGCATTTTTATTATTAGGGAAAGCACGATATTTTGAACAACGTTTTGTTCCCGCTTTAGAGGCTTTTAATTATATACTCTATAAATATCCCGCAAGTAACACAATTAATCATGCCAAAGTGTGGAAGGCTAAAACCAACCTTCGTCTAGATAATAATGAAAAGGCTATTGAAGATCTCAATAGAATGATAGAACAGGAGGTTATGACACCTCAGGAGTATGCAGATGCTGCCGCAATGATTGCGCAAGCATGTATAAATCTTAAACTAAAAGATTCTGCGGTTACCTATATTAATAAAGCTGCCATTCATACGAGAAAAAACGAAGAAAAAGGACGATATTTCTATATAAAAGGACAATTGTTAAATGAACTTGGACGAAAGGATAGTGCTAATTATGCATTTGATCAAGTTATAGACCTTAACAGGCGTACTCCGAGAAGATATATGATGAATGCCTATATGGCCAAAGCTAGAAATTTTGACTACGAAAGTGGTAATATAGAAGAATTTTTAGAACTATTAACAGATCTAGAAGAGAATAGAGAAAACAGGCCATTTCTAGATATGATATATAATCAAATAGCGGTTTATCATAAAACAAATGATTCTATTGATTTGGCAGTAGACTATTACAATAAATCATTGCGAACTAACTCAGAAGATAAGTATTTAGAATCTCTCAATTATTATACATTAGGTGATATAAGTTTTGATAGAAAAGAATATGCTAATTCAGGAGCGTATTATGATAGTACGCTTCAGCGTATGGTTGTAGATTCAAAAAGATATAGAGTTTTAAAGAAAAAACGTGATAATCTTGAGGATGTAATTTTGTATGAAGGTATAGCAACAGTAAATGATAGTATTCTTACTGTATATGCCATGTCTCCCGAAGAAAGAATAGCGTACTACAAAGAGTATACAGATAAGTTAAAAGCCAAGGCAATAATAGCAGAGAGAGCAGCTGAAATTGCTCGTATAAAGGGAGAGTTGCCAACAGAACAGAGGTTTAGACAACCAGGAGCTGGCATAGGAACAACTTCTAGAGGACCTAACAACTCTAGTGAAGGCACTTTTTATTTTTATAATCAAACAACAGTTGCTTTTGGTAAGACTGTTTTTAAAAGAACTTTTGGGAATAGAGAATTACAGGATAACTGGAGAGTTTCTAGTATTTCTAACCCAAGCGCAGCTCCAAAAGAAGAAAAAGAGAAAGAAGAGAAATATTCAATAGACACTGACCCAACATTTGATCCTCAAACATATATTTCTCAATTACCAACAGATCCTGCGATCATTGATAGCTTGCAAACAGATAGAAATTTTGCATACTATCAATTAGGAGTTGTTTATAAAGAAAAGTTTCAGGAATATGGGTTGGCAATAGATAAGTTTGAGAATCTATTAAGCAGTAACCCAGAGGAAAGATTAATAATTCCGACAAAATATAATCTGTATAAAATTTATTTGGCACAAGGAAATACGACAAAGTCAAATGCGTACAAACAAGATATTATTAATAATCATACGACATCAAGATATGCTAAGATTCTTCAAAACCCTGATCAAGCATTAGAAGATGATAAAAATAGTCCCAATGCTATGTATAATCAATTATACAAAGATTTTGGGGATCAAAAATATGCAGAAGTTATTAAACGAAGCGATGAGCTGATTACCAAATTTGGAGGCGAAGGAGAATTTTTACCAAAATTTGAGTTGTTAAAAGCTCAGGCAATAGGCAGATATAGAGGTTTTGAAGCATACAAAGAAGCACTTAACTATGTGGCCCTTAATTACCCACAAAGTCCAGAAGGAAAAAAGGCACAGTTGATTTATCAAGTAACAATTCCTCAAATACAAGAAAAAACCTTCTTAACAGGCTTAGAAGAAGAAAAAAATCATAAATTGATGTATGTTTTTTCGACTTTTGGTAATAATCAGGCTCAAGGTCTAAAAGAGCACATAGAAAATATTATCAAAGAGCTTCGTTATGAGAAAATGAAAGTCTCTCTTGATGTTTATGATAAAGATCAGCAAATTGTTGTTGTTCATACCAGAAGAACAAAACTAGAAGCAGAAGGATTTGGAGAGTTACTATCATTGGGTAAAACAGAAGATACCCGAGGTGTTGACCTTACTAAATGGAATAGAAAAAAGAAATATTTTGATAAAGTAGACCATGCTTTTTTAACAATTGCGTCGCCTAATTACAGAATTATTCAAATTCATAAAAATATTGAAGAATACCAACCCCCAGAAGTAGAGTTAGAATCAGAATAATAATTTAATCCCCCTTTAATTATATACTATGTTTTCAGACAATAAAAAAGGCAGAGATCAGAGCAATACAGCTGATTTCTCACGCAATCAGAACAAAATCTCTGAGGGAACAAAAATCGTAGGTGATGTTGTTTCTGAAGGTGGTTTTAGAATAGAAGGAACAATAGAAGGAACATTCAAAACTACGGGTAAGGTAGTCGTAGGAAAATCAGGCTATATACAAGGAACTTTAGAATGTTCTGATGCTGATTTTGAAGGTAAGTTTTCAGGAACTCTTACAGTGTCTAATACACTATCCCTTAAACCAACTGCACATATAGAAGGTGAAGTAAGTGTAGGTAAGCTAGCAGTAGAACCAGGAGCAAACTTTAATGCATCATGCTCTATGAAAGGCGGAAGCATCAAATCTATAAGCAAACCTATTGGACAAAAAACAGGACAACCACAAGGGCAAACAGCTTAGAAAATATGCCGCATTATCTGGAATAGCATTTCAGATGGGAGCGACTATATTTCTATGTGCCTACGCCGGGAAAAAACTTGATGCCCATTATCAGCTAGAAAAACAATGGTTCACTATGGGCTTTGTGCTTTTTGGAATGGTAACCTCAATATACGTGGTAATTAAACAATTAGACCGTATTAATAATAAGTCTAATCGATGAATCCCAATTAAGATAGTGTTTGTTTTTCTTCAAATTTGTTTGCACAATGCTAAAAGTACATACCATTTTTGGTTTTATAGATTCTTTAGTGGATACAAGCAATCCGCGATAAGGATTTGCAAAAGAGGTTTTTGTAAGAATGATTAAAGAAATAGTTCGTTTTTTGTTTTTGTGTAGTATCGTTTTGGTCGTAGGATACTTTATACATAGTGTTGTGGTAAAGTATTTGACACCGACTAAGGATTTTTTCATTATCAATTTTTCGTATGTATTTAATGGTGTTTTTAGTTGTCTATTAACAATTATCATTGTGGTACTCAGGGAAAAATTCAAAGATCAGGTGGGTTTTATTTTTATGGCAGGAAGTCTGGTTAAACTGGGACTTTTTCTTGTAATTAGTAGGGTAGCCGATTTAGAAATTCATAAAAGTGTTTTTCTCGACTTCTTTATTGCATATGTCATTTGTCTGATATTAGAAGTGTATTGGGTTTCAAGAATTTTAAAAGATTATAAATAATTGAAATTCAATATTTTAAACTGAAATTAATAATCTCAAACTTATTTCGGAAAAAAGGTGTAAGAATCTAACATAATTATGTACATTTGCACCCAAATTTAGGAACCGAAATTTTACGCGTAATGCAAAAACGTACTATTGTTAAATTTTTATTGATTGTTACTCTGGTGTTTACGAATACCATTTTATTCGCAAAAGAGTCAAAAACAGAGGCAAAAGGAGATTTAAAAACAGAAATCAAAGAGTTTATAGATCATCACCTTCAGGATTCACATGATTTTACGTTATTTTCTGATAAAGAAACAGGAAAGCATTACGGATTTCCGCTTCCTGTGATTCTTTGGGATGGAGGCTTAAAAGTTTTTTCTTCTTCAAAATTCCATCATGGAGAAACCGTTGCTGAGGTGGATGGAAATTACTACAAATTGTACCACTCTAAAATATACAAAACAGATGCCGAGGGGACGATCAATTATGACGATCACCACCATGCAACAAATGATAAGCCACTAGATTTTTCAATTACTAAAAATGTAATGACAATATTTTTTATAGGTGTGCTAATGTTTTTTATGTTTAGAAGCTTGGCTAAATCATATAAAAAGAATAATGGTATACCGACAGGGATTGGTCGTTTTTTAGAGCCACTTGTTCTTTTTGTTAGAGACGAAATTGCTATCCCTAATATAGGAGAAAAGAAATACAAGAAGTACATGAGCTTTCTGCTAACAACGTTCTTCTTTATATGGTTGTTAAATTTGTTAGGAATGACTCCTCTGGGAGTAAATGTTACGGGTAACATTGCTGTTACATTTGCACTGGCATTAATTACATTTTTAATTACAAATTTAACGGCAAATAAAAACTACTGGGGTCATATCTTTTGGATGCCCGGTGTACCTACTTTTATGAAAGTAGTATTAGCGCCTATTGAGTTATTAGGTGTTTTTATCAAGCCTTTCTCATTAATGATTCGTTTATACGCTAATATGACTGCAGGTCACGTAGTAATAATGAGTATTGTAGGAATGATATTTTTATTTAAAAGTTGGATTGGTAGTCCATTATCATTTGGACTAGCATTTGCGTTATCAATATTAGAATTATTGGTAGCTGCATTACAAGCATATATATTTACGATGTTGTCTGCGCTGTATTTTGGTATGGCTAATGAAGAGGCACATCACTAATTTTTGAACGTTTAATTTTAATTATATAGTTATGACTATCCCAAACATTGTTGGAGCAGGTTTAATAGTAATTGGTGCTGGTTTAGGTATCGGTAGAATTGGTGGACAAGCGATGGAAGCTATCGCACGTCAACCAGAAGCTTCTGGTAAGATCCAAACAGCTATGCTTATTGCTGCCGCTCTTATTGAAGGTATTGGATTTGCTGCATTATTTGCATCTTAATTCATTATGACAGATAACAACAACTGCAACGGTTGGTTGTAGTTGTTGTTTAATATTTTTTAAAATTAAACCATAAAAAAGAATAACATACATTAATTATGGAGAAGTTAATAAATGATTTTTCGTTCGGTCTGTTTTTTTGGCAGATATTACTTTTTGTTGGACTTGTATTACTACTAAGAAAATTTGCATGGAAACCTATTCTTGATGCTGTTAATAGTAGAGAAGAAGGAATTAAAAATGCATTAGAGTCTGCAGAAGAAGCTAGAAAAGAAATGCAGAACCTACAATCTGATAATGAGAGAATTTTAAATGAAGCAAGAGCTCAGAGAGATGGAATGCTTAAAGAAGCAAAGGAGCTTAAAGAAAATATAATTGCAGAGGCAAAAGCAGAAGCTCAAGCAGAAGCTGATAAAGTAGTTGCACAAGCACAAGCAACAATAGCAAGTGAGAAAAAGGCTGCAATTGCAGAAGTAAAAACACAAGTAGCAGGCCTTTCTATTGAGATCGCAGAAAAAATAGTACGAAAAGAATTGTCTGACAATGGTAAGCAACTAGAATTGGTTGAGTCTATGTTGGGAGAAGTTACTTTAAACTAAGAAGTAAATGAGTAGAGCAGCAATACGTTATGCAAAAGCAGTTTTGAGTTTAGCTCAGGACAACAAGACTACTTCGGCCATTCAGGAAGATATGCAAAGTATTATCGCTACGGTAGATGGTAGTGCCGAACTCAAAATGGTGTTAAGTAGCCCATTGATTAAAAGTGAAGTCAAATTAGCTTCTTTGAAAGAAATATTCAAAAATGTTGGAGAAGGTACTCAAAAACTATTTGAAGTTTTGATCGCAAACAAAAGAATAGATCTATTGCCTAATGTAGCAAAACAATATACGATTTTGTTTGATCAGTTACATAATACACAGGTAGCCAAGGTTACAACTGCGGTTCCAATAAACGAAGCTTTGAGTACTATGGTGATGGCCAAAGTCAAAGAGCTTACAGGTAATGAAGCAACAATAGAAAATAGTGTTGATGAAAGTATTATCGGGGGATTTATTCTTCGAGTGGGAGACTTGCAGTATAATGCAAGTATTGCACATAAATTAACACATTTAAAAAGAGAATTAAGTAATTAATAATTACCTAATAATATAAATTTAATAATAAGAGGCTACTAATTTGGTCTTACAAACTATTATAAAATGGCAGAAGTGAATCCTGCTGAAGTTTCAGCAATATTAAAACAACAGTTATCTGGATTTGAAGCATCAGCTTCATTAGAAGAAGTAGGTACAGTACTACAGATCGGAGATGGTATCGCCAGAGTATATGGCTTGGCTAATGCTCAATATGGAGAATTAGTACAGTTCGAATCTGGATTAGAAGGTATCGTATTGAACCTCGAAGAGGATAACGTTGGGGTAGTACTATTAGGTTCTTCAACAGAAGTGAAAGAAGGTGCAACAGTAAAACGTACACAACGTATTGCATCTATCAATGTAGGAGAAGGAATCGTTGGTCGTGTGGTAGATACTTTAGGTACTCCAATCGATGGTAAAGGTGCGATAGAAGGTGAAACTTTCGAAATGCCATTAGAGCGTAAAGCTCCTGGAGTAGTTTTTCGTCAACCAGTAACAGAACCATTACAAACGGGTATTAAATCTATAGATGCCATGGTGCCTGTAGGTAGAGGACAACGTGAGTTGGTAATTGGTGACCGTCAAACTGGTAAAACTACCGTATGTATAGATACGATACTTAATCAAAAAGAATTTTTTGACGCAGGAGAACCAGTATATTGTATATACGTTGCTATTGGTCAAAAAGCGTCTACGGTAGCAGGAATTGCTAAAGTATTAGAAGATAAAGGTGCAATGGCATATACAACTATTGTTGCTGCTAATGCTTCTGATCCTGCTCCTATGCAAGTATATGCTCCGTTTGCAGGTGCTGCTATCGGAGAATATTTTAGAGATACGGGACGTCCTGCATTAATCATCTATGATGATTTATCTAAACAGGCAGTTGCATATCGTGAGGTATCTCTTTTATTACGTCGTCCACCGGGTCGTGAGGCGTATCCAGGAGATGTATTCTATCTTCACTCTAGATTATTAGAGCGTGCAGCAAAAGTAATTGCTGATGATACTATTGCAAAAGATATGAATGACCTTCCTGAGTCATTAAAGTCAAAAGTAAAAGGAGGAGGATCGTTAACTGCATTGCCAATTATCGAAACACAAGCAGGAGATGTATCTGCATATATCCCTACAAACGTAATTTCGATTACAGATGGTCAAATATTTTTAACTTCAGATTTATTTAACTCTGGTGTTCGTCCGGCAATTAATGTAGGTATATCTGTATCTCGTGTAGGAGGATCTGCTCAGATTAAATCAATGAAGAAGGTAGCAGGTACACTTAAGTTAGATCAAGCACAGTTCCGTGAACTAGAAGCATTTGCTAAGTTTGGTTCTGATCTTGATGCAGCAACATTAAATGTAATTGAGAAAGGAAAGCGTAATGTTGAAATTCTTAAGCAAGCTCAAAATGATCCATATACAGTAGAAGATCAGATTGCAATTATTTACGCAGGGTCTAAGAATCTACTAAGAGATGTTCCTGTAAATAAAATAAAGGAATTTGAAGGTGATTTCATAGAGTACCTTAATGCAAAGCATAGAGATACCCTAGACACACTTAAAGCTGGAAAATTAACTGATGAAGTAACAGATGTGCTACTGTCAGCTTGTAAAGAGATTTCAGCGAAATATAAAAATTAGCATTTAGTACAGCTTACTGAGAAATTAACTTCTCAGTAAGCTGTACTTTATAAAGTTTAATATTAGATAGGTGTTGATTTAGATAGTATTTTTTTACTAACTACTCAATGCTCAATACTAAGAAAAATGGCAAACTTAAAAGAATTACGTAGTAGAATTACCTCTGTCTCTTCGACGATGCAAATTACCAGTGCCATGAAAATGGTATCTGCTGCAAAGTTGAATAAAGCACAGATGGCAATTACTGCAATGCGTCCTTATGCAGATAAACTTACAGAGTTATTGCAAAACTTGAGCGCTTCATTAGAAGGAGATAGTGCAAGTGTTTATTCAGAACAAAGAGAAGTCAATAAGGTACTTGTAGTTGCTATAGCCTCAAATCGTGGTTTGGCAGGCGCATTTAACTCTAATATAGTTAAAGGGGTTAGAGAACTGTACGAAAACGTATACGCTGGTAAACAGGTAGAATTTGTTACTATTGGTAAAAAAGTAAATGATATCGTTTCTAAAACGCATACAGTTATTGCTAATAAGAATGAAGTATTTGATGATCTTACATTTGCCAATGTTTCAGCTATTGCTGAAGAGTTAATGCAATTGTTTACTAATGGATCTTATGATAAGATTGTGGTCGTGTACAATAAATTTAGAAATGCGGCTTCTCAAGATGTAACTACAGAACAATTTTTGCCGATTGTTCCTGTAGAAAGTGACACAAATGTTAGCCTTGATTATATCTTTGAACCATCTAAGGAGGAAATTGTTGAGCAGCTGATACCAAAATCACTCAAAACACAATTGTATAAGGCAATTAGAGATTCTTTTGCATCAGAACACGGCGCACGTATGACTGCCATGCATAAAGCTACAGATAATGCTACAGAACTTAGGGATTCACTTAAGTTATCTTATAACAAAGCAAGACAGGCTTCTATTACTAATGAAATCTTAGAAATAGTTGGTGGTGCTGAGGCACTGAATAATTAAAAAAATCTTGTTTTTGTGACGTCCTGAATAATCGTTACA
>NZ_JACC01000050.1 GCF_000520955.1 Aquimarina pacifica | reverse complement strand
TTGTAACGCTATTTCAGGACAAGACATTTCAAATAATAAAAAACCTCATAAGGAAACTTATGAGGTTTTTTTATAAAGTAGTTTGGTCTAAATTAATCCAGTAAATAGGCATCTTTTTTGCCGATGATAAGAATAAGTACATGTCAGTTTTAATATGTAATTATTAAAATAGGAGTGAGTGAATTAGGGGGACTAAAAACTATTTGTTTTTATGACCAATTGACCAGTTTGTGCTCTAGAATGACCCAAATGTGATCATTAGATATCGTTGTTTTGTAAGATTAATTTAAAACACCCTTACAATGTCAAAATTTGCAGTGATTGCCCTTCTTGTATTTAGTTTTATACGTACTACTACATTTTCACAAATTCAATTTTCTAAAGATGACTTTAAGTCCACCACTCAAGTAAATTTGAATATGCCCGCTCAAGAAATAGAGAAATTAATGTTTAAAATCCCTGTCGATGAGACTTTTTTAAAATATGATCAAATAGCCGTTTTTGTTCTGGTTAATCATGCCAGTGGATCTTCTGGGAGGGCTTATGGTCATAAATTCGATCCCTTAGTATTTTATCCCAAAGAGCCAGGTTTTAAAGATAATTATGGTGGACTAAAGGCAATAAAAGCTACTATGGTCAGAACGGACGGCGAAGAACATTATATGGTGCGTCAATCAAGCCATTTAGAAAGCACAAATGACGAACCAATAACGCGTCAAATTATTGTTGTTGGTTATTTTGAAGATGGTTATGAGTTTACTAGTAGCGGTGGTACTAGAAAAAAATATAAAGAATCTAAAGTGTTTTTAGAATCAGAAAAATTTATGATCAAGGTTGATAAGTCTGAATATGTTCGAAGAGATAATCATGATAAATTGTACGATGATTTTTGCTATTATTATCCGTTAAATGCTGTTGTTTTTGCAAAAACAAAATGGGAGAGCGGTAAATGTCACGTTATTTATGATGCATATAAAACTATAAATAAACATTTTTTAGAGAAAAAAGACTTGAGTACAATTATTAAAGTTCAGGAAAAGTTATTAGGACTTGCAAAAAAACAAAAAAAGGAAATGTATCATAAACTAAAAGAGGTAACAAATGAGAGTGCCGAAAAATTAGTTTCTTTGATTTTAGACTAAAAAATTCCTTGTAGATATCCCAAAAACTACAAAAATCCTATTACAAATTGTAATAGGATTTTTTATGCCGTAAATCTAATTCATAGGAATAGAGCAAATCTTTAATAAATAGTATTGAAAACAATCTGGACCTATTTTCATTTCAAATAAGAAATAAAGTTCGTGGGTTCTATTTTAACCCGTTAAAATGCCATCAAAAAAATTACTACTAACTAGATCATATCAAGTAACATTTTCATCACTTGACACACTAAATATAGATGAATAATAGTAAATTAGCGCCTGTAATAGTCATAGCAGGAGCTTTTTCAATTACACATTATCTTTTAATATTGTGTCGTAAAACAATTGTTATAATTGGTTATTTTTAGAGATTATAGCAAAATTATATCTTATATGAAAAGACTACTTATAAACTTTTAGGGCAAACATATTAATCCAATTTAGTAATATTCAATCTTTATTTAAAACTCAACAACAGTCATGAAAAAAGTAGGTAACTTTTATTGTTTAATTTGCACATTTCTATTACTAGGATCCTGCAGTAATGATGATAACGGAAATCAAGCCAATATTCCACCATCAGAAGTAACTAATATACAAGCAGAAATTATTAATGAGACAATGGTAAGAGTTTATTGGGATTCTTCAATAGATACAAATGAAGATGAACTATCCTATGACATTATTATTAATGACAAAATGCAAGGAACAAAGGTAGACCAAACGTCCATTGAGTTTGATGCCAGCGAATTTATTTTGACGGATAAAATGAATGATGGTCAAAAGAGTATTCATCAGGAAAACTTTGCCAAATCAACGCAACTCCAATTAAAAATTGAAATCATGGCCTATGATGGCAAAGGAGGAGTTTCTGAACGCGCTGAAGCAATAAGAAGTGTAACACTGAACAGACCGCCAACAGAATTCGAATTTACAGCTATTAACTTCGATATAGATACCTATAATTGGATAGAAGTTTATTGGAGTGGGGCTTCAGACAGTGATGGAGACGAAATATCATACGATGTCTTTTTTAATGATATCGCCATAAGCACGAATTATAAAATAAAATCCTATGATAATATTGGGAAAGTATATTACAATAAAAATTTCGAAGATAATCTAACTGAGCAAATTAGTATAAGAATTGTAGCCAAAGATGAATCAGGAGGAGAGTCAGAAATTGAAGAACGTTTTGATTTTACTAAAAGCGAAGTAAATTTAGGAGAACTTGCAGTTCCTTTTAGAAAAAATATACCTTTTATCGATACTAAAAATGGAAGCAATCAAAAAAAGATTTATTCCTTTTCGGTTTCAAGTTTTGGAGATTATTCTATTTCATCGGATACCGAAGCTACATTAACGCTAAAAGATCAAGATGGTACCATCTTGATCTCTAATGAAAATGAAATCCCAGGAGAAAACCTATCTAATGATGATGAAATTTATGTATATCCGGATACCACATATTACTTAGAGGTTACGAACTTTTCCAGTTCTGGGAATATAACATTTGGTATCAATGACACCTATGGAGGTAACAAAGATTTAGGCATTCTTGAGGCACCTTTCGAATATTCTTTTGAGTATATAGTTGGCTATGAAGGAGATGATAGTATCGAGTATAAATTTGAAACGTTAGAAACCATCGACTATACCTTTACTGCGCAGGGTGAGGCAATCCTTGCATTATACAATAGTAATGGTGAAAACATTACTATACAAAATGGCTCAGGTGAGATATCGGATACTGGTTTAGAGTCCGGTGTTTATTATCTCAGCATATCCAATCGAACAGAAAAAAATGAAATTTTGGGAAAGGTATATATGAATTTTCAGTAATCTATTGATTCTTACAAGAAACCGATTCATAAAACTAAAACCTCATTCAATAACAAGAATGAGGTTTTTTGTTCTCAAATTAAATGGATATAGTATTTTTACTATCAGTTTTATAATTTCCAGAATCAAAACAGAACTAATGGTATATAGCAGCGCTTTACGAAACATTTTATCGATCTCAGTATTAGTATTATTTTTTACACAATGCGCGACCTGCAAAAAGCTAGAAAAAGTGGCGCCAATTACTATAAATAGCCCATATTATGTACAATCCGGACAAGGAATCAAGCAAGCGGATTTTATGATATATTTGCCTGTTGAAAAAAATAAAGAGGATATCGTATTAAATCATGTCTATTTTAAAGGTAAAAAACTCCAACTATCCTATGATCAAAATGAATTAGTCTATGTTGGTCAGTATACTTCGTTCCCCAAACCTGATATAATCATGAGTGGTGACCCCAAAAAAGAATTTGGAAATACACTACCAGAAAAAAAAGAAAAAATCCCTTTTGAGCTTAAAAGCGGAGAAGCAGTTGTTTGTTATACCAAAAATAGTGAAGAAGCACATTTCAAACTCGATACCATTAAGGAGAAGAAAGAATAACGCTCAAGAAACAGTTAAGGAAATAAAAATTGTACTTTTGACCTAACAATAGAGATCAATTGGGAATATTTCAGAAACTCTTTAAACAAACTTTTATTTATGGACTGGCCACGGTGTTACCGCGCTTGTTTTCCTTCCTTTTAATAATTGTACATACCAAATATCTTATTGGTGGTCGTGTTGCATTTGGTCGTGTTAGCATTTTATTTTCATGGATTCTAGTATTTAATGTGATCCTTGCTTATGGGATGGAAACTTCATTTTTTAGATTTTGGAATATTGATAAGTACAAAGACAAAGTGATAAGTACAGCGTCCCTATCGATACTAATATCGACACTACTGTTTGTTTTCATTTCTTTTTTTGCCCAAAACCCGATACTATCCTTGTTAGAAATTGATAGAGAGTTTTTGGTATATGTGGTACTAATTCTTGCTTTTGATGCTTTGGTTATTATTCCGTTTGCTAGTTTACGAGCCAAGGAAAGACCTATGCGGTATGCGCTACTCAAAATGGTAGGCGTTATTATTAATGTAGTTTTTAATATTTTCTTCCTAATTTTTTTGCCAGGATTGGCAACGTATTCAGAGTTCTTTGCGAGTATATATATAGATGATTTTCAGGTGCAATATATTTTTATCGCTAATATGATCGCCAGCGGATTTACACTACTGGTAATGCTCCCTTTTTATGTTAAGATTAAGTATCGATTAGATAAAGAATTATGGGACAAAATGATACGATATGGTACTCCGGTATTGATTTCGGGACTTGCATTTGCAATTAATGAAAGCTTTGATAAAATACTTCTAGAATGGATTTTAGGTGAAGAAAAAGGACTATCAGATTCAGGAGCATACGCAGCATGCTATAAATTAGCCTTGTTTATGACATTATTTGCAACTGCTTTTAGAATGGGGATAGAACCTTTCTTTTTTAGTCATGCTAAAGAAAAAAATGCTCCAATAACCTATGCGACCATAACACAATATTTTGTGGTTTTCGGATCTTTTATTTTGGTTGCCGTCGTTACCTTTTCGGACCTGTTGAAGCAATTTATGATTAGAAAACCAGAATATTGGGAGGCTATGGTTGTGGTACCTATTATTCTTCTCGCTAATTTTTGTTTAGGAATATACCATAATTTATCTGTATGGTATAAAATCACAGATAGAACCAAGTTTGGAGCTTTTATATCAGTGATAGGAGCAATACTTACGCTATTATTTAACTTTTTACTGATTCCTAAATACAGTTATGTCGGATCAGCAATCGCAACTTTAGTTGCCTATGGGAGTATGATGATATTGTCATGGTATTTTGGTCGAAAATACTACCCTATTCCTTATAATCTAAAGAAAATAGGTGCGTACCTTATAATATCAATAAGTTTTTCAATACTATCATTTTATATTTTTGAGAGCAATTATCTGATTTCTATCCCATTGTTATTGGCGTTTTTAGTAATTTTATACGCTTCTGAAAAGAACCAGTTGAAACAGATTTTAAAAAAATAATTACTTCAGAATTTTATAGCCAAAATATATATGCAAATAAAAATAATTAATCAATCATCACACGATTTACCCAATTATGAAACCGTAGCCTCTGCCGGAATGGATCTTAGGGCTAACCTATCAGAAGCTGTAACTTTGCAACCATTAGGCCGTGCAATTATTAAAACCGGTTTATTTATAGAATTACCAATTGGATATGAAGCGCAAGTAAGGCCGCGTAGCGGATTAGCTGCAAAAAAAGGAATCACGGTTCTTAATGCGCCAGGAACTATAGATGCAGATTATAGGGGAGAAATAGGCGTGATTTTGGTAAATATTTCTAATGAAAAATTCGTGGTCGAGAATGGAGAAAGAATAGCGCAGCTAGTAATTGCCAAACACGAAAGAGCAGAATGGATTGCTGCAGATACCCTTTCTGAAACTTCTAGAGGTGAAGGTGGTTTCGGAAGCACAGGAGTTAAATAAGAAGTACCGAGTAAAGGGATAAGAAAACAAAATCAATCAAACTAAAAAGAAATTAAGAATGAAAATCATTGTACCAATGGCAGGAAGAGGCTCTAGATTAAGACCTCATACACTTACAGTACCTAAACCGCTAATTCCAGTAGCAGGAAAACCAATTGTACATAGATTGGTGTTAGATATTGCTAAGGTTCTAGGAGAGCCAGTAGATGAAATAGCATTTATATTAGGGGATCCCGCCTTTTTTGGAGATGATGTAGTAGCTAGTTTAACAGAATTAGCAGAAAGTCTAGGAGCAAAAGCATCTATCTATAGGCAAGATCAACCCTTAGGAACAGGCCATGCAATAATGAGCGCCAAAGATTCGTTATCTGGACCCGCAGTAATTGCTTATGCAGATACACTAATTCGTGCAGATTTTAATTTGGACAAAGATGCAGATGCAGTAATTTGGGTAAAGCAAGTAGAAAGACCAGAAGCATATGGTGTAGTAAAGCTTAATGATAAAAATCAGATCGTAGAACTGGTAGAAAAACCAGAAAAATTTGTTTCTGATCAAGCCGTTATAGGTATATATTATTTTAAAGATGTTGCTGTTCTTAAAAAAGAGTTACAACACGTACTAGATAATAATATTATTAATGGGGGAGAATATCAGATTAATGACGGAATTAAAAGAATGATGAACGATGGCAAGGTATTCGTTACGGGACAAGTTGATGAGTGGATGGACTGCGGAAATAAAAATGTGACCGTCGAAACGAATTCACGAATGTTAGGATTTTTGCAAGACGAAGGGCAAGAACTTATCAGTAAAACTGTAATAAAAGAAAACACAACAATCATTGCTCCCTGCTATATAGGAGATGATGTGGTATTAAAAAATGTAACAATCGGACCTAACGTTTCTGTCGGAAATGGATGCACAATAGAGAATACGACCATCAAAAATAGCTTGGTACAGACCAAAACTGTAATAAAAAATGCTACCTTAGACAATGCAATGATAGGTAATAATGCTATTTATGACGGAAACTTCTCTACAATAAGTATAGGAGATTATTCTGTTTTAGAATAATTAATACACAAGATAAATGAATACTTACAGCAAACATATGTATCTGCTATTTCTGTTTTTTATAATAGGAACTGGTCATATGTTTGCTCAAGAAATACAACCAAAACAAGAGATTAATATCGACGATTTGGGAAATGTTTCTGATGAATTTCAGGAGTTATTTTTTGAGGCACTTAAGCAAAGAGCTATTACCAATTATGATAAAGCAATCGAAGCATTAAATAAATGTGTTGCCATTGATTCAGAACCTGATTATTTGTATTTAGAACTAGGAAAGAATTATCTTGAACTCAAACTGTTTCAAAAGGCCGAAGAAAACTTTAAGAAAGTAATAGCAGTAAGGCCAGAAGATAAGTTCGTTTTAGAGTACCTGTTTACTGTTTATTTTCAAGAACATAAATACAAAGAGTCTATAGAAGTGGTAGAGAAGTTAGTGACCTTTGATTCTATGTTCAAAGAACAATTGGCAAATCTGTATATCATTGAAGAACGATATGATGATGGATTAACAGTACTTGATGAGTTAGATGAAGAATTCGGTAGGGATAGCTATAGAGATAGTATACGAAGACGGATTACTTCGAAGCTTACTAATCCTAATAATCAGATAGGTAAATTAGAGCAAAAGATAAAAGATGAACCCAAAGTAGAACAGAACTATCTCAATCTCATCTATCTCTATAGTCAGGATAATAAAAAACAAAAAGCATTCGAAACGGCCAAACTGCTCTTAGAGAAAAAACCAAAATCCGAATTGGTACATTTGGCATTATACAAGTTCTATCTTGATCAAGGAAAAGTAGAAAAGGCTATTACATCAATGAAAATTGCGTTAAAAGGTGAAGCAGTTGATCCAGATTCTAAGTATAAAGTTATTAATGATTTTTTGAGTTTTTTGGATATAAATCCACAATATGAATCACAATTAGAAGATGTGCTGTCAGGATTCTCAAGTCAGGATAATACGGCAAAGATTTTTACAGAATTAGGTAATTATTTTTATAAAAAGAATAAAAAAGAACAGGCTCTTAATTTTTATGAAAGAGGCATAAAGGAGACCGCTACTGATTTTGAATTACTGAAAAGAATTTTATTCTTGCAAGTAGATTTAGAACGATATTCAAAAGCTCTTGAGGGGAGTAATTTAGCTTTAGAATTGTTTCCTGCTCAGCCTATTTTTTATTTGGTAAATGGAGTCTCTTTGTTAAATTTAGGAAAAGTAGATCAGGCACTCGAAATTCTTAATACAGGTATAGATTATGTAATTGATGATAAGATTATGGAAGCTGATTTTTATAAGCAAATTAGTAGTGGATACCAAAAAAAAGGAGATACAACAAAGGCACTAGAGTATCAGCAAAAGGTACATGAACTTCAAAAAAAATCATAACGATTAATGAATAAGATAGGCTGTCTATTATGTTTTTGTTTAGTAATACTTACATCTTGTAAGTCAACTAAGACAATCGGGGATACTAGAGTTAAAAAATTAAGCACAGAAAAAATCATAGCGAATCATTATAACCAATCGTTTAATTTTGAAACGCTTAGTGCGAGGCTTAAAATTAGGTATGATGATGGCACAAGATCCGTAAGTCCTTCTGTAAGCCTAAGAATGGCCAAAGATGAAACTATTTGGGTTAGTGTAAAAATATTGGGTATTACATTGGCTAAAGCACTAATTACCCCAGAGAAAGTGAGCTATTACGAAAAAATAAATAGCACTTATTTTGAAGGAGATTTTCAATTATTGAGTGAGTGGTTAGGAACAGAGTTGGATTTTGAAAAAGTACAGCAATTACTATTGGGTCAATCACTTTTTAATCTTAGAAAAGACAGTTACAAATCATCCGTGATAGATACTGGGTATGAACTCAAGCCCAAAAAGGAACTAGAATTGTTTGAACGCCTTTTTTTAATACGATCTGATTCTTTTAAGATGTTACAGCAGCGACTCAAACAACCAAAGGAAAATAGAGACCTCACAATTCTATACAAAAGTTACCAAAATATTGGAAATCAATATTTTCCCAAAGAGATTTATATAGAAGCACTTCAGGGACAAGAAAAAACGATAATCGATATAGAATATAAAACCGTAGATTACAATTCAAAGGTAAGTTTTCCGTTTACAATACCATCAGGAAATAAGCAAGTTACTATTCAATGAGAAGTTTAATAAGTACATTTTTTTTTGGCGTCCTCCTGTTTTGCAATCCATCTTTTTCTCAAAGTACTAAGCAACAACAGCTTGAAGAAGAACGGCAACGACTTCGAGAGGAAATAGAACAAATGAAGCAGCTGAGAGAAGATAATAAACTCAAAGAACGTTCTGTACTCGATGAGGTAGAGACTATTAATTCTCAAATTAGTATTCGTAAAAACCTTATAAAGATTACCAATCAACAGGCTAATTTATTGACTAGAGAAATCAATGTCAATTTCAAAAAAATGGATGCATATCGCAAAGAACTTACTATGTTGAAGGAAGATTATGCAAAAATGATTTCAAAATCATATAAGAGTAAATCCCATCAAAGTAAGATTATGTTTCTTTTGTCTTCATCTGATTTTGCACAGGCTTATAAGCGGCTGCAGTACATGAAACAATATAATGAACACAGAAAAGAGCAGGCCGACCAGATAGAAGAAAGTACCAGAGCATTAGAAGTTTTAAATACAGACTTGTCTAAGCAAAGAAAGGATAAAGAGGGATTAATAGAAGAAAATCGAATAGAACAAGAACAGCTCACTAACGAGAAGAAAGAACAACAAGTTTTGATGGCGTCTATTCGTAAAAAACAAGGGACGTACACCAAACAAATAAAATTAAAAGAACAAAAAGCGAGTGCTATTGATAAAGCAATAGAAAAGTTAATTCGTGATGCGATTGCAAAGGCAAATAAAAAAGCGGGTAAGAAGGTGACCAAAAAAGGATCAGCGACTACTTTTGCACTTACAGCAGAGGCCAAAATACTGGCAGATAATTTTACTGCGAACAAAGGAAAATTGCCATGGCCTGTTGGGACAGGAAGAATAACCAAAAAATTCGGGCGTCAGCCGCATCCTACGCTTCCTAATATACAAATTAACAGCAGTGGTGTAGAGATCGAAACGAGGGCAGGAGAGAAGGCAAGAGCCATTTTTGAGGGAGAAGTAATTGCTATCCAAAAACTAAAAGGAGCTAGTCGTCTTATACAGATACGCCACGGAAATTACATAACAACCTACTATAATATAGAAAGTATTAATGTAAAAGAAGGGGATAAAGTAGCGACCAAACAAGTAATTGGGCAAGTACGAACCAATCCAATAACGGGAAGAGCTATCATGAAATTTTTAATTTATCAAAATGCACAGCGATTAAATCCTCAAAGCTGGGTGTATAAAATGTAATTGTTATAGGATAGGATATTATCTTACAAACAGTGCCTTGAGTTCTGTAGCATCATCGGGTTTCATTTTACCAGCCAAAACAAGACTCAATTGTTTACGGCGCAAGGCTGCATCAAACCGTTGTTTTTCGAGGGTAGTTTCAGGTTTTATTGGTGGTACAGCAACAGGGGTTCCGGTTTCGTTTACTGCTACAAATGTATAAATGGCCTCGTTAGCTTTTGTTTTGTCTCCGCTTTGGCGATCTTCTACCCAAACGTCGATAAACACCTCCATAGAAGAAGTAAATGCTCTAGAAACTTTTGCTTCTACAGTGACCACACTACCGATAGGAATAGCTTTGTTAAATGCTACATGGTTTACAGAAGCAGTAACAACAATGCGTCTCGAATGTCTTCCTGCAGCAATGCTGGCAGCACGATCCATACGAGCTAATAATTCACCTCCGAAGAGATTATTAAGCGGGTTAGTCTCGCTTGGCAAAACTAGATCAGTAAGTATGGCAACAGATTCTGAAGGAGATTTAGCATTCATAGAAATTCTAAATTTTTGGTAAAGATATAAAGATATGGGGTAATTCGGGGAATTAGAAAATTAGTAATTAAGATACAGGCAAATTTTAACTCAATTTTTAATTCGATTTATACATAGTGTCTGAACTACGAGGGTTTTTAGTAGGTCTAAAATAAAACACCTATATGCTTTAGCATAGTATTTAAAACGAGTAAAAGGGCTATGGTTATGCTTAAAAATGTTGATTAGCGATATATTCTGTAATACCTATAAGTTTTCCTTTATTTTGAGGTATCAAACAAAAAGATGAATTCTTATTGGGTAAATTTAGACCAGCAATGGTATTACGTATATTCTAAAATTATGAACTCAAAAAGAGGTTTGTTTTTTTAGAAGAATTTAGTCTAAGATCTAAAGGGTACTAGGCTTGCTCTTAATGATTTGATAATTTATATAAGGACCTGTTATTTTTTCTATGGTAAACAAGGATTCTCTCAATTCTGGCCCCAATTGCTCATGTATATGTTCGATAACCAAATTCTTTTTTCCTTTTTTAGGAAGTAATTTTATATAGATTACTTTTTTCTGATTGTAGTAAAATGTTTGTGGATCAGGTATAAATATCTCAGGTTCATGATATCCGCTGTAGGATGAAAAATCAACAATATTTGATAATGGAATTCTGTTTCCGTCTTTTAGAGTATAAGAGGTAGCAAGTACCATTTGCAAATCATGATTTTCTATATTTTTTTCGAGAACCGAGTCGGTATATTTTTTTAATTGGTCTAAAGGTATTTGCAGTTGATTTGCCCTACTAGTATCAATAATGGTTTTGATTTTATTTGCCGGAATTGGGGTTCCGTATATTTTAATACTATCAATTAATTCAGAAATATGTAGTTTCTCTTTAAAAAAAAGACCGGCTTGTTCTCCTATAAAATTATTTTCATAAACTATAATATGAATATCTTCATCAACCTTACATGATAAACAAGTGACAATTAGAACAACTGCTAATGCGGTTTTTTTGAATATCGAAAGTTTCATCACCCTGATTTTGTATATTTAGAATGCCTAAATATATAATATTATCTTGCTATTAATGAAGACTTAAAAGTTTATAATTTTGGTAATGAAATAAAAGATGGGTTAAAATTCTTTAACCAATAACCATGCTTTTGGACTTTCTTTTTTAATTTCTCGAAGAATCTCTAGAGCTTCTAATCTATTCTCATAACTATCATAAACAACCTGATGTAATCCATGTTTGTTTATACCCACAACTCTGGCATTGTATCCTTGCTCTTTGAGTTGGGATACTTTTTTATTGGCATTAGAAACTATTCTAAAAGCTCCGGCTACGACGTGATAGTTTTTGGAGACAATTTCGTTTGATACAGATGATATTATCGTATTATCAGTAGCAATATCTTTATTTATATGTGTTTCACCCTTCACAAGAGTCAGGTTGATTGCTGGTAATGGGTTTGATATTTCGAAAGTAGCTTCCTGTATTTTGTTTTCTATCTCCTGATTGGCTTTCTGCCACTCGTTATGATTAAAGCTTATGTTTTTATTACTAATTTCTTTCAATCCAAAAAATCCTCCAATAGCAAAAACAATTGCTGCTGCCGCTGCGTATTGTAAATAAGGTCGTTCACGACGTTTTTCTGGAGTAAAGGTAATAGGAGTTACTTTTTCAATTGCCTCAACTTCTTCTTTGTAAATTTCACGTTGTACTTCAATTTCTCGTATAATTTTGGGAGAAGCAAAAGAGGTTAATCCAAAAGCTTCACTTAAATAGTTTTCTTCTTGAGAAGGCTCAAATTGAAGTGTGTTTTCTGTAGAACTATAAAATGCCCCGATTTTACTTAAAATTACACGTTCACCATTTGCAATTTTCTCAGTAAGAGAAAGTACAAAACGTTGAATTTTTGCTACTGCATCTGTATAAGAGATATTTTCTGCAGAGGCAATATAATTTGCAAGTAAACCGTCATTGTTCTGCAACTGACTATTGAACGACAGAAGTTTTTTAGGAGGATAAAAAGCATTCGTAGTATCCTCAATAGAAGCAGGTTGTCTTCTTGTTAAAAAAGCACCAAATCCCGGTAAGATTACGCATTCGTATCTATATAATAATTCACTTATATATGCTGCTGTAGTATTCATTTTCATAGCCCCTTCTAAAAAATTAATATCCCCAAAATTTACCGTAATAGTGAGGTTTTCTGTCTACTCAAAGGTATAAAAAAATGGAATTCATAAAAACTATCTTTGTCGAATTTATTAACAGTTTAATATTTTTTGTTTCTTGCACTACTTATCAATGAATTACATGACAACTGATACTCTTCTTGCGTTATTGAGCCTTAAAAAAGTAGCTAATCTTGGGGATAACTCTATTAAAAAATTAATACGAGAAGTAGGATCTGCAGAAGGTGTTCTCGAAGAAAAACCAAAAAACTTATTAAAAATTGATGGTATAGGAACCGTAAAAATTAAGGATCTTCATAATCCATCCCATCGTCATGCAGCAGAAAATGAATTAAAGTTTATAGAAAACAATAATATTAGGTGTCAAGTATATGATCAGCCTGGGTATCCTGAGAAATTGAAGCATTGTATTGATAGTCCGGTAGTGCTTTTTAGTTCAGGAAATATTGACCTGACCAACAGAAAGTTAATAAGTATAGTAGGGACACGCAAAGTTACACGGTACGGAGTAAAGTTTTGTGAAGAATTGATTGCTACTCTGGCACCATTAGATCCGGTAATTGTCTCTGGTTTTGCATATGGGGTTGATATTACAGCACAATGCGCTGCTGTAAAACACAATCTACAAACCGTGGGATGTCTGGCGCACGGACTCAATCAAATATATCCAAAAACTCACAAAAAGTATGTGGCTCAGATAGAGGAAAACGGAGGGTTTTTTACAGATTTTTGGAGTACTGATACCTTTGATCGTAAGAATTTTTTGAGTCGCAATCGAATCATTGCGGGATTGAGTGAAGCTACGATAGTGATCGAAAGTGCTGACAAAGGAGGCTCATTAGTCACCGCTGAGTTGGCAAATTCTTATAATAGAGATGTATTTGCAGTACCGGGTCGTGCAAATGACCCGCTTAGTAAAGGGTGTAATATGCTGATAAAAACAAATCGTGCCCATATGTTGACTAGTGCTGCAGATCTTATTTATATGCTCAATTGGGAACTTGATCAAAAACAACAACCCGTACAAAAAAAGTTATTCATAGAATTAAATGAAGAAGAAAAAAAGATTCATGATTTTTTAACATCACAAGGAAAAGAATTACTTGATGTTATTGCCCTGCAATGTCAGATACCTACTTTTAGAGCAGCTTCTGTTTTGTTAAACATGGAACTCAAGGGAGTAATTAAACCTTTGCCAGGGAAGCTGTTTGAGGTGGTTTAATTTAGATCAAGCATATATGATTTACATTACAATGATGATTTTTATCAAAGAAGGAAAAGAAGAAGTTTTTCATCAATTTGAAGAATTAGCGATCCCTATACTTAACGATTATCAAGGAGAATTAATATATCGTCTAAGACCTACAAAAGAAACTTTTATATCTAGAAAAAAAGATATTCCATATGAAATACACTTTATTTCTTTTGCATCAGAACAAGACTTTAAAAATTTTAGTGATGATAAAAGAAGGAAAGAATTTTTACATCTTAAGGAAGACTCTATTAAAGCAACTTTTTTGGTAAAAGGAATTAAATTATAAGAAGGTCTTGATTAGATATGATAAAAAATCACTAAATTTGTCATGAATTGACAAGTCAAATGAAAGAAACTTTTGGAGAATATATTCGAATGCTAAGAACAAAAAAAGGGCTCACGTTAACACAATTAGCAGCCCGATTAGATCTTGATGCTGCAAATCTTAGTAAAATCGAAAATGGGAAAAGGGATTTTGATGACAAGAGACTTAGCAAATTAGCAGACACTTTTGATCTTAATATAGATAAATTGCAGAATGAGTATAAAAGTGATCGGTTGGCAAAACATATTTACGAAATGGATTGCTCAAATGAAGTGCTTAAAGTAGCTGAAGAAAAAGCAGCCTACAGAAGAACATTAAAAAAATAACAGAATAATATAAAAGTATATTTTGCACATTGTTGGTATAAGGGTGCAATCAGATAACGCCAATACTGAATTTTGTGTAAAATATCAGAGTCCGATAGACCAGAATTATAGATTCCTATCCCTGTAATTCTATTTGCCTTTTTTCTTCAGAAAAGGTACGTATTTCTAGAATAGATGAGTAATCAAAAACCAGTACATAAGTATTTTATGCATTGTGTACCACCTGTTTCTTTTAAATATAAAATTTACAAATATGGATGTAAACCGTGATGTTAAGTATTTACCTAATTTTAAACTATCAAAACAACATGATTTAATATTATTCTTGATTAAGAATGAATTATTGGGGATTCGATTTATCAATGAATTACGAACCGTAGGTTTTGATACGTCTTCATATCCGATAGAATTGAGCGCAGTTATTTTGGGTTTTATGGGTTTTACGAAACAGACAGATCAATTATGCGAGTGGTATTATATTACCTCAAGTACTTATGCAAAGCAGTTTGATTTAAAGGATGATAATATGATTAGGGAGGCTGTTTTTGATTTTTATATGGCTTTACATCATAAGTTAAGACAAGAACAATGAGAATAACTGATACCCAGTCAAAATTCTCAGATCATCTATATTAAACCTGCACAAATCTTGAGTCGCAATATTTTTTTTACGGATTGTACTACTTGCCTTTTATAATCAGCATTGATTTTCATTTCGGTAAGAATAGATGTAATAGTTTTTATTTCGTCTTTTGGCATCAAAATTAGATCACAACCCGCTTTTGAAGCTCGAAGCGGAGCATTATCAAGGATAGTGACTGCCTTCATAATGTTTAATGCATCAGAAATAACCACACCTTTAAACCCCATTTTCTTTTTTAATAAATCCGTTACTATTTTTCTCGAACAACTTGACGGAATTCCATCTGTAGCATACTCTTCATTATTTTTGATAGTGATATGTGCTACCATTATTGATAATACACCATCTTCAATAATTTTTTTATAGTTATCGACTTCTAATAAAGGTCCATCTATATATACACTTTGTTTGTGAGTATCTCCCTTTACCAAACCGTGTCCAGGGAAATGTTTCGCAGTAGCTATAACACCTCCTTCTTGTGTGCATTTTATAAATTGATTTGCCAATTTAACCACAGCTTCTTTATCATTACCATAACTTCGGGATTTAATGGCTTCGTTATTAGGGCTAATATCTAATACCGGTGCATAATTATGATGCACTCCTATCTCTCTTAGTTCACTATTAATAATATTGACAACAGAATCAGATTTTGCTTCTGTTTTGATGTCTATAGTTTTACCAACATCACGTGCCCCTTTAATTCTACTTGCAAATAAACTAGGTTCAGCATCCATACTGAATAGGAGTGGGATGGATTTATTATTTTTTGTAATAGTATTGAGGACATTAATGTGTTCAATATGTTTTGACTTACTTCCTTTAAGGTATACAACTCCTCCTATAGCCTCTTGCTCTGCCAATTTCTTTACCGTAGCTTCGGGTTTGCCAATTTCACCACCAGAGGTAATAATCATTTGAGCAACTTTTTGTCGATCGCTAAGTGTATTAAAAATAGAATCAACAGTATATTCTAATTCAGAGTTATAGGTGTAAAAATCGTGCAATCCGAATTTAGGAATTTTTTGTGCGTATCCAGCAATAGAGAATAAAGTTAAAAAGAAAGTTAAGCGAAAAAAATAAGTCATAATGTATGATTAAGTAGGTTAGGGTAATTTTAGCAATCAATAGGTACACCATCTAACTGTCCCCATTCGCTCCACGATCCATCATATACAGATACATTATGATAGCCTGCTAATGCTGCACCTAACATAAGAATGCAGGCTGTAATTCCTGATCCACAGGTAAATATTAGTTTTGTATCCTTGATCTTCAATTTATTAAAAATCTGCTTTAGTTCAGGAATTGGTAACATTTTGCCGTTATCAAGTAACTGCATATAATGCAAGTTGATCGAATTTGGGATATGCCCACCAGTAAGGCTAGCTCTAGGTTCTGGTTCTAGTGCATTAAATCGACCAGGAGAACGAGCATCCAAAATTAGGCTGTTTTTATTGTCAATTTGATTGATTAGCGAAGAGGCATCTATTACTAATTCATGATTCATTTCAGCATCAAAATTCTCAATATTATATGTTTTTTTATTTGTATTAATAGGTTCAGAAGGTAAGTCTGCTTTTTTCCATGCCGGAAAGCCCCCATCTAAAACAGCAATATTATGATGCCCCATTATTTTAAACATCCACCATACCCTTGGGCTAGAATATATTCCTAAGGTGTCATAAACTACAATAGTATGATGATTAGATATTCCTAATGACATGCATCCTTTTACAAACTGTTCTGTTGAAGGTAGCATATTTGGGATCTCTGTATTTATATTTGAGAATGTTTTTTTGATATCAAAAAAACGCGCATTTTTTATACCAAGGCCTGAATATTGTTCTGCCTTTTGCGAAGCGATCTTTGGTATGGTAGTATCGAGTACTATGAGATTAGGGTGATTCAGATGTTTAGAAAGCCAATCTATAGAAACAAGAGGTTGTGTAATTTCAAGAGTATTCATGGATCAAATTTTCAAAAAATCAAGAACCTATAAACTTGTCCAAAGTAAGATTACTCTGTTCATTTACTTTCTTTTTGAAAAAATTCATACCGCCAAATAGTTTTCCTTTCCATCCCATCGCTTGTGATGCCCATCTGTGTATATCAAAATAATCTGTATGTTTTATAATTTTTCCGTCTTTGAACTCAAATTTTGCATCAATCTTATTATGAACAGATCTTGCAGTTTTGCTAAAAGTGTACCAAGCCTCCCAATGGGCTTTTCCGTTATTTTCATTAGCCTCTACTTGAGAAAACTCTACTCTAAATCCTTTGCCATTCTTACATAACATACGCCACATGTTTTTTGCGCGTTCTCCTTTTAAGGTTCCAAATGCGGGATCTTCAAAAATGATTTCATCATGATAACAGGATGCCATTGTCTCTGCATCACCATTATTTAAAGCAGTATAAAAAGTTTCAATAAGTGCCTCCATTAGATATGTTTTTTTGATGAAAAATAATAGTTTGAAGATAAGAATAATTAATCTAGTTTTTCGGTTAGCTTTTTAAATACTTTTTTAGGATTCTTGTTTTCGTATAAAATATCATGTACCGCATCGATTATAGGTGTTCTGGTTGCTTTATTGGCATCTAATTCATAAGCAGTTTTGGCAGCATAATATCCTTCGGCAATCATATTCATTTCCATTTGTGCACTCATAACAGTATATCCTTTACCAATCATATTACCAAACATGCGATTACGAGAAAAAACAGAGTATCCAGTTACTAATAGATCTCCTAAGTAAGCAGAATCGTTAATGTTACGCTTCATTTTGTGTACTTTCTTAATAAAACGTTTCATTTCTCGAATTGCATTACTCATTAAAACACTCTGAAAATTATCTCCATATCCTAGTCCGTGCGCAATTCCTGCAGCTACAGAATAGATGTTTTTTAATACTGCGGCATATTCTGTACCAATAATATCATCACTTGTTTTACATTTAATATAATAACTACTTAATTGGTTGGCCATCATTTGAGCCTTTTCTTCATCACTAGAGGCGATTGTTAAATAAGACAAGCGTTCTAAAGCAACTTCTTCGGCATGACAGGGACCTGTTATAACACCAATATTGTTAAACGGGATTTTATAAATATCGTTAAAATGCTCTCCAACAATTAGTCCTGTTTCGGGAACAATTCCTTTGATGGCAGAGAAAATGATTTTATCAGTAAGTGGGACCGTAAGCTTCTGAAGTTCGCTGTTTAGAAAGGCTGATGGGATAGCAAAAATTAGGTAATCAGCATATGCTACTGCTTCATTAATATCATTAGTTAATTTTAGTTGTTTGATCTTAAACTCTACAGAGCTCAAGTAGTTAGGATTGTGTTTCTGTCTTTTTATATGTTCAAGAGCATAGTTACTGCGCATATACCACCCGATTTCGGTTAAATTTTCGGTTAGCATTTTTACAATGGCCGTAGCCCAGCTTCCTCCACCTATAACAGCAAATTTTGGATTTTGTTCCATGATTGTAATTGTTAGTTCAAAAATAGTGAAAATACACAGCATATTAAAAAACTGAAAATCAATTAATTAAAAGTTTGGCATGCGTTTTGGTTACTACTATTTCAAAATTAATAAAGCACATACCTTATGAAGACTTTAAAATTACTTTCAGCCATTTTTTTAGGTTCGCTATTACTAACTTCTTGTGTAGCAGAAGTTATTATCGAAGAAGATGTTTTTTTTGATGAACCGAGTATAAGTTTGAATTCATTATTGACCAATTACGAAATCTGGTATGTAGATATAGAACGTACACGAGGTAATGGTGAAATTCCTTTTTTACAAAGTGCGTTCACGGTATCTTTTAGAAACGGAACTTTTTTTGCCAATAATAACTTGGTAGGAATGGGAAGTAATGGAGGTGGTTTCGGACTCGATGTAGGGTTTTATGATACATTTAGAATGGAGCTTGATATTAGTCATGATATTGATGGAACTTATGAGCTTGTGATCACCCAAATTTCTAATAACGAAATCGAGGTATATGATAGAATTAGTAATACAAGTTATTTTTTAATAGGATATCAGCGCAACAACTTTGACTATGATAGAGTCTTTTATGATAACATTCATTATTTTCTTCAAGAATATGAAACTTGGGAAAAAGTGTTTACCAGTGATTATGGAGCTTTGAATGAATTTGATAATGAAAACTATTTAAAATTCGCATATTTTGGTTCAGGAGAAAATTTTAAAAGTTCTAGAGATCAAAATGGATTTTCTATAGATGATATCTATTATGATTACATAGGTCACTATGAAGTAAATGATATAGTAAATAATTTTTATGGGAAAACTTTAACACTTGATTACGATTATTTGGGCAATGAATTCTTCGAATTATCCGTTATCAATGATAGTAAAATAGAATTGTTTCATCCTGCTTCTGAGACCGTTTACCAATTTGTAGGACGAGGTCTTATACAATTTAAAAATGCGAAAAGCGGTCAACAGACCCAAAATCAAACAAAACGAATTAAAAAAGCGGATTTTTTGAAGCTTTCAAAATAAAAGTGAATTAGCACTTAAACAATTATAACTTTTTGGTTGGTTATTTAGTTGGGAATCGCTCTACAAGAGAAATCTTGTTTGAGCGATTTCTTTTTTATTGAGAATTTACTCAAATTCAATAGATGTGAATGAGTAACTTCATATTTGTTAATTATTTGTTTTTCACTGAAAACGGTGAATGTTTTTGCGTAATTATATAGTAGGTTGTTATAAACAAAAGAAATAACAACCAACAGTGTATACTAGAACAATAAATTTTCGACAAAAAGTAAAACTAATAGTGATTCTTTTACTCACAGGGATGTTTCTGTTTTCATGTAGTAGTGATGATAAAAAATCATTTCCTGGTGGCGATGATGACATAATTGAAGAAGACGATGATGGTGGTGCAGGAATTTTAAGTAATGAAAAAGAAATAATTACGTTCAATTTCAGAAGTAGTGATAACCCTGACTTGTCTCAAGATGTAATAGGTATACTTTACAATGACGGTTCGATTAAGGCGAGCGTTCCTTATGGTAGTGAACTAAATCAATTAACACCAACAATAACACTGTCAGAAAACGCAACGGTATCTCCTGATAGCCAAGAAACATAGGATTTTACTACTCCTGTTGTTTATACGGTAACAGCCGAAAGTGGTTCTACTCAAAATTACCGAGTAGCCGTTGTCCCAAAAAGAAATAGTGAAAACGAACTTTTGTCTTTCGTTTTTAGAGCGGCAGAAAACCCAGAACTTTCTGAAGATGTAGTAGGAGTGGTGGATCAGGAAAATTATACAGTCACAGTTACTTTTCCCGAAGTAGTGTCGCATCTTTCTTTAAAACCGACGATAAAAAGCTCAGATGGTGCGTCGGTATCTCCAGCTAGTGAGGTTCCGAATAATTTTACTTCGGATGTACGGTATTTAGTAGCTTCTCAAAGCGGCGAACCTCAGCAATATACTATATCGGTAACAAGGGCCGAACCGACAACAGATAGAGAATCATTAATCTTCTTTTTTGATGCAAATTATAGGGTGTTAGATTGGGATCTGGGTGATGAAACTATGAATTCATGGACTGGCGTAACGCACGAGGATGGAAATGTAACACGATTAGAGCTTAGTGATAGTAATATTGTAAGTTTCACGAAAGAATTAGGGTATCTAAGTCATCTTGAATATATCGATTTAAGTAGTAATAAGATTAGTCATTTTCCTGAGACGATAGGACAACTTACAGGTTTAAAAACATTATTGTTAAACAATAACTCATTGGTAGGTCTTCCTGAGACGATAGGTAATTTAACGAATTTAGAAGAGTTTACATTGTATTCTAATTCATTGACGAGTGTTCCTGTAGAAGTTGGAAATCTAATTAACTTAGACTATTTAGTTTTGTCTTTTAATTCTCTAACCACGGTTCCTCAAGAAGTGTGTGATCTAGAAACGAATTATGGTACTAATGTAGACCTAGATGAAGGAGTACAATGTGTAGAGTAAAGGTATTAAAAATAAAAGCGTTTTAGCACCAAATTGGCGGTAATGCATGCCTGATATTTTAACTTGTTAAGCTGCTGTTTTTCACGGGATTCAGGGGTTTTTGTCGACCGCTATATATTTAATTTTGCACTATGAATTTTAATTAGGTTGATGTCTTCGAGCTTTAGAAAAGAGGTTTGTAAGTATAATATACCTTAGGTGTTTTCTTAGTTTCAAGCTGTAATAGGTTTTCTAGTATTGAAAACAGGTGTAAGTGTAAATAATATGATATTGAAAAGTTTAAGCTACAAGGAATGGATTCGATATAGTATTGCCATAATACTGTTTTGTATGTCAATGTTCTCTTGTAGCAAAGATGATAATGGTGTAGAAATACAAGAAGACGATGTAGAAGAATTAAGTAGTGAGAAACAAATTACCGATTTTGTATTTTCGACTACTGAAAACGAAAAACTTTCTGAAGATATTAGAGGAGTGATTGATGAAGAAAATAGAATAATTACTGTTACTGTACCTTATGGCACGGTTTTAACCGAACTAGTTCCTGTAATTTCTCTATCAGATAAGGCAACAGTATCTCCCGATAGTCAAGTACATCAAGATTTTACTACATCGGTTATCTATACTGTAAGAGCAGAAGATACTTCGAGAGTGGATTATACGGTATCCGTTACAACAGAAGAAAGTACTGAAAAAGAACTTTTGTCCTTTATATTTAGGGCTGAAGATAATCCTGAGTTAACAAAAGACATTACTGGAGTAATAGATAGCGAAACCCATACAATTACTGTTTTGGTGCCTTATAATACGGCTCTTACGGATTTAATTCCTACCATAAGAATCTCTAACAAAGCTATAGTGTCTCCGGGTAATCAGGAACTTCATGATTTTACGGCCCCTGTGGTTTATACCGTTACCGCAGAAGATGGAACCGCTCAAAGCTATACGGTAAATGTTACCATAGAAGAAAACACAGAAAAAGAACTACTGGATATTGTATTTACAGCGGCTGATAATCCTGGACTTTCTAAGGATGTTGTTGGGGTAATTGATAAGAAAACTAATGCAGTAACAGTGGGCTTTCCTTTTGGCACATCACTAACTGCATTAATACCGTCGTTAAACATATCTAGTGTTGCTTCTGTATCTCCTAACAGTCAAGAGGTGCAGGATTTCACTAATCCACTTGTTTATGAAGTCACAGCAGAAGATGGAACTTCTCAAAATTATTTGATAACAGCAATAGTGCTACCTCGAACAGATAGAGAAATATTAGTATTGTTTTATCAAATGAATTCTGGGAATACTTTAGGTTGGGATCTTAATGATGAGACTATGGATTCCTGGGACGGAGTATCTCACGTTAATGGTAATGTAACACTACTATTATTGAACGATAGAAATATCACCACCTTACCACCAGAGTTAGGAGAATTAAATAATTTGGAATTTCTATTTGCGATCTCTAACGATATTGATAATATACCCAATGAGATAGGAAGTTTACAAACCTTGAAATTTTTGTATTTATCTCAGAATAACATTAATTCAATTCCTTCATCGATTGGCAATCTAACTAGTTTAGAAAGACTTTACCTAGATCATAATATGCTAGGCAACATTCCTTTGTCGCTGGGCAATCTTACCAATTTGAAGGATCTTCATTTAAACAATAATGCTATTACAGATATTCCTTCATCAATTGCCAATCTCGCCAATTTAGAAGATTTATATCTTAATGACAATTTGATTACCAGTATTCCTTCTGAGATAGGAAATTTAGGTGAGTTATCAGAGTTTTATGTATTTAATAATAGTATAACTAGCATTCCTTCTTCAATAGGAAACCTAAGTAATTTAGAATATCTTTCTTTGGGTTATAATGCCATCAGTAGCATTCCTTCATCTCTTGGCAATTTGATTAATTTAAATACACTGTTTCTGCAATCGAATAATCTAACAACTATCCCTCAAGAGGTTTGTGATCTGGAAATTAATCATGATGTACTTGTTTTTTTGGATGATGATGTAGAGTGTGAATAATACTATAGAAAACATTCAAAAAATAAGTGTCAAGGAAATCAAATCTTAATTTTTGTTTTTTATTTACTAAATTTTTAAAAGCATTACACTATTCGTACTTTTATCTTCCATAAAAAAACGAATAAATGGCGATCCCGAAACCGTTCAATCTTACAAAATGGATTGAAGACAATAGAGATACATTAAAACCACCTGTTGGTAATAGAAATTTATATAAAGACGCCGGTGACTATATAGTCATGATTGTAGCAGGGCCTAATGCCCGAAAAGACTACCACTATAACGAAACCGAAGAACTGTTTTATCAATTAGAAGGAACTATTGAAGTACATGTTCAAGAGGAAGGAAAAAAGAAAACAATGAAATTAGGTCCAGGAGATATGTATTTACATCCGGCCAAAGTACCACATTCTCCTGTACGTCACGAAGGGTCAATTGGTCTTGTGATTGAAAGAAAACGAGTAGATCTCGATGCCGAAGATGGATTACTTTGGTTTTGTGATCAGTGTAACAATAAGCTTCATGAAGTATATTTTAAACTTAATGATATAGAAAAAGATTTTCTCAAGCATTTCAAAGATTTTTATGGTAGTAAAAGTCTAAGGACATGTTCTAATTGTGATAGTGTTATGTCTGTAGATGAACGATTTGTATCAGAATCATAAATGCTGAAAAGATGTGAGCGAATGAATTCTGAAATTTGAATTTTGATAAATAGTCAACAAAAAGCTTGCAAATAGATCATAAATTGAAATATTTGTAAAAATTAGTACTTTTACTTTTTAAAAACGCAATATATCATGGCAGTATCACTTATAGATTTTGGTATTCAAGAAGCATTACAACAATTAGGAATAGAATTGCATAATAAAGGGACTTCTACAGGCTCTACTTGGTATTCTTCAGAAGAAGAAATCACTTCATTCTCTCCAGTAGATGGTAAACTGATTGCAGAGGTAGAAAGTACTTCTATAGATGATTATGAGAAAGTAATTGAAACTGCAGCAGAAGCATATAAGTTATGGCGTGTACAACCTGCACCACTGCGGGGAGACATAGTAAGACAATTCGGAGAAGCATTAAGAAAATTAAAAGAACCATTAGGGAAACTTGTTTCATATGAGATGGGGAAATCCTATCAAGAAGGCTTGGGAGAAGTGCAGGAGATGATTGATATCTGTGATTTTGCTGTAGGTCTATCCCGTCAGTTGCACGGATTTACGATGCACTCAGAACGACCAGGTCATAGAATGTACGAACAATATCATCCCCTAGGAATCGTAGGAATAATATCAGCATTTAATTTTCCGGTAGCTGTTTGGGCTTGGAATACTGCCTTAGCATGGATTTGTGGAGATGTATGCGTTTGGAAACCAAGCGAAAAAACTCCATTATGTGGTATTGCTTGTCAACATATAATTGCTAAAGTTTTACGTGACAATCAACTTCCAGAAGGGATTTCATGTTTGATTAACGGCAACTATAAAGTAGGAGAGATGATGACTACTGATAAAAGAATCCCTTTGATCTCTGCAACAGGTTCAACAAGAATGGGAAAAATAGTAGCGGCAACAGTAGGGCAAAGACTAGGAAAATCTCTTTTAGAATTAGGAGGGAATAATGCCATTATAGTTACTCCAGATGCAGATATAAAAATGACGGTAATAGGTGCCGTTTTTGGTGCTGTGGGTACAGCAGGTCAACGGTGTACTTCTACACGTAGATTGATTATTCATGAAGATGTTTATGATGCTGTAAAAAATGCTGTGGTTGACGCATATAAGCAATTAAAGATTGGAAATCCACTAGATGAAAATAATCATGTTGGTCCATTAATTGACACGGATGCCGTGAATGGATATAAAAATGCATTACAGAAAGTAGTGGATCAAGGAGGTAATATTATTGTCGAAGGTGGCGTGCTTTCGGGAGACGGTTATGAAAGCGGTTGCTATGTGAAACCTGCCATAGCAGAAGCTAATAATTCTTTCGAAATTGTACAACATGAAACTTTTGCCCCGGTACTTTATCTTTTAAAATATAGTGGGAGCGTAGAAAACGCTATCGATATTCAAAACGGAGTTGCTCAAGGGCTTTCATCAGCAATTATGACAAATAATCTAAGAGAGGCAGAACTTTTTTTATCTCATGTAGGTTCTGATTGTGGTATTGCTAATGTAAATATAGGAACATCAGGTGCAGAAATAGGAGGAGCTTTTGGAGGCGAAAAAGAAACAGGTGGTGGTCGAGAATCAGGATCTGATGCCTGGAAAGTATATATGAGACGACAAACAAATACGATTAACTATACTACCGAGTTGCCATTAGCTCAAGGAATAAAATTTGATCTATAATCATTCTTAATAAGATAATAAAACGCAACCATCGATTCTGATGTACATCTTACTTAATACAATAATAAGATTAGAAATAGATGAATAGGTTTTTTTTAATTGGTATACTAACGTTACTTTTTGCGTGTTCGAATGATGAGGATAAAACAGAGAACCCCATTCTCTGCACTGAAGAAGCAAGACCAGGAATTGAGGTAACAGTAAAAGATGCTGAAGATGATACACTTCTGATTGAAGAGGTACAAGTAGTAATAACCGAAGGTGATTATTCTGAATCATTAGAAAACTTTTCTGGTAGTGCTTTGTTTTTGGGAGCATATGAAAGACCGGGCTCTTACATAGTAATTGTAACCAAATCAGGATATAATACTTTTACAAGTGACCCTATTGTTGTTGGAGAAGATTTATGCCATGTAATTACCGAAAGCGTCGAGGTTTTATTGGTGAAAAGCCAATGAATTTCTGATTTTGCCTAATTTTTAGGAAAAAAAATCGATTTTTTAAGTTATATTTGTGAATTACTCACAAATCAACTTAGAAAATGAAAAAAGTTTTATTTTATCTCAAACATAATGTTTGTGCATTATCTCTTGTTGTAGCTACCGCGTCAGTTAGTGCACAACAACCCACAGCTAATCATGCTGCAACACCCCATAATAAAGGACATCAGGTGTATAAAATGTCCAAGTTATATGACAATTTACAAAAGGCCGAACGTGTTCCTGACAATGCTCAGGACCGTAGTTCTTTTGAATTTATGAGACTGGCTGATCCTTCAGGTAAAATTCCTGACGGAATTAGAAAAGCAGAGGTTGAGTTTTCTTCTAAAATAGGTACAGGAGACGATTCTCAAAAGTCACTTGCCATTGCTGCAAAATCATCTAAAGCAAGTACATATTCTAATTGGCAAAACAGAGGTCCTTATAATGTAGGAGGAAGAACCAGAGCGTTGGCAATAGACCGTACTAATGAAAATGTAATTCTAGCAGGAGGTGTTTCTGGTGGATTATGGCGTTCTGAAAATGGAGGTGAATCTTGGACAAAAGTAACACGATCTTTTCAGGATCCAAGTATTACGGATATAATACAAGACCCTAGATCATCAAAAAGTTTTACTTGGTATTATGTTTCTGGAGAAAGATATGGTAATTCAGCTTCGGCAGGTGGAGCATTTTATCAAGGATCAGGTGTGTATAAATCTCAAGATGGAGGGCGTACATGGGAACTTCTTAACTCAACGGTAAACCAAACTCCAGGTTCTTTTGATTCTGCGTTTGATCTTGTAAATTCTATCGCCATTGATCCGACTAATGGAGACTTATATTTAGGTACATTAACGGGTGTTCTAAGGTCACAAGACGGAGGAAATTCTTTTACCGAGGTATTGCCAGGTGGTTTTGATACCAAAGCAGAAGTAGCAATTTCTTCAACAGGTCAAATATATGCCACTATGGATTTTGGTAGTACTCCCGCAGGTTTTTTTACCTCTACAGATGGAGATACTTGGACAAATATTACACCAGCGGATTTTGGTACTGATTACGGAAGAACGGTTATCGAAATAGATCCGTCAAATGAAGATATTGTATATTTTCTTACACGTGATGCTGCAGGTTCTGGAGTGTTAAGTAAGTACGATGCTTCGGCAGCAACACCAGAAGATACTTGGACAGACCTTACTGCTAATTTACCATTATCATCAATAGGCGGTAGCGTAGGAAACCTTAACTTACAAGGAGAATACAATATGGTAATAGAAGTTAGTCCTGCAGATTCTAACCTTATGTTTGTAGGAGGTACAAACTTATATAGATCTACCACAGGATTTACTACGCCAGCAGGTCAGGAAAGCTGGATTGCAGGATACTCTCCTTTAAACAATGTTTCAGTATACACTGATCAGCACCCTGATCAGCACGTATTAATTTTTTATCCATCAAATCCAAACAAAGCACTATCAGGAAATGATGGAGGAGTATTCGTTACTGAGGATATAACAATGACACTTGATGATATAGAACCAGTAGACTGGACTTCTTTGAATAATGGGTATATTACAACGCAACCTTACCACGTTTCTTTTGATCCAGAAGCTAATAGTGATGATTTAGTTGCAGGTTTTCAGGATAATGGTACTTGGTTTACTTCTTCTACAAACACTACAGATGCTTGGATAGAAGATTTTGGAGGTGATGGTTCGTATAATGCTATAGCAGATGGAGGACTTACTAGGTACGTATCTTCACAAAATGGACGTGTATATAGGTTTAATTTTAATGAAGCTGGAGAGTTTCAATCATTTACTCGTGTACAGCCTGCTGCAGCAAGTGGCTTTTCATTTGTAGCACCATTTGTACTTGATCCTAATAACGACAATATTATGTATATGCCGGCAGGTAATACAATGTGGAGAAATAGGAATTTAGATGAAATTCCACTTTTTTCTAATGCAAGTACTACAGTAAATTGGACAGATTTGTCTAACGGGAATACCCCAGTTGGAACTGCTATTTTAGCATTAGATGTTTCTACCTATCCGGTTGCAAACAGATTATATTATGGTACGAGTACAGGAGAGATCTACAAAATGGATAATGCAAATATTGACGGTCAGGAAGGTATTGATATTTCTACCGGAAAAGGATTGCCAGCAGCTTTCATAAATGACATCAATGTAGATCCATCTGATTCTGATAGAGTGATTGTTACCTTTTCTAATTATGGAGTGATAAGTTTATTTCTTACTGAAAATGGCGGAGATACTTGGATGAATATTAGTGGTAACTTAGAGCAAAATGCTGATGGATCAGGTAATGGCCCTTCTGTACGTAGCACTGCATTTTTTGGAGGAAGTCAAGGAGTATTAGGAGCGAGATTACAAAGAATCTATGCTGCTACGAGTACTGGTCTTTACTATACCACTAGATTAAATGGAAGTAACACCGTTTGGAGAAAAGAAAATATTGTAATCGGTACTGCGGTTACTGATGAGGTAAAAACACGTAAAGATGGATTTATAGCTGTTGCTTCTCATGGTAATGGTTTGTATAGTGCAAAATTCCCATTGTTCAATGAATTACCAGAATCAGAATTAAGTGTAGCATATTTGCTATCTGATATTACATTATTTCAAAATTCTGAAGAAACAGAAGCAGAAATTGATATAACTGATTTGTTTGTTCATTCTGGGGGGGCTCCGATTGATATAGAGTTCTCAAATTCTAATCCTGACTTTGTAACAGCAACCTTAGAGGGGAACACAATAAAATTGGTGTATAACCGACTAATAATAGGAGATGAAGCAACGATTAGTCTCGTGGCAACAAGTGGAGAAGAAACAGTTGCCGAAGGATTCACTATTAGTGTTTCTGAGAAGGCAGTGTATGAACAAAATGATGCTTCGATTACAGTAATGCCATCTCAACTTTTTACTGATTTTGGTGGATTAGCCCAAACAGCAGACGATTTTACAGTAGCAGAAGGTGATACTTGGACTATAGAAAGAATTGTTGCATTTGGTGTAGCAAATAATACACCAACTTTTACCAGTGCAACCGTAGTAATTTATCAAGATAATTTGGGAGCACCTGGAGAAGAAGTATATAATAGTGGAGAACTTGCTCCTATTTCTGATGCTACAGATACGAATTTGAATTTGTTATTAAATGAGGCAGCGCAATTAGAAGAAGGGACCTATTGGTTATCAGTATATGCTAATTTGCCATTTAACCCAGATGCTACACAATGGTTTTGGTCCTCTCAAAATGGAGGCATCGGAGAGGAACCATTCTTTAGAGATAATTTAAATTTATTTGGTACAGGAGCAGTTGATTGGACTCCAGCTTCTTTATCACTCGGAAGACCACCTATTGATCAGATATTTCAGGTGTTTGGTGTTATAAGTAGCGAATCAACCGATACAAGTTCTGCTGCATTCGATGAGCCACTACTGGTACTAGATGAGTCAAAAGGAATCTCTGTAGGGCGCAATCCATCTTCGAGTACTTTCGAGGTTACTATAGGTGATTTAGATACAGATAAAGCACTTTCAATGAATGTTTATAACCTATTGGGAGAACGTGTGTTTACACAATCAGATGTTGAGAAAAGATCTACAGTTATTTGGGATGCCAGCAATTTGGTATCTGGGGTTTATATCCTTCAGATTGATGGTGCAAATATGCAGCCATTTAAATTGGTAAAACAATAATTTTGTAGTCAAATATATCATAAAAAGGAGTTGAATATTTCAACTCCTTTTTTGTTTTTAAAATAATGATAGGTTCTGATAGTGACTTTAGAATGATTTTTAATTTCGGAGTAATTGGGCATAATCATTGCTAGTAATAGTAAAAAGCAATTTAATATAATAAGATGAATAACTTTTTCTACATTTTGATTGTTGTATCTTTATTATCTTGTAAAGCAACTAGTGTGGCGCAAGAAGCAGATAAACCTGAAGAGTTGAATAAAAGCAAAATACAAAGACCTGCATTTGGTGACCCCAGAGATAATGAAATTACTAAAATGCCTGTTCAATTAGCGCCAAATACGGTAGGGTTTTTGGGAGCAATAAAAGAGTTGAAAAAAAATAATACTATTTGTAGCAAAAACTATAAAGTTAGTGCAATCATAAGAGTAGGAAAAATAACCAGTACGGGATCAGGTATTGTTAATGCGCTCTCAACTGATCAGGAATTTGAAATGGGATTTATAGGAGTAATTCCTAAAAATTTGGAGTCATTAAAAAGTGCCACAGAAGTTTCTTTTATGGCTAGAGAAAACCTTTGCTCTGATGATATGGGTACAAAATTGTACGAGATCTTTTCTTTTAAGATATTAGACTAAGAATTTTTTATATTTATGGATTACTATTTTTTTTCAGAAAGCCAAAATAGTAGTGCTACGACGATCAAAATAAGTAGAATAAAAAAGAAAATTTTCCAAAAAGAATATGGTCTTTTTCCTGATATTGCACCTGTTTGACCATTAATAAAAAAATTGTACTTCTTACCACTATATTGATATGCACTGATATATACGGGAAGCAAAATATGTTTAAATGTTTCATCTGTTAATCGCATTTGTATAGAGTTTATGCGCTGTGTATCACCCCCGATGTCTCTTTTTGCCCATAATTTTGCAATATGTTCTGCTTCTTTGGTAGAGGACAGATGTCCGTCTTTTAAAGGGATTGTATATTTTTCAGTTACAAAGCCGGCTAAAAAGCTACTATTAAAAGGTTGTAATGCTTTCAAATTCCAGTTTGATATCTTGGTCGGAATATGATTTTTTCGTTGATGAGACGCTTTAATAAGTGTGTCATCTACAAATCCTGATATATTTCCTCGGGTTGAGGTCCATCTTGTTCTACGTTCTTGACGGGTTCTAGTAACAGTTTTACCATTTACGGTTGCTTTGTAAGGAACATTGACGTAATAATAATCTCCACGCTTTCCTGTATAATCTGCATATAATTGAGCGTCAAAAGTCCAATATGGTAAATATAAACCTTTGGTGTTTTGAGGGTCTAATGCTGCCTTTTTTAAGTTATTAGGGGCAAACCATAATCCTTTAACCCATTTCGAAAATATCTGATGTGATTTTTTCTGATCAAATTGAAAAGGAAGGATGGCTCCTGGTAAAATCCAATCTTCTTTATATGCATCTTCAATTATCAAGGGCATTGTACAATAAACACAATGCAAGGATTTATAATTTTCTTCAATGTGTTGGTTTGCACCGCAATTTTTACAATGCAACATCATAATTTCTTCAGAATGAGATTGGGATCCCATTTCTGTCAGATAGGGTTTCAGAGCTAACTCTTTAAATCCATTTTGATCTTGTACAATAGTTTCTTGATGGTTACAATACTCACAAGTTATGGTGGTTGTACCAGGCTTATATTTTAATTCTGCACCACAATTAACACAGGATTTTTTTTGTTCCGAAACGGCTTTTTCTTCTTGCATATACGAGTATCATTTCTGGTTTTTTGATAAATAATTCTTATCAAAAATTTTACATGAATGTAAACGAAATAAATTTATGCTCCTGGTAATGGGGGAGGAGTGCTGCCACCAAGAAAGATTTTTAATTCTTCAATTTCTTTTAATGCGGCCCAATTAGCCATTCCTTGTTTCCATATTAAGACCTCTTTATTAATAGTTCGATTGGCAAATAAAGCTTTAAGTTGGTCAAATGACACGGGACCAGATTGCTGACCGTTCAGCGCATAAAAATACTGCACTTGTATTGGCATAGGTGGTGGTGTTACCGGTGTAGTTTGTTGCATTTGTTGTGGTTGCCCTGCCATTGGGTTCATCATGCCACCCATTTGTTGGGCAAGAACAAATCCCATTCCCATACCCATTCCTGCACCTGCTGTACCACCTTCATTGGCGGCGGCAGCTTCAATGGCTTTTGCGGTTTTGAATTTTGTTAATTTATCAAGATCAAGTTTGTCAATTCTGCTATATTCAAAAATCTCTTTTTTTAATTCTTCCGGCATAGAAACATTCTCGATATAGAATTTCTCTAACGAAATTCCTACACTATTGAATTCAGGTTGCATTACATCGAGACATGTTTCTGATAATTCACTAGTATTTGCTGCGTACAATTCTATGGGCAGGTTGGCTTCTCCTATCGTATCTGTAAATCGTGTTGCAATTAAACTTTTGAGATGTTCATTGATTTCAAAATTGGTAAAGTTGGCATCAGTACCTACAATATCAACAATAAATTTGCCGGGGTCATTAATTTTGAAAGCGTAGGTTCCGAAAGCTCGAATTTCTACTAATCCGAAACGATCATCATTGAGGGTAATTGGGTTTTTAGTCCCCCATTTTTCATCTGTAAAAAGATGAGTGTTTACGAAATATACTTCAGCTTTAAAAGGGCTGTTAAATCCATATTTCCAGCCTTTTAATGTCGCTAAAATAGGTAGGTTTTGTGTATTTAAAGTATAGGTTCCGGGCGTAAAAACATCAGCAAGTTGCCCTTCGTTAATAAAAACGGCCGTTTGTCCTTCTCTGACAATAAGTTTAGCTTCATTTTTTATTTCATTTTGATACCTTTCGAATCTATGTACGATTGTATCGTTGGTATTATCTAACCATTCTATTATGTCAATAAACTCATGGCTAAGTTTCTTTTTTATTTCGTCAAAAATTCCCATTGATGAATTGGTTTTAAAATTCGAGTTCTAAAGCTACAAAATAGAAATGGTAGAAGAAAAATTAATTTTAATTCCTTCCACTTTCATTCGGGTACAATGTATAGGCTGGGTCGCTTTGCCAGAATTCCTTGGTATTGACATCCATTATTGTTAAAGGTCCTTTGAAAGCTGCTCCTGTATCTAAATTCCAAACACAGGTAGCCTTGACAGGCGTCGTTTTATTGATGCGTGTAACAGGAGTGTGACCTATATAAATTTCGTTAAAAAGTAAAAGTCTTTTAGGGTAATTTATGTCTGTTTTTTTTAAGTTAGGGTCTATTGATAGAGCTGTTTCCCACAAGGTTCGGTCCCAATAAAACAGCTTGCTGAAGAATTCCCTGTCAGGACCATTGAGATTTGTAAAACCAGCATGTAAAAACAAACGGTTATTATCATCGATATGGTAATTAGTGAGATTCTCATAAAACTCATAATGGGTATTGAGTACTGAGTCTGCTAATTTAGCATATGAATCCATAGTCGCTTGGCCACCATGTTTTACCCACTCTGGATTGTTGGTCTTTTGCGTCAACCAAGTGTAACAGAGCTCATCATGATTTCCTCGTATAAAAATACAATCATGAGATGCTTTTAGTTTAATTAAAAAAGAAATGGTTTCTGCACAATCGCTCCAACCATCAACATAATCTCCTAGAAAAATAAGAGTATCACTGTTTGTTACGTTTGCTTTATCAAGAACTTGTTGTAGTGCCTTTAATGCACCATGTATATCTCCTATTACTAAGGTTCTGCCCATATTTGGTTTTTGGTGTTGGTTTGTTTTATGTTTAATTTTGGTTCTCTTGCAACTACATATTAACTGTATTTTACTTTTCTTAGTATCCTAATACTTTCTTTACATAGTAAATATGTGGCGTCATTATATTTTTTTAGATATGGTTTTGCTTCCTCTAATTTTTCTTTTGCATCAATAAAATTATTAAAATAGCATAACAAATAAGTCGCAGGTAGGTTAATAATATCTTTTGTGTCGTTTTTGGATAATGGGATTTGATTTTTTAATTTTTCTAATAGGGCGTTATTGCTATTGTATAAATGATGCAACGTTTTACGGTCGAATTGGGGAGGGTCGAATATGAGTTTTGTTTCGATATCATAGCTGCCGTTATTTTTAAAGGTAATTACAACTTCTTCTAGGGGATAATAGGAGAAGGTATCTTGTACTCCTAATTGCACATATTCAACTATTTTGAATTGATCATCCGTCAATGATATACTGACTTCATCTAGTTCAGAATAAAAGAGTTTTACGTGTTCATTTACAAGCTCAATATCTACTCTAGAATAATAGGTGGCTCCATTCTGTCTCTTTTCTTTACCTGCCCAACAAACAACAAAGTATTCTTTAAAAACTTTATAATTGGGATTATAGTCTTTTCGAGAATTCATAAAATCAAAAACACCGTCTAAGGTAAGTTCTATGTTGTTTTGAGCATGACTCTCGATAGAACTGACGATTTCAGAGTTAATATCTTTTATCTCAATATCAAATACCTTAGGCATACTAATACTACCTTCTCTAAAGAAAACAGATCCGCCATAATATTTCCAAATGTTTTTTCTGAGGGAACATATTTTGTTTCCTTGTGGCCGTATTGAAACCAAACCTACAACTTTGTCACTTGATAAATGCGGAAAAGGAATGTTTTCATAAGCAACAAGTGGCGGGTTTGATAGGTATGCATTTACAAGATTTTGAATTTTACTGTCATCAAAGAAATCTACTCCTATAATTTCATTATCTTCATCTTCTACACCAATAACAATATATGAGTTGTTTTTTGGATTAGAATTTGCTAGCGCACATATATGCTTCAGAAATTTAGCTTTCCCTTCTTTTTCACCAATATTTAGTCTACGTTTTTTGTCATAAAAACTATTTTCGTCGTTATGTGCGAGCAGATTTTTTATAAGTAAACGTTTGTTGATCATTCCTTTAGCAAATAGCCTTTGAGTCTGATTCTATCTTTTAAAAAATCAAGACCTTTTTAATTACATTCCAAAAAGACAGGGTTTTGTTATTTCTTTATTCCAAAAAACTAACGTCTAAATTTTAACAAAAATTAGAACGGGGCACTTTTTAAATATAAACATAACTATTTTTATTGGGTCAACAATATATTGATTATAAAGAAATTAAAAACTTTTGTTAACGACAGTACTATTTGCTTGTGCTGTGGGTAATACAATAAGATCTGAAATGTTAACGTGGTATGGTCTAGTAACTACAAATGCGATGATATCTGCAATGTCTTCGGGAGTGAGAGGATCAAAACCTTTGTAAACATTATTAGCCTTTTGATCATTATTTTTAAAACGAACATTACTAAACTCAGTTTCTACTAAGCCGGGGTGAATGGCTCCTACCCGAATGCCATGCGTATTAAGGTCTACTAGCATTCCTTTGTTTATGGCATCTACGGCATGTTTACTAGCACAATAGACATTTCCATTAGGGTAAACTTCTTTACCGGCAATAGAACCAATATTAATAATATGACCAGATTTTTGAGCAACCATTTTTGGTATTATTGCTTTAGATACATACAAGAGTCCCTTGACATTAATGTCAATCATCGCATCCCAATCTTCGAGACTACCAGTTTGTATAGGGTCTAGACCATGCGCATTGCCGGCATTATTAATAAGAATATCAATAGTGCTAAACGGAGGAGGCATGTTTGATAATGAAGAAAATACTTGTTTCTGATTTCTAACATCAAAACAAAGAATATGAACGTTAACTTTTTTTTCTAATTCTTCTTTGAGTTGGCGAAGCCTATCTTCTCTTCTACCACAGAGGACTAGGTTCATATTATGTTTTGATAATTCAATGGCGGTAGATTTTCCGATTCCGCTGGTAGTTCCTGTTATTAATGCTGTTTTCATAAAAAAGAAATATAATATAAAAAAAATGCAACACGATGTTTATTAATACGTCTTTTGATAATATCATCGTAAAAACGATAAGACTACGTATGCCTATTTTTTTAGAAAAATAGTTTAAAGATATAATAAAATTTGTGTTTAAAATTAATCATGAATATTACTTTTAACCCAGAATTAACAGGGGTAAATAAATTTATTTCGACAATTTGCATTGTTGGATTAGGAATATTAAATTCACGCCTTTAAAAAATAATTAGATGGAAGACAATAGTGTTATTGATATCGCTTCAATTAATCAGAAAATAGAGAAAGAATCTGCTTTTGTAGATTTACTGGTTATGGAAATCAACAAGGTAATTGTTGGCCAGAAACATATGGTAGAACGCCTATTAATTGGACTTTTAGGACAAGGGCATATTTTGCTTGAAGGGGTTCCCGGATTGGCAAAAACATTAGCAATTAATACCCTTTCTAAAGCTGTTCAAGGTAGTTTTAGCAGAATTCAGTTTACACCAGATTTGTTGCCAGCAGATGTAGTTGGGACACTGATTTTTAATATGAAGGAAAACGATTTTACCATAAAAAAAGGTCCGATTTTCGCAAATTTTGTTTTGGCAGATGAGATCAACCGTGCTCCCGCAAAAGTACAAAGTGCACTGCTAGAAGCAATGCAGGAAAAGCAGGTTACTATTGGGGATGAGACATTCATATTAGATAAACCTTTTCTGGTTATGGCAACGATGAATCCAGTTGAACAGGAAGGAACATACCCATTACCAGAGGCTCAAGTAGATCGTTTTATGTTAAAAACGGTAATAGATTATCCAAAATTAGATGAAGAACAACTTATAGTTCGAGCAAATCTCAAGGGATCATTTGAGCAAGTAAATCCAGTAGTTTCTGTAGAGCAGATCATTAGTGCTCAAAAAGCGGTAAGAGAAGTGTATATGGATGAAAAGATAGAGAAATATATCCTTGATATTATTTTTGCTACTCGTTATCCTGAGAAATATGGGCTAGAAGAATTAAAACCATTAATAAGTTTTGGAGCGTCACCTCGTGGAAGTATTAACCTGGCAACTGCGGCAAAATGTTATGCATTTATAAAACGCAGAGGATATGTAATACCTGAAGATGTTAGAGCCGTAATTCTTGATGTACTTCGTCACCGTATTGGTATTACTTACGAGGCCGAAGCAGAAAACGTTACTTCAGAGGATATTATAAATAAAATAGTGAATGAAATTGAAGTGCCATAGTCGTTTATTGTTTGAAGTTATAGATTTCAAATTCTGTGCAAAGAAACTTGAAATCCTGATAAGCTGAATACATCTGATACAAAATTATGGATACCAAAGAGTTATTAAAAAAAGTTCGGAAAATAGAAATTAAGACACGTCGTCTTAGTGATCACATCTTTGGCGGGGAGTATCATTCTACGTTCAAAGGTAGAGGGATGACCTTTAGTGAAGTAAGACAATATCAGTTCGGTGATGATGTTCGTAATATAGACTGGAATGTGACTGCAAGGTATAATGAACCTTATGTCAAGGTTTTTGAAGAGGAACGTGAACTAACAATGATGTTGATGGTAGATGTTTCTGGATCGCAATTATTTGGTACACAGGAACAATTTAAGAAAGGAATGGTTACAGAAATTGCAGCAACTCTTGCATTTTCTGCGACTCAGAATAATGATAAGATAGGCCTGATATTATTTACCGATGAAATAGAACTATTCATTCCTCCTAAGAAAGGAAGATCTCATGTATTAAGAATTATTAGAGAGTTATTAGAATTTGAACCAAAAAGTAAGAAAACTAATATTACAGAAGCTCTTAAGTTTTTGTCTAATGTTATGAAAAAGAAAGCTATAGTTTTTATACTTTCTGATTTTATTGCTGATGATTATCAACATACTCTAAAAATAGTTGGAGGAAAGCATGATGTTACAGGTATAAGAATATATGATAGGAGAGAAGAGGAGATTCCTAATTTGGGAATGGTGCAGATGGAGGATGAAGAAACGGGTGAACTCTTATTAGTGAATACAGGTTCTAAGAAAACGCGAGTAAACTATAGTAAGTTTTATAAGGAGAGAGCAGATTATTTTAGAGATAGTTTTACCCGAAGCGGAGCTGGCTCATTAAGTAGCAGAATCGATGAAAGTTACGTAAAAAAGTTATTAGGTTATTTTAAAAGAAGAGGGTAGTAGCAGCACGAATGAAAAATCATAAATTACAAATCAAGAATATAAAATTGATAAATATTAGATCATTAGTATTGATCGCACTTCTGATTATAGGATTTGATGGATATTCACAGGTTACAACTGATATTGATTCGACTTCAATCGTGATAGGAAGTGAGATTCGATACAAAATGATGATTGAAGCAGACTCAACTCAGATCGTTGTTTTTCCTGAGGGGCAGACGTTTACACCTCTTGAGGTAATAGAATCCCGAAAAATTGATACAGCAAAAAACGGGAAACGTTTTCAGTTGACCAAAGAGTATGCATTGACTCAATTTGATTCGGGACATTATACCATACCCCAACAAAAAGTAATGGTAGGAGATCAAGTCTTTCTTACAGATTCTCTAAAGATTGAAGTTCGAGATATCCTAGTCGATACTACTAAGCAGAAGATGTATCAGATAAAGCCATTGGTCGAGGTAGAAGCTTCTTTTTTTGATTGGAAAAAATGGATCTGGTGGATTCTAGTTCCATTAGTATTAATCGCCGTGATAGCACTTATTGTTTTTGGAAGGAATAAACGCATTTCTAAAAAAGAAAATGAGTTGCCACCTTATGAAAAAGCGATACTTGCACTACAGAGAATTGATAATTCAGACCTATTAGAAAAAGATTCTCACAAAGAATATTACTCTCAACTAAGTGACACGGCACGTAAATATATTGACGAAGAAGTCTATGATCATGCCATGGAAAGTACAACCGATGAGCTGATTGAGCGATTAGATAAAGAAATAAAATCTGGAAGCCTTAATTTGGATATAAACACAATCGAAGAGCTAAAAAGTGTTTTAAAAACTGCGGATATGGCTAAGTTTGCCAAATCTAGGCCTGATATTCTTACTGCAAAAGCAGATCGTAATGTTATCGAAAAAGTAATTCATAAGACAAAAGACGCGATACCCGAGCCCACAGAAGAAGAACTATTGGCTGACGAAGAATATAGAAGAACTGTTGCTCAAAAAAAACGACAAAAAACTATTCTTTTCGGTAGTTTAGGAGCTGTTCTTATAGTGTCACTAACGCTATTCATTTTTATATTGGTCAAAGGGTATGATGTCGTTAAAGATACATTATTAGGTCATCCGACAAAAGAATTAGCAGAAACCGAATGGATTACTAGTGCCTACGGATCACCACCAGTGACCATTGCAACTCCAAAGGTTTTAATTCGTAATAATTATAAGCTTTCTGAGGAGCAAAAACAAATCCTAAAGGGTAATGAAACCTTCGTCTACGGAAGTCTCATAGGTAGTTTTTATGTAGTTGTAAGTACGATGCAATATAATCAACCTACCGAAGTAGATTTGGATAAAGTTGTAGAAAGTGTTGTAACAACCTTTGAAAAAATGGGAGCTAAGAATATCTCTTTAAAAGATGAAGAGTATGAAACTTTAGGCGGAGCGAAAGGAATTAAGGTTTTTGGAAACCTTGAAGTAGAAAATAAAGTAACCAAGAAAACACAAAAGAACGAGTATTTAATGCTCAATTTTGCAGAAAATGGAGGGTTTCAACAAATAACTTTGGTATACGATATCGAGGATCGATATGCAAAGGGAGTTGCCGAACGAATAATCAACTCAGTAGAACTTAAAAGCGGCGAATAATAATGTTTGAAAATTTTACATTCGAGAATCCACAATTTTTTTGGTTGTTTTTGTTAATACCGTTGGTTATAGCATGGTATGTCTGGAAACGCAACAAACAACAACCTGCTTTAAAAATTTCTAGCATTTCAGGATTTAAAGTCTCAGGAAGTTGGTTAGCAAAATTAAAACCATTGCTATTTGTTTTAAGACTCATTGCATTATCACTGATAATTGTTGCATTGGCAAGACCAAGGACAATAGACGTATCTACAAAAACGAAAACCACCAAAGGAATCGATATAGTAATGTCAATCGATGTATCTGCTAGTATGCTTGCAAAAGATCTAAAACCTAATAGATTAGAAGCATTAAAAGATGTAGCAGCAGAGTTTATTAGAGATAGAGTAAGTGATCGTATAGGATTGGTGGTATATGCAGGAGAAAGTTTTACCAAAACACCAATTACTAGTGACAAATCAATCGTTTTGAGTAGTCTAAAAGATATAAAGTATGATAATGTTTTAGAAAACGGAACTGCAATTGGTATGGGACTTGCTACTTCTGTAAATAGATTGAAGGATAGTAAGGCTAAAAGTAAAGTTATAATTTTACTAACAGATGGTTCTAATAATGCAGGTTTTATAGACCCTAAAATTGCCTCTGAGTTGGCAGTAGAATATGGGATTAAGACATATACGATCGGTATTGGTACCAATGGTATGGCATTAACACCAGTAGCTATATTGCCTAATGGATCTTTTCAGTATGGCATGGGAAAAGTTGAAATAGACGAAAAACTGCTTAAAGAAATTGCATCTGTAACAGGAGGAAAGTATTTTAGAGCAACAAATAACAAAAAATTAGAAGAGATTTACAAGGAAATTGATACATTAGAAAGAACAGATATCGAAGAATTTAAATTCTATAATTATGAAGAAAAATTTAGGTTTTTGGTGCTTTTGGCAGGATTATTAATCTTCATCGAGTTTTTACTAAGATATACAGTGTTTAGAAGCTTTATTTGATGTTTAGAATATAAGTTGAACGTATTAATGTAGAAGTATAATTTTATATATGTATTTACTAGAAGAGAAAATATATTTTTGGTTGTTATTGGTTATCCCATTACTAATTTTAGTGTTTGTAGGGGTTTTGGTCTGGAAAAAAGCAACACAGAAAAAATTTGCAGATGCACCTTTGCTTAAAAAATTAAGCCCGGATCAATCTGTGTTTAAGTCTATTCTAAAAATTATGGTAATTAGTCTAGCGTTTGCCTGTCTTATCATGGCATTGGTAAATCCAAAAGTAGGTACCAAGCTAGAAACAGTAAAAAGAGAAGGTGTAGATGTCGTTTTTGCTATTGATGTATCCAAAAGTATGCTTGCAGAAGATATAGCTCCTAATAGACTAGAAAAATCAAAGCAATTAGTTACCCAAATTATCAACAATTTGGCAAGTGACCGCATTGGTATTATTGCATATGCAGCAAGTGCTTTTCCTCAGTTACCGATTACGACAGATTATGCTTCCGGAAAAATGTTTCTTCAGTCGATGAATACAGATATGCTATCATCACAAGGTACTGCTATTCATGAAGCAATAGAATTAGCAAAAACCTATTATAATGATGAAGAACAAACCAATAGAGTGCTGTTTATTATTAGTGATGGAGAAGATCATGAAGGTAATGTAGGAACGATTGCAGAAGAAGCTTCTAAAGAAGGTATTAGGATTTTTACAATAGGTGTTGGGTCCGAAAAAGGAGCACCTATTCCTATAAAAAGAAACGGTATTGTGCAAAGCTATAAGAAAAATAGTCAAGGTGGTACTGTAGTCACTAAGCTAAATAAAGCAACCTTACAGGAAATAGCTAATGAGGCAAATGGTGTATATATAGATGGTAAAAACACCAAAAGCGTAGTCGATGAAGTTACTACGGTTTTACAGGGAATGAATAAAAAAGAATTTGAAGCAAAGCAATTTGCAGATTTTAAGGATCGATTTCAATGGTTTTTGGTAGCAGGGTTATTATTACTGTTATTAGATGTTTTTCTATTAGAAAGAAAAACATCTTGGGTAAAAAAATTAAACCTGTTTAATGAAGAATAATAGATGTTTAGGCCATATGTATACTATAGTTTTGGCTAAATAAAGTAAAAGAAATGAAAAAAATAGGAGTTATTATTTTGTGCTTGCAGTTTGGAATTGTTTTTTCTCAAGATAAGAATCTCGAAAAATCAAGTAAAGAAGCTAATCAATATACCTCTATTGCGAATAATTTATTGGTAACAGATGGTAATTTTCCTAAGGCCGAAGGTGAGTATAGAAAGGCTATAGCAAAAAACCCAGTAGATGCTATTCCAAAATATAATTTGGGAAATGCATATTATGGTTCTGAAAAGTATGACGAAGCAACACAGCGATATAAAGAAGCGGCTGAAAACGCCACTACCAAGTTAGAAAAGCATAAGGCTTTTCATAACCAAGGTAATACCTACATGGAGCAAAAAAAATATAAAGAGGCAGTTGAGTCCTATAAAAATGCTCTTAGAAATAACCCTAAGGATAATGAAACAAGATATAATCTGGCACTTGCAAAGAAGATGTTAGAACAGCAAGAGAAAGAAAACGAACAAAACAAGGACGATAAAAATCAAGATAAAGATCAAGACAAGGATCAGGAAAATGAGGATAAGAAAGAAGGAGATGATAAGGAAGATAAGAAAGGTGATGAAGGAGATAAGGATCAGGATAAGGGAGAGGATCAGAAGGATAAAGGAGATGAAGGGGAAGATAAGAAAGATGAAAAAGAAGAAGGAAAGGATAAGGAAGAAAAAGATCCTAAAGATGACAAAAAAGATAAAGGAAGCGAAGGAGATGATGATAAGAAAGATGAAAAAGAAGGACAGCCTAAAGATCAAAAACAGGTGCAAGGTCAATTGTCACCCGAACAAGTTAAGAGTTTGTTAGAGGCAATGAACAATCAGGAGAAGAAAGTTCAGGACAAAATAAATGCAAAAAAGGCTCAAGGCTCAAAAATAAGAACAGATAAAGATTGGTAAAATATAGAATTCAATGAAGTTAAAACTAATTTTTATAACATTACTTCTGGCGGTTACACAAGTTTCAATGGCTCAGGTCAAGTTTGAAGCCAAAGTAAGCAAGAAAAAACTTGGTGTAAACGAACGATTACGAGTAGATTTTGAAATGAATCAAGACGGGGACAATTTTACACCACCGTCTTTTTCGGGGTTTACGGTAGTCGGTGGTCCAAATCAGTCGATTAGTAATTCATGGGTGAATGGTAAGAGATCCTATGCCAAAACCTATAGTTACTTTCTTGAGCCAACAACCAGAGGTAAGTTTACTATTAAGCAGGCAAGAATAGAGATAGGTGGTCAGACATATAAGACCTTACCTATAAGAATTGAAGTTACAGGAGCAGTCCAAAAACCAAAGGATGGCAATAACAGTGATTTTGTTGCAAGTGAAAATTTACATCTGGTAGCAGAGGTTTCTAAAGCTAACCCCTATCTCAATGAAGCAATAACGGTAGTATACAAGCTATATGTTAGTCCAAGAATCAGTGTGAGTAACTGGAGAGAATTAGATAGTCCTAAGTACAGCGACTTTTGGAGTCAGGCTATTGATATGAAGCAACTTAAGATTGAAAATGGCGAGTATAAAGGAGAGCCCTATCGATATGTGATTTTACGTAAAACAGTTTTATATCCACAGAAAACAGGAAAACTCAATATTGAACCACTTACCCTTACGGTTTCAGTTGATGTTCCCACAAATAGGAGAGATTTTTTTGGCGGCAGACTGTATTCAACGGTAAATAAGACTGTTGCTGCGGGTAATAGGGTAATAAATGTAAAAGCACTGCCAACAGAAGGAAAACCCGATGATTTTTCTGGTGCTGTTGGAGCATTTGATTTTAAAGTAACTACAAACAAAAAAGAGTTAGATGCTACCGAATCTCTAGATGCAAAAGTATTAGTGTCTGGTACAGGTAACCTTAAACTATTTGATCTGCCAAAACTTAATGTACCTAATGGATTAGAACAATATGAACCGCAACATAGCGAAAAGGTTAGAACTAATTTGACAGGTATGGGAGGTAATATTTCTGATGTCTATACCCTGGTTCCTCAGTTTAAGGGAAAATATCCTATACCTTCGATTTCATTCTCATATTTTGATCTTAAAACAGAATCTTATAAAAGAATCACATCTGATGAAATTGTTATTAATGTAAAAAGCGGTCCTGATGGAAGCGCTAATGCTCCCAATACAGGTTCAGAGAGCGCAGGTAAGAAGTTAGTTACACAAATAGGTAATCAGTTCAGATTTCTTAAGCTGAAGGCAAATCTAGAACCAATAAAAAAAGAGTATTTTTTTAAGTCTACAACTTATTGGGTGTTTTTAACGACTCCATTACTAGCCATTCCTTTATTCCTTTTCTTCGGTAAAAAGCGCCAAGAGCGATTAAATGATGTTCGCGGGAATAGAGTAAGAAAAGCAGATAAATTAGCTCGAAAATACCTTTCTGAAGCTAAGAAGAATTTAGGGGCTCAAAAAGAGTTTTATATCGCAATGGAAAAAGCATTGCACAATTACCTAAAAGCAAAGCTTAATATACAGACCAGTGATATGAGCAAAGATAGGATACAACGATTATTAAAGGAACGAGGGCTAGAAGAAAGTGTATCTATAGAGTTTATTGCGCTATTAGAGAGCTGTGAATTTGCAAGATATACACCTTCTTCAAGTACCGCAATGCAACAGGATTATGATAAGGCATCACGGGTAATTGCAACTATAGATAAACAATTATAACAAAGTATGAAGATGAAAAGGATAGTTCATATATGTGCATTTCTCACTTTAGCAATTGGGTTTTCGCAAGGAGAAGAAGCGTTTCAGAGAGGCAATTCACTTTATAATCAAGAAAAGTATCATGAAGCTATAGATGCATATAAAACGATTTTGGATAACCATCAGGAATCAGCAGAATTGTACTATAACCTGGGAAATGCTCAATACAAACTTAGTAATATAGGAGCAAGTATATATTATTATGAAAAAGCACTAAAATTAGCACCCAATGATCAAGACATAAAAAACAACTTGACTTTTGCTCAAAAAGCCACTATCGATGCAATAGATGTCATTCCCGAAGGCTTTGTCTCTAGAGCATTTAATGGAGTGACCAATACTTTTGATTTTGATGGATGGGCGTGGTTTTCTGTGATCTGTATTGTGCTATTTGTGCTTTTATTTATAGGATATTATACCTCTTTAACTTCTGTGAAGAAGAGGTTGTTTTTTTTGGGTTCATGGTTGTTTTTAGTTTTTGGAATTTTTAGTGTGTTTTTTGCTTTTCGACAGTATAATGGTTTTAAAAATAACCAATATGCCATTATTTTTGCAGAAGAAACAATTATAAAGAGCGAACCTAACCTACGTAGTGAAGAGGTTTTTGAATTACACGAAGGAACCAAGGTTAAAGTAATGGAGACGGTTAATGATTGGAAGAAAATTAAACTCTCTGATGGAAAAATAGGTTGGATTCCTGCGGTTGATCTCAAAGAATTATAATGTCTGAGTAGCATATAAACTATCAATGCGATTTTTCAAAGAATTTTATCATTCATTTAACAACTATTGAAAGTAATACTATTACTTTTGTGTGAAAAATAATCTTTTAGTGATTACAAGACTTCAAATATTAAAGATTCTAATTGTTTTGGGCTTTCTTCTAAATTTGGCCAATAACAGTGTGAATTTGGTCTGTATATTTACAGGTGACTCTAAGGCTACTCTTGTGTTAGATGAAACCGAAAATTCTGAAAAAAAAGAGAAAGAGACATCAGAAAAAGATGATCAGAAGGAAAAGGATAAAATTTCAGAGTTTTATGACAATAATGATAGCGTTTTGGCTAATATAGTGGTCAAGAAATATCCAGAACATTATGTATACAATATGTCTATTTATCTTGATCACATAACCCCTCCACCCCAATATAATTTGGTGTAATTGATTTCATTAATTTTTGATAAAATTTAGTAGAAGCATCCTTCGACAATCATAGGTCATCTTGGTTTTTTTATCATATATTCTTTGAGAAGTTGTTCCATAAATACTACGATATAGATAGCTAATTAGAGTTATAGATTCGTAGTTTTAAAAATTAGATTAATTAAAATCTATAAAGGTAATCACTACGATAAAGCCTTTGATCAGTTACAAGTATTTTAGATTGCAAATATTTTAAAATCAATTTTTATTAGATATTACTTTGATATCTATCATGAGCATTAAAAAAATTATATAGTTATGAGTGTTTTTAAGAATTTAAAAAATGACTTACCTGCAAGTATTGTGGTATTCTTCGTTGCTTTACCATTGTGTCTTGGTATTGCGCTAGCCAGTGGTGCACCTCTTTTTTCGGGCCTAATAGCCGGAATTGTCGGTGGTATTATTGTGGGAGCTCTAAGTGGATCCCAAATCGGAGTAAGTGGTCCTGCAGCAGGATTAGCCGCGATAGTATTGACATCTATTGGGGCTTTGGGAGGATATGAAAACTTTTTAGTAGCTGTAGTTCTTGGTGGTTTAATACAAATAGTATTCGGAGTTCTGAAAGCAGGAATTATTGGGTATTATTTTCCGTCTTCTGTAATTAAAGGAATGCTTACAGGAATAGGAATTATAATAATTTTAAAACAAATCCCTCACTTCTTTGGGTATGACTCAGACCCAGAAGGAGATTTTGCCTTTTTTCAGGTAGATGGCGAAAATACATTTTCAGAAATCATTAATTCTATCAATTTTATAAGCCCAGGAGCGACATTAATTGCTCTTATTGGTTTGGCTATATTGATATTATGGAACAACGTATTGTCAAAAAAGGGAAAAGTATTTCAGATTATTCAAGGACCACTGGTTGCTGTTGCCGTAGGAATTATTTTCTTTATTGTAACCCAAAATCATGGTAGTCTTGCAATATCAAAAGATCATTTGGTAAGTGTGCCAATTCCTGATAACTTTTCTTCATTTTTAGGGCAATTTAGTTTTCCGAATTTTGCAGTTATTTTTCAAATAGATGTATGGATTACTGCATTTACTATTGCATTAGTTGCAAGTTTAGAGACCTTACTTTGTGTAGAAGCAACTGATAAGTTGGATCCAGAAAAAAATGTAACACCTACCAATAGAGAATTATTGGCACAAGGAACCGGAAACGTAATTTCGGGTATGATCGGTGGATTGCCAATTACACAGGTAATAGTCCGAAGTTCTGCAAATATTCAATCTGGAGGAAAGTCAAAGATGTCTGCTATTATTCATGGATTTTTACTGTTAATTTCTGTAATAATAATTCCTAAATTACTTAACATGATTCCGTTATCAGTATTAGCATCAATACTATTAATCGTGGGGTATAAGTTAGCTAAGCCATCACTTTTTAAGAAAATGTATGATTTAGGATGGAAACAGTTTATTCCTTTTACCGTTACTGTAGTTGGGATTGTATTTACTGACCTTTTGGTAGGTATAGGTCTTGGTTTACTGGTTGGTATCGTAGTTATATTAATTAAAAGTTATCAAAATTCACATTTTCTGCATATTGAAGATAAAAGTAATGGGAAACACAAAATTAATATGACCTTGGCAGAAGAGGTAACCTTTTTTAATAAAGGTGCAATATTAAAAGAATTAGATAAACTTCCTGAAGATTCGTACTTGACTTTAGATGTTCGTAAAACAAGATATCTAGATAATGATATTATTGAGATTCTCGAAGATTTTTCAGAAAAAGCCGCAAATAGAAATATTGACATTCAATTAATTTCTGAGCGAGGGACCATAGAAAATCCGAAGAGTTATATCGAATTTTTTCAATTACGACCAAAAAAAGCATAATAAATAAAAAATATAAATACAATGAAAGCATATACTAAAGAAACACAAGCCCTTGTGACTCCTAAAGGAGCAGTAACACTACTAA
>NZ_JACC01000049.1 GCF_000520955.1 Aquimarina pacifica | reverse complement strand
AAAAAAAAATGCAATCGGATCGTGACTTGTTAGAACAAGTAAATCAAACAAAAGGTGGACAGTATCCTTTTGCCACTATATTGAGCTGTATTGACTCGAGAGTTTCTTCAGAATTAATTTTTGATCAAGGTATCGGTGATATTTTTAGCGCTAGAGTTGCTGGCAATTTTGTTAATGAAGATATTTTGGGTAGTATGGAGTTTGCCTGTAAATTGGCAGGAACAAAACTAGTATTAGTTTTGGGGCATACGAGTTGTGGAGCTGTCAAAGGAGCTTGTGATGATGCAAAAATGGGGAATCTTACCGCGTTGCTTAGTAAAATAAAACCTGCTGTTGCTGCCGTTGCAGAACCAGAAGATGCTTCGCAAAGGAATTCAAAAAATATTGATTTTGTAAATGAGGTAGCAGTTAAAAATGTACATATGACTATCGAGAACATCAGAAAAGATAGTGAAGTTCTTAACGAAATGGAGGAGAATGGAGAGATTTTAATCGTTGGAGGAATGTATGATATTAACGATGGAAGTGTTACCTTTTTTGAATAAGGGTAAAAAACATCTTATGATGTGACGTCCTGAATAATCGTTACAAGA
>NZ_JACC01000048.1 GCF_000520955.1 Aquimarina pacifica | reverse complement strand
TTAATTACACACTTTGCGGGATAGTGTCATTTTGATGTTGTTGCCGCTAATACTTTATATAGTTGCGGTAATTTTAGTCTTAGCGGAGCTTCTGCAATATGTAATACTTCTTCTACAACATATACTCTACAAGGGAATGTAGTGAATAGTAATGTAAATTGGTCGGTAACTTCTGGCCTTCAAATCTTATCTTCATCGAATAATAATATAACGGTTCGTCGAACTAGCAGTTCTGTTACAGGCACTTCTACCATAGAGGCCCAGGTAGATGGTCAAACCATTCGTAAAACTATTTCTGTAGGAGTTCCTAGTTCTATTACTAGATTATTTCATGTGAGTACTTTTGGCTGTACTCAAGGAGAAATAGAAACTTTTTCTCGAGGTGCTACAGAGTACCAATGGAGTGTTACAGGTGGTCGAATTACTTCTCCAGTCAATGGGACTTCATACACTGGTACAAGTAGTGCTATTTTATTTGATCCTATAGATTCTAATTATGGATTTACGATAAAAGTTCGTGGCAAAAACAGTTGTGGATACACTCCCTGGTATACAAAATATATCCCAACGAATTGCGATCCAGGAAACGGTGGTGGAACTACACCTTTATAAACCTCTCAAAAAAAATGGAACTGTAAACCCAAGAAAATTCTTTTTTTCTTGGGTTTATTTGTTTGATTATTAAAGTTAAACAACCCGTTTTATATCATTGTACTTCGACTTACCTCAAGTATAGCATACATTTTATACACAGGTCCCTTGGTTACTCCATTTTCTTTATTAATTCATATACATTTTGATCTACCAACTCCTTTCTTCTAGAGGGGTTATACAAGCTAGGATTTCTCATCATTACCACCAAAGTAGCGAATTCTTTTTCACTCAAGTCAGATATCCCTTTACCAAAATATTTTTGAGCTGCTTGTTTTATACCCACTCCTTGATTTAAAAAATCATATTTTTGAGCTACCCAGTTTAAGCATTCTTTTTGAGTAGTTTCTCCTTCAATTTTCCAGCTTAGCGATATTTCTCGTAATTTAAATCTATTGAACATACTCTTTTTTCTCCAAACCAATTCTGAAAAGACTACAGCTTTAGAACAAGGCGTATTTTTTGTGTCAGAATAAAATAATGAGTTGAGAATTTGCATGTTCAGATCATTCGTTAGTGACTTCGGGTTATCCGCTTCATAAAGTTCATAAAACGTTTCTGGCAAAGCATCAGCCTCCCGAATCTCAGAAACCAATACCGCTACTTCTTTCTTACTAACAACACTCTTCCAACAGTATTTGGTGTACAATAAGAGTATCGTAAAAAGAAGTATTCCTACGATGCTCATTCTTTTTATGAAAACGACTAACTTCTTCATTATGATTAGTTTTAGTAGTAAGGGTTAGAAAGCAATTAAGTTATAGTTTTGGGACAGAGCACTCTTTTTTACTGGTTCCTTAGTAACTGCAACTCGTTTTTTATAGTTGATTTTTGGATTTTTTGATATTCAATTTTTTCAATTTCTGTATCCGATATAAACCGAAAAAAACCACCTCTTTCTCTATCACCGGCATACCAAATATAGTTTGTGTTATTCTTAAACACATCAAATAATATTATCCTTTTTCTTTCAAATTTTAGACTACTAGACATTGTTTCATAAAAAGAATTTAATAATTCATCTAACTTTTCTTTGCGAATAGATGAGAATTGTCCACCACTCCTTTTAACACTCTCTATTGTATAGTGCTTAACACCATCAACATCTTGTAAAACGGATTCTTTGCACTCCAAAACTAACACTATTAAGATCAATACTATTTTTATTTTCATAGCGATTTGATTATTAAAGTGTTTGGAGGTGGGGAACAGTTTCTTTTAGCAACACTACTTTATAATCTAATAATTCCTTTTTATGAAGAAAATAAGCTCTGGATAACAAATATTCAAAATTACTCAAAGAAGTAAATAATACTGTAAGTTGGTCATCAAAATACTTCTCATTACCAAAATACTCCCAATCTTTAGACAAAAACAATTCAAAATTTTCTCTTGCCTCTTTAGTTATTTCTGATGGAAACTTATAGGTATTTAACACCTGTCTTATGCCTTCTTTTAGTTCATTCTCAAAGGGTTTAATTTTTCTAAAATTAGATTTAATTTCGTCAAATGGTATTGCAAAATTGACAAATTGTAGTTTGTTTGACAAATTCGTATAAAACTCAATTTTAGTACTATACTCCTTCTCAAAATCAAAAAAATTAGAATAAAGTTCTTTTATTTTATTTGTGCTGTTTTTGTTTCTTTCAATTCCTTCAAAAAAATAAAAGATGTCAATATCATTTTGTTTAATTTTTTCCTTAAGACTAGCTAACTCTTCATTAAGTTTTATGATTAAACTGTTACCCTCTTTTTGTTTATACTTCACACCATCATAATCAAACGTTTTAATTTTTACAGTTTTATATGCAATTTGTTTAATGTTTTCAATATCATGCTCCAATGCGTTCATATTGTAAATCATATCTACATTTTGATCAGAGAATAAATCCTCGTATGATTTCTTAGACTCAGAAAACTTACTCGCATTTATGTCAAAAGGCATCAAGTTTTTAGCATCATAGTAACCATTGAATACTTTTGAGAATGTATTTTTTTTAAATTCTTTATTAAACTCAATTTTAAAATTCTCTAATGAATTTATTGTTGGCGTTTCAGAATATTTTATGTCCTTAAAGGTTTCCTTAGTAATCCGTTCTTGCGTTTTTTGTACGTTATTAAATAAATCATTAGCGATACCATTATTGCTTTGCTTAGATATACTATTGGTAGCCTCTAGTCTTTTAATTCTGTCTTCTGTACTGGGATGAGATGTCCATTGGTCTTCTATTTCTAATTTAGACTTATTGAACTTGTTTAAATCTTCTAAAGAGACTGCCGGAAGGTTATTTAGGACAGGAATATTGTCTTCCTTAGCCATAAAATTAATTAAATATTCATGCTCTATAAAAATATTATTACTAACTACATTTTCAGGAATTTTCCCTTCGTAATAAGACAAAACCGTACTAAAAGAATAATCCGCCAAATTCATTCTAAGAAGAGCATTTTTGAGCGGTTCATAACCAGTCACATTAGCAGCAATTTCGTCAGCATGAAATTCCATTTCTCTAGATAAAGCCAGATAACTCTTATTTACAAATTCATACATTACTTGTAGAATTTTTTGAATTGCCTGAATTATTAATAATGCTATCACAACAAAAATTGAAAAATAGCCGCTTGCATTTGCCCACCCCTGAATTGTTTTGTCATAAGCTTCATTATCATAAAGCATATTAAAAATCACTTGATTAACATTATACACATAGCTCCCTACTTTCATAGACCTTTGAGAAAAATGACCAAATTCATGGGCCAAAATTGCTTTTAATTCTTCTTTATGCGTTGAATTAACCAATCCTAATCCTATATGTAAGTTCTTTTTTACTGGAAAAAACATACTCCAAAAACTTGAATCGTAGAAGACGGATGCATTAACATCTTTTGATACGTAAACTCTCTTGGGAAATTTTGTTCCTACAACTTCTACAATTTCATCAATCATAGTAAATAGCTTTGGTTCATCTTTCCTATTTACTTCATAGAAGTGTGAACGGTCAACTTTATTCGATTTAAATACAAACTTGATTAAAAAGAAAAGTATTAAAACCCCTAAACTTGCAAGACCTATCCCTAAAGCTATTGTTATTAAACGTGGATATGTAATAACCAACAATGCCCCAAAATAAATGCATACTGCTGTTAAAGCAATTGCAAAAGTTAAAATTAGCAAATAAACTAATATAAAAACCACAATAGCCATGATTGCTTTTGTAGTTTGTACTCTAAATTGAGAAGACAATTTTATGTTTTTTTGTACCATCTTTATTGATTCAAATTCATTATTTTTTCTTAATATTTGGTTTATAAACCCTTCTTAAAAATTGAATACTCTTGTTTCTGTTTTAACAAATCGCCATACTAATACGTTTATGTCACAACTGAACAAAATGTTACCAAAATATTCGAAAATATTTAAATAATAGTATATGGGTGAGAATTTTAAATGTGCCTTTTAGAGGGTCTAATCATTAGATTTTGTATCTAAAAGTCTTTATCCACAACGATAGTTTTAATGCCCAAGTAGAGGTAAATTTTTACTCGCAAAAGAACGATATCAAATTATGTTATTTTGCAGTTGTATTTTTTATTCTAATTATTGCTAAATCGTCTGTGACGACATGATTCCATTGATCCCTTATCTCATTAATTTTTCTGTCAAGAAAAGTATCAAACTCTTCCCAATGGGCATCTATTAGTAAATATTCAATAATTTCGCTTTCAGATTTCTGTTTAGATTGATCTTCTAAATTCTTAAATGTAAAGATCCCGTCTGTGCATATTGACAAATCTTTGAAGGCAGAAATTGAAAGCTTTTGATCTTGATTTTCGAACCAATCTTCAAAATTATCATTGAGATGATACCCCAGATAATCCGGTTTATCATTTTGCTCGTATTCAATCAGTTCTCCATCCTTACAGATTAATCCATCCCCGATAGTCAAAAATTCTGCTTTATTTTTTTGAGTGTCGACTATTCCGATTATCAAGGTTGAGAGTAGTTCATTTGTCTCTAATCCTAATTGATTCTTGATGAGTTTTATTTCATCAATTAAGGCTTTGACTACTTCCTTCAATTTATCTTTTAATTCATAAGAGGTATTAATAACAAACTCCTCATAGAATTTCTTTTTAGCAATATTTCTCAAGATTTTTCCGAAAAGAATGGAAGCAAAAACTGATTCCGTTCCCATTGTACAGCCATCTAAAACAGCTATCAGTTTTTCGTTAGTTGCGATTTGCTCTTCAATTAAAAAGTCTTCACAATGATTTGTATGAAATTCGCCAATATTTAATGTTTTGTATATTTTCATTCCTAATGTACATGCAAACATAACACATATTAGGCTCAAAATTATAACAACAGATGTTCTTCTGTCTATTTATTTAGCGAATTCAATTCTGTTATCTTTATTTCATCCAGACAAGTCATAAGAGACTTCAAACATTTCGTAAATCCAATATCTTTGATATACTCATAAATCCCTTCGCAAGTATTTTTACTAACCTAATTTTATTGGATAAGAATAATCATCAGAAATTTTAATTATTTTTAATACTGTAGAAGGTATTTTTCTGGTCTTGTTCTAATTACCCTAAACTTATATTTAAAAGATGACATAGGCAAATAGCTAAAGTCCTACAATAACACATTTGTTTAGGGATACGTATAAATATTTTGCTTATTTTATTTTTTGAACACTGCAACAGCCTTATTTTTTAAAAAATTGGTAACAAATTCAAATAATAATACACTAATAGATACAAGAGCATTACAAATTTTATATAATGACTCCCGAAGCAAGATCTTCATAAATTGTTTCAATCAAGTAATAACTAAAAACAAAACAATGATGATAAAAAATATAAAGAATCATATTGTACAAGAGATTAAAACTATGAAAGATACAGATATAGTTATTTATACATTATATCTAGCTGCTGCACTATCATATGTGGGTTTTGAATTAGGTAGAATGACTGCACGCATGTAAAAAATGACGCTCGTATAAACTAAGGTATTATACTAAAAACTAAACCAATGAAACACAAAATCGAAATAAGAGAAAAAAATATTGAAAATATTTACTGGATGATTATTTTGTTAATTATGGGCTCATATATAGCAGGATTTCTTTTGGGTAATCTAGCCCTAAATTTCTCTTTATAGAGAATAAAGCTCTTATATTAGGAAAAAAGAAAATTAGGTAATTTAAAGTTTATAATTCTTGCATTTCATGCAAAAATGATTTTGAGGTAGGCAGAATAATTTACTAAAATGCAAAAAAATAATAACAATAAAAGCAAGGGTTTGTGTAGACAATTAACCTATACTAACAGCAAATTCTCCTTTCTTTTTTTCTGATGTCGAATAATTTCGGATATATAATTTTGTAATTCTGTTTTATCCTTTTTAGAAGTTTTTGCCTCCTCTGATGGAATTAGGAAAAACGCTACAATCTTAGGGACTTCTAGAGATGCCTCAAAATATAAAAATTCAACTTGTCTTATAAAGTCATTTGCTTTTTTCTCCTTCATACAATTCGACTCTATAGTTTCTCTATTAATAGCTCGGTATTTTTTTTTCGATACCTCCAGAGCCTTACCTTCAATCGCCTGTTCTGAAAACAAACATATTTGAAAGTTCTTTTTTCTTATTTGTAATATTCTGTTAATCAAATTCATTTTTTCAATTAAAGCTAGCTATATAGTTTATGTCATAACAGAACAAAATGTTACCAAATAATAGCAAAATTATTTAGTTCCCAGTTTGTACCCCCGTTTTACTCCTCACAAAACATGCCGAAGTATATCTTTGTAATAAATTGATAATAAAGATCTATACATTTTTGAGTCGCGGATAACAAAATATAACAAACATTAGAGCTGATTATCTCTAAAAAATCTTGCTATTTAACAATACTCTTAAGATACGCTATTCAACGAACAAACTGTTTTTTTAATCACTAAAAGGGTTTGTTACCGAATCAACAAATAGGTAATTAGCTTATTTTTTTTAGGCATTTACCCCTTGATACATGATCAAAGTCCTAGTAATTTAATCCCTTAATAATCACACGCTTTTTTTGTTTTTTAGGGCATCCAATGTTCATTTTTCTGCAGCTACCCTGAATCAGGTAATGCAACAAAATTAACATCAACCATTAGGCCAGACTATAGCAAAAAGGGTAAAAAAATAGCAGTATGGACTTAGGACAAGTAAAAATAGCAGTTGGCATTAATGTTGACATTATCAAGGGAATTGTCACACACTTATATGTAACCGAAGTAATCCCTCCAACCTTCGAATTTGGGAATATTCTGATACACATTGATGAACCATCGATAGAGGTCAGAGATCCGGCAACAGATGCTCGACTAGGATTGCACATTACAGGATCCTTTGAAAATGGGGATGACGAGGCCACACCATTTGATATCTGGATGAAGCTCAAGCCTTTTGTAAAAACAGTTTCGGGATCTGCACCAGTAGCGTCATTATCTGTAGAAGAGGTAGAAGAAGCAACTCCAGAAGATATAGGAGGACTGGTAGGTACATTTGCCATTGGGATGATTAATGATATATTACAAAATATGGATATCCCCATTTATAATTCACTGATAGGAGGAATAGAGAGCGCTGCCTTTGATGAAGATGCAATTCCTGAACGATCAACCTGGAGTACCGATTTCTATCTAGGTGCTATATCAGAAATAGAACATGTACAGGTTGGCTTTCCGCCGGGGCAACCACAAAACCCACAAGTCAATAGTAGTACTATGAGAACTACTACCCCAGCATTGATAGCTACACTATCACTCCCTGGAGAATCTGCCCAAATCATAGATAATCCTTCTATTGTGCCCAATCATACAGGGATTCAAGTCATTATCTCTAGAGATGCTATGAACCTGGTACTTCAAAAAAATGCAGAATCAAAAATAGGTGAAGAAATAGAAGGAGCTAAAATCAACGCCATGCAGATGAGTATGCATGATTTGGGTATACAAATTAGTGGAGAAGCAGAAAAATCAGATGCCACTATAGAATGGGATGGAATCCTTTTATTATTCTTTAGAAAATTCTACAATGTTAAAGGATCAATACGCTGGCATGATGGCTTTGTTGATGTATTCACAAGTGGTATCGATGTAGATGTAGATATCCCATGGTATGTAAAATTACTAAGAGCCTTTCTATTTATCTTAGGCCCAATTGGCTGGATATTAGATGCTACATTAATTGCTCCCAAAATTAGTGAAGCCGAAGAAGCGCCGGATTTGGTAAGAGGAGCCTTTCGAAAAGAGGTAGGAGAAGCGCTTCAGGAAATGATTGGTAATGTTGGCGGATTATCAGGAGAAGACGCCATCCCTTTTATGGATTTTGGACAAGATTCGTGGGTAATGAATGGCCATTATACCCACAGTATTCTCGCGTTTGCCGGGTATAATCGCGAACAGATTGCAACTGTAGAGCATGACACCTTCGAAATACCTGGTGCTCATGGAGCCTCTGTAGGAATGCTAACGCTCGAAAGCGGATACAGATTACACCCTCAGGAATTAGGAAGATTGCTTAAAAGTACTATTATGAATATCCCAAATGCACATGGGGTTGAAGCTGATTTTGGCTTTTATGTAAGAACCAATCCAAATGACGAGACTTCTGATAATTTGGTAGATCCCGCAGAGATACATATTGAATAATTATACATTCATTTTTTTAACCCAATTTATGCAGTAGCACTTCGTAGTGAGACTCAAAAATGCTATAAACACTGGTGTTTTCAGTAGTTTTGGATTATAATAGATTTTCTACTGCATAAAACGGATTAAAATAAACGTTTATAAAATCTGAGACAAATCCAAATGAATAGGGAAGGAAAAACAATATCAGAGAATTCCTCGTATAGTAAGCCTGAATGCTGAATTCCTAATTTTTCTGTATATTTAGTCAGCCAACTTGAGATTACACACATGCTCAACAGAATAACCCTCTTACTCTCATTCTTGTCTCTTTGTACCTACTCTTGCTCTGAAAGGGCATTACTAACCGATCAAGAAATCAGATGGTTAAAAGATAACCCTGATCTAAAAGTATCTGTTCTGGGATACACTAATACGTATCAATTCGAAAATAATCAAGGTGATATCGAAGGTGTTTTTATTGACTACCTTGAGCTCATTGAAAAAAAAATTAATTACAAATTTACAAGAGTAAAATACGTTGAGTTACCTCCTCTTTTTGAAGATGTAAAGAATAAAAAGATTGATGTTGTATTAGCCTTTCAGGAAACAAAAGAACGATTAACATATTTATCTTTTTACAATAATCTTTTCGAATCAGAATATGTAATTATTACCAGAGTTGAAAATGTAGAAGAAATCACTTTTAATACACTGCCGGAAAAAGATATTCTACTCCCAAAAGGGCATGCAATTAAAGACTTATTACTCGAGAAGTTTCCTGATTTAAAAATTTCGTTTTTCGAAAGCGAAGTCGAAGCATTGACAGCTCTAAATAATGGCATTGGTGATGTATTTGTAGGTCCCAAATCGATAGCTTATCACTTTATCAAAAACCGTAATTTAACTAATTTACGTGTTGGTAAAGCAACTCCTCTTAAATTTCAATCCAAACTTGCAGTACAGAAAAGTAAGCCCATTTTAAACAATATTATTTCAAAAGCAATCAATAGTATTTCTATTAAAGAACGAAATGTGATATTTAATAAGTGGTTATTAAAAAAGAACCAGCCTATCTATTATAAGCCTAACTTTTGGTTTTCTGTTTTAACGTTTTTGGGAGCATTTATGATCATCATTATGATCTTTAATTGGCGTTTGAAAAAGAAAGTAAAAAAACGCACTATCGAATTAGAACTAGCTTTAGAAGAAACTCGAAAAAGTAATAACGTAAAAAACAAATTTCTTCAAAATATATCACACGAAATAAGAACCCCTATGAATGGAATTCTCGGATATTCTGAGTTGCTAAGGAAAAAAAATATTACGCAAAAAGAACATACCGAATTTGTAGATACGATAATCCATAGCGGAAAAAAATTAGTGCATATCGTGGATAACATATTAGAGATTTCTAATCTACAGACTAAACCCAATTCGCTCAAAAATGAAAGTACCAGTCTCACTAAAATTTTTGAAACCACAATAAACTTGTATAAATCTGAAGCATCAAAAAAAGGAATTGATATTGTTCTAGAAACACCAAAAGAAATAGTTGACACCCTGATTGTTGACAGATCCCGACTCATTAAAGTGTTAAACAACCTCATATCTAATGCGGTAAAGTACACACATCAAGGGTCCGTAAACATCTCTTATTTAACCTATCAAAATACGCTTGAAATAAAAGTTAAAGATACAGGCATCGGAATTGAATCTAGGGTCCAGGACCTAATTTTTGAAAGCTTTTCTAATATAGAAAATGAAAGCTCACAAAATCTCAATGATGGATTAGGAATTGGACTCTCGATAGTGAAAGAAAATATTCGAATAATGAATGGTGAAATTTCCTTTATTTCTGAAAAAAATAAAGGAACTACATTTTCTATAAGCCTTCCTTTTTCTGCAATAGACGTTAACCAAATGACTTCCCAAATTCAACTCGAGGAAATAAAAAACCGTACCTATAAAATATTGGTTGCAGAAGATGAAGAAATAAACTTTTTGCTGGTCAATTCGATTCTTACGCACTATGAAGCCTATAATTTTATCATCATACGTGCAGAAAATGGACAAGAAGCAGTTACTTTGTGTTACCAAAATAATGACATCAGTATCATCCTTATGGATATTCGAATGCCAATAATGGATGGATATGAGGCCACTAGAATAATCAAAAACCTAAAACCATACGTACCAGTAATTGTGCATACCGCCTATTCTACAGATAAGGATATAAAAAATGCCTATGATGCTGGTTGTGACGCAGTTATTTCAAAACCAATTAATCTGAATGAATTCAAAAAAGTGATTGATACGTATATGAGTAAAATTCATTCGTAAAAAATTTCATGTCAAAATTTATAAAGCACACTATACTAACTTGATATCTTCCTTAAAAAGCATGTGTATATATTCAGCATGTAATTCTACGTGATGTTGATTTTCTACACAATGAAATAGTAGATGTATTAATCCATAGTCGCCAAGAGTATCTCTATACTCATGTTTTTCCTTATTCTTAACCCACAAGATAAAACAACACAAATGTCCTATTTCTCCTAACTTTTGAGAATCCCGAAGACACTTCTTAAAGGTATCTAGCGGCATATGTGCATACTCATTATACTTTCTTCTACAGAAATTATAATCAAAAGTATGTTTATACGATTGTAGTTTTCTGTTTTGTATTTCATAATTTATACCACTCATAACATAAGTCTTTTTTATCGTAGGTATAGGTAGTATCATAATAGTTTAATTTGAGATTTACTCAATAATTAAAACAAAGACTATGCTAGAATAACATAACAATCCTTAATCAAATCCTAAATTTTGATAACCCTTTTGTGTATTTTTTGGAATTATTCCAATACAAAAATACAAAATTTGGAATTATTCCAAAAACATATTTTATTTAAATACAATAAATCCTGTGTAAAGTTGCCTATTCCATATTCTTATAATTTTATGCGTAAGTTGATCTATACTAAAACTCTAAAACGACAGATTCAAAAACAAAAACACTGTAACAAACAATTGGAAAACAGACAAGTACTCTGTTTTATTAATAATATTTGTTAATAAAACCTGATAAGTTTATTTTAAAAAAATTAGTGTAACTATTATATTTATAATTAGATTTTGATGTATCTATGATCTTTTTTTGGGGAAAAGACGATCATATAAAATTGGAAAAACAAATCAAATCAAGAAGTAAATTATGCGATATAAAGTAATTGATGCCAAGAGCCAATACTTTGGTGAAGTATTGGATTTCGAATCCTGTGCAACGGTCAGTGATTTAGGAGGAGTACTTTTAAAAATTGAAAGAGATAAAGTTTCTTTATTCAAATTTAATGAAGTAGAATTGGTTTGATTACCGTTCTACTTCTCTATTAATTCAATTCTGTAATTCTCTTTACGTATTTACCGATCACGTCAAACTCTAGATTTACAACAGTGCCTACCTCGAATGTAGAAAAATTGGTATGCTCATAGGTATAAGGAATGATTGCAACACTAAAGTGATTCTTCTTAGAATTGACAACTGTAAGACTTACACCATTTACCGTAATAGATCCTTTTTCTATAGTAATGTTAGATAAATTAGGATCATATTCAAAAGTAAAAGACCAACTTCCTCCGGTTTCTTCTATTGCTGTACAAATTGCGGTTTGATCAATATGCCCTTGAACAATATGCCCATCTAATCGATCTGCCAATTTCATACCACGTTCTAAGTTTACAACCGCGCCCAATGCTAATGCTTGCAGATTCGTTTTATCTAACGTTTCTTTAATAGCAGTAACTGTGTAAGTATCATCTACTATAGAAACAACTGTCAAACACACTCCATTATGAGCCACACTTTGATCAATTTTTAAGGCCGATGTAAAATTCGCTTTTACCGTAATGTTCAGGTTTTCATGATCTTTTTGTAATGAAGTAACAATTCCTAATTCTTCGATGATTCCAGTAAACATAAAATGCGAATTATTTAGTTAAATTTGTGAACTCAAATTTGAAGTCCAATTTTAGATTTCAAAAATACAGATAAAGTCGATCACATAATGAAGAAAGAAGAAAAAATAAGACTAGGAATATCTATTGGGGATCTTAATGGAATTGGAAGTGAGGTTATTCTCAAAACTTTTGAAGATTCTCGCATGCTTGATTTTTGCACACCTGTAATCTTTGCTTCGGTAAAAATACTCTCTTTTCTTAAAAAGAAATACAATAATAAATTAAGTCTTCATGGGATCGATTCTGCACCTCAAATTCTCGATGGCAAAGTGAACGTTCTTAATGTTTGGAAAGAATCCATTGATATTAATTTTGGACAAGAAGATCAAAAAGTTGGAAGTTATGCTATTAAATCACTCAAAGCGGCTACCGAAGCCCTAAAAAATAACGAAATTGACGTGCTTGTTACTGCACCTATTAATAAGCATAGTATACAATCAGATGAGTTTACCTTTCCTGGGCATACTGATTATCTAAATCAAGAACTCGAAGGAAATAGCCTTATGTTTATGATTACTGATGATCTTAAAGTAGGCCTACTAACAGACCATGTAGCAGTCAAAGATATTGCAGAAACAATCACGCCAACTTTAATAGAACAAAAAATAAATACCATATACCAAACCTTAAAACAAGACTTTGGGATTTCAAAACCAAAAATAGCTATATTAGGTATTAACCCGCATAGTGGTGATAATGGAGTTATTGGCAAAGAAGATGAGGATGTACTAAAGCCTACAATTCAAAAAATCAATGAGTCTGGTAAATTGGTCTACGGACCCTATGCAGCAGATAGCTTTTTTGGTTCAAACTCCTATAAAGCTTTTGATGCAATCGTAGCATCTTACCATGACCAAGGTTTAATCCCTTTCAAAACACTTTCTTTTGGAAAAGGAGTAAATTATACCGCAGGACTTAATAGAGTGCGCACCTCTCCAGATCATGGTACGGCATTCGAAATTGCAGGAAAAAACCAAGCCGATCATAGCTCCTTTAAAGAGGCGGTTTTTTCTGCACTAAAAATTTTTAAAAGCAGAAACGAATACCTTGAACTCACCAAAAATCCCTTAAAAAAACAACCGCGTAAACCGCAAAATAAACACAATTAAACATAGAGGTTCGTTAATTTTTTGATGACATATATTGTTTTATACAGGTTCAAAGATCCTATTTATGACTATAAAGAAGTAAAATCTGTAACAAACTGATATAATTTTGATTACAAAAATACTTTCATAACGAATTTTTATTATCTTTGCACCCGCCTTTATCAAATTGATAGTGGCCTGAAACTGATGATGAAATGATACAACTTAAAGAGTATACTATTCCTTTCGTTGGACTAAAGCAGGGATTGCACCAGTTTGAGTATCAAATTGACAATACGTTCTTTGAACATTTTGAGTATGATGAATTTAATGAATCCGCAGTAACGATTGATTTAGAGTTCACAAAGAAAACAACTTTTCTAGAACTTCAATTTAAAGCAACAGGTACTGTAAACGTTAATTGTGATCTAACGAACGAGCCTTTTGACCTACCTATAGAGAATGAATTCTTTTTGGTAGTTAAGTTTGGAGAAGAATACAATAATGAAAATGAAGAACTTCTTATAATTCCGTTTGGGGAGTATGAGGTTAATGTTCAACAATATATATATGAACTTATTGTTCTTGCTATTCCCTCAAAGAGAGTACATCCGGGTGTAGAAAACGGAACATTAAAATCAGATTTACTTGAAAGACTAGAAGAACTAAGTCCAAAAGAAAAAACAATAGTAAATAACGATGAGGAAACAGATCCTCGTTGGGATAAATTAAAAAACTTATTAAACGATAAATAATAGCTAAGCAATGGCACATCCTAAGAGAAAAATATCGAAAACCAGAAGAGATAAAAGAAGAACTCATTATAAAGCTACGGTTCCTCAAATAGCAACTGATCCAACTACTGGAGAAGCGCATTTGTATCACAGAGCCCACTGGCACGAGGGTAAGTTATACTACAGAGGTCAGATTGTTATTGATAACACAGAAGAAGAAGTAGCATAAGGTCTGATAAAATTATAATAAGAACTCTCACATAATGTGAGAGTTTTTTTGTTTTTAGTTGAATATGTGTCAAAATCCCATTATTTTGCGCCATATTTGTGTATAATTTAGTAATTTCGACGACTTTTTAGGCATATTTTGTGCGCTAGTCAGTGAAACTAAAACTAAGATATGAGTAAAACCACAGCCGCTATCACAGCTGTAGGCGCATATGTGCCAGACTATGTGTTAACTAATGATATATTATCAACAATGGTTGACACCAATGACGAATGGATCACCAGTCGAACTGGTATCAAAGAACGTCGAATACTAAAAGACAAGGACAAAGGAACTTCTTACTTAGGTATAAAAGCCGCAGAAGATCTAATTGCAAAAAAGAACATAGATCCTAAAGAGATTGATATGGTAATTTTTGCAACCGCTACTCCGGATATTATGGTGGCTGCAACAGGAGCGTATGTTGCATCACAAATAGGTGCAGTTAATGCATTTTCATATGACCTGCAAGCGGCGTGTTCTAGCTTTCTGTATGGAATGTCTACTGCAACCAGCTATATCGAATCAGGTAGATATAAAAAAGTATTATTGATAGGTGCCGATAAAATGTCTTCTATCATAGATTATACAGATCGTACTACATGCATCATATTTGGTGATGGAGCCGGAGCTGTACTTTTTGAACCAAACACAGAAGGATTAGGGTTACAGGATGAATATTTACGTTCTGACGGTATAGGACGAGAGTTTCTTAAAATTGAGGCAGGAGGTTCTACCCTTCCTGCGTCTGAAGAAACAGTTGCCAATAAACAACATTTCGTAAAGCAAGATGGTAAAACTGTATTTAAGTACGCTGTTTCTAATATGGCAGACGCGAGTTCTAAAATTATGGAACGGAATAATCTGACAGGCAATGATGTAAATTGGCTTATAGCCCATCAAGCAAACAAACGTATTATTGATGCAACGGCAAAAAGAATGGAACTTGATCATAACAAAGTTCTTATGAATATTGAGCGTTACGGCAATACAACCTCGGCAACCTTACCACTATTATTAAGTGATTTTGAAAAACAATTCAAAAAAGGCGATAATATCGTATTTGCTTCTTTTGGAGGAGGCTTTACATGGGGCTCTATTTACCTTAAATGGGCTTATAATTCCTAAAAATTAAACACACAATACCCACATATTATGGATTTAAAAGAAATTCAGAATTTAATTAAATTCGTCGCCAAGTCAGGAGCGAGCGAAGTCAAGTTAGAAATGGATGACATTAAAATCACCATCAAAACAGGATCAGAAGACACCAAAGAAACAACCATTGTACAACAACTGCCACCAGCAGGTAATACAATAATTTCTCAAGCAGCGCCAGTACAAGCTACTCCAGCTGCGACCCCTTCTCCTGACGCTGCAACAGACACCGCAGTAGAAGATAATTCAAAATACATTACAATCAAATCACCTATAATAGGTACACTTTACAGAAAACCATCTCCCGACAAACCTACCTTTGTTGAAGTAGGCGATACAATAAAAGAGGGCGATGTACTTTGTATTATCGAAGCAATGAAACTCTTTAACGAGATCGAAAGTGAGATTTCTGGTAAAGTTGTAAAAGTACTAGTAGATGACGCTTCTCCAGTAGAATTTGACCAACCACTATTCTTAGTAGACCCATCATAACCCAATTTTAAAATTCTATGACAAATAAATCCCAACATCCTGCTACCAGGAGGAGGGAGCCGTCTTAATACGGATAAGTCTGGAATTTGAGATTTTTTAAATTTTAAAAAGTTATGTTTAAAAAAATACTAATTGCAAATAGAGGTGAGATTGCGATGCGAGTAATCAGAACCTGTAAAGAAATGGGTATAAAATCTGTTGCTGTATACTCAACAGCAGATGCAGAAAGTCTACATGTGCGCTTTGCAGATGAAGCCGTATGTATTGGTCCTGCACCAAGTAGTGAATCCTATCTTAAAATGTCTAACATCATTGCCGCTGCAGAAATCACAAATGCAGACGCTATTCACCCTGGATATGGTTTCCTTTCAGAAAATGCAAAGTTTTCTAAGATTTGTGAAGAACACGAAATAAAATTTATCGGCGCAAGTGCCGAGATGATAGATAGAATGGGAGACAAAGCTTCGGCTAAGTCAACTATGATTGAAGCTGGTGTGCCATGCGTACCTGGTAGTGAAGGAATAATCCCTGATTTTGAATCTTGCATAAAAGTAGCTAAAGAAACTGGATATCCGGTGATGCTTAAAGCCAGTGCAGGAGGAGGAGGTAAAGGTATGCGTGCTGTTTGGAAAGAAGAAGACCTACAAAATGCATGGGAGTCTGCCAGACAAGAAAGTAAAGCTGCCTTCGGAAATGACGATATGTACATGGAAAAACTTATCGAAGAACCAAGGCATATAGAGATTCAGGTTGTTGGTGATAGTAATGGTAGAGCTTGTCACTTATCAGAGAGAGATTGCTCTGTTCAACGTCGACACCAAAAACTTACCGAAGAAACTCCTTCACCGTTCATGACAGACGAATTGCGTGAAAAAATGGGAGAAGCTGCCGTAAAAGCTGCCGAATACATAAAGTATGAAGGTGCTGGGACGGTCGAATTTCTTGTTGATAAGCATCGTAATTTCTACTTTATGGAAATGAATACCAGAATACAGGTAGAACATCCTATCACAGAACAAGTAGTAGATTATGACCTTATTAGAGAACAAATATTAGTCGCTGCAGGAGTACCTATTTCTGGTAAAAATTATTACCCACAACTACATTCTATCGAATGTAGAATTAATGCAGAAGACCCTTATAAAGATTTTAGACCTTCACCAGGAAAAATAACAAATTTACATCTTCCAGGTGGTCATGGTGTGAGAATAGATACTCATGTATATAGTGGATATATTATCCCACCGAATTATGACTCTATGATTGCAAAATTAATTACTACTGCACAAACGCGTGAAGAAGCAATCAATAAAATGAAAAGAGCGTTAGATGAGTTTGTAGTAGAAGGAATCAAAACAACAGTTCCTTTTCATAGACAACTAATGGATCATCCAGATTATGTTTCTGGAAATTATACGACAAAGTTTATGGAAGATTTTGTCATGAAAGATACAGTAGAATAATCAAATAAAAAATCAAGCCTCATTCAATGTCAATGGGGCTTTTTTTATGAACTTAAGTTATTGGGAATATAAGACCTGGTTATCAAATATAGACTTTACGATCATCGGTAGCGGAATCGTCGGTCTTACCTGTGCTTTGCGATTGAAAGAACGATTTCAGAATGCCAATATTCTAGTCCTCGAACGCGGCATCCTCCCTAATGGTGCCAGTACCAAAAATGCCGGATTTGCTTGTTTCGGTAGCCTCTCTGAAATTCTTTCGGATCTAGAATCCCATACAGAAGATGAAGTAATACAGCTTATTAAAAAAAGGTATCAGGGATTACAATTATTAAAAAAACAATTGGGAAACCAAACAATCAATTATTCTCACACAGGAGGATATGAGCTTTTTACAAAAAATGACACTGCTCTTTATAAAAAATGCCTAGACAAACTAAAAAAAATCAACACACTATTATACCCCATTTTTGACGATAACGTATTTCAAACCAGTAATAATTTATTTAACTTCAAGAGCATTCAACCGCAGTATATCATCAATCAATTCGAAGGACAGATCGATACCGGTAAAATGATGCAAGCACTGCTGCATAAAGCACAAACATCAGGAATTAAAATTTTAAACAATTGCGAAGTAACTGAACTTCATGATACTGCCACCGCTGTAGAAATAGAGACAAACCACTTTGCCTTCTCTAGTAATAAGGTCCTGATAGCAACCAATGGTTTTGCATCGCAATTTGATATTAAAAATGTAAAACCCGCTCGGGCGCAAGTTCTAATAACCAAACCAATACGAAATCTAGATATTAGAGGAACCTTTCATCTTGATCAAGGATATTATTATTTTAGAAATATTGACCAACGAATTTTACTAGGCGGAGGCAGAAATTTAGATTTTATAGGAGAAGAAACAACAGTCTTAGCACAAACCGAAATAATACAGCAAAAATTAGAAGAAATTCTACATAACATTATCTTACCAGATATTGATGTTACTATCGAACATCGCTGGAGTGGCATCATGGGGGTAGGCAATCAAAAAAATAGTATCATAAAACCATTGTCTTCAAATATTTTTTGCGGAGTACGACAAGGAGGAATGGGAATTGCAATAGGCAGTTTAGTTGGAAAAGAATTAGCAGATTTACTTTAGTAACACTATTTTAGTCACACCCTTTTTAAACTCTTAATTCGCTCCTAGCAACAATGCAAAAATATCTTCGGTTTATTGCAAAAAGTAGTATAGTATTCGTACTTATAAGTATCCTATGGGTGATTGTTTATAAATGGATTAATGTCACCTATACGCCTCTTATGGCAATAAGAAAAATACAGAATAGCAAAAACCACACAATTAAACATCAATGGACTCCGCTATCAGATATTTCTAACACTTTACAACTTGCTGTAATTTGTAGTGAAGATCAGCATTTTATTAAACACCGCGGATTTGATACTAAAGCAATTAACAAAGCTGTATCAGATTACAAATCAGGAAAACGATTACGTGGTGCAAGTACTATCTCTCAACAAACGGCAAAAAATGTTTTTTTATGGCCACAACGAAGTTGGATTAGAAAAGGGCTTGAAGTTTATTTTACTTTCTTAATCGAAACCTTTTGGAGTAAGGAACGAATACTAGAAATTTATCTTAATAGTATCGAAATGGGGGATGGAATTTACGGAGCTCAAGCGGCTGCCCATTTTTGGTTTTTTACCTCAGCAAAAAACCTTACAAAACAAGAAGCAGCAGGAATAGCTGCTATCCTACCCGATCCAAGGAAATTATTACCAAATACCAACACTGGATATGTGCAAAAAAGAAAAGTATGGATACTGAATCAAATGCGCAATTATGGTACCTTAAATTTTGAGAAGAAATAATACCCAATTAGTTTATGAATTCAAAAAAAACGAAAGAAGACCTTTTACAACAATGTCAAAATTATGTAGATCAGAGAAGAAACAGAGTTCAGGATATTATTTTAGATATACAAGAATCATTGACCTCAGAGACCAAAAGCAGTGCTGGTGACAAACACGAGACCGGACGTGCTATGTTACAACTAGAAAGAGAAAAAGCAGGTAAACAATTGGCAGAAGTGCAAAAATTGCAGGAAATTATTGATCGTATAGTAATCACTCCTTCTACTCAAATTTGTCTAGGAAGTTTAATTACAACATCTCAAGCCAATTATTTCTTAAGTATTTCTGTAGGAAAGATTATTTCAAAAAACACCCCATACTACGCAATTGCTGCCAACTCACCTATTGGCAAATTATTAATAGGAAAAACAATTGGGGACACAATTAATTTTAACGGAAATACAATAACTATCAATTCTGTAGATTAATCAAAGAAAAAAAGTAATATAGACACCATGCTTGCAATTAGAAATTAGTGTGAACTTTTCTATAAAAAGTAATAAAAATGTTCTTTTCCACTAAAACTAAAAAAGTGTAAAGCACTTCATGAAAAAAAACTAATTTTGCAAACTGACACAAAAACTCAACGAATGCGTTTAAATTTTTAAAGGAAAAATTAAAACTGTTCACTTCATTAATTTAACCTAAAAAGTAACAAATGAAAAAAAGTAATGCATTATTTGCAACAATTTTTATAATCACTCTATTCTTTATTTCCTGCGGAAATGATGACAACACTAATTCACAGGAAGATGATATAGAAGATGTATCTGATGAAGATGAAGAAGACACAAGTATCTCTACAGACCTTCTTAAAACAGGCGTCATTATCGAAGACCTTAGTCTTATATCAGGCACTCCTCCTTCTCCTAACAGTGATTTAGATTTTTCGATTAGCACCAATGAGCAAGATGCTTTCTTAAATAGCGGATTCAATATAGCTTTTTCATCAACTGATGAAATTACAGGAGCATATATTCAATTGCAAGATACAGATGGCAACAATGTTGATGGATATTTTGATGTTCCTAAAACTTCATTTGATAATTCGATTACCGGAAAACTATCCCTTAACAAAAGAAAAAAGAACGAGAGATTTACCTCAAAAGCAAATGATACTGATTTTGGTATTAATGTTGATTTTGAAGCATCAGTTCCCGTAGGACGTTTTTGCTATGTTATTTGTTTATATGATGCAGCAGGTAATGTAAGTCAAATACAAGAAGTATGTGTTGATGTAAATGCCTGGGGAGGTAACAATACAATAGTTGGTGAGTGGATTTATGATAGATCAGATCCAGAAGAAACCGATGATCAATACATTGAAGATATTGAATGTACAAACGGAGAAACACTAATGGATGTCCCTTTTTACATCGATGTAAAGGATGAATGGACTTTTGTATTAAGTGAAAATGGTGATTACTATGAAATATATGATGAAATCGAAAAATCAATAAATTCGTTTGAATCTGTAAATAACTGCAGTGCTATATATGACGAGTACACCTATAATGACAAATACTCCGGAAAATGGTCGTATAACGAAGAAGACCAAACAATTACAGTAGTAGATTTTGGGTATGAAGATCTTCTTGACTCTCAAAACAATGAAGAATATCCTGAAGGGCAACTATATTTTGAAGGAGCCCAAATCGAAGTAATTAACGGCGAACTCGTAATCTCTGACACATATAGTGATGGGGATTCTATAATTAGTGAAACCTTAATTTTTAAAAGAAAATAAAGGAGTATTCCCTAGTTAGTTGAAAGTATAATTTTAATGCGATTTGGGAATTCTCAAATCGCATTTTGCATTGAATACCAATTATAGCTCACAATTATATACTTCATTTTAAATGATTTTAAGTAAATTGCTAAAATGCAACAAGAATTATTATTATGATTTGCATTAAAATAAAACAATATAGAGGGTCGTTCTAGGAACAGACAGTAAAAATAATTTTGGAATAAATCATCAGTATCAATGAAAAAGCTTTTTGTATTAGCGCTTATGGGAGTATTACTTCTGTCATGTAAACCCTATGAAAATACCAAAATAAGAAAGAATCAAATCACCTACGAAAGTTTCAGAGAAGATCAAAGGTTATATCCTACAGATGATGGCCTAATAAAATATATTGATAAAGGAAGAGGACCTGCAATTGTATTATTGCACGGGGTGCCAACTTCTGGTTGGCTTTACCGAAAAATGATCGCTCCTCTTGTTTCTAGTGGGTATCGCGTTATTGTTCCTGATATGCTAGGATATGGATCGAGTGACTCCCCAGAGGGTTTTGAAATTTATAGTGCCGAGAACCATGCCAAACGTCTTTTGCAATTATTAAAAGCGTTGGGAGTAGAGAAATGGACCCACGTAATGCATGATGCAGGAGGTTTATGGACTTGGGAACTTATGAGGCAGGCTCCGGATAAAATCGAAAATCTGATTGTACTTAATACCATTATTTATGAAGCTGGATTTTATCCTCCGGTACGCATGAAACCTGGCGGTCTTGCCAAAACAGCTATGTGGGGATATCGAAACGGAGTAACAACCAACACACTACTTAAAAACCTTTTTAATCAAGGACTTAAAGAAAACACGCTAAACTCTTTGGATGTAGAAGGGTATAAAACACCACTTCTCGAGGGTAAAACAAATGCCATGTATTATTTTTATAGTCAAACATGTAATGAGTTACCTGATTACTCAGACGTTTTTGAAAACGTAACCGTTCCGGTAGCTGTTATTTGGGGAATTCATGATACCATGTTGCAGTGGCCACCTCAACAAACCAGAGCTGCAAATGCTTTAAAAGTAAGTCAAGAAGATATCCATTTTGTAGATGAAAAACACTTCTTGCAAGAAACAAAAGCAACCGAAATAAGCTATAAAATCATAGATTTCTTAATTAAATGATACATTTTTAACCCAATAGTTTAGCTCTATTCTAAAAATAGTACCTACAATAAGTTCCTGAATCTGATCCAGTTCCTGTCTACTTACTGCCATATCTACTTTATCAGAAGGGGTTCTTAATAAAAGAGAACGACAATGTTTTGATTGAGCACATTGACCACAACCCTGTGTTCTTATAGTAACAAGACAAGCATCAGAAAAATCCTTTAACTCGTTGAGCGTAAGTAAAAAACCAACATCTCTAAACACAACTTGAATTCTCGGTATTTTATCCTTCTTTTCCTGTTTCCAATAAAAAGATATCCCTAATTCATTACTGTAAATCTTATCTATGGCATTCATATATTCCTATTTGATTCAAAAATAACATTATTTATAATAAATCTAAATAAAAATAGTGTTAAATAGAATAAGACATTCTATTTGCAATTGGTTTTATAAACGTTCGAGAAATTAAACCCATCATCAGAGGGCTAAATAAGATCTTTTAATTTCAATTGCAGGGATGTCTCTCCATTCCATACATTTTCATCAATTGTATATGCGGCTTTAAAATACTTTTGATCCGTTATCAGATTATATTTAGTTCCTAGATTAAAACCGATTGCACCTATTACAATTTCTTTCTTTTTTACTTTACACTTCAGATGTTTTTCATCGGCTCCTACACATTTTGCATAACCGGTATCTTGTAATTCTTCAGTCATAAAAACAGGCGCCATATTACCCGGACCAAAAGGTGCAAACTGCCTAAGAATACGATAAAATTTAGGTGTTATTTGTGCAAGCTCTAAGGAAGTATTAATAGTAATTTCGGGAGTTAGCAACTCTTTATCGATTGATTCTGAGACCACCTCTTCGAACTTCTGTTTAAATAGCAGGTAGTTTTCTTCTTTGAGCGTTAATCCGGCAGCATATTTGTGCCCACCAAATTGTTCAATATGTTCTGAACAAGCATTCAATGCATTATACACATCAAACCCTTTCACGGATCGTGCAGAGGCAGCCAAAATATCTCCGCTTTTAGTAAAAACTAAGGTCGGGCGATAGTATGTTTCAGTTAATCTCGAAGCTACAATACCAATAACCCCCTTATGCCAGTCCTCTTTATAAACCACAGTAGTAAGCCTATCTTTTTCTTGGTTTTTAGAAATCTGATCCAGTGCTTCTTCAGTAATACTTTTATCAGCATCTTTACGATCGCTATTGTATGCTTCTATTTCTGATGCATACTGCAATGCTATTTCTAGATTTTGTTCAGTAAGCAAATTTACAGCATGTAATCCATGCTTCATCCGTCCTGCGGCGTTAATTCTGGGCGCTATGATAAATACTAAATCCGTTATTGTCAACATTTCTTTTTTTACCTCTGATAGCATTGCCTTAAATCCAATCCTCGGACTAGAGTTAATGACCTGCAAACCATAATGTGCCAATATGCGATTCTCTCCTGTTATTGGTACAATATCCGCTCCTATTGCAGTGGCGACCAAATCTAAATACGGAAACAAATCAGAAATCGTTTGACCAGTACCTATTGCCAAAGCTTGTATGAGTTTAAATCCTACCCCACAACCACATAATTCTTTATAAGGATATGCACAATCTTCTCGCTTTGGATCTAAAACAGCCGCTGCATCAGGAATTGAGTCACCAGGTCTGTGGTGGTCACAAATGATAAAATCTATGCCTTTTGATTTGGCATATGCCACTTTTTCTATAGCCTTAATCCCACAATCCAATGCAACTATTAACGTTATATCATTATCATGAGCATACTCTATACCGGCATAAGACACCCCATATCCTTCTGCATATCGGTCAGGTATATAAGTAGCTATTTGAGAGGATCTCGTCTTTAAATAAGAAGACATTAACGCAACAGACGTTGTTCCATCTACATCATAATCACCATAGACCAATATATTTTCGTTAGAAGAAATTGCTTTCTCGATTCTTCTAACAGCCATATCCATATCCTTCATCAAAAAAGGGTCATGTAATTCTTCTATCGAGGGTCTAAAAAAACTTCTTGCCTGATCAAATGTCGTAACCCCCCTTTGCACTAATAATAGTGCAATGGTCATATCTACATTAAGGGCTTTTGCTAATTGTACTATAGTATCATTATCAGGAGATTCCTGCAGTGTCCATTTCATTGGTGTTATAAATTCTTGAACCTGATCACATATAAGAAAATCAAGGTTGAAATAAGAAACCAAAATACGAAAAACCTATAGACCATATCTAGTTTAGAAATTGTTTTGTATTTTACTTCGCAACAATGAATAACTCAAACTCAAAAAAAACACGCTCATGGCATTAGTTACACCATTATCTGCCGATCATGATCCAGAAACAAAAGAATTAGCAAAATTCTTTAACGAGACACTAGGTTTTTGCCCTAATTCAGTGCTTACTATGCAAAGAAGACCCGCAATTTCTAAAGCATTTATAAATCTTAATAAAGCCGTTATGGCTAATGAAGGTAGGGTAACTTCTGCCCTAAAACGAATGATTGCCTGGGTCAGTAGCAATGCTACAGGATGTCGATATTGTCAGGCGCATGCCATTCGTGCAGCAGAACGCTATGGTGCAGAACAGGAACAATTAGATAATATTTGGGAGTATAAAACACATCCAGCATTTAGTAATGCTGAGCGAGCTGCTCTCGATTTTTCGCTTGCTGCCTCAGTAATTCCTAATGCTGTAGATGAAAAAATAAAACAAGAATTATATTTATACTGGGACGAAGGTGAAATTGTCGAAATGCTTGGGGTTATTTCCCTTTTTGGATATCTAAACCGATGGAATGATTCTATGGGAACTATGGTTGAAGAAGGTGCAATTGCATCAGGCAATAAATATTTAGGAAAACACGGTTGGGAAAAAGGAAAACATGTGTAATGATTGGGTTATCCAACAACTATTACTAATGCACATTAAGAATAAAAGGAACCAATAGCGTCTAAAAAACAACCATAAAAACACTATAATGTTCTTAAAATCAAACCATATGCAAACGAAAACATCAAGAATCACCCTCTCTTACGCAATTAATAATCTTGGGGTTTTATTATTGTTTTTAGTTCTGGTAGGGTGCCATAAAGTTGAAAAAACGATAAATGAAGTAAAAGCACTCCAACAACTAGAAATCACATATGATGATTATGATGTAGAGTTTGACCAATATAATCGTTCTGTATATGTCGATAAAAACAGAGATTTTATGTCGGGACATTATTTTGTAATGTACAATAATAAAGTTTCTGAAGAATTTATAGTAAAAGGAGGGCTTCTAGATAAGTTACATAAAACATTTAGTCCTCAAGGTCACTTATCCAAAGAAGTAAGTTACAAAAATGGGTATCGCGACGGAACTGAAAAATCTTACAATAAAGAAGGGCTTGTAGTTAGTAGTGCCGAATATAGTAAAGGCAAAAAAATTGGAGATGATTTAGAATATACTGAAGACGGAAAAGCGCTACCCAAAACTAAAACCATTAATGGTATCACTTATACATATTCATACCATAATGGCAAGCTCAAAATGACAACATATTTGGATAAAATTGACGGAATCCCATATGAGATTATGTTATTTTATGATCATGTAGAAACCTTACAAAGCGCATTTGCAGTTAGAGAATATGATGACCCCAATAAAGATTCAAAATTCTATATTCTTACGGATCAACTCAAAATTTCTGACTCAATCGATCCAAAGAAAGAGCCTGAAAAAATGATGAAAATATACCAGCAACTTCAGCAATAAAAAACAGCTAGTAATTTATAAACCCTTTTGATATAGACACAGGCTCAACAAGTTCTCTTATATTATATAGTTAAACCCGCTTTATTAGAACTTCGTAATGACCTTTTCTTGGTTATGACCGAATACCGATCAGGTTTTCTTCCTTGTCTAAAGGAAAATGTAGTATTTTACTTTTGCGTCGATTCGCTTCAGAACTGGTATTATTTTTTAAAATAAAATCTAAAGCTTTTCCATAATAAAAAAGCACTAACAATAATAATCAACAATGCCCACATCCAGTACGTACCAAACGTATGCTGGGCTATAGATTGCGTATCTGATATTTGAACTTTTCCATCTCGCTCAAACTGTTTTGTAAATAAATAATCTAGCTGAAGATAGGTACTAAGTGCACATTGCAATCCCAAAAATAATAAAATCACTACCTCGAGTTTTCTACTTCTAAAAAATGTAATCCCTACTAATGCAACTACAAAACCGCCCATTACGATCAATCCCCATAAAGATCGAATCCATAGTAGTAAAGAAATGACAATCACTGCTATTAAAATTCTGAGTACAAAACGAGAATGTATCGGGTTCTTAGCTGATACAATTAACACTGACCCAGATACTGCCGGTCCCAACAACCCTCCTGCAGCAATCAAAGCTCGGGCAATATGGGTAGGTAAATAACTATTACCTACAGAAGAATAGGCTACTCCTCCTCCGTTTTCGTATATTTCGAGTCGCTCAAAATTTTCTCCGACCAACAAAGCTGTAAGTCCATGCCCCATTTCATGAAACCAGGTTCCTAAAAGCCAAAAAGGATACTGAACCCAACCAAAATAGGGAAGTTGCCAAAGAGTAAAAACTACAATAGCAACAAAAACTACGGTATAATCAAAACGTCTTGAGATTTCAACTTAATTTTTACTTATAATTATATAGACAGAGTGGTGTTTTCTTAACCAACAACTAATGCAGATTGCTCAAAAGAAATCCCATCCCATCCTGTTTTCATAAAATTACGAATATTCTGGTGATCTTCTCCATCAGGTGTATCCAAAACGTCCTTATAATAAGATCCAAAACACCTTAATGTTTCTTCTTTGTCAAGGTTTTGAAGTTTTGCAAACGAAAATAACTTACAGGAGCCTGAATTTTGTCCTGCTTCATTCGTGCAGTTTCCGTTAATAAACATTGTTGGTTTAAAGCTATAATTAGTATCTATAACCGTCATCGTATCTTCAAAACCAATTGCAGATGGTTCGCTTTTGAGTTTTTCAATAAATTCTATAATCGTCATGCTTAATTTTATATCTATTTCTTGATTATTTATGTATACCACCAACAACGATTACAATTTCACCTTTGGGTGGTTTGTTTTCAAAATGTTGGATCACTTCTTGCACTGTTCCTCGAATAGTCTCTTCGTATAGTTTGGTCAACTCTCTTGAGACAGAAACTCGTCTCTCGTTACCAAAATATTCTGCAAATTGAGTTAATGTCTTCACTAATTTGTGTGGTGATTCGTAAAAAATCATTGTTCGGGTTTCTTCTGCCAAAATCTTTAATCTCGTTTGCCTTCCCTTTTTTACTGGTAAAAAACCTTCAAAAATAAATTTATCATTCGGCAAACCACTATTGACCAAAGCAGGAACAAAGGCTGTTGCCCCTGGTAAACATTCTACTGATATATCTTGTTCTACACACGCTCGTGTCAATAAAAACCCTGGATCACTAATTGCTGGAGTTCCTGCATCACTTATTAAAGCGATGGTTTCTCCCCCTTTAAGTCTATCAATAATACGGTCAACAGTTTTATGTTCATTATGCATATGGTGACTCTGCATGGTAGTCACAATCTCAAAATGTTTTAATAATTTTCCACTAGTTCTAGTATCTTCAGCCAATATTAGATCTACTGTTTTGAGTATTTTTATGGCTCTTAGAGTTATATCCTCAAGATTGCCAATAGGTGTAGGTACAAGATATAGTTTAGACATAATTGTATACTTCAGGCCAAAAATACTTTCTTTTGACAAACATATTGAAGTCGTTTACCATTTATTTGATTTTAGCTAAAAAAGTTTTTTGTAGACATCACTTCTTTTTTTATATCATTCTTGACTTAAACATGCCCTAAAGGGCTTAATCTGTTGCAAACTGAATATACGATCGCTTTCTTACGAAACTAAAAAGAGGAGGTAATACTTATTGATCATATTTACTAAAAATGGCATTCATAAAACGTTCCTCATATTCTTCTTTACCTTCCCAATTATGATAATCAGGTTTAATCATGGTTGTAATTAATGTTTGTGCTTCACTTTTGGTAGTAAGTGTATTTAATTGAGATAAAACACGATTATAGTCCAATGCATTTCCTTCAAAAAGATATTTAATAAACGCTAATCGATCATTTAGACCAATATGAATTTCTTTTTTGAGTTGGTCATTCAAGGATTTTGGTTTTTCCTCATTTTTTTGATCTAACATTACCTCATCTTGCTCAAAAACATCTTGAGTATCTTCCTGTATGTCCATTGTGTCATCTTCATCAGATACTGGTGTTAGCGTATCTGGTTCAGAAAAAGAATGATCTTCATTATCCTGAGGTTGTGCCCTGATAAAAAGATCTTCACTTACTCGAGCATTGATTTCTTCGATAATCAATTCTGGTTTATTTTCTACAATAGGTGCTTCTGATATTTCTGATCTCTCTTCTGGCACCTCAGGTTCTTTTACATGAGTAGGTTCTTGTGTCTCTACAATTGGAGCAGGACCCTCAATATTATTTTCTACAACTTCTGGGGCCAAAGGAGCTACTTCATTCTCTATTTCTTGTTCTACAGTATTAAGTTCTGCAGTATCCAGAACAGCTTTTATTTGCCCAATAGTTGGTTGGGGGCCAGCAAAATGAGATTCTGAGAAATTAAGAATCGTTAACTTCTCATAAAGCAACCTAGATTCTTCCTGCAATTGAGACAAGGTAGTGGTATCTTTTAATTGCAAAATTCTATGTGCGATACTTATCAGTTCTGCCTCCAATTTCTTCTTCATAACTTTCTTATGTGTTTTTAATACTGCTTTTTGTTTTTTAATAAATTTACCTCATCTTTAGAGTACTACCAAATTAAGATAAAAAAGGATAATTAGTATTTATAATCATTCATATAAAATTTGTTTGGTATCAAGGTGAAGGGATTTCTTTAATTGATGTTGAAAATACAAAATGTTTCTCGAAAATACAGTAAATTATAAAGAGCAATTTGGATGGATCGAAGTAATTTGTGGTTCTATGTTTTCGGGTAAAACCGAAGAATTGATTCGCAGGCTAAAACGAGCACAATTTGCTAAGCAAAAAGTAGAAATTTTTAAACCTGCTATTGATGTTCGTTATGATGATGAGATGGTGGTTTCTCATGATGCAAACGAAATTAGGTCTACCCCTGTGCCTGCTGCAGCAAATATTCGAATTCTGGCAGATACCTGTGATGTAGTAGGAATTGACGAAGCACAATTTTTTGATGATGAAATCGTAGCTGTTTGTAATGATTTGGCCAATAAAGGAATTCGTGTTATCGTAGCGGGACTGGATATGGATTTTAAAGGAAACCCATTTGGCCCAATGCCTGCACTTATGGCAACTGCAGAATATGTAACCAAAGTACACGCAGTTTGCACTCGAACCGGAAATCTGGCTCAGTTTAGCTATCGAAAATCTACAAAAAATGACTTAGTCTTATTGGGAGAAACCGAAGAATACGAACCTTTGAGCCGTGCAGCATATTATAAAGCAATGCTAAAAGAAAAAGTCAAAAACATAAAGGTGAATGACCCAAATGAAATCTCTAAAAAAGACAACAAAACAGATGAGTAATGTTGCAGAAACTGTCTTAGAGATTAACCTTGATCATCTTACTCATAATTTTAAATATCTAAAAGGTAAGATTGGTTCTACAGTCAAATTATTGGCCGTAGTTAAAGCTTCGGGTTATGGTAGTGATGCTAGTGTTATAGCAAACCAACTGCAAAAAATAGGTGTTGACTATTTTGCGGTGGCTTATGCTTCAGAAGGAATTGCGCTACGCAAATCAGGAATAACCATTCCGATTTTGGTATTACACCCTCAACCCGTCAATTTTCAAGAATTAATAAAATATACATTAGAGCCTAGCATCTATAGTTTTAGAGTCCTTAGACTTTTTATAGATATCGCCACCTCTACAAATCAAACAAACTATCCTGTTCACCTTAAATTTAACACCGGACTTCATCGAATTGGCTTCGAAAAAAGTGATCTAGAAAAAATATCTGATGATCTTAACCATACAAAATCGGTAAAGGTCGCTTCTGTTCTTTCTCATTTGGCAGCAAGTGAAGATCACGCAGAACGAGAATTTACGGTTCAGCAAATTGATCTATTTAAAAAAATCACAGATACACTTGCAGATAAAATAGGATATATGCCCATTCGACATCAGTCGAATACTTCAGCAATATTTAACTATCCCGAGGCACATTTTGATATGGTTCGCACAGGAATAGGACTCTATGGATATGGCAACGATACTTCTTATGACCAATTCCTAAAACCAGTAGCGAGTCTCAAATCAATAATCTCACAAATTCATGAATTAGCATCGGGAGATTCTTTGGGATATAATAGAGCATTTATTGCCTCTAAACATACAAAAACAGCTACTATTCCGATTGGCCATGCAGATGGGATCAGCAGACAATATGGTAATAAAAATGGATTTGTTACTATACAAAATAAAAGAGCCTATATAATAGGAAATGTTTGCATGGATATGATAATGGTAGATGTTACTGATATTGATTGTCAGGAAGGAGATGAAGTTATAATTTTTGATGGTAATTATAGTGCAGCACAAGTAGCTGAATATACAGGAACTATCTCATATGAACTGCTTACTGCTATAGCTCCGAGAGTAAAGCGTCAAGTTATCGGTAAATATTGATTTTTGTCGATTATTATGCTTATTAAGGTATTTATACTAATTTGTCCATTAATTTTTTGTTAATTTCGACACATACTAATCATCTAAACATAATAAATTATGGGATTTTTTAAAGATTTCAAATCTTTCCTTTTAAAAGGAGATATCGTTTCACTAGCTACTGCAGTTGTGATAGGAGGAGCTTTTAATAAAATTGTAGGTTCTGCTGTAGCGGATATTATCATGCCAATCGTAGGTGTTATTACAGGCGGTACAGATTTTACTCAAAAGTTTATTGCACTGGATGGAGCAGAATATGCAAGCCTGGCAGCTGCTCAAGAAGCAGGAGCTGCGGTTATGACATACGGTAACTTGATTCAGGCAATTATCAATTTTATAATTGTGGGGCTTTTTATATTTATAGTACTTAAAGCGTATGAAAACTCTAAAAAGAAAGAAGAAGCTGCAGCTCCGGCTCCAGCGGGTCCAACACAAGAAGAATTACTTGCAGAAATCAGAGATCTTCTTAAAAAATAATAAGAACATGATTTATCTATAGCGACCGCTATACTACATATTCTAATCTAAACCACCCAATTGGGTGGTTTTTCTTTATTATTTGTTATATATTTAACAAAATATATGAATTTCTATATTTTTTGTGGAAACACTTGTCATCTAGGAAATATTCCCCAACTTTGCCAAAGTAGTAAGGTTATGTATCGTTTTTTTAATAGCAAAAATAATTCAACCATAAAAAACGATTTGTTCATTACGACCCGAAATAACAAAATTTAATTTTTATGAAAGTAGCTGTTGTCGGCGCTACCGGACTGGTAGGAACCGTTATGTTAAAAGTATTAGAAGAAAGGAATTTTCCTATAACTGAGTTAATTCCTGTTGCATCAGAACGATCTATTGGTAAGAAAATTTCATATAAAGGTCAAGAATTTTCTGTAGTTGGTCTAGCCAGTGCAGTAGAGATGAAACCAGATGTTGCTTTATTTTCTGCAGGAGGTAGCACATCATTAGAATGGGCGCCAAAATTTGCAGAAGCAGGAATTACTGTTATTGATAATTCATCTGCTTGGAGAATGGATCCCACAAAAAAATTGGTCGTTCCAGAAATTAACGCAAAGGATCTAACTGCTAATGATAAAATAATAGCAAATCCCAACTGCTCGACCATACAATTAGTTATGGCCTTGGCACCTTTGCAAGACAAATACAAAATTAAACGCGCTATTATCTCTACCTATCAATCAATTACAGGAACGGGTGTAAAAGCAGTACAACAGCTAGAGAATGAATATGCTGGTGAAAAAGGAGAAATGGCATATCCATATCCAATTCATAGAAATGCAATACCACATTGCGATGTTTTTCAGGAAAATGGATATACTAAAGAGGAAATGAAATTAGTAAACGAAACGCAGAAGATCCTTGATGATCGCAGTATTGCCGTTACGGCCACAGCAATTAGAATCCCTGTAGTTGGTGGACATAGTGAAAGTGTTAATCTCGAATTCGAAAATGAGTTTGATGAAAGTGAAGTTCGAAAAATTCTTAATGATACTCCGGGCGTTACAGTACAAGATAACCCAGAAACAAACACCTATCCTATGCCTATATATGCAGAAGGAAAAAATGATGTTTTTGTAGGAAGAATTCGAAGAGATCACTCAAGAGAAAACGCACTTAATATGTGGATCGTAGCAGACAACCTGAGAAAAGGAGCCGCTACCAATGCCGTGCAAATAGGAGAATACCTTGCCGCTAATAAATTAATTGGCTAACAAACAAGTCTTTTAGATCTTTCTAAAATATTAACAAACCCTTACCATTTTATGATGGTAAGGGTTTTTACTTTTGTGGGAACACTATATGCTTTCAAAATTTTTGAAACATATAAAAAAATCGTTTCTTACAGAAAATTCTGACTGCTCTTGCGTATTTGTCCTACATATTGCTATACCCCAAAGCAATATTGAAGAAACCCCATACATTCTTCGACCTGCGTTGAGGGCAGTCTTTTTTATATTTTATTTAGCATTTTTACCAACTTCTTTTGATAGATTTGACGAATTATCAAATGAATTATATCATGAAAAAAATAATCTTCATACTCTCTAGTATTATTGTTATTGCAATCATAATAGTTTGTATAAATGAAGTGAAAAGAAAAAATACCAAAAATATTGCTGCTTTGAACTATCCCGAAACAAAAAAAGTCACAACTATAGATACATATTTTGATACACAAATAGAAGATCCTTATCGTTGGCTTGAGGATGATCAAAGTGAAGAGACCAAGGATTGGGTGACTACTCAAAATAGAACAACATTTGATTATCTTGACAATATTCCTTTTAGAAAAGATTTAAAAAAACGCCTATCGGATCTGTGGAACTATGAAAAAGAGACTGCCCCTTTTAAAGAGGGTGAGTACACCTATTTCTATAAAAATAACGGACTACAAAATCAATACGTTTTGTATCGTGTCAAAAATGAAGGAGATATTCCTGAGGTATTTTTGGATCCAAATACCTTTAGTAAAGACGGTACAACCTCTTTGGGAGGTATCGAGTTTTCTAAAAACGGAAAGCTAGTGGCCTATTCAATTTCTGAAGGAGGTAGTGATTGGCGAAAAATTATTGTCAGAAACATAGAATCTAATGAAGTAATAGAAGATACGCTAGTAGATGTAAAATTTTCTGGAACTTCCTGGAAAGGAAACGAAGGTTTTTATTACTCTAGCTACGATAAACCCAAAGGAAGTGAGCTTTCGGCAAAAACTGATCAGCATAAAGTATATTATCATCGTTTGGGAACTTCTCAAAAAGAAGATGTTTTAATTTTTGGAGGATCAAGTGACCAAAAATATCGATACACAGGTGCCAGAGTTACACAGGACGATCGATACCTTATTATTACCGCAAGCACCTCTACATCAGGAAACAAACTGTTTATTAAAGATCTAACCCATCCTAATAGTCCCTTTACTACCATTCTCGATGACACCAAAAGTGACACATACATTATAGATAACGAAGGAACTACGCTCTATCTAGTAACCAATCTAGAAGCTCCAAACAAAAAAATAGTTACTGTTGATGCTTCGAACCCTGTACCAGAAAATTGGAAAGATGTTATTCCTGAGACAGATAATGTGCTTATTCCTAGTAAAGGAGGAGGCTATTTCTTTGCAGAATATATGGTTGATGCCGTTTCTAAAGTACTACAATATGATTATCAAGGAAATCTTATTAAAGAAATATCATTACCTGGTATCGGTAGCACAAGTGGATTTAATGCTAAAAAGAAAGAAGATATCGTCTATTTTTCATTTACTAATTACAAAACCCCTAGCACTATCTATAAATATACCATTTCTAAAGGAGTATCAGAGGTATATCGCAAACCAAAAATTAATTTTGACCCAGAGGATTATGTAAGCAATCAAGTATTTTACACTTCTAAAGATGGGACTAAAGTCCCAATGATTATTACTCATAAAAAAGGGCTCGCTCTTACTGGTAAAAATCCTACTATATTATATGGATATGGCGGTTTTAATATTAGCCTTACTCCTTCATTTAGTGTTGCGAATGTAGTATGGATGGAGCAAGGTGGTATCTATGCAGTGCCTAATCTTAGAGGTGGGGGCGAATATGGCAAAAAATGGCATATTGCAGGAACAAAACTAAAAAAGCAAAATGTATTTAATGACTTCATTGCTGCCGCAGAATATCTAATAAGTAATAACTATACTTCTAGTGACTATCTTGCAATACGAGGAGGTTCTAATGGAGGACTACTTGTTGGTGCGACTATGACGCAGCGTCCCGACTTAATTAAGGTAGCATTGCCCGCCGTGGGAGTTCTGGATATGCTACGCTATCATACCTTTACCGCAGGAGCAGGCTGGGCATATGATTATGGAACCTCAGAAGAAAATAAAGAAATGTTTGAATATCTAAAAGCATATTCTCCCTTACATAATATTAAAGAAGGAGTAAATTACCCTGCTACGCTAATTACTACAGGGGATCACGACGATAGAGTAGTACCTGCACATTCTTTTAAATTTGCAGCAGAATTACAATCAAAACAAGCTGGTGATCATCCAACTTTAATACGAATCGAAACAAACGCTGGTCATGGAGCAGGAACACCTATAAATAAAGTAATTGATCAATTTGCAGATATCTATGGCTTTACGTTATATAATATGGGCTTCGAAATATTACCAGAAAAAGTAAATACCCAGGTAAAAGGATAACTATTTGTATATGCAAAATGTTATTCCTCTTTTTTTTAAAAAGAGTACCATCCCCGAAACGTAGCAATCAATTGCAACATAAAACTCATCTAATGAGTAGAGGCAACTATTATTATCTTAAGAATACAGTATTTTCATCCATATTAAAAAACTCTTTTCTTAAAAAGAGGTCTAATTTTTAGTTAAAAACTTCATCAAAGTTCAATATATTTGAAATATGCTTGACGTTAAAAATGTATCTTTTGCTTATGATGAACTTCTGGTTCTAAAAAATGTAAGTTTTACTATCCAAAAAGGACAACATGTTGCTCTGGTTGGAGCCAGTGGCTGTGGTAAAAGTACCCTGCTAAAAATTATATATGGCCTCCTGCATCCTCAGGAAGGAGTCCTATCATTTAATGGAAAAAAATTACTTGGACCGCTCTTCAATCTTGTTCCAGGTGAAGAGAATATGAAATACCTATCTCAAGAATTTGAGCTTCAATCCTTCAGAACGGTCACAGAAAATATTGGTGAGTATCTTTCTAATTTCGATCCCGAACTAAAAGAAGGCCGAGTAAAAGAACTTCTCGAGATTGTAGAAATGACCGATTTTGCCTCTATTAAAGTAGAACATTTAAGTGGAGGTCAGAAACAAAGAGTTGCATTAGCAAAAGCATTGGCAAAAAAACCTGACCTGCTATTACTTGATGAGCCATTCGGTAATATTGACAATTTTAGACGTAGCTCACTTCGCAGAAACCTTTTTAGGTATCTTAAAAGAAATAAAATCACTAGTATCACCGCCACGCATGACAAAACCGACATCCTTTCTTTTGCAGATGAAACGATTGTTATCCAACAAGGCGCTATATTGACGCAGGAAAAGACACTAAAACTCTATAAAAACCCCACCAATTTTTATATTGCCTCACTTTTTGGTGAAGTCAACAAAATAAGACTGCAAACCTTTTTTCCAGAATACAACAACGGAGAATCTGTACTTATATATCCTCACGAATTACGTATCAACAAAAATTCAACTGTGCGAGCTAGGGTAAAAAAATCCTATTTTCAGGGAAGTCATTTTCTTATTGAATCTGTATTTGCTAATGGTATAATTTTTATTGAAAACATGCATTCTTTTTCAGAAAATGAAGAAATAGGTATTGAGGTTTCACAAGAATTACTAGTATCAAGACTTCAGATTACTAGCCAATAATCCTTCTGATCGATAAGTAAAAAAATCTGTTTTGTACAAATAGTGAACTAATACTAATTGAACACTATCGAATACTAGTTTTAAGGTCATACGTGATATTCTTAAAACTACCTTTGTATGCTTTGTGTCTTAATGACACTCAAGTATTTACAACGTAAACAAATACTTTTCGTAAAACAAACACATTCCAAATCCAAAACCCTAAACTATGAAATCTCGACTTTTACTCTTACTCCTTTTTATTTTTTGTCTTCCAACGGAAAAAACCATTGCTCAAGATTGGAACCCTTCACACCCTTCATGGACCGATAGCTTTGAGGCTAATGGCTTTTGCTGGTGTAATTCTACAAATTACGATCATGGACTTATAGATAAATCAGTTACAGTTAATGGTGTTGAGGTAAACATAAAAACACTTTGTGAAGAATTAGAAAAGCACCCAAGCTATAGAGCCTATGTAAATGGTGATGCTCCTTATAATGATATTCAATGTGGTAACGGACCTGCAAACGATGCAGATGATGAAACTGGTTGCCCAGGTCGTACAGATATAGGCCCTGATGGTTGTAACGTCATTGGCCCTAAATGGGATTGGGAGTGGTTAGAAACCAGATTCGGTAATGTTACCCCAACCTGTGATAGTGTTTCGGCATTTTCTACTATAGAAGCAGAAGATTTCTGTGATCAATCTGGAATACAAACACAAACAGGTTCTGAAGGTACAAATGTTGGCTGGGTTCATAATGGTGATTGGATCAAGTTTGATGATGTTGCATTTGGTAGCGGAGCCAATAAATTTTCGGCTCGCGTTGCAAGTAATACATCTGGAGGAACTATAGAAATTAGAAGCGGAAGTACTTCTGGAACTTTATTAGGAACAGTTGCTGTAAGTAATACAGGAGATTGGCAAGATTGGGTTACTGAAACATCTTCAATAACAAATACAACAGGAACAAATGACATTTATCTTGTTTTTACTGGTGGCAGTAATGCTTTACTAAATATTAACTGGTTTACATTCTCATCAGAAACCACGAATACATGTTCTCTACCTTGGAGTGATAATGATTTTACAGTTTCTCAAGAGACGGTAACTTATAGCTCTGATTCTGTAGATATTTCTTGCGCTTCAAGCAGCCTTACTGTATCTATGGACATAGAAGGAGTTGGACCAATGGAAACTGCTGATTACCTTAATGTCTATTATAAAGTAGATGGCGGTTCTCAACAAGTAATTTCAGAAAACACCAACGCATTTTCATCAAAAACAGTTTCGGTTTCTGGTATTACTGGCGATACTATAGAAATCATTATTAATGCAAAAACAAGCTATGGTGATGAAACATATAGTATTTCTAATATCACTATAAGTACATCGACAGATACTCCTAGTACTTCGTTCTCTAGAATTGAAGCCGAAGAATATGATGGCATGTCTGGTATACAAACTGAAGCATCTACAGAAGGTACGGATAATGTAGGTTGGATCAATAATGGAGATTGGACCCGATATGACAACATTGACCTAACAGGAGCTCTGAGTATCGATACAAGAATAGCTTGTAACTATACAGGAGGAACTATCGAAGTTAGAATTGACAGTGTGACTGGACCCTTATTAGGTACAATTTCTATTTCTAACACTGGAGGAAATCAAGCATGGCAAACCAACAGCACCAACATTACATCTGTAACAGGAACACATGATGTGTACTTAGTTTATACAGGAGGTAATGGTTATTTATTTAACATCAACTGGTTGCAGTTCTCTAGCACATCCAAAAGTAGTACACTTTTAGACAAACTGGCTGCTATAAAAATAACACCAGTACCATTTGGTAACACAATAACTATCGAAAATGCAAAAGATAATTCTTTACAAGTTTTTAATAGTATTGGCAAAAAAGTAATGACAATGAATATAACAAATGATCTACAGTCTATTGACGTAAGTGGATTATCACAAGGAATGTATTTTGCAAAATCTACAGGTCTTGACGGAAAAATCTCTACTCTAAAACTTATCAAAAAATAGATACAATGATGTATTGATTTTTGATATATATTTTCACTACAACCAACACCAGAAATATCGAGGGAATCATTCTCTCGATATTTTTTTTTACACCTTTTCTAAAACTATATCTTACACTAATTTAATCTTAGAAGATACTAAATCTTATAAAAAAAAGAGATTTTATACCGTTGTGTACATCTATATCATATATTAATTATTGAAGAGTCGATTACAAAATTTGGGAAAAGATGTCCCTATAAATTTCAATACTTCTTTAATGACAATTCTTTACCTTCAAAAACAGCATAGGTATAATGACTCACCCAGTCTCCTAGATTTGTATATTTTGAATCTTTAGTTAATTGGATTTCCATGGGAAGATGTCGATGCCCAAAAATAAAATGATCCCGATGTTTTGATTCTAATTTTCTTTTACAATACTGCACTAACCACTCATTATCTTCCCCCAAAAAAGTAACATCATCATCTCCAGAAATCAATTTATTTTTAACAGAAAGATATTGTGCTAATTGCACTCCCAGATCGGGATGCAACCACCTAAAAAACCATTTAGCCACAGGATTGGTAAACAATTTTTTCATGCGCTTATATCCTTTATCTCCTGGTCCCAAACCATCACCATGACCAATAAAAAAACTAGTGTTATTAAATGTAAATTCTTGTGGTTTATGATATACAGGAATATTAAGTTCATCTTCAAAATACCCATTCATCCATAAATCATGATTTCCTACAAAATAATACACTGGTATACCTGCATCAGTTATTTCTGCTAATTTTCCTAATGTTCTTGTAAATCCTTTGGGTACTACTGTCTTATATTCGAACCAAAAATCAAATAAATCACCTAACAAAAAAATAGCTGCGGCATCTTTTTTTACCTCATCTAGCCATTTTATAAATTTCTGTTCTCTGGGAAAACTCTTTTCTGATGTTGGAGCTCCCAAATGATTATCACTTGCAAAGTATATTTTTTTCCCCTCAGGAAGATTCATAGTATTAATTTAGAAAGTAAAGATAAGAAATGTGTTATATCAAATATACTGTCTACAAGTTATCAGAGGCATACCACTCTGCAAATGATGTATCTGTCTCTTGCAGTTTAAGAGAATGTAATTTTATATTTTTTGGTAACCGCCCTTTTATCTTTTTGGCAAAATCAATCACCATATTTTCACTAGTTGGTTGGTAATCTACCAAAATAACATTGTGACCTCTATCTTTCAATTCTTTGGCGAGTTCTATATGAGGTGTATTTTTATTAAATACTGTTGCATGATCGAACACATCTTCAATATCCTCTTTTACAATTTTTTTTAAATCTCCAAAATCGATTACCATTCCCAATTTCACATGAGAAGTATCAGTTATAGGAGTACCTATTACGGTTACACTAAGTTTATAGCTATGTCCGTGTACATTTCTGCATTTGCCATCATATCCGTATAAGGCGTGTCCTGTTTCAAAAGAAAATTGTTTGGTGATCCGAATGTTACTCATCCTGTACTTTATATAATTTTATGCAAAGTTAAGGAAGATTACCTTCTCTTACGTTTATTTATAAAGTAAACAACAACCAATACAATTCCAAGGATCAAGAATAATCCATTACCGCTCAAAAAGTTTACTATTTCCATGTTTTTTTATTTTGTAAACTTAGATAATGCTTTTTTAGTATGTTCTGACAACACCAATTGACCAGATATGTTTGCTCTTTGGGCAAGTAACTCTTCCCAGTGCTCGGTTCCCTGCCAATTTATTTCTTTCATTCGCTGTGTTGCTTCGGGGTTATAATTCGCCAATTTTTCTGCAAAAATCTGTATTTCTTTATCTAATTCTGCGATTGTTTCGACAACTTTTGCATATAAACCCCTGTCTTTTGCCCAATATGCATTTTTCCATTGTGTAGCATCCCATGTCAATGATTCGAAAGCTGCCAAACCGATTTTTCGAGTTACAGATGGCTCAATTACAAAAGGACCAATACCAATAGTTAATTCACTTAATTTAATAGATGCACCTTCTAAAGCCATACAATAATCACAAGCAGCTGCCAAGCCTACGCCACCCCCAACAGTTTTACCATGTATCCTACCAATAATAGGTTTCTTACATTTACGCATGGCATTGATCACATTGGCAAAGCCCATAAAAAACTGTTTACCTTGATCTAAATTTTGTATTGATTTTAACTCATCAAATGATGCTCCTGCACAAAAGGCGCGATCTCCTTCTGATTTAAGAATAATTACATGAGTCGATTTATCTTTTGATAATTGATCAAAAGCCTTAGTCAATCGCGACAATAACTCTGAGGGAAATGAATTACTGGCTGGATGGCCAAACTCGATTGTGGCAATATTATTTTCTATGTGTGTATATAGACTACCATTGGATCGTGTAGTTGTCATAAAATGTTACTTTTTAAGTAAAAATAGATAATCTTTTGGTTTAATGCCATTTCTCATATTAGAACTGGTATTTTAATTTATCGTCAACCTAAATTTACTTGATCCACTAAATAAAAATATAGCCTTTATAAAATTAAATTACTATTCTAACGTTATGCATGCATAGTTTTTGTGTAAAGAACAAAACTCGATGGGAAAAAATTGATTGTGTTAATTGTAATTGGAATGTCGGGTAACGTATTAAGAATTACATCTTAAGATATTATCCGACATTAATTTCTACAATAAATAAGAAAACAAACTATAAATTAATTGAAGTATTGAACTACTTCTGGCATTGTCTTTGCTAATTTATTATTGATTACGGGTGTATGCATATTCATAGTATACCTAATACAACTCGATCAAAAAAATAGAATATTAATACAAAAAGAAATGTGGTATGAGGATAGAACGATTTTTTGAGGAAAACAGAGTGAGATTAGGGATTCTTTTAGTCCTTATCTATACACCTTTACTACTGTATGTTTTTTTCTTTTAACTTATTAATACATCTTTTGTGCTTTGAAAAAGTATAGTAGAAAGATGTAACTAAACTTATGTTGTGTAGAATTATCTCGAAAACGGATAAATACAGTAGCCAATAATAGGATTAACTTTTATTTAACTTCAAGGAATTACCACCTCCTTTTTTGTAAGAAAAAGACTTCTTTTTTTAGGTGGTACTATTTTCACTTCTTATTCTTTTACAAATCACTAATTTTTTACCCAAATTATTATCAAATAAATTTAACAATTTATCATTTTTATTGAATTTAATACAGTGTTTTTACTGATTTAATGAGTATAAATCAATCAAATGGCATTTTGTGTAAAAAATTACCATATCTTCGAACTCTATTTGAAATTTCAAATTAGCTTAAGCTTTTACTGATTATTGTGCATCAAACTTATGTAAGGCCTATACATTTTTGTTTCACAATACGAATTAACACAAACTCAACTCTTATACAAATGAAGAAAATTCAATTAATCGCACTATGTGTGCTTACTGCGAGTGCAGTAATATCTTGCCAAAAAGAAGAAATAACTACAGAAATACAAACTGAAACTGATGCCCCAGAAATTTCTGACAAACATAAAGAAGCCCTTATCAAAGCAGGAGTTAATACAACAAATGCAAAATATACTCTTCTAAATCATTTAGATGGATCATCCTCAAAAGGAATTCTATCTTCAGATATATTTTTACGTTTGGATCGACTAGAAGAATATGCCCTCGAATCTAGCCCTGATGGGACCAAACAGTACCGAACCACAAATCTTGTAGATCAAAATACAACTATAAATGTAATTGGGTATACCGGTAATGGATATGCGCTAACTACCGTTATGCAACAGGGGTTACAATATGCTATTAATAATTACAATAACATAAACACTTCCTTAACGTTTAACCTAACATTTGCCGCGTCTACTAATGGTGATATTATTATCTATAATGCAGGAGGTACTGATGCTGGAGCTGTTGCAGAATTTCCTAGCAATGGTAACCCAGGGTATACGGTTGCTGTTTATGGTGGTATGAATAACTACGATAATCAAATCAATGAACATTTAATGACTCATGAGATTGGACACTGTCTTGGGTTTAGACATACAGACTATGCATACAGAAAATGCGACGGTTCTAATGAAGGAACTACTTCATATGGAGCCGTATACGTTCCTGGGACGCCCTCGGTTAATCAATATGGTGCTAGTGGCCTCGACTACGATTCTGTAATGATTTCCTGTTTTGAAGGTAATGAAGATGGTGAATTTAGTAATTACGATATAATTGCACTACAGTACATGTATTAAATACGTCGCACTTACTAATTAGGTCGTCTAAAAAGCATCGAAAATGGATCTCTTTTTAGACGGCTACTTTTTAGAATATCTTAGGTTACGAGATAAAACTAATATTACAAGTATTCTCTTATCATTATCCTACAACACATAATCTAAGTTACATCTATTGATCTTGCATTTACAGAAAAAGAAAGTCAGTTGTTTTTTTGTATCTGAAGTAGAAAAATTGTAAGTCAATACAACTACACCTTTTACTATTGAGCAACCATGAAAAAGAGTGTTTTATTACAGTTACGCTCAAAGTTTACATGGTATTATTTATTACTCCCGAATCAAAGGCAAAAAAGTGTTTCTAAACTTTATTATTAGAGCTACACCTCTAAATAATGCCCAAACGGTAAACCCAATCCAGATTCCGTATAATTTCAAATCAAAATAATTGCAAAGATATAGTGTAGGTAGAAACCCTATAAATGTTGCACCCAATAATACATTTCTTAAGTACCCCATTTTACCTAACCCTTTAAAAATTCCGTCAAATACAAAAGCCAAACCATTTATCGGTTGTACCAATAAGACGATAAAAAAAGTGCTATAGAAAGTCTCTAACACCAACTCTTCACTGGTAAATATAGTTCCTATGGGTTGGTAAAAAACAAATCCTATAATTGCTAGAATAATACTTACTCCGATACCATACAGACTTACACGTTTTCCCAGCGTCCATAACTTGATATAGTCCTTGGCTCCCAGAAGTTTTCCACTTAAGATATTACCTGCCGCTCCATATCCATCAATAAAAAATGCGGTAAACATCCAGATATTCATAGCTATAGTATAGGCAGCAATATACTTATCACCATAATCTGTAGCATATGATGTTGCAAAATACAAGGTAGTATTTAATGCTATTGAGCGTACAAAAAGATTAAGACTCATGGTAATTAACCTTCCTAATTCTTTATTTAGCGGAAATCGTAGTCTGAGACTAACCTCTGTCTTAGAAATTAGGAGTATAAAAACAATAATTGCCATCAGAAACTGCGAAATCAAACTCGCCCATGCCGCTCCGATAATTCCCATCGGATCTATCAACTCATCAATACCATACACAAGAATAATGTCTAAAATAATATTACTTACTGCACCAATCAATGCCACGATCATAGGCCAAAAGGTATTCTGGAGTCCCCTAAAAATACCAAAAACTGCAAACGTAAATAAGGTTAACGGAAATCCCCAAACCCTAATATCATAATACGCGACACAATACTTTAATATTAATCCAGAAGCATTATAGAGTTTAAAAATTTCTTCCACGAAAAAAACAGTAGATAATAATACGAGGATGCTTAGACATACATTAAAAAATATAGCTTGTGCTGGTAGTGTTTTTACTTCTTCTATTTTGCCTGCTCCCAAATATTGTGAAATAATAGCTGATATTGCACTTCGAGTTTGACCAAGAATCCAAATCAAAGCAGATAAAAAGGAGCCCACAATACCCACAGCGGCCAAAGACTCTGTGCCATATTCTGGAATATTACCAACAATTGCTGTGTCTGTAATCGACAATAAAGGTTCTGCAATACCTGCAATAATAGCTGGTACAGCAAGACGATTTATATTTCTAAAACCTATTATGTTACTCATAACGCGAGTTCATAACAATAAAAGGGGTGCTCGCTTTGTTTTGGAAAAAATATGTTTCCCAAACGTTGATATCCTCTGGTTTCATAAAATTTTTGATTTCGGGAATTCTGACTAAATGTGTCTAACCTCAATGAATTAAACGCTCTTTTTCTACCACACTCTTCTGCAAAACTCATGAGTTGCTGAGCATATCCCTGTCCCCAAAATTCTGGATGTACTGCTAACCGATGTACATAAAGGTTGTTACCACTAGGAGTTATCCATTGAATAGGTATATACTCTTCATCCATCATAGGTGTTAAAACGATCATACCTCTGATTTGGTGGTGTTCTGCGAACACATATAACTCCTGCAATTCTATATCAAGATACAATCGCTCTCTGGTAGGGTAGTGCTCATTCCATTGATAAATCCCATTAGTGATCATCGCTTTTGCACAAGCTTTGGTTAGTTTATGAATCGTATCAAGATCAGAGAATACTGCTTTGCGGATCATATTTGTTTTTGAGAACACCAAAAGTACTAACTTTATATGGCAGTTACTCAGGATAACAACTATTCTGTTATGTTTTTAAATAAACTTTAAGAAAAAAGAGTATTTTTGACGTCCAATATATTTTGGGGATGTAGCTCAGTTGGCTAGAGCGCTTGACTGGCAGTCAAGAGGTCGGCGGTTCGAATCCGCTCTTCTCCACTTAATAAAAAAAGTTTCATAAGATTAGATCCTATGAAGCTTTTTTGTTTTTTATGTTTCCATATTTTAATCTTAATTGTACTTATTCAATACTTTTTGATATTGATTTAATGACAATTAGTATTTGAATAGAGTGCAAAAATTAAAGGACTCTACCTGCGAATCATATCGGGAACCTCATCAAAAAAAGAAAATATTTCGGTAATTGCAAACATGGCAGCCACTAAGACTATACCATCGATAATCACTGCTTTTATTCGGTCTGGTAAGATTGCGTAGGTATCCTTCATGTTTTTCTATTATTAAACAAATATTAGTCTTTGTGAACTTGAAATTAAATGATTCTGAACAGCTTTAAAAAATAGGTTTTATTTATTAGTACGCAACGGAATAGATAAGCCAATGGCTGTTGCCCCCGAAAGCTGTCTAACAGATGGGTGAATGTAATAGGTAAGCTCAAGATTAAAATTGTGATCACGTCCTAATGCTACTCCAATAGAGAACGGAATATGCAATAGCAATCCATTCTTTTTTATGTCTGTAAAGGGTGTAAACGTTTCGAATGTACCGATAGATCCTCCAATTCCTATTTCCATATATGGTGCAACCCAAGGAATTGGGGCGATAATACGAGCTTTGCCTCCGAATAAAAAGGCATTAGCATCTGCCTTATATTCTAGTAGTGTTTCTTGGTTATCTTTTACAACTGTTTTTGCTAACATTAACCCAGCATATGGCCGCAAATCAACCCAGTTTGATATACCAAACACATATTCTCCTTGTATATAGAAACCAGCTCCATAAATGTCGACATCGTCAAAAGGCGTACTTATTCCCAAACCGATAGATACGTCAATATATTCATCTGTTCCTGATTGTGCCTGAGTAGATATAAACATGAGTGCTGTAAAAATACTTAGTAAACATTTTTTTTTCATAAAATAATAATTGATAGTAAACATTATGATACTAGTGTATGTCTCGAAAGGGAAAAATGTTACAAAAAAAGTGAAGATTTTATTCAGATTTGTTGTTTTCTCTGGCATTATAAAGGTACTTAGAACACCTTATATGAATCAACAACAAAACCTAAGGGTATAAAATAAAGAAGCCTACTACTGCGTAGAGGCTTCTAAAAGTGTTGACAATGTGGTAATCTTATTTCTTTACTTTTGGTTCCAGACCTTTACCAAAATTCTCTGTCCTCCTATTTTTTTATTGACAGAAGTTGAACCTTCATACTGTTCTACATCCATAAAATATACTTTGGGGCCTGGCATGGGTTGCGTTTCTTTAAACATAATGGTACAAGCATAAATATCGAGAGGGTCGAGTAATATACCTTCTAGACGCGCTCCGGGTTGATCAATTTTGATAATACTATCACTGATTTTGAGAACTCCAGTCCCTTTTTCTCCACCATCTGTCCATTTTTTTAATAATTCTGGATGCAATGCTATAAAAACTTCCCCATACTCAAATACCGATGCTTCAATCTCATTTGCATCTTCAAAAACCAAGGTCATTTCATACTCACGATCTCTCTCATAATTACCAACCATAATGGTAGATTCTCTACCTCCGTCTCCAGGAACAGCAATATCTATATTTTTCCAGGCTATGTTATTATTGTTTTTTACATTTTCTCCCAAACTAGTTGTTTCAGGAAAAGTGATTCCTGATTCTGCACGAGCCAATAAGCAAAAATGTGTTTTATCTGCTCCGAAACTAACATAATCATCAGGATTCGGGATATTGGTCCATTCGTATTCTAATATTGTATATCCTCCACCCTGAATTACTCCTGTTGGTTGTGTTCCTATCTGACCTCCCATAGCTGCACCATCAATACTTACACTACCATCCCAAGGGCTAGTCCAGCTAAGCCCTGATGAGGCTTTTGCCCAATACAACTCTACATTGGTATCTGTCGAAGAAGCACAACCTTTGTTACGTACCCTTACATATACATACCATGTGCCTGTACTAGAATATAGTGGGTTTTCGTGCTCCTGATTTATAATTCCGCTCGAATTTCGTATCCAAATATCTTCACTAACATAAAACTTATCTGACTCATTATTAGGCTCATTCCCAACATCTTCTGGTGTATCTTGTATAAAAATATCAGCTCCTGCACTATCATCAGGAGGTGGTAAAAGCCCATCAGACCCTATTAGTGTTGCTCTTGTTGTATATAAACTACCAACCATTCTATCTACTTGATCTTTTGTAAAAGCAAGCATAGCACTATCATTTACATAGTCCATATAATTCATAAACATATCATCACTATCACAAGAGTTTTGCGGATGTGTTGGGGTCCCACTATAAGAATTATCTTGATTGGGTGTATCATCTACCTCATCAGAATTACTACAACCTGGCTGTCTCCAAATATGCCATAAACCAAAAAAATGTCCAAATTCATGTACACCGGTTCTACCATCATTAAATGGAGAGGTCGAAGGGACAGATCCTATATTACCAAACGTATTTGACTCACAAACAAATCCCTGTAAATCATCATCTACTCCCAGACCTGCATCTACAAATTCTGGAGCATTAGGAAAAGATGAATATCCTATTGGATCTATACCCAACTCAACACGTAGTGAACCTACGGTCCACATATTAAGGTATTTTTCTGTGTCCCATGAATCTCGACCTCCTGTTGAGGTAGTTTTGGCATCATCATCAACAAAAGAAAAAGAGGTTCTCCCTGCTCTCTGGCGTGTAATTCCGTTTGTAGGATTACAATCAGGATCTCTTCTTGCCAATTGAAATTCTATCCTTGAATCGGCTGTTATACCCGAAAAATCCGAAGGAACACCACTAATATCTACATTAAGTTTCCTAAAATCCCGGTTCATAACATCAATCTGACTCTGTATTTGAGCATCACTAATATTTGTCCCAACCCCTACATCTTCTCCATTATGAAGAACATGTACTACAACCGGAATAACAATTCTTCCTCCGCGTAATCCATCTGCTCCCTGAAGAATTGTACTCTGATATTGCTGGATTAATTCTTCTACTTTTGCAACATTATTTCTAAAATCTTCGTTTGTGGTAAGCTTATTTTCGACATACTCATCAAACCCACAACGTGTCTCATTTTTTATTTCTGACTCACATCCTAATAGCATTAGATATAAGGATAGGAGTATTATACCTATACTTGATTTATTTTTCATGTAATTATGATTTAAAAAAGTGATCCTACTATTCAACTCATTTTACACAATAGAAAACACAAATCTTTAATGCGTTTTCAAGCCTTATTACGAAGTTCTATTGCATAAAATTGGTACAACTATTATTTGACACATAAATGTATTGATCTCTTAGCACATAAAAAGGGGGCATTCGCCCCTCTTTCAACCCATTATTTACCTGAAATATAGACAGTAACAAAAAACAAAGTGAATTATTAAAAAGATATCTAATTATGTTATAACTTAGAATTTCGGCATAAGATTTGTTATTTATAATACCATATACTTTAAAAAACTGTATGATATAAAATTTGTATCGTCTTTAATTTTATCTCTTTTTACTGTTAATATTCATTTTCGGAACATAGAATTGATTAATTAGGCCAAAAAAAAATCAGAAAATATGATATTTATTACTAAAAATCCCGATTAAATACTATTTTTGCCGACGAATAGCTTTTTGTTTGCTTTTTGAACAAAATTTAAAATGCAGATGATTTTCGCTAAAAACGAATTTTAAAAACATACAAAATTATAAATTTAACCTTATAAAAATATCTTAGTATCATGTACATAATTAAAAAATGGAATGTAAAAAAGCTACTACCAATGGTTTTGGCTTTATGCTTTGTACTACATATACAAGCGCAAAAAAATGATCAAATCATTATAGAACCTGCTAATAGTGAAGAATTCAATGTTCGAAGTGTTAATGGGATTCCTTTTACGGTGGTCATGGAAGAAAGTAATGGAGATGGTCAGTTTCACTTAGGAAGTAATAGTACACTAACCTTTAAAATTGATGATTTGATTGCCAAAAGAAGTACGTTACGAATTTTGTTAGAAGAAGAGATTCATCTTTCTCTTGAAAACAAATTAGTTGATCAATATCAAAAAGATGTACAATGGATAGAGTCCTACTTAGAAATCTCGGAAGGTGATTTTAAAATATTTCCGTCACGTCCTATTTTTACAGATGCGGACTTAGAAAAGCTTAAGGGTAAAGTATTCGAATATGCTGACACTGATGCGAAAGAAAAGTATTTTTATCAATGGATAGATAAAATTAATTATTCGGTTGGTGCTGTGCGCTTTTTTAAGGAATTATATGCTGCCTCTAATGGTACAAATAATGAACAACGTTATAACTTCTTACCAATTAATATCTATGAAGAACTTAATAAGAATAAGTTCTAATCTTTTATTGATAAGTAAAATTTATAAAAACCCCTCTACAGATAAGGTCTGCAGAGGGGTTTTTTATAAATATTGTCTTGTCCTGAAATAGCGTTACAAT
>NZ_JACC01000047.1 GCF_000520955.1 Aquimarina pacifica | reverse complement strand
TATGAAGCAAATGGTTTTTGCTGGTGTAGCACCAATTTTGATCATAATTTAGGCTCTAAGAATGTAATCATTAACGGAACTCAATATAGCGTAGTTGATATTTGCGACGAATTAGAACAGCATCCACTGTTTAGAGACAGAAATGATGGAGACAATATATACAATGATGTACAATGTGGTAATGGACCTTTAAATGATTCTAGTGATGAACCTATTTGTCCTGGTA
>NZ_JACC01000046.1 GCF_000520955.1 Aquimarina pacifica | reverse complement strand
AGAGTTGACCAAGGAGCCGAAGGATGTTTATTAACAGGAGTACGATGGGATATGGAGTGGCTAGCTAGTAGAGAACGTTTTCAAGGATACAATAAGGCAAGTATCAATGCCGTATCCGAAATATATCCTAATCCCGCCACCATAGGTTCTCAAGTTTCTATTGTAACCAAAAGCACCATCTTATCTGTTAAGATTTTTGATATGGTGGGCCAATCAAAAGAAATCCCATTAGAAAGTGGAAATAAAGTAAGTATTAATAATCAATCATCAGGATTATACTTATTGATCGTTACTTTTCTTGATGGATCAAAACAGGCTTCTAAGCTTGTAATAGAGTAATCCTACTCTTGATCGTTAATCAAAAAAAGACCTGCATAGTTTTGCAGGTCTTTTTTTGATTATATTTTATAACAGCTTTCCGCTTACTTACCTACTATAATTAGGTGCTTCTTTGGTAATGGTCACATCGTGTGGATGGCTCTCATTAATACCACTAGCTGTAATTTTCACAAATCGTCCAGTATCTTTGAGCGCTTGGATATCTTTTGCACCACAGTATCCCATACCAGCTCTAAGTCCGCCAATAAACTGATGTATACTTTCTATCAAATCTCCTTTATATGCCACCCTACCAACAATTCCTTCAGGAACTAATTTTTTAATGTCATCCTCAACATCCTGAAAATATCGATCTTTTGATCCTTTTTTCATAGCCTCTACAGATCCCATACCTCGATATGTTTTAAATTTTCGGCCTTCATAAATTATTGTTTCTCCCGGTGATTCCTTTGTTCCGGCTAAAAGTGAACCTAGCATTACCGTATCTGCTCCTGCAGCAATTGCTTTTGGAATATCTCCTGTATAACGAATTCCTCCATCTGCTATTACAGGGACTCCCGAACCTTTAATTGCATTAGCAACTTCTAATACTGCAGAAAATTGCGGAAATCCAACACCCGCAACTACACGTGTAGTACATATAGAACCTGGTCCGATACCTACTTTTACGGCATCTGCTCCAGCTTCTACCAAATATTTTGCAGCTTCTCCTGTAGCAATATTACCAACTACAACATCTAATTTAGGAAATTTTGATTTCACCTCTTTCAATACAGTAACCACCCCCTTCGTATGACCATGAGCAGTATCGATTACCACTGCATCTACTCCTGCATTAACCAAAGCCTCGGCACGCTCAATTGCATCTCCTGTAACACCTATTGCAGCAGCGACCCTAAGACGTCCTAGTTCATCCTTATTGGCCAATGGTTTCAGTGTTAATTTTGTTATATCTCTAAACGTAATTAACCCAACTAATGTATTATCCGCATCGATTACTGGAAGCTTTTCAATTTTATTATTTTGTAAAATAACTTCTGCCTGTTGTAAAGAGGTTCCCTCGCCTACTGTAACCAAATTTTCACTGGTCATTACCTCAGATATAGGACGCTGATCGTTTTTCTCAAAACGCAGATCTCTATTGGTAACTATCCCAATTAATTTATATGAATCATCAACAATAGGAATCCCTCCTATACTATGCTCTCGCATATTATTTTTTGCATCTATTACTTTAGCATTTATAGGAAGTGTCACAGGGTCGATAATCATACCGCTCTCTGCTCTTTTCACCTTACGCACCTTAATTGCCTGTTCCTCGATGGTCATGTTCTTATGTAACACACCAATCCCACCTTCTTGAGCCATAGCTATCGCCATACGACTCTCTGTAACCGTATCCATAGCGGCAGAAACAATAGGAACATTAAGAATAATATTTTTAGTAAAATTAGTCTGAATACTTACTTCTCTTGGTAAAACTTCAGAGAAAGCTGGGACTAAAAGGACATCGTCATAGGTTAAACCTTCACCAACGATTTTGGAATCATGTGCTGTCATGGCAATTAAAATTTAATTGCGTGTAAATATAGTCTTTTTTAAGGAATACAAAGGTGATCAAGATTTATTTTTTTAAACAAAACCAATAAGTAAAGTATAAAGACAAAGTAAAAGAACTCATACGTCCAAAAACGAAATTAATACCATATTGAATACTTCTAATTGCATGAACCCTAAAACCAAATATGGCATCATAAATACAAAACCTGACCCAAAACCACTATTAATTGTGTATTGCTTCTAAAAATATGATGAAAAGAACTAATACTTATAAAACGCGGGGAAATACCCCTATATAGAATCAGTTATTTGCCTCTATTATTATAGTAGGATAAAGTATAATTTTGAATAATGAACAACACAAATAGTCTTTAAAAAAATATCACGATGATTACTTCAAATGAAATAGCTTTTTTTAACCTTCAAATAGTAAGCAATTATGCCGGTGGTGGCGGATATCAAAACGGGTTTATACATCTCTATGACCGATACAAACGATACATAGGACACATAGGTGTCATAAAAAATGAAAAAACAATACCCGAAAATAGACAACATACCGATGGCACCCTAGCTATTTATTATAATGAAACAGAATCGCAGTCTATTCTCGAAACTCTTAGAAATAAAAGACCTGTATTAATTAAGTTTAATACAAAATCAAAATGGGCAGCTATAGAAACTATAGAAGAACCAATTACTAAAGAAGTGGCTGCTTAATTAAAAGATCTGAAAAATATTGAACTCTATGCTCTCAATTAGTATGTAAGGCCAATCGAAAAAAGAGAGTTTAAAAAATATCAATTGTGAAAAAATGAAATTGGTTTGCAATTCGATACCAGTGGAAACATACTAAAATTAATTGTTCCTAATTTTTTCAGATCTTTTTGATTTTATCGATTCTTTGATTCGTTAGAATGACATCTTTTTACAAAAAGACGAGGGCCTTTCGAACTCATTTTTAATCAAAAAGAAAACACACGACGACTACTTTCCTTTAAAGAAGAACTTTAGAATATTGAATTCTAACCTTATTTTCTTTAAATACAAGTTTGGCTTCACTTGCTTCAAAATACTTGCATTTTTCATCACCAATGCATACTTCTCTATCCATTTCTATAACAGACCATTTACTGGTAGTCGAAGTACCTTTAGACTTTACAACTACAGTAAAATCAGAATTAAATGTAATAGATGTTTCTGGATCATCATCTTTAACCCAGGTACCTATAAGTCCATATTTATTCTGAACGTCAATATATGCAATGTCATTATCAGGATTAACACTGCTATCAAAATGTACTACACCAAAGCTAGTTAGTGTAAAAACCATGATCAGTAATGATAAGATTAAGGATATAAATTGGGGCTTTTTCATAATATATATTTTTGTAAAGGTATAAATTTATTTAATTTTCGTTTAAAAGTTGATTTACTTTGATTAAATAATAAAGAATTATGTTATTATTCTAACTAACAAGTTTTGTACCATTAATTACCAAAAAAAGTATTTTTTTAAATCATTTTATTCTTCATTTTTTATTTTTGATTTATTGTAATGAATCATCATTTTATTGGTTACTAAAGTAAGTTCATCATCTTGCAACCTGTAATTAAGACATTTCTCAGAATCTTCATCAATTTCTGTTGCTTTTAAACAAAGCATATTATCTTTTACAAACCAATATCTTTTTAATGGTTCTCCTATTGATTTTTCAATAGCCGTTCCATCTAGCTTCAAATCGATATAGGTCTCTTTATCTCCATCCATTATCCATTTACCAACTAATTCTTTAGGGTTTTCGTTAATTTTTATTTCTATACTTTTCCCAAAAACCTTTCCTGTAGTTAGTACACTAAAAAAAATCAAACCTAAAAAGAAAGTAATTATACATCTAGACCGCATAATATTCATATTTAATAGATTATAAATTTACTGTTTTTTTTTATTTTTTTCATGATTATCTGCGATCACCATTTTTTTGGATATTACCAATGGCACAACATTAGGTCCAAAAAACAGCAAAAAAACATACAACACACATATTAAGGACAACCAAAGAATACTATAAGACCATTATTTACATTGACCTTCAATCAAAAATTAATCCATCACAAAATTAACTCCTCCAGAAAATAAGCTTGCACTAAGACCAGAGCTTCTTTCGTATTGTCTGAATCGTAGGTCAATACTTTTTAAACCAAATTTCCAAAGGTGTAATTTTGTAAAAATATCTGTATAGCTAATTCCAATACCGTATTGATTTCCATTAAAATCAGACAAATCATAATCTGATGTATAAAATTCTTGCGTAGAGAGATGTTGATTAAATCCAGCAAAATAGGTAGCTTGAGTTTGTGTATAGAATCTATATGATGGGTAAATAGTAAATTGGTCTGATATTTTAATGGGTATCTCAATACTTGCAGTATGCGAACTAACATCCCAATCATCTACATAATACCTGTAAAAAGTACGCACAGTAAAAATTTCATTAACATAATAGTGCAACCTTCCTCCTATTGCCGTTTTAAATCGAGTATCGGGCAATCGTTCTATATCATCACCATAAGTGAATTCTTGAATTATAACATCTGTAATATCCGCAAATTGAACTCTCTGAAAAGGAGTTGATAACAAACCTGTTTGTTGAATTATATCTAAAGAAAGGGAGCCTTGCATTTTTTTACTTAATATCTGAGAGAAACCAAAACCTACCGAATATGAATTACGAGATTCATCATCAAAAGACTCAAATGTAGAAAGATCCCTTAATTCTGAAGGATAAATTGCATTCCAGGTATCAAGAAAAACATTAGCTTTTATACTAAACTCGGTGTTTTTCTCATTAAACAATTGGGTATAGCTTCCTCCGAAACCAATAGAAAAATAATCATATTCTGTTGCTACCGCTGCATTCATAGACCAAATTTTATTGCGATTATCGCTACTATGACTATAATTTCCAGAGATTGTTGTTAAAACATCTTTTTGAGAAGCTCCTGAAGAAGCTACAAAAGCGTTTGCTGGGCCATTACCATCAAATGGATTTACATTACTAGAAGAAGCAGATGAGTATGCCGATATGCCTGCATCTATTGTTAAAACCTCATCATCACTTAGAGGTACGGCAATCACAATTGTAGGAGTGATATCTGTAAGCTCTTCGGTACCAACACCTCCTGTAACCGCTGCATTGCTTCCATCCTGTGTGTAGTAACTCATCAAAAAGTCTACTTCTGTAGATTCTAGTACTCTTTTTTTATATGATTGAGTACTATTTTCTTCAGTTTCTTGTGCGACTGTAGAAATTACAGATACTACGATGAGGAGTAAGGGGATTTTTTTCAAAAACATATGAAACCGCTTATAAATTATTGATTTTAAAAGAGAAATGACTAATTACACCCACAACCACCGCCGGTTTTTCCTCCATTCGCTCCCGATGCAGACTCACGATACGTATGAAAGTTTGTTTCGAAACGATCACACTTTTTAACTGTCAATTCCATGTCTGGATCGTTGAGTTGTACCTTCTCATATTCTTTTACCACAACACATGACCCGAATAAAAGTAACAGTATCGAAAATATCAGTACCTGTCTATTCATAACTTATTATTTTTTTTATCAGCACCTCTAGTTTGTATCTATATCAATATGATCAGAGGTATGTATACCTCCTTCATCATCAATTATAATACATTCTATGCCTGTTAATTGATTGATTCTATCTAACCCTGCCTCTACTCCCATTACAAATACAGATGTTGCTAACGCATCAGCAATTTCTGCTTTTACTGCAAAAACCGTAACACTAATAATACCATGAGATGGATATCCTGTACGAGGGTCAATAATATGACTATATCTTTTGCCGTCGAAAACTACATATTTCTCATAATTGCCAGAGGTAACCACTGCTTTATCAGAGACTGGTAATAGGGCAAAAGCATTTTCTTTCTTTAGGGGATTGGTGATTGCTACTTTCCAGGCATTACCATTAGGTTGCTTTCCCCAAGTATTCATATCACCCGAAGCATTAATAATTCCTGCTTGGACTCCTATATCCATCAATTTTTTTTTTGCCTTATCAGCTGCATAGCCCTTTCCTATTCCTCCGAATCCTATTTTCATTCCTTTTTCTCTAAGGAATACGGTATTGTTATTTTTATCAAGTAGTATGTTCTTATATCCCACTTTTGATACAGATGCCTTAATTTCTTCTCTTGAAGGTTTTGAGTCCATGGCCCTATCAAAAGTCCAAATTTTATCCATTGATGCGTAGCTAATATCAAATGCTCCATCAGTAAGTCGAGAAATTTGTAGTGCTCTATCTATTAAATCGAAAAGTTCCTTTTCCACGTGCACTGGCTTTACTCCTGCATTAGCATTAATCAAGGAAGTTTGAGAATCTGAATCCCACGAAGAAATCAATTTTTCTATTCTTTTAATCTCTTTTATGGCACTTTGTATATAGCCATCAGCAATCGTAGCGTCTTCTGCAACTACAGTGATATCAAAACGACTTCCCATTAAGACAAGTGTACGCTTATGCAATTCCTGAGAAAAGCAATTTCCTAAAATGAAAAGTAAAAGAAGTGTGTGATAATATTTCAAAATATTACTTCTTCATTGCGCTGAGGAGTTCTATATAGGCTTTGGGACTTACTTTTTTATAGCCTATTTCCCCAAGCTTTGTTCCTACTTGATCCAATAGTACAACCATCGGAAAACCACCACTCTTATTATATTGTTCAGCCAATCTTGCGTTTTGATTTTTTAATACTTCGGGCAACTGATTCTTTTTCTTTCTAGGAAAATCTGCTTTCATAAGCACATAATGGTCTTTTGCTTTTTCTGTAAATTCTTTTGTACTTAATATTTCTTTTTCTAGTTTGATACAGGGAGCACACCAATCAGATCCAGAAAACAAGAGTAGTATTGAATGGTTTCTTTCTTGAGCCTTTTGTTTTGCTTCTTCAAAATCAGAATTCCATTCCTGAGAAACCATTGGTGTTATTGTCAAAAGTAACAATACATATAGTAGATACATTCTGTTCATAGTATTGTAAATCTAGTACTTAATACTATGAATTCAAAAAAAATATTTTCACTAAAAAAAAGAGAAAATTAAAAAAGTTATAATTTCGGACACCTTTTACAATTGCTTTTTCCTTTCTTTTTATACTTTTTACAGCACTTTTTCTTCTTGCCCCCACATGCAACTTCGCAGTTAATAGTTGCGCAAGGCGAGTATAATGATGGAGTTTCTGAGGTTTGCACTTTTTTTAATTTTTATTAAATCTAAATAAAGCACAAAAATAATAAAAAAAGATTCCTAAAAAAGGAATCTTTAATTAATCTTTATTAACTTATTAACAACTATTTAGGCTCTTCAGCAATCTGAAAACTGTTAATATCTCTATCAAAAAGGTAATGACCTGATTTATCTTCTCCTATAATTTTTAATTTATCCAACAACGTTCTAGCAATTGCTTCTTCTTCTAGTTGCTCTGCTACATACCATTGCATAAAATTGTGCACATTGTAGTCTTTGTGCTGAAGACACTCAAATATTACATTATTGATCTTTTCTGTTACGAACTCTTCACTTTTTAAAAAAGTTTCAAAAAGTTGCATTAACGATTCAAAATCATCTCTTGGTTTTTCTATAGCGGGTATAACAGCAGTTCCACTTCTTTCATTAATAAACTTTACCAATTTGGTCATATGTACACGTTCCTCCTCAGATTGCGTGTAAAAAAAATCGGCTATTCCATTATATCCATTCGTGTCTGCCCAACTTGCCATGGACAGATATTGTGCAGAAGCTTTGGCCTCGTATTTAATTTGATCATTTAATAATTTTTCTATTTCTGCTATCATAGTCTGTTATTCGTTTTCTAAATATCTAAAATAAGGAAATAATTGTGCTTTTGAACATAGGCTTATTCTTTTATCACAATTTAAAATTAGACTTATTAATAAAAATGATTTTTGTGCAATGAAGTTCTCTCAAAAGTCTGTAATGGTATAATGACAATTTCTTTAAAACTTATAACAAGGCGAACTACTAAGCTACCTTTTCAAAAGCAATATAATGTATTAATTTACCATTCTTATCATGCACAGGAAAACCTTTAATTTCGCACATATATGTAGAATTGTCTTTCCTATAATTCAGTAAAGAAGCTTCAAAAGGAATTTGACGATCAACGGCGTTTCTTATCTTTTTAGACATTTTTGGGCATGTATCTTCTCCTTGAAACATTTTCGGAGAATTCCCAACAACCTCTTCATTAGAATACCCATTCATTTTTATCATATTCTGAGAAGCGTATACAATTGTAAGATTAGGATTAGTAATTAAGATGACAGATTTTTTAGCTATCAACTCTTTGTGATAATCCCTATAAAAACTCCAATCTTTTGTGATTTTCTTAAGTGCGTTAAAATCTTCTTTATGGCTTTCAACCAAGGTAAGATCTTCAGCATAAAACTCCCAAGAAATTAAGGGCAATGTACCATGAGACAGATTAGTAGAATGTCTGGCAATCATTGTATCGTATTCATAAAACTCATTCATAACTACAAAGCTATTGGAAATAATTTTAAAAAGAAATTAACTTAACAAAAGTTTTTATTGATATCTAAGGGTTTAAATCATTTTTTAAACATCAATTAAAATGCACATAGAGAATACTAGAACCCTATTTAGTGATATTTAGAGAAAATTTTTGTTGCTTCATTATATGAAGATTCAAAACTCATTGATTTTATATTTGTATCAGCCTGCATTGTATTAAAATAAGAAACTAATCTTTCTGTAGGCATGTTACCGGTTAATTCGTCTTTTGCCATAGGACATCCTCCAAACCCCTGAATTGCGCCATCAAATCGTCTACATCCTGCTTTGTACGCAGCGTCTATTTTTTCGAACCAAGTAGTCGGAGTTGTATGAAGATGCGCGCCAAACTCTATCTGTGGATATTTGGGTATCAAATTAGAAAACAAATACTCAATAATTTCTGGAGTAGAAGACCCAACTGTGTCTGACAGAGAAAGTATTTTAACCCCCATACCTCCTAACTTTTCTGTCCATTGACCAACAATATCTACATCCCAAGGATCACCGTAGGGATTACCAAACCCCATAGAAAGGTATGCTACTACTTTTTTACCCGACTTATCGGCAATATTTAATATTTCTTCTAGAATAGTAACAGATTGGGCTATGGTTTTATGTGTATTACGCATCTGAAAATTTTCAGAGATTGAAAAAGGGTACCCCAAATAATCAATAGCTTCATATTGCGCAGCATCTGTCGCCCCTCTCACATTCGCAATTATTGACAGTAGTTTACTATTCGTCTGAGAAAGATCTAACTGCGACAACACCTTTGCTGTATCCGCCATTTGAGGTATTGCTTTAGGAGAAACAAAACTCCCAAAATCAATCGTATCAAAACCACAACGCAATAAAGACTGAATGTATTGAACCTTTTTTTGTGTTGGTATAAATTCTCTTATGCCTTGCATCGCATCTCTTGGGCATTCAATAAGCTTTACATTTTGGATCATTATACAGTGTTAAGCTGAAAACTATTCTATTTATATCTTTCGACTGAATTATGAATGTTTTTTTCAAAAAAAAACACTTCTAAAGCACTCCTAATACGTATTGGAAAGTCCACGGTTCTGAGTATAAAAATATAATTATTTATCTGAAAAAAGAATAAAAATTGCAATCCCAATAAAAACAATAATCTGTCCCCACTTTAAAACTCCTCCAACTTTAGGATTCCCTCTTAAATATTTCGAAATATGGCCCGCCAAAATTGCAATCAAACCAAAAACAATAAAAGAAACTATAATAAAAACAAGACCTAATATATAAAACTGTGTAGCTGTGCTCATTGTTTCATTAAATAAAAACCCTGGAAAAAAAGCCAAAAAAAATATTGAGACCTTAGGGTTTAATACGTTCATGATAAAACCTTGTTTAAATAATTCCCATAGCTTCTTTTTCTTTTTCTTTTTCTGTTTCTTTTCATCTGATAATTCTATAGCCGATTGGCTTCTCAATACCTTATATGCTAAGAAAAGTAAATATAACACCCCAAAAAGCTTAATAATAAAAAAAAGCAATTCACTTTGGCTAATAATAGCAGAAAAACCCAAAGCAACAAAAGTTGTGTGTATCAAACACCCTGTCATTAGCCCTGAGACAATGGTTAATCCATATTTTTTACCGTGTGCAACACTTTGAGTGAGCACAAATATGTTATCAGGACCTGGGGAACAGGCCAATAGGGCTGTCGCCAAAATAAAAGTATAAAGAATATCGTAATTCATTATCTTAATAACTGATTACAGGATAAAAATCAAGTCAAACCTGCCAATTAAGAAATTACAAACTTTATCCCTGTCGAAGGATAGCCTTATTAATATCTCTAATTAATCGAGGGCCTTCATAGATAAAACCTGTATATATTTGTACTAAACTGGCCCCAGCTTCAAGTTTTACCAAGGCATCTTCTGCACTATGTATACCCCCTACTCCAATAATAGGAAAAGCTTTATTACTATTTTCTGACAAATACTGTATTACTTTCGTGCTTTTGTCACGTATTGGTAAACCACTCAAACCACCGTTACCAATATTCTCTAGTTGCTCTTTCGAGGTTTTTAGTCCTTCTCTAGAAACAGAAGTATTACTAGCAATTACACCATCTAGATTTGTTTCTGCTATTAATTCTATTATTTCATCTAATTGATTTGTATTAAGATCAGGAGCTATTTTAAGGACAATAGGTTTTTGAACATCAAACTTGGCATTTTCTTTTTGCACAGCTCCTATTAATTCTAACAAATATACTTTATCATTGAGCTTAGCATGACTATTTACATTGGGGCAACTAACATTCAGTACAAAGTAATCAACATATGGATGCAAGGCATTAAAACATTGTAAATAATCTTCTGTATATGATTCTGGTTGCGTATCTGTATTCTTTCCTATGTTCCCCCCAATGATGAGCTTTCCTTTATTTTTCTTAAGCTGCCTTATCGCTGCCTCTAGTCCTTCATTATTGAACCCCATTCTATTGATAATCCCATGATCCGAAGTTAATCTAAACAGTCTTTGCTTAGGGTTCCCTTCTTGACCTCTTGGTGTAACGGTACCAATCTCAATACAACCAAACCCAAAATTCGCAAGTTCATTGTACAAAACAGCATTCTTATCAAAACCTGCTGCTAACCCGACTGGGTTCTTAAACCTAAGACCAAATACCTCTCGTTCTAAGCGAGGGTCATTTATCTGATATAAAGTTCTAAATAATGATGATACCAAAGGGATTTTGCATAACACTCGAATCATCCTGAATGTAAAATGGTGTACTTTTTCGGGGTCAAACAAAAAGAACAGTGGGCGTATTAGAAGTTTATACATTAAATATGGTTTTTCCTATGCAAAAATAAGTTATCCAAGGTTCTAATAAAAGTGTATTTTTGAATTCTTCAGACACAAAAATTTTCAGAGTATGATTTCGAAACAACACATCATTGATCGATTTATTGGTTACGTCACTATTGATACAGAAAGTGATCCAGAAAGTAATACGACTCCCAGTACCAAAAAGCAGTGGGATCTCGCTAATAAATTAGTAGAAGAATTAAAAAAAATTGGGCTTGAAGATGTTTCTATTGATGAGCATGCTTATATTATGGCTACTGTTCCTTCTAATGTAGATCAACCCGTGCCCACAATAGGTTTTATATCGCACTTTGATACAACTCCTGATTTTACGGGGGCCAATGTAAACCCTCAAATTATAGAAAATTATGATGGAAAAGATATTGTATTAAATGCTTCAGAAAACCATATCCTATCACCAGATTATTTTGAAGACCTTAAACAATATAAGGGCCAGACATTAATTACAACAGACGGCACTACACTATTAGGTGCAGATGATAAGGCCGGGATTGCCGAAATTATTACAGCAATGGAATACCTGATAGAACATCCCGAAATTAAACACGGAAAAATACGCATTGCATTTACACCTGATGAAGAAATAGGACGAGGTGCTCACAAATTTGATGTTCAAAAATTTGGTGCCGACTGGGCATATACAATGGATGGTAGTCAAATTGGAGAACTTGAATATGAAAATTTTAATGCTGCAGGAGCATTAGTAACCATAAAAGGAAAAATTGTACATCCTGGATATGCCAAAGGAAAAATGATCAATAGCTTGTATATTGCCCAAGACTTTATCAGCTCATTACCTCGACTAGAAACACCGGAGCACACCACAGGAAGAGAAGGTTTTTTTCACCTTCATACCGTAGAAGGTGATGTCGAAGAAACAAAATTGCAATATATAATTAGAGATCATGACCGTAAGCATTTTGAGGCTAGAAAAGAAATGATCAATCAACTTGCGACAGAAATTAATAGCCGACATAGTAATGAAATAATTACTGTAGACATAAAGGATCAGTATTATAATATGCGCGAAAAGATAGAACCAGTAATGCATATTATTGATATTGCAGAAGAAGCAATGAAATCCCTTGACATTACTCCTATTATTAAACCTATACGAGGAGGGACAGATGGTTCACAACTTAGCTTTATGGGGTTACCTTGTCCCAATATTTTTGCCGGAGGGCATAATTTTCATGGGCGATATGAATATGTTCCTGTAGAAAGTATGATAAAAGCTGTAGAGGTAATTGTAAGAATTGTAGAATTAACAGCAAGCAAAGAAAAAAGTCTTATTTAAAAATATTCTAAATAATAAAGCAACCCTATTCTATTTTTTTCATCTTTGGTTTGAAATACTCTTCTAATGAAGAAATTGGGAAAACATATAAAACACAATATGAAAAAGTTTTTTTTATCGGTAGTATGTATCGTAATATCATTTTATCAAGGACAAGGACAAAATGAAGGAAATAATGAAAATAAACATGAGTTTAGGCTTGATGCCCTAGAGATTTTAGCCACTCCTAGTATCGATATTAGCTATGAGTATGTAATAAATAAATTTTCTGGTGCTGGGATTACAACTTACTTATCTTTAGGGGATACTGATAATGTGTTTCCGAAATATGCATTCGACCCATATTTTAGGCAATATTTTCTAAATAAACAGGATTTTGGAGCACGCGGATTATTTGTAGAAGGTCTTGTTCGTTTTGCAGGTGGAGAAAATGAAACAGATATTGTAGGTATAGGAAGCAATAGCTTGGGTACCGATAATTGGTTTGATATTGGTGTGGGTTTTGTCATTGGACAAAAGTGGACCAGTCAAAACGGATTTGTTTTTGAAATCAGTTTAGGAGGTGGAAGATATTTTCTTGATGACAATGACAATATTGGCTTCTTAAAAGGAGGAATCCTAATTGGATATCGTTTATTTTAGGAACAAACAACATGTGTTAAAAATTAGTTTTTGACTACATAATATCACTCTCCAAAAGCCGTTAGAACTAACTTTCTGAAACCACCATTATCTCTATGCTCGCAAAGATAAACACCTTGCCAGGCACCTAGATTTAATTGCCCGTTTGTAATGGGTACTTGAACTGATGCTCCCATCAAAGATGACTTAATATGGGCCGGCATATCATCAGGCCCTTCATATGTATGGATATAATATGGTGCATTTTCGGGTACCATAACATTCATATGATGCTCAAAATCATGTCTTACAGTTGGGTCTGCATTCTCATTAATTGTTAAGCTTGCAGAGGTATGCTTGATAAACACATGAAGCTGGCCTACCTTTATTTTTGAGATTTCCGATAACTCAGCAACAATAATATTTGTAATAAGATGAAACCCTCTTTTATAATAAGGGAGCTTTATCTCTTTTTGAAAGAAATTCATTTTATTTATTTTATAAGTATTAAACAAATAGCTTCATCGACACCAAACCGTATCAAAATATACTAGTTCCTATATAAATATCACCATACCTTCGAACTGCTATTAACTTACTTATCATATTAATAGCATAAATTAATCGAAAAAAAAGGACATTCGTATTCCCACAAATTTAACGTATCAATGACATAGGTATTAAAAATATACTACAACCTACTTTATTCAAAATTGTAATAAAAACAATTTATCGATTTTTCTATACTTTAAGCGGTTTTAATACTTTTTTGAGAATCAAGTATTGGAGTTCCTTTTTTTGAAATGGTAGATTTAAAAAATAAAAAATAACTAAAATTAAATCATGCAAACAACAGAAAAAGTTATGGATACTGCAGTTACTGCAACTTCAGAGGCAGGAGGAACTATTATGAATTCATTAGGAGGTTTTTTTAACTCTATACAAGAAGGTGTAGGACAATATGGGCTTAAAATAGTTGGGGGAATTGTTGCCCTAATTATTGGTTTATGGATTGTAAAAATAATCATGAAAGCAATTAAGAAAGCTTTTGATAAAAGTAAAGTAGACAGCACATTAAAACCTTTTTTGGTAACCTTGGTTGGTTTTTTACTAAAAGTACTTCTATTCATCTCTATCGCTGGTATCGTAGGAATTCCTACAGCTACTTTTGCAGCACTTTTGGCAGCAGTAGGCCTAGCTATTGGTGGTGCATTTAATGGATCTTTGGGACATATGGCTGCAGGCGTAATGCTTTTAATCTTTAAACCTTTTAAAGTTGGAGACCTTATAGAAACCGGAGGCAAACTTGGATTTGTAAAAGAAATTTCTGTATTCGTTACAATTCTTGAAACTTTTCAAAACAAGACCGAGATTATTCCTAATGGGGCGATCACATCGGGCACTATTACCAACCTAACAATGATAGGGAACCTAAGAGTAGACATGCCCTTTGGCATTCAGTATGGAACCAATATAGAAAATGCAAAACAAATAGTAATGGATGTTCTCAAAGCCGATGAAAACGTCATGAAAACACCAGAACCTAGAGTTGCAGTAAATAACCTAGGAGCTAATGGTGTTGAGCTATTAGCGCTTCCATATGCTACATGCGATAATTACTGGGATGTATATTGGGATACAAGACAAAAAATTGTTGAAGCATTAGGTAAAGCAAGCTATGATGCTCCGCTACCTCAGAGAATTGTTACTATGAAAAGCTAAAAAAACCTCTTTTTACCGTAATAATTGAATAAAAAAAGCGCGATAAAACATACAGTTTAATCGCGCTTTTTACAAGTAGGCTAGTTATTACTTCTTCTCTGCCGGTTGATTTAACTTCTGACTCATCTCTAATGAAATAGCAGACTTATCATATGTTAATTTACCCGATCCTGTTTCTATAATAACAGCGTTGTTTTTTTCACTGAAGTCAAATACTTTTCCATGAAGACCGCTTTTTGTAATAACTCGATCTCCTTTTTTTAAATCTTCAGTAAACTTTTTTTCTTTCTTTGCCTTTTGCATTTGCGGACGTATCATAAAAAAGTACATCACTACAAAAATTAATATAAAGGGAAGAAATTGTTGTATTTGATCCATAAATTATTCCGCTGCTGGTGTTCCGCTTGCTGGTTTAGCTTTTGGAGTCACTGACGCTTTTATTTTAATAATTTCTTTTCCAGCTTCTGTATTTGCTGTAATAGTTACTTGTTTTGTTTGTTGGTTTGGTTTTCCGTTAGAATTAAACTTAACTAACATCTCACCTGTAGCACCTGGAGCAATTGGCTCTTTTGGCCATTCTGGCACCGTACAACCACAACTTCCTTTAGCACTAACAATTACTAATGGAGCTTTTCCTGTATTTGTAAATTCAAATTTATGTTCTACAACATCTCCTTCATTGATAGTTCCAAAATCATGCTCTGTTTCGGCAAAAGCCATTACAGGAAAATCTGTATTTTTTGCATCACGATCGGCTGCTATTTCTACGTTTTCTTCTTTAACCTTTTCTACCGCTTTGTCTTTACAAGACATTACTGTCATTGCGAAAACTCCGGCCAAAACTAGGATTCCTTTTTTCATTACTTAAGTTTTTAATTATTTGAGCGTTAAAAATACTATTTTTTCTAAATATTACATAAGTCCGCGGCCTACTTTGTTTAATTTACCACTTTCTAAGTATTCTTTAGAAATTTTATCTAAAATTCCGTTTATAAAAATACTGCTTTTGGGTGTACTATACTCCTTAGCAATTTCTAAATATTCGTTAATTGTTACTTTTACGGGAATAGATGGAAATTTTACAAACTCACAAATAGCCATTTTTATTATTGCCTTATCAAGTTCTGCAATACGATCCTGATCCCAATTAGGTGTTTTACCATCAATCTCTTTAGAAAACTCACTTGCATTAAGTGTTGTCTTTCTAAAAATGTCTCTGGCAAATTTTTTATCTTCTACATCCTTATAAAGTTTTGGCAAGGACATTGTCTCATCGTGAGAAGATTTTATCTTACGAAGCATTTTAATAATTGACGTATTAACAAGAGGTAAATCATCAACCCACGTTAATTTTTTATCTTCAATATACTCGTACAACTTATCATTTGGAGCTATAATCTCTTTAAAAACATCAAGGATAAAATCTCTATCTTCTTTAAAGGTACTTACTTTAGTGCTCATGTATGTAGTATATAAGTCACTTTCTTTTATTTCCTTCCATAAAATACTCACGTACTCATCATCTAACTCCCAACAATTAAGTCTTTTGTTATCAATTTCATCCTTAAGCTGAAGGTTTTTCTCTAATAATACTAATAATGTATTATTGACGAACTTTGTATTCGGGTTTTTTTCCTCGGAGGTTGCCAAATGCTTTTTCTGGCTTTTTTCAATTAAATCAGCAGCTTGCTTTTTAATTTCCACCAAAAGCTGAAGATTTATAAGAAATAAATCATACATCTTATCAATACTAAAAAGAAGAAACTTTTCTTCTTTTTCTATATTTTCACTTTGCGTCTGCGCTATTGAATAGAGCGACTGCATAACTTTTACTCTAATATGTCTTCTGGTTAACATAGAAAATTACAAAGAACTTTATATTAAAAAAGGGCAAAAATTTGCCTTAAATTTTGCCCTACAAAAATAGTATTATTTTTAACGTACTTACCTAAAAACTTCTTTTTTTCTAAATGCTATTCTATCTTCAGCAATACTAAGTGCTGAGGCGTTTGTCGTCATATTAGTAGCTTTTGCTTTATTCAAAATATCTAGAGTAGTATCATAAATATTTTCTGTTTTAGAAATAATATGGTCGCGATTGTATCCTTCAATTTCTGCAAATACATTTATTATACCTCCTGCGTTAATTAAGAAATCCGGAGCATACACAATCCCTTTATTTTGCAATTTAGCACCGTGTATTTCCTCATTTGATAATTGATTATTTGCTGCACCAGCAATCACTTTTATTTTAAGATCATCAATGGTTTTATCATTTATTGTTGCTCCCAAAGCGCATGGAGCATAAATATCAGCAGCTTCAGCATAAAGATTATTTCCTCTATATATAGTTGCCCCATATGCCTTGGCTACTTTTTCTAATCGTTCTTGATTAATATCACTGATGACCACATCAGCTCCTTCTTTTGAGGTAAGTCGTACTAGTTCCTCTCCGACATGCCCTATACCTTCTATGAGAATTCGTTTTCCCTTAAGATCATTGTTCCCAAAGGCAAACTTTGTTGCTGCTTTCATTCCCATATATACGCCATAAGCTGTCACAGGTGATGGGTTTCCTGCTCCCCCATTGGCCTCAGAAATACCCGTTACATAAGGAGTCACCTCTCGTATGGTATCCATATCTGATGTTTCCATCCCCACATCTTCTGCCGTATAATATGTTCCTCCCAATGTATGTACAAACTTACCAAATCGTTTCATAAGTTCTGGCGTCTTTATTTTTGATGGTTCTCCTATTATAACCGCTTTACCGCCTCCGAGATTAAGACCTGTAATTGCCGCTTTATAGGTCATACCTCTAGATAATCTTAGAACATCATTAAGAGCATCCCATTCTGTGGCATAATTGTACATACGCGTCCCTCCTAGAGCAGGTCCTAAAATTGTGTTATGCACACCAATAATTGCCTTCAATCCTGTATCTTTGTCATGACAAAAAACAATTTGTTCATGATCATCAAAAGATAATTGACCAAATACGGGAGACTCTTTTTTTAATTGATTTGCAGTAAACATTTCGGTTATCATGATATAAAATTTTTAACTTATAAAATTACATTATACGTAAAATACAGGTGCTAAAATAACTTGTTTTTACATAAAATTCATTAATACGATGTTAATTTTATTAATTTATTAATAATTTAAATTCAAAACCTTAACTCCACATGCGGGCATTACGTCATTTAAACAAATATTTTTTATTATATAAGTATCGCCTTATCATTGGACTAATAATTACTATTGTTGCTAGAATTTTTGCGACTATGGTCCCTACATTAGTAGGAGACTCTGTTGATGTAGTTGAACAATATATAAATCATGAGATTACAGATATCTCAGAAGTAAAAAATGGCCTAATTCTGAACATCCTTCTTATACTTGGTGCAGTATTAATATCGGCATTCTTTACCTTTTTGATGCGTCAAACCTTTATAGTCGTATCCAGATTTATTGAGTTTGATCTAAAAAACGAAGTATTTGAGCACTATGAGAAATTATCACTTAATTTTTATAAAAAAAATAGAACTGGTGATCTCATGAATCGTATTAGCGAGGATGTATCAAAAGTAAGAATGTATGTCGGTCCTGCAATTATGTATAGTGTAAACACGATTACTTTATTTATAGTTGTGATTGGATATATGGTTAGTATCGCCCCAGAACTTACCCTTTATACAGTTGCCCCATTACCTATACTATCTATTTCTATATATAAACTTAGCGTTGCGATTCATAAAAGAAGTACCATCGTTCAAGAATTCTTGTCTAAGTTAACAACGTTTACACAAGAATCCTTTAGTGGTATTAGTGTAATAAAAGCATATGGAATTGAACCTCAAACACACCAAAATTTCTCTGATCTGTCAAATACTAGTAGAGATAAAAACTTAGATCTAACCAAAGTTCAAGCTTTATTCTTTCCATTAATGGTTTTATTAATCGGATGCAGTAATCTCTTGGTAATCTATATCGGTGGTAATCAATTTATCGAAGGAAAGATACAGGATCTTGGTGTAATAGTTGAGTTTATCATATTTGTTAACATGTTAACCTGGCCTGTTGCGACAGTAGGTTGGGTAAGCTCAATTGTACAGCAAGCTGAAGCATCGCAAACAAGAATTAATGAATTTTTAAGTCAAGAACCAGAAATCACTAATACAATTACGACTCAGACACCTATTGGAGGAGATATTAGTTTTGATAATGTTTCTTTTATATATGACGACACAAATATTACAGCTCTAAAATCTATTAGTTTTGAGGTCAAAAAAGGAGAAACCATAGGAATCATTGGCAAAACAGGGTCGGGTAAATCTACTATATTAGATTTAATAGGTAGACTTTATGATGTATCCGAAGGAGAAATACGTATTGATGGAGTTCCTATTAAAAACTTAAATCTAATAGATTTAAGAAAACACATTGGTTATGTTCCTCAAGATGCTTTTTTGTTTAGCGACAGTATAAAAAACAATATAAAATTTGGTGATCAAAATGCATCAAATGAAGAAGTCTATGAAGCAGCAAAAAATGCAGTAGTTCATAATAACATTAAAGATTTCTCAAATGGATATGACACGGTACTGGGAGAACGTGGTATTACACTATCAGGAGGTCAAAAACAACGTGTTTCGATTGCAAGAGCAATTATAAAAAAACCTTCCATATTGCTTTTTGATGATTGTTTATCTGCTGTAGATACAGAAACAGAAGAAGAGATCTTACAAAATCTGAATGCCATTTCTAAAGATAAAACCACTTTCATTGTAAGTCATAGGGTATCTACAACTAAAAATACAAATAAAATTATCGTGCTTAAAGAAGGCGAAATAATACAGCAAGGCACTCACAATCAACTAATAAGGACAGAAGGATACTATAAAGAACTCTATTTAAAACAACTTAACGAAAAAGAAACTTGAGTTTTTTTTGTCCGATTAACAATTTTTTTGGATTTTTGAAAGCATCATAGCAGATTAATTAATTAATACATACGGATCATGAGTGATAATGAAATGATGGATAAAGAAGAAATTTTCTCAAAAGTTTTAAGAGCAGGGAGAAGAACGTATTTTTTTGACGTTAGGGCTACAAAAGCAGGGGACTACTATTTGACAGTAACCGAAAGTAAAAAGTTCACCAATGATGATGGATCTTTTCACTATAAGAAACATAAAATCTATCTTTATAAAGAAGACTTTGTTGGTTTTACAGAAATCTTGAATGAGATGACTCAATTCATTGTCGAAGAAAAAGGCGAAGAAGTGATTAGTGAAAGACATCAGAAAGATTTCCAGAAATCGTATGAAAAAGAAACAACCCAAGATGTTGAAAAACAAGAACAGGTTGCTGTATCAACAGAAAGCTTTACAGATGTAAGCTTTGACGATATTTAGAATAGAAAACACACACTTTAGTTAAAGTTATCTAAACCGCTTCATATACATGAAGTGGTTTTTTTATATTCAGCATCGAAGTACACACAACGTCAGTTATACGCACCAACGATACATACAAAATGTACATACTATTATCATTATTCGTTGGTACTTTAGACTGATTCTCTAACATCGATTATGCGTATGAAATACATATTAATTACTCTATTTGTTTTTACCTATCACAGCGCTTTCTCTCAAAGCGACATATCACTGGATTACTATTTACCCAAAGGCATTACTTATAATTCAGAAATCCCCACACCACAAAGCAATATTGGTTATATTCCTGGAAAATGGCATGTAACCCATGATAAACTTGTGAACTACATGCGGGCATTAGCAAAAGCTTCTCCTAGAATTACGATAGAGGAACGAGGAAAAACCTTTGAAGACCGCCCTATCATCCTTCTAACTATTACCTCAGAAAAAAATCATAATAACCTAAATGAAATAAAAAAACACCATTACAAACTTACTGAGGATACTGAAAAAACTATTTCTTTAGAAAAACTTCCAACTGTAGTGTATCAAGGGTTCTCTATTCATGGCAATGAACCTAGTGGCTCTAATGCCTCATTGCTAACTGCATATTATCTTGCTGCAGCTCAAGGAGAAGAAATAGAACAATTGCTCGACTCTGTGGTAATACTTCTTGACCCTTCATTAAACCCTGATGGTCTGCAACGTTTTGCATATTGGGCCAATACCAATAAAAGCAAAAATATAAGTACAGATCCTCAAGATCGTGAATATAATGAGGTATGGCCAGGTGGGCGTACCAATCATTATTGGTTTGATATGAATCGCGATTGGTTACCTGTACAACTTCCAGAATCCAGAGCAAGAATTAAAACTTTTCATGAATGGTACCCTAATATCCTTACCGATCATCACGAAATGGGTTCTAATAGTACTTTCTTTTTTCAACCTGGAATTCAATCAAGAACACATCCGCTAACACCCCAATTAAATCAAAAATTGACAAAAAAAATAGCCAACTATCACGCTAGTGCTTTAGACACTATTGGCTCACTTTATTATACCGAGGAAAATTTTGATGACTTTTATTATGGTAAGGGATCTACTTTTCCTGATATTAATGGGGGTATTGGTATCTTATTCGAGCAAGGAAGCTCTAGAGGGCATGCTCAACAAACCGATAATGGGCTTCTTACTTTTCCTTTTACAATACGAAATCAGTTTACCACAGCACTTTCTACTCTCAAAGCTGCCAAAGTAATGCGTACAGAATTACTCGGATACAAAAGAGACTTTTTTGCAAATGCAAAAAAAGAAGTTTCGAATGATTGTTACATTTTCGGTAACGAGAAAGACGCCGCCTCATCTTATCATCTGGCAGAAATTCTAAAAAGACACAAGATCTCTGTATATAGACCAAAACAGGATCTAACCATTGAACGCAAAAAATTCAAAAGTCAATACAGCTACATAGTACCAAAAAAACAACGTCAATATCGATTATTACAAGCCATGTTCGAAAAACGAACGTCATTTAAAGACAGTTTGTTTTATGACATTTCTGCTTGGACATTTCCCTTAGCTTTTAATCTTGACTATGCAGATAATATTTCTATATCTGAAATCGGAACAGAAGTTAAAACCCTTAAACATCGATCAATCAAAAAAACTCTCAAAAGTAATTATGCCTACTTGATGCAATGGCATGAATATTATAGCCCGAAGGCTTTATACCAAATTCTATCAAAAAAGTTACGTGCCAAAGTAGGGATGGAACCTTTTTCTCTAGAGGATAACGCTTATGACTATGGCACCATATTAATCCCAGTTCAAAATCAAACATTAAACAGTGATGAATTACATTCTTTTTTACAGAAGATTGCTATTGAAAATCATATTGATATTACTGGCGTATCTACTGGACTTACAGAAGGAATTGATTTGGGAAGTAATCAGTTTAGAGCGGTATCACTACCAAAAATTGCACTTATAACGGGTACAGGAATTACTTCTTATGACTCTGGTGAAATTTGGCACCTATTAGATCAACGATATGACATTCCTATCACTAAACTAACAACCGAAAGCATTGCTATATCTGATTTATCTAGGTATACTCATATTGTACTACCTAATAGCTGGCAACAAAGCTTACACAAAAGAGAAGCAGAAATACTCAAACAGTGGATCCAAAGAGGTGGTACACTAATCGGCTATAGAAATGCTGCTCAGTTTTTTAAAAATAATAAACTTATAAATATCGAATTTGTAACCTCTGAAAACATTGCAAAGAATATCTCTTTTGAGCAAAAACGAAAGTTTCATGATGCCCAAAGAATTGGAGGCGCTATTTTTGAAGCAAATCAGGATAGATCACACCCAATTAATTTTGGCTATCATAACGACAAAATTTCATTATTCAGAAACACTACCTTGTTTATAAAACCTAATGAACAAAGTTACAACAACCCTATTAAATACAGTAAAAACCCACTTCTTAGTGGCTACATAAGCAAAAAAAATCTAGATTCATTATCAGGTACTGTACCATTTGTACACACTCATTTAGGAAAGGGAAATGTTATTTTATTTACCGATAATACGAATTTCAGAGCATTTTGGTACGGCACTAACAAATTACTAATGAATGCCATTTTCTTTGATAACGAAATGTAAGTTAAGCTAGAAACCCTTAACATAAAAATACCCGTAAGACTAAAAAAGAACAAATTTTCATTTGTTCTTTTTTTGAATCTTATAATCCGAAATACGTATTTTCTAACAAAAACCTACTGTCTTTAACATCTAAAAAACGATTAGGATTTCTTTCCAAACATTTTTTGAATGACCCATGCAGGGCCTATCAATAAATATTGTAAGTCTTTTATAAAAGATGGTTTTTTACCCTCTAATTTGTGGCCATAAAATTGCCCTAGCCAAGCAATGACAAAAATTGCTATCGAAGCAATCCATAAGGAAACAAATTGACCTAAGTAGTAATTACCAACAATACAAAGAGCAGAAAAAACTATTATTTGTAATGCCATTTTTATAGACAATCTGATATAAAAAAACACTACTAGTAATAACACAATAAAGGCCCAATTTTCTATAAATGGATTCGTACCAGGGATGATTGAGGCTAAAAAACCACTAGGGATGCTCATTAACAGACCTACTACCGAAAAAACTATTGCAGGGACACAAACAAAATGAATTGCAATATTAGTCTTGTTTTGATGACTTACTGCATATTCGCTAAACCAAGTTTCTAAAGATTTCATCAATTATAAAGTTTATGATTAACAAATGGGTATACTAAACGTGGGCATTCTTAACAAAGCTATATTTAGAAAACTCTTTCTATAGCATTTTGCCCATAACACATCTTTCATACCTTACAAAGGTATTTTCTAATGCCCCTAAGATACTATTTTTTCTACGCATTAGAAAACTAAGACCATTCCATGACCAATACACTTCCAATATATTTTCTCCCCAATTTAGGCCACACAAGAAAAATTATCCAATTATTTAAAATTAATCTGCTATAAAAATTGTAATTTCAGATCTTCCAAAAAAAGTAAACATATGGCTCGTACAGAATCCACCATGTTACCTCTAGGTACAGTAGCTCCCGATTTTAATCTTGTTGATAGTGTTACCAACAACCAAGTTTCCTTAGAGAATATTGCAGGACAAAAAGGAACCGTAATTATGTTTATTTGTAACCATTGTCCTTTTGTTATACATGTCAATGAAGAAATCGTTAGGATAGCCAATGATTACAGAACACAAGGATTTGGTTTCGTTGCCATTAGCAGCAATGATATTGAAAAATATCCGCAAGATGGCCCAAAATTAATGTGGAAAACTGCGCAAAAAAACAACTACACTTTTCCATATTTATATGATGAGAGTCAAGAAATCGCTAAGGCATATGACGCAGCATGCACGCCAGATTTTTATCTATTTGATGCGAACTTAAAATTAATTTATAGAGGCCAACTCGATGATTCTAGACCCGGAAATGGAATACCTGTTAATGGTCGTGATCTAAGACAAGCACTTGATGCTGTATTGAGAAATGCTCTAGTATCAACAATTCAAAAACCAAGTATTGGTTGCAATATCAAATGGAAATAATTATGTATCAAAACTGCTGAATTAAAATCTCATACTTTAAACCTAATACAGTATGATATTTTAAATATTAGGACAAGTCAGCAACTATTTTCAGATGCGCCAAATGGTGATTACCATGCCAAGCATATATACCAATATCTTCTGCCAGAGAAATAACTGTATCACCTTCTGGATGTATAAATTCTTTTTGAAGATCATTACTTGACAAACCCTTTAAAAAGTAAACCCACTTAGCATGTAAGGCAGTAATAAGATCCAATGATAAATAAATAGGTGCAGATTTCGTATCAAATAATTCTGCCCATAAATGCTCATGATATGCCTTAATAACAGGAGTGTTTTCTGTTAGTGCCCATTTAAACCTTATGTACCCATTATGGTGACTATCATGAATATGGTGTATAACCTGTCTGGCAGTCCATCCTGCATTTCGATACGGAGTTTCTAATTGTACTTCTGTAAAACCAGAAACAAGATTAGATAGTTTTGAAGGAAGGTTTTCTATATCTGATATCCAATTTTCTATATGTTGTTGTGTTATAATTTCTGGACAGTCAAACTGCCCAATAGGATATCTTTTTTTATCATCTGCCATTATCGTTCTACTTTGGCATACACGAACTCTTCATTAGAAAACAAATCTGTCAAAGAAAGTATATTTTCATTAATGTCATTTATCTTATATCTATAAATTCGATTATCCATAGGAAAAAAGCAAACTAAGACACTGTTATCCTCAATTCTGGTTTTCAATCGATTTGCAAATTGTCCGTTATAAAAATTAAACCGTATTGTTCCGTCAAAAACAAGGTAATCATCAGTATTTTCAATAAAAATCCACTTTCCTTGTAATGCCTCATAGGTTCCTCGATTGTAAAACTTATTATCCAAAAGTCCTTTCATTTTCTTAGCGTAACTAAGAAATTTTTTTTCAGGAGAAATTGTAGAAATAGGCACACCCGTTTTATTAAAACTTACTTGTTTTCCATTATTGTAAAAATGGTGGGATTGATACTTAACATACGTATTCTCATAATCTTTTACCTTTTGACCAAAATCATTCGTGGTATCTTGATAGATATTCTGACTATAGTTTACATAAATCAATTGGTCATTCCAAAAATAAAATGATGTTAGAATATCTGCTGTGGGTGTACCAACTTTCCTGATTATTTTTTTTAAACGTTCATGCTCATAATAACCATTCAACTCGGCACCATGATCAGGAATCTTATCAAGAAACTCTTCGGGTTCTAAAAAAAATGTCTCGAATTCTGTGTAACTATCTATGATCTCCATTTGATCATTGATATCTTCAAGTATACTCTGACTTTCTTGGGCATGGCATATGAGCATACCACAAACGGCAATAATAACACTACTGACTTTTTTCATTCTCTAGGGGGTAAAAAACAGAGTAAATATAACTAAAAGAGAAGTTAAATCCCTTATCGAATGTGATTTAACAGAATATTTACTGAAAAAAAAACTGAAAAAAAACTTTAATTAATCAAAAAAATATGAAATCCCTCTTTTGATAGTGTTTTTTTTATCATTAAATCAATACGCTACACCCTTTATTTTTGTTTCCTTAATAATGTTACTTTTCAAAAAAAAAGTAACATCTAATAATTTTTCAACCATCCAAGGATTATAACTAAAACGAAAAAAAAGCCTTAAGTACTTTAGACCTAAGGCTTTTCTTTGTTATTTTATTCTATATTTTATTTTACTTCCATTAATTCAACATCAAAAATTAGTGTTGCATTTGGGGGAATCACTCCTCCGGCTCCATTTGCTCCATATCCAAGATGTGGTGGTATAACAAACCTTGCCTTATCTCCTACGTGTAGCAATGATATACCTTCATCCCATCCCGGAATTACTTGTCCTACTCCTAAAGGAAAATCAATTGGCTGATTGCGTTTGAATGAGGAATCAAAAACGGTTCCGTCAGTTAGGCTACCTTTATAGTGCACAGAAACTGTTTTCCCTTTCTCTGCTTTTACACCATCACCCTTTTGAATCATTTGATAGCGTAACCCACTTTCAGTCTTATCAAAACCAGCTGCAATTTCTTCTAATAAATCTTCTGCTTTTTTCTTTGCTGCAGCTTCTCTCTCTGCTTTAGCCCCATTAAAAACTCTAAAAGTTTCAGTCGCATTAAAACCTTCTGCCTTAGCGCCCACTCGTTGAATTTCTAACGATTCTATCTCATCTCCTTGCTCTATAGCGTTAACCACATCAAGGCCTTCAACTACTTTTCCGAAAACCGTATGTTTACCATCTAACCATGCCGTTTCTGTATGTGTAATAAAGAATTGACTCCCATTAGTTCCTGGTCCTGCATTTGCCATAGATAATACCCCCGGTCCATCATGCTTAAGGTCAGGATGAATCTCATCATCAAATTGATACCCAGGACCACCTGCTCCTGTACCTTGTGGATCTCCTCCTTGAATCATAAAATCTGCAATTACTCTATGAAATTTAAGTCCATTATAATATGGTTTTCCTTGAGGAATTACCTGATTCTCTATAGTCCCTTCTGCCAGACCAACAAAATTACCAACGGTTCCTGGAGTCTTCTCAAACTCCAAATTCACCAAAATACTTCCTTTTGTTGTATTAAATTTTGCGTACAATCCTTCTTGCATAGCGATTTATGTTTTTTAAAAAATTAAGGTGACAAAGATAACCAATTGAAGGGGGTTAAAAAACAGTAGGATTGTTTTAATGGTAAAACAATCCTATTTTTTTCAGATTACAAAAACACGAATAGAAATACTCTTTATAAACCCAAGAATTATCAATACATATTTCCTAAATACACATACAACAATTCTAAACATGTGCTATTTATAGAAAAGCCTATGGATTCAACATAGAGGTTTAGACACTTTTATATTTCTTCTATTCTTTGTCATGATCTGATTTTTATAAATAAAGAAACTTTTCTACAAAAAATACAACACCTGTTTTTTGGGGAAAAATTCCTTTTTTTCACCATAAAAAAAACAATCAAAACAAGAATGAAACAAGTTCGTAACAACAAGAATGTTAGCTATTTAATTACTAGACATTGATTAATTACCTAAAAACAGTATATTAACGCAATAATTACCATAGAATACTGTTATAATCAACACATTTAAAATAAAACAACAAAGTATTCTAAATACTTTTTTAACCAGCTAATTGAATTTTATGCAATGAAATCATTACTCACCACACTTACTTTTTTTTTATTTTTTTCTTCCATTATTACAGCCCAAAGTATCTATGAATCTGGATATTTTATTGATAACAACGGTAAACGTAAAGAATGTTTAATAAAGAAACTCCCCTGGAAAAATAATCCAACCGAATTCGAGTGGAAAAAAACAATTTCGTCTAGTCCAAGAAAAGAAAAAATCGAGGACATTAAAGAATTTGGAGTAGGACGAGACTATTTTTTTAAGAGGTTTATTATGGAGTTTGACCTACAGGGAGATGATGTAGGTATTTCTACAAAAAGTAAGGATCCAAGACTTAAAATTAGGAAAGTATTTCTTAGAACAATTCTAAAAAGTGAAGCGACACTTTATCAATATTCAGAAAATGATGTCCATCGTTTCTTTTACACCAATAAAACGACAGCTTATCCCAAGTTATTAGTTTTTAAGACATATTATGTTCCGGATACGACAAAAAAAGTAGGTGAGAAAATAATTACCAAAGAAAACACTACATATAAAGACCAATTAAAAGAGCATATAAATTGTGGTAATCAAGATGTTTCTACAGTAGAACATACAGAAAAAGACTTAAAAAATTACTTCAAAGAATTTAATGAATGTAGAGGTGCAAAAATTGAGTATATATTAAAGAAAAAGATTAGTCAAACTAAAATTGGACTGATTGCATCTTTGGATATGGTAAACTTCTCACATCCCTCTGGAGTTAGTACGAATCCGACAACCATATATGACGAAGTCATGGCTCCAAAATACGGTATCTTTTTAGAAACTTTTATTCCTTTTTCTAAAGTAGGGCTTAGTTTCTTTCTCGAATCTACTTACAGGCAATTTACAACAACTCAGAACAATGCTTTTCCTACAGTAGAGCCAGCAGTACTGGATTTCAAAAGTGTGAATGTCGCAGTAGCTCCTAGGTTTCACATATATTTGAGCTCTAAATTCGAAGTTTTCTTTGAGGGTGGACTTTCTGTTGATCATGATATAGGCACAGAATCCATATTCGAAAATATAGAAAAAACCACTCTTGATTATTTTTATGGTAGTGGGCTAGGCATAGGCCGTTTTAAAGTAGGGTATAGAATCTATACTGACAAGAATATTGTTAAAACAGAAAACTTGACTGATGAGTTATCAGAATCAACACTTTCTACAACAAGTATATATCTATCTATTAATTTGTCTAGATATAATAGGTAATATTATGAGTTTAATACCAACACTATTATCTTATTCTAGAAAATCCGAATAAAATGATAGTCAATAAATAACAAAAAAAATTAAAGGTCTGTGTTTTAAAAACACAGACCTTTAATTTTTAATCATCATCTACAAAATTGTATTTGATACTATTTAATTAGCTACTTCGCTTATAAACTTGATACGATATAACCTAAGCTCTTCATCATCATAATCGCCATCAAACTCTTCTATAGCTGTATCTATCTTGTCATTTTCTGCTTCTATAAAATATTCGTGAATTTCTTCTTGTTGATCTTCATCTAGAATTTCGTCTATCCAATAAGCTATATTAAGTTTAGTACCACTATATACGATAGCCTCCATTTCTTTGATAAAATCATCCATGTCCATTCCTTTAGCAGAAGCGATATCATCTAAGGGCAATTTACGATCTACATTTTGTATAATATAAAGTTTAAGACCGCTATTCGCTCCTGTACTTTTTACCACAAAATCATCAGGCCTCATGATATCATTTTCTCCCACATATTTTGCAATTAGTGCGACAAAATCTGGACCGTATTTCTTTGCTTTACCTTCACCAACACCATGAACATTGGCCAATTCTTCTATAGAAACTGGATATTTGAGAGCCATATCATCGATTGACGGGTCCTGAAAAACAACAAATGGCGGAACTCCTAGTTTCTTAGACACCTTTTTTCTTAGGTCTCGCAGCATACCTGCAAGTTTATCATCGCCACCTCCTTTATTAAGGGATTTGGCAGCAGTGATAATAGCATCATCATTATTATGATCATATACATGATCTTCGGTCATCATAAAATCTTGGGGAGCATCTATAAAATCCTTACCCTCTTGAGTAATTCTTATAACTCCATACGTTTCAATATCTTTGCGCAAATACCCTGCTACTATTACTTGACGTACAAGAGCCATCCAGTATTTGTCATTTTTTGCGTTTCCGCTTCCGAAAAAAGATTGATTATGGGTTTTATGAGAAATAATCAATGCATTACTCTTACCTATAAGAGTACTAACCAAATCTTTTGATTTATATATCTCACCAGTTTTGCTTACAACTTCTAAAAGCAACTTGACCTCATCCTTTGCTTGCGTTTTTTTCTTTGGAGTGCGCACATTATCATCCATATCTGCACCTTCTCCATTCACATCATCAAACTCCTCTCCAAAATAATGTAAAATAAACTTTCGTCGTGATATTGATGTTTCTGCAAAAGCAACTACTTCTTGTAGCAGCGCATGACCAATCTCCTGTTCTGCAACAGGTTTACCACTCATAAATTTTTCTAGTTTCTCTATATCTTTATAAGAATAATACGCCAAACAATGTCCTTCTCCCCCATCTCGACCTGCACGACCTGTTTCTTGATAATAACTTTCTATACTTTTGGGCATATCGTGATGAATTACGAATCGCACATCTGGCTTATCAATCCCCATCCCAAATGCAATTGTAGCGACAACAACATCTACATCCTCCATCAAAAACATATCCTGATGTTTTGCCCTAGTTTTTGCATCTAATCCCGCATGATATGGAACTGATTTTATACCATTCACCTCAAGTGTTTGCGATAATTCTTCTACTCGCTTTCTGCTTAAACAATAAACAATACCACTCTTGCCCATATTTTGTTTTACGAAACGTATTATATCAGAATCTACGTTTTTAGTTTTTGATCTAATTTCATAAAACAAATTGGGTCTATTAAATGATGCCTTGAATGTCGTGGCACCAGTCATTGCTAAATTTTTAAGAATATCTTCTTGTACTTTGGGAGTTGCAGTAGCGGTAAGTCCTATAATAGGAATATCTTCTCCTATGCGACCTATAATACTTCGAAGATTACGATATTCTGGTCTAAAATCGTGCCCCCATTCGCTAATACAATGGGCCTCATCTACGGCTAGAAATGATATTTTCTGAGATTTCAGAAAATCTACGTATTCTTCTTTTGTCAGTGATTCTGGTGCTACATATAATAATTTGGTTACACCATTTATTATATCTTCCTTTACTCTTTTAATTTCTGATTTATTCAGAGAAGAATTAAGTACATGCGCAATTCCCTCAACCGAAGAAATACTACGAATAGCATCTACCTGATTTTTCATCAAAGCAATCAAAGGAGACACAACAATAGCGGTTCCTTCACACATCAAAGCAGGCAACTGGTAACATAGGGATTTACCACCACCCGTAGGCATAATAACGAAAGTGTTTTGCTGGGCAAGAATACTTTGTATTACCTTTTCCTGTAGTCCTCTAAATTGACTAAACCCAAAATACTTTTTTAAAGCACTTTGCAAGTCAGTTTCATTCAAACTCATTAAATCTTTTACTTTTATATACCAATTAAATAAAGATACTCTATCACAAAAATCTGTCTTCCCCAATTCAGATCTTGTGGAAACTCTCATTTTTAAATTTTAACACGACAAAGATAAACAATATGCTTTTCTTTGAGCGTATTTAAAATTAATAAGGTATTGTATACCTTTGCATAAATTAAAGATAATAAAATCTTTAATTATAACACACAAAATTCTTAAATTTTGAACACCCAACATACTATAATTGAATATGCTAAAAAAACAATTGCCGAAGAAGCCAGTGCAATTGCTAACTTAGAAAAACTTATCGACGAAGAATTTTCTAATGCTGTAGAAACTATACATAACTCAAAAGGTAGGGTAATTATTACAGGTATCGGTAAAAGCGCTATAATTGCTACCAAAATTGTAGCCACGATGAACTCTACAGGTACTCCTGCTGTGTTTATGCATGCTGCAGATGCTATTCATGGTGATTTGGGAAACATTCTTGAGGATGATATTGTAATTTGCATCTCTAAAAGCGGTAATACTCCAGAAATAAAAGTACTAATTCCGCTAATTAAAAACTTTAAAAATCCCATTATAGGAATTACAGCTAACAAGACATCATTTTTAGGCCAAGAAGCAGATTACGTATTACATGCCTACGTAGAAAAAGAAGCCTGCCCTAATAACCTAGCCCCCACAACAAGCACTACGGTACAGCTAGTTATGGGAGATGCTTTGGCTGTTTGTTTATTAAATTTACAGGGGTTCTCTAGTCGTGATTTTGCCAAATATCATCCCGGAGGAGCACTTGGTAAAAAACTATATCTTCGGGTAAGTGATATTACTGCACAAAATCAAAAGCCAGAAGTATCTCCAGAATCTGACATTAATACTGTTATTGTCGAAATGACAGAAAAAAGACTCGGCGCAACAGCAGTAACACAAAACGGAAGTGTGCTCGGTATTATTACTGATGGAGATCTAAGAAGAATGCTTACCAAAGGAGTTCCTTCTTTTAATGAGTTAACAGCCAAAGATATTATGTCTCCTAACCCCAAAAGCATAAGTAATGATGCTATGGCAATAGACGCTCTCGAAAAACTGGAAGAAAACTCAATAACCCAACTAATATCTGAAGAAAATGGTAAGTACGCTGGACTTATACATATTCATGACTTAATGAGAGAAGGTATTCTATAATGAAAGAAACAAGTAAAAAAGATCCACAATCCATGTCATTTCTGGATCATCTAGAAGAATTAAGATGGCATTTAATTCGAGCCACTTCTGCTGTACTTATTGCTGGTATTATAGCGTTTATATCAAAAGAATTTATTTTTGATATAATAATTTTTGGTCCAAAAAAACCAGATTTCCCAACATACAATGGATTATGTAATCTATCAAAAATGATGGGACTAGACAAAAGTCTATGTTTCAAAGAACTCCCTTTTAGCGTGCAGAGTAGAAAAGTTGCTGGTCAATTTTCTGTTCATATCTGGACATCAATTACTGCAGGTTTTATACTGGCATTTCCCTATGTTTTATACGAATTCTGGAAATTCATTGCCCCTGCGCTATACGAAAAGGAAAGAAAAAGCTCTAAAGGATTTATCATCATATGCTCCTTTTTGTTTTTTTTAGGTGTACTCTTTGGATACTATATAATCACCCCTTTATCAATTAATTTTTTAGGAGGGTATCAAGTCAGCAAAGAAGTTCTCAATGAGTTTGATATTGATAGCTACATTGCTCTCGTGAGGGCATCTGTAATTGCGTGCGGTTTAATTTTTGAACTACCCGTAATCATGTTTTTCTTAACAAAAGTAGGATTGGTTACCCCAGAGTTTTTAAAAAAATACCGAAAATTTGCCTTGGTTATCGTTCTCATATTATCGGCAATCATAACTCCACCAGATATAGCAAGTCAAGTTATAGTAGCTATTCCTATTCTTATCTTATACGAGGTAAGTATTTTTATATCTAAAATGGTTATTAAAAAAGAAAAGAAAAAATTACAAAAACTACACAAATGAGCTCAATAATTAATGAATTTAATGAATATCGAGAAAAAATGAATACTCGTATTCTTGAGGATAATAATAAGGTAATCAAAAGAATTTTCAACCTTGACACCAATGCCTATATGGAAGGCGCTCTTAATGTAAAAACTAAAGAGTTATTAGGCCTTGTAGCCTCTGCTGTTTTGCGTTGTGATGACTGCGTGCGATATCATTTAGAAACATGTCATAAAGAAGGACTCTCTAAAGAAGAAGTTGTAGAAGCTTTAAGTATTGCTACATTAGTAGGAGGAACCATTGTAATACCACATTTAAGAAGAGCGTATGAGTTCTGGGATGCGTTAGAAGAAAATGTTTCTTAAATTAAACTTAAACTTAACAAGAAATACTATAAATTTATACGCACATTGTAGCAACATCCCCAAAATAAAAAAGTCATTCTATTATGAAGTTGAAAGCGGAAAATCTTATAAAATCATATAAAGGTAGAAAAGTTGTAAAGGGAATTTCTCTAGAAGTTAATCAAGGAGAAATTGTTGGACTTTTGGGACCAAATGGAGCTGGTAAAACTACTTCATTTTATATGATCGTGGGACTTGTAAAACCGAATGGAGGAAAAATAACATTAGAAAACACGGATATCACAAAATTTCCTATGTATAAGCGAGCACAAAACGGTATTGGCTATCTCGCCCAAGAAGCTTCTGTATTTAGAAAATTGAGTATCGAGGATAATATCCTAAGTGTACTACAACTTACAAAACTTTCTAAAAAAGAGCAGTTACATAAAATGGAATCACTTATAGAAGAATTCGGATTGGGCCATATTCGAAAAAACCGTGGAGATTTATTAAGTGGTGGAGAACGACGACGAACCGAAATCGCCCGTGCATTAGCTACAGACCCTAATTTTATTTTACTTGATGAGCCCTTTGCTGGAGTAGACCCTGTAGCAGTAGAGGATATACAACGTATTGTTGCACAATTAAAAAATAAAAACATTGGCATCCTGATCACAGACCATAATGTACAAGAAACACTTGCAATTACCGACAGAACTTATCTAATGTTTGAAGGCAGCATTCTTAAAGCTGGTATCCCCGAAGAATTGGCAGAAGATGAAATGGTTCGTAAAGTGTATCTAGGACAAAATTTTGAACTTCGTAAGAAGAAAATCGAATTTTAATTCTTTCCTATGATCTAAATATTTACATGTTTTTTCTAACCATAAAAAGATGTAAACTTTTCAAGAATTAAACATATGCCTTAATAATCATAGTCCCTTCATGGGCTATTGTAATGTCACCTCTCTCTGGTAATTTCTAGAAAATTCTTTTTCTAATAAGTTCTCATTATATAATGGGCTAAGCACGATTCTGAGAAATCATAATATTCCTTGCATATAACCCCAATAGATTCACTGAAAAATAATAGGTACTCATTGGGTTTTAGATAAAATTAAGACCCTCTAAAAACGCTTTTTTTATATTTCAATTCCGTAACCTATGCAAACTAAATCGACAGCAATAAAACATGAACCACATACTAAGAATAGTAAAAACAAGAGTTCTAAAATGTATTTTGGGTATTACCGCACTCCTTTTCAATTTTACCGCTTTTTCTCAAAACCAAGTAATAAAAGGAATCATTTATGATAGTTTCGAGACTCCCTTAGAAGGAGTCTATGTATATAATACTACTACTGAATTACACACACATTCATTAGAAAACGGAACCTTTTCTTTACCTCAATGTACTATTAAAGACACACTGTTTATAAAACTGTTAGGCTTCGAAACTCAAAAAAAAATCATCAACCAACAAGATGTTACTTCTGTATTGAAAGTTATATTAAAACCAAAAGTGTTTCAACTTGATGAATTGATTCTAAAACAAGAAATAGACCCCATGAGTGTTATCAACACCATAGATAGCAAAACCAATCCCGTTAACTCCTCACAAGAGGTATTACGTAAAGTTCCCGGATTATTCATTGGTCAGCATGGTGGTGGTGGAAAAGCAGAACAGATATTTCTGCGGGGGTTTGATGTAGATCATGGTACAGATATAGCGATTTCTGTAAACGGTATCCCTGTTAATATGGTATCTCATGCTCACGGACAAGGATACGCTGATCTACATTTTATCATCCCGGAAACTATAAAAAAAGTAAACTTTGGCAAAGGCCCTCATTATGCAGAGCAAGGTAACTTCAATACTGCCGGATACGTCGCTTTTGACACCAAAGAAAAATTCGACACAAACCTTCTAAAAATTGAGTTAGGAGATTTTAATACCTATAGAACTTTAGGCCTATTTAACCTTTTAGATGATTCTTCTAAAGAAAAAGCCATTTTGGCTTTAGAATATTTAGAGAGTGATGGACCTTTTGAATCTCATCAAAATTTTAATCGAATTAACCTAAGTACAAAATACACCACACTTTTATCAGATGATAATAAATTGAGTATCGGTGCCTCTCATTTCTCAAGTAGATGGGATGCATCGGGACAAATTCCTGAGAGAGCTGTTGATAGTGGTTTTATCTCTAGATTTGGTGCAATTGATGATACCGAAGGAGGGAATACCTCGAGAACCAACCTGTATATTAATCATCATAAGTTTTTATCCGACAATAGTATTCTTAAAACAAATGCTTTTTATACTAACTATGATTTTGAGTTATATTCTAATTTCACATTTTTTCTTAATGACCCAGTGAATGGAGACCAAATAAAACAGTATGAAGCACGTGATATTTTTGGTTTTAATAGTACTATGAACACAAAAACTACTGTAGGAAATGCTAAAATTGACTATAATCTAGGCTTAGGAGTTCGAAATGATCAAATCAATGACAATGAATTATCGAGAACATTAAACCGAAGTGATGTTTTAGAAATCATAAGTCTAGGTACTGTAAATGAAACCAATATATACGGTTTTATCGATGCTACTTTGAGCTATAACAAATTAAAAATTACACCTTCAATACGATTTGATTACTTTAAAAATCTATACGAGGATAATCTAGAGGAAACATACGAAACTCAAGACATAAAAAAAGCTATTGTAAGTCCCAAACTAAAACTATCCTATGATTTTGGAGATAATATTACAACATTTATAAAATCTGGTATAGGGTTTCATAGCAATGATACTCGCGTAGTGGTCGCTGCTGGTGGTGAGGATATTCTACCTAGAGCATATGGGTTAGATATTGGTATAAATTGGAAACCGTTTCCAAGGGTATTTCTTAACACTACAGCATGGTATTTAGGTTTAGATCAAGAATTTGTATATGTAGGAGATGAGGGTATTATTGAGCCAAGCGGAAAAACAAAAAGGTTAGGAATAGACCTAAGCGGACGATATCAGCTCAATGACTGGTTATTTTTTGATTCAGATTTCACGTATACCGATGCCAAAAGTGTTGATGAGCCAGGAGGACAAGATTACATTCCGCTAGCTCCTGAGCTTACTGCTGCAGGAGGTATCAGTATTGACAACATAAATAATTTTTCTGGTGGACTCCGCTATCGCTATTTGGGTGACAGAGCAGCCAATGAAGATAATAGTATTACGGCAGAAGGATACACTGTTTTAGACGCCAATCTCAGCTATACTATCAAAAAAATAACTTTGGGTCTCTCTGTAGAAAATTTACTCGACACAGAATGGAATGAAGCACAATTCGCTACAGAATCAAGACTATTTAATGAAACAGAAAGTGTAGAAGAAATTCATTTTACACCAGGAACTCCTTTCTTTATTAAAGGAAAAGTAAGTATTGAATTCTAAAGCATTGGCAGGGTCACTTTTCTTTTTTCTCTCTAAAAATTAGAGACATCAAAACATAAAGTAATATTACGCCAGGAATCGCTATAAACTTGAAAAATACAATAAGTACAATACTTAATAATAGAAAAGTATAACGAACCCAATTCTCTAATAATCCCCATGTTTTAAACTTTAAAGAAAATAAGCGAATCTCTGCGTTTAGTAAGAAACAACTGATACATGTTAGCACAATCAAAAACCACTTATTAAGAATAAGCTTCAGTACCCAAGTATCTAGTTGAAACTTTAATATAAGAGGTAGACTTATTATCAACAAGGTATTAGCTGGTGTAGGCAGTCCTATAAAAGATGTAGATTGTCTTGTATCTATATTAAACTTTGCCAATCGATACGCAGAAGCCAATGTGATCATCAGCCCAAAAAGAGACATATAAGACATATCAAAACTAGCCAAAATCTGCTCAGAACTCCATGAAGGTGGAGTAACATAAAAGGGTTTTCCAAAGACCTGAGACATTAATTGGTACATTACAATACCAGGAACCAAACCGCTAGTTACCATATCAGCCAAAGAATCTAATTGTAACCCTAATTCGCTTTGAGCTTTTAAAAGTCGCGCAGCAAGTCCATCAAAAAAATCAAATCCTATACCGGCTATCGTACATAGAGCTGTCAATTCTAAATGCCCAGATACCGCAAAAATAACGGCCAAGCATCCACAAAAAAGATTCAATAGGGTTATACAATTCGGAATTTGCTTTTTGATCCACATAAAGTTGTTTTTTTGCAAAAGTAACAAACTATTTGGTCCTACACCTCTGATTCATCATATGAAGATTTTACAAAGACAAGTTAAACTTTAAATGGTATTAACAAAAAAGAAGTATTCAATTATTCTATTTGTAACAGAATAACTTTACTTTCGTTATTAGATATACCGTATACCTATACTATGAAAAACACTCTACTAGCTGTATTATCAGGATTGTTACTTGGTCTAAGTTGGCCAACATATGGTTTTCCTCTGCTTTTATTTTTTGGGTTTATTCCGTTACTATTGGCCGAGCACAACGTTCGTACTAATAGGTTTAGTAAAACTCAGGTATTCGGTCTTGCATATCTGACTTTTTTTATTTGGAATTTGATTGCTTCTTGGTGGATTTATAATTCTACAGTGCTAGGTATGTGCATTGCCGTTTTTGTGAATAGTTTATTAATGGCCATTGTATTTTTGATCTATCATATTATTGCAAAAAGAACAACATTTACATTAAGCACTCTGTTTCTTGCTTGCTTTTGGATGGGTTTTGAATATTTTCATTTACAATGGCAAGTATCATGGCCTTGGCTTAACCTTGGTAATGGGTTTGCAAGCTTTACATCTTGGATTCAATGGTACGAATTTACGGGTACATTCGGAGGAACTCTTTGGGTTTGGATTGTAAACATTAGTATTTTCAAAAGTATACTTGCCTTTCTAGCATCCAAAGACAAAAAAATTCTTTATCGATCTGGTATTCGTAACGGATTAATTATTTTGATCCCGATACTTATCTCAATCATTATCCTTAAAACATACAAAGAAGAAGGTACTAACATAGAAGTGGTAATTCTGCAACCAAATATAAATCCTTATACAGAAAAATATAACACTACCGACGATAGGGTTGCAACATTACTAACCTCATTGACAAATACGGTTATCACCAAAAACACTGACTTTATTATTGCACCAGAAACTGTTTTTGCAGATAATACCAGGTTACAGAGATTTGATCGTTCAATTGCCAAAAAACAAACATTAAAAATCCTAGAAAATTACCCTAAAGCTAATTTTCTGGGCGGGATATCTCTTTATGACAGATTTAAAGATCCTTCTCGCGTACACAAGCAAACCAATAAAATACGAGAAAATGATTTTTATGATGATTACAACTCTTCCTTTTTTGTTCGCTCAGATGGCTCCTCTGAATTATATCACAAAAGTAAACTTGTTGTAGGGATTGAGAATTTTCCGTATCAAAGTGTCTTAAAACCTATTTTAGGTGATGCAATGATTGATTTGGGTGGTACTGTAGCTAAAAAAACAACGCAAGATGATCGCGAAGTGTTTTTTAATAATGATAATATTGGCGTGGGTCCACTTATTTGTTATGAAAGCGTATATGGTGAATTCGCCACCGGATATATTCGAAACAATGCAGACTTTCTTGCTATTATAACGAATGATGCTTGGTGGGGAAATACTCAAGGGCATAAACAGCATTTGGCTTATGCCAAATTAAGAGCAATAGAAACCAGAAGAAGTATTGCCAGAAGTGCAAACACAGGAATTTCTGCAATAATAAATCAAACTGGAACTATCACTAAAAAATTAGGATACGAAAAAAAAGGAGCACTTGTAGGAACCCTTAAAACAAATGATAAAATCACCTTTTATGTGAGAGCAGGAAACTATTTGGCTAGAGTTGCTATTTTTCTTTGTGTTTTTATTTTTCTATTTGCAATTACACGAAGAAGAACAAAAAACATATAGCTCTCCTGCTTATTCTGGTCCCCTATTTAACCCCATAAATACCCAAGGACATCATACCTATAAGTCTTGAGTCCATTCATCTCTTAAGGAAACACGTACAATTAGTTGTATATATTTTTTTAAGGTAGACCTCCTTTTTATTATCAATTGACACTGCAGATTTATAAGAAAACCTAATTAGTGTAAGTTTTTGTGGATTAGTATTATCTCGCGTAAGCATAAGAAGTTTCTCTAATTCAGGAAATAAATCAACCTGCCATCCATATGATCTGCAACTCTACCATACGCAATCAAAGAGGCACCTAGTGTAAAACGTTTATTTTTTCCAATACTATACCAAAACGAGTAGCGCTGATATAATGCTTTACTTTGAATATTTTTGGGTCGAGTTACATATACCCCAAATTGTTGTAAAAAATAAAAATTCCCAAAAGTAAAATGATGCCCCAGCAATAATGCCGAGGAAAATGCAGCGTCATCAATTTGTCGATTTTCGGCTATTTTTTCATCAGAATAATCATACCACAACTCCAACCCAGTATTGACCCCATTAATTCTAGATACCGGTTTTAATACTCCTCCTATTGTACCAATTAGAGGATGATTAGATGCCTCTGCCTCTCGATCAGAAGAACGCAAACTACCAAAAGCCCCCACATACCATCGTAACGACCGATTATAAAAGCGTAAAGAATCTGGTTTGCGAGGAAGCATTGTCATATTAAGGGTGCGATCAATACCAATAGACACAGTAGGAAAATTCATCCCTTTATTTGGTTGTTTTTGTCCACCATTAGAAATATGATTGTAATGCCCAGATACATTTAATGCAAGACGATTATTAATATGATAATTAAAATGAAGAGACAACCCCAGATAAAAACTAAGATTTGTACTAAACAATACATTTTGAGGATTCGTTTCTTGATCAAAGACTTTGGTAAGATATGTCGCCCCTATAGATCCTCTTAAAGAAAATTTAAGCCTTCTGCTATGGGCTAAATAAGGTTCTACATTATACAGCAAGTTATATGAGCTCCCTAACACATTGGGATTATTATAATTAAAATAAGCAAATGATAAGCCAGTTCTCCCATAGCAATTGCAAGTCTTCCATTGTTCATTGCTGATCTTTAGTCTACTATACTCTATTTGAAACCCAAAAGGATTCGTTTGCGAAATAGGTTTTAACTCGGGAGAATGGGCTATAATAAACCCATATTGCGATTTTACACCAAAAAAAGTAGGATTGACTTGGCTTGTACCATCAAACCTAATCATGACAAGTATACAAACTAGCAATGCATATTTCATCTTTTTAAATTACGAAAAAAATAGAAATCAAACACTTCTAAAACTACAACTTACCTAACCTATAATTAAAATCTGTCTAAACATTAGAAATATGAAGAATTGAAAGCAGAGTTGATTCATCAAAATAGGCTTCGATTGCATAGATTGCACATTTAGGAGAGTAAATCAAATTAATATTTAGTCGCTACATTAATTTAAACAAATCTAAGTTTAGGCAAAAAACCTACAGATTTTCTATTCGGTTTGTATTTATTAAATTAGATACCTAAACTAAGTATAAACATCCTTTTTTATAAGAGAAGTACCTCTTAATTTAGATATGTACTCAAAGAAAAAATGTTTCAAATACAGGTGAACATTAGTGCGTTTAGTGTAATAATTACGTGACAGAACGTTTTAAAAAAAACACTTCATTATTAAATAATAGCATAATGAGTAAAATTGAAAAATTTGATAGGATACGTTTCTTCTCTTTTGTAGAAGCAGAATTAATGGCACTATTAGAGTATCAAGACAATGAAGTATTTAGTGGTATTGCTTGTTGGTTCAGTTGTTTGGTTCTAGATAGTTCTGATGGTAAAGATAGAAAAAAGGGAGTCTGTAATTTTGACGATTGGGCACATGGTATTGATTTCTCGTATGCGTTTTCATCTAAAGAAGAAAATGAAAAAGAAACCTTTCTAAGATACCAAAATGATTTTTATAGTATCAGAGACGATTATGAAAAAGGCCTAAAGTCTATTGATGATGTAAAACATACTTCTTATTATAAGCTCATGATTCAGTTACTTACGTATCTAAATGAGTCTAGTGTGTTTAATGACATAAAAACGACTAAGGATTTTGATGTTTATGTAGTAATCCACGAAAAAAAATTGATTCCGAATATGGTAAATATTCAAATATAGTAGCATATTTAAACAAAATAAAACCCAGATATCTTGATTTTATATAAACTACCGTTATACATGACAAAAACGAGAGTTTTAATACTCACCTAATAACTCATTTTAATACTCAAAAAGTAATCATCTAGCGATATTAAGAAATTATAATTTTTAAATGAATTTGAAAAAATATTTAGTCACAGGAATTTACTATTGCATTTTGCTTGGGTTATTTTCTATTATCATGGGCGACAAAACAAATTCATTAGGGTTTTGGCAAATAGTCGCACATTTTATTGCTACAACAATTAAAGCTTTTTTGGTCTGGATTATGAATTATTACTTGTTAATCGTTATAAAACCTAAAACAAAGAACACTCTAGAATTTGCATCCATTTTTATTATACTCAATGTACTAAATACACTATTTGCACAATGGCTAGGCATGTTTTTCTTTCCAAAATTTGGGATCGTTGCAAGTGAAAATGGTATTTTTCATATTCTAAGACATATTTTTGTTATTATCCTCACTTTTGTTGTCCTTCATTATTTAAAGTATAAATCTATAAATCAACAACTTCAAGGCAAGTACAATAAGCTTTTGAATGATTTTTTGGATACCACTGTTCAGAATTCAAATGCAGTATCAGAAAATAAGGTTTCTCAAGAATACACTCATAATTTTCTGGTTTCCTTTCGCAACAAAATCATCCCTATTTCTTCAGAAAAAATAGGCCTTTTCTGTTTAGAGTTTGGAAACCTATATCTTTTCACTTTTACCGAAGAAAAATTTCTATTTCATAAAACATTAAATAAATTAGAAAAAGAACTTGATCCTGCAGATTTTTTTAAAATCAATAGACAAATTATTATTAATAAAAAAAGTGTCGTCGAGATGGTAAAACTAGATGACAGAAGGTTAAAAATCATTACTACTATTCCTGTAGATTTTGATATTATCGTAAGTCGATTAAACGTCAATGATTTTATAAAGTGGTATAATTCTTAACCATTTTAAGGTACTTTTCATCTACGGTATTGTACCATTCATTTTTTCACTGTACCATTCACATGTGTTTTTTTTCATTTCAAAAATTAATTCACTTCTCTCATTCGTATTATTCAGATACTTGCGGTATAAAATAATTCAAAAAATGAGAAATAAATTAACAATACTAGTATTCGCTTTACTAAGTATCCATCTCTTTAGTCAAAGCGCAGCAGATGACTTCGAAGGTCAATGGAAAACCGAACAAAAAGGCGTGGTTGCTATATCTAAAAAAACAAATGCCTTTGAAGGAATGTTAACTGGTAAAAATGTAATCGTCTTAAAGGATTTACATTTTGAAAACGGCAAATGGAAATGCGTACTTATTCGACCCAAAGATGGTGTCGAAATTAATGCCACTGCAACTATCAAAGATGACAAAATAACTTTTGTAGCTAAAAAATATTTTGTTACCAAAACTATTACTTGGACTAAAAAATCATAAAGAAATGAGTAAAATTAAAAGTCTATTCGAAAAATTAACTTTTTCATCGGTCCTACTACTGGCTCCTCTGGCCTATTGTATACATCATATAGAAGAAAAGGAAGGAAACTTTAGGACTTGGCGAGCGAGATACTTCCTTCAAAACAATCCACTTACTACAGAATACGTTTTTATCGTAGTCTCTTTTGTAGCACTATTACTTATTCTGTTGTTCTCTATTCGAAAAAGTAAACCTGCAGCAAATGCTGTCATTTTGTTCTTTATGATGTCACAGCTGACTAATGCTTTTTTTCATATTGGTGCAGGAGTTTTCTTTACAGATTATAGTCCAGGGACAGTTACTGCAATACTCTTGTATTTGCCGGTAAATTTATTGATACTTTATAAGGCAAGAATAGAAAATTGGATTTCAAGAAAAATCATGTACCTCCTTATTATGCTGGGTGCATTTGCTTTCTTCTTGTTTGAGTTACTTGGCGGAATATCAATGCCTATATTATTTATTACAATTTTAACTTATATTATTATTCATGAGACCAAACTTTCGAAGAAATAGAAGATCGTTCCTTTTATTGTTTTCGGTTTTATTTTTGGGCTATAGCAATGCTCAAACCGTTCAATCAACCAAGGATGTATTTTATGCGAACTATTTTGCAACCCCAAAAACGGATCTTAAGGATGCAAATGGGACCATATCACAAAACGTTATTGATGTAAAAATAAATACCCCAACGATTAAAGTTGGGGAAAATTTATTAATCAATAATGTCTTTAGTGCCAAAGCCATAATTAATGATATCGATACTATCGAGAATATGATATTACCTTTTCCCGAAGAGCTATATGAATTAAACTACTCTCTTCCTATTCGACATTCTATTTCAGAATCTTGGAAAATGATTTATATACCCTCAATAAATGTACGTTCTGACTTTGCAGAGCGTCAGTTTAATAAAGATTTATTATTCCCTCAAGTATTGGTTGCAGCATTAAAAACATCTAAGAAAAATCCTGATTTTAGATGGGGTTTTGGGATCAATTATAATAATAATCAGGCAAAAAACTCTATTCTTCCAGTCCTCGTATTATTATATTCAAAACCTAAAATGAATCTTAACATTAGACTCCCGCAAAGTGCAACGATAACATTTATGCCAAGTAAAAAAAATGAATATGGTTTTTCATTTAATCTAGAAGGAAGTATAACTAATTTACAAAATGAAGCGTATCCTGAAGCTGCAAACTATTTACAAAGGCAAAACTTCTATCTTTTTCCTTATTTTTCAAAGAATATTACGTCCAATTTATGGCTTAATCTAAAAGGAGGGATATTATTTAATAACACGTATAATTTTGTAAATGATAACTATAAGTCCGAAAACGAAACATTCGAAAATTCTTTGCAACCAACAATTTTTATGCAACTAGGAATAAGTTACCGTTTAAATAAATAATATCTCAACAATACTGGAATATGGCAGAATAAAGCTTTCTCGCTATAGTTTTACAACCTCTATAACGAGCAACACCCAAAAATTAGGTGCAAAAAAACGTAATACATTAGAATGACTAACTGATATATGAATTTGCGGCACCAACTTAAAAGAACTTTGTACCTTTGCAGTCTTATAAAAAAATGTGAATTACGTATCAGTAGAAAATATCGCTAAAGGATTTGGAGAACGCATCTTGTTCAAAAATATATCCTTTGGGATCAACGAAGGACAAAAAATTGGTTTTGTAGCCAAAAACGGAACAGGAAAAACTTCTTTGCTTGACATCATAGCCGGAGATGATGAACCAGACGAAGGTCAGGTTGTATATCGTAAAAACTTAAAAGTAGCTTTCTTGCCACAAGAACCCGATCTGGATCCACTGCTTACCATTGAAGAAACAATTTTTGCTTCTGACAATGAAGTTCTTCAGGTAATTAATGCCTATGAAAAAGCATTACAAAATCCTGATGATGCAGAAGAGTACCAAAAAGCATTTGAAAAAATGGATGCTATAAATGCTTGGGATTTTGAGACACAATACAAACAGATTCTTTTTAAACTAAAACTTGATGACCTCGGTAAAAAAGTACGTGATTTATCGGGTGGACAGAAAAAAAGACTAGCTCTTGCCAATATTTTATTAAGCAAACCTAACTTACTATATCTCGATGAACCAACAAACCATTTAGATCTAGAAATGATTGAGTGGTTAGAAGAGTATTTCGCTAAAGAAAATTTTACGTTATTCATGGTGACGCATGATCGCTATTTTTTAGAAAATGTATGTAATGAAATTGTAGAATTAGAAAACGGAAAGTTATACAGTTATAAAGGCAATTATGCCTATTATCTTGCTAATAAAGAAGCCCGAATAGCAAATGAACAAATAGCAACAGACAAGGCAAAGCAACTCTACAAAAAAGAACTGGATTGGATGAGACGCCAACCTAAGGCACGTACTACAAAATCTAAATCCAGAATTGATGACTTCTATGAAATTAAGGAGCGTGCACATAAGCGACGTAATGATCATGAAGTGCAGCTCGAGATTAATATGGAACGTATGGGAAGTAAAATTCTTGAGCTTCATAAAATCTCTAAGAAATTCGAAAATCTAATCCTTCTTGATAAATTCGATTATGTGTTCAAAAAAGGAGAGCGAATAGGAATTATTGGTAAAAATGGTACAGGAAAATCCACCTTCCTGAATATGATTACAGGTGCCATTACGCCTGATCATGGTAAAATAATAATCGGAGATACCATAAAATTCGGATACTACACCCAGAGTGGTATTACAATAAAAGAAGGACAAAAAGTAATCGATGTAATTCGAGAATTCGGAGACTATATACCATTAAAAAAAGGAAGACAAATTTCGGCTCAACAATTATTAGAACGCTTTCTATTTGATCGAAAAAAACAATATGACTTTGTAGAAAAACTAAGTGGTGGTGAACGCAAAAGGTTATATCTATGTACTGTTTTAATTCAGAACCCGAATTTCTTAATTCTTGATGAGCCGACAAATGATTTGGATATCGTTACACTAAATGTCCTCGAAAATTTCCTTTTAGACTTTCCTGGATGCTTATTAGTTGTATCTCATGACCGTTACTTTATGGATAAGATTGTAGATCATCTATTTGTTTTTCAAGGTAAAGGGATCATTCAGGATTTTCCCGGTAATTACTCAGATTATCGTATCTATAACGATAGTAAAACACCCGAAATAAAAGGAGTAGAAAGTGTCGCCTCAAAAGAAAAAAACACCTGGAAAAAAGATAATAAAACATCACTGTCCTATAACGAGCAAAAAGAGTTTAGTAAAATTGAACGTGACCTTAAAAAACTAGAGCTACAAAAGAAAGAGATTGAAAAACTATTTCTTGAAGGAAGTTTAGAAGGTGATAAGATTACTGAAGAGTCGCAAAAACTCGAAAAAATCCTCGAAAAAATAGAAGAAAATGAAATGCGCTGGTTAGAACTTTCTGAAAAGCTAGAAGGATAATTTACACTTTCAATTTGTTGCAATGTGGTTTCAAACTAATGAGTACATCAAGTTTCTTTTGACATCGACCAATCAACATGGTGTTCACTCACCTTTTGTTTATGATCTGGTAACAAAATGTTTTTATGACAGAAAACCAAAACACTCCTACCCTGCGATAAAATCTGTTTATAAAAATGTGGTCAATCCGTCATGCATACCGCTAAAAAAACTGAAACTCATAAATCGGTTAGTTGCATATTTTGATTTTAAAGAAGTAGTCGCTATCGAAAATACTGTAAAAACCATGTATCAGATATTAGCGCTAAGCCCATCGGCAAAAGTCTCTGATATTCTTAACGTCAAAAAAAGTTATGATCTTATTTTTTTAGATATCCAAAAATATAACTCCGACATCCTATCTTTGATATTAGAGAGTACACATAATGACTCTCTATTACTTATCAATAATATACATCAATCAAAAAAAAACTACCTTATTTGGAAAGAAATAAAAAATCAAACGGCAGTCACTGTTACTATTGACACCTATGATTTGGGATTTGTTTTTTTTAGGAAAGAACAAGTCAAAGAACATTTTATAATAAGAACTTAAACCTACCTCATTTGCCTATACCTAATAAAAAAAGTATGCTTCTTGAGTAAATTTAAATTAGGAGAGGTATTACTCTTGTTTACCTTGATTCTTTAACAAAAATTTGTATTTTGGTTATCGCTATCCTTAACACAAATTCATGCAACCTATCCATATTCTTTTTTTGATTGCCACGTACTTCGGTATTCTTCTACTTATTTCTTTTTTCACAGGAAAAAATGCGGGAAATGAAGCATTTTTTAAGGCAAACAAGCAATCACCTTGGTACATTGTTGCCTTCGGGATGATAGGAGCTACTTTAAGTGGAGTTACTTTTATCTCTGTTCCTGGATGGGTAGAAGCCTCGCAGTTTAGTTATATGCAAATGGCCTTGGGATATATAGTAGGATTTATTGTAATTGGCACTGTACTACTTCCTATGTATTACAAACTTAATCTTACGTCTATCTACACTTATCTAGAACAGCGTTTTGGCAGATATTCATATAAAACAGGAGCTTCATTCTTCCTATTATCAAGAGTAATAGGTGGGAGTTTTAGGTTATTTCTTGTTGCAAATGTTTTGCAATCTATTCTCTTTGATGCATTAGGTATTCCTTTTTGGATTACTGTAATCATTACCATATTGCTTATTTGGCTTTACACCTTTAAATCTGGTATAAAAACTATCGTTTGGACCGATACATTGCAAACATTATGCATGTTGATAGCCCTTGGTGTAGCAATTTACTATGTATCCGAAGACCTAGGGATTGCCGGATCAAACCTAATCAGTCATATATCAGAAAGTGAAATGTCTAAAATATTCTTTTTTGATGACTACAAAAATGCTAATTATTTTTGGAAACAATTTCTATCAGGAGCCTTCATGGCTATTGTTATGACCGGACTAGATCAGGATATGATGCAAAAAAACCTTACATGTAGGAATCTTAAAGATGCTCAGAAAAATATGTTTTGGTTCATAGGCGTATCTACAGTTGTCATTTTTATATTTTTAGGACTTGGATTATTACTAACTGAATATGCTACGCAAAATGGAATTAATGCACATAAGGATCAACTTTTTCCTATTGTTGCCACACAAGGTGAATTGGGGTATGGAATAGCCATTTTTTTTATTCTTGGTCTTATTGCAGCTGCGTACAGCAGTGCTGATAGTGCTTTAACTTCTCTAACTACATCTTTTAGTATAGATATTCTGGATATAGAAAAGAAATATAATACATCAGATCAAGTAAAAATGAGAAAAAGGATACATGTACTATTCTCTATTATATTAGTTCTGGTAATCATAATTTTTAAATACATTATAAAAAATGAAAGTGTAATTGCAAGATTATTTGTTTTTGCAGGATATACATACGGACCATTATTAGGGCTTTATTCATTTGGATTATTTACCAAAATGAAGGTTAAAGATAATTTTGTCCCTTGGGTTGCAATCATATCCCCCATTTTATCCTATATCATTAGTGCCTCATGTACAAAATGGTTAGATTTTGATTTTGGCTTTTTTATATTAATAATCAATGGACTTATAACTTTCCTGGGATTAATATTGATTAGTAGAAAGAAGAACTAAAGTACAAGCTATCTCAACATCTATGTTTTCTTCTTTAAGTAATGCATATAGTTCTGGGTTTTCTGTTCCGGGATTAAAAATTACCTGAACAGGTCTTAGCCTAAGAATTTGATCATAATAATGCACTTGTCGTGAAGGGTTTAAGTACAATGTAATTGTGTGAATATTATGCACTGTTTCTATATTTGATTGAATTCGGACTCCTGCAACTTCTCCTTCTCGCAAACCAACGGCAACTACCGAATGTCCATAATGCACTAATCTATGAATTACCAAATTAGAATATCGTTTTTCTTTTAAAGAGGCTCCAAGAACCAAGGTCTTATTATTCATAAATAATTTATTAGAATCGTTAAAAAATATACTAAAAATGTTAAAAACAAAATACTGCTGTAACACAACTAGATTGAGTGCGTCTTATATAATGTAATTGAGATGATAATATTTCATAAAGTTAGTTAGTTAGTTAGTTAAATAATAATCAAATTTTATTCATAGTTGATGGTTAGTGTGATTATTTGATTATTATGGAAAACCGCCCTTTTTCGACAAGGGCGGTTTTTAGTTTATAAATGTCTTGTCCTGAAATAGCGTTAC
>NZ_JACC01000044.1 GCF_000520955.1 Aquimarina pacifica | reverse complement strand
TAAAGAACAGGGTTGTATCCTTTTGCAATGGATGTTTGTGGATAATATCCTATTTCCTTCAAATTATGACTTCTACTTATTGTATAGTACATTTTTATAAAATCCTTTATCTTAAACAAAAACAAAGAAAACTACCTTACAGAAAAGCAGTTTTCTAGTATTCATATTTACTCTTCTACCCTAAACTTAGGAAAAGGTTTTAACTCAAATCCAGTTAAGCCTTCTTCTAGCAAAGCATTTTTTAGGTTTTCACTGATTATAGTATTATAACTGATCGTTTGCAGTTGATATAAATCATACTTTACAAAGTTCTGTTTCATAATTATTTTTCCTAAACTTAAAACTTTAGGAACTCGATACTTCTTACCTTCAAAAATAATTTGTTCTCTTGATTGGATAGGTACTTTTTTTTCTACAGTAAGCTCTGTAATGTTTAAAGAAATTACTTCTCCGTAAGACTTTTCTTTATCTAAATATTCCCAAAAATCATCAACAATAAAATGTAACCAATAATACTCATAGATATTATTTCTGTGATACACCTTTGTTTTATAGAAATGATGCTTGGGCAATATATGCTTATCCAATACCACTTTCATTTTTTTGCTTACAACCATTCCAAAAGGAAGTACCAAAAAGTTTATGTAGTCTGTAAGAAACGCTTTATCATGTATTTGCAATTCTAGATTAGGTACAAAATCAGGAAACTCATGCCCCCTAAAACTAAAACTTCCGTTTCTTCTAGGGTTATACCCCTTTTTGTATTCTGCTTGTGGATAAAATCCTATCGTCTTTAATTCACTACTCCCTGCTATAGAATAAAACTTATTATAGTCCATATATTGGTTTTACAAATTGTTTAAAATACTCGTTTAAGGTCAAACCTGAAACTTTTGCCGCCTCAATATAATAATCCAAATCTGGAATCAATTCAACTTCTAGAAAATCCTTCGCCATTTCTGAGGAGAAATTAGGAGTTTCTAATCTAAATTTTTGCGTTAAGAATTCTACTACTTCCGTGTACGCCGGATGATTAGCATGGATCCCATCAGGGGTCAGAGATGAATATTTGGTCAGTACCTTGCCATTAATCACATCATTCATATGGAATCCTGCATAGGCAGCTTCCTGAACTACAGGGTTTTCTCTTAATGCCCATGGGATCATATGATGGGCTTCTTCTCCGGTGTTTTTGATCAGCAGTTGCCCTAATTTGCTACGACTCCCAAAATCCACTACATCATTAACGATCTTATATGCTAGGTGCACCGTTTTATCTCCTACCTTAATCACCTTACCCCAAGCTGCTGTACCTTTGACAATTTTGGAGATAGGTTTTACAAATTTACCTCCAGGAATCAAACCAATCACAAGCATACCGCCTGCAAAATATTCATTAGCAGCCACATTATCAAAATCTCTACCACCAACAAGAATAATAGCATCTTCTAATGGTATTAGATACCTTCCTACAAACCTAGCTCCATCCCAAAATTTGTCTATCACAAAATCAAAGGGTTGAGCATCAGTAGAAATTCTTGCTGGTACAATAATATCAAACCATTCCATAGAGGTAGAAGGTCTATACATAGTTCTTAATGCAGATTCAGAGCAATATGTACAGTTGGCATAATCTCCTCTGGCAATAAAATCCCCATTATCAAGCCTAAACTCAGTTACTTGTCGTCCGTCTAAATTGGTATGTGTTCTGGAGGCATTATAAACTTATTCAAAAAGTGCTCTGTAGATATCAATTCCATTCATTATCAATAAAATAAAGACAAATAAAGGAATTGTAATATTTAATAAGAGTGAAAAAAGACCTTTAATAATTTTATTGCTTTTGAATTCCTTAAAACTAAAAATTAAACCAAAAATTGAAACAATAACTCCGCAAATCAAAAACAATCCAGACACCAAAGTAATAATATCATTATATGCAGTATTAAGTGTTGAAATCATTACAAATATTAAAATAAAAAGAATCGAAAAACCCCCTAAATATATGGATTTGTTGTTGTTATAATTCAAGTTCATTACAATTTAATTTTCTTTAGTTTCATTGGTTACTTCTTAATATCATTTTGTTTCTTTAACTTAAATTTTTCCGTGAGGTTTGATAAACTCACGGAAAAATTCATAAAACATCTAATATTCACACTACAAAAAGGTAATAGGTTGCTTTGTCCATTCACAGTACATAATTCTGGCATTAGAGGAACAATGAGCAACACCTTTTTTACTAATGTCATCTAATACTTTTAATGCTATATCTTCATAAATCGGAAGTAATAATTTAGCAGTCCAAATTTGTACTTTAGGATGATTATAGTCTAGTAAATCTTTTAAATCCTTTAAATCAAAATTATTTTTTATGTAATCATTAATTTTAAAAGCTCTTAAAATATTTTTTTCTTGAAGTTTATCATCTCCATTAATAGTCGCTTCATACTCTGCTAAAACAGATTTAACCAATTCTTTTTTAGCATCTTCTATATTTTCAAATTTCATAATATAATTATTTTGTACCTACTTTCAATCAATTACTCCTGTAATTCCGTCCCATCCATATTGCCTTAATACATCTAAACCAATTTCATATTGTTCTTTAAATGTTTTATCCTTTATCCATTCTCTAAACCTTTTGCCGTCTGTAAAATCATGTATTCGACCATAATATCTAGTAACGTTATCATGTAAAGTACCATTTCCAGTAGGTATATCCAAAATATTTTTAGTATTATGAATATTTACTTTTCCAAATTTTTGCGGATTAAGCCCTTGAAAACCGTTTTGCTCAACTATATGATGTAAGGCATTTCCAGACGACGCATTTCCTTCTGCTTTCTTAAAAGCATCAAATGTTCTATAACCTCTACCGCCAGCTAAGGTAGTTTCTGCGATATTTTTTAATCGTAGTAAATAATTCCTCAGCGCTATTGCTGTTATTCTATTACCTCCATTTACAGCTAAATATGCACCTGCACCCCTAGATGGTGAAAGTATGGTTACTACATCTAAAGTTGAAAAACCTAAGTCAATAAGGTTAGTCACAAAACCTGTTTCATACTCTACCACAATATTACGGTCTCTTTTTTTGATTTGGTATAGTTCTCCAAGAGTTTGATCATCTACATCCGCTTCTATTTCTACTCCCATTTTCTCTATGAGTTTTCTGATAATCTCCCCCTCCAATGTATCACTGATACCATAAGTAAAAAAAGCAATCATTAAATTACCAAATCCATCTACTGCATTATTAATCATATCTATCCCTAATTCGCTGCCATACAAAGGATCAGCCATTATAAACTCATCACTTAAGCAACATGAACCATCTATTATATATCCAGTTTCGATAAAATTTTCATTTTTTATGTATTGGCTAATGTCAAAAGATGTATTGTTGTTTAAAGTCGTAAGAATATCATTTGTTATATTATTCGCTAAATCATTAGAAGTGTTTGCCAAACCAAACTCGATAATTTCTCCTGCAAGCGTTTTTACATCCTCTGGTATCTGATTGTTGGTTGTCTGATTCTGGATAAAAGTATTAAGCATTCTCCCCTGCTCCTCATGCGCAATCAACCAATTCTCTTGAGTACCATCGAGGTCTAGCGTGTTCACCAAATCATACACCATCCCTCTAAACTCAAAATCAAACTCCTCTTCGTTACTTAATGCTATGGCGCCTTCTACAGCATAGGGAATAGCTAACCAGTCTGGAAATGTTAGACCATGTCCCCATAATGTTTGACCAATATCTCCTGCAAAATGTACTCTTATTACCTCATCAGATACCCATGTATAGGGTGCTACATATTGCAGTTCAAATAATGCATTGATCTGATCAATGGTAAAATAATCATAGAGATCAAACTCATCTGTACTATCTCTAAGCATATTACGAATATGAACTGCCGTTACCTCTGGGGCTGCATCATCTAGATGAGACAATTGGTACAATAGATTACCGATTCCCTGTTGTCTATTTTCTATATCTTCTCCTGATCCATAACGCATCTGAAAAGCCCTATCTTGATTCGTAGCAACCTGGTATCTCATATAAGAATTGGGAGTATCACTTAGATGAAACGTAACTCGCTCCCATTCTTGATCTAATCCTCCTGCGTATGAATCTAATGCCCCCTCTATCATATCAAAAGCAGGAGCACTATAGTTTTGTCGTTCTAAGACATTACGCAACTCTGTTTCTACCTCTGCGATTGCAGTAAATGATTGAGATGTTGCTTTTACCATATCAAGTCCTGCATCAAACATTGCATCCTCTACACTCGCATTATAAGGTGTGATCTCTGAAATAGCACTAGTAGGAATAGATGTGATTCTATCCGTAAATGTCTCTGTAAAATCATAGGCTCCCGGATCATATGCCTCAGGGAGACCCGATAATGCGGCATGATCTATAACCGAAGATCCACCATTTTCGATAATCAAATATTTAGTCATTAACTTGATTTCGTCTTTATAACCATGTGCATAATAATGATCCAGAAGATGATCGGTAATGATGTTTTCAAAAATTTCATTCTCTTCTGCGTATGCTATCTTTCCTAAATAGGTAAATAAGGCTTTTCTGTTCTGAAATTGATTAGATACAATAGTAGACAATTCATCTATATTGTGATCTAAATCCGAATTTAGAGATTCTCCGTTGAGTCTAAGAGTCCCAAAATCATACAATGCTTCTTCTCCATTTCCCAAACGTTCTTTATCTTCTTTGTATGCTTCGAGAAGCGTTAGGTCTTTTACGTTTTCTTTATACCCATCATCATCATGTGGTATTTCATTTTCCCAATAGTTTTCCAAGTTGTTATAATAACCATTGGCAGGGCCTCGAACTAATACATTAATAGTGTTAAAAAAGGATTCTTGTGCCTCTCTATAGTTACTAAACTCTTCATTGAGTCGACTCTCGATTTCTTCTGTAAAAATGTCTCTTTTAGTATCTAAGTACTCTCTTTCTGCTATTTCTGATAAACTTAGCTGTTGTTCAAAAACAAGAAACTCGACAGGAGACCAACAATCACATGTGATTTCGAAACCTCCTCCTTCTACTTCTGTACTCTTACCATCCATAAAGGTCTGGGTACCATCATCAGAATATTGTACAATCTGGGCATGGGTTTGATTTGATAGTAGGCAGAACATACCTATCATCATGATTTTATATATAAATTTCATTTGTTTTTGATTTTGATATGATGAATTATTCTTTAACAATGATAGTAGCATAAGGTTCGTCCATGGTATTGATCCGAACTATATACATTCCACTAGGCCAGCCGTCAGTCTCAATGGTTATTCTATCATCAACCGCATACATAAACAAATCTGGGGTATAGTAGTATTCATTGCCATAAAAATCATACACTCCGAGGTCTGAATGGGGTATATCATAGATTCCTGATCTTAAACGAACGTAAAAATGACTGCTAAAAGGGTTGGGAGAAATCCTGATATATGCTTCTGTTGTTTCAGAATCTTCTAATGTTTCTTTGACAATAGTTTTGGTATATGCCGCTCCATGAATCTGAGTACGCACCATATAAGTACCGTTTGGCCAGTCTTCGGTATTTATTCGCAGCTCATCTTCATTCTCTATATAATACATGTGCAAATCTGAGGTATAAAAGTATTCACTGCCATTGGCATCATAGACTCCAATATCTGCATCGAGATCCAAATCAACCCCAAATAGCACAAAGAAATAACTATCAAAAGGGTTGGGAGTGATCGTAAAATATTCCTCGGGTATTTCGGGATCTTCTTCATCCCAAGTATCATCGGCAGTTTTGTCGAATACCATTTTTAGATTTCTTACAGGTTCGCCCCATTCCTCGGCTATACAATTCTCTGTTTTGGCAATAAACATAGATTCTCCCTCTATCATTGCCTCTTTAAAACGGAATTCGTCTATAGTATATGTTATCGTAGGTGTATCGGGATGATCCTGATACAATCTTGGTAGCGCAATAGACAGATTATCAAAGCGCAGAGTATTTAAGGCAACCTCACCTATACCCGTATAGCTATTACCATCAATGATCAACTCATAATTCATAGGCTTTATTACAGGGGTTACATCTTCTAATGCGACAATCAGGGTGAAAGGGATATCTCTTCTCACCCCTGTCAATGCCCAATCATATTCAATCAAATGGCCTTGATAGGTTCCTGTTAATTTATCATAATCGGGAGTGTATGATGGGGTATCACTGGTATAGGCACGTAGTGCCTGATCTACACCATCGGATATTGAGATCCAATCTGTGGGTTGATTGGGTAGAAATTCTAATAAGCTTTGGCTATTAAAAATAGCATTCTCCTCTAGTAGTGTCAATGCTTGCTCTTGATCTTTTTCGCCACCAATCCCATAATAATAAAGAATCGCTAACCAATGCTTTGCCATGGGGTGGCTACTGGCAGAAAAATAGCTTCTTGCTACCTCATCATTATTATCATAGTCTACATACCAAAGATTCTTGAGCTTGATATACCCCATGGCATAATTGGCAATAGCATTATCGGCATCAGTATATAAGGCTCTACTAAAATAAAGTTGTGCCTTGTACCAGTTTGTGTATTGATCATACAACCCAGTAGCATATATGGTCCCAAGTAGTAAATTAGTCTCTAGGTGGTAGTCACTAGAGGATAGTTCTAGGTACTGAATCCCAGTATATACCCCTGCATTGTTATCTAACTCTAGATATAAAAGCCCCAGTACATATCGAACTAAGCTTCTATCCGTCGAATCTGTTATACAAGATTCTATAGATTCGATAATAGCCTCTAATACATCATCGGGATAGTGCTTAAAATCTGCTTGATACTTAAGTATTGCTGATGCCTCATTATAGCAGGTAGGTGGTGTGCTTTGTGCATGACCTATATACATACACAAAAAAATGGGTAGTAGTACGCCCCATAAAGTGGATTGTTTCATTTGTTTTCTTTTTAAAAGGTTAAAATATGTGTGTGATTACTCTGCTTTACTTCAATTTATTTTTTTATGTGTAGCCAAGAATACCCTTTTCTTCACAGCATAGTAAACAACATGATACGACATAGAATATCTTTTGATGCTACAAACATACAAGCGAGACCTCTGATCCCCATACAGATATCTGTATAGGAGCGTCTTTTTTTTAGAAAATTATCTTTTTTATAATTCGGTGGTAACAATTAAACTGCTCAAGACACTTACGTATTAGAAAAGAATGTATAATCCATAAAAACAAAGACATATGGCATTAGAAAACCTAATTAGTGTAACCTTTACAAAAGAAGAATTAGACAAACTAACCCAAGGAATGCAACTGATCAAAGAAGTATTATCGGGTAAAACGGTAAATCTTACACCAGACCAACGCGGACAATATGGTCGTATCGCCAATCAAAATAAACTGATCGTAGATAAAGCAAAAAATTATATGGAGCAACATCCTGATTGGATTCCACGATTTTTGGATAAAGAGGAGTTTGATCGTGATTATACCACCAGACAGCAAATAGAAACACATGTACAATTATTAGAAAACCTGGCGCAACAACTTGTTGATACCAAAACCTTGCTGGATTATGATAATTATACTAATTCTTTGAGCTTTTATAGAATGATGCGATACCTAGCTGGGGAAAACGAACCCGGTGCAAAAACAGTATACAACGACATGAAAGTGCTTTTTAAGAAAAGTGGTGCCTCACCTGAGCCGATAACAGAGGATACGTCGGCATAAATATATCCTAAGTATATTGATGACCCCTTCTCTATAGTACAACATGATACACAGAGATAAAACCACTTCTGTCTTGAAGTGGTTTTTTTGATACTAAGACATTTTGAAGCGTTCATATCCCCTTTCGAATCACCAAAAGCATCCTACAAAGGATCGCAAAAGTACTTCGAGCTGATCCCGAAAGGGTTCGAGCTGATCCCAAGGTCCTTCGAAGTGATCGTAAGGTGGTTCGAAGGGATATATTTAGGGTCATGACCCCAAAACGGATCGGTTTGTTGGGTCTTTGTATCGGATCTAAGCGATATATTATCAATTATTAAGGTCTTATGATCTTCTCGAAGTGATACAGGATCACTTCGAGGTTATATAATATCAACTCGAACCATGATCGTATAGGCTACCCCCCTTATCGGTATGGGGGTACCCCTTACCAATGATGGGTTTCTGGTTTTCTACGGGGTGTACTTATTATCCAGATTATGCCCTTTCTGTCTCAAAAAAAATCAAACATGTGGTAGAGAAAATTTTTGTTGATAGGCTCAACCCTTAGCGTTAGGGATAGTAATGAAAATCCCACAGCCCGAGGCACGAGGTGCGAGGAATTGTAATGTATAGCCCGCTCGAACGCCCAAATTAAATTAACTTTATGCAATAGAACTTCGTAATGAGACTCAGGACTACTGTATAAAGTGGATTAAACTAATACCCAACTACTTTACTACCTCAACCCATTTCCCTTTGCTGCGAACTACATAATCATTATCGTACATTGCTTCACATTGTATCCCTGGTAGATAATATTTACCTAAATAGGATGCATTAAGTAAGATCGTCATGGTTTTACTTTCATTTGGTTTTAAATCAAAATAAAAATGCACTCGATCATCTCGAATATCGGTATGGGTAACCGAATTGGCTCTAAAAGATCCAAAATCAGTAAAACGGGTATTTACTACCTCCCATCCCGATGGAAAAATTTCGGTTAATGCAATGTCCTTGACTTTTGATCCTGTACTATTGGTAATGGTTACTTCTGCAACAAAATCTGTGCCTTGAGTAAGCAATATTGGATTAATAATCGCTCCATCTCGACTCTTGTAATCGATAATAGCCTTAAAATTATTCTGTAGTACTTTTTCTGACCCTACGGGTAAAACTCCGCTGGTAGCTAGTTGTACAAAAATGGTATTGTCTTTATTATTTTTGAGAACTAATGTGTTATTTTTCTGTATACTGATTTCTCCGGATGTAGCTAATGTCTTGCTCGAATTAGCATTCATTGATTTGCCATTGATTGCATAGTCTACCTGTACCCCTTTGCCTCCTACGTACTTAGCGTACTTGGCCATCGCCATCAGTGAATATGCGGTTGTTTGAGTACTCATCCATGTTTTTGATGATAACCCTTTGGCCAAATCTACTGCTACTTTTTGTGCCTTAATCTTTTGATCTAATGACACTAATGTTTCTAATGCCATTGCTCGATTACGTGCTACAGAACCATATGTATATTTGTTATTCTTATTTGATTGAACCTCTATATTTGCTGTAGCAAGCAACTGATTCGCTGCAGTTTTCTGACCAATTAATCCATAGGCCGCTGCCAATCTTATTTTGGCATTATTAGAGAGGTTTGAGGTTTCTCTTAATCGATTCATAGAAGACACATCGGGGCTTCCTGCTAGTGCTAATGTATACAATCTGTATGCTTGTGCCAAATCATTATTACCACTACGCCAACGCTTGGATTGTTGTCGTTGATAGCTTATCCAATTACTTTTAAAACCAATTGGCAGTACATATCCTTGAGCATTTGCTTCTAACAAAAAATGACCTGCATAGGTGGTTCCCCAATCATTGGGACTGCCGCCAGGCCAATAAGACATAGCACCACTTGGTTGTATAAAACGTTTTAACCTAGATACAGCAGCTTCTATATTTTTTTGAATTTTCTGCTTTTTCTGCGATGATAGATTACATATTTCTCCCAAGTATAATTGCGGAAATGCAGCAGAAGTGGTTTGCTCTACACATCCATGCGGATAGCGAATCAAGTAACTCAATCTGCTCTCAAAATTCATTGGTGGTAATGATGACAGCTCTATTGTCGCTGTATTACTACCATCAATCCCGAATGCTTCAAAACTCAGCTCTTGTTGACTATTAGGCTCTAAAACAATAGCTGTTATTTCTGTTGTTAAAGGATTTGGATTCACAATATTTATGGGAACATTATAGGAAGCTTTTTCTCCTCCTCCACTGGCAACTACTTCTATATTCGTTAATGAAGCACCTTCTAGCACCTCGATATCAAAATATGCCATTTTCTCGTCTGGCTGAGCAAAATATAGTTTTTGTTCTGTCGCACCAATAACTCTAAACCCTTTATTAGGTTTGAGTGTAACTGCTACATTTTTTACTTTATTTTCCATCGCAAAAATAGTAACCGGAATAGTGACTTTTTCTCCTGGAGTAATTTTGCGAGGCACAGATGTTAGCACCATCAATGGTTTACGAACTGGTGTTGTTTTATCTGCACTACCATAGGCTGCATTTTCTGCATCAGAAGCGATGATCATAGTACGTACAGATCCTACGTATTTTGGTATTTTTATCTGATGTGCACGCGTTTCTCCTTTTTTTAGTTCAAAAGGTCCTTCGTAAATCACCATGGGTTTAAACCTATTTGCCTTCTTTGATTTACTCCCACCAGCTTCGGCATCACCTCCGATACTAAATATCTGATTAATACTGCCGCCATAAGCACCAATAACATCATCATATACATCCCATGTTTTTACACCTAAGGCTTCTCTGGCATAAAAACTACTCCATGGATTAGGAGTTTTGAATCGGGTAAGGTCTAATAACCCCTCGTCGACAATCGCAATAGAATATGTCATCGGTTTCCCGTTGTTTTCGCCAACTTTTACTGTAATAGTTTCTTCTGGTTTCAATACATCTGGCATTGTCAATTTAGGCTGAACCTTAGTATTCGGATTTTCGACAGAAATTGGTAATACCCCATACAATCGTATAGGTAAATCATTCTTCATTGATGCATGCGGCTGTAATAATGTAATGTGTATATATACATTGGGGGTATGTAACTCTTCTATAGGTAATTCGAACTTAGTTTCTCCTTTTTGCGGGATTATCCATTGAGAAGACAGCACTTCTGTTCCATTTTCTACAGTTACCAATGCTCTTCCTCCTTCGCTTGAAGGAAAAGTTACGATGGCTTTTTCGCCAACAGTATACGTATTCTTATCAGTTGAAAATAATAACATCGTAGCTGCCGACGGATCATTTTTCTTTGATTTTCCTGCCCAACCAGGCCAATCGATATACATTATTTTTCCGGTAGCGTGACCGCCATTAGGGTCAACTACCCGCACGAGGTAACGCCCCCACTCCGGATACTTTAATTCGAATTGAAAATTCGCCTTACCTTTGCTATTAGTAGTTACTTTTGTCTTAAACACTTCATTGCGATAGGAACTTCTATTGTATGAAGACAAATTATCTTCTGAGGTATCCCACCACCATCTCCAACTTACTTTGTAAATAAATACTTCAAGGTCTTTTACCGATTTTGGGTTTCCTTTTTCGTCTACCGATACAACATCAAAAGTATGTTTGACATCGGTAAGTAACATCCCCCGAGCTTTATCTCCTTTGGGGGTACTTACTCCTACATAAGTGCTGTATGGAGAAAAGTCTTTGCTTATAACGTCTGTACTAAAGTCTCCCCCATTTTCGTATACTTTGGTTATAAAAGAAGCTTTTAGCATTCCTGCGGCCTTGGTATCAAGGGTTGGTTTTAGGTTAAAACTTGCTTTTCCTTCTCCTGAAATAGTGCCGTTAAAAACTTCTTTTTCTTCGGTACCAAAACGTCGCGTGGGATCATCAAAAATGTAACCAGGAAAGGTTTTGAATTTTGTTTTTCCGGGATTAAATCTTACATTAATATCTGCTTGTAGATTTTTGGCTACAGCACCATGAAGCCATAAAACCTCTAGATTCCCCTTGATATTCTGATCGGCACCTAATACCTCTGAATCAAAAGTTGTTTTTATTTTGAGGCGGTTGGGTTTAATCGTTTCTATTTTTATGGTTTTACTAAAACTGGCTCCACCCACATGAACTTTTGCCAGCCAGTTTCCTGTAGGAGCCTCTTCTTCTGTATTGACAATGAATTTATAGAAGTTATTGACTCCCTTTGTGGCTGTTTTTTGATAGGTTACTTTGCCATAAGGGTCTCGAAGTTCAAATTTTACGGGATGCCCTAGTGGTAATTTATTTACATTATCATTAAGCATAAAAGATAAAAATAATGTATCTCCGGGGCGCCACACGCCTCTTTCACCATAGATAAATCCCTTTATTCCTTTCTGTAATCGAACACCAGACACATCAAATTTACTTACTGACAATGCATTTCCGTCATTTAGTTTTACATAAGTCTGCTGTTTTCCGGATTGTACAACAGCAAAATATGCAGGTTTATCTGCATCAAAACCTGTGATCCCCTCGGCATCTGTGGTTGTTTTTCCAATTTCTTGTTGCTGATAATTGTAAAAAGTTACATTGGCACCAGAAACGGGATTGGTAGTTAAAATATCATTCACCGCTATCATATATGAATGATTCAACCCTTTTTTGACAACAACCCCCAAATTAGAGGCCAAAATATTTGCGCCTATTTTCTTTTCTCTATAGTAAGAAGTGCTACAAGGGTTTTCTCTTTCTTGCCAATTATAATCATAGTAATCATCATAATAATATTGTGAGCTATCCCAAAAGCTACTTTCCTCTTCTTCGTCATAGGTATCAACTAACTCATCAATAGTATTATCTTCGATAGTTTGTCCTTCGCATTTGTAGAGTGAATATGCTTTGCGATAATTGAGTTCTACTCTATAAATCGCCCCAGGATCCGGAGTAATTAAACTACCTAAATCAATAGCAAAAGCATTCCATTTGCTTAGGTTAAGAGATGCATTTTCTTGAAGATTAATTAATTTTTTGGCAACGGGTCTTGCCACACTTCTTAAATTACTCGAACCTGCCAGATTATTGTTCTGTAAAAACTGCAATACATTGTTTTCGAATACTTTTACCACTTGCACCTCAACGGCACGAAGATTAATAGCTTCAAAATTAAATTTGAGATGATCAGATGTTGGCAAAATAACACCACTTTGCAACAACCTTATTTCTGGATTAGGCTGTTGAAATGATACATTTTCTGTGTACGTATTCTTCAGTTTATAATTATCTATACTCCGCATGCCTTCAAAAATCGTAACTTCTAAGGTCCCTTTTAATTCTTTCTTTGGATAAACCTTTAGTACATTTCCGTTAACGGTATACTTTAAATTTTTAGCCCCAGAGATAGTAACTAAACCATCAAAATTCTGATTTTTCTTAAGGGGATCAGAAAAATTAATCTCTACAAATTGAGTATCCATGTTTGCAACAGATACACTTATTACCGAGAAATTATTTTTACCAGGTATTAGTACCGTAGCCGCTCCTTCTGTTTCTATATTAAAAGATTTTCCAGACCACATAATTTCAACTTCAGAATCGTTTTCGAAACGCTGAATACTATCAATTCTATAACTAAACTGACGATTCATATTCATCGATTCATCAAAGGTAACTGACACCTTCTTTCCTTTTTGCTTGGCAGTGATCAATTGTTTTGCTGTTTCAAAATTCATTAGATCACTAGTACTTAATGTACCATCTAGGTATTGCCAATCTTTACTGTAGGATTGTAAATTCTCGGTCAGTACAGAAAATTGCTGTTTGAGCGTCTTTATAGTAAAAACAAATTCATCATCAAGATCATCTCTTAGATCTTTGACCAGATCATCGAGTTCTAATGTAAATTTGTATACTGTATCTTCTTCAAAACTTTCTTCTGGCTGAAATGATATGGTGCGATTATTTATCGCAATTACTTTTCCCTTTACGCTTGGAGACACCGAAAGTATATTTTTAGATAACTCCTGATTATCACTCCACCCTTCTACCGGTGTTTGTAAAATCACATAGACAGGATCCATAACCGATATTACACCAGAGGAGACATCCGAAATATATTCTTGATATTTTTCTAATTCAGAAGCATTTGCCGCTGCAATTGATTGGGCATCTTTTTTTTTGCAAGAAAACACAAGAGTCACCAAAAACATCAAAGAGAAAATTCGTAATAATCGCATAGGAAGGTTGTTTTATACCCTTTATATATCAATTTACTTTAAGAAGTTTTTCTTGCTCCTAAGCGCTTATGAAGCGCAAAAAACACTTCAATTGATCAAAAAATCTACATTTTCGCCAGAATCAAAAAAGTTTAAACCACTTCTAATAAATCAAAATACAATTGGTATTGGTTGATGTTATAAATGTAGCATTTTTTTGAATGTACTCATCTATCGATATCGGTAATATAATTCAAGAACAAGTAAGTATGGCGTTATTTCTTAGAAAAGCAAACAAGATCAATGATATGTTTAAGAATTAGTTCTTTATAAAAACAGCAACTAATTAATACATTCTACTAGTAATTAATCTTGTTTTTTTGATGTGCAAGAAAGCATGACACCTATAATTCACATACATTTAACATATTGAACATGAAAGAAATACCCTTCAAAAACATCAAAAAAACGACCAAACAACATGATTCAACTCTATTTTTTGAGGGATTACCGTATTCGGATCACAGGAATTTCTTCTAACTTTATAACTGTCATTAATTACAAAACCCATGTGTTACATCTGTACTATGTATGTAACCTAAATTTCACTTGTCAAAATTGCTGTATACACTCAAACAAAGTGTTTAAAACCATTTTTATTTAAAAAAAATTGGTCCATACAGCCCTCTAATTACCCCTAATAATTTTATTACTATAGTTTATATCTATGGCAGTCATTTTACGACTGATTATATGGTATTATCAATCTATAGAGTGAACTTAAAAATAATGAAGGCACCCAAAATATGAAGTTGAGAAAATGGTTGGTTATAGTATTTTTTATCACCAAAATTTTCATGGTACATGCTCAAGAAAATAACCCATTAGTATTAGGCATAGGAGTAAATATAGTCGATAACTCAGGGAGTCGTTTTGATGAATTACTGGATATTGAAAATAACTGGAATCTCTCTAGACTTCTAAAAGTAACATTAGAAAAGAGGTTTGATTATGATTATGGTGCTGAACTTTCTCTGTCGATTAATCGATTTACAGAAGGGAAGGTTATTAACGGAATCGTTGTGGATCAGAAAACAAATTATTTTGCTATAGATATAATGGCAAAAAACTATACCTCAAACTATTGGCAAGATCCCAGACATGCTTGGTATAATGGATATGTCATTGGTGGTTGGGGAGGTAATTTTTTTGATACTAGAATAAATAACACACTTAATATTGGATTTGGTATTAATTTCCAATTAAAGAAAAATCAATATTTATGGATAAATTTTCAAACATTGGGTAAATTCTCAATTGATGCAAATACACCTGGAAATGCAAATCATTTACAGCATTCAATCTCCATAATTTTTTGGTTATTATAAGCATTTGACCCTATGAACAAAGACTTTTTTGCACATAAAACAGCAGTAATTGATGAGGGATGTAGTATCGGAAACGGAACTAAAATCTGGCACTTTTCTCACATTATGCCAAATAGCACTATAGGTAATCAATGTAATATTGGACAAAATGTAGTGATATCCCCCGAAGTCGTTTTGGGAAATAATGTTAAGATCCAAAATAACGTCTCTGTGTATACAGGTGTTATCTGTGATGATGATGTTTTTCTCGGTCCTTCTTGCGTATTTACTAATGTTACAAACCCAAGAAGCGGTGTTAATAGACGAGCAGAATACAGTAGAACACATGTAGGAAAAGGCGCAACAATAGGAGCCAATGCAACAATTGTATGTGGTCATGATATTGGCACCTTTGCTTTTATTGGCGCGGGAGCTGTCGTCACCAAAAATATACCGCCATATGCATTGGTAGTAGGTAATCCCGCCAAGCAGATCGGATGGATGAGCGAATATGGGCATCGATTAGAATTTGATCAGAAAGATATAGCCGTATGCCCCGAAAGTAATGAAACATATATATTAAAAGAGCAACAAGTTTATAAAACACATCTTGTCAAATGAGGGAATATTTATTCCCCAAGTACTACCCCTTTCTACACACGTGTAGATAAATACTTAGTAATGCTAATAACTATTAAAAAGAAAGATGATGAAAAAAAACTTTGCATTGATTGGCGCAGCAGGTTATGTGGCTCCAAAACACCTTAAAGCCATTAAGGAGACCGACAATAATCTCTTGGCAGCATTAGACAAATTCGACAGTGTAGGTGTCTTGGATAGTTATTTCCCGAATACCGATTTTTTTGTCGAATTTGAACGATTTGACAGACATCTAGAAAAATTAAAACGGAGAAAAGGAATATCCTTAGATTATGTTAGTATATGTACACCGAACTACCTTCACGATGCTCATATAAGAATGGCATTAAGAAGAGGTGCTAATGCAATCTGCGAAAAGCCTTTGGTCTTAAATCCTTGGAATATAAAACCACTAATAGAAATACAAAAAGAATCAAATCGAAACGTAAATACGATTTTACAATTGAGACTGCATAAAAGTATTGTTGCTCTCAAAAAAATGGTAGATGAGGGACCAAAAGACAAAATATACGATATTGACCTTACCTATCTAACCTCTCGAGGCAGTTGGTATAATAGTTCTTGGAAAGGAGAGATTAATAAATCCGGAGGAATTGCTACTAATATTGGTGTACATTTTTTTGATATGCTCCTGTGGATATTTGGTGGAGTTACAGAAAATATTGTACATAAACATGATATGTATAGTGCTGCAGGGTATCTAGAATTAGAAAAAGCCAGAGTGCGATGGTTTCTCTCTATTGATTATGACAACATCCCGATATCCGTCAAACTTAAAAACCAAAGAACCTACAGATCTATTCAGGTAGACGGAAGAGAAATTGAATTTAGTTCAGGGTTTACAGAATTGCATACAAAAAGCTATCAGGAAATTCTTAAAGGTAACGGTTTTGGACTTATTGATGCCCAGCCATCAATACAGCTTGTTCACGACATACGAAATGCAGAAATAAGCTCTCTTAGAGAGGATTACCACCCATTACTGCTAAAATCGAAAAAAGTGCAGTACATATAATAACCAAACAATCTCTGAATTTGATCAAATTAGATAATAAAAACAATGGTGAGTGAGTGTTTTAAAAAGAAAGACAACTACAGGATTAATTTGGAGTAGTATAGATAAATTTTCAACCTTACTGATGCAATTCATTTTCGGAATTGTATTAGCAAGAATTCTTATGCCAGAAGACTACGGACTCATTGGGATGATCGCTATTTTTATAGCGATCTCGCAATCCCTTGTAGATAGCGGATTCTACACTGCTCTGGTACAGAAAAAAAATGCTTCTATAAAAGACTATTCGACTATATTCTTTTTTAACCTATTTGTAAGCCTACTCTTGTACATAATTCTTTTTTTATGTGCCAACCCGATAGCTAATTTTTATGATGAGCCCATACTTACAGACCTCATCAAAGTAGTTGCAATTAATATTATTATTGTTTCTACCACCATTGTTCATAGAGCCATTCTGGCCACCAAACTTAACTTAAGAATTGTGGCCATTATTAATATAACCTCAACATTGATTAGTGGTTTTGTAGGAATCTATTTGGCCATGAATGGATATGGAGTTTGGTCACTTGTATACCAACAATTAACCCGAAGTGTCCTTTCTGCACTTCTTTTCTGGATTTTGCATCCTTGGCAATTAAAAGTTCTTTTTGATGTTGCAGCATTCAAAACCCTTTTTGGGTTTGGTTCTAATCTTATGATTTCTGAGTTGCTCAAGATTTTTTTTAAAAACCTGTATCTAATCGTGATAGGAAAAATATATAAAGCCGAAGAACTTGGGTTTTATACGCGAGCAACACTTTTTAAACAAGTACCAGGAGCCCTTGTGCACACCATACTGCAAAGTGTAACTTTTCCTGTCTTAATTAAAGTGATAGATGATGATAACAAGGTGAAACTATTATTAGTACGAAGCATAAAACTTACCGGATTTATTCTATGCCCCATTATTGTTACATTATTGTTTTTCTCTAAACCATTGATCCTATCACTATTGACCGAAAAATGGTTACCAACAGTAGTATTGCTTCAGATTCTTTCTATCGATATTATTTTCATACCCATTAATTATATAAATCTAAATTTTCTGAATGCAAAAGGCAGATCAGATTTATTTCTAAAACTCGAACTGGCAAAAAATATAATAACCATCATTGTTATACTGGCTACATTTAATTTTGGATTAGTCGCTATGACCATAGGATATGTAGTATCATCGATACTTGGTTTTCTTCTTAATACACACTATACAAAAAAATACATTTCTTATTCTGCTTACAGTCAATTAAGAGATTTAATCCCTTATATGATAACAAGCCTGCTCATTGGTTTGATCAGTTTTTACATAAGTAGTCATTTTGAAAATGTAAGCATACAGCTTGTACTCGGATCACTCTTAATTGGAGGTATGTATTTGGTGATTTCTGAAGTACTTAAATTCAAAGAATGGATAGAAATAAAAGGGATTCTTTCTAATCGTCTAAAATTCTTTTAACAACAAAATTAAAAAATATGATCATGAGGAATTTTATAAAAAAAGTTGCAATGGGGTTGATAAATACCCTAACGCTATTCATCCCAGGCAAGAAATACAAAGCAAAATTTCTTGGGCGCATCAGTACCTGGATTATGGGTGGAGAAAATGACATAGAGTACGATCCAAAATTAGACATGTATTGGCTAAAGAGTGAACAACAATATTTATATATGGTAGAAAAACCTTATTACAATTTTAGTAAAAAGAAATTATACAAATTCATAGAGCGAATGGCATGCAGGATGTATGTCCCAAAAAAAGGAGATGTTATCGTAGATATTGGAGCCGGAATTGGCACTGAAGCACTATTCTTTAACGAGAAAACCGAAAATGAAGGAAAAATATATGCCATCGAGGCTAGTAAGAATAGCTGTCAAAAACTAACCCAATTGTGCGAGAAAAACAATCTCAAAAACTTTAAAAATTTCAATCTGGCAATTACCAATAGTAATCAAAAAGTCTGGATAGAGGAGACCGAAGATTATCAAAAAGATTTTATTAATACTTCTAAAAAAGGACTCCCCGTAGATGGGGTTACCATAGATCATTTTGTTGAACAAAATGGCATCAATCATATTGATTTTATAAAAGTGAATATTGAGGGTGCCGAACTACAAATGATAGAAGGAATGAAAAACACAATAAAAATTACCAAAAATATTGCAATCTCTTGTCATGATTTTCTTTTTGATAACAAAACACAAATAAAAGAAAATGTGGTTCAGTTTTTAGAAGAACATAATTTTGATGTTTCTCTAAATAATACAGGGCGAGAGGTAGTTGATAGTTGGGTATACGGAAAAATGACACAATGAAAATTATTCACGTAATACCATCCCTTAATATTGGTGGAGCAGAAAATTTTGTGGTGCAACTAGCCAGTGAGCAAGTCAAACACAATTCTGTATCCATTATACTCTTAGGGTATACTGATCCAGAAAGAAATTTTAAGGGGTCTGTGCATCCGGCAGTCAAAATTTTTGATCTAAACTGGGAAAAAAAATATACGAGTAATCAATTCTGGGAACTGTATCGTCTAATTAGTCATATAGAGCCTGATGTACTTCATTTTCATCTTACCCAGGCCATGATTTATATGCACGGCATTGCTCTTATCAAAACCAAAGTAAAATACGTACACACGGTACATAATAGCTATAGTAACTGGAAACGTAGATTGACCTGGCTCAATAGACTACAACATTTCATGAGAACCAAAGTACTGCATGTTTGTATTTCTCCTTCTATTCACAGAGATGTGCAAAAAGGGTTTCCAAAACTAAGGAGTACGATGATTAGAAACGGAATCAAAAGTTATACAATACAACGGACTACACACAAAATTGAAGATATCTGGAATAAATATTCGGTTACACCAGAAAAGGGAAAGCGATTTGTCACCATTGGTAACATATCAAAATATAAAAACCATAAACTGTTGGCCTTAAGTTTTGCTGTTATTGCCAAAAAATATCCGAATGCCATGTGTATTCATTTTGGAAGACCTAGTCACACTGAATTGGTCAAGGAAGTAAAAAAAATTAATGCTCCCAACTTATTTTTTGCAGGACCCCATCAAAATGCTCCTGATTTTTTATCAAAAGCTGATGCCATGATTATTAGCTCTATTCAAGAAGGTATGCCTATTGTTGCTCTAGAAGCGCTATCTATGGGAATACCAATAATTACAACTCCTGCCGGCGGAATGGTTGATGTTGTAATTGACAATTACAATGGATTTATAACTCCGGATTTTGAGGTAAACTCCTTAATAAATACGATAACCAAATATATTGAGCTTAGCGACCATCAAAAAAAAGAATTATCCCGAAATGCCAAAGAAAGCTTTTCGCAATATTATGAGATTAATCAAATAGAACAAACCTATCAATATCATTATATGAGCTAATGTATTGGACACAAACAAATACAAATTTGGGCATCCTGTTTTCTACAGGTGTACTCCTGTTTCATATCATTATATTTCCTAATTATATAATGCCGTTACCTATACTTTTGATTGGGGTGGCTATTATATTATTCTTTTATACTACGTTACGAGGATATACGGTGCTCTGGAGAAATACAAACAACATCAAAACAAAGTTATTTTTTCATAGTCTTCTATATCGTATCCTTGGGATTCTGGGCATGTATTTTATAACTCTTAATTATGACCCAAACAGTCTTCCTTTTGAGTTATCCGCTGCAGATTCTTGGAACTATCATTATTCTGGGGTGATCGTTGCCGATGCCATTCGTGATAATAAAAATATATTCATGTCATTGTCTACCTTCTGGAAAAGTGAATCTGATTACGGGTTCTCGATTATTATAGGAGCTATATATAGCATATTCGGAAAAATACCCTACGTCATAAAGCTATTTAATGCTATTGTAGGGAGCTTTACTGTCCTTAGAATTTATCAAATAACTAAAATTATATATCAAGGGGAGCAAGCAAAAATAGCAGGGATTCTAGCAATGATTATGCCTCCTCTTTTATGGTTCGGAGGCATGTTTCTAAAAGAAACCATACTCATATTTCTTTTGGTCAATGCTACTTATTTTGCCATGAAAATAACGAAATCTCTTAATTATCGTCCCTATTACATAACATTGATCCTCTTACATTTTGGACTTATTTTTTACTTTAGGGTTGTACTAGCTCCTATTTTACTGATTGCTATCTTATTGCAAATGTCCCTGTTTAAGCTCAAAAAAAGAAGTGATTACTTGTTTTCCTTTTTGATCGTCGCAGGTATAATGATAGGATCTATCTACGTAATGAAAGCTTTGCATATGGATATCTATGTCGAGGAAGCGATCGCTGCTAGTTCTGATCAATTCGGAAACGAATTAGAAGGTGCATCAAAAAGTCGAGGAGTTAATTATGCAGCGGCATTAGTTGCTCCTTTATTAGTCGCAGGAGCAATTTTAACTCCCTTCCCATCGGTACTTGATTTTGAAGCTTCTCAATTAGCTATTTATGCGCATTTTCAGAATGAGGTGATCAGAAATGGGATGTATTTCTTTGTCTTTTTTGGGCTTATTAGAGCTATCAAATTAAAACAGAAGAAAACAATTCTGGTAGGCTCACTTGCCATTATTTATATACTAGTTCTTGCTGCTTCAGGAATATCCCATCAAGATCGATTTCAGATTATTTCTTTACCCTTTCTTATCATATTTATGTCTGATGGAATCGTATCAAAATATAAACAGCAACAAAGACACTGGACGCTATATCTCATATTAATTTTTGCAATCATTCTCATGTGGAATGTTTTTAAACTATCTATAAGACAATTGATTTAAAATAAAAAGACAACATATGATTGATGATTTTATAATACGTAACCAACTAGAAAAAACGGATGTTATTTTTGACAATTTCAAAAGTCGTATCGAGTTAAGTAAGGACCTCATTCTATATACAAATAGTGTATATTCTAAGTGCCAGAAAAACGATACCCAAATCATCATTATTGGAGACTATATTGGAGATCAAGAAACATTACTAAACTCGAAAAGCGAAGATATTCCTAAATTAAGAGGAAACTTTTATGCCATAGTAAGTCAAAATAAGTCCGTAACATTATATTCTAGTTTTTTTAGTATTCTACCTATTTATTATAAAGTTGACCAATCTATTGTTTCTTCTTCTATAAATTTAATTAGAAAGTATAGCCCTCAAAAATATAGACTAGACAAAAAATTCATTCTCGAAAATCTCTTATTTAATTATGGTTTTTTTGACCGGACCCTTTATCAAGAGATTAAACTTTTACCATGTCACTCTTCAATTCAATTTGCTAAAAATAAACAGCATGATGTCCTCATCAATAAACATTTGAGGATAGATGAACTTTTCTCCTCTTCCCCAAGAAAAGGAAAAACGGCAAATGAATTGAGTGACATGTTTATCGAGACTACACAACATTATTTCCCAGAGGAACCCTTTGATATTGCTTTTACTAGTGGATTTGATGGAAGAACCCTTGTGAGCTGCGCAATGTACCATGACAAAAAATTCGCTACATTTTCTTTTGGACGTGAAGAAATTGATGATGTTCGAGTTCCAAAAACAAATGCAAAACAGCTAAACATACCATATCAATCCTATGATATTAGTTCTGAAAAATATCTAGAAAACGAATACTACAACAATGCTCATGAATATAGTACCAATGGATATATGGGCAACGGCTTTTTACAGGCTCATTACATTTATAGCACCAAAAAAATAAGTGAGCGATCAAAATATATGCTCTCTGGTTATGTAGGAAGCGAATTGTTCAGAGCACTTCATGCAACAGGAACAGTAACTTCTGTCGCCCTCAAAAATCTATTTACTATCTCTGATGAAAACACCATACGAACAAAACTAAAAACATCTATAGCTCTAAATGTCCTCAATAAAAAAGAGTTTGTAAATGAGCTTAATGAATTAGTTGAAGAGATACTAGCATACAAAAGAAATTTGTCACAAAAGAATACGCTCAATCAGCAATTCTACACTTTTGTATTTGAAGAAACCGTCCGAAAATTCTTTGGTCAAAAAATTACCACACAACAACGATACATCAATGTTAGGACTCCTTTTCTTGATTACCAATTTGTCAAAACACTATTGCAGACAAAATACGCAGGGACAAACAATGACTTTTTTACGCAAAACCCGCTAAAAAGAACTAAGGGTCAGTATATCTATTCTGATATCATAAGAAAAACGAACGCAGTTATCTATCGCCAAATGACTGGTAAAGGATATCGCCCTATAGATGTACGAAACATGTTTTATATGATCAATATTGTGTATCCATTTTTTAAAAAACGATTTGTCAAGAAAGTCAAAAAAACATACATGGATAATTTTGGAATCGTTACCGGAGTCTTAAAACATAAAGAAAAACTTCGCCCTTACATTACTAAGAGTATCTATTTTGATCACAAAAAATTGAACCAAATGTTAGATGCGCTTACCGTTTATAGCCCAGAAAAAGAACGAGACACCTTATTATTGTCTTTATCTATTCTTAAAAACATAGACAGTACTCCAGAAAAAAAACAGCAAGTGAATAAAATGGTTGGCAGCACATAATTGTATGCTCAAATTAACATACTACAATGAATGTCTCCCAAGAAAACATAAACAAATGAAACGTATACTAGCATTAAAAGACTATAAATCCGTATTTGGATCTAAGAAATTTAATTTCCCATATCGAAGTGGTATGGACAAAGAGAAATTAGTTCATTATTTTAAAGAAGCTGGATATACACTTGAATACAAATTCTTTAATGAAATCGATTTCCGAAGTAAACAATACAAAGATTTGCACATCATCTATACTTCATCAGAAGATGTTGGATATCATTACAAATCATATATAGAGGATATTATATATGGGTTAGAGCAAATGGGAGCAAATGTTATGCCAGCTTACACTCACTTACGTGCAAATAACAATAAAGTATTTATGGAGTTTATGAGAGATTATTTGGGATACACCAACAATCTTAAATCAAATGCATTTGGCTGCCTAAAAGATCTGAAGATGCATTTGAACAACATACAATATCCCGTAGTTTTTAAAACATCTGAAGGAGCAGTGGGTAGAGGAGTAAAACTGGTGAATTCAGAAAAAGAATTAATAGCAACCGTAAAAAAAACTACACCTCGTAACTATTTTATGGATTTATGGGATCATGCCAGATCCATAAGACATAAAGGGTATATTAAAGAAAGTGTATATCGCAAAAAATTCATTATTCAGGAATTCATTCCGGATCTAAAAAATGATTGGAAAATACTCTTTTATGGACAAAAACTCTACATCTTCAAAAGGCCCATACAAAAGGGAAGAGATATTAGAGCAAGTGGTGGAGGTACTGTAAATTATAAGTATGGATTGCAGGCAGAAGCACCAGAAGGGATCCTTGATTTTGCATTAGATATTTATAGAAAAATGAATGTCCCTCATGCCTCAATTGATATTGCATATGATGGTAAAGCATTTTATTTAATAGAATACCAATCTCTATATTTCGGAACCTCAGCGCTCGTAAATTCTGAAGGATATTTTATAAAGAAATATCAAAAATGGGAATTTATAGAAGGTAAAGTAGCGCTAGAAAAAGCCTATGTAGATGGTGTTGTCGAGTATTTAGAAAAGAAGGAAGTAAAACGAAAAGAAGCTATTAGTTATTCATAAAAATATTGTAGCCCATGAAAGTTCTTTTTGTAAGTAGCGGAAACACTATAAACGGGATCTCTCCCCTGGTACTTAATCAGGGAAACTCTCTAAAGTCTATTGGGCATAACGTTTCTTTTTTTACTATTAAAGAAAAAGGAATTCGAGGGTATGTAAAACATATCTTTTTGCTTAAAAAATTTCTAAAAGAACAAACACATGATGTAGTACACGCACACTATTCTCTAAGTGCTATTGTAGCTGGACTTGCGGGAGCAAAGCCATTAGTAGTTTCTTTAATGGGAAGTGATGTAAAGGCTTCTCCTCTATTAAAATTCCTTATCAAATTTTGTAACCTTCTTTTTTGGGAAAAAATCATCGTAAAATCAAAAGACATGAAAAAATCATGTGGAATTGCGAATGTTGCCATTATTCCTAATGGCGTTGATTTTACAAAATTCCGGCAACTTTCTAAAACTACTGCATTAGACGTCACTAAATGGAGCCAAGATAAAAAGCATATTCTTTTTGCTGCCAACCCAAAAAGAAAAGAAAAAAACTATCAACTGGCACAAAAAGCAGTTTCATTACTTGATACAGCCGATACAGAACTGCACGTCTTAGTAGATATCCCTAATGAGCTTATGCCTTATTATTTTAACGCATCTGATGTAATTCTATTGACCAGTCTTTGGGAGGGTTCTCCTAATGTCATTAAAGAAGCAATGGCATGTAACTGTAAAATTGTAGCTGTAGATGTAGGGGACATAAAAAACACTATAGGAAAAACCTCAGGATGCTTTATTACAGATTTTGATGCACATGAAATCGCTAATAGCTTACAACATGCTTTGCATGATGACCCAAAGTACACTAGCGGCAGAAATCAAATAGCGCACTTAGATGCCAATATTATTGCAAAAAAATTAACCAACCTATATACCGAAGCACTATGATTCAAAATTTTACAATACACCCAAGTGTTAACCTAATTGCTTCAGAACAATGGGCATCACTTTTTGAGAATACGACAGCAAACTTTTTTCAAACCCCAAAAGCACTTCATTTTTTTAAGACTATTGGTTATGAAACCTTTTTTTTTGCTCTTGAAAGTGAAAAAAAAATAACCGCGTATGTATCGGGTATCATTCAGAAAGAAAGCGGAATCAAAGCGTCTTTTACAAGTCGCGCTATTATTTTTGGTGGCCCCGTAATATCTCCTGATGCTCAACCAGAACAAATAAGTCACTTATTTAAAAAGGTGATTAAACATTTAAAGAGTAAGGTAATCTATATCGAAACCCGCAACTTCAACTCTTATAACCAATATAAAAGTATTCTTGAAGAAACAGGTTTTGAATATCATCCTCATTTAAATTTTCAAGTGAACTGTGATACCGAAGAAAATGTTAAAAAAAGAATGAGCAACAGTAAGCTCAGACAAATTAAAAAAAGTCTTAAAGAGGGGGCAGAAGTACATGAAGCAAATCAACAGTCTGATATAGAAGCCTTCTATACAATCTTACATACGCTGTATAAGAAAAAAGTAAAAACACCACTCCCTGATCTTGCTTTTTTCTTAACGCTATGGAGCCAGAAAGTAGCTAAATTTTTATTGGTTTTTTACAAGGAAGAAGTCATTGGAGGCATTGTTTTTCCTGTTTTCGAGAACAAAGTAATTTATGAGTGGTATGTCTGTGGTAAAGATGGTGTTTTCAAAAACGTTTACCCAAGTATCCTTGCAACATGGTCTGCGATTCAATATGCATGTAATAATGATATTCAGCGATTTGATTTTATGGGAGCCGGGAGACCCGATGAAGACTATGGAGTAAGAGAATTCAAATCAAAATTCGGAGGAGAACAAGTAGAACACGGGCGCTTTATATATATAGCTAACCCCATATTATACAGCATAGGAAAAAGAGCCGTAAAAGCACTAAAAAAATGGTAGTAACCACAAAATCAAAAGACAATGAGAATCCTTATTGATATCGGCCATCCTGGTCATGTTCATTTATTCAAGAATTTTGCAAAAGAAATGCAAAAAAAGGGGCATGAATTCTTGTTTACATGTAGAGAAAAAGAATTCGAAATTGAATTACTCAAAGCAGAAAACCTTAACTACGTTTCTTTCGGCAAAAAATACAATACCACCTTCGGAAAGCTATTTGGCTTACTAAAATTTGATATTATGGCCTGTATTCAAGGACTCAAATTCAAGCCTGATATTTTCATGAGTCATGGTTCGCCCTATGCTGCACATGCATCTGCAATTCTCAATACCCCACACATCTCTATGGAAGATACTGGAAACATGGAGCAAGTTCGATTATACCTGCCTTTTACAGAAAGTGTATTAACCTCTAACTCATTTCACAAAAATCTGGGGAACAAACAAATTCAGTATAAAGGTTATCATGAATTAGCCTATTTACACCCGAATCGATTTACCCCGAACGCAAAGATTTATGATCTTCTAAAAATAACAAGAGAAACAAAATACGTGATACTACGATTTGTTTCATGGAACGCAAGTCATGACATCAATCAAACAGGATTATCTATATCCGAAAAAAGAGAAATAATCACCTATTTAGAAAAAAAGTACACCGTTTTTATCTCCTCAGAAGGGCAATTGCCTGAGGAGTTCAGTAGGTATCAAATCAAAATCCCTCCCGAAGAAATGCACAATGCACTTGCTTTTGCCAGTATGTTTATTGGCGAAGGAGCCACTATGGCATCAGAATCTGCTGTATTAGGAACACCTGCTATCTATATAAACAGTATAATGGCCGGAACTATTAATGACCAAGCTGCCCACGGACTCCTTTTTAACTTCGAAAATGGTACGGGTGTCTTATCTAAAATAAAGGAACTTGATAAAATCCCTGATCTAAAAGAGGTGTTCAGAAAAAAACGTGAACAATTATTAGAAGATAAAATTGACGTCACCTCCTTCATGATATGGTTTGTAGAAAACTACCCAAAAAGCAAAACAATGACCCCGAATCTAATAAACTATAATATCCCTTCTCATGATTGATTTCACTTTACAACAATACAGAGCACTGTTACATGCTTTGATTAATAACAAGTACGAATTTCAGACTTTTGATCAATTCATTAGACAACCTAAAAAAAAGGTCATCATATTAAGGCATGATGTTGACTTGCTGCCCTATAATTCTTTAGATTTTGCAAAAATTCAGTCAGAATACGGTATAAAAGGCACCTATTATTTTAGAGCAGTTCCCGAAAGCTGGGATACAAACGTTATTCTTGAGATTGCAGATTTGGGTCACGAAATAGGGTATCACTACGAATGCCTTACTACCACAAATGGTGATATGTCGGCTGGTATTTCTGATTTTGAATCTAATTTATCTGCTCTCAGAGCCCTTACACCTGTTTCTACCATATGCATGCATGGATCACCTTTATCAAAATATGATTCAAAAAAACTATGGAGTACCTATAAGTATCAGGACTATGACATTATTGGTGAGCCCTATTTTGATATCGATTTTAATGACGTGTTTTATCTAACCGATACTGGCAGAAAATGGGATGGTCAAGGAACTAGTGTACGCGACAAGGTTAAAACCAAATTCACAAGAAGATATCGTCATACCCCAGAGATTATTGAAGTAATTAATGCGGCTGTTTTTCCTGATCGCGTAATGTTTACCTTTCACCCTCAAAGATGGAATGACAATATTGTAAAATGGGGTAAAGAATTAGTGTTTCAAAATGTAAAAAACGTTGTTAAAAAACATTTTTTTGTAAAAGCTGATGTATGATTTTTAATTCAATAGATTTTGCAATTTTCATCCCAATTGTATTCTTGTTGTATTGGTTTGTGCTTCAAAAACATCTAAGACTACAAAACGTTCTGATTCTTGTTGCAAGTTATGTTTTTTATGGCTGGTGGGATTGGCGTTTTTTATCATTGATAATCTGTAGTAGTGTTGTTGATTATTCTATGGCATTACTTTTACAAAAACATGAAAACAAAAACATACGAAAGCTTGCTTTATGGAGCAGTATTTTTTTTAATTTAGGACTTTTAGGGTTTTTTAAATATTATAATTTCTTCATAGAAAATTTTAGTTCGGCATTCACTTTTTTTGGAGGTCAGATTACTACGCATACCTTACACATTATTCTTCCGGTAGGGATTAGCTTTTATACGTTTCAGACATTAAGTTATACCATTGATGTTTATAATAAAAAGCTAGAGCCTACAAAAGATTTTATTGCATTTTCTGCTTTCGTGGCATTCTTCCCGCAACTAGTGGCTGGCCCGATAGAGAGAGCTAAGAATCTCTTACCTCAATTCTACACCAAAAGGAACTTTGATTATACCCAAGCAACAGATGGTTTACGTCAAATTTTATGGGGGTTATTCAAAAAAGTAGTGATTGCAGATACTTGTGCCAAATATGCCAATTTGGTATTTAATAATTCAGATCAGTTTTCTGGAAGCACCTTAGTCATGGGAGCACTATTTTTTACTTTTCAGATCTATGGTGATTTTTCAGGTTATTCAGATATTGCGATAGGAACCTCTCGGTTATTTGGTTTTAACCTTCATAGAAACTTTGCCTTTCCCTATTTTTCTCGGGATATTTCAGAATTTTGGAGACGATGGCATATTTCATTATCCACGTGGTTCAGAGATTATTTATATATCCCCTTGGGAGGCAGTAGAGGTGGCACATGGATGAAGGTAAGAAACACCCTTATTATCTTTATAGTAAGTGGTTTTTGGCATGGCGCTAATTGGACTTTTATAATCTGGGGAGCATTAAATGCATTGTATTTTTTACCACTACTTCTTCTTGGTAAAAATCGAAAAAACATAACCATTGTAGCTCAAAACAACCTCTTTCCTTCGATTTCAGAATTTGTTCAAATAGTAAGCACTTTTGGACTAACGGTTTTTGCATGGATTTTTTTTAGAGCAAATGATCTACAGCATGCATTTCAGTATATAGGAGAAATATTCTCGCCATCCATATTTAGCATCCCCGAAAAATTTCCAAAAAAAACGGCATTGCTAATACTCTTGTTTGTAGGTATAGAATGGCTGGGGCGTAGAAATGAATTCGCCATTGAAGACATGAACCCAAGGTTTCCTATTATGATAAGATGGGTTAGCTATTTACTAATTATTGGTGCTATATTTTATTACTCTGGTAGTGAGCAACAATTTATTTATTTTCAATTTTAGTATGAAAAAATTTTTAGGTAAGTCCATACTGTTTTTTGTAATTGTGATAATGCTTTCATTATCCATTGTATTCTTAAAAGAAGATTTCGAAAATTCTCAGGAGTATTTGTTAGCAATGCAGGATAAACATAAAAGAGCTCAAAATATTAAAGGAACAAAAATAATATTAGCCGGTGGGTCCAACCTTGTTTTTGGGATTGATAGCGAACAGATCCAAAAGGAACTACACACCCCTGTAGTTAATTTTGGATTACATGCGCAATTAGGACTGTCCTTCATTCTTAATGAAGTACAGGATATCGCAAAACCAAATGATATCGTAATATTATCTATAGAACATTTGATGCCAACAGAGGGAGACCCCGAATTACAAAAAATAACCTCATATTATAATCCTAGTGCTTATAGCTATTCCTCTCAAAAAAAAACTGGTTGGTTAGAAAAGTTCAAGAAGATATCGGGTAACCACCAAATGCTTTTTAAGAAAACGATTTCTAATTTTATAGAAAAAAAGGAACCAGATCAAGTGTATCGTCGTGATGCTTTTAACAGATTTGGGGATGGTATAAACCATTTAGAGTTGCCTTCAAAAACACTAGGTAGCAGGTCAATACTAAAAGAAAGAAGCTATAAACAAATCGAATTATTTAATCGTTTCTACAAATTTGCTTTAGACAGAGGGATTAGAGTTGTTTTTACTTACGGGGCCTACGAGCAATCGGAGTATCAAAAAAATAAAAAAGTACTCCAAGAGAATCATAAAATACTAAAACAACACCTAAAAATAGAAATGATTATGGATATTGATGATTTTGTATATCCAACGCCATATTTCTATGATAGTGTGTATCATTTAAACAAAATAGGAAGAGTGGAACATACTAAGAATTTAATTCAAAAAATTCAAAACTGTGCTACATTGGCCCACCTTAACAATGAAAGAAAAAACACTCACAACAGAAATATCGAATCCACGTCCCAAAAAAACCAATAATCCTGATTTTATATTTCTTTATCGATACTTTTATTTCTTATGCAAAAAAATGTAAGTTTTTTTTTGTTAAATATCTAAAAAGTCGTGATTCATTGTATTTTTTAGGTTTTTATGCTTGTAAAAACCGACAAAAGAACCATTTAACCTAACTATTTTGCGGTAAAACCATCGATAAATAATAATGTAATGCACTATATTTAAGATAGTTAAAAAAAACATAAATGTTCTTAAACCTAAAGACCTATTTTGAGAAATATATACCCCTTACATCTTCTCAATATTCAACTACTAACCATTTTATCCTACTATAAATGATCGGTAAAAAATTAAATGTAAGAGTGCAACCTATAAAGGCGAAAAGCACAGTCTCTATTAGAAAAATAATTACTCGCAGATTAGGTAATAATGTTTGTGATTTTATAACCAATCATCTTCAGGGTTATAAATTATTCGATGTATTATTATCTGATACAAGAGAAAAAGAAGAAATCCTGCATAATCGCAAAAATTTCTACCAGGTTATTGTTAACCTAAAAACAGTAAACGATTACAGGCGTATTAATAAATTCTTCGAAGTAGTTAACGTAAAGTTACCTGTAGGCGGTTTATTTATTAATATCGCAGAAACCTACGAAAGTCGTAAAGAAAGAATTCTATCTAACTACCCTAAACCTATTAATCATATTATCCATGTGATTGATTTTATATGCCATAGGGTTTTTCCTAAATTAAGACTGACAAAAGGTTTATATTTTTCTATTACCAAAGGATATGGTAGAGTGCTAACAAAAGCAGAAACACTTGGCCGTTTATATTCTTGTGGTTTTGAGGTTATTGAAGAAAAAACAATTGACAATAAATTATTTTTTGTAGCTAGAAAAGTCAAGGACCCATCGTATGATATGAATCCTACATACGGTCCTCTAATAGGCTTAAAAAGAATGGGGAAAAACAAAAAACTTATCATGGTATATAAGCTTCGTACTATGTATCCATTTTCTGAATATTTACAACATTATGTTTTCGAAAAAAACAATCTTAAGAAAGGCGGAAAATTGAATAATGATTTTAGGATTTCTAATCTTGGTAAGTTGCTTAGAAAATATTGGATCGATGAACTCCCTATGTTTATTAACTTCATTAAAGGAGAAATGAAACTTATAGGTGTGCGTCCTCTAAGCAGTCACTATTTTAGCTTGTATACTGAGGAAGTACAAGAAAAAAGAAGTCAATTTAAGCCCGGACTGATTCCTCCGTTTTATGCAGACATGCCTGAAACCTTAGATGAAATAATGGAGTCAGAAATGAGATATCTCAAAAAATACGAAAAAAGACCGCTTCAAACTGATCTTTCGTATCTATTAAAGATTGCCAAAAATATTGTTTTTAGAGGGAAAAGAAGTTTCTAAAAATATTAATAGGATTTCATCTACAAAATACACTAGAAAACGAGAAATTATTTCTATTTTTAAGTATTATTTTTTCATACACCCTACGGCAATTACAATATAATTTACCCCTCTTGTTTATATTGTGCTAGGAATTAAACAATTCTTACATGCCTCTGAAACCGAAATAATTCCTTAAATGAATTACGAAATTGATGATGATCAAGAAAATCTATTTGTAAAAGAACTATTAGACAGGTATCTCGCCTACTGGAAACTTTTTGTAGTTGCTTTTTGCGCTTCTTTTACTATTGGTTTTTTTTATATGCGATATACTCCAAAACTCTATCGTGTTACCTCTACTATTCTTATAAAAGCAGAAAAAGATGGGTCTATGTCAGAGCTTTCTGCTTTTGAAGATCTTTCAATTTTTAAAAATGCAAATAGAGAAATCGAAAATGAAGTAGAAATACTGCATTCTCGTCCACTTATAGAAAATGTAATTAAAAAATTGCACCTTAATGTTCAGTACTTCAGCAAGACAAAATACTCTAAACGGCTTGTAGAACTTACGAATGAAATCCCAATTAGAGTACATTTTTTAGACAGTTCATACTATGATAATTCATTTAAATTTGTAATAAATGTTCTTCCTGACAGAACACTACTACTCAAAAATGGAGAAGAAAAAATACTGAAAAAATTTTCATTTGATCAATGTATTTCATCTCCGTTTGGTGATATCCTGATTACTCCTAATCATGCCGTTCTATCAAAATATATTGAAAAAGACATCTATATAAATTCTACATCGTTATTAGACGTAACCGAAAGATATAAGTCTGCTATAAAGGTAGGATTAACCAACCCTAACACAAGTGTTGTTACTCTTAGTATGACAACCATTGCCCAAGAAAAAGCAGCAAAAATTCTTAATCAGCTTATACAAGAGTACAACAGAGATGTTATTAATGATAAAAACCAAATCTCTACCAATACAGCCAAGTTTATAAAAGACCGTCTTAATATTATCAATGCAGAACTTGATAGCTTAGAAAAAAATGTAGAATCCTATAAATCTTCTAATAATTTAACCGATATAAGCTCTGAGGCATCGCTCATGTTATCGGACGCTGCAAACAATGATCGAAAAATAGTAGAAATAACTACACAGCTTGAATTATCTAATTTTCTGCTAGAGCATCTTAAAAATACTGAAAATGAGCTTTTGCCGGTTAATCTAGGGTTTGCAGATTTATCTGCAGGACAAGCAATAGATAATTATAATATGCTTGCTCTTGAAAGAAATCGATTACGCAAAAGTTCTGGTCAAGAAAACCCATTACTCCTTCTTCTCAATGAAAAACTGGCAGACATGCGTTTGAGTCTTCAAAAAAGCTTGGAGAATCTTAGAAAATCACTTCAACTAAAAAATAAAAATCTTCGGCAAAGAGATGATCTGGTTGACTCAAACATTGCGTCTTTACCCCAAAAAGAAAGAAAATTAAGAGATATACAACGCCAACAACAAATAAAAGAAACGCTTTTCTTGTACCTGCTCGAAAAAAGAGAAGAAACTGCTATTTCTCTTGCCACAACAGTATCCCAAGTCAAGGTAATAGAAAAAGCATATGCCACCAGAAGTCCTGTAAAACCAAAGAAAAACATGGTGCTTCTAACTTGCTTTTTGGGTGGACTTATAATTCCTGTGGTGTTTGTATTCTTTATTGATCTAATGGATACAAAAATTAGAAATGCAAAAGAACTAAAAAAGTATCTAAAACTGCCTCTAATAGGATCTATACCGGCATCAGAAGACAAAGAGCTTGTTACCCATAAAGCAGACAGATCTATACTGGCAGAAGCTTTTAGACTTATAGAAACCAATCTTGATTTTCTTTTGGCATACTCTAGAAAAAAGGGTAAAACCATTCTTATAACCTCGAGTATAAAAGGAGAAGGCAAATCATTTGTAGCAAGTAATCTGGGTGTTACCTTAGGAAGATCAGGAAAAAAAGTAGCACTCCTAGAGATGGATTTACGTTCTGCTCAGCTCAAAAAAAGAATGGCTATAAGGGGACAAAAAGGGATTACTGATTTTATTACTGATGAGCACGTAACTATTGGTGAAATTGCCTCAAATATGGATGGTTTCAAAAACCTAGATGTTTTTACCTCTGGACCAAAACCTCCTAATCCTGCAGAGCTTCTTAAGCATCCTAGAGTAGAAATATTATTTGAAACCCTAAAAAAAGAATATGACTTCATTATCATCGATACGCCACCAATAACAGTAGTTGCCGACACTTTATTATTAAGTTCATATTCAGATTTATGTATTTATGTAATTAGGCAAAAGTATACAGATAAAAGAATGTTAGACATCCCAAGAAGTCTGGTACAGGAGAAAAGATTTGCGGCATTTTCAATACTACTCAATGCGGTAAGTTTTAGTAAGGGATATGGGTATGGGTATGGTGAAAGTAAAAACAATACTAGCATTTTAAGAAAACTCTCTCATAAAATTACTATCTAGCAATGTATTTGTTGTATCCAGTGCTTACTATTGAAGATTTTTAGATAAAAAATACAGTTGGCATAATTACTCTTTATATATGCCAATTGTAAGTTCTTCTTGAGCGTTCATCGCTGCTCGGTACATGCCTGCTGTGTTAAATTCCATCACCATATTGCCCTGATTATCTATTCCTATTATGCCACCAGTACCTCCAAGATTTTTTAATTTATTCTGGATTACTTCATAAGCTGCTTCTTTAAGGGATTCTCCCTTATATTCTACCCTTGCAGAAATATCATGAGCCACCACCGCTCTAATAAAATATTCACCCCAACCAGTACTTGATATAGCGCAGGTTGCATTATTTGCATAGGTTCCTGCACCAATAATGGGAGAATCACCAACGCGGTTCCACTTTTTATTCGTCATCCCTCCTGTAGAAGTTCCTGCTGCCAAGTTCCCAGACTTATCAAGTGCCACACAACCTACTGTACCATACTTTGCTTCTCTTATAAATGGATCATAGAAAGCCGCAAGGGTATCCATTTGTGCGGTTTTTACGCTCTCTTTTACCTTTTCTAAGGATTTCATTCTCTTTTCGGTATAGAAATAGGATGGATCAACAATCTCGATATTTTTCTCTTTTGCAAAAAATTCTGCTCCTTTTCCTGATAATAGCACATGCGGAGATGCAACCATTACCTCACGAGCCAGACAAATAGGATTTTTGATGGTTGTTACACCTGCAACTGCTCCTGCATTTAATGTGGCACCATCCATTATAGAAGCATCTAATTCGTTTACCCCCTCACTTGTAAAAACAGCCCCTTTACCAGCATTAAATAATGGAGAATTTTCAAGAACATTTATTGTTTTTTCTACCGCCTCTAGGCTTGATCCTCCATGTTTCAGAATCTCATGCCCCACTCGAATCGCTTCTTCAAGTTTAGCTGTATATGCGGCTTCTAGCTCTGGAGTGCTATTTTTCTTTAAAATAGTACCAGCACCACCGTGTATTACAATTCCAAAAGCATCTTCAGGCTTTTTAATTTCTGCTTCGGGTGATGAATCCTCTAGATTCCTTTTTGTTTCCTGATACTTGTTACATGAAAAAAATAAAACAAAACTTAAGAAAAAGTATATGAATCTCATATCACTACAGTTTTAATAATTAGTAAGTAATAAAATACTAGGGCCGACTATAATCTATTAGTGCAATTCTTCCTTGAAAGAATATAAAAACTAAATTTATAATATTCCCTGCATTATCCTCTAAGCTAATAGATTTATTTAACTCAAAATTATAAGGTTGTGGTACACCTCCTTCGATAGCAACATTATCTGCGGATAGCCACAGGGCATCTCCTGATCTTGATACAGGTTCAATCTTTCCAGAAATTCCGGGGATTTCACCGGTCCCATTAATTATAATAGAACCGGATTCTCCCTTTTTTTCTATGGTAACCTGAATATCATCCTTTGGGTTTATATTCTTAAATAGTATCGCAGGGTATTCTGGGTGTGCAATCAAAATTGTATATAATTTGCGGGTCCGAATTACAAAATGCGCCAATCCATTTTCATCAGAAAAACCCTCTAAATACGTAGAATTATTGGCCATCAGTACAACCTTGGCATTATGTACAACTTCTTCTTTCTCATTTAATACCTTGATTGTAAAAATAAAAGGCTTGGGATTTACCAGAGTAGATATTTTGGACAATCTTCCTTTTAAGAAGTTCTGTTCTTTTTTTAACTTTTTTTCTATTAAACCTGCAAACTCTGACGGAGTTCTCTTATTAAGATCAATGTATCCCACCGTTCGCAATATCCCAGGTATTTCTGTATCATCAAATCTTGCAGGTAAAATATACTCACTACTCTCCTGAAATGCTCTTGCCTGCATTGACATTCTCTCATGATTTGTCCATACCTTCTGGTTATAAAAACCAGAGATAAATAATACGGTATATCTAGCTCTATTCTGATAAATTTCTGACAAGTATTCGTACAGGTTTTTACCCCATAAATTGGTTTCCTCAAAAAGATCATAAAACACCTTAACACCTCTAAGTCTTAGGCTATTCGCCACTTCCTCTACATATGCTCTATTCTCTCCTGCAAAAGAAAGCGCAACATCATATTCATAATTCTTATTTTGCATCACTGACTTCTTTATATTTTTTAACCTGATTTGTATTAAAACTTCTTCATAAAGATTTTGATCACTATATAAAGAAGGCCTTCATGAATTTAGCATAGTACCGTCTTTTCTAGTCCCCAAAAACCATAATAGATGTTTCATACATGCCTTGGTTTAATATCAATTTAACTTACATATTCTGACTATTACAAAATTACTCTCTTTTGTTGGAATAATTCCATTTTTTATAGGAATTATTCCAACAAAAGTTTTACTTTTAAACCATAAAAAAGAGTAAAAAACATGAAGGCAAATCAACATATTAAAGGTAGAGGAGCTCAGGAAAAAATAACTAGTAGATTTCTAGAAAACCATCACGAAACAAGAAATGATTTTCTAAATTATTGTCTTTCTAGTGGAGAAATAGTAGATAACACAGCAACTACTTTTATAGAAACATTTCCAAAAACTATCATAAACAAGGTTACCAGTCCAGATGTAGGAATGTTATATTCCCTTAATCCTTACCAAGGTTGTGAGCACGGATGCGTATATTGTTACGCCAGAAACTCCCATGAATATTGGGGATATGGTGCTGGGTTAGATTTTGAACGCAAAATTTTAGTCAAAAAAAATGCTCCGTACCTTCTTGAAAAAAAGTTGAAAAGCAAATCATGGAAAGCCTGCCCTATTTCTCTATCTGGTAATACAGATTGTTATCAACCTATTGAAAAAAAACTAAAAATCACAAGACAGCTTTTAGAAGTTTTCTTAAAATATAGACACCCCGTAGGTATCATCACCAAAAATGCATTGATACAAAGGGATATTGATATTCTTAGTGAATTATCTAAAAACAATCTAATATCTGTATTTTTATCTATTACCACATTACAAGAAGAAACACGAAGAGTTCTCGAACCGAGAACTGCCAGTATCAAAAAACGTCTTGAAACAATAGAAAAACTGACCTCAGCGGGTATTCCTACCAATGTAATGATGGCTCCCATAATACCTTCGATTAACAGTCATGAGATTTTACCGCTAGTAAATGAAGTTTCTAAACGTGGCGCAAAAAATATAGGCTATACAGTTGTTCGTCTAAACGGGGCTATTGGTCAAATATTTACAACTTGGCTAGAGCACGCCTTACCCAACCAGAAGGACAAAATTCTTAGTCAAATTAGAGATTGCCATGGCGGAAAAGTAAACGACACTGTTTATGGGAGAAGGATGAAAGGCTCAGGAAACATTGCCGATCAAATTCAACAACTATTTCGTATCGCAAAGAAAAAATATCTCCCTGAAATACAAAAAACGACACTAAATTGCGATATCCATCAGGATTTTAAAGATGATCAATTAAAACTTTTCTAACAGAAATAAATAAGAAAATGTACGATTAGTATCTTATAATTTCCCTTCCCATTCCTTATAAAATTGTTTTAAGAATGTTTCCATATAGCGATGACGTTCTAATGCTATTTTTTTTCCCGTTTTAGTATTCATTCGGTCTTTTAGCAACAATAACTTTTCATAGAAATGATTAATTGTAGGTGCTGTAGAAGATTTATATTCTTCTTTTGTCATCCTAAGATTTGGCTGAATATTAGGATCATACAATGGTCTATTTTTGAAACCTCCGTAATTAAAACATCTCGCAATCCCAACTGCTCCTATTGCATCGAGTCTATCTGCATCCTGCACAACATCTAGCTCCTTGGATTTAAATTTTTGCGTCTCATTCCCTCCTTTAAAAGAGATATTCTCAATAATATTAATTACATGTTTAATCGAAGATTTTTCTACAGAGACTTCTTCTAGAAATTTTTGCGCAACTTTGGGTCCTATTGTTTCATCTCCATTATGAAATTTTGAATCCGCAATATCGTGAAGCAATGCCCCTAATGAGACAATAAACAAATCTACCTCCTCGGTACTAGCAATTAATTTTGATGTGTTATACACTCTAAGAATATGAAACCAATCATGCCCTCCTTCTGCTTCGCTAAGCGTTTCTTTTACAAAATCAATAGTCTTAGCTATAATTTCTTTCTGGGTCACAATAAAACGTCTTACTTAATCAACGCTGGTTGTACCCACTTAAATTCGAAAATCTCTTCAGGAATTACCAAACGCTCACTTATTCGCTGCATTCTTGCCGGTAGCTTCATAACAAAATCTCTAGCCTTTTCTGCCTCTTCGGTTAAATCTACAAGCTTATCTATTTCCCATTTATCAATAAGACGCTGCATAATATTTATATAATCTTGAGATGTATAGACTCCTAAGCGCTGTGCCGCGTTAGAAAATTCTTCGAATGCACTACCTATCGTATCTCCTGATTCTCTCAAAAAATGAGCAGGCATTACAATTTTGTGCTTCATCATATGACTAAAAGCAAGCATCATCTGACTAGGATCTACTTCAAAAATATCTTTTACAAACTCACTGTAAGCATTAAAATGACGCATCTCATCTCCAGCAATAATTTTACACATTTTTGCTAACGATTTATTCGAATATTCTCGTGCCATTTTAGCGACGCGACTATGAGAAATATTTGTAGCTAATTCCTGAAAACTTGTATATACAAAATTCTTATACGGATCTCTATCGGTACCGATATCAAAACCATCATTAATCAAATGCTGAGTCGTTCTTTCTACCTCGATCATATTTACACGTCCAGATAGATATAAATATTTATTTAATGTATCCCCATGACGATTCTCTTCACTTGTCCAATAGCGTACCCACTTAGACCATCCATTACCGTTTCCATCAGCATGCTGATTCACCCCTTCTACATCCATCAACCAAGATTCATATGTTGGCAATGCTTCTTCTGTGACCGTATCTCCAACAAGGACCACCCAAAAATCATAAGGAAGTTCTTTTGCTAATTCTCTTAGCTCTTTTACCTCATCAAAAAAAGTATCTTCATTTTGAGAATCAGGCAAAAAATCTGTGGGCTGCCATACTTTATCAATCGGAATCAAAAATTTATCAATATAAGATTCAATCTTTTTTTCTAGTAATTGCATTACCTCTAATCGTATATTATCTAAGGCCATTATCGTGTGTGTTACGTTCTTACCGCTAAAGTAATCCTTTCTTGTATTTTTTCTATTAAAATATCTGGTTCTTTGTCAATTAAGATTGGTTCTAGGACTTCTAGACTCAAATGTATTCCTATCCCCATAGGAAAATTACCAAATCTTACTAATTTCCAACCATTATTAATTGCCACCGGAACTATTAAAGCATTCTCTGCATTTTTAAATAAAATTTTTAACCCTGTTGGTGCAAACTCCTTTGGCACGCCATTTTTACTTCTAGTTCCCTCAGGAAAAATAACTCCAGAAAAATTATTTTGAACAATAAATTTTCCGAATTTTGATAATGCAGGAATGGATTGTCTTGGATTTTTTCTATCAATCAAAACATGTCCCCCATGCCTAAGATTAAAAGAAATACTCGGTATTCCTTTTCCTAATTCAATTTTTGAAATAAACTTTGGTTTACACCTTCGCAAAAACCAAGATATAAGCGGGATATCAAACATACTCTGATGATTAGAAACAATAATCAAAGGTTGATTCTTCGGAAGGTTATAATTGTTTTTGAAACTAAATGTCACCCCCAAAACGTGCAAGCACCTCAGTATACATAGATTCATTATATCGACAACTCGACGATGTCCTCTGGATCCTCCCAATACCTTTCCCAACCATTGTAGCGGATGAAAAATGCATAATGTTAATCCAAAAAGCAAATAAAAAACTATAGAAAGCGGATAACTAAGTAGACTTTTTAATGTCTCCATTCTCTTATTTGATTAATAAGATGTCTATGTAAAAAACATCTAATAAGCTTATTTTCTTTGATTGTAAAACCCATTACTCATCTAATAAGTCAAAACAAAAACCGCCTGTAATAACAAACGGTTTAAACTCTTACGTATTATCGAGAACAGTTGTTTTCTTAACAATATTCGTTATAAGCATCTTTAAGGTTTTCAGCAATCATTTCTGCTGGTCTTCCTTCTATATGATGACGCTCTAACATATGAACCAATTCTCCGTTTCTAAATAAGGCCATCGAAGGTGAAGAGGGAGGAAATGGAATCATATAACCTCTGGCTTTATCTGTAGCCTCTTTATCAACCCCTGCAAAAACGGTAACCAAATTATCTGGTTTTTTATCATTATCCAAAGAAGCTTTTGCTCCCGGACGTGCATTTGCCGCAGCACAACCACATACCGAATTAACCACTACAAGCGTAGTCCCTTCTTTTGTCATCGCACTTTCTACAGCTGCTCCTGAATGTAATTCTTCAAAACCAATTGCAGTAAGATCTTCTCTCATTGGCTTTACTAAATCTGCTGGATACATATTACTTTTATTTTTCTTATTACAATTTCATACAAAGATACAAATTATGTACCATAATCTACTACCTGACAACTAGTCTTAAGAATATTAATATCACCTTAAAATCCAGTTAAAATTAGATTTTTCTTCTTATTTATAGTAACAAATCTAAAATCAGGAGTACTAACAAAAGTAAAGCGCATTAATTCCAAAAAATCAAAACTTAGGAGAAGTATAGTACTGTTAGCAAAAAAACCTGCTGTTAACCTATATAACCTTATCTAAGTAATTTCTGAAGAAAGGAATTAATTATACAATAGATTTTAATGCATAAAACGGGTTTAATTATTAGCGTATCTTTACCACCCAAAATAGTTATAAAGAATGATTAAATGGTTTCTTGCCATATTAGGATCTGTTTTTTTCAGAGTTCCTGGGGCAATTATAGGTTTTATTCTCGGAAGTATACTCGACTCTAAAATGAGTAACTCTAGCAGAGGTTTTAAAAATGTATTTTCTCAAGAACAACAGGTAACGCCTGCAGATTTTGAACTGAATCTACTATCACTCTCCTCTATTGTAATTAAAGCCGACGGAAAAGTAAATCAAACCGAACTCGACTACGTGCGACAGTATTTTGTTCGTGCTTATGGTAAAGAAAGAGCAAATGCTACTTTTAGGACATTTAATGAGATCATAAAAAATCGACAAGTATCAGCTCAACACATATGTGCATATATAAACAGACATACTAGATACCCTTCGCGATTACAGATTTTGCATTTTTTATTTGGTATTGCAAATGCTGATGGATTAGTAAGTCAATCTGAAGCAGATGAAATAAGGAAAATTGCCGAGTTTTTAAGAATCAACTTTAAGGATTTTGAAAGTATTAAAGCTATGTTTTTCAAAAATGGAGATCATGCTTATAAAATCCTTGAAATTGAAAAGACAGCTACAGAAGCCGAAATAAAAAAAGCATTTAGAACCATGGCAAAAAAATATCACCCAGACAAAATCCAACATATGGATGAGATTCATATCAAAGGTGCCGAAGAAAAGTTTAGAGAGGTCCAAAATGCTTATGACCAAATTAAAAAGGAAAGGGGAATTACTTAACTCCTATACAGTCTATGCCAAAGAGTCTTCAAAAATTTTGGAGAAGGAAGACTCGTTGTAATCTTTACTTCTTCTAAAAACGTAGTTTCTTCATCCAGAAATTTAAGTATCTGCTGGGGTTTATTTTTCTGAAATAATTTCGAAAACAATAAAGATCCAATGCGATTTTCTTTATATAACAGATCTATAAAAAGTAAATCATAGTACCAAAATCTAGTTCTTTTCTTGAACCCCGAAAGATCTTTGCCATTCTTGAGATACGTATATAATTTTTTTGCATTTTTTGATGACATAGCAAACGTATACCCTGTACTTGGTTTTGTCCACCCGCCCGCAGTACCAATATGAAGTATGTTTTTGGAATTGTACTTACCAAAATCATAACATGTCATTGGGATACAACCTTTTTCTTTTTCAGTAATCTCATACCCAATGATTTGTTTTTCTTCTAAATATTTCTGGATTTCACTTTCATATTCCTCTTCTTCTAACAGATGTTCAGAAAACAAGGTGTATTCTATCAAGGCTTCTGTATCAGAAATTGGCAACACATACATAAAACGTGTATTCCCTTTTTGGGCTACTGTAAAATCCATAAATGTTACTACCGAAGAATCAAAACACGGTTTTGGTGTCTTTACAAACCACCCAACAAAATGTTGATTAAGGATAGGATAGGTGTTCTGGCTTTCTAATTCTGGGGGACGCAAAGCACTATTAAAAACCTTTTGAGCTTTATACAATTGAAAGTCCGTTTGTACTTCTACACCACTTTCTTTCTCTGTAAAAGAAATTACAGATTCCTGTTTACTTTCAATATTGGTTTTTTTATGTAATACATCAAGAACAAAATCATAAAAATCTTTGCTCCTAATCATTTTATATTGATACGGGCTTATTGTCATTTTTTTCGAAAACACTGTACTTCCAAAAAAAATAGAACCCCACTTTTTAAGCACAACTTCGTCCCAAATCCCTTCGCCTTTTTCCCAAAAGCACCAAGTTCGATCATTATTGTTCTTTACTTCTTTATCAAGTAATAGAATTTTTTTTTGATCAAAAAAGGAGTCTTGGGCCAAATGATACGCAAGCATCAAACCTGACGCTCCTGAACCCAAAATTATGTAATCATATCTTTGCATCTAAATAAATAGAAATACGGTAAAAAAGACTAATATAGCGATAAAAATATGTAGAGAAATTGTCAAACAAAAAGCTTTTATTTTTTTTTGGAAAAATATTTGGGCAATATACCCAGTTCCTAACCATCCTATATAGTTTTGTAAAGGTGCGTTTCCGCCTTCAAACTCCCAAAAATCAAGTCTTGGTGCTGATATTTCGATTATAAAATCTAATCCTACCATTAAAAGAGCAGCTATACATGAAGAAATCCATATGTTGTCACAAAATTTTTGGGATATTGCAGCAGTACAATACACTAATAGCGCCCAGTTGACTCCAATAATCCAAGGAACTCCCCAAACTTTATAACCGAGATTTTCCCCGTAGTCATAACTTCCAAAAATCAAATTATATTGCACCCCCAAAAGTTCTGTAATCATACCAATACAAAAAGGAATCATTAAAAAAAACAGCAAACGTATCATATCCTGGCTATTCCAGATTATCAACACCAAGTATATCAAAAGATTCAGAGGAGTAAGGGGTAAAAACCAATCTTCGTAGCCCATCAATATCCCTACAATACCAGAGATATTAAACAACCAGATGATCGTTACTGAGATTATAAGTCTTACTTTTGATTTAATTGAATTCATAAGGGATTGCTTTTCTTAATTAGTTCTGAAACTATTTTCCCAGATAAAAGACACAACGGAATTCCGCCTCCGGGATGAACACTACCCCCGCAGAAATATAAATTCTGAATATTTCTAGAAAAATTAGGATGTCTTAAAAAAGCAGCATACTTATTATTACTGGATGCTCCGTATAATGACCCTTGATATGATTGTGTGGTATTTTCAATTCTAATAGGATCGAGTATATCCTCGGTTTCTATCAAACTTTCGATATTAGTTTTCAGAATACGAGATAATTTACCAAGTATTTTTTTTCGTGATTTTTCAATGATTAGTTCCCAATCTTGTCCTTGATTGGCAGGAACATTAATCATTACAAACCAGTTTTCACATCCATCAGGAGCATCATCAAACTTGTTTTTTGAGCTTATATTGATATAGACTGTGGGATCATCAGAAACATTTTTTTTCTTGAATATAAAATCAAACTCTTTTTGATAATCTTTTGCAAAAAAAATATTGTGTAAGTCTAATTGTGGAAATCTCTTTTTGATCCCCCAATAAAAAATCAATGCAGAGCTAGATCGAGGTTGTTTCAGTATTTTTTCTGGGGATTTTTGGTTAGGCATTAATTTACGATAAGTTGGTACGATATCCATATTAGAAATTACAATATCCGCCTCGACAAATTCTGTACTTGTCTTAATACCCGCTACTATTTTTTCTTTTACAACAATTTCATCAACAGTAGTATTAAAATTAAAATTGACTCCCAAATCTTTGGCCAAATGATACAAACTCTTGGCAATACTATACATCCCGCCTTTGGGAAAAAATGTCCCGAAGTATTGTTCTAAATGAGGAATCATTGACATAATTCCTGGAGTATTGTAAGGAGAAGACCCATTATAGGTAGCAAACCGATCAAAAAACTGAATAAGTTTTGGATCTTGATACATTCGACTATTAACTTTATGTAATGTATCATGAATATCTAGAGCATGCATATTCGCCAATGCCTTTAATGTATCCCCTGATAGGAATGTAGACAGTTTATGCAAAGATTGTTCTAAAAAAAGAGAAGATGTAAGATCATACTTCTTCTTACTACTTGCAAAATAATCCAAAATAGTGGTTGGTTTAACATCAAAAACTTTGGATGCTTCTATCGCAAACTTTTTCTGGTCACCATACGCGGTAAATTCTGTACCATCTTCATAAAAGTAATTACAAACTACCCCTTTTCTTTCATACTCAAAATAATCAGAAACTTCTTTCCCTGATATTTTGAATAACTCTGTGATGAACTGTGGCATTGTAAACAGAGAAGGTCCCCGATCAAAGCGATATCCTTTCTGATAAAACTCACTTATTTTTCCACCAGCATCACTACTAGACTCATATACATGAACATTAAAATTTTGATTTTGAAGACGTATAGCTGTTGCAAGAGCAGCAACTCCTGAACCTATCAAAATTACTTTTTTTTCAGCCATAAAACACTTTCTAGAATCGTAGTAAAATTCAACATTATAGTGATACATTGCATATTTTAGTCTTACTTTTTATATTTATTTAACACCTGTTAAACCATCACAGTACCAGTACCTACTCTATTCGTTAACTCTATAATTAGATTCAATTCTGTATTTAACGTCAAGACGTACGACAACTTAAAAACAAGGAACTATCTAATCAAAAATTAATCATACTTATTCTCTGCCAAATTTGTTTAAACAACAGATTACAGATCAAAAGAACATCAAAAAAGTGAAGACAAAACTGGAATGAAAATTCTTCAATATGATTATATTATACTATATTTAAAAGAACAATTTTATATACACCCCGCACAATCTCTTTACTGTAATGACAAAAAAAAACCCTAGCTTAATTTTTCGAATATTTAAGAGTCATACTTTTTCATTAATTGTTGGGATTCTTTTAATTCTTGTAGGAATCATAGAAATCTGCGAAACAGTTATCCCAGAATTCGAATCATTTTTAGAAGTACATCACGGCATACTTCTGATAGGAGTAACGCATGTCGTAAAAGCCCTTATTTATATTCTTGAAGGCACAGAAGGGGCTTTAATTACAGAAATTGCAGAAGAAATTGAAGAAATAATCGATTAAACATTTTTGTATACATTTTTTAAAACACACATAGCTTGACGCTGACTCTAATTCTACAATTTCAATAATAGTTAAATACTTAAACAGGCTTAAAAACTAGTACTGAGATAGCTTTGATTTATTGGCCGGATCACATTGACAAAGAACCCCTGATAGTAAAATTTTATCTCACTAATTTTATCGTTCTTTGTTTGATGATTTCAAGTACCTCTAAATCTCACCTAGCTTTATTAAGTGTCAATATTATTTATGGTGCAAATTACCTTATTGCCAAAGGCTTAATGCCGAACAAAATAGAAGCATCTGCATTGGTACTTGTAAGAATTACTGGAGCTTGTTTGTTATTTCTTTTTCTTAAAATGTTCGTCAATGAAAAAATAGAAAGAAAAGACATGCCAAGATTGGCTGTATGCGGCTTGCTGGGAGTAGCAATAAATCAAATCTTTTCGATGAATGGCCTTAGCCTTACCTCTCCTGTAGATGCATCTATCATTGTAACGGGAATGCCTATTTTTACTATCATTATTAGTTTTTTTATACTCAAAGAACCGTTAACGCTTCAACGAATTATTGGCATATGTATCGGTGGTTTAGGAGCAACATTACTTATCTACTTCGGTAATGCCGAGTTGGGAACAGGATCAATACTAGGAAACTTATTTATATTCATTAACTCTTTAGCATTTTCTTTTTACCTAGTCATTGTTAAACCTCTAATGCTAAAATACAAACCCATAACCGTAATAGTCTGGACATTCTTCTTTGGATTTATATGCGCATTTCCTTTTTGTCTAGGAAAGTTACTAACTACCAATTTTGATGCATTTACCACTTCTAATTGGTTTTCATTACTCTATGTTGTTGTAGGCCCTACTTTTCTGGCATATTTGCTTAATATGTTTGCTCTACAATATTTAAAACCAACAGTTACCAGCAGCTATGTATATGTTCAGCCTGCAGTCGCAATGATACTTGTTGCAATACTATCATACTATGTCCTAAATAGTCAATACAAAGGGGATATAACATTGATTAAACTTCTTTGTTGCGTACTGATTTTTATAGGAGTATACTTAATTAGCCACAAGCCATTAAACTGGATTAAAAAATAGTTGTTATTTTTTACCGAAGTGTCTAAGAAGTAAACTGAATGGAATAAAAATTCCAACCCCTAAAATAGCATAAAGACTATTGAAATTAAGAATATAAACAATAGTTAAAAAAATAATACTTAAAATAATTAAGAATAGAAACCCTCCTTTTAGGTCAGAAACAAATTGTTTTTTTTGATGTTTATAATCTAGATAGTAGGCTATCAAAATTACGATTAATGACATCCACAACCAGAATTACTGCATGAACCAGATGACTTCATAGACTGTACCGTTTTTTTAGAAGTCGCAGTTATTTTGCGTTTCCCAAAGAATTTTTTAAACAAAAACACTGCTGCTCCCGCAAAAATCAATAAAACTAGTATGTTTTGAATTAAAATGCTCATTGAATAAATATACTTATTTTATATATCATTTTAAAACCTGATAGACAACTAAGGCAATACTATAAGCCAGAATACTCATGAATACCAATTGAATAGTAGGCCATTTCCAACTATTGGTCTCTCTTTTTACGATGGCAAGCGTACTCATGCATTGCATAGCAAATGCATAAAACAATAATAATGATAATCCGCTCGCCAAATTAAACAATGGACCTCCAGTCTGAGGATTGATTTCTGCGGCCATTCTATTTTTTATAGTTTCTTCCTCATCACTTTCTACACTATAGATGGTTGCTAGAGTTCCTACAAATACTTCTCTTGCGGCAAAAGAGCATAAGATTCCAATTCCGACTTTCCAATCATACCCTAATGGTGCTACGATTGGTTCAATTCCTTTGCCCGCATATCCTATAAAGGAATATTCTAATTGGTGAGATGCTATTTTCTGGTCTAAATCATCTTGAGATAAATCGGTATATTCTTTTGTTACTATTTCTTTTGCGTTGCTAAATTTTTCATTAGGTCCAAAACTTGCTAATACCCATAGAATTATTGAAATAGCTAGAATTATCTTTCCTGCACCAAAGATGAATGCCTTTGTTTTTTCAATCACATTAATAATTACATTCTTGAATAGAGGTACTTTATATCCGGGCATTTCTACTATAAAGTAAGATTTACTCTCCATTTTAAGTAGCTTATTAAGCAACCAAGCAGACCCAACAGCTGAGGCAAAACCTAAAAAATATAAAAGCATTAATGTCATACTTTGGTAACCAAATACCCAACCAAACTTTTCATCAGGAATTACTAAAGCAATAATAATTAGATAAACAGGTAGTCTTGCAGAACATGTTGTAAACGGTACGACAAGAATGGTAATTAATCTTTCTTTCCAATTCTCTATATTTCTCGTTGCCATAACTGCTGGGATAGCGCATGCTGTTCCAGAAACAAGTGGCACGACACTCTTACCACTTAAACCAAAACGCCTCATAATTCTATCCATTAGAAATACAACACGACTCATATATCCACTTTCCTCTAAAATAGAGATGAAGAAAAACAAAAATGCAATCTGGGGAATAAAAATCACAATTCCTCCCAAACCTGGTATAATACCCTCTGTAATGAGATCTACCAATGGTCCTTGGGGTAGCGCATTTTTTGCAGCCTCACTAAGCCAAGCAAAACCTTCATCAATTAAGTCCATTGGATAAGATGACCAATCATAAATCGCCTGAAAAATTAATAGGAGTATCGCAAAGAAAATAAAATATCCCCAAAATTTATGTGTTAATACCCTGTCGAAGCGAGCTCTCATTCCAGTCGCCACTTTTTCATCTACAACCAGGCATTTTTTTAACACATTATTTATAAATTGGTATCGCTTGATCGTCTCTTTTTGCTGTAATCTTTTAAGCTCACTTTCAGACTTGATCTTAAAATCTGGAGCTATATCTACTTGTTGCTTATCAAACTTCCTAAAATTAACATCTTGAGTGATTACCAACCAAAGTTTATATAGAGATTGATTAGGAAAAGCCTTTTGTAGTCTATCAAAATAATCCGGAGCAAAAGATAAAGCATCCAAACAAGTTTTTTTTGACAATAACGTATAAGATTCTATAAGTTTTTTGAGTGCATCAATGCCCTCTCCTTTTCGTGCACTTATAAGCGCTATTTTTGTGTTCAATTCTTTTTCTAACCCAGGAATATCTAGCGAAATTCCTTTGCGCTGCATACGATCAGCCATATTAATAACCAATATGGTTGGTATCTCTAAATCCTTGATTTGGGTATAAAGTAATAAGTTTCTTTTGAGGTTTTCTACATCACTAACTACTACAGCTACATCAGGAAAATCCTTATCTTTTTTATTAAGCAACAACTCAATAACTACATTTTCGTCTAATGAAGATGCATTAAGACTATAGGTCCCGGGTAAATCAAGAATATGTGCTTTGACCCCTCTTGACAACTTACAGATTCCTTCCTTTTTTTCTACAGTGATTCCGGGATAATTACCGACCTGTTGATTAAGCCCGGTAAGCAAATTAAAAACAGAGGTTTTACCCGTATTAGGGTTTCCGATAAGTGAAACTTTAATTTGCTTGGCCATAAAAAGAAATGCTACTAAATAATTTGAACTTCTATTTGAGCTGCAATTTCTTTGCGGATCGCAAGATGACTACCATTGATATTGAGGTACATCGGACACTGAAAAGGAGCTGTTTGAATCAACACGACTTCATTACCCGGCAAACATCCCATCTCTAATAATTTAAGCGGGATAATTTCTGAGGTAATTTCTTTTATCAAAGCACGCTGACCTCGCCGAAGTGTCGCAATTGTAGTCTTCAAACTTTATTTAGATTAATTTTAAACAACGCAAAAATAGTATAAATAATTCTATTGAGAAAACTAAACCTTCAAAATGATTTTTATTGCGATCTAAATCTGACAAACGCCCATAATTCTTTTAGCAACCCTTTTACTTTCTGGAAATCATACAGACGTACCATGTATTATTTAAGGGATAACACCCCTTTTTTCGTATTAAATCTTTGAAATTCAAAAATATCGGATATCGACTTATAGGCCTCACCATAATTTTGACCTCATAAAATCAAAAACAAGGTGGAAACAGAAAAACCTTAAATAGAGTATGTAAAATCTCATAAATCATTTTATTATGTTTAATTCAAACATGTACCCGATCATTTTTTTTCTGGTACTCTCGCTAATTTCGTGCGAAAAAACAGAAGACATCACGATTGAGTCTACTAGTAGTAAAGAACACCAGACATTATTTAACAATCAAGCCACCATCGAACTGTCTAACGGAAACGTCTTACATTTTCGACAAATTAATGATGGACAACTCAATGGCACATTCCTTTTAGAAGAAAGCGATTGTGCAGAGTCTTCTGTATTAAACAATATTACAGAACTAGCCAAAAGAGAACTCTCTGATAAAGAAATTTTTTGGGCACTTTCTGAACAAGGAACCCCAATTCCATCTTTTTTGGAAGTAGAGGAAAACAACACGAATCTCAAAACCAGCAAACCCTTAGAGCAAGGTTGGGCACGAGAAATGGCAGTAACTTTTCCTTTGGGAAATGAAGGAATTTCTTCTAGAATAGTGGCCTGTAAGAACAGTAATTTTACAAGTAGTATTGCTGGTGGTTTTTTAGGAAATCCAGAATTCGTAGCACTTGACAAAACACCAAATAATTATTCAGGATTCATAGATGATTGCGCCAGCTTGTCTCCTTCTGCTTGTAATAAGGGAACACGATATAGGTTGCACGCTGTAATGCCAAAAATTAAGAAATGGAGAGGTAAAATTTGTAGTAAAGCAGTTCAAAGCAGTATTAATGACCACTATATTTCTAATACCACGTCTGGGAGCTACTGTCAGAGCCCTCCGTGCAGCGCTTATGTTGGGCCTGAGTTATATTTTGAATATTACTCAAACGGACAATGGAAATCTATGAAAAATCCATTAGGAAAAGTCTCTGAAGGGTTCGAAGTACCTGCAAATTCTACCAAAGTATATACCTATGCTTGGAATACCTCAGTAGAAACTTCATTTAGACTTCGCGTAAAAAACGCCATGGGATATGATCAATTCGATTTCATGATGGATCGAGAAGATATCATCATCGATGACGACGATGACAATGATGATGATGACAATGGTGGAGGTGGAACCCCAGATCCAGAAAATTTTCCGCAGGTACCTAATTATATCGAATTATCAGATGGAGATGATATCATTATTGATTTTAATACGATCATAGAGGATCAACCTAGAATCACACTGCCTGTTCAATTTTTACCGGCACTTCCTCAGTATGAAGGAGCGCTTATTTTTCCGAATAATTTTTGTGGTCTTCGTGTAGTACAGGCATCGCAATTTGTTTGGTTTGATATTCAAAACAATGTGGTTGATCAGATTCCTTTTAACTATGTTCATGAAGACTCTTCGGTAGTAGAATTATTTGGTAATGAATATTATCTCGAAGATGGTATTGGGATACGACTTACAGGAGCCATCGGACCTTGCGAAGAGGCAAACGAAAACTGGATGTTTCCTTTTCCTCTTACTACGACAGAAACTGTAGAATATGGGTCTAAGAAATTAGTGATTGATTTAGAAAGCGGTTCTAAAATCGAGTTCCTTAACTATGCCATCCATCCGGCCGAACCTCTAGAATACGATGAGCTTTTTGAAGAACATGATTTTGATGAACTTATTGAGTTTTTCAATGAAACTTTTTATGAAGGTTTTGAACCATGGATCAACGCCATGTGCGAGCAAAACCCGGGAGATTGCCCTCTTGATTAGTACAATGTTTTATAATTATCAAAAAAAGCGTATTGAGGAAATAACAATCTCATATCGAGATTATACATTAAAAACCTTGATACGCTTTTTACTTTTTCTTCTTTTGTAATATTTTGATGTCTTCAATCAACCGATCTATATCTTCTGGAAGCGTACCGTTATAAAAACCACGAATTCGTTTCTTCTTATCTACAAGGATAAAATTTTCGGTATGCACCATATCATAAGGACCTCCATCTCCATCTGATTTGGCCGCCAGATAAGACTTTCTTGCCAAATCATAGATTTGTTTTTTATCACCTGTAACCAAATTCCATTTATGATCATCAACTCCTTTTTTGATGGCATATTCTTTTAGTCTGGCAACATCATCTATTTGAGGTGTTACCGAATGCGAAAGTAATAATACATCGCCATCTTGTAGCCTATCTTGTATTTGTTTCATATGATCTGTCATAATGGGACAGATAGTCTGACAAGTTGTAAAGAAAAAGTCAGCTACATAAATCTTATCCTCATAATTTTTCTGAGTTACTTCCTCTCCATTTTGATTAATCAGTCTAAAATCTGCTATCTTATGGTACTTGCGTACATATTGTACCGTACTATCAACAAGTTCGGTGTTCACCATATCGGGCTCATATATAGGCAGCACCCGATTTGGTTTTAGAATAGAATAAATAATAGAAATAATTACAGCTGATACCACAAAAAGTACTACAGCAAAAAATTTATACTTTGCAAAAAATTGTAACATATTTACTTTGATTACTGCAAAACTACGAGCTTTAGAGTAGTATAAAAAAAACAATTATGCCAAAAAAAAATTAAAACATTGATCGCATACCGTTATTTCTTTTGTAAACCCTCAAGAAAGTTTACTTTTGCGTGATTAAAAATTTGAAAATAAGACCATGAGTCCATTCTTTATAAAAGCTATTCAATTATTATTGAGTTTATCCTTTCTTATTATTCTTCATGAATTAGGACATTTTATTCCAGCAAAAATTTTCAAAACGAGAGTCGAAAAATTCTATCTGTTTTTTGATGTTAAGTTTTCTTTATTTAAGAAAAAAATCGGGGAAACCGTATATGGCATCGGTTGGTTACCTCTAGGAGGTTATGTAAAAATCTCTGGGATGATTGACGAAAGTATGGATAAAGAGCAAATGGCTGGACCACCTCAACCATGGGAGTTTAGATCAAAACCCGCATGGCAGCGACTTATTATTATGCTAGGTGGTGTTACCGTTAATATTATTCTTGGCTTCTTGATCTACATGGCAATAATTTTTGCTTGGGGAACTGACAGTGTTGGAGTTAACGATATGCCTGATGGTTTTAAAGTACATGAATCATTTCAAAAATATGGTTTTCAGGACGGAGATAGAATAGAACAAGTCAACGGAAAACCTTTTGATAATATGATAGAAATTAACAAATATCTTTTTATGAGAGATGTTTCATCGGTTTCTGTAATACATCAAAATGGACAAAAAGAAACAATCAAGATCCCTGAAGAGATCGGCAAAACCATGTTTCAGGATGGTGTTATGCAACCTTTCTCTGCAATAGCATCAACAGTACTTGATAGTGTTATGGCAGGAACAGCTGCAGAAAAGTCTGGTTTGCTTAAAGGAGATAAAATCACTCAACTTAATGGTAAAGAAATTAAGTATTGGAATGATTTTATGGAACTAAAAGCATTAGATTCTTCTGCTACTAGTCACCGTATTACATATCTTAGAAATGGCGTAGAAAATGTAATTACAGTTACACCTGATGAAGAGGGCATTATCGGAATATATCCTAAGTCCAATTATACATCACAACATAAGGAGTATTCTATTGGAGAGAGTATTTCTGCTGGTTTTGATTACGGATATTGGACATTACATGACTACATAGCACAGTTTAAATATATTTTTACAAAAAAAGGTGCTAGTCAATTAGGAGGTTTTGGAGCCATAGGTAATCTATTTCCTGATGCCTGGAACTGGAGAGCATTTTGGGGAACGACTGCTTTTATTTCTATTATTCTGGCTTTTATGAATGTGCTTCCTATTCCTGCTCTCGACGGAGGGCATGTCATGTTTTTATTATATGAAATCATTACGGGTAGAAAGCCTAACGATAAATTTATGGAATACGCCCAATTGGTTGGGTTTGTAATTCTTATCGCTTTATTACTATTTGCAAACGGAAATGATATCTATAGAGCAATCTTTAAATAATCGATTTCTGTAAAACATATATAAATATATAGACTTAGCCTTCAAAAAAGTATTTGAAGGCTTTTTTATGATTAAAAAAAGAATCAAGGTTTGGGATACAAAATGAATCTATAACCATGACTACTTCAACATTTTCTTTCTTGTTATAAATTAACATATTTCTATTTCGTGTTTAGATAATTTCATACCAAAAATGGATTACAAAAAGAATATTTACATAATACTATAAAATAAATTAGAAAAAACTTTTTGAGATATAAAAAATAGTATATATTTGCACTCGCAAAACGAGAAAACAATTCTTTATTTGCAAAAAATATTCCTCTTTAGCTCAGTTGGTTAGAGCATCTGACTGTTAATCAGAGGGTCCTTGGTTCGAGCCCAAGAAGAGGAGCAAACAAAGCCTTAACTAACTGTAGTTAAGGCTTTTTTGTTTTTTATATCCACAACAATAGACTAAGAATAAGTTGACCTCTAGATTAGCAAAGAAAGGATACACAAAAAACATGGTCCTTTTACGGATCAAGGCCAATTGTTGTGTTT
>NZ_JACC01000043.1 GCF_000520955.1 Aquimarina pacifica | reverse complement strand
TTTTGCCCTGCTAAGACACATATATTAAATGTTACCTACAAGTTAAAAATGTTTCGTAAATCAGATTTTATAGTAGAGTTAGAATTAAAACCGACTGAAAAAAGTGGAAAGAAAAGCTAAGCTATAAATAGTAATGAACCTCATATTAGAGATGAAAATCATACTGAACATTGGACTTGAAAACAATAAATTTATATTGAAACTGATTGTATGTTATTTGAAGAAATTGTGAATGTCGAAATTAAAATTTCTAATGTCGAATATTTTATTAAACAGTAACATAGTAATATCAATAATAGCAATGAATTATTTTAAAAAAATATTAGAATATATAGGTTGGTTAATGATTCATTTATTATTCGGTTTAATTTTGGCTTTCATTGGAATTGAGTTTGTTTTTAGTCATATAAGTATATTTTCTAGTTTTTTTGAAGAGCATATAGGTGTTCATAGGTTTTTTCAGGAATTAGCAATTTTAATGATAAGTTTGTTTGGGGCCGGAATTGCCTTTTTATTTTTTATACCGTTACATATATACCAAATAAAACCTAAATTTAAAATAAAGAAAAACAGATTTTTATCGAGTGTTTTTACATCTTTTATTTTGGTGATTACTTCAGGCCTTTTTAACTTGTTTTTCTATTATTTAGACAAGAAAAATATTGTAGATTTTTCATTTCTTTTTGTCTTCTAATTGTTTATAAAAAACACAGTCATTAACCATTTCAATGCTTGTTTTGAGTATTTGTTTCTCAGTAGTTCACTTGCCAAGTTATAGAAACTTACTGCCAATATTTATTTTCGGAATTATATTCTGTTTACTATATAATAAAACTAAAAACATATTTTACACATTAATCTTACACTTTATGAACAATTTAAGTTGTTTATTATTAGTGTTTTATGGAAAATCTTATTATGAATGGAATTATGAACTGAATTACAATTTCATTTATTGGTTGTTATTCCTTTTCGGAATAGGATTGTCGTATATTGGAGCTAAAAAAATAACGGTGGCCAACAAGGTATAACAAATCATAGCTCCCATCGAAAAGCCTCGCCTGTTATGCGTAATGTTATCATATATTTTGAAAAAATAGTACTTAAATGAAAATAAACCATCTATATCTAGTATTAGTTATCCTATTTTTTAGTTGTAATGAGAAAAAAGAACTTAGTTCGATAAGTCCAGAAAATTGGTCAAAACGAGGTATCAATTTGACTACTACTGATTCGCTTGAATACGGAAAATCATACCTGTCTATATATTCTCAAATCTATAGTTACACAGAACATAAAACTCATAACTTAACCTCTATGATAAGTATGAGAAACACGAGTGAGTCAGATACAATTTATCTTTTGAGAGCGGAATATTTTGATACACAAGGAAAATCAGTTAGAAAATATTTTGACTTCCCAATTTATTTGGCACCTATGGAAACTTCAGAAATAATCATTGACCAATTAGATAATTCTGGCGGAACAGGCTCTAACTTTATTTTTGAATGGAAAATTCCTAAAAAATGTCCGGAACCTCTCTTTGAGGGCATAATGAGTTCTACAATGGGGCAACAAGGTTTGTCTTTCACAACCCAAGCAAAACGAATTAAGTAAAATGGCCGAAATATTAACGACAATTTTTTTCGTTTTTGCAGTTATTGATCCAATTGGTTCAGTTCCTGTATATCTTGAGGCAACTAAAGAATTTGATTTAGTTCATAAAAAGAAAATTGCTGTTCGAGCATCAGTAATAGCTTTTCTGATACTTTTATTTTTTATTGTAATTGGACAACTGATTTTAGAAGGAATGTCTGTGTCACTTGATGCTTTTCAAATTTCGGGTGGAGTAATTCTATTTTTGTTCGCATTGACGATGATATTCGGAGACGGTAAACCTGAATTAGAAAAACAACGAATTACAGATTACAAACACGTTACAATATTTCCTATTGCAATTCCCTCTATAGCATCACCAGGAGCAATCATGGCGGTTGTTTTAATGACAGACAATCATCTTTACTCAATTGAACAACAGTGTATTACTACAGGTATTGTTTTAATTGTTATAGGAATTACTTGTTTAATTCTTTTAGGAGCAAATCATTTACAAAAAAGAATAGGGAATTATGGAATTACAGTCATAAGTAAAATTATGGGACTGATTTTAGCTTCGTATGCCGTTCAAAGTATATTAAGCGGAATAAGTAGTTACTTTGGAAACCTGTAAAAAACGTATCGTAAAATAATGTGATGAAATATTGACAATAAGTGCTAAAACAAAAGATTCATACTTGTTTTCAAAGACCGCCAAATTTTTAAATTTAACTTTTAAAATAAAAAAGTAAAAATAAAACATAAAAAGTCGGCTCAGTGTTAATCCGAAAAGTTAGTGCTTTTTTGCAGGCAGCGTTCCATACAAGATGTTCATCGACAGTAATAAAAAAATAATAAAAATGACTAAGCTATTTACTTTATTGGTAATCTTTTTTAGCGTATCGAGCCATGCCCAAAAAAATATAATAAATGACACAATCACTAAAAAAGAACACTTTATAAAAAGAGCAATGCCATTAAATAAAAATCAACTAATAGATCAAGCCAATAAAATCATTATCTCAAAATATCCCGAGTTTACCTTCGATTCTCTAAAGTATGAAATCACTGCCTGGAAAAACTCCAAAAAAACTATAGTAAAATATAGACGTATTATTAGGTTTACTCCCCTTAACAAAAAGAATGAAAATTTACAATATGATTTCGAAGTTAACCTAACAGACCAAAACATCTTGCCTTTTGACTATCATGGACTGGACAAATTTTACGTTCCCACTACCGAGGAACAAGAGAAAATTGATTTTGTAATAACAAATTTTGGCTTACCACATAGCGGTTTTGATAACGGCATTATAGAAGATTCTGATAAGTATTATATAAACATGGATAATGACACGTCGTTTGGCCGTTACTGTATAGATAAAATAACAGGTGAAGAGTTTATGGATGAGAGAATACAAGGAAGCTATGAACCAATGCCTACCGAAAATTACCCCGAAATTAATACAGATCCATTGATTGAAATTAAAGGCAGCTAGCAAAATAATAACTACTGCCACTAAGATATAAAACATAGGATGTATGTGCTTAAACCAAAGTTCTGTGCCTATATAATAAAGTAGACCAACTATAAAATTTGGCGTTTATAAAAGAAAAGATAAGAGCAAAATATTTATATTTAACTAATAGTAAACCGAAACATATCACTCATCACCTGCTTACGTTTCTTATACGAGCCGTAGGTCTACAAAAATCTGGATTTACAACTTAAATAATGGACAATGATTTTCCGACAATAAAAACTGACCGACTCCTACTACGTGAAATAACCGATGTAGACCTTGAAAACATATTCAATGGACTTTCAAATCCAAATGTTGTTCAGTATTACGGAATCAGTTTCTCTAGTTTAGACGCTACGAAGGAACAAATGATCTGGTTTGCGGATGAAAAGCAAATGTGGTGGGCAATTTGCTCGCTTGACAACCAAACTTTTTACGGAGCAGGCGGACTAAATAGTATTAGCCATAAAGAAAGAAAAGCGGAAATCGGACTTTGGCTACTCCCAAAATTTTGGGGGAAAGGAATTATGAAAGAGGTTTTACCATTAATTTCTGATTACGGATTTGACCAACTCAAATTAAACCGAATCGAAGGATTTGTAGATACCGAAAATGTCAATTGCAAAAACGCAATGTCCAAACTTGATTTTCAACACGAAAAAACAATGAAAGATTGCGAAATAAAAAATGGGAAACCAATAAGCGTTGATGTATATGCTAAAACGATTTAAGCGAAAAAAGCACTGCATACCACAATAGTAGCTACTGCACAACTTATGATTTTGTCAAACGGCACTGATTCTTGGGTTATAACAAGTCATAAACACCTGTCTATTAAGAGTAAAAAGTTTGTTGGAAATTTTATTTAGTGTTGATTTTTAAAATAAGCACTTGTGAAACACACACAACATATATGATGTCATATCGGCTAAGTAAGGAATCTAATAGTTCTTGTATATTTGATAAGGCGTAATACTTGTAGAAAAGAAAAGTTCGCAACCATTGTGCAAGAAAAACAGAAACACAGGGTAACATTTTGCCATACTACGACACATATATTTAATGTTGTGTGTCATTAGTGAAACAAATCGAAAAATATGAATAAAAACACAAAGAGGATTTTAAAATACCTTATCGAAATTATTATTGTTGCTTTTGGGGTGTTTTTAGGGGTGTTTTTCAGTAATTTGAATACTGAGAATAAAACAAAAAAAGAAAAAGAGAAATCTTTAAGTTTAATTGTTGAAGAATTAGTTTTGAATAAACAATTACTCAAAGAACAAATTGATTATCATGAACATATTAAAATTAAGATAGATAGTATAACTGAAAATTTAAGTGATAAAGAAAAATATTCAAGTTTTATGGAGTCCGAAATTACTCATATTGATATTGAAGGATGGACTGGGTTTAATTTTGCAAGACTTCAAAAAACAGCATTCGAGACTACCAAAACTATCGGAATAATAAAAGAGTTCGATATTGAATTAATACAAGAATTATCAAGTATATATTATTTTCAGGATTTATATATTGATTTTGGAAAATCTATATTAGATAAGGCAATTGAAACAAGTTCGTCAACAAAGGTCATTGACTTTTTAGGATTAATTAAATTAATGACATCGGATTTGCTTGGCATAGAAAAACAATTAGCAACAAAATTAGATAAAACAATAACTGAATTAAAAACGTCGCACAATAAAAATTATAATTAATTATTCATGAATTGTTTATGGGTGTTTTGTCAAATTTTCTATTCGGGTTTGTGTTTGCTAAATTTCGCGTTTAAGAACGTGACATTTCACAATTAAAGAAATTGTTTTATATGCTGGACTTGCAATTTGGAATTAGGATGCATGCAAATGAAAAAATAACTAAAAAAAGAAAATGAATAAAATAAAATTTTTTCAAGAAATTCAGGGGTTTTTATCTGTAGGTTATATTTATCTAATTGTAATGGGAATTTTGAATGAGACGCTATATTATAACCAAATAGGAATTGATATTTTAAATTATTCCAGCATATTAGATGTTTTAATTAGCCCAATTGCTAGATTAACTTCTAACATTGTTTTTTTAACTATTTTTATTATTACACTCTTTTTTGTGTTTAAATCACCAAGTATTTTGGTAAAACATAAAGACAAGAATTGGTTTAAGAGATTATTTAAAAAAATAGATTTAGGGTTAACAAATGAGCAAGTAAAATCTTCACTCTTAAAAAGTTTCCTGTTTATGATTTCTATAGGTTTATTTGGTTTTTATATTGGTTCTGGAATCGGAAAAGGAGAAAGATTATTGAAGAAAATAGAAAAAGAAGAAGTAGCGTATAGTGACCGAATAAAATTTATAAACGGAGACGAATCTAAAGTTGAAATAGTTGGAATAAATAGTGCTTATATATTTTATTTAGAAAAAGAAAATAAAACAGTTCAAATAACCCCAATCAGTGGAATAATAAAGAGTATTGAGAAAAAAAATAAAAAACATTAGCTAAGACCATTTACAAATTTTAAAGAGACTGATTTTGAAAAAATATATTCTATCATACTTCCTTTTACTATTCTTAAATTATACTTTTTCTCAAACTTTACAAACAACTGAAAGTGAGGATAGAGAATATATCCTTGAAAGTACTGAAGGAGTCGTTGAAAAAGAGAATAACAATAATAAAATTCTATCTACAGAAAATCAAAAAAATAAAACAACTATTTTTTATTCATTTGAAAAAGCTTTAAAAATACCAAATGATGTAAAGTCTTTAAAAATTGTAGATAAAAACCTTAAAAAGGTACCTGATATTTCTAAACTAATCAATCTCGAAACTCTAATAATTCGTTCTGATAATATTGAAGAAATCCCTAGTTTTATTTTCGATTTGAAAAAAATAAAGCATCTAGAAATAGAAGGAATAGAAGGAAATGAATTAGTAGAAATTCCTGAAGAAATAGGAAGAATGACAGAGCTTGAATACCTAAGTCTTAGTGCTAATGGTTTAAAAACATTACCTGAATCTATTGGAAATTTAACCAAATTAGAAACTCTTGATTTAGATTTAAACCCCATGAAAACACTTCCTGAATCAATAAAAAAGCTCACTAAATTAAAAAAAATATATTACGCCTTTCATGACTTTTCTGATAGTGAAATAGAAAAAATTAAGAAATTGCTCATTCAAAATCGTGGGAATTAAAAACTAGCAACAACAATGTCTCGTATAATTATGGTGGGCAAGCGCTAGTCGAAATGTTAGCTGATTTGCATTATCGCAAAAGCTTTTTCCCTATTTTTATCCTAACAAACTAAAAAACACCCCAAAGTTTTTACCTATGCTGGCCTGAAATTCTCTGAATTTCTAAGCTACATTAATCATAGGTGCTGTGCTAAAAAAACCTGTAATTTTTTAATTAAAATATAAAATCAAAACAATATGAATTTTAAAAAAATAACATTCATCGTATTGAGCGCATTATTATTATTTTCTTGCGGGCAATCAAGTAAAAACAACAATCAAGATAAAACTGAGAAATCAGATGAAATTAAAAAAATAGATGGAGATGATAAAACTGACAGAGATGAAAGACCAGATAGAGGAGAAAGACCAGAAAGGGGTGAAAAGAGAAAATATGAAGTTATTCCAACAGCTCCAGGTAAAGCAACGCCTTTATCCGCATTTGATGAGTTTAATCCCAATTCTGTAACCATTTCATTTGATGGTGATGAAATTACAATTGATTCAGATGGTCATCCTAATCATACCACTCCATACTGGCAAGAATCAGACTCTTTATATATTAAACCAGTAGTTGCTATTGCTCAAACACCTGGTCGTATTGGTAGCCATAGAGATCGTAGTATTTCACTTACCGTATCTGCTTCTCCAGGATTAGCAGTAAAAAGCACAAGTACAGGTTTAGGTCCTATTGGTATTTCTGTTACTGGTGTGCCTATTTTTAATGATTCTGAGGGGCCTGGTAGAGCATTAGAAGAAAAAATCGCAGAAACCTTTGATTATGCGGGAGGACATGTGGGTCCTTCTGGTTATCACTATCATTCAGAATCAATGGACGTTCCAGAAAATACGTTACTTTCTCATGATGATAAAAAACTGGTAGGGATTATGGCAGATGGATTTTTAATCTACGGAAGAAGAGAAATGGATGACTCTTATCCTTCGGATTTAGATGAATCAGGAGGACACACAGGAGCTACACAGCACAGTAATGGCGAAGAATTTTATCATTACCATATAATAAATGAATATTATTTTGGGAATTTAATCGTACTCTTCGGTGGTGATTTTAAGGGTTCTCCAAACAATATTCTGTAAAACAATACACCATAAAAATGCGCAAATAGCACATTAGATGGATTTATAATGCTTACAAAACAATTGATTAGAAACAGTATAACCTCGAATACAGAAAAATAACTATTGCCAATACCGTGTGTAAAACATAGCTATAAAGTACTAGATCAGAAGGTTTGTACTTATTTGTGAAAACTGTCAAATTTTTAAATTTGGCTTTCAAAGTAGATAAGTTAAAAACAAAATATAAAAATTAGTCTCTGGGTTTATTCAAACAATCAGCGTCTTTTTACGCGCTATGTTTCATGCAATGAGCTGTTAACAACAAGTCCGAAAAACCGAACTGAAAATGAAATTTAGAAAAGCAACAAAAAATGACGTTGACAAAATTGTGGGAATGATTGCGGATGATGAACTCGGAAAAACAAGAGAGAATTATCAAATACCATTGCCAACTGAATATCTTGTCGCATTTGAAAATATCTGTGCTGACCCAAATCAGGAACTAATTGTTTTAGAAAACGAGAATTCTGAAATCATAGGAACTCTACAATTGTCATTTATTCAATATCTTACTTATCGTGGTGGAATTCGAGCACAAATTGAAGCGGTAAGAATCAGAAAAGACAAAAGAGGACTCGGAATCGGAAAAACAATGTTTGAATGGGCTATAAATAGAGCCCAAGAAAGAAAAGCACATTTACTACAATTAACAACTGACAAAAAGCGACCTAAAGCAATTAAATTCTATGAAGATTTAGGGTTTAAAGCAACTCATGAAGGAATGAAAATGCATTTTAAATGAAAAATTCAGTGACTAAAACAGGGTGTAAAATGTAGTTAATAAGTACTAAACCGAAAGGAAAATAGATAACCTAACAAAACAGTACATAAAACAAATAAAACGGAATCTGAAAATATGAATCCAAAAGAAAATCTTCAAAAACTAAACCTCGAACTTCCTAAGATATCAACACCTGGAGGGAGTTATATTTCTGTTAATGTTCGAGAAAATATAGCCTATATAGCCATTCAGTTTCCAATATTAAATGAAGAATATCTCTATCAAGGACGATTAGGAAATGAAATTTCGAATGAACAAGGATATAAAGCAATGGAATTGTGTGCCTTGAATGTTTTGGCTCAAGTAGAGAATAAAATTGGATTAGATAAAATTGTCGGTTTGAATCATATGGATGCTTATTTCCAGTCAGGAGATAATTGGGACAACTCACCAATGGTTGCAAACGGAGCCTCAGATTTATTTACAAAAGTATTAGAAGAAAAAGGAAAGCATTCTAGAGCTATTTTTGGAGTTGAAAAATTACCAAGAAATTTTAGTGTTGGATTGACAACTACATTTACAATAAAAACGAAATAATAGCAGAATAAAAACTGCTCACAATGTGGTTTGTAAAACGTAACGAATGATTGCCAAAACTACATTCCATACACAAACTGACGTTGAGAATAATTTGACGATAAAACATAAAAATACTGAAAGAAAATATAGAATGAATAGGCTATTTCAATTGACGACTTTACTATTATTAGTTTTAACAAGCGGTAAAACTCCAAATACCAAAACTTATTTACTTCGAAACGAAATTGAGAAAATCATTTCTGACAAAAACGCAGTGGTTGGAGTTTCAATAATTGGAAATAATGGAAAGGACACACTTTCAGTAAACGGAGATAAACAATTTCCTATGCAGAGTGTGTTTAAATTTCATATTGCATTAGCAGTATTATCAGAGATTGATAAGGGTGCCTTATCATTGGACCAAATAGTAAAAATAGATAAAGATGAACTTTGGAAAGGATTTTGGAGTCCACTTAGAGATGAAAACCCTAATGGAGGTAGTTTTACTATTGAAAAATTAATTCAATACACCATTTCTCAAAGCGATAATACGGCCTGTGATGTTTTGATACGACTTATCGGAACTCCTAAAACTGTTGAAGGATACATGAAAAAGAGTGGTATAGAGGATATACAAATTACTTTTGATGAAAAAGAAATGCAGGAAAAATGGGAAAATATGTTCCAAAATTGGACAACCCCGAATGCTGCAAACAAAACCTTGAAAATATTTTTTGAAAATAAAAATAACTTACTTTCAAAAAGAAGTTATGATTTTTTTTGGAAAACGAACATAGAAACAACTACAGCATTGGGCAGAATTAGAGGACAACTACCTAAAGAAGTTGTTGTCGCCCATAAGTCAGGATCTTCTGGCACAAATAAGGAAACTGGAATTATGGATGCTGTGAACAATATTGGAATTGTCTTTTTACCAGATGGGGAGTATTTTTACATTAGTGTTTTTGTGACAAACTCGCATGAAAATAACAAAATGAACGATAAAATTATAGCAGATATTGCAAAAGCTACTTATGACTTTTACACTATCCAAACGAAATAATAAACGGTTCCAATCCAGTATCATATGAAAAGCACTAGCATAGATACTAGTTTAATGTAAACACCTAATCTTTAACTTGTATAAACCATGTGTCTTAAAGAACAATAAGAAATGAATAATATAAAAACAATAGTTTTTGATTTATACAATACTTTGATTGAAATAACAGAATCAAATCAGTTCTTTTTAGAGCTATTTAAAAATTCTCAAAATGGTTTCGGAATGGATGTCTCAGGGTATCTACAGTGTGTAATGAAAAATGATCTTAATGAGTTAAGAACATTGTTACCTTATGAATTCAGTATATTATATGATGAAAAACTTCCAGATTTAGAACTAGAATTAAATTCTGTGATTGTTTATAAAGAGGTTTATCAAATACTTGAAAATCTAAAAAAAGATTACCGAATTTTCTTGATTTCTAATTTGGCATCACCATATAAGGAACCTTTTTTTTCGAATAATCTTGATGAATATTTTGAGAAAATGATTTTCTCTTGCGATTTTGGGTTTTTAAAACCTGACAAAGAGGTGTTTACCGAAATTGAGAAATTGACCGAGAATAAACCTGATGAAATATTGATGGTTGGAGATTCTTTTAAATCTGACATTGTAGGAGCAAAAAATATGAAATGGAATTATTTGAAAATCAATCGACATATTCCCGTTGCAAAAGAGTATGAAATAAAAAACTTGAACGAAATAAAAAAACATATAAAACCATATATATGATTATATCTAATTATAGTTAGATCGAACGGTTCTTGTTTTTTTGGTAAAGTAAGAGGTTTGCCGGAAAGAAAAGTTAGCAACCCTTGTACGGAAAATGTCGATGGTTTGGTAACATTTTGCTCCGCTAAGACACATATATTAAACTATGTGTACAATAAAAATATAAATTAATGATTCCCGACTTTTTAAAGAAATTTGAATCTGATCTAAAAAAATACGAACGTGAATTTGTTCGAATAAAAGCCAAACCAAGAAAAGAAAAACTCGTAGAAGATAATTTGGATCTGAAAGACAGCAAATTTCTTGGAAAACCATTCTTTCCAATTTACAAAGAGTACCCAAAGGATGAAAATGGAAAACCAATGATAATGATTGCTCAACTAAACTTTGAGCAAATACCTGAATTAGATTTTTTTCCAAAAAATGGAATTCTTCAACTTTTTTTATCGAGTTCAAACTCGTATCAAGATGATTTTGCTATTGTTTATCATTCGGCAGAGGAATTAAGCAAAGAACCTTTGAATGACTTTTCATTTATTACAGAAAAGGATTATGAGGAAATGCCTGTCTTTAAACTTCATCAACTATCATTTGAAAAAGGAATTGAAAAAGGTGGTTCAGAGGACTCTCAATTTGACTATCTTTTTGATGAAAATGATTACTGGGGTTTTACTGAATACTTGACTGATGAACAAGAGAAGATATTTGGAGAGTATTTTAATGCAGTGGGACATAAAATTGGTGGATATGCCGAATTTACCCAATCTGACCCCAGAGACAACAATACTGATCAAAAAGATGATATACAGGTTTTACAAATAGATGTCGATGACCATATAATGTTCGGAGATAGTGGACTTGGACATATTTTCATAAGTAGAGAAAACTTAATTAAAAAAGACTTTTCAAAAGCATATTTTTATTGGGATTGTTGTTGAAAAACAGTACACAATAACATATATATGATGATAGCAAAGTGACGAACCAAGAGGTTCTTGTGTTTTTGGTAAAGTAAGAGATTTTCTAGAAAGAAAAGTTAGCAACCAATATACAGAAAATGTCGATGGTTTGGTAACATTTTGCTCCGCTAAGACACATATTAATAATGTTAGTAAACATGAAGGCTCATAATGAAATACATAAAACCATTCTTAATTCTCATTTTACTAGTTAGCTGTTCTGATGAAAAGCAAATTTCTGAATTTGAGAATGTTTTAGGAAAAGAAAATAGTCAAACCCTTACTTATCTAGTTTCTGACTTTGAAAATGATTTCTTAAAGAAGAATTACCCTAACTTAAATACCGAACAAGCGTATCGTAATTTTTTGACTAAACTTGAAAACAATGTAGCAGTTAACTGGAAAAAACAATCGGAGCAAAGTAGAAAAATATTTGATAACAGTAAGTTGAAATTAGAGATTTATAGCATACCAGATTCGATATGGATAGAAAGGAGTCCTAAAAAAAGGACGTTGAGTAATACCGGACCGACGATAATAATAAAACGAAAATCATTAAAATCAGACGGAACTTTTGAATTTAGTACATCAGAAACTTCTTTTAGATATCCTGACTCCGTAAATGAGGATTCAATTATTAATTCACAAAAAAGATATGTTGCTATAAATTACTTTGGGAAATATCGAAATGCCCTAAATTCAGTTTCAAAACATCATAAATTTATTGAAAAGTACTTATATATGACCGAACTAGCTGGTATATTAGACCCAAGACTAGTTGCAGCCGAAATGTTGAATATGAATGTTGATTTTTCTGATTATTTCATTAAAAGATTAATAGTAACGGAAATTGCTTACTAAAAATAACGTTAGTCAGAATTATATATGAAATCATAACAAAGTTTAGTGCTAAATAGAAAGATTTGTATGTATTAACAATGATCGCCAAATTTTACTTTGGCTTTAAAACTGAAAATTAAAACGAAACATAAAAATTTAACTTTGTGTTACTTCGAAAAGTTAGGGCCTTTTTGCACATTACATTCCAAACACAAGTCTCTCATGGCTAATTAAAATAAAATGATAAAAAACCTAATTACATATCTATTAATAACACTTCTCGGAGTTGTTTCTTGTAAGAAAAAAGAAGTTCTTTCAGAAAATGGCGATTCTAAAAAAGTTATTAATCAAGAGATAACAGATTCATCTAAAATTAGAGAAACTAAAAATCAAATAATAGATACTGTTCAGAAAATTAGCAAGACTCCTAAAAATTTAAAGTCACATTTAAAAAGCAAAGTAGAAAGGTTATCTAAGCTAGAAAATAATTACGTGCTTAAAGAAATTGGACTAATCAAAATTGAAAAAACCAGATTAATTGGTGGGTTAGAAAGGTTGGTGCAATCTGAATTTGAGAAACCAAAAGAAATTGAAAATATTAATGTTGATAAAATAAAAAACCTGATATATGAAAGTAGATTTTCTTTTCTGAAAGCTACCAAAAGTATGAGTCCAGAAGGAAATACTTATCCAAGGGCAAAAGTTGAAGAATATATTTTTAATAACATAGATGAAGCGGTTGAAATATTTGAGTTTTTAAAAAAACTACAAAAAAATGACAGATATTGGATAATGATAGCCAAAGAACCACATTCTATGTTTTTAGAAGAAAATAGATTATACTTTATAAGTAGTGGCGGATGGTATATGATGAATATGTATAAAGAAATAGAAAATGAAATAAAAAAAAGACCATAATAACTATTTGTAGAGTGTATATGCTCTCTTCGGGAAGCAAACTTACATATACAAATCCGTTCCCATAATCTAAGAATTACTTTTTCTAAAATTGAAATTTGTATAAGATAATTTGGCTATAAAAAAACGAACTATGCAAAAACATTTTGAACTTTCTGACGCTGATTTTGAACAAAAAATCATTTTATGCGAATTAAATTCATCTGACTTTACTCACGAAGCACACTTGAGATTCGCTTGGATAAACATTGACAAATACGGAATTAAACAAGCGGAAAAAAACATTCAAAATCAGTTGCAGAAATTTGTCGAATCTGTAGGAGCAAAAGACAAATACAATATTACTTTAACTTTGGCGGCTATAAAAGCGGTATATCATTTTATGCTCAAATCGAATTCTGATAGTTTTAAAGATTTTATAATAGAATTTCCACGTCTGAAATATAATTTCAAAGAGTTAATGGATTGTCATTATGGATTTGATATTTATAACTCTGAAAAAGCTAAAACAGATTTTTTAGAACCAGATTTGGTTCCTTTTGACTAAAAAGGGATAAAAACTACGTGTAAACATAAGCTATACTAAACGACAGAAGCTTTTACTTATACTGGCGATAAATTTGCCAAATTTCTTCGCTACACTAATTATAGCCCAAACATTAGCAAACCTAATACAAAACCTAATAAAAACCCAGTAACGAAACCAATTTTGAATCGTCATCAATGAAAAGGTTTAAAATTATGGAATTCAAAAAAATACAAAAAATAGGTGGAGTTTGTGCAATTCTTGAAGCTTTCATTTATATCTCTGCTTTTATTGTGTATGGAAGTGTTTTATCCTACCCAAATGCAGACGTAAGTATACAAGAGGAATTAAATTTTCTAGCTGATAACTATATCATTTTATCTATAGTAAACCTTGTTTGTTATGTGGTATTCGGAATACTATTAGCTGTATTAGTATTAGCATTACATCAAAGATTAAAAAACTACTCATCTAGTTTTTCAAAATTAGCATTTGTTTTTGGAATTATTTGGGTGGGACTTGTTATCGCAAGCGGAATGATAGCAAATATAGGTCTCAAATCTGTAATAGAAACAGGAATTAAACATCCAGAAAATGCCATGCAAATTTGGTCAACTATTAGCGTAATTTCAGAAGGACTTGGTGGTGGAAATGAAATTGTAGGAGGAATTTGGGTTTTATTACTAAGTGGTATAGCTATCAAAGGAAACTTATTTTCAAAACCTCTTGTTTTTCTTGGTATTATAGTAGGAATAGCAGGAGTGTTAACTGTCTATCCATTAGATCTTTTTACTGAGATTTTCGGAATTAGTCAAATAATTTGGTTTTTATGGATTGGGATATTTATGATCCGTAAACCAGTAGCATTAGTAGAGAATTAATTGATTCTTGAGTTTTCTAGGAATTTCTCACCTTATTTTATTGTTGAATACTTCATAACTAAATTTACCTAACTATTATACAAGAGTAAAATTTGGGAAGCAATATGTAGAATAAAGAAAGTTGACATGTGAAAATTGCGTAACAGATTCAGAATTTAATATAGACGATGTATAGCAGAAATCTTCACGAATAGTTCAAATTGAAGCTGCATTAGCTTTTATATTTAGGACACTCTTCGTTTTTCTAAATAAATTTAGTTTTTAATGTAGGTCAAAATCATTATGTTATCTATATTGTTAGAGGTTTCTCATTAATTCTTGAAGAGGTATATACTATTGTTGTAAAGAAACAAGGCCAATCAAGAGTTAAGCTGCTCTAATAGATAATAATTAAAACTCAATGTATAGAAATACAATCTTGATCTTATTAGTATTCTTTTTTTTAGAATCATTCGCACAAAATAAAATCGAAGTATTTTGGAAAGAATTTGAAACAAATGAAACAGAGATAAGTAAACTTAAAACTGAAGAACAATTAGTTAGACTTAATAAAATGGTCAAAAAGATTTCTCCAGGTCTTTTAATCGAATTTTTTAATAACCAAGTAGAACAAGATAACTTGGTAATTTCGGCCGATGGGAACAAAACATTATTTTCATTAGTACATCAAATTGTTGATTCAAGTATAGACAGTGAGTTTTTTAACTTTATTGCTTTACGTCAAGAAACTCCCGGATATCATGGTTTTAAGATTGAAGGAAAAGAGTTGCTCATAGAAGAAATGACTTTTATTCCTCAAGAAATGGATTATGGTTTATTTGTAATTTTTGTTTTTTCTAATAAATCTAATACTATTGATAGGGGGTTTTTAGAAAATTACGGGATGAATACCATTGATTACTTAATAGGCGAAAAAAAATTCTCTGAGGATATTGATGACTTCGAGTTTATCTTTACCAAAGACTTAGACGTTATCAATATGAAAAATGAGAAATCATTTCCTTTGTCTGAACTAAGTAGTTACCTTACTAAACGAAAAGAACCTAAAATAAAAAGTGATCTCGAATTATTAATCACATCAGGAAAATGGAATATTGATTATATGGAGTTAGGTGATAAAAAAAGAAGTACAGATGGAAACAAGGATTGGATGATATTTTATGAAAATGGGAAATGTGAAATTCTTACTAATGGTAAAAAATCAAATGAGAAATGGTTTTTGCAAGAGGATATATTGAATATTTCAATATTTCGAAGCCCAAAAAATTTCAAAATTAAACAAACCAATGATCAAAAAATTACTTTGTATACTCTAATGAATGGTTCCCCTCTTATTATCAGTCTAAAAAAAGACAAAGAATAGAATAGCAGTCAATACTCAAAAAGGGCGAAAACTGTGCTAACATTTTGCCTTTCTGAGACACATATTTATCAATAATTAAAATTCTTTTTTTAATATAAGCCCAGTCAACATGAATAAGCTAATTTTATTACTATTGATATTTGTTTTGGTCATTTCTTGCCAAACGAATAAAATGAAAATTGTCGAAAAAGAGAAAATCAATTTAAATGGTAATTGGGAATATTTAGGATACGGAAAAGCAAAGACTTTTGGAGATAGTATTGTAAAAAGCTATCATATTTCAACGGCAGGAAATGTTCGGACTTCTGATAATTCATCCGAAGATTTTTTTAATTATTACACGGTCGATACATTGTCAAATGATACGATACTATTGAAAGACGGAGTAAAAACCTTTAAGCTTGTTAGGAGTAACAACAATTTTGATGAAAAAGTAAATGAGAAATTGGCAAATGATCCAAGATATAATTTTGAAATTTTATGGAATACATTCAACGAGCAATATGTTTATTTTGAAGAAAGAAATATAGATTGGAAAAGTATTTATAAACAATATGAACCTCAGATACATGCGCATACCAAACCAATAGAATTATTTTTGATTTTTGAGAAGATGATAGGCGAAATAGATGATGGTCATATTTCTATCAATTTACCCGATGAATTAGAAGAGGATTACGAAAATCAAACAGCATCAAATACTACTGAGGATGAAGAAGATGTTCCGGGTGGTTTAGAGAAAAAAGTCAAAAACTTGATACTAGAAAAACATGTAGAAAGTGTAAAAAGTTATAATCAAGGAGAACTAAAATGGGGCATGATAAATGACGACATTTCATATATTCAAACATCAAATATGATTAGTTGGGCAAATTACCCTATAGCCGATAGTTTGTCTAAAAAACAATTTTGGAAAGAATGGTGGGGATATTTGAACAAAGCAGACAATCATCACGAAGATGTTGCAAACGGCACACGTTTTATAATGGACTCAATTATAAAAACGATAGAACATTCTAAAGCCTGTATTATTGATTTAAGATTTAATGGAGGAGGGTTTGATGATGTTTCTATCGAAATATTAAATCACTTTGTGCAAGTAAAAACAGATATATGCACTAAAAAAGTAAGATTTGCAGAAGGGTTTACAGAAAAAGAGATGATGAGTTTAACACCATCAAAGAATACCTATAGAGGAAAACTATATATTCTTACTAGTCATGAAACAGCAAGTGCTGCCGAATTATTAGTTTTGGGTAGTAAAGAAATTCCTAATTCTAAAAGTATCGGTTCAACTACAGAAGGTGTGTTTTCTGATATTTTGCATAAAAAACTTCCAAATGGTTGGACCTATGGATTATCAAATATGGTTTACCAATCATTAGGAGGTATTAGTTATGAGGAAATAGGAATTAATGCTGATTATGAACTTAAGTATCCTAGTAAATCAAAAGAATTTTATGAATATCTTATTACAGATCTAGAAGATGGAGATGATGCGATTAAAAAAGTGGTTGAGCTAGTAAAATCTGAATAAAAAGGATTACCAATAAGCTGAAAACAGAACAGCTATTTGATATACTGGGAGGTTGTCTACAAGCTAAATAAGTAAATTTGAATGTACATACATCTAGAAACAGAAAGGTTAACAATTAGACCAATACACTTGAAGGATGCCGAATTTATAATTGACTTGGTTAATTCTAAGGGCTGGATCGAATTTATTGGTGATAGAAATATTTCTGATAAGAATGATGCCAAAAAGTACATTCAAAAAATACTTGATACTCATGGTTTTTATTACAGTGTTTTCGAATTAAAAAAATCTAGGAAGAGGATAGGGATAGTAACATTTCTTAAACGCGAAGATGAGAAATTCCCTGACATTGGGTTTGCTCTATTACCAGAATTCGAGAAAAACGGATATGCATTTGAGGCAAGCAACTCCTACCTTGATAAGGTAAAAAGTTTAAACGAATATGATAATATAATTGCGATTACAATTCCCGAAAATCAAAAATCAATTAGTTTATTACAGAAACTGGGGCTTAAACATATAGGAGATTACCAAAAAGGTAAAGAAACACTATCTTACTATGGTTTGAAAAATAGAGAACCTGATAGCTAATAACTATTATTTAAAAGACGTAGAAGACTTTTATGTCATCAGACAGTTAATTTTTTAGCTCAATTGACCAACTCAAGTGTTACTTTTATTACTTTAATATAATCTGGATTTAGTGAATAAATAACGAATCAAAAAAATGTTTAAAAAGCTACTTAAAATAGTATTCGTATTGATAGTTATTATTGCAATAGCGGGTATATACCTTTATTTTAGATTACATAATAATATAGAGAATGTATTAGAAGCAAAAGATGATTGGCGTAGTGAAGTTCTTGAGTTTCCACTAATTTTTGCAGGAGATTTAGAATATGAAGGTGAAGAGCACATTCTATTTGCACCAGGTTGGGGTAAAAAAGATAGTGAGGATTATTTCTCATATGTTTTTTTATGGATGATTAAAGAAGATCCTAATGTAAACTCCTCTGAATTAGAGAGAGTAATGAATATATATTTTGATGGACTTATGAATACTGGCGCAATAACTAACTTGAATTTCTTTAAAAAAATTCCTGCTACTACCTCCTCTTTGCAGCAGAAAGATAAAAACACCTTCGAAGGTTCGATTGCGCTTTATGACGAATTTTTTAAAAAAGAATTAATTGTTCTGAATGCTAAAATTAAAAGTGATTATTGCCCAATGAATAACAAATATTTAGTTTGGTTTTATTTGTCACCTCAAGAAAAAGAACATCAAATTTGGAGTCAACTTATGACAGCCAATATGACTATCAAATGTCATTAAATTAAAACTGTTTATCGTGATGCGTTCAAAGCATTCTTAAAGATTTTTCCAGATCATCATAGATTTGGTACTAACACTTAAGTCCGTTTTCCTTTTTTTTTTTGAAAAATACATTAATTGAGAATTCATTAGGGTATTTATTCTTAAGGCTACGAATGATGGTAAGTACTGTATTGACAGATAACATTCTTTTGGTAGTAACTTTTGGCAGTATACATCACGGGATGAGATAAAAAGTTTGAAGGTGTACCTATGGTGATTCACTGAATATGGTCCGGCACTCGGTGAAAAGTTGTGATTAAAACGCGAATAAGTGTCTTAACAAATCATTTCTTTATTAATTTTACGTTTATATTAAACTACGCAACTTATATTTTTATAGACAATCAAAAGAAATTTTGATATGACATTAAGACTTGATTTGTAGGAATAGCATTTTATTTAGGATATCAGTATTTACTGTAAAATTAAAAACCTCCAGATGATTTCTGCACATAGAAAAACAATAAAATAGTAACTAATAATTTTTTTTAAATGAAGTGTTCTAATTTTATAATTTCAATTTTTGTAGGAGCTTTTTTATTAATTATATCATGCTCTGATGATGAAGATTCCTGTACCGAAACTACATGGTATCAAGATAGCGATGGTGATGGTTTGGGTAACCCTGAGGAAAGTTTATCTGCCTGCGAACAACCTGAAGGTTATGTAGCAGATAATACAGATACAGATGAAGGAGAAGAGGACACCGATACAGATGGTGATACAGGAGGTACGCCTTCTACTGGGAGTACACCTTTGTCTGCCTTTGACGAATTTAATACAGATTCTGTGACGATTTCTTTTGATGGGGATGAGATAACAATAGAGTCTAACGGACTTCCGAATCATACATCTCCATATTGGGCTACCACAGAACCCCTATACATTGATCGAATAGTGGGAGATCATTCTACTCCGGGTACTATTCGAAGTGGTAGCTATATCCTAACAGTTTCTAATGATCCAAAAATAGCAGCCACAAGTTCTGCAACAGGATTAGGTGCTATAGGTATTTCTGTAACCGGAGTACCTATTTATAATGACCAAGAAAGAGCAAATGAACCACTAGACCTAGAAACAACAACAGGATTTGATTATGCAGGAGGGCATAACGGTCCGGGAGGATATCACTATCATGTTGAGTCAAGCGATGTAGAGGCAAACACGACACTTTCACATGACGATGGAGAATTAATAGGTATCCTAGCTGATGGTTTTTTACTTTATGGAAGAAGAGAGGATACGACAGGAAATTATCCAAGTGACTTAGATGTTTCAGGAGGACATGTTGGATCAACACAGCATAGTGATGAAGAGGAGTTCTATCATTACCATATCATTAATGAATTTTATGTAGGATCTAATATAGTATTATTCGGAGCCGATTTGCAAGGTACTCCAAATACTATTTTGTAATTACTATATTTATTTTACATTAAGAGAAAATATTTATTATCTAAAATTATTTGTAGCTGTTTTGTTTCCCTAAATACTTAAAAAAAATGAATAAAAGATTCTTAATACTATTCATACTGGGAGTATGTATTCTAAGTTGTACTAAAAAGACAGCCCCCAAAACTGTATCTTCAGCAAATACGGTTGCGGTTAATGTTTTATCAGATATACCAGATAAGACAGTTAATAAATCAGAACTTTATTATAACAGAAAAAAGTCAATCTGGACACTAGATGATCAGTTGTACTCTGGTTATGCTGTGACTTTCTATGAAGATAGTACATCTGTAAAAGAGAAGTTTGGCATCCTAAACGGGAAAAAGCAAAATCAAGCTATTGAGTGGTATTCTGATGGCCATTATAAACGCATTACAGATTATAATAAAGGAAAACCCCATGGAGATAAGAAAACCTGGTCTCCTGATTCATTACATGTTTTGGTCTCCCATTTCAAATATGTTTCGGGAAAAGTACATGGAGAACAAAAAAAATGGTACCCAACAGGAGAGTTATTTAAAAAAATGAATTTTAATATGGGAAAAGAAGAAGGGATGCAACAAGCATTTAGAAAGAATGGGGACTTGTATGCTAATTATGAAGCCCGAAAAGGTAGAATTTTTGGTTTAAAGAAAGCCAGTCTCTGTTATAGCTTAAATGGTGAAAATGTTCAATATCGGAAGAAATAGCGTGCTTCTAGATAATCGTATTAGCTTTATTCATAAGAATGCATACTAAAGAATGACCACTTTGATAAATAAATCAAACGAAAACCCTTGATTCATAAACGGTGTTTTAAAATCAATCTGATTATTTTTTTAAAATTATTAGCTTCCCAATACTGGATGATTATTAAAAACGGGCACCTTTAACCCACCAGATATACTAAAGTTGTTCTAGCAAGTATTTAGTATGGTGATCCTGATTTCCACGATATTTTATATTTAAATTTTCCTTTTAAATTATTGAATAATAATATGAAAGAACTTTCTTGTATAGAAAATTCTGGCACAAATTAATGGTTGCTAAATAATGACCTATCTTTAACGTAGTCTATGTAATTATCTGTCTTAATAAGAATTATCAAACATACATAAAACTAAATGCAGAACCCTGAATTAAATTTTATAAGATTAAATATAGAAGATCTTAATGAGTTGATTAAGATAAGCATAACTACCTATAAAAATTCCTTTTCAAAAGTAAATACCTACGAAAATATGCAATCCTATTTGGACTCTTCTTTTGATAGGGATAAACTTTGTAAGGAATTAAATGATACTAATTCAGAATTTTATTTCTCAAAATTTAACGAAGAGACTACTGGGTACTTTAAAATTAATTTTGGGACCTCTCAAACAGATCTGAGAGAAACCACAGGAATGGAACTTGAGCGAATTTACATAGTAGAGAAATTTCAAGGAAAAAAAAATGGTCAAGCCATAATGAATTATATCCTTGAGATAGCAAGAAATAGAAATATAAAATATGTATGGCTCGGAGTCTGGGAAAAAAATACAGAAGCCATTCGTTTTTATAAAAAAAATGGATTTAGAATTGTAGGAAATCATCCTTTTAAAATGGGGAATGAAATTCAGAAAGATTATATAATGAAACGAACTATCTAGATCCAAAAACTAACAATAGATATAAAATCCTTATTAAGCGATTTTTAGTTGAATGACCTATTTGTATAGTTGTGATATCTGCATCAAATAGTAGTTTATAACCTTCAGTAAATAAAGACGACAAACATTACGTGTTGAATAATATTTAATTTGCAAATGCTCAAAATGAGGTCGATTTGAGATTGCGTTTTAGGATATTAGAAGGGTGCAGAGACAAAAAAGCATAGTATTTCGGTAAAGATTGATAATTGCTTGGTAACAATTTGTTTGTTAGAGACACTTACTATTATACCAGAGTTACAATTTAGAAATTATAAACATTGAAGTATTAACAAATTGAACAAGGAAGTAACTAAAAAAAATCATAAATAGTCTTTGGAAACATTAAAAAAAACAGAAGCATGTTAGGATTACTACTACTATATTGGATAGGGAAATATTTTTATAAATTGGCAGAAGAATATAATAAAAGTAAATGGGGTTTTGCAATTTTAGGAATTGTAGTGTATTATGGAGGAATTATATTCTTCAGCCTAATAATAGGAATAATTTTTGAAATAACCTCTCCAGGGTTTCTAGATACTTTTAATGAAACCTTGCTTAGTATAATAATGATTCCTTTTGGTATGTTAAGTAGTTACCTCTTATATCAATATTTAGAGAAAATCTGGAAAAAAAATAGATCCGATTTACATGAATCAATAGACAAAATTGGTGAATAAAATAACTCCGTCTTATGATTAGTTTTCTTTGTAGCTATTCTATTATGGATCGAGCGAGGAGAATAGTGTACCATTTAGTTTTTTCGTTATTCAAACCATAGTTGTAGGACATAGTTAACTTGAAAAATGCAAAAAAAATATCTAAACCAAGAATATTGATAACTATAGTCTTACTGATTCATCAATATATCATCGGTTTCATGTTAAAAAAAATGCAAAATTCAACAAAAGGATCTTATATATCTCAATAATTTTATGCCAAATTTATTGTGTTATATTTATAACTTAATTGATATAGCAAAAGATAAATACATGCTCTCTCCAAAACAAAAAAGAAATATAGGCAGAATACTTCCTTTCGGAATCATTTGGCTCTTATTTGGATTGATATTTTTGGCAGTAGAATACGCGGCCACAAAGAATTTTGGATACACAGCCGAGGGCGTTATTAAAGTAGATTATAAAGTATTTATTTTTGCGGTTTGGGCAATCACTATTGTAGGACTTTTGATTGGAGTCATCGAGCTATTATTTTTACACCGTTTTTTTTCTAAAAGCAGTTTTTCACAAAAAATTATAGGAAAGCTTATAATCTACGCAGCATTTTTATTTTTGATTGTTTGTATTGCGTATCCAATAGCAGCCAGTATAGAGCTAGAAACAAGTGTATTTGATAAGGTAGTGTGGGATAAATTTTTGTACTATCTCAACAGTATTACATTTTTGAGTACGGCATTTCAAATGTCAGTATCTTTGGGGGTTACACTTTTGTACGCAGAGATTAGTGAAAATATTGGTCACGGAATTCTAATAAATTTCGTGAGTGGAAAGTATCATAGACCCAAAGAAGAAAACAGGATTTTTATGTTTTTGGATATGAAGTCATCTACTGCAATTGCCGAAAAACTTGGACATATCAAATATTTCGAATTTCTAAAAGAGTATTATTATAGTTTATCTGATGCTATGATAGAATATTCTGGAGAAATTTATCAATATGTCGGTGACGAAATGGTTGTTTCATGGAAACAAAAAAAAGGAATCAAAAATACGAACTGTTTACACTGTTTTTTCGCTATGAAAGAGGCATTGAAAAGAAAAGAAGATGAGTTCATAAAAAACTTCGGAATCTGTCCAACCTTTAAAGCAGGTTTTCACTACGGTGCAGTAACAACTGGCGAAATCGGAAGTGTTAAGAAAGAAATCATATTTACAGGTGATGTTTTGAACGCCACAGCAAGAATTCAAGGGCTCTGTAATCAATATCAAGTTGATATTTTAATTTCAGGAGATTTGTATAAAATCCTGAAACTAGGACCGGATTTTAAAGTAAAACCGTTAGGTAAAACAGAACTGCGAGGAAAATCTACATTAATCGAATTATATACGACAAACCTTAGTGAGTCCTAAAATTTGGATTCACTTACTTTATTTAGATTGGCAAATAAGATAAAGTGTTATTCTTATACTAATATTTTGAAAGGGTTAGTTTGATGAAATGACTCCCGTATTTTAGTCAGTAAATCAACAACTTTTAATAATATTTGAAAGCATTTATAAAGGTATTTGTTCTTGAAAGAATTGTTATTTTTTTAGTATCCAGCATCTAGTCTATAGAATACTACTTCATGCTTATAAAATAGAAGAGGTACAAGAAAATAAATAACATTCAAACAAATCACATTTAATGAAAAATTACATTGTAATTGGGCTATTTGCTTTTACTTTTTTTGCATCTTGCGAAAAAGAAGAGTTTCAGGAAAAAGAAATTAATACAGAATTAGAGAATACTGTAGAAGTAACAAGTCAGCTTAATGAAAAAGAAGCTAAGACAATATTGTCTACTATTTTACACAAGGAAAAAGGGAAGAGTAACTCTTATAAAAGTAGAAACCCTAAAAGTGTTATTCCTCTATCTGGACAAGATACAAAGACAAAATTCTACCTAGCTAATTATGATGAGGGTGGTTTTGTACTTTTATCTTCTGATAAGAGAGTTAATCCTATTTTAGCTTTTTCTGATGAGGGCAATTTTCCTACTGATCTTGACAATTATCCTTCAGGTCTGGTAAGTTGGCTGAAATCAGGTGATGAGTACATAACAGGTATACAAAATGGAGAAATTACACCAAAAGAAGGGGTCGAAGAGTTATGGAATGAGGAAGTCTTAAATACCGCTATCATAGATCAAGAGCGTGCTCAAAAGACAGATACAGAAGTTGTAGAAATAATTAGTATTTTTGATAGTCCTATACTTTTAAGTACCAACTGGTCTCAACAAGGAGGGTTTAATGATGGGATTTCAAGTATAGGTTGTTCCTCTTCAGACGGAAGACCCCCAAGTGGTTGTGTAGCAATAGCAATGGCACAGATAATGAAATATCATGAACATCCTTCTAATTATAATTGGAGTAACATGCCCAATACATTTGCCACCTCTAGTACAGCAGCACTGATTAAGGATATTGGTGACGCTGTTAATATGGATTATGGTTGTGATGGTTCAGGGTCTAACACAAAAGATGATGGCCTTCCTGCTATGAAAAATACGTTTGGATATAGTTCGGCAAAATATGGATCTTATAGTTTTTATACAGCAAAAGCCAATTTGGATCAAGGATTACCACTAATACTTAGTGGAGCAGATTATGATGATTGGTTCTTTTTTAGGGTTAGAAAAGATGGACATGCGTGGATTACCGATGGGTATAGGATATATACACTTCGTCTTAAACGTACCATCGCAAGGGGAAGAACAATATACATTACTGTCGAAAATAATTTTTTACATATGAATTGGGGATGGGGACGTTCGGATCTAAATGGTTATTTTAACCATTGGTCGGTCGAAGGTAATGATTTTAGTTATGAGCCAGAGATGATGTATGATATTAAACCATAAAATACTACGCTATGAATAAAAGCATGTTAGTTTTACTAATGACTTTAATAAGCTTTCAATCTTGTAAGGACCGCGACAGTATTAAAGATTGTTGTGTGCTAATTGATAATGAGGTATTAGATATGTCCGTAATTTCTAGCACAGGAGTTGATCTACTAGATCCGAGTTCTAACGTGTATACAGAAAATTCAATTGCTATATTTGAACTCATAAATAGTGAAGAAAATGAAATTTTTATCGCAAATAGTGATGCTCCGAAAGGCTTTAGTATTATTGAAGAGACTGACTTGGTTAGAATGAGAATATTTGTAGGCGCACTTGAGGATAGTGATTTAGAAAGGGAATTATTGATTGAGTGGGAAGAGAATACAGTTAAAGATACACTCAATGTGTTTTTTGAAAATGGGGGGAATTACAAATATATTTCAAAAGTAGTATTCAATTCTCAAGAAGTGTTTAGTAAAGATGAAAATGATGATATACCCTATTTCCAGATTCAAAAAAACTAACCTCTCTCCAAAAGCTTTTTTACAGTATCACTACCATATACTTTTTTAGACTACGGTGAATACTGTTGTTCTGGCAAATATAGTACCTTAGGTTTCAAAATAGTCTTTTGTGAAGTAACAATTCTAGCCTTCAATCGTCATTCGATTGAAGGCTAGAAAATTACTACAATGAATCGAAAACAAACAAGTGTAAGAATAGCAGGATTACTTTTTTTAATTCAAATAATAACCTATATAATAGGAAATCAGGTTTTTGTAAGTCCTGTTTTATATACACCTAACTTTTTTGAGGCAATCTATCAAACCGCAGATAAATTATTAATAGGCGCAATTCTCGAAATTGTCTGTGGTATAGCAGTTGTAGCAATTTCGGTGTTATTATACCCAACCCTAAGGAGGTATAGCGAGAGAATTGCAATCTGGTATGTAGGGTTTAGAATCAGCGAGTTTACCATTATTATTTTTAGTAAAATCAAGATGCTATCGTTGATTCCGCTAAGCAAGGAGTATATGAATACAGAAGGTGTCCCAAATGAATATCTTACCATTTTAGGAACATCAATTCTCAGCGAACACACTATAGCCGTATGTATGGTTATGATTATCTTTTGTATCGGTGCAACTATGTTCTATTATTTGTTATATCGATCAAAACTTATCCCTAGAGGTATATCTATCTGGGGTCTGGTAGGAGTATTATTGGTGTTAATTGCCAATATTGCTCAACTTTCTGGGATCGGTTTAGGAATGTTAATTTTCGTGCCCATGGGGCTAAACGAGTTGTTTTTAGGATTTTGGTTATTACTGAAAGGGTTTCATATAAATACAAAAAAAAGGTAACAGATCAACAGATCAAAGGGCATATAGAAACACAAAGTGGTACTAAATTCTTGGCTAAAAATAGAAGTCTATAAAATGTGCGAGGACGAATAAAATTGCTTGATAAATATTCTTTATTGATATAGCGAATTTCACAATTAGCAACACATTTTTTTGTAATAAATTTGCGTAACCAAATGATTACACATATATTTGTAACTGAATGGTTACATAATTTATGAGAAGAGATGTTTTTCAGGCGATTGCCGATCCAATAAGACGAGATATTATTAAGCTTGTATCCGAAAAAAAATTGACAGTTAATGATATAGCTGACGAATTCGAGATAAGCAGGCCTGCCATATCAAAGCATCTTAAGATATTAAAGGAATGTGGAATTATAGGTATTCATCAAAAAGGAAGAGAACGGTTCTGTACAATTCAACCTGAGAATTTACTTCCTGCCTTCCTATGGATTGAACAGTATAAAAATTTATGGGAGGATAAAATAGATTCTTTCGAAAACTATCTAATGCAATTACAATCAAAAAAAAACGAGAATGGATAAATCAAACAGAACAATCACCATTAAAAGAACATTTAATGCTCCTATAGAATTGGTTTGGGAAGCATGGACAAAAGCCGAACATATTGTCAAATGGTGGAATCCCAAAGGAAGTGACACAAAAATAATCGAACATTCCTTTACGGTAGGCGGAAAATGGAAATATGCAATGCCAATGCCTAATGGTCAAGAGTTTATAGCAGAAGGTCAATATACTGAAATCGTTGAACTAGAAAAAATAGTGTCAATGGCTAATTTTAGACCAATGACAGAGGGAGTAGAAATAGAATCAATATTCATAAAAAAAGGAAATCAGACTGATTTTATCTTTAATGTCATTCATCCTACAGAAGAATATAAAATTCAGCAAGAAAAAATGGGTATTCTCAACGGTTGGGGTTCTGTTTTTAATCGATTAGAAGAGTTTTTAAAAGAAATTTAAACCACTTAAAAGAAATGATAGTATGAAAACAATGACATGCAAACAACTGGGAGGAGCTTGCGAAAAAGAGTTTACCGCAAACACGTTTGAAGAAATTGCAGAAATGAGTAAAAAACATGGTATGGAGATGTTTCAAAAACAAGATGCAATCCATTTAGAAGCCATGAATAAAATGCAGGAATTAATGAAATCTCCCGATGCTATGAAAAATTGGTTCGAAAGTAAAAGAAAAGAATTTGAAGATCTTGATTAAGTTCCTGTAAATAGATTGTAAGACTATTTTTAAAGTAATAATGATAAAAATACTATCTTGATGTCCTTATTTACTAATAGAATAAGAAGCGCATACATCTATTTTTCTAATGAGTTCTTCTTACCAACATGTTTAAGAAATGAGTAAAATATCACCCATCTTAATTATTAAGGGATCTCTTCTTTTTATCATTTATGGATTTCTTGCAATTAATTTTGTTTTTCGAACTCCCCAAACGGTTCCGAAATTTGAAGAATTAGAAGTTTTTGAAGTTGATAAAGGGGATATTAGTTGTGTAGAAAGTGCTAAAAAAAATCCCAATTATACTAAAATAATCGGTGTGCTTGATTCTAAAGAGATCAAGACATATGATCTGGGTACAAAAAAGTGCTTAAGCGTTTTAGGAATAAACTCTAAGTATATTAGTAATAAGAACCAATCCGAAAAATATAAAATCTATGTAGAGCATGATGAAGTTCGCATTTTTGGTGAGGGATGGCTTCTATATCAAATAGAGGCAAATGGAGAAATCTTACTTTCTTATGAAGAAACATCAATAGCATATCTTAAATCAAGAAAGAAGTTTTTTTACATTTCTCTGATTGTTTTAGTTTTATTAATGTTTCCTGTTTTTAGAATGATCTATAAAAAAGTAAAGAAATAAGTAAGTCAATCGTTACACTCTTTTTAGTATTGAAAATTACATAGGATGTATTTCTAGGAGTGTACTTCTAGGAGTTTATTAAAAATAAACGCTTGAGTAATGAGGAATTGTTTTAAAAACATCAAAACCGCTAGTAACTTAAAAAATAACAGATAAAATGAAGGTCACTTTTACACAAATTTTGCTCGTATGTATTATAATGTTTTCTTTTCGGAGTGCTGCACAAGATAAGGTTACACCAGATGATTTGAGAGTCCTTTTGGGAGAATGGTCAGGTACGTTAACATATATAGATTATAGTAGTAATAAACCCTTCTCAATGCCTGCAGATTTAATTGTTGATCAAGGAAAAGATGAATATCAACTACAATTAACCAATAAATACCCGAATGAATCAAGCGCAAATAGTAAGGAGAAGATTACTATTGCTAAAAACGGTATGCAAATAAATAAAGTTGATATAAAATCAAGAGAGGAACTACCAGAAGGACAAGTAAAAATTATTGTAGAATACAAAGGAAAGGATAATGATAAGAATGCCTTAATCAAGAAGGTATATATTATTGGAAAAACTCAATTAGTAATCCGAAAAGAAGTCAAGTTTGATAATTCAATAACTTGGCTTACACGAAGCGAATACAAGTATAGCCGATAAAAATAATCATGACTTTAACTTGGCCAAAATAATGTACATGTCTAATGCGATCAAAGCAAATGTTCATTTTTAAGGAGGGTATATCTCAAAGGTTTTGAGATACGTATAATGCAAAACACTTTAGTTTATAAAATATACAAATGAAGCATGCAATAGTTGGTGCAGGAATCGGCGGACTCATCACCGCTTTAGCTTTTGAAAAAAATAATATAGCCTATCAATTGTTTGAAAAAGCTCCAAAATTAAATGAAGTCGGAGCGGGAATCTGGTTGGCACCTAATGCTTTACAGGTTTTAGAATACTTAGGTCTATTTGAGGAAGTAAAAAGAAAAGGAAATACCATTGATCAAATAACATTGGGTAAATCAGACCTGTCACCATTGTATGATACACGTCAAAACTATGTTAAAGATACTTTAGAATATGCTACTATTGCCATACATAGAGCAGAACTGCAGAAGCTACTACTAGAAAAAATACCCCCAGAAAAGATTCATATGGGTAAAGAATTTAACTCATTTGAAAGACTAGATACCGGAAAAGTAAAAATAAAATTTGCGGATAACACAGCAACAGAAGCAGATTTCTTGATTGGAGCTGATGGTATTCATTCTAAGGTTCGAAAACAACTTTTTCCAGAAAGTAGTATTCGATATTCTGGTCAAACCTGTTGGCGAGGAGTAGCAGCTATCGAATTAGATAAGGAATACAAAAATAGAGGAATAGAACTTTGGGGAGATCAAATTAGATTCGGAATTTCTAAAATAGCCAAAAATAAAGTCTATTGGTTTGCAGTAGTGTTGGATGCGCCTCACCTTAAAGATAATAAGGACCGTATTCATCAAAAATTATTAAGATTGTATGCTGACTTTCACCCAATAGTAGGTGAGTTAATTTCTTCTACACCAGTGGATAAAATTTTGAGAAACGACATAATTGATTTAAAACCTCTTGATAATTGGTACAATGGTTCTATTTGTTTGATAGGAGATGCTGGGCATGCGACTACACCAAATATGGGACAAGGAGGTGCACAGGCAATAGAAGATGCTTATTACTTAAGTGATTTGATAAAGAAACAACCCAATACCAATGTTTTTAATTTGTTTCAGGAAAAGAGAAAAGAAAAGGTAAGTACTATTGTCCAGCAGTCCTGGACTACAGGGAAAATGGCACATTGGAAATATGGTCAGGGACTCAGGAATTTTTTATTAAAAAATATGCCCAAGAAAGTATTAGAAAAAAAGATGATGAAACTTTATCAAATTGATAAGCCAATGTAGCATTTGTGTATAACGAAGTAAAAAAAATACTGTTTTTCTAACCAAATTATCGAAATAGAAAATAAGTAAGAAGATAAAATTACAGAACAGATGAACCAAGTAGAATTCATTGCTAATAGATTACAAGAAGTATTACTAGATGGGCATTGGATAGCAAATACAAACTACAAAGAACAAATAGAAAGTATAACTTATGTACAAGCAACTCAAAAAGTAGGAGAGCTTAACACTATTGCTGCTCTTACCTTTCATATTAACTATTATTTAGACGGGCTTATTAATGTATTCGTTAACGGTACACTCGAAATTAGGGATAAATATAGTTATGATGTGCCACCGATTCATTCAGAGAGAATATGGCGAGATCTTGTTAACCAGTTTATGGCAAATGCAAAGGAGTTTGTTTCACAAGTAAAAAAAATGGAAGAGTCTATGCTGTATGCGCCTTTTGTTGATGAAAAATATGGAACCTATCAGCGCAATCTCGAAGGTGTAATCGAACATTGTTATTATCATCTAGGACAAATTTCATTGATTAAGAAAATGATTCACAAGGACAAGAAATAATACATGTCTTATAGGATAATGAGGTGTCATATATTGTAGTCTCGGACTTTAAATGATGCTTAATAAATTTTGAGTACCGAAATTGTTTATTAGTAGGAACATGCGTATTTTGTTACCTTAATATTCAAGGTTAATGAATTTTTTTATAGTTCTTTAAGCTGATTTTATACGAACTATAATTTATTAGAGCCTTAAATTAAATACATAAAGAAAAAAAGATGGCGAATCACATCCTCTTTTAAAAGTTTTAATAGTTGATATTAGTTCAAGATTCATCTTCTATTTAGCTTATTTATTAATCAAAAACCTTGTTCCTATTAAACTCTAATTTTAGGAGCCAATAAAACCAATTAATGAAAAAACATATCACACTAATTTTAATTCTATGTATTGGAATTAACACATTACCTTATGCCCAAGAAAACTTATTAATTAATACATATAATCGAGAAACAAAATCACTAAATGGATATTGGCACTATATAGTGGATCCCTACGAAAATGGGTTTTATAATTACAGATATGAACCTTTTGAGAATCAAAAAGTACCCGGTAAAGGGGCGTTTTTTACAAACTCAAAACCAGAAAATAAAGCCGATCTCGTCGAATACGATTTTGATAAAAGTGATAGTATAAGGGTGCCAGGAGATTGGAATACCCAAAAAGAGAAACTCTTTTATTACGAAGGTACAATTTGGTATAAAAAGTCATTCGATTATCAAGTCTCTAAAAAAGAAAACCGTGTGTTTGTCTATTTTGAAGCATCAAATTATCAAACAGATGTGTATTTTAATGGTAAAAAATTAGGAGTGCATAGAGGCGGGTTTACTCCTTTTAATTTTGAGATTACAGATCTTCTAAAAGAGAAAGACAATTTCTTAGTAATCAAAGTTGATAATAAAAGAAAAAAAGAAGGAGTACCAACACTTAATACTGATTGGTGGAACTATGGCGGAATAACCAGAGATGTAAAATTAGTCGAGACACCTTCTAATTATATTCAGGATTATTTTATTCACCTTGACCCTAATGACAATACAAAGATTTTGGGGCAAGTTACTATAAACGCAATACCAAAGACTACTCAAAAAGTAGAAGTTATAATTCCTGAATTAAATATTAATAAATCACTCGAAACAAATAAAGAAGGAGTTGGCTCTTTTGAAATTGTATCAGACAAAATACAATATTGGTCTGTTAAAAACCCAAATCTGTATAAGGTAACGATCAAAAGTAATGATGAAGAAATAATAGATCAAATTGGGTTTAGAACTATTAAAACTAATGGATCCAAAATAGAACTGAATGGAGAAAATATATTTCTTAGAGGAATTTCTATTCATGAAGAAAGCCTATTGCATGGAGGAAGAGGATCTACCAAAGAAGATGCAGAACAGTTATTACTTTTGGCAAAAGAATTAGGGTGTAATTATGTGCGACTAGCACATTATCCACATAATGAACATATGGTGAGATTAGCAGACAAGATGGGGATGTTAGTATGGGAAGAAAATCCTGTATATTGGACTATTATGTGGGAAAATCAAGAAACATATGCAAACGCTCAGAATCAGTTATCCGAAGTAATTAATAGGGATAAAAATAGAGCAAGTGTTATTATATGGTCAATGGCTAATGAGACCCCAACTAGTGATGCACGAAATGTGTTTTTAACGAAACTAGCAAAGTATACACGAGAAAAAGATCCTACACGACTCATTAGTGCCGCATTAGAACAAAGTGATTATAAAGAAAACAAATTTGTTCGAACAATTAATGACCCTTTTGCAGATCAGGTAGATATTCTAAGTTTTAACCAATATATCGGTTGGTATGATGGATTACCCGAAAAATGTGAAACCATAAGTTGGAAAATTGAACAGGATAAACCCATATTAATTTCGGAATTTGGAGCTGGCGCAAAGAAAGGACTATATGGTAGTAAGGAAGAGCGTTGGACAGAAGAGTTTCAGGAACATTTATATACAGAAACCTTAAAGATGATTGATCAAATTGATCAGTTACAGGGATTTTCACCATGGGTTTTAGTCGATTTTCGTTCTCCTAGGAGAGTATTGCCAGAAATACAGGATGGATGGAACCGGAAAGGATTAGTATCAGAAAAAGGAAAAAAGAAGAAAGCATTTTTTGTCTTAAAGAGTTTTTATGAGAATAAAGAAAAAGCCGTTAAGAACTAATTCTAACGAGTAATTTTCTCATTTTGTATCAAGATACTCTGAACAGATCTCACAAGTTCTAATTACCTGTGGGATCTTTACTTTTAGTTCTTAATAAAAAGTGTAATGTTACAGATACACATTGTGTTAGAATTCGAGTTAAAAAAGGAATTCAATTATATTTGTTATAAATAGCCGTTATCCCTCTCTGATTGAATAATTCATCCGAAATACATGACCTGGTAGCACATTTTTTTAGACATGAATCAGGAAAAATGGTAGCTGTACTTACGGGTTTTTTTGGTGCTGATAAACTTTTTTTAGCAGAGGATATTGTGCAAGATACTCTTATGACTGCAATGAGTAATTGGACCTACAACGGTATTCCAGAAAAACCAGTAGCCTGGTTATATACAGTTGCAAAAAATAAGGCATTAAATACCATAAAAAGAGAGGGCTATAAGCGAACTTATATAGCAGATGCACTTAGAGAGGCCAAAGAAAAAGATATTTCTCAGGATATCACCGAAGACTTTTTTACTGAAAGTAGAATTATAGACGATCAATTGCGAATGATGTTTATGTGTTGTCATATATCAATTTCTAAAGATTCTCAAATTGCCCTTATTCTTAAGACTTTGTGCGGTTTTAATAGTAATGAGATCGCAAAATGTTTCCTAACCAATACAGAGAATATTAATAAGCGGTTAGTAAGAGCCAGAAAAAAAATAAGAGAAGCTAATATTCCTTTCGAAGTGCCTGCGCTAGATCAATTAGATAGTAAAGTAGATACCGTATTAGAGGCTATTTATTTACTTTTTAATGAAGGATACAGCGCTTCTACCGGTGTTGAGATAATTCGTGAAGACCTTTGTAAAGAAGCAATAAGGCTAACAAAAATACTTATTGATCATAGTTATATTAATGATAAATCGAGAGTATATGCTTTGGTAGCACTAATGCAACTAAATATATCGAGGTTTAATGCCCGAAAAGATAAGAAAGGCAATATCATTACTCTTGATAAGCAAGATAGGTCACTTTGGGATTTTCATATTATGGAGCAAGGGTTTTCTAATCTAAAACGATCAACAAAAGGAAAATATATTTCAAAGTATCATATTCTCGCGACTATTTCTGCATATCATTGTTCTGCAAAAGATTTTAATTCAACAGATTGGGACAGTATACTCATTCTTTATGATAAGTTAATAACAATAGATAGTTCACCAATTGTCCTACTCAATAGAGCTATTGTTATTTCTGAAACAGGCAATATCAAAAAGGCTCTTAGAGAATTAGAAATAATTAAGAATGAAAAGGTATTAGTGTCTAATCATTTATTTTATGCTGCTAAAGCAGAGTTTTATCAACAATTAAAAGAATATTCAAAAGCAAAAAATACTTTAAAAAAGGCAATAGAACTTGCACCGCTTTCTGTAGAAAAAAAAATGCTGGAAAATAGATTGAATATCCTTCAAACATTAAAATAAAATAAAAGAGTATTAGGATAAAATGTACTTCAATGTTGTATTGAGGGTCATAATTATTTTAAAAAAATAAAACAAAGAATGTCCTAATATGACGAACTCGATTGTTAGTAAGGTAAATTCATTAGTATAAAATTTAAAAATAGAAACTTATGACTGATTATTTATTGATTATCAAGACAGACGGATGTGTATGGACTGACTTATCTACAGAGGAACTACAAAAACATATGGAACACGGTGGGGCTTATATCGGAAATTTAATAAAAGAAGGAAAACTAAAGAATGCCAATCCCGTAGAAAAATCTGGAAGCAGGATTATCACAGAAAATAATGGCACATTAAAAGATGGTCCTTTTAATGAAAGTAAGGAAGTCGTTGCGGGTTTTTTTCATATCACTGCAGAAAATATAGAGGAAGCGGTTAGTTTGGCTAAGAAAAACCCAATTTTCAATGATATCTCTACCAAGATAGAGGTGCATCCTTTAATGCCAATTGGGTAGGGGTAAGAAAAACTTAATTAATTATCTTTTGATCCCATTTCTCATAGTCAACAACAAGAACTATTTTGTTAAACTATTTCATGTGAGAAATGGGGTTTCCTATAATTCAAAATTAATAATACTATTTTATGTTTGAATTCGTGGTTGGGATGGTATATTTTTGATGTATTCGCAATATAATCTATAATCTTCATCTACTATTCTTGATTAATTTATTAAATTAGAGTTTTATAAAACAAGAACAATACCTATTCTTGTTTTTTCAATCATACCCCTTTTTTGTAAATAGTTGTAACGAAAGCAACTGGTTTAGTAATTATTTTTTGATTCATAATGAAAGAAAATAGTGTAGTTACATCACTTAGCAAAAAATTGGGAATAAAACCAAATTCAGAAAATCTAATTCTGAATGTTCCTAATAGGTATACAGACTTCTTTTTTGGGTTTCCTGCTAATGTTATTATTTTGGATCAAACTTCTTTGCCTGATGAAAATATTGGGTTTATGCATTTGTTTGTAAAGACAAACGAAGCATTATCTTTTTACTTTGATTTAGGAAAATCGAAGATGAAAAAAGACGAAATATTTTGGATAAGCTTACCAAAAAAAATCCTCAAAAATTTAGATAGAATTAGACAAGTTTATGATTATGAAACATGCAAAGGATTCATGGTTTAGTAGATACAAAGGTAGCTGTAATTAATCAAAATTAGAGTGGTTATAAATTTGTAGATAGAGTTAAAGATAGATAGTAAAAAAATAGAATGCGAACATAAACAGATAGTTGTATGATAGTGAATACTCAGACATTAGTAATTTTTCGTATTAACTTAAAAATAAACAAATGAAAAAATTAGTTGCAGAATTTATTGGTACCCTTTGGTTGGTCCTAGGTGGATGTGGTAGTGCGGTTTTGGCCGCGGCATTTCCAGAGTTAGGAATTGGATTCGTAGGAGTATCATTTGCCTTTGGTTTAACAGTGCTAACTATGGCATATGCTATCGGGCACATTTCTGGGTGCCATCTCAATCCAGCAGTATCTATAGGATTATGGATGGGAGGAAGGTTTGATAAAAAAGAATTGATTCCTTACATCATTGCACAGGTTCTAGGAGGCATTGCGGGAGCAGGTATTTTATATCTTATTGCAACTGGTAAAGCAGGATTTGAAGTAGGTGGTTTTGCAGCAAATGGATATGCCGAACATTCGCCAGGGGGATATAGTATGGTGTCAGCTCTAGTAACAGAAGTGGTAATGACTTTTATGTTTTTGATTATTATTTTAGGAACGACCCATTCTAAAGCTCCAAAAGGATTTGCAGGTATAGCAATAGGACTAGGACTTACGCTGATTCACTTAATAAGTATTCCCGTAACGAATACTTCAGTAAATCCGGCAAGAAGTACAAGTCAGGCATTATTTGCTGGTGATTGGGCATTAGGTCAGTTATGGTTGTTTTGGGTAGCCCCTATAGTAGGAGCAATTTTGGCTGGTTTGATCTATAAATTTATTTCGCCCGAAGAAGAATAAATTACTAAAATGATATTATCATTTATTAATTAGAAAAATATAAATATAACATATAATTAATAGAGAAGTATATAAAAGCGACTTATGGTCGCTTTTATTATGTATAAGGCACAATTTTTGATAGTTTCCGTTATAAGATTTGAATGAGAAAAAATCCTACATAGTACATGAAGATATTTTTGTTACTTGCCGTTTTCAGTAGTACATTTTTAATGTCGCAAAATAAATATACGTATTCTATACCTTCTAAAATCAATGATGGTTGGGATACCGAAGATATTATGACAAAAACATCGGATGCTACATTGTTATATAGGTTATTTAATCAATTAAATAATGGTAAGCATAAGCTTCATAGTACACTAATAGTAAAAGATGACAAAATCATATTAGAGGAGTATTTTGACAAAAATACTATAGAAACTAAGCATGATATGAGGTCCGCTACAAAAAGTGTTATTTCTATTGCCATAGGGATTGCAATTGATAAAGGAATTATTGCCAGTATCGATGATCCTATACTGAAGTATTTACATGATATAAGTCCCAATAAAAATATAGATAAAAGAAAAGAAAAAATAACGATACGGCATTTACTAACAATGAGTCCTGGCCTAGACTGTAATGATTGGGATAAACAATCAAAAGGTCAAGAAGATAAGGTCTATAAAAAAAACAATTGGCTTCAGTATACACTAGATTTACCAGTAATAAATGAACCAGGAACTACTCCGTTGTATTGCTCAATGGGGACAGTTTTGGCAGCAGAAGTAATAAGTCAAGCTTCAGGAATGTCGTTTGAAGATTTTGTTAACATGTATTTATTTACTCCTCTAGGTATTAAAAATGTGCACTGGGGACATACAAGCAAGAGAAAAGAAATTATTTCATCTGCAAAGCGATTGTATATGACCTCGAGAGATATGGCCAAAATAGGGAAATTAATAGTACAAAATGGCCAGTGGAACTCGAATCAAATTGTATCCCAACAATGGATTGAGAATTCGACAGCAATTCATACAAAGTTAAAGGGCATTGAATATGGTTTTCTGTGGTGGAAAATACCGTTTAAAGTTGCCCAAAATAAAATTATGGCTACAATCGCTTCAGGAAATGGTGGTCAATATATTATGATTTTCAAGGAGCTCAATATGATCGCTGTTTTTACAGGTGGAGCATATAATTCTCAAGAAGGAAAATTGCCCTATGCGATTGTTAATGATATTTATTTACCAACCTTCGTGAATACCAAGAACAACTAATCTGTGGCACAGAAGTACTGAAATATTCGTTTTTCATTGAATAAAGGGTAAAGTGAATAAGGTATTAGAGCCTATAATGGGATGCTGTTAAAAACAGTCTATTGATAATGTGTTACTTTAAGTGGTGAAAAACATTAAAATTTATAAAAAAAAGAGCAAATTTATAAATAAACCGAAGAATTAATAAAAAAACGAAAAAATATAACAGTAGCTAAAAAAGTCATATCTTTCCTCACCAATAACGACTATTTTTAACCACACCGTTGATACAATATTATTTAATTACTAATCTTACGTTAAAGATATAAATAAGTTTTTTAAATGTACTCTAGGAGAAAATTTGTTAAACATTCAGTGTTGGGAGCGATAGGAAGTATTCCGTTAGCGAGTTCTGCAAGCTCTATTCTTACTAATACCATATCAGATATAAAAGAATTAGAGCTGTTTGTGTTTTCTAAACACCTTCAGTTTCTTAATTATAAAGATATGAGTGAAGCTGCAAGAGAAATTGGTTTTGATGGGATTGATTTGACAGTGAGGCCTAAGGGACATGTCTTGCCAGAAAAAGTTGCTGATGATCTCCCGAAAGCAACAGAAGCAATGAAGTCATTTGGTTTTAAAAATCAAATGATTACTACAAGTATCAAAAATGCCAACAATCCAATAGATTCAAACATCTTAGAAGTAGCAAGTCAGCAACAGTTTATGTATTATAGAATGGGGTGGCTTAAATATGCTAAATCAAAAAATATCATAGAAAGCGTTAACGTTTTTAAAGATCAAGTCAAAAAATTGGCACATCTTAACCAAGAATTAGGGATAAAAGGGACCTATCAGAATCATGCTGGATATTACATGGGATCCTCTATTTGGGATCTTGATCAAGTGCTAGAAGGTATATCAAAAGATCATATGGGATGCCAGTACGATATTACTCATGCTACTGTAGAGGGAGGACGTAATTGGGAGCTAGGATTCGAATTGATAAAAGATCATATTAATAGTCTGGTGATTAAGGACTTTAAGTGGGAAAAGGTAAATGGTAAATGGAAATCAGTGTACGCACCTATTGGCGAAGGAATGGTTGATTTTAAAAAATTCTTTTCTTTGTTAAAAAAACACAAAATACAGGTACCCATTTCAATGCATTTTGAATATCCTTTGGGTGGTGCAGAAAAAGGAAAAGAAACCATTTCGGTAGACCAGAAAGTAGTTTTTGATGCTATGAAGAAAGATATTGAAACACTAAAGACATATTGGGCAGAAGCCTAACGAACAATCAAAAACAAAACTATATAGACAATAATCAATTTTTTTATAATGAATTTAAATACCAAGGATACTATTTTTAATTTTTCAACAAAATATTCGACTATGAAACGGATTTTTATTTTTTTAACCATAATAACAACTTTGTTTAGCTGCAAGAAAGGGGATACTCAAGAAACTATTGTAGGTTCTGTAACTACTTTAAATAATGCTGAAGAACTTAAAAATGCAATCAAGGAAGCTAAACCTGGTGATGAACTTGTTTTGGCAAATGGAGTATGGAAAGATGTAGAGATTAAGTTCACTAGTAAGGGTACAGAGGATAAGCCAATTACACTTCGAGCAGAAACAGCTGGTAAAGTATTTATAGAAGGAAAATCGTATCTAAAGTTCGGAGGAGAACATCTAGTTGTAAGTGGACTTTATTTTAGAAATGGATACACACCATCTAATGCAGTAATTGATTTTAAGGTTAAAAAAGATCAAGTAGGAAACTACTGTAGAGTTACAAATTGCGTTATTGAAGATTTTAACCAATTAAAAAGAGACATAAAAGATCACTGGGTAGAGTTTTGGGGTAGACACAATCAATTAGATCATTGCTACATTGCCGGAAAGTCTAACGAAGGACCAACGGTACGAGTAGAAATCAAAGGAAATAGAAATATCAAGAATTTTCATCAGATTGTAAATAATCACTTTGGTCCAAGACCAAGAAAGGGTGGTCCAAGAGGAGAAACAATTCAATTAGGAGATAGTTTTAGTTCAATGTCTCCTAGTAATACTACAATTGCTAATAACCTGTTCGAAGAATGTAACGGAGAAGTTGAAATCATTTCTAGTAAAACTAATTTTAATATTTTCAAAAATAACGTTTTCTATAAGTCAGAAGGATCTTTGGTTACGCGACATGGTAACTACGCAACTATAGATGGTAACTACTTTATTGGAGACGGTGTTTCAGAAAATTACGGAGGAATTCGATTAATAAATACAGGACATACAGTAATCAATAACTATTTTTATAATATCAAAGGAAAAAACTTTAGAAGCCCTTTGGCTGTAATGAATGGAATTCCTAAGTCACCTTTAAATAGATATAATCAAGTAACAGATGTTACCGTAGCCTATAATACTTGGGTTAATTGTGATTCTCCTTTACAATTTGGTGTAGGAACGAATGTAAGTCAAAAAGATGTGTTACCACTTTCAGAAATACGTTCTGCAAAACCTATAAGAACAGTGGTTGCAAATAACATTATTTATAATGAGAAGGGAGATGCCACGCCAGTAGTTGCTCATGATTCTATTAATGGAGTAAAGTTTAAAAATAATATCATCAATAATCAAGGGGTTTCTTTTGAAGGTCCAAAAGGGTTAAAAGAACAAACAATAGCAGTTTCTAAGATAAATGACTATTTGCTAATTCCCAAATTAGAAGGAAAAGAGGAGGTGTATAATGGGTTTGGTTTTGACGAGATAAAAACAGATCTTTTTGGTAATTCTAGAGAAGAGAGTAATGCAATAGGAGCAGTAAGTGTTGCAACGACAACTGATCCATTTATTTTGGATAAAAAGAAATATGGTACAGATTGGTTCTCTAACGAAAAACCAGAAACAAAAGCAAAAACCATTGAAGCTACTACGGCGGCTGGAGACTTAGCAGCCAAGATTGCTGGAGCCTCTGATGGTGATATTATCTCATTAAGTCCTGGTGAGTATACGTTTGATTCATCATTGGTAATTAATAAAACAATTACCATTCAATCTAAAAATGCAGACGAAAAAGCACAGTTGTTATATGTTGGTAAAGAAGGAACTCCTGCTTTTGAGATGAATCCTAAAGGTAATCTTTTCCTTAATAATGTAGTGATCAAAGGGCAAAATACACAATACGCCTTTGCAAGTCTCAAAGAAAACATGTCTAGCTTATACAATGTAACTGTTGATGGCGCAGAGATAAGTAATTTTGATTATGTGCTAAAAGCATATAAACAAACTTTTTCTGATGATATAATATTCAAAAACTCAACTCTAAAAGATTGTGCAAATGGTATTGAGTTGTCTCAAGAGACGAATGATAAAGGAGATTACAACGTAGAATTTTTGACAATTGACAATTGTCAGTTTGATAATATTGCAAGTAATGTCATTGATTATTATAGAGGAGGATATGATGAGTCAACAATCGGAGGTAATCTGTCAGTAACGAACAGTACATTTACTAATAGCGGAAGCAAAGAAACTAATGGGATCTTATTAAACCATAGAGGTATTGTCAATGTAAATATCGCCAAAAATACATTCAAGAATAATAGAGTAAAACTAGTAGCTATGTTATGGGGAGCAAAAAATAATACGCATGCCGATAATGAAATAGTGAACTCAGGAAAACTGATCGTAGAAGAAAATATAAAACTTAAGTTGATGTACTAATTTTTTAAACATCAAACTTTCTTTATACTTATAGAAATTGCCTGATACCGTATGTATTGGGCATTTTTTTTTTAAGTGTTATACTACTCAATTTAGAATTTAATTAAAAGTAAAATGATGGTTGACGGGTATATTATTTAGAAAATTGCTTTAAAAATTTAACTGGATTTAGAAGTTTATTTATGTAGATGTATAGAGTTAGTCGTTTCTCAAATTTGTTTTTTCATTCATTACCAAACTATAAGAGGATTCATTAAGAAATTGTATTTTAGTTATGATTAAAAATCAAAATAGTAAGATACAATGGCAAAAAGGGGAACAGAAATTACCGAAGAACTCCAAGAATTCATCAGAAATCAAAAAATTTTCTTTGTGGGTACAGCAGCCAATGAGGGCAGCGTTAACATTTCGCCCAAAGGGATGGATACTTTTAGGGTGCTAGATAAAAATAGAATAGTTTGGCTTAACCTTACAGGCAGCGGAAATGAAACTGCCGCACATTTGATAAAAAATAATAGAATGACCATTATGTTTTGCTCTTTTAGTGATAAACCTCTTATTTTAAGACTTTATGGTACTGCTGCTATTTTTCACGAAAAAGACAAAAACTATCAAGAACACATACAGCTTTTCCCTGAGTTAGCTGGAGCACGACAAATCATCGAAATGAACGTTGATTTGGTACAAACCTCTTGTGGGTTTGCAGTCCCGTTTATGGATTTCAAAGAAGAAAGAGGACAATTGCAATCTTGGGCAAAAAAGCAAGGAAAAGACCGTCTGATAGCGTACAGAAAAGAGAAAAACAGTCATAGTATTGATGGTTTTGAGACAAATTTACCCTAGACATTCACCACTATTTTTTCAAACTTTTCTGGATTGCCTTTAATAAAAGAAATTCTTAATTCTTTCAGGCTCGATTCTAATTGATAATAGCGATTTTGAATATCGCTTCCCGTTTGTTTTTCTATAGCTGGAATATCAAGTTCTAATCTTGCTTTTTCAACATTTTCATGAAAATGAGCATATAGTTGAATAGATTCTGAAAAAATATCTAATAAAGATGTGTTTTTTAGTAAACGAAATGAGGAATGCATATCAATGATAAGATCCGATGGATCATCTTTGAAAACAGCATATAGATGATCGAATCCTCCACTTTCAAGTTCCCCTTGTATTCTATGATTAAGCATAAATAAATAAAACTCCTCACTAATAGATTTTGTATATGCTATATCTGATTCAAATTGAAGAATTTTTTTTGCTTGGTCTATATGAAGGGGGATCATTCGGTCCAGATCAAACCCATCCAATTGTGTAATAAGATCTTTGGTGATATTGATATAGATATAATGCGGGTAAAAATAATCTGATTCAGACTTTGTCGTAGACACATCCAAATCTTTTAGATCCGGGTAATAAATTTGATAATCATATTGTTTGGTCTCATCAAACTCCAAAGTAAACTTATGCGGTGATAAACCCAATTCGTTTTTAAGAGAACCCAATTTATGAGGTAAATCATAGAGTGTATTATTTTCTATGCCCAACTCTGAGACATCTCCTTTTTTTCTTTTTTTAAGCATACTATTGTAGTAATAATTCCCACTAATTCCACCATCTTTAATGGTTATAAAACATGAAAATTTTCTCTTTTTGATGGCTCTTGAGTGTTCTAGAACAATTTTTTCAATAAGGGTCTCCATAGAAATATCTTAAGCTTGAATATCAGGAGGCAATCTATTAAATAACAGTTTTTTTTATTTTATATTTATAATATTTTTAACTAATTTCTCCTTTAAAAAAATATATCAAATGAAGAATAATATATTTTCAGAAGATACGGTTCAAGCAATCATCTCTAGGATTAATCATCTAACTCCAGACACCCAAGCAGAGTGGGGGAAAATGAATGTAGGTCAAATGCTAGCCCATTGTAATGTTACTTACGAAATGGTTTATGATAATATACATCCCAAACCTAATGGCTTTGTTAAATTTATGCTCAAAGCTTTTGTAAAGGGAAAAGTCGTATCGGATAAACCCTATGCAAAAAATGGTCGAACGGCTCCACAATTTGTAGTGACATCGTCTAAAGATTTTGAAGTCTAAAAAACGAGGTTACTTGATTATATTCAGAAAACGCAAGAATTGGGAGCGGATCATTTTGATGGTAAAGAGTCTCATTCATTTGGTAAGTTAACAGTAAAAGAGTGGAATACTATGTTTTACAAGCATTTAGATCATCATTTAACACAATTTGGATCTGTATAAATCTTGTTGAAAGTAAAAAATATCTAAAAAACTTAGGGAACTACCTTTAAGGCAATTATTTGATTGTATTGAGGGAAAAATGAATTAAAATTGTTATCAGAAATGACAACAATCGTTCTGCTTCCATCTTCTAGTGTTGGGCCAAATGTGATACCTTCGAGATTATCAATAGTACCATTGGTAAGGTCTTTGCGTATGGTGTCAAAATCAAAAAGTAGGGTTTTGGTGGCTTTGGTATAGGTCGCAGCTACAAATGTATCTATTGATAATGTATTGGTAGCATTGGTAGCATCTACCTTATAGATTTTTACCGTATTTCCGCCGTCGATATATCCAGATGAAAAAGAGCGTTCTAAGGCAAGAAATTGCTGGTCATCATACTCTAGAATTTCTACCAATCCATTGACTTTAAATTCTGTTCCTAATGCAGGTTCTCGACTAACGGGATCTAGTTCATAAGCAAATTGACTCTCGGGAGTACCAGATGTTTTATCTATTTTAGTAATTCGAACCGGAGATTCGGTATCTGTTATATCAGGTTCTGGGCCGTCTTCTATAAGAGGCAACTCAAAAGAAACCCAATACCCTTTTTTGTCAAAACTTATTGATAACCCTTCCAAAACTCCATTATGTCTTGGGCCAGAGGTATCATCACTACTATTAGCTTTAAAATTAGTAGGTAATGTATAATTTTTTATATGATCACCTTGTATTGATATCTCAATAAGAGCAGGATCAATTCCGTTATTGATAGAACCTTCACTGGTATAGAGTATATTTCCAGAACTAGAATCAAATCTTATAGATTCTGGGTCAACAGGAGTTTTTTCAAATGTAGTGCCAGCAACACTTTTTATTTCTATCATATCATCGATAGTGACATTCGTAAACCCATCTTTTGTATAATTAAGATTTGCCTTATAAAATCTGATCGGAGGTGTTGAGGTATCACAGATAAGATACCAAGTATTATTTTGATAGTCAATACCAGATAATCCACCAATAGGTACTCCTTTAATTTCTTGCTCTTCAATAATAAACTCGTCTATAAACTCAAGCGAAGTAATTGTATTTTGATCAACTACTACAACGGTCTCATCATCGGTATTCTGTGGATTCGTTTCTGGATCAGAGTTGTTTGACGAACAACCAAAGCATAGTGTTAAGAGGAGATAAAAAATACAGTTGATGTTATTTAGAATCATAATATCAATTTAATTATAAATATATTGATTTAATAATACAGAAGATAAGAAAGTATATAGTTTAACCTTAATTTAAAGGATAAATATAAGCCCAACATAATTTTGATCAATTTTTTAAAACTATAAAATTTATTAGGAATTAAGGAATGCTACACTGTGCGCGGCAACAATGGCTGCTGTTTCTGTTCGTAATCTTGTTTTTCCTAATGTAATAGGCGCATACCCTGCAGATAAGGCTGTTTCAATTTCTTTAGAAGAAAAGTCGCCTTCGGGACCAATAAGGAGCGTTGTATTCCCCTGAAGGGTAAGCGTATTTTTAAGACTATTCTTTTTTGTGTCCTCGCAATGTGCAATTAGCAATTGATCGTTACGAGTTTTATTTATAAAATAAGAAAATGAAACCGCCGGATTTATTTTTGGCACATATGATTGCAGTGATTGTTTTACAGCACTTAGAATGATACGTTCATAGCGTTCTAATTTGATAACTTTTCGTTCACTATGATCACAAATAATAGGAGTGATTTCATCAATACCTATTTCTGTTGCTTTTTCTAAAAACCATTCGTAGCGATCATTCATTTTTGTGGGTGCAACAGCTAGGTGTAATCGATAGTTTCTTTTTTTGGCCTCTGTAAACGAAACAATTTGAGCAATGCATTGAGAAGGATTAGAAAACGTGATTTTGGCGGTAAAGAGCATGCCTGATCCATTGGTAATATGCAATAGGTCGTTTTCTCGTTTTCTTAGGACTTTAGAAATATGCTTGCTTTCTTCCCTTGAAAAGTTAATTTCTTTGCTGGTTTCGGTTAAGGTTTGATTATAGAATAATTGCATTGTTATTTGTCCTGTTCCTAATTTTTAGTTGTAGTTCTCAAATATAGGGTATATGGGGTAATTCAGTGTTCATAAATCCAAATTCAATAAGAAATAGTTTGTTGTATAAGGAGATTCAAATAAAAAGCAGGAGTAAGACTTTTGAAATTTGAATTTTTTGCATAAGCGTAAACGGTAAGATCTAAATAATCGTATTCTAATTTTTTTAGGTTTTAATCTTCTTTTATTAATTAAAAATGACTTTTGGCTGGTTATCTTTTAAATATAGTTCCTGTTTCCCCTGTTAACAGGGTTTTTAAAGATGTCAAAAACCCCCTTAAAATAGGGGGTGTTTTTTGACTAGATACTGGGTGTTTTTTGATGCTGTTTTTTTAAAATTTTTGCACAAACACAAACACTAATAAATAAAGGAGAGACTGATGAAAAAATCATATGTAGTATCACTAGTTATTTTAACTTTTTTTTTGACTCAAACCAGAGCGCAATTTACTACTTCGGGAATTAATACAACAACGACAAACAATGTTGGGATCGGAACATCTGCACCTTTAAGTCCTTTATTTATTTCTGGAGAAAATCAGACTGAAGGCCCAAGTATTCCAAAAGTATTGGCCGTTTCGGATCCTTCAGATGTAACAAAAACAATATCCTTAGGATATGATAAAATTCTGGATGTAGGTGTACTAGCTTCTGTAGATACCGGAACAGGGTGGAAAAGTACCTTGATACAACCCTATGGAGGTAATCTTGGGATTGGAGTAACAAGCCCATCTTCTAAATTACACCTAAGGGGTGATATGAAAATTGAAATAGGAGAAGGTTTTAGAGTACATGGCAATAGTAATTATTTTGGGGCTAATTTAGATGGGATTATTTTTGAAGCACAAGATAGTAATGGGTCCAATGGTGTTGTAGATGGTGGTTTTGTTTTTAGAGGTTATACCCCAACAGATCAAGTGGCACAAGAATGGATGACGATCAGAAATGGTGGTAAAGTGGGTATAGGAGTAAGCATTCCTACCTCAAAACTACATGTATCAGGCGATGTTAAAATAAATGCTGGTGAAGGCTTCAAAATACATGGCGATGGTAATTATTTCGGGACCAATTTAGATGGGATTATTTTTGAAGCACAAGATAGTAATGGGTCTAATGGTGTTGTAGATGGTGGTTTTGTTTTTAGAGGTTATACCCCAACAGATCAAGTGGCACAAGAATGGATGACGATCAGAAATGGTGGTAAAGTGGGTATAGGAGTAAGCATTCCTACCTCAAAACTACATGTATCAGGCGATGTTAAAATAAATGCTGGTGAAGGCTTCAAAATACATGGCGATGGTAATTATTTCGGGACCAATTTAGACGGGATTATTTTTGAAGCACAAGATAGTAATGGGTCCAATGGTGTTGTAGATGGTGGTTTTGTTTTTAGAGGTTATACCCCAACAGATCAAGTAGCACAAGAATGGATGACGATCAGAAATGGTGGTAAAGTGGGTATAGGAGTAAGTATTCCTACCTCAAAACTGCATGTATCCGGAGATGTTAAAATAAATGCTGGTGAAGGGTTCAGAATCCATGGCGATTCAAATTACTTCGGAACCCATCTAGATGGAATCATCTTCGAAATGCAAGATGTGAATAGTTCTAACGGAACTACGGATGGTGGTTTTGTTTTTAGAGGATATACTCCAACAGATCAAGTAGCAAAAGAATGGGTGGTTATTAAGAGCGGAGGTAATGTAGGTATAGGAACTTCGATACCCAAAAACAAACTATCTGTAAATGGTACTATTTGGGCAAAAAAAGTAAAGGTTCGATTAACGGATGCTGCGGATTGGGTATTTGAAGATGATTATGAATTACGCCCTCTTTCAGAGGTGAAGTCTTTTGTGTCAAAGAATAAGCACCTACCCGAAATCCCCTCTGCAGCAGAGTTTAGAGCCAATGATATGGAAGTGTCAGAAATGACAAATAAGTTACTTCAGAAGATAGAGGAGTTGACTTTATACACAATACAACAAGAAGAAAAGTTAAAGACTCAAAAAGAAATCAATAGCACATTAGAATCACGCTTGCAAAAAATAGAAGCGGTGATAAAATCATCAATCAAATAAAAATAAAAAAATACATATATGAAAAAATCATATAGATTCATTGTGCTTGCTTTTTTCGTTTTCAGTACTTCGAGTATTCATGCCCAGTTTACAACTTCAGGAATCAATACGACCACCTTAGATAATGTTGGGATTGGTACCGAAAGTCCAGAGTCCTTATTGCATTTACGTAAAAACCAAAGTTTGGCATCTTATCCAACTCAAACATCAAGAGGTGATTCATTTCAGGTATTTACCAACGCTAATAATTCACTTGAATTTGGTTTGGCAGGAGGCAGTAACACAAGACGATCCTGGATATTGTCTAGACATAGCGATTTAAGTGGTGCGTATGGCAAATATTACAATACATTACACTTGCAACCTGATACAGGTGATAAATCTATATATAGAGGAATTGCCATTGGGTATAATGCCAATGAACATATTTCTTTAGGAGCACATTTAGCTGTAAACGGTAGTGTTGGTATTGGTACGACTGCACCTAAATATGGTAAACTTCAAGTGTACGGAAATGGATCAGATCAAGGGATTAATTTGTGGACAGATACAGGAGCAATGACGTCTAGAATTTGGATCGATAATGAATTAGGTACATTTCATTTAACCAAAGGGGGTAGCCCTGCCAATGGTATTACAATAACAGAAAGTGGGAATATAGGTATTGGTACACCTAATCCTCAACATGGAAAACTTCAAATATATGGTACTGGATCGGACCAAGGTATAAATCTATGGACAAATTCTGGAATATTGACATCTAGAATCTGGATTGATAATACATTAAAAACGTTTCATATTACCAAAGGAAGCAGTCCCGATAAAGGAATTACTATTGCCGAAACTGGTCATGTAGGTATAGGAACTTCGACACCCAAAAACAAATTATCTGTAAATGGTACTATTTGGGCAAAAAAAGTAAAAATTCGATTGACAGATGCTGCGGATTGGGTATTCGAAGATAATTATAAATTACGCTCTTTAGCTGAGGTGCAATCCTTTATAGATGAGAATAAACACTTACCAGAAATTCCTTCGGCGTCAGAATTTAGAGCCAATGATATGGAGGTGTCAGAAATGACCAATAAGCTCCTTCAAAAGATAGAAGAACTTACGCTTTATACCATAGCACAACAAGAAAAACTAGAACAGCAAAATCAGGTGCTAGCCTCTCAAGAAGAAGTATTAATAGATCAAAATATGGCATTGATAGATCAAAAAAATATCAATATAAAATTAGAAAAACGTCTAAGAAGATTAGAAGCCATTTTATTAAATAAGTAACATGTATTTTTTATGAAAAATCAACTCTGTTTTATTATATTTTTTGCCTTAGTGACAAATGTTTTATTTTCACAAACTTTTAGTACCAATGCCACCCCAGTAGGGTTAGAACATAACATATTGTTTAATGCAACAAGCCACTATACAGTTACACAAACAGGAACTGCTCTGTTAAATTTACCAAGACTATTTGATGGCGCATTTCAGCCTTCTTACACCGCTACAGGCCCCACGATAGAAAGCCCTACCGTGATTACCATAGAAGGGTTACCACAAGTCAATAGACAAAGAGGAGCATGGGTAGGTTGGTCTACACGGTATTGGGAAACCAAAAACTTTAAGATTGAGGGGTATGATGATCAGTATCTTGATGAATGGGTAACCCTTGCAGATTATTCGACTACAGATTATCCCAGTGGATCTAGAGATTTTAATATTAAAATTACTCAAAGTGGTTCGTATACAAAATTAAGATTTACGTTTTATACAGCAAGAGGGACAGATGGCAGATTAGGAATCTCCGAATTATTTTATATACATCCGGAAGCAACGACCCCGTATGCAAATTTAGGTATGGGAATTTGGAAACAGGAAGGAACCGAAGTGTCTTCTAGTGCTTCGGTAATCAAGGCCAATACCTTACTTATTAATGATTCAAATACTACAACAGACTGGAATACATTATGGCAAAGTGGTTTTTATCAAGGAAATAATGCTGCTAATTCGCCACATACGGGATGGTTATGGGGAATAAATATGAATCATACCTCGAATAGCGAAACCTATAAGTATAATGGTCAATTGGCTATTACTAATACATCAAGTAGTCCCAAAATGTATTTTAGAAGTACCAACAGGGATGGAGAAGGTACCTGGGTCAAAGTAGTACATGATAATGGAGATCAAAAAATTAATGGGGGGCTTACCGTGGCAGGAGAAGTGTATAGTCAAAAAGTAAGAGTGAGGATTGATGCAGGAGCCGATTTTGTATTTGAAAATAATTATGATTTACCAAAACTAGAAGATGTAGCCTCGTTTGTAAAACAACACAAGCATTTACCAGAAATTGCCCCGGCAACTCTTATGGAAGCAGAAGGGTTGGAGTTAGCTGAAATGAATATTAAACTCTTACAAAAGATAGAAGAACTCACCTTATATACGATTCAACAAGAGGGGAAATTAAATGCTCTAGAAGAAAAACTAAAAAGAATGGAAGCTTTAGAAATTCGTTTAACCAAGTTAGAAGCTACACCAAAATAGAATTGATTTTTTTTAAATATAAATGAATGGATCATAGGCGAATAGATTCAAACATCCTCCCTCTGAACCAAGAATATAATTTGTCAAATACTACATATCACGACACATGCAAAAGAAAAGTTTTATACATAGAGCAATAGCATTGTTTTTAATATTTACCGTGCTTTTACCTGTTTTTACTTCGGTGAATCAGGTATGGGCAAATAATAATGGTCCCAATGCACCCGAAGCCGCTAGTTTTGAACCGGTAGATGCCAAAGACATGGTAAGTCTTTTAACAGGGGATTTTACTTATGTATTGCCGGTAATGAATGTTCCTTCTCCAGAGGGAGGATATCCTATAGCATTATCCTATCATGGAGGGATTCCCATGGATTTACAATCAAGCTGGGTAGGATTGGGGTGGAACCTCAACCCCGGGGCTATCAATCGATCCATTAATGGCTATGCAGATGATTATAATCATGCAAAAATAGAAAATTATTTCTATGATACAGGAGAGACAAGTGTTTCTTATAATGTATCCTTTGGTTGGGGGGCTGGAGCCTATTCTATAGGAATTGGCTATTCTTGGGGGAGCCATCAAAGTTCTGCGGGGTATATAAGCGTGGGGTATGGACCAGTACAAGCACAATTTGGGACAGGTCAATATGGGTCTTCTATTGGGATTGGTTATGCTTTTTCAGGAGGACTATCATTAGGTGCTACTTTGTCCTCTAACGGAAAAGTTAGAGGGAATATAGGGTATAGTTTTGATAGTAACGGTGCAGGATACAAAGTAGGGGCTTCTTCAGACGGAACTTATTCAATGAGTGTTTCTGATACAGATGGAGGCATCTCGATGGGAACCACATTTTCATCAGAGGGAGTTGGGTTAACCGTAGGTGTATCTAGAGAAATTACGGATTTCAAAGGGAAAACTTATACAGGAACCACAACTGTAGGAATTGGTCCCAATGATTTTTCTAACAAAACTCTTACACAAGGAGATTACACAACAAATCAACGTAGGTCTGGGGTTAATTTAGTAATTCCAACGAATGTAGGAGTATTTAGTTTTGGGTATAGTAAACAGAAAGTCACTTATTTTGCAGGAAAAGATACAAATACCTTAATTACGGGACCTGTGAATTTTGGAGAAGTGATTGATTCTGATAGGTATTATTTAGTTTTTTGCCAACGTTGGCATAGTGCACCATGGAAAAGAAAGCAAATACTTAGAAGTTATGCTACTTTAGAAGAAGCTGAGGAAGCTATTCCGTCAATAGAAGATGATTGTTTTAGTGGAAACTGTTATGAATGTGAATTGCAAGTTGTAATTTCTGGAGAAGCTTTTATGGATACCTACGAAATACCATTAGAAGATGGGGGTAATTTTGCTAAGGATTTTCATATTCAACAAAATAACCCAGCATTTCCGGCCTATGATAAGTACAATGTACAGGCCCAAGGACTTTCTGGTAGTATACATCCTACTCTGGTAGACAATGGGCGATTATTTGGTTTATCAAAAGATACCGAAGATTTTGAAGTAAAGTATTTGTTTGACGGTTTACAAACAGATGAAGGAGAACTTAGTTCTGATTTTTCTTTTAGAAAAAGACCAGAGTTTTATTTTGATAATGAAATATCAACTTATTTGGCAACTCCGAAAGCAAAGTTTTTAAGTGCAAATTTGGTATTGTCTGCCGAAACATTAAAGGATGTTTTTTTAACTCTAAGTGGCAATGAATTAACGACCAATCGTTTTGCGAAATCCAACCATATCGCTTATGCCACCAATGGGGAATTGTTAGACGATAATGCTCAAGAAAATTTCTTAGCCGTGAGCACAACGCTTGACAGATCCACATTACCCCAAAATGGGATCGGTGCCTATAAAGTAACCGCTGCTGATGGTAAAACGTATCATTATTCATTACCCGTCTATAATCACGAAACGGTATCCCGTAGTTTTGGGATGGTTCGTCAAAGACCAGAGGAATGCGAATCTTATTTAGAAAAACGACAATTAGAACCCTATGCTACCCATTGGCTGTTAACCGCAGTAACCGGACCCGATTTTGTAGACAATGGAGATGGTATTGCCGGAGATGGAGATTTAGGATATTGGGTCAATTTTGACTATGGCTTGTGGTCAGATGCTTTTGTCTGGAGTGCACATCCTGATGAACCTTATGTCGAAAGTGAGAGCACATCTAGAATTAAGACCTGGACAAAAGGGCGTAAACAGCTCTACTATTTAGATAAAATTACAACAAGAACACATACTGCCTTATTTATAAAAAGACAAGTGAAGAGCAATCCCTCTCTGGAATGGGAATATGTATCGGTACCACATAATGGATCAAGACAATTTTGTAGTGATTATACAGAAAAGTTTACGATTCCGACACATAATCGTTTAAAATTAGAGAGAATACTTTTGCTTAAAAATGAAGACCTAAACTTAGAAAAAGATGGTGGGACTGATATTTCTGGAGAAGTAACAGTTGCCTTTAATGATTCTGACAAAGGGGAATATGAGGCAAGGTATCATCTTAATCATAATGTATATGACAATACCGATGATTGGGAATCGCTACAACCTCATGCATTAAAAGAAGTGGTATTGAGTCAGAGTAATCGATTATCTAATGAGCAACTTACTTTAGATGCTGTAACGTTTAACGGAAAAAGGGGAGCCAATCTTTTACCTCCCTATCGCTTTTCGTATATAGAAGATGATCAATATGTTTATGATAAAGAAGACGCCAATAATTGGGGGTATTATAAGGAGAATCCCAAGTTATGGTCTATGGATGAGATTACGACGCCACAAGGAGCACAGATAAAAGTGGGGTATGAACCTCATGATTTTAGATCCGTTATATCCCATGAGTATACCTATAGAATTGAGGATTATGAACTTAGAGGGGATTTGACATTTGATTTTGAAGTGGATGATGTATTTGATATCCAAGTGGGGAATATATTGCAGATAGAGTGCGATTTTCAAATTAATATAGAGATGACATCCTGGGTTTGGGATGAAGAGGTAGGAGGATATGATGTGTATTATTCCTATGATCATGTAGAATATACAGGAGATGTAACAGTAGAAGAGGTGATAAGTTCAGGAGATTCTAGGATGGTTACGGTACGTTTAAATGGAGCACCAACGGTCACAGAAAATCGAGGAGGTGCCGTTTCTATGCTCAATGAGTTGGATCAACATGTAATAGAGGAAGAAGCCAATGCATCTGCTCAATCTAAGCAAATCCTTATATTTAATACAGAATCCAATGACAATTTTCTTTCTGCTCAAGCAGGGATTCGGGCTAAAAGTATTACGATCACGGATGGGATTGATGAGTTTGTATCAGAATATACCTATGGAGAAAATGAAGATGGCATCGGTTGGGTGACCTATGTGCCTTTTGCACCTTTTGCCGATGAAGATGTGCCTTATAGTAGTGAGCTACCCCCTTCCAGACCCATGTACGAGTATGTAACCTTAACCTCTAAAGATGCCAATAACAATAACACCGGTAAGATGGTATATGAGTTTAACGTACTAACAAATAAGGCTGAGGATCATATACAATTTGATGATTTTTATGAGTTAAGTATCAATCGGAGCGAATCTGCCTCCAATACATCGGGTAAAAGTGTGTATATCGATGAGTATGAGATCGAAGATAACCTAAATTCTATTGGACAATTATTATCAGTATCATCTTATAATTCTGAGGAGCAATTACTATCAAAGTTGTCTAATGAATACTATGACAGAGACGAATTGCCAGAAAGTATGGGAGTTGTACAAGAATCTTACCAGACCTATAAACAAATAAGCTATCATGAGGGTGAGTATGAGGGAGAAGTGCACTGGAAAGTTAATAGCTCGACTCGGGTAAAGTACCCTAACCTGTTGAAGTCGAGTACAGAGCTTAAGGGGGGTGTTGCCTATACCACGACTTATGGAGATTTTGATCCGATTTCAGGACAAGCAAAAGAAGTAACTTCTACTTCTAGTCTCGGTTTAGCTATGAAAACCGTCAGTACTCCGGCTTTTTATAAATATCCAGATATGGGAAGTAAGGCTGATGGTGTTGATAATAAAAATATGGTAAGTCAGGCGACCCAAACATTGTCCTATTTTAAGGAATATGATTCGAATATATGGCAATTATATGGAGCAGCTGTTGATACCTGGAAGAATTGGGGGAATGATATCTGGCGTAAGCATCAAGCATATACTTGGAAAGGGGCATTGAATACCAATGGTAGTTATAAAGATTTTATAGCTTTTGATTGGAGCACTGGTAATCAGGTTGAAGAATGGTCTAAACTTTCTGAAGTGACCAAATACAGTGAGTATTCAAAAGCTCTAGAAGTAGCTGATATCAATGGGAATAAAGTAGCAACCAAATTAGGGGATAACTATGCAAAAGTTATAGCAACAGCTGATGCAGCATTTGATAAGATGTTCTATACTGGTTTTGAGTATTCTGGTGATTTTAAGAATACGAACCGATCAGGAGGAATCACCTTAACAGAAGGAATCATTGTATCAGGTACAGCACATACAGGAAATCAGTCTTTTCGAGCTTCCGAAGAAGGTGAGGCTATCGTAACAGAAGTAGATGGCTATGGTAGTTATAAGGCTTCGGTTTGGGTACATAACAGTAATTATGAAAACACTGTTGTTTATGTCCATACATTTGGCAAAGACGGAGGTTATACTTTTAATTATAACCCTAATGAAGTAATAGAAGCAGGAGATTGGGTACAATTAAATTTTGATGTTACGACTATCATGTCTACCAAAATTTCTTTGTATTCTACTTCTGGAACTACATATTTTGACGATTTTCGATTACATCCAGTAGATGCTTCCATGACCAGTTATGTTTATAATGAATGGGATGAACTAACTCATATTTTAGGATCCAATAATATGGGTACTCAATATGAGTATGATGATGCCAGTCGTTTACATAAGATGTATACCGAGGTGGCAAAGAATGCTTCCACAAATGGAGGTTTCAAATTAATTAATAAAACCGATTATAACTATAAAAATCAATAACGATGCGATTTCCTATATATAAATTTTTAATGCTTTGGTGTATTGGAATTTCGTCCCTTTATGCGCAAACTAGTGGTAGTTTTACCGATGAGAATAGTAATTATGTAACTTCTGAGGTGTATGATATTACTGGTAAAGCTTTAGTAAAAAGCCGAGCTTACTTTGATGATTTTGGGAAACAAATCCAGAGTCAAGCATGGGATGTAAAAACAGAAAAAGTATGGGCTTCTCAAACCTTGTATGATGAACAAGGAAGAGCCGCATTGCAAACATTTATAGCCCCTATTGGAAACAATTTTGGGTATAAAAGTAATTTCGTATTAGATGCAGGGGGGGCGATATTTAGTCGTTCTGATTTAGGAAGTAGTACCGTGGATCCTGCTATGGTAAGTACTTCAGCAAATACTCTAGGAGCATACTATAGTAACAATGGAGGCGAAGCTTATCAGGATGTTACAGATCGACCGTATTCCAGAACTTTATATGATGAATTAAACCCGGGGAACAGCCTCAAGACCGTTGGAGGGAATAAAGTAGATACTACCGGAGATGGTACTCCAGATGGATATCCACAAGGATTTAGTTATACCGTTTCGGCAGCCCAGGAATTGTTTTATGCTTTTGGGAAAGACCGATTTTTTGAGATTATTAATAGCAAAACCCATTATGTTCCTACGATTCTTAAAACGGTGACCATTGATGCCCATGGCGCAGAGAATATAATTTTCACTACTCTTGAGGGAGCGGTGTTAGCCAGTGCACGTGCTGGCGAAGGACCTAAAAAGCAGGTGGTCTCAATAATGGGCGATCAAAAATTTGTAGATATCCATTTACCTAAAGGTTGTGATGGAGATATAGTTTTTTGGGATGGTTCTGCAAACTACCGTGTATTTGATTTACAAACGGGGGTAGAAGTGATTAATAAGGATAACCTTCCGTCTGGTGTTTATAGGATTGTATCCTTAAGAGAAGCCCCTTCTGAAAATAGTATTACGATTGATGAGAATGGGAATTTTTACCCATTAGTGTCAACGGCACAAGGGGTGACGTATCATATTAATTATTACGATTATACCCTGAACTACTATGATGAAACGGGCCGACTAAAACAAAGTGTACCTCCTATTGGTTTTGATGAGGACGCCTATGCGCAATATAATTTAACAGGTCCGGTATCTCATATCAATTATGATCTGGCATCAAGCTATACGTATGATAGTTCGGGGCAGTTAGTTTACAGTCACGATGTAGATCGTGCAGATGCATGGTTTAAGTATCGTGCAGACGGTCAGCTTCGTTTTTCGCAAAACACCAAACAAGAAGAAAATAATGAATTCTCTTATGCGAACTATGACCTCAAAGGACGACCGGTAGAAAGTGGAGTGTATACAGAGAACAGTACTTATAATTTTAATTTTTCAAATGCCAATGCCTTAGATGGGATTCTAGAAGAAACTTTGCAAGATATAGGATATGCCAATGATGAAGATGCGTTAAAAAATCAGTATTGCAAGGAACAGCATTTTATAATATATGATCGCAATGATGATCTTGCTCGCAGTAATGCATTTGGTTCAGATAGTAGAAAATCGAACTATGCTCGTCAAAGCTTTGTACAAGGGAATGTGTCTAAAACCTTTACGCAAAACCCTTCGACGACAACTACTTGGTATAGTTATGATATCTATGGTAGAGTGGTTTGGGTCGTACAAGAGATAGAAGGGCTCCCTGAGGTAAAAACTATCGATTACACATATGATGATATTACAGGAGCTATTACAAAAATGTATTACCAAAAAGGAGTCTCTGGAGAAGAGTTTGTTCATCGATATACCTATGATCCCGATGATTTGAGTTTAGTTAAAGTAGAAACGGCAACTAGTGATAGCGGTCCATATATGGTCCATGCGGACTATACTTATTATGAGACAGGAGAGCTAAAGCGTTTGGAATTGGCAGAAGGCTTACAGGGAATGGATTATGTGTATAACCTTAATGGAGCCTTAAAAGCGATCAATCACCCAAGTCTGCAAGCGAGTCAGGATCCGGGAGGAGATAGTAACGACCAGTTTGGGATGATTATAGATTATTACTCAGGAGATTATAAACGCTCTGGAGTCCATATGGGGTCAGGTGTTGCTGGAACCAATCAGTATAATGGAAATATCAAGGCTATTCGTTGGAACAATAAAGCGGTAGATACAAGGATTGATGGCGAAAAAACCTATGCATATAGTTATAACCGAGATAATTGGTTAACCGATGCAACATTCGGACAAAATTTAGGAGGAAATGTTGAAGGCGAAATAGTAATTAAGCGAAATGAAGAGGTGACAACCGATATTGCTGCTTCAGAAGAAATTGCTTTAGAAGAAGGCGTAGATATTGTAGGTAGCGCTACCGAAATCACTCTTACTATTGCTGGCTTTGTAGCGGATGCATCTCAGGATTATGAAGTGTCAGGAATTACTTATGATGCCAATGGAAATATTCAAAGCCTGAAACGTACTAAGAATACCGAAGCAGGGAGTAATCAGATGGATGATCTCTCTTATGTATATAGAGGAGATAAACCCAATCAATTATTGCGGGTAGAAGATGATGTAACGACGCCTACAAATGCAGACGATATCAAGACACAAAGTGGTAGTAACTATCTATACAATAGTATTGGAGAACTGATTGAAAATAATGAAGAACAAGTAGGGTATGTTTATGACGTCAGTGGTCAGGTCAGTGAAGTAACTCATCAAGGGAACACGTATGTAAAATTCTATTACAACGATAAAGGGCATCGGGTACGAAAAGAAGCATATAATCCCACGAATGGAAATGTATCATATACAGATATCTATGTTCGTGATGCTTCAGGAACACCAATGGCAATTTATAGAGATGGGCAATTGGTAGAACATACGATTTATGGATCGGGTCGTTTGGGAGTGTATAAGCGATCTGGGAATCAAACCATATATGAACTTACAGATCATATTGGCAATGTACGTGCCTTAATAGATAGAGATACCGGGGATAATGCTTTGGCAGGTACCGACTATTATCCGTTTGGGATGCCGATGCCTAATAGAAATATCCAGGGAGATTACCGATATGCCTATCAGGGACAAGAAAAAGATACTGAAACAGGCAAAGAAGCTTTTGAACTACGTTTGTGGGATGGGCGTATCGGACGTTGGTTAACTACCGATCCTGCTGGGCAATATGCATCGCCATACCTAGGGATGGGGAATAACCCTATCAGTCGTATTGATCCAGACGGGGGGATGGATGAGGAATCTCGTACAGAGGAGGTTGTAGTTACTGCTAACCAAGAGGATTATAGTGTAAGTTATTGGGATTCATTTATGTTTACCTGGAATTTACGAAGAGATCAGATCGATTATTTGGCCTCAAATGCCGTTGATCATTATATAGAAACAGGAAACTGGTTAGGAGGTACCTTAGCAGCAACATTATTATTTGATAATCAGTTTAATACTGTTGTTTCCCTAGGTACAGGCAGTATAGGTACAAATGGGTTGAAAAAAGGCATAACCTGGACAGGTAGACTTTCGGCAAAAATTTTAAGTGCTAATATTTTTAAAGGAGGATTAGTGTTTAAGGATTATAAAGCTCTTAAAGGAGGAACAGAAACTCTAGCTTATATTCGAACATCAACAGGGACGCAAAGAATTAGTACTGAATTTCATCACGTATTTATTCCTCAACGATGGCAAAGGACTTATAATTTACCTGATTGGTTGGTTAATAATAGATTAAACGTTTGGAAATTAAACTCGATACAACATGCTCTTATAGATCCTCAAAGATTTCGGTTTTTAAATAATGAAATTAAATCTCAAGTTGGTTTTTTTGGATCTTATAATTGGTTTACAAGGTTTTAAATCTAAGGGCTCTCCGAAGTTGCAAACTTCGGAGTTATTACAGATGCAAAATATACCAACAATAAAAAGTTGATTAAACCGCTCAAATACTTCAGAATATGATAGTGAGGAAATATTTTCCGTACTTTCCATGAGAGTAGTAAACAACTTCACTATGAAAAAGCAAAAGCTACCTCAATACGGAGTAGCTTTTTTAATTCTTGCAAAGTTATTTTTTTGAATTATTTCTATGCTCTAAACAATTTCCAAGGGTTGCCAAAAACCCCCTGAAAACAGGGAGATATGCTACCTATTGATTTTCTATCTTCGACCTCGGAAAAGGAATAATTATACTGGAATCAAGGAAGTTGGTAACTTTGCTGATTACGAGTATATAATCATCAAAAAATTAAAACAATTTTAGGTCTTTGTTATAAGGCTTCAAACAATACACTATGAATAAATTAGCATTACCCATCGCCCTTATCGCATTGATCGCATCTCTAGGATCGTTTTTCTACTTACAATCATCATCAGACTTAGTGTATGTAGATGTAAATAAATTATTAGATGGCTATAAACGAACAAAAATTGTAAAAACAGAATTTGACAAAAAAGCCAAAACCATGAAAGCCAATGTGGACAGTCTGATGTCTGATTGGCAGAAAGAACTTAAAACCTATGAAAAGGAACGTGTAAGTTTAAGTAAGAAAGAATTAGAGCTTAAACAAGAGTTACTGGGGACTAAACAACAACAAATCAATAATTACCAACAAGCAGTACAAAAACAATTGCAAGAGGAGGATAAAAAGGTAACTCAAACGGTTATTAATGATATCAATGATTTTGTAAAGGAGTATGGCAAAAAGAAAGGCTATAAAGTTATTTTTGGAGCGACTGGTAGTGGTACGATTATGTACGGAGAAGAATCCTCTGATCTAACTGATGAAGTCCTTGAAGAATTAAATGCCGAGTTTGAAGGTAAATAAAGTGAAAGGTTGAAGACGGAAGACGGAAGACGGAAGACGGAAGACGGAAGTTAAAAAGAAGAAGTGAAATAACAAGTTTCTAAAATAATAACTTCCATTATTCGATCTCGGACTTCCGTGTTCTGACACCTAGCCGTCTAGAATCTCAGACTTCGAACCTCTGACATCTGACAACCGACTTTGGGAATCCTACAATTGATTAATGAAAAACTTCAGACATCCTACATCGGACTTCCAACTAAAGAACACAGACTTGAAAAAACTAATATTAATATTTACCGGATTTTTACTTTTAATCTCTTGTAATAATACGATTTTTGGTACGACAGAAGAATTATGGGAATACCTAAGAGATCCTGAGCATGAATATCTTCAGACCAAAACCATCAATGGGGTGAATTTTTCTATAGTATATAAACCCACAGATTTGTTAGTCGAGCAGGAATTGGGTAAGGAAAGATCCATATCCAAAATCGATAGTTTACGTAATAAGTATGGAAAATACATGTATTTTAATGTATCGATGTCCAAAAATAATCAGGAACTCTTAAGTAATGTAGCAGGAAATAAGCAGCAGTTCGGTGCTATGGTCAATGAATTGGCTTTTGGGATGAAGCAAAAGATACATCTATATACGCCTAAGAAAGATACTATAGCCATGGCAGATTATATATACCCACGTATGTATGGAATGAGTGGTGCTACAACAATATTGTTGGTGTATCCTAAAGAAGAAAAGCTAGTAGATGCAGACCATTTTAATTTGACTATAGAGGATTTAGGGTTTTATACAGGAGAGGTCAAGTTTAAGATTCCGACAAAGATTATAAATAATGAACCGCAACTGAAGTTTAATAATTGATAGTTTTTTGGTATTGCATTCGTCTGATTATTTAAATTCAAGTGGTTTTACAAAGTGATAGCTCTATTTATTGTTTTAATTATAAATTGTTAGTAATTTTTTCTCACAAAAAGAAGTGATTTATATATTGATTTTTATAGCAATTTTCTAAAAAGATTACCTAAATAAAAATAGCAAATACTTCTAGATTAGAATATTGATTCTAATCTAGAAGTTCTGAATAAAAAGACAGATAAGTTAGTTGGCCCGTAGAGCTATTATTTGATTAATTATGGTAGTATCTCATTAACTGTGTAAGT
>NZ_JACC01000042.1 GCF_000520955.1 Aquimarina pacifica | reverse complement strand
CACCAATAGTTGTTACACTATCTGGAATAGTAATACTGGTTAAAGCATTGCTAGAAAAAGCATAATCACCTATACTTGTTACGCTGCTGGGAATAGTAACACTGATTAAATAATAATTGAAACGGAAAGCATTTTCACCAATAGTTGTTACACCATTTGGAATGGTAACACTAGTTAAATTATTGGAACGGAAAGCAGATTCACTAATACTCGTTACACTATTTGGAATGGTAACACTGGTTAACTTATTTGAAGCGAAAGCATAAACACCAATACTTGTTACACTATCCGGAATAGTAACACTGGTTAAATCATTTCCAAAAAAAGCGTCATCACCAATACTTGTTACACTATTGGGGATAGTAACACTGATGAAATCATTAAAGGAAAAAGCGTCATCACCAATAGTGGTTACTGTATATGTACTACCATTATTGGTAACTGTATTGGGTATATTTAACGTGGTGTTGCTTCCTATATAATCTGATGCTTCAACTGTATATGGGTCAGCTGTAGATGTTATTGTATATCTAATACCATCCACTATAAACTCTTCAGTAGCTTGCTCGGTAACAGAATTAAAACCGGTCCAACCTTTTGTTATGTAAACATCCGTTGTCCCTTCAGGAATAGTAAGGTCTATTAAACTACGATCAACAAAAATAGTGTCTGCTAGTGTTGCTGGGTCTAAACTTTCTGAAATCACGGTGGTTAATTCATTATCACAGAAAGCATAATCACCAATAGTTGTTACACTACTAGGAATAGTAACACTGGTTAATTCATTACTACAGAAAGCAGAGCCGCCAATAGTTGTTACATTGTTAGGAATAATAACACTGGTTAATGAATTTTGATAGAAAGCATAATCACCTATGCTTGTTACGCTATTAGGAATAGTAACACTGGACAAATCATTTCCGGCGAAAGCATAATTACCAATACTAGTTACACCACTACTAATAGTAACACGGATTAATGAATTTTCTCCGAAAGCAACATTACCAATAGCTGTTACGCTATAAGGAATAATAACTCTGGTTAATGAATTTCGCTGAAAAGCACCTTCACCAATACTTGTTACGCTATCAGGAATAGTAACACTGGACAAATCATTGTTAAAGAAAGCAGCATCACCAATACTGGTTACGCTAAATGTAATGTTACTATAAGTAACTGTTGTGGGTATATCTACTACAGTACTTGTTCCAATATAATCAGATGCTTCTACTGTAGCTGGATTTGTTAACGATGTTATAGTATATTCAATATCATCTACAATAAATGTTGCGTCAAATAATGAAACTGAATTAAAACCTGTCCAACCTGCGGTTTCGTATGTTGCTACTGTACCTGTTGGAATACTTAAAGTTATTGAACTTCTGCTATTAAAAACACTGCTAAGTAGTGTTGCTGGTTGTAAACTTTTAGAAGTCACACTAGTCAATTTATTCCCATAAAAAGCAAGTTCACCAATACTTATTACGCTATCTGGAATAGTAACACTGGTTAATTCATTATTCCAAAAAGCAGATTCACCAATAGTTTCTACACTATTACCAATGGTAACACTAGTCAATTTATTATCTAAAAAAGCTTCTTCACCAATACTTATTACGCTATCTGGAATAGTAACACTGGTTAGTTCATTTTCCCAGAAAGCAGCATCACCAATACTTATTACGCTATCTGGAATAGTAACACTGGTTAATTCATTTTCCTGAAAAGCAGATTCACCAATAGTTTCTACACTATTACCAATAGTAACGCTGGTCAATTTATTATCTAAAAAAGCTTCTTCACCAATACTTATTACGCTATCTGGAATAGTAACACTGGCTAAATTATTATAAGAGAAAGCAGCACCACCAATAGTTGTTACACTGTTAGGAATGGTAACACTGGCTAAATTATTACTAAAGAAAGCAGCAACACCAATAATTGTTACATTGTTAGGAATGGTAACACTGGTTAAATTATTATGAGAGAAAGTAGCACCACCAATAGTTGTTACACTGTCTGGAATAGTAATACTGGTTAATTCATTATTCCAAAAAGCAGATTCACCAATAGTTGTTACACTGTCTGGAATAGTAACGCTGGTTAATTTATTTCCCCGGAAAGCTTCTTCACCAATACTGGTTACACTAAATGTAATGTTATCATAAGTAACTGTTGTGGGTATATCTACTACAGTACTTGTGCCAACATAACCCGATACTTCAACTGTAGTCGGGTCTGTTAACGATGTTATGATATATTCAATTCCATCTATAACAAAGTCTTCTATAGCTTGCTCGGTAACCGAATTAAAACCAGTCCAACCTGCTGTTTTATAAACCTCTGTTGTACCTGTAGGAATACTAAGGTCTATTGAATTACGATTATCAAAAACATTGCTAAGCAGTGTTGCTGGGTCTAAACTTTCTGAAATCACATTGGTTAATTCATTATTTGCGAAAGCGTAATCACCAATAGTTGTTATGCCATCTGGAATGGTAACACTGGTTAATGAATTTTGATAGAAAGCAGCATTACTAATACTAGTGACGCTGTCAGGTATGGTAACACTGGTTAAATCATTATTAAAGAAAGCATCATTACCAATACGTGTTACGGTATATGTAATGTTATCATGAGTAACTGTAGTTGGTATGGCTACAGTTTTACTTGTTCCACCATAATTAGAGACTTCAACTGTATACGGGGTTGTTTGAGATGTTACCGAATATTCAATTTTAAAACCTGTCCAACCTGCTGTTTGGTATGCTTGTGTTGTGTCAGTAAGAATAATAAGGTCTATTAAACTACGATCACCAAAAATAGTGTCTGTAAGTGTTGCTGGGTTTAAACTTTTAGAAAACACACTAGTTAAATCATTTTCAGCAAAAGCAAAATCACCAATACTTGTTACACTACTTGGAATAATAACACTGGTCAATTCATTTTCACTGAAAGCATACTCATTAATACTTGTTACACTATCTGGAATCGTAAGATTGGTTAATGAATTTTGATAGAAAGCATAACCACTAATACTTGTTACACTACTTGGAATAGTAACACTGGTTAAATTATTGTTAGAGAAAGCAGCATCACCAATAGTTGTTACACTATCTGGAATAATAACACTGGTTAAATCATTTGTAGCAAAAGCACCATCACCAATAGCTGTTACACTATCTGGAATAGTAACACTGGTTAAGTCATTTGCAGCGAAAGCAGTATCACCAATAGTTGTTACGGTAAATACAATACTATTATAAGTAACTATATTTGGTATGGCTACCGTAGTACTTGTCCCGACATAATCAGACACTTCAACTGTAGTTGGGTTTGTTAGCGATGTTATGGTATATTCAATACCATCTACACTAAAAGTTTCATCAAATAATAAAATCGTATTAAAACCTGTCCAACTTGCTATTTCGTATGCTTCTACTGTACCTGCAGGAATATAAAGGTCTATTACACTACGATCATCAAAAACAGTGTCTGCAAGGGTTGCTGGGTGTAAACTTTTAGAAAACACACTGGTTAATTCATTATAACGGAAAGCATAATCACCAATAGTTTCTACGCTACTGCCAATAGTAACAGTGGTTAAACCATTATTAAAGGAAAAAGCATAATCATCAATACTTGTTACGCCATCCGGAATAATAATACTGGTTAATTCATTGGAACGGAAAGCAGAATTACCGATACTTGTTACGCTATCAGGAATAGTAACACTGGTTAAAGCATTAAAGGAAAAAACATAATCGCCAATATTTGTTATGCCATATGGAATGATAACACTGATTAATTCATTGTCCTGAAAAGCAGAATCACCGATACTAGTTACGCTATCAGGAATAGTAACACTGGTTAAAGCATTAAAGGAAAAAACATAATCGCCAATATTTGTTATGCCATATGGAATGATAACACTGATTAATTCATTGTCCTGAAAAGCAGAATCACCGATACTAGTTACGCTATCAGGAATAGTAACACTGGTTAAAGCATTAAAGGAAAAAACATAATCGCCAATATTTGTTATGCCATATGGAATGATAACACTGATTAATTCATTGTCCTGAAAAGCAGAATCACCGATACTAGTTACGCTATCAGGAATAGTAACACTGGTTAAAGCATTAAAGGAAAAAACATAATCGCCAATATTTGTTATGCCATATGGAATGATAACACTGATTAATTCATTGTCCTGAAAAGCAGAATCACCGATACTAGTTACGCTATCAGGAATAGTAACACTGGTTAAAGCATTAAAGGAAAAAACATAATCGCCAATATTTGTTATGCCATATGGAATGATAACACTGATTAATTCATTGTCCTGAAAAGCAGAATCACCGATACTAGTTACGCTATCAGGAATGGTAACACTTGTTAAACTATTAAAGGAAAAAACATAATCACTAATACTTGTTACGCCATCTGGAATGATAACACTGATTAATTCATTGTCCCGAAAAGCATTCTCACCAATGGTTGTTACGCTGTCAGGAATGGTAACACTGGTTAAATTGTTTTCCTGAAAAGTAGAATCACCAATAGTTGTTACACTATCTGGAATGGTAACACTGATTAAATTTTTATCCAGGAAAGCATTATTACCAATAGTTGTTACTATATATGTAATGTTATCATAAGTAACTGTAGTTGGTATTGCTACCGTAGTACTTGTACCTACATAATTGGATACTTCAACCGTATATGGGGCTGCTGTAGATGTTATGGTATATTCAATACCGTCTACACTAAAATTTTCATCAAATAAGACCGCATTAAAACCTGTCCAACCTGCTGTTTGGTATACCTCGGTTGTTCCTACAGGAATAGTAATGTCTATTACACTACGATTATCAAAAACAGTGTCTACAAGTGTTGCTGGGTTTAAACTTTTAGAAAACACGCTAGTTAAATCTTTATAAGATAAAGCAAAAGCAGACGCACCAATAGTTTCTACACTACTGCCAATAGTAACAGTACTTAAATGATTATAGGCAAAAGCAGCAATACCAATACTTGTTACACTGTCAGGAATGGTAACACTTGTTAAATTATTCTGAAAGAAGGCATGATCACCAATACTTGTTACGCTATCAGAAATAGTAATACTGGTTAAATCATTGATACTGAAAGCAGATTCACCAATAGCTGTTACACTGTCAGGAATGGTAACACTGGTTAAATTATTATAGAAAAAAGCAGCATCACCAATAGCTGTTACGCTGTCAGGAATGGTAATGCTGGTTAAATTTTTTTGATACAAAGCATTATCACCAATAGTTGTTACGGTAAATGTAATGCTATAATAAACAACCGTATCTGGTATGCTTACCACAGTGCTTGTTCCTGTATAATCCGATACTTCAACAGTATAAGGGTCTGTTGCAGCTGTTACTGTATATTCAATACTGTCTACAATAAATGTTGCATCAAATAGTAAGACGGTATTAAACCCAGTCCAACCTGCTGTTTCGTATACTTCTTCTGTACCTGCAGGAATACTGAGGTCTATTAAACTACGATTATCAAAAATAGTGCTAAGCAGCGTTGCCGGGTTTAAGCTTTCAGAAATGACACTGGTTAATTCATTTCCCGCGAAAGCATAATCACCAATAGTTGCCACGATATTAGGAATGGTAACACTGGTTAATTCATTGTCTCGAAAAGCATAAGCACCAATACTTGTTATACTGTCAGGAAGTGTAATACGGGTTAATTCTTTGCCCCAAAAAGCATAAGTACCAATGGTTGTTACGGTATATAAAATACCATCATAAGTAACTGTAGTTGGTATGGCTACCGTAGTACTTGTTCCGACATAATCAGATACTTCGACTGTATATGGGGCTGCTGTAGATGTTATGGTATATTCAATACCGTCTATTGTAAAATCTTGGGCAAATAGTAAACCGCTAAATAATAGAGTTAATACTAGGGTAATTTTTTTCATGAGTAATTAATCTTTGGAGTGATTTGTTAATATGAGATTGTGAATAACGTATTTTACCAATTATTTTTTTAGTAGTGTTTTTTGGATGAGTTACTACAGAATCATAACTAGAAAAACTATTACTTGTTCCGGATACATTAGCAACTGTCTTAGGATATAAGTCCATACTTATTTGGATTCGTAAGTAGCTTATCAATGGTCGTATTAGAATTAAAAGTAAATACTTCTTCATTTTTTTATAATGTTGTGTATTCCCAAATGCCATCATTATAATTCTATTTTTTTGTTGGTTCTCGAACCTTTCAGCGAAGAAAAAAAATGTTGTTGCCTACTATGCTGATAGGCCAAGAATTACTTGTTAAAGCGATATGTGTTTTTTAATTCAAAAATTTGTTTCCCTTAATTTTTGCAATACCTGCTAACAAAAACTATGTAAGCATGTATTCATTATTTCATTTTTGTTTTTAGTAACTTTTCCTAGATTAAGGAACAAACTTACCAATGAATAGATATTGGCACAATACGTACACCTACGTATCAAAAAAATATGGATTTTAAATCCACACAGGAGCAAAAGGTTTTAGGTAGCTCTTATCTTTAATTTTCTGTAGTATTCTTCGCCAGATATTTGTGCGTATTGCCCTACCAATTATATATCCATTTGCAGAAACTCTTTTATTTATTCCTAAAAAGTAAAGAGGAAAATAATTCTAAGGAATAGGTACGACTACTTAATGAAGAAGTTTGGATTTTTTTGCACCCAAAGAAGAAGTGCATTTTGAGAAGAGGAAATCCCCAATTTTTTGATAATATTACTACGATGTTTCTCTACGGTACGTTTTGAAATAAAAAGGGATTCGGCGATTTGGGAAGAAGACCGATCCGTAGCCAGATGGCGCAATATTTTCATTTCAGTGATTGTGAGATGTTCAATGGTATTGGTGGGGTCGCTAAGATGAATATTTTCATTTAAGTTTTTACTTATATAGTGGTGACCTTTGGCAACTTGAGTAATGGCATTTGCGAGTTCGTCTATGGTATCATTTTTTAGGACATAGCCATGAATAGAATTTCCAACCTCACTAATGATGGATTCTTGTTTGTAAAGCGTCAGAATTATTATCTTGGTTTCTATTCCTTTTTGCGAACATAACTTTCCTACTTCTATACCATTATACTTAGGCATATCAAAATCTAAAATAGCGATATCGGGCTGATGTTTTATAATTTGGCTATAGGCATCATTGCCATCTATAGCTGTTCCTACTACTTTAAATTGCAAGTTTTTTAAAAATTGCTCTGTTCCACTTAATAGCAACGGATGGTCATCAGCTAAAACAATCGTTAGGTTCATGCTTTAGAAATTTTAATGGTTATGGTAGTTCCTTTTTCTTTTTCAGAATCTATCCTCAACATAGCATCAATATATTTGGCACGTTCCTTTAAGGTTTTCATCCCCAGACCATCTACTTTTTCAGAACTCTTTTCAACGTCGAAGCCCTTACCATTATCTTTTAAGCAAAAAACAACATTTTCCTTTTTCTGTTTTACAGAAAGATTACAGGCGGTAGCTTCTGCATGTTTTTCTACATTGCCAATACATTCCTGAAGCATTCTAAAAAGGATAATTTCTTTCTCCTTCGGTATTAATCCAGAAATATCTTCGATTTCGGAAGAATAAAATACCTCAGAATTTTTCTGAAAAGCAGTTATCATATCTTCTAAGGATTGCACAAGACCAAGTTTCTCGAACTGAAAAGGGTGCAAACTATGCGACATTTCGCGAACCTCTGTAATGGTTTCATCAAGAACATCTATTTCTTTTTGTTGATCTTTTTCTTTTTGAGATAGTATGTTTTTAAGAACGAGTAATTTTTGGCCTACACTATCATGCAACTCTCTGGCAACTCTAGAGCGTTCAACTTCCTGAATATTGACCAACTGGGTGGTAAACTGCTCCTGTCGCTGATGTCTTTTTTGTGCTTCTTTTCTAGACCAAATCAAAAATATGATCCAAAAAATTAACAGTAACCCTAAGCCCCCAAAGAGCATCCATTGATTTTTTATTTTGTTTTTTGAATCCAGAAGCGCAATACTAGATTCCTGAGCCTCAATTTTAAGATCTCTCTTTTCTGTTTCATATAGCGTTTGGTAAAATGTCAAAGCTTTCACTTTTTGAACTGTCGCCACAGAATCTTTGATCGTATAATAACGAACTTTGTGTTTAAGTGAGTTTTTAGCATCCTTCTGTGCATTATAAACTTTTGCCATAAAATTCTCGGCATTCATAATTTCGACAAAAGCGTCTAGTTTTAATACTGAGTCCAAATGTTCCTTCCCATAGGATACTGCTTCTTGATAGTTACCTTTGGCAAATGCCATTTGTTTCAGGGTTTCGATATAGGTATTATAATTATTTCCTGTAGAATACTTCTCTAGGTTGTTTTCAACAGTTTTAAAATACTCTTCTGCTTCCTTTAGGTTGTTACTTTCTGCAAGGGCAATAATTAAATTGCATAGAATAAGAGGTTCAAAGTGAATTTTATAAAGCGATTTTTCGTTTGCTTTAAGGCAAAGTTTCATATTGGCGATCCATTTTTTATGATCACCAAGTAATCTGTAATCTTGAGCAGCATTGAAATACAAAAAATATAAGCTTGATTCTTCTTTTTGCTTTTTGGCCAAAGCAATTGCCTCATTACGCTCTAGCTCAGCCTCCTTATAAAAAGCATTTTGACTGTACAGAATCGATAATACATTTTTAGAATCAATAATCTTTACAGTATCCTTTTTCTCTATAAATGTCGGAATTGCTTCCTGAATAAAATTTGAGGACTTCACAAAATCCCCTATCTCGCCATGGTATTTTCCTAAACTTAAATTGATATCTGCCAGCAGTTTTGCATTCGTTGTTTTTAATGCCAATTTTTTTGCAACTTCTAACTGTTTTATGGCTTCATCAATATCGCCAATCGCATGATAGCTAGATGCACCCTGTATATAAAGCCTAGCTTTGGCCGCATTACTTATTAACCTTTTTTCTGTGCTAGTAAAGTCTTTAAAAATTTTCAATCCTTCTTCTGGTTTACCGATTATAGCGGTTTTATAATAAACAAGATCATGAGTATTACGAGTGGCTATATCTAGTGAATCCAGTTCTAGTGCATACTTGATGGTTTGTCTTACTATGGAGTCGTAATTGTATTCATCATTAAAATCTATAAGTAAAGACAGACTATCCATCCATTTTAATTTTTCACCTTTTTCTGACTCACTGATTTTTTGTTTTAATACCAAAACAGATCTCTCTAAGTCAGAATTTTGCGCAATGGCAGTATAGGCAAGAATAAAAAAGAAAGTTTGCAGTAGAATCTTCATGTGAATAGGATTACAGCCAGTAAAGATATAGATTTTGGTGTAAAAATTTTCCCAAAATCATGATGGTGGTTTAACCTATCTTGGTATTTTTATTATGTCTCATGTTATGATTAAGAGTTGTTAACCCAAAGCACATGTCAACAATAATATATATCGGTTTTCGTCTATGATGGATGTTAGAAATAACTATTTTTTTAGAGTATACATTCATAAACAGATATGAATGATCTAAGCAACAATCTATACGATTTTGATAAGAGATTTTTCTATATCTGCTTTTATTCTTATCAATATGCAAAAGGATCACTAAGGCCTAATAACAATGCTTCTATTTTATGCAAGAAGTACTTACCAAGTTGAGTTGCTCTAATTTCAAAAAAACTCAAACAGTGATTCAAATTTTGTAGTGGTCGTTTTTTTTTTTGCTTCTTCGAAAGTAATACGATAACATTAAATTTTGGTCATTCTCAACAAATTTTGGTTAGCCATAAGATGCTACCCACTGTAATCGAAGCTACTTCAGCTAAATATATTATTTATAAAATCAAGGATGGAAAAATAAGTGAAATTAGAGCTGCTTATTTATCATTGGACTTAGTTACCTATACATAAGAATCTGGGGGTCCTGTTCGCATGAGAATACATCCAGTAACAGTATTTGCCCAATAAACAAGCCTAAAAATCTTTTAAGATTTTTAGGCTTTTTATAAAATTTACCGCATCTAGTGATGCTATTTAGAGTTTCTCTAATACCAATGTAACTTTATTAAAATTGGCAGCACTGTTTATTACAGTCCTATATTCTTCGTATAAAGAAACATCAACGATATTCTGATTATATTGCTCTTTAATAGAAACAATGAGTTGATTATCTTTTATACTATAAGAAGACTTAAACATAAACAATTCTTTGTCATCTTTACTGTAAGACTCATCTATATTAATTTTATCAAGGTTTTTAAATTGATACCCATTAGGAATATCAACAATTATTTTCCTGTCATAACTTCTTTCAAATTCGTTTTCTACAGGAAGTTGACGTACTTTTTCCTGATACATCTCTTGTTGGGGTCCAATGATAGCTCCTATTTTAAACAAGTATTTATTTCCTGCTTTATCTACATAATCCTCAGATTTTAACTCTGCCAGTATTTGCAATGGTTTTGTCCCAAAATCTTTTGAAGAAGCGTTAAACACCTTTTTTTCTATAATTTCGAGATTTGGATTGATCGATTTTATTACGCTTTCTATAATTTCACTCTTATTTTCCTCTTTTGCCACATCCATAAAAGGCTGCACATATACTGCATAATACCCATCCATGGTACGATCCATTTTTAATTTTGTAACAGTAAGGTCATCGGGATCAAAACTGACATTCATTATCAAATTATAATTGGTTTTATCATAATTGACAGGTTGTATATATTTAATACTACCTATTGCCGAAGTAAAACCTCCTAACGTAACTTGTTTCACAAATAGTCCATAGTTATCTGTCATGTATCCGGGAGGAAAACCCAATCTCGATTCTAACCTAGTAGGCGCCATATAAAGCTTCTGTTTCGGAAAATATATTAGATTTTCCTGAAAAAAATTATACGCTTCAAAATCTTTATCAAATTTCATTTCCCTTCTATCGGTCGTATAAACGATTTGATGTTTAATCTCTAGAGCATTAAATAATGTGAGATACAATTTTAAAATTCCTCTCTCATTGGCTACTTTTTTATCCAGAATACTAGAAACATCCTCGAGATCTTCTCTACTTACCTCGGCTACATATATATTTGTCTTTATATAATTTTCTAGTAAACGAATTTTTCCTGTTTCGTCCTCACTATCCAAACCTTCTATCGATTTAATAAACCCATTTATTTCTACTTTGAGTTTATTATCTATCTCCTCATAAAGGTTTTTATAAATATTTTGAGAACCTACCCTATAGGATACAATATCGTTGCCTGGGTTATTTGCATTTTCATGAAGCTTATATATCAAATATTTACTCATTGCACTATACGGGGCTTGCTCTTCTTTTTCTAATGCCGGTACTTCCTTTAGTTGTAATTTCCAATGATTTTTATCCGTATTCGTCGAATCTTTTACTGCATCAGGAAGATCATTGTATGTTTTGATTTGAAAGATCAAATTAGATGGAGCAAGTAATTCGAAATCAACATTTTTTTTATCAAAATCTGACTGCAACGTTATTCTTTTTCCGGTATAAGCCGGGTATCTTTTTACTACAAAGAAATATTCTATATATCCTCCTTTTTCTATTCCTTCTAGTGCATAATACTTCAGCACCCTTTTTGTCTCTTCATCTTCTGATGTTAAAATTTTAGAATCATCTAATTCTATAATCTTACCTTCCTTAGTAATTACTCGTGCTTTATTTTTTACTACTTCTGAGTTTGCAGAAGATGGCAGATATACCTTATTATATTTCTCGATATTATCATTCGAATTAAGCCAATACAACTTGTGAACCAATGAATATTCTACGAATTCATCTTCATTAATAAAACAAAACTCATTAACTACTTTATCTTTAAAGGCAACAATGTCTTTATCCTTAAATTTTTCTATGTCAATATCTTCAATAGGATTATCTGACCAATTATATGTCTTATAATATGGTTCTTTTTGTCCCCAAACAGTAGTTATGCAAAGAAAAAGTATTGCATGGTATATAAGTGATTTCATAATAATAGTATGGTGTCTAATTACTTTTTATCTTTTAAAATAATTACTTCTTTAAAATTCTTTTCAACATTCTTAATGAGTGTATTAAACGCTTTCTGCTGTTCTACATCTAAGAGAATAAAGTCCTGATCCATAATCAATTCATAAATTATAGCATTCTCCTTTTTTAGGTATTTAATAGAACATTCAAAAAAATCGTTATCAATAGAAAAGTCGTCTGGGATATAGGCTATTTCTTTCCCTTCGGGAACCTCGAGTACAGTTATATTTTTGACATAGGATTTATAACGGTATTCTTTGGCAGATTTTCTGTCTTCTTTTAGCTTAAATTGACTAAGCTCTCTATTTAGATTAAGGTTTATATATACCTCATCATCTAATTGATTTATATAATCCTGAATATTAAAAGTATAGGTTACAATAAAATCTTTATCGTAATCATATTTGTTTGTTTCTTTAAAGTCTTCTATCAGAAACTTATTACTCCCTTTTCTAAGCTCTTTTGTATAGACTTCTTTTAATTTGGTTTCTTTTTTATTTCTTTCGAAAGTGCTAAAAAAATCTGTTTTGAAATATCCTGATAACTTAAAATTACCTGACCCAATGACGGTATGATCTTTTATTTTTATGAATGTAGAATCTACCATGGTATTCTTTTTAGAATCTACAACAGGAACTTCTTTTACCACAAACTCTTTTTCTCCTAAAGAAATTAATGCTTCTTTTCCTTGGATAAAAGGGGTTGGCAAATCTATAGGGATGTACCTACCTGTAGCATCTAGATAATACACATTCTCCCCTTCTATATATGACAAAATCATATGATTATCGACTGCAGGAGTTGGTACCTCTTCATACTTGTACGGAATACTTCGTGTCCCTATCCAGGTAAGGTTTCCTTGTAGACCGGCAATTTCTAACATCTCCTGAAGTATGCTAGAATTATCCTTACAATCCCCATATTTTTTATTAAATATGTCATTAGCTTCTCTAGGTATAAATCCTCCTAGGGCATACTCAAAAGCGATATACTTAATGTTTTCCTGAACCCAATAATAAATTGCTTTAACCTTTTCTAGATTTGTTTTTTTGTCCTTCGTTAAAATATTTACAATTTTAACTAATTCATTATCTGCTGCTTCCTTATTGATATCCTTGACCAAAGAGTAATACCAACCGTATAGATCTGATACCTCACCTAGTAACTTTACTTTTTCACCTTTTAGTTGATAATCGGTTATCATTGGTACAAGATGAGGTAAGGTATTTCTAAAATTAGGAGCTCCTGGATCTAGCTTAAACTCATCAATACCATTAGCCTCCCAACTATAAATACGTTTACCATGTTTCTCAGACTCAGAAAAATCTATGTTTACTCCATCCGTATTAAATTCTTTAAACTTTAGCGAAATATCTTTATCTACACTAATTGTAAGTTTACTTTGCACTGTGGGATGAAAGTCGGCAAAATAAAAAGAACCCAAAAATCTAGGATTTTTAATCTTTTCCTTATACCGTAACTTTGATTTTGAACCTGGTTGAAGGTTTGGGTAAATAAAATTGATCGATTTTGAATCATCATAAAAACTTTGATTCATCTCATCTTTGGTCACAAAATCTTTTACTTCTATCTCATTATATTTGCCATCTTTATAAACCATTGAAGCGGCTTCGATAGATTCTACTTCAAAAAAAGTGGAATAATTAATTGACTCTTTTGATTGATATGTAGCTGCTGCATCAAGATATAAGTTTTCTTCTGTAATCTCCTGAGTAATAAGAATCTCTCCATTCTTAAGGCCAATATCGACCTTTCTTTCTTCTAATAATTTAACAGAATATGCATTGGGATATTTTTCTTTATACTCTTCAAATATTGGAGAGATCTGAGCTTGCCCTAGAAAGGACACTAATAATGCAACGCTTACCAATTGTTTCTTGTACTTCATCCTTCTTATTTGTCTACTATATCATTAAAATAAACATTTTCTTTCTTGAGTTTACCGTTTTCATCGAAGTATTTGGCAGAACCGCTTCGTTTATCGTATAGATAATTGACTTCTTTCTTTAGATTTCCGTTTTGATAATACTCTTTGAGCATACCATGTAACATATCATAATTATAATTTGTTTCACTCTTAATTTTTCCGTCGGCGTAATAATCAATAAATTTTCCATGGGTGTTCCCATTTATAAAACTTGTTTGTCGCTCTAACTGGCCAGAATAGTAATATGCCTTGAAATCTTCTACTAATAGTCCGTTTTTGAATTCGGCTTCCATAGATGGTTTTCCGTTATCAAAAAATGCCCTTACTTGTCCTGAGTAATTTTCTATCGGGATCATAGGTTTTACATCACCATTTGTATCGTGATAGCTATACCCTATGATCTTATCATTATGATAATATCTTATGGCTTGCAATTTTCCTTCTGGACTATAAAACATGCGTTCTCCATGAATTTTTCCTTTTTTATAAGGTATTGTTCTAATTAACACACCTTGTTCATCATATGTTTCAAGTATTCCTTCTAATTGCCCCGATTCATAGGTGTATTTTTTGTGTAATTTTCCTGTATCATGATAGATCTTCCATTCGCCAATATTTTCACCATGAAAATATTCGCCCTCTAAACTAATTTTGCTTTCATTATACCAAGTCCATTTACCATGATACTTGTCATTAAAATATGCTCCTTCTACAGTCTTTTTACCTTCGTGATCAAACTGTATATAAGTACCATGTTTGAGACCATATAAATACGCTGTTTTAGAATATACGGTGCCATCATATCGATAAAAGGAAATAGTATATGTCTTCTTAGTAGGGTCGTGTGCTATCTCCTGTTGTACACTACCATCTGGTCTAAAATACACCTCGGATACCAGACTTTGGTATTCAAAAACTAGTGTATGTGATAATTTTCCTTCTACACCATAAATCTCCTGTATCCCATGTTGTTTTCCTTTATGGTAAAAGTTTTTTTCTTTTATTTTTCCGTCATTGTAGTACGAAATCCAAAATCCGTGTGCTTTATTATTTTTATGCCATCCCTGACGTGCTATATTTCCATTTTCGTGATATCCCACATAATACCCAGATAGAGAATCATTTTTATATTGTGCTATAGACTCCTCTTGTCCAGATCTATAGTAACTATAATATGCACCTTGAAGCAAATTGTCTTCATAAACTCCTTTATTTATCAAAACACCATCGGTATAGTATTTCCATTCTCCTTTTTTTCCTCCCTTACTATCATACAATCCTTCTGTGATCATATCTCCCAGAGGCGAAAATCCTTGATAATAAAACTCTCCATTCTTCTTTTTCGCTTCCTGAATAACCTCTCCGTTTTTATTGAAATGCTTATGAGCTATGAAATCATCATTACGATAGGTAAAATCAGATATCAATTTTCCATCAACATCATACTCCTTATAAGAACCATTAAATTTTCCCTCACTATAGGCCGTTTCGCGCATTAATGTACCGTCAGAATAGTAAAATTTCCAATCACCATTATAATATCCTTCTGATGTAGTCCCAACTTCATATGGTTGCCCATTAGGATAGAAGCTTCTATAAACTCCATTATAATAATCATCTTTATACTCATACTCAGCACTAGACTCGCCCGTATTATAATATACTTGCTCGATTCCGTTAATCTTACCGTTCTTAAAAGGCCTTTTCTTTAATAAAGATCCATCTGGGTAATATTGTTTGAGTTCTCCTGTTGGGATACCTTCAGTATAGTTGACTTCATATTCTTTTGAGATTTCTCCTAAAGCATAGAAAGTTAAATATCTACCATTGAGTGTCCCATTTTCAAAAACCTTATGTACACCTAGAGCACCACTCTTATTATACGCTTTATAATCACCATTTAATCTGTCTCCTTCATAAAAACTCTCAATTTCTATATTTCCATTTGTATAATACGATGTATACTTGCCTTCTAGCTTACCGTTCTTGTAGTTTTCTTTTTCTGAAATATTACCAAATTGATCATACCATATCCACTCACCATTTCTTAATCCACTATCATCAAATTTTCCTTTTCCTATTATCTTTCCTTCTTCATCATAAATTTCCCAATTCCCTATTTTCTTTTCCCCATTAGTCACACCGACTGCCTGAAGAAAAGTATAATTATCAAATAAATAGGTTACTTTTTGCTTTTTTCCTTCGAATACTTCTTCGTGATCATAACTCATTAACTCCTCCCATTTGCTATAATATAAATTAACAAAGGACTTAACATCATCGATGTTTTTATCTATTATCTTTTTAAAATCAGGGTTTTGTATCGAGTATGAAATTGTATACGTAAAATTGTCAAAGTGATTATTTTGGAACACCCACTGATAGAAAGGTACATATTTCTTATCCCAAAACCCTCCGTCACCCTCATAATCTGACAATTGTTCAAAGAGCGCATGATTCTGTTTGGTTAGTGCTATATTTATTTTATTGTCAATTTTATAGTTAACGTTTAGAGCCATACGGCTATCTAATACCAAATCTATATCTTCGAATGTGTAATCATCGGCTGATATCTGTATACCTGCAGGTTCTAGATCATTCTGATTAGAGACTAAGGTGTTGACCGAATTTAATAAATCAAAAGAATTTTCTCCATCAGGGTTTAATAGCAAATACATATTAAATGCCATTAGGGCTTGTGCAATTTTTCCTTCTTGATAACATATTCTACCGAGTTCTAAATGGCTCTTCTCATAAAAAGGATTTAGCGTAATCGATTTCATATAATTTTGTGCGGCTTTATCAAACTGTTTTGTCTTTTTATAAATAAATCCCAGATTATGGTAAAATATATTATTTCTCGGGTAGATTTTTAGTGCTTCATTATGAACAGCTATTGCGTCTTTATACTTCTCGGATTCGATCAAGGCTAAGCCTTTATTTAATAGAAAAGAATATTGATTTTCAGCCATTGGGAGCTGCAGTCCTTGATCACATACAACTATGGCTTCATCATATTTCTTTTGCTGCATTAGATAATACGATTTTGTAATCAATGTTGATTCGTATATAGAATCGTTTACACTGATTTTATCAAGTCCCGCTATAATTTTATCGTATTCTTGCTTTTCATCTTGCGCATTTATGTCTTCTATAATTTCTTCATAATCCACGTATGGGATCTTTTCTTGCGCATAAAAAAGTGAAGACGTACATAACGCCATTAATAAAAATGTTCTTTTCATAATCTTATTAAAAATTGTGTTGACGAAGAGTGCGAATAGAAATCATAATTTTTGTTTCCCCAATTATGTTTCTTTGTTACGGTTAAGAGGTACAAACATAAAATAAAACCTTTAGACAACCAAAAAGAGTCATACGCTGTTTTATATTTTATATACATTCTTAAATATATTAATCTTTAGGATAAAGAATATCAATTATAGTACTGTTTTTTACAGAAAATATCTTTTCCTATTTCTTTTTTAGAACCAATCCCATGAGATGCATTTGTGTTCGTTTAATAAAACTGATCTCTTTAGTTTATGTCTCGAACTCTAAAAATGTTACTAGAATTACTACTTTTTTTCTAGTTTTTTATGTTTTCACAGAAGAGTTTTGCGCCGATGCAAGAATTTGTCTTGTATCCTGTCTGATTTTTTTTGATTTTTATAACCATAACAGTAACCATCTAAATACCTTCTTCCGGATATGAGAAAAGTAAAAGAATGAACTATTTCTTTTCATAAGTACCATTATTGTCCATTCCCGCTTCTGCTCCAAGTTTATTTAATTGATTAAAGTATGCTTGTTTTAGCCATATTTCTTTATCTCCAATAGCTATAAATCTGTACTTCGCTCTTGTTATCGCTACATTTAATAAGTTTGGTTTTTGAGAAGCCCAATTTGCAGCACCCGTGGTAGTTTTATCTAATCCAAGGCATAATATTACACCTTCGGCTTGTTTTCCTTGAAAAGTGTGCACTGTTCCAATATGGCCTTTCAACCATACTCCCATTTCTGTACTATCTATTTCCTTGTATTTCTTTGCTTCATTAATTAAATGTTTAAAAAGAAAAGAATTAAGGGAATAACTTATTTGACTAAAAGGGGTGATGACAAAAACATCAGGTAAAGTTTTAGAAAAATTAATTTCATTAATTAAAATTTCTTTAATTATTTCAGCTTGTTCTTGCACAAAGTGCCGCCCTTTCACAGTTCCTTTACAATGAATAAATGATGTTTTGAAATTCACTTTAATACTTTTGGGACTTTTAGTAGAGCAATACATTGTATTGTCGTAAGCAATGTTATTTGATATTTCGAACATAGGACTTATACACCTTCTGTGAACCCTTAATGGAATTCCAATCCATTCTTCCTTGTTATTTATAGTTAAATATGACCCTAACGGATTAATTCTATCTGCCGTTGATTGTACAGACAACTCTGAACTTATATGATCTTTACCCAAATCAAAATAGTTACTGATATTATCTGTGATTGAATTAGGAATAGTTACAACTGGTTCTATTTGGAAAGGGTCTCCAACTACACCAACTCGTTTTGAACGCCAAATTGAACCTGCCGCAGCTTGTGGAATTGCTTGTCCGGCTTCATCAATAAATAACCACGGAATATCTTCTTTTGTTAAATCTTTAAACATTGTTTGTATTGAGGCAAATGTGGAAGAAATTACTGGAATTACAAGGAAGAATGTATTCCACATTCCTTTTATTTCTTTTTTTGAAGGATTAGAACCTCCTTTTAAATATTCAAAAAAACCTGCAAGTGTTGTTGAAATTCTACTTGAAGTTGCATTTGCAGTTAAAACAAATACTTCATTCAAGTTCAAGGAGATAATAAATAATTCAGATTGTAATTTCTTTAACCTTTCTGAATACCAAGGGCAGGATTCTTGAGATTTTTTAGATTCTATATTTTTCCAATACTTTGTATCTGCATAGTTGTTTTTTAGTTCCAATCTTGCATTCTCAGTTAGATCAGTAAGCTTTTTTAATTCTACTGTTAAAATAGCTTTTTCCTCTTCTTGTTTTTTAAGTAAAGAACTTACATTATTAAAATTAGTTTCATTATCAGATAAAATTGAGTTTTCAATATTTATTATCTTAGAAATTTGGTTGTAAGTATTAAGTGCAGTTTCTGATGCTTTTTTATATGTATTTCTTTTGTACTTATTGAACCAATAAGAGAAGAAATTGGGTTTGCTACTTTTAATTATGGCTAACTCATTAATAATCTCTTTTTTATCATTATTAAAACCAAATACTTTGTCTTTTTGATTTTGAAACTTCTTTCTTAACGCTTCATATTCCTTTTTAGTTTGCTCTAAATTTTGAGTTGTTTCAAAAAGTATATTTTTTGTAGTAACGAAGGTTTCGTAATCTTTTTTAAGAGATTCTAGTCTTTCCTTTTCTACTGAAATTTCTTTTAACTTAGTTTTAAATGTAGTTTTTACTAATTCCCATTCAGAATTATCAAAGAGTTTATTTTCATCTAAAGATTTTTGAAGTCCTATTTTCTTTCTTTTGTCAAAATCAAACCAAAGCTTATTTATGAAATCTGTTCTATTTTTTTTATTTCCTAAGACAGCAGATATTAGCCCCCAGCTATCAGTACCTAAAGAATTTTCAGCTGCTGTTTTAAAATAGGCAATTTCTGAGTTATATAGTTTTGAAACTTCTTCTTTTAAAGGTAACTCTTTAGAAATATTTTCTACTGCTCCATTATTCGATGATGCAATAACAATTCCTCCATTTGTTATTGACTCTATAGGTTCATAGAGCCAAGGAGAATAATTCTCATTAATTTCTAATGAGCCGACTTTTTTAAACCCATCCGAAGGGTTTGTGATTTTAATAAGTTCTTTTGCTCTTTTTACAATTATTGGAGCAATAACATCTCTAAGTAAAGTTGTTTTTCCTGTCCCAGGAGGTCCATTAACCGAAAACATGCCTTCTTGACTGTTTTCTGCTAGATTGTTGAAAATATTATTTACGGCAAATTGTTGCATTAAACTTAAAGTATAATCAGAAGGCCAACATCCATCAGGATAGTTTGAAGGAGATAAGTTTGTTTTTAATTTTTCTACACTCTTAGAAACATCTAATCTACTTGATTGCTTATTTAAGCTACCATCTAAGTATTGTCGAAAAGCTTTTGGTATTGATTTTTTATCATAAATTGAAATTATTTTTTCTAAATCATTTATATAGAAACTATTAAGAATATCTGCGTTAGATTTAGTCTCGTTTTTACTTTTGAATTTTTCAATTCTTTTTACATATATTTCTTTAGGAGGTTTTACACTCCAGTTACTAAGCGATTCAACTTTATTTTGAAATTTTAAAAGTTGATTATTATTAACAACAGTTGAAATTTGTATTATTTCATCAGATGAATTAGTGATAGTTTCCTTAAAATTTAATTCAAGATATTCAAGCAAATTGTCCTTAACAGTTTCAAAGGTAAGTTCCCAATTATCGTTTTTTATTTTGTTGTTTTCTAGTTGATTTAAAGCCCAAGGCAAAGTAGATATTCCAAATGAGTCATTAATATATTTACCTTCAGTATCTAATTTTAAAGAAGCGTAACAAATTTTAGAATTTCTGAAATTTTCATCTTTTTTTGTGTCTTTAAAATATTCTTTCACAAATTCATTTACAACAGAAGAGTCGAATACCCCCAAGTAAATTGTATATTCAATAGTTTTTTTAGGATCTTTGGGTCTTAATGGAATTTTCCAAGGCTCTATATTATTAAGTAGCTCAACATTTTTTTCAGAAGCTTTTGGAGTCAAAGCAGGGCTAAAATGCTCTAATTTATGCCAGCAAGACAATAGTTTTTTATGGTTACTCATTTTATTCGTATTTCAATTGTCTTTTCTATGATTCAATATCTCTTGTACGATTCGTTTGCATCACTAAGGACGCATATCCATTATACAAAATGTTATGTGTTTTTTATTATTTGTTTTAGTTTGTTTAAATCACTTGGATCATTCAATTTATGTATCATGCTATGGCAATTACTACAAAGTATTGCAAAATCATTTTTTAGATCTACTTTAAAATTTCCTATTCCGAGTTTGGAAATTGGGTTTAGGTGATGGGCCTCGATAAAATCTTTTCCAATATCACCATAGATTTCGGTAAATTTTATTTGACAGGCTTCGCAGCGATAACCTTTCAGTTTTTTAACTTTTTTAGACAATGAAGTATTTCTTTCAATTCTTCTGTGTAATCGAATTTGTTTTTTTTCAAATCCGATTGCACCTAAATCATCACTAAATGAATTATCAGTATATGTGAGATTTTCATATAATTCTAAAATCTCTATTAAGTCAATCCTTAGTTGCTCCAAGCTGGGTAAATTTTCTTTGGGATAGTATTTTGCAATTATGTTTCCGGCCTGATAGTGTTTTGCATTACGAGTTGTAGAACTCAAATCTATATCTATTAAATAACTCTTTGAGTCAAAGTCAATCTTAGCTCTAAAATCTTGAGCTCTTAGTTTTAATACAGAAATTGCTTCTTTTTTGTAATTTTCTATTACGTCAGTCACCCCTTGGTTTAATGATAAATAAATTCCCGACATATCAGATTTATATATTAAAACGGGATAATACCCTTTTTGAGGACTATCGGTTATTAAAACATCTAAAATTGCGATCCAAGGACATTCTGTCCAATTACCTTTTCCTGGTGAACCAACAACTTTAAATCTATTTTTGTCAACGATTATTTTTTCTATCTCAGAAGGGAAATCTTTTCTAAACTTAGCCGCCAATTTATTACCTCTGAAACTTTTTGATTTTTCCGTCAGATAATTTTCTATTGCTTCACTTAAGATATTTTCCATTCATTTTTAATTACACATAACGGACTTGCGTATGAAACATAGCGTGCAACGAGACACTAATTTTTCGGTTTTACACAGGGCCCAAATTTTATATCTTGTTTTTAACTTATCAATCTTAAAAGCTAAATCTAAAAATTTATCGGTCTTTGTAAATAAACATTAACCTTTCGTAACCCCTTTAACATCTATGTTTTATACACGTTGTTGTAGCAAGTACTTTTTTCAGTAATTACTCACAACAATCGAATATAGTTCTCTAAAAATGAACTACACCCCTCCTATTAGCATTGTTTCCACTAAAATAAATACACTTTTTAACAATCCCTTACGGTAATCCGCAAAGAACATAAGAAATAGGTATAATTGATAGAATACAACACTTACTCGTTGATTAACAGTTTATCAGAGTTGCACAAAAAGTCTTCGTACACCAAAAGTTCTGGTTTATCAGAATAAATCCAGTTTCATCACTTTCTTAATTAAAAACATGCGATATCAAAATAGTTTTGTCTTGTAATTTAAAATTAAAAAAAATGAAATTATATGTCGGCATTCTGTTTATACTGTCTATTATCACAGTACAAGCTCAAGAGAAACACACATTAAGTGGCTATATCAAAGACAAGTCTTCTGGCGAAAGTCTATGGGGAGTAAATGTTATTGCAGGTCCAACACAAGGAACCACTACCAATGATTATGGTTTCTACTCAATAACCTTAGAAGAAGGTACCTATACGGTTACGGTTACCTATTTAGGCTATGGGACTATCGAGAAAGAAATTGTTTTGGATAGCGATAAGAAATTTGATTTTGAGCTAGGCGAAAATTCAGCTCAATTAGATGAAGTAGTGATAAAAACGAATAAATCGACAAAATCTGTACGATCTACCGAGATGAGTGTGGTGGCATTGAGTTCGAATACCATCAAAAAGTTACCTACTGTTCTGGGAGAACCAGATTTATTAAAATCTATTCAATTACTACCAGGAGTCTCTAGTGTTAACGATGCTGCGTCTGGTTTTAATGTACGAGGAGGTTCTGCAGATCAAAATTTAATTTTATTAGATGATGCCGTCATTTATAACGCCTCTCACCTATTTGGTTTTTTCTCTGTATTTAATACAGATGCTGTAAAAGATCTAAAACTTTATAAAGGAGGGATTCCTTCTATATACGGGGGGCGACTTTCTTCTGTGTTGGATATAAAACAAAAAGAAGGGAATCTCAAAAAATTTAATGGCGAACTAGGGATAGGTTTAATTTCTAGTAAAGCATTGATCGAAGGTCCTATTGCCAAAGGAGATAATGAAGAAGGCAAAGGAAGTTATATGTTGGCAGGTAGAACCTCTTATATAGGCTTATTTGCACCCCTTTCTGAAGACTATGAGGATACTAAAGTTTCTTTCTATGACATAAACCTAAAAGCCAATTATAGCTTGAATAAAAATAATAGAATATTTCTCTCAGGATATTTCGGTAGAGATAATTTCGAAATAGAAAACTTTCTGGGAACAACCTGGGGAAATGCTTCGGGGACCTTGAGATGGACCAGTGTTTTGAATGACGATCTTTTTCTACAGGCATCCGCAATTTTTAGTAACTATGACTATAACCTTGATAACCTAAGGTCTGGATCAGAATTTAGATGGAATTCTAATATCTTGAATTATAATTTTAAGCCAAGACTTACTTGGTATATTAATTCTGATACTACATTAAAAACAGGAGTTGATTATACCTACTATAATTTTCAACCGGGAGAGATTAATCCTCTAAAAGAATCATCTGTTACTCCCGAAAAGTTTAGAGAAAAGTTTGGTACAGAAATAGGTGCATATGTAGATTTAAAACAAAAGATATCTGACAAATTAAGTCTTCAGTATGGGTTTAGAGTTTCGAATTTTAATAGAATCGGTAAAGATCTGATTCCTATTTATGAAACGGGTAGCCCTCTATCCTACGATGCTACTCAAGATATTTATACAGAAAATCAAGTTATTGGTGAAACAGCCTATGACTCCGGAAAAACAATTAAAGACTTTTATGGCTTTGAACCAAGATTCTCTGCACGTTATCTAATTAATGATAATAGTTCTTTGAAAGTTAGTTATAATAGAATGTATCAATATTTACACCTGATCTCTAATACTACGTCAGCAACTCCTTTAGACGTTTGGGCACCTAGTGGGCCGTATCTAAAACCACAATATGCCGATCAGGTTGCTTTGGGATATTTCAAAAGTTTAAAAGACAACACTTATGATTTTAATGCCGAAGTATATTATAAAAGCATGAATGATGTGACTGATTTTGTAGACGGTGCAGATCTACTATTTACAGAAAGTATTGAGACAGAAGTTGCTCAGGGTGAGGGTCGTGCTTATGGATTAGAATTACAAATCAATAAAAACAAAGGAAAACTGACAGGGTGGTTAAGTTATACACTTGCTAGAAGCGAAAGAAAGGTACTAGGAATTAACAATAACGACTATTACTTTTCTAATAATGATCAATTGCACGAACTGAATCTGGTCGGGATGTTCAAGTTAAATGATCGTTGGGAGTTTGGCGGAAACTTTGTTTTTGGTTCAGGAAAACCAGTTACCTATCCAACAGGACAATATGAGCAAAATGGCCTTGTGGTTGCAGATTATCAAAACAGGAACGGAGACCGATTACCTAGCTATCATAGATTAGACCTATCTGCTACCTTACATCCGAAAAAAGGAAAAAAAGGGAAATGGATATTTAGCCTGGCAAATGTATACAACAGACAAAATGCAGCTTCTATTTATTTCAGAGAAATTAGTGAGGTAAACGGTATTGAAATGCCTACTGGAGACACCGAAGCTGTAAAGTTATCATATTTCGGAATCGTACCAAGTGTTACCTACCAATTCAAATTTTAGTAAAAAACTTAAATACCATAAAATCATGAAAAATATATTTTCAAGTATTATCATACTTTTATTATTAGTAAGCTGCGAAACAGTAGTCACCGATGATATTACACTAAACGGATCTGCGCCAAGATTAATTATAAACGGAGGTATCGAAAGAAATGCAAGTACACCATTGGCCGAACAAAAAATTGAACTTACATCGACAATAGGTTTTTTAGACGATGATGTCCCAACACCTGTAACAGATGCACAAGTTAGTATAAGTGACGGGGTCACCGATTTTAGTTTTACGCATACCCAAAATGGAGTCTATACAAATGCTGATATTCCTGCAACTCTAGATACTGAGTACACTATTACAATAAACTGGAATAATGAGACTTATGTAGGAAGCAGTCTATTAACCGAAGTAGGAGGTTTTGATAATGTGTATTCTGAATTCGAAGAAGAAACCCTATTTACAGACGAAGGGTATTTTGTTAAATTCGATGCAACTGACCCTGTCGGTGTCGAAAATTATTACTATTATAGAGTTTATAAAAATGGTGAGATTTTTATTGTTGCGGACCCTGGCAATAGTTTAACTTTGGTAGAAAGTGACCAGTTTTTTGACGGACAACAGAGAATCGGAGTAAAACCCAATGAGGAAGTTGTTTTTGAAATCGGAGACATTGCCAAAATAGAACAATTATCTCTTACTGAAGAGTATTATGACTTCTTAGTAGAATTATTTGTTCAAACAGGAAATCAGGGACTTTCTTTTATCGGAAATCCGCCACCTGCATCTATAAGAAGTAATGTATTGAATATAGATACCCCAGGTAATAGAATATTAGGGCACTTCTATGCAGTCGATGTTGCAGAAGCTACAATCGAAATAACAGAGTAAAAAAACATTAAAAGATGCTAAAAAGCGGAAGACTATACATCTATGGCATATTTGTTCTACTTATTGTTGTTTTTAACTTTATATATGAGTTAGAGCATAACTCACTGCAAGAAGCATTACAAGAGTCTATTATTATTTTTCCCCTCACGTTTTTATTCATTTGGATTATTTATATAACCCGAGGATTCCTAATGAACAATAAACTAATCATTAATAATAAAAAAATAGATCCTTCTAATAAAATCGCAGGAGCCATAATTATTCTTATTAAAACAATCGTAATGAGTGTGCTATTCAGAGCAGTAATAAAATTCTTTTTTGATGATGGTGAAGACGATTCTACGTTTTCTGAAGGCGTACTGTTTCTAGTTATTTCATTAAGCGTTTTACTGATTACACTCTTTGTTTATTTTTTTGAAAATTATCTTTCGATTATTGAAAACAGACATAAAATGGAAATTCAGCTTTCGAAACATAAAAGTGAAAAGATCATTTCACAATATCTTTCACTCAAAAAGCAGTTGAACCCTCATTTTTTGTTTAATAGTTTTAATAGTTTATCCGCTTTAATACATATTGATACGCATAAGGCCGATGCTTTTTTGCAAGAATTATCTAATGTATACAGGTATAATTTAGATTATAGTGAGGAACTTGTTGTACCTGTCAAAAAAGAAGTAAACTTTATAAAATCATATATGGCATTGCAACGTATCCGTTTCCGCGAAAGCATTACGATAAATTATCAAATAGATGCCCCAAAAATGAAATATCTGATCCCCCCGATGACATTAGAACTGTTAGTCGAGAATGCTATAAAACATAATATCGTAGAAAAATCGAACCCATTAGTCATCAATGTTACGACAGAAGAGGATAGTATTATCGTAGAAAATAATTTTCAACCAAGAAAATCTCCTGTTGACAAAAACTCATCCTTAGGTATTGGATTAAAAAACTTAAAAAATCAATATGAATTAATTCATACCAAAAGCCCTACATTTAATATAGAAAACGAAAAGTATATTGCTCGTATTCCTCTAATAACACCAGATATATGATTAAAGCAATAATAATTGAAGATGAAGATATCGCTGCTATAAAGTTGCAGAAGATGATTCAGGATATAGACGGCTCTATTCAGATTCAAAAAATCATTTCGTCTGTCAAAGATTCTGTAGTATATCTATCTAATAATCAACCTGATTTAATCTTTTTAGATATTAACCTATCTGATAATAATTCGTTCGAAATTTTTAATCAAGTTCCTGATATAAAATCAAAAATCATATTTACTACCGCATATTCTGAGTATGCAATCAAAGCTTTTGAGCTCAATAGTATCGATTATTTATTAAAACCAATTTCTAAAGAAACCCTAGAACGAAGTATTCAAAAGTTAAAAAGTTGGGATCATGAAAAAACACCAAATTATAAAGATATATTTCTTGACAACGGTGGCACGTTTAAGAAACGGTTTTTAATAAAACTAAATAATTCATTAATAAGTATTGAAATTGATGAGGTTGCTTATTTTTATTCTGATGACAAGGTAACGTTCATTAAACTCAAAAATGATAAAAATGTTCCTATAGATTATTCTCTCAAAAAGCTTGAAGAACTATTAAATCCGGTAGATTTTTATAGAGTAAACAGAAAATATATAGTTCATATTTCTTCTATTAAAAAAATGTATTATTCTTCAAAATCAAAAATTATACTTCATTTAGAACCCACTGCCGAAGACGATCATATCAGTGTACCGATCGAAAAAATAGGACAGTTTAAAAAATGGCTATCCATTTAATGTAAAATCTATAATTATATATCGCACCTTGCTCCTTTATTCATATGATACATTATAATTGTGACACTTATAAGAAACATAAAAACCTTTATAATATTAATAATGATTTCTAATTCATTGATTGGACAAAATCTGAATGGGAAATGGATTCTGAAAGATATTGATTCAGGCAATGGGAAAAAGGGGTATCCTGGTTTTCAACTTCTAGAAATCAATAACGACAATATTTATGTTTATATGGATTTTTCACTCGAAGAAAAAGCTTCAGTACTGAAAATGGATAATGGAAATTTATTGAACTCTAATAATGAAAAAACCTCTGAATACGAGATTATTAATAAAAATCATATTAAATGGTTTATCATAGGAAAGTCAAATAATAAGGAGACTGTTTTTGAATGTGACTTTTATAGGCTTGAACCAACAATTACTGCACTAGAAAAAGAAGAAATTGAAAATCTGACATTCATGGTAAATGACAACGGACTAGAAGTAGAATTTGAATTTAATAAAGAGCTTTGGGATAAAGAAACATTAAAGCTTTTAAAGAAAAAAGAAGGTGAAAAGAAAGTGATTGAAAAAATTGGCTCGACTTTTTTCGTTTCTATGTATTATAATGGAAAAAGACATGTTTCTATACCAATTAAAGAAGTTTCGACTGAATTGTTGAAACTTTACGCAATTCCAATCGGACCAATGGAAATAATAGGATATCGACAAAAATAAAAATAATAAAATTTTTATTGAAACTCAAGGATGTATCTTACCGCATTATATCTGATCATGTATGATTATGAAAGAGTCTTTAAAAAATGATGGAATTGTAATTGAACTAGCATATCCCCATTTTGAAAAAATAGATGAATTAAAATGGTAGGAGAAATGAGAATTCTGAAATGAATAGGTTTCTAAATATAATATTCTCCGTATGCAGTTTCTAGACAAACTATCGTTACTTTTAGGAAGGCTGTAAAACGCTATAATACATTAGAAAAAACTGGTTTATAATTAAAAAATGAAATGAAAAAAGCCATTATTATCGGTGGAACCTCAGGAATTGGAAGAGGGCTAGCTGAATTGCTTATTGAACATGATTGGACGGTTGCAATAACCGGACGCAGAATAGAATTACTGAATGAAATAAAGGAAAATGCTAAAAACAATATCTTAATTCAAAAACATGATATAACAGAAATAAATAATTCAGACGAAAAGATGGAGTCACTTTTTAGTAAATTAAAAGTGGTTGATTTAGTAATTGTTTCTTCTGGAGTTTCTGAATTGAATCAAGAATTGAATTGGGAAATTGAAAATAAACTAATAGAAACCAATGTAAATGGAATCGCCAAAGTGTATGAGTTTATATTTTCAAAGTTCAAAAAACAAGGACACGGGCACCTGGTAGGAATTTCATCTATTGCATCTTTAAGAGGTAATCGGCATGCTCCTTCTTATAGTGCATCAAAAGCATTTCAAGCAAATTATCTTGAAGCATTAAGATGTATTGCCAAAAATGAAAAATTAGCTATAACAATTACTGATGTACAACCCGGTTTTATCGACACACCCATGGCAAAAGGAGAGGGATTATTTTGGGTAGCTTCGGTAAAAAAAGCTTCGCATCAAATCTATTCAGCAATTTTAAAAAAGAAAAGAAAAGTTTACATAACTAAACGATGGAGGGTAATTGCTTGGGGTATGAAAATTGCTCCGAGTTGGGTTTTAGAGAAAATATAAAAAAACATACTACCACAAAAACAAGTCTTTCTTTCAAATCTATAAAACATCACTGATAAAATATAAAGTAAGGAAATAAATCTCATAATATTTGATTAAAATAATCATGATTTTTAAACACTTTTACATACAGTTTGCGATATTTGATCAAAAAAATTGAAAAACAAACTCCTTTTCCTCCTATGTATCATCAATTTTTCTTTGAGTGCGCAGTTTAACATCAAAGGAATTGTAAGAAATGTGCATACTAATACTCCTTTAGAGAATGTGAGTATAAAAAATATTGATTCTAATACCGTAACATATACCAGTACCGATGGTACATTTTCTATCCTTACTAATGGGATTATCGAAGTTTCTAAGATCGGATATGTTGATAAGCGTATTAAAATTACTACAGAAAATGATCTTAACATCTTTTTGTTTCCGGTTACAACAGTACTGGATAGCATACTGATTAATCAATTTTCGATCCCAGAATATCAAAAAAATACAACAGATGCTGTTTCTCTAATTACTGCAAATGATATTGCAAAAGGAAATACCGTAGAACTACAGACACTATTAAATCAAGTTCCTGGTGTTTTTATGCAAAACGGAACTCTAAATACCAATAAAATCTCTATTCGTGGGATTGGTGCTCGAAATCTATTTGGTACTGCAAACATAGGAGCATATTTTGGAGATATCCCACTAACCGATGGCAACGGAGAATCTGTTATCGAAGATCTCGAACTTGGGGCATTATCACAAATAGAAATACATAAAGGCCCATCTGCAAGCAGTTATGGTGTGGGTCTAGGCGGTACCATCCTTTTTGAACCCAACTATGCAAAAACCACACAAGGTGAGCTCTATAGTACATTGGGTAGTTATGGATTACAAAAAAATCTAATCAAAGCTTCATTTGCTGGCAAAAAACTAAACATTGCTACCGTTTACAGTAATACGCATAGTGAAGGGTATAGAAATAACAATCAATACGATAGAAATACACTAACCATTACTTCTCAAGTAGATCTGGGAGCAAAAGATGAGCTTTCGATGATCGGGAGTTATGTGCACCTCAATGCAGGAATTCCTAGCTCGTTAAACCAAGAAGATTTCGATACAAATCCTAGACAGGCAGCATTTACATGGGGGCAAGCGCAAGGCCATGAGCATGTTAATTATGGTATTTTAGGGATTACACACAAACACACCTATTCAAAAAAACTACAACATCATACCAGTATATTTACATCGTATAGAAATAATAAAGAACCAAGACCTTTTAATATTCTCAATGAAAACACAAATAGCATAGGGATACGCAGTAGAATTTTGGGGACTCATATACTTGCCAAAAAAGAAATTAAATGGACCGCTGGTGGCATGCTCTTTTTTGATCATTATACAAGTCGAACATACGAAAACTTATATCAAAATTTTCCTGATGGAACAGGTAGCGTTGCAGGAGATCAACTTTCTGATATTGCCGAAAAACGATATTATTACAATCTATTTGCCGAAGGAAATCTGATGCTCAATAAAAAGCTAAAAATAAATGCCGGAATGCATCTAAATCAAACTTTTTTTGACATAACTGATATGTTTCTTTTTGATGGTAATGATAGTTCTGGACAATTTGATTTCTCTCCTATTCTTTCGCCAAAAATAGGCGCTAATTACACTATTAATAAACAATATTCGCTCTTTGCAAATATAAGTCATGGTTTCTCTACTCCTACTGCATCAGAAACCTTATTACCAGAAGGTGTTTTTAATCCTGCTATCAAACCAGAAATCGGATGGAATTTTGAAATAGGCACCCGATACAACTTATTGAATAATAAATTATATGGTTCTTTATCAATATACACACTTAGAGTAAAAGACCTCTTGGTATCCCGAAGAACTATTGATGATAATTTCTTTGCTATCAACGCCGGAAAAACAATCCATAATGGTATTGAGTTTGAAACTACTTACCAGATACTAAAATCAAATCTGGCATCTTTAAATTTATTTTTTAATACATCTATTTATGACTATACATTTGATAATTTTGTAGATCTTGACTCTAATTTTTCTGGTAACGACCTTACAGGAGTTCCTGCACAGGTAACCAATATAGGGATTGATTTTAGCAGTCAGAAAAGCATCTATGGTCACCTTAATTTTACAGCGGTAGGAGAAATGCCTGCTGATGATGCTAATACTGTATATAGTAAAAGCTATGAATTATTACATGGCAAAATTGGGTATAAAAATAGTATAGGAAAACATATAAGATATGATTTCTTTCTTGGGGTCAATAATATTCTAGACACAAAATACGCGTCTCAATTACAGATTAACGCTCCTAGTTTTGGAGGGAATGCTCCCAGGTATTTTTATCCAGGAGTACCTATTAATATCTATGGTGGTGCAAATATTACGTATCGTTTATAAATGCATTACCATTTTTCGTTTCTAAATTCTTTTGTTTTTGCAAACTTGATTGTACTTACTAAATATTCCTCTAGGTCATATTCTGGAATCGGAAGAATACTTTCTAGAAGTGTAGTGTCCCATTCGTAAGGTTTTGATGTCAAGTATGGAGCCAAATGAACGCCAATAGTTTCATAATAGAATTTTTCGAGCAGACTGCCATATCCTGCCGTACTATCTACAGCTTCTTTGGCAACACTAAAATTATTGAAGCCCACGGTTTCCATAATTTTTGACATCCCACTAAGAAGATTTGTACCTTTAGAATGTACAATATTAAGTTGCTCTATATCAGACTCAAAAACCTTAACAATTACTTTAGCGGCATAATCTGTAGGGATAATATTAAGCCCAGCTTCTGCATTGACTGCTATTCGTATAGAATCATCAGACGCACTTCGATAGAAGAATTTAGCAAAAAGATAGAATACCATATATTTAGAAATAAAATAAGTAGGTGTATCTATAATATTTCCTCCTAATACACTAGGCCTAAGTATTTGTATAGGAATATTCTTTTCTTTGGATGCTTCTACTAAAAATTTTTCTGTAGTATGCTTTGATTTCTCATAATAGTTACGATAGGTAACTTCCTCTTTTTTTAGGTAGTCATTATCTATAACACCTCCCATATTACCTATCGAAAATGCAGTACTTATGTAAATAAACTTATGCAAATAATCTACATATGAATTAAAAATCTTCTTTGTAAATCCAAAATTCTCATTAAAAATTTCATCCTCCTGATCAGGATTTACGGATAGATTGACATACCCTGCAGAATGAATAAAATAGTTAGTTTCCTCTTTAGACAAAAAAGCAGCAGGATTTAAAAAATCATCAGAAGTAATCACCTTTATTTTTTCTAATACTGCATCTAGATTCTTCTTAATAGTATCAGGAGCATATTCACTAGTAATTACTTTTTTGATTCGTGATTCTGGAGATGTATTTCCTTTTTTTCTTACAAAAAGATATATTTTTTCAATTTCATCAAACTTGTCTGTCAAAAATTCATATAAAACTTTTGATCCCAAAGTACCTGTTGCTCCTGTAAGGATAATATTCATAATTGTATGCTTTATACTTGACTAGTATGTAAATCCTAAGCAGATTATATGATTTCAAATAAACAATTAGCGTATTTGAAATCATATACTACTGATGAGTTTGTAAGCGCCCAAAGATAGTGTTATACTTTAGAGTGAAAAATACTTAGTTATAAAATTTTACACCTAATAAAACATAAATCACCTCAACAACCTAAAAGGTTTTGATTGGTCTTCTGGCAATTCTTTGCGATTATATGTAGTATCAAATCTTGGATCTGATCGATAAGGCATTCTTTCTTGTTTAATGACTTCGATACTCAAAAAATCAAACTCAGAAACTACTTTTCCGGTAATTCGATAAATCCCTTTTCCTCGAAACGGATATTTCTTTGCTACTGGCGGAAAATGTACCGTATCAATCCACTGTCCTTTCTGATCCAGAAACGTCCCAAAAAACATACGATCTCCTTTGGATGTCGATGTATTTTTTGCCGTAACCAAATATCCATATATCACTACAATTTTATGTAAATAAAGAGATAGATCAGTAGTTAATATTGTATTTATTGGTGCTGTTTCTAATAAAATAAAAGGATCATAAAGTGTAAAATTTAGCAATTCTAATTGATCAAAAGCATTTTCTAAATCTGTAATCGTAAATTCTGGTAATGTAAAACCCTTGACATCTACTCTAAACAACTGTTGCTGAGATTCATCAACTATTTCATGAGTACACTTATAATATGCTTCCCATAATAAACTTCGTTTATTCATTCCTAAAATTCTAAAAGCATCAATACGAATTAGAATATCTAACTGCTCTATAGAAAGAGGCACACGATCTATAAAATCCTCTAGAGAACTAAAGCTCCCATTCACTCTGGCACTAATGATCTTAAGCATTGTACGTTTCTCTAATCCTTGCAAATGTTGAAACCCTAAATAAATTTCGTTAGTATTAATAATGGTTTCTATCAAACTTGTATTAATACAAGGGGCATGAATACTTGCTCCATTCATTCGTGCTTCATGCAAATAGGTTTCTACGTTATAAAACCCACCTCCATTATTCACCGTAGCTACCATATATTCTAATGGATAATAGCACTTTAAATACAAACTCTGATAAGATTCTACAGCATATGATGCAGAGTGTCCTTTTGCAAAAGCATATCCTGCAAAACTTTCTATCTGTCGCCAGACTTCAAAAATTACGTCATCGGCTTCTCCTCGCTTACGACAATTGGTAATAAATTTATTCTTTACTGCCTGAAATTCTTCGCGGGAGCGATACTTACCACTCATTCCTCTTCGTAATACATCAGCCTCTCCCAAGTCAAGTCCTGCATAATGATGCGCAACTTTGATTACATCTTCCTGATATACCATCACACCATACGTATCAGGCATAATATCCCACAATATTGGGTGCGCTTGCTTTCTTCGTTCAGGATTTTTGTGGCGTAAAATATATTCTCGCATCATTCCACTTTTAGCAACTCCCGGACGTATAATAGAACTTGCAGCTACCAATGTTAAGTAATCACGTACTCCTAATTTTTTTAATAACATTCGCATAGCGGGAGATTCTACATAAAAACAGCCTATACATTCTGCTTTCTCAATCATAGCATTGATATTAGCATCGTTAAAAAAAGGAGTTGCATTATGAATATTTGGCAACCTAACATCTGGATGATTGTCCTTGATAATCGCAATCGCATCTTTTATTTTCCCTAATCCACGTTGCCCCAAAATATCGAACTTATACAACCCTACATCTTCTGCAATATGCATATCAAATTGTACAGTAGGAAATCCCTTGGGAGGTAAATGTGTTGCCGAGAAGTAATGAATCGGTTTTTCTGAAATCAATATCCCCGCAGCATGAATACTAATATAATTTGGGCGCCCTTGTAGATATTTTGCATAACGCAGTACTAGTCTCGAAATCTCATCGAGTTTTTCGGGTATATATTTACCATTACTAAGCCTGTCTATCTCATGCTTAGGAAGCCCAAACACCTTACCTAATTCTCGTACTGCACCACTATGCTTAAAAGTAACATAAGCCCCCAATAATGCTGCCTGGCCTTTGTGCCCAAAGGTTTCAAAAATAAAACGGGTAATATCTTCTCGATCCCAGCTAGAAAAATCAATATCAAAATCAGGAGGACTAGAACGATATAAATTCATAAAACGCTCAAAATACAAGTCAAGTTCTATAGGATCAACATCGGTAATTTCTAATAAATAAGCTACAATACTATTGGCACCACTACCGCGACCTACATGAAAATAATCTTTGGATTTTGCATACCGAATAATTTTCCAGTTAATCAAAAAGAAGCTTACAAAATTTTGTTGTCTAATTAAACTGAGTTCCTTCTCTAAACGTTTTCGGATTGCCTCTGTTACCTCCTCATAGCGTTTTGGCAACCCTATTTCACAAAGCGCTACCAGTTTTTGATAATCTTTCTCTACACTATCAAACACTGTACTTAAGTTCTGGTTTTCTCTATCTCTTGAGAAATCAAATGATATACTACATTGAGAAAGTAGTCTATCTGTATTTTTAAGAATATGCGGGTATTGCTCAAAAACCTCTTCAAAAACAGCTGACGAATACATTCTATGTTCTACTTTTCCTTGCTGTGATTCTGGTAATTTACTCAATAACATATTAGTATCAATAGCACGTAATAATCGATGTGTATTAAAATCTCGCTTATCGCGAAAGCTAACGGTGTGTAGCACTACTAACTTATCTGTAAACTCACTATATTTTGAAAAACGTAGTTTATTGACATCTGCAAGCCCTATCCCAATATATTCATACTCTAAAAAAGTAACTTTATCTAACGCCAATACATTCTCAAACGGATAAATCACCAAACTATCTGTAAAAGGAGGAGCCTCATCTGGTATTGTTTTTTTCTGATGTAAGTACTCAGAAAGAAACTCGTTAAGCTCAAGAAAACCTTTATTATTCTTAGCTAGACATACATAACATTGATGAGCATCATTACGAAAATCAATCCCTACTATAGGCCGTATCCCAAACGAAGGGGCTTTTCTTATAAAATTTAAACAGCCAGAAGTGTTATTAATATCTGTAAGAGGAAAATATGTACAAGCATGCTGTTGAGCCATACCCAACAACTCAGTTTCTGATATAGTACCATAACGTAAACTATAATATGAGTGATTGTTTAGATACATTGTATATTGATTTGGTAGTATACCAATTATGCGTTACTTTTTTTGTAAAGATCTCGTAGGTCTTATAAACCTGAGATCTAAATCTTTTACCCCGCTTTATGCAGTAGAACTTCGTAATGAGGTCTAAAACTAGCATAAACACTGGCATTTTCTTGTTTTCTGCATAGCACCACTATGGTGACTACAAAAAATGTAGCGAAGCGCCAGTTTTTGCAGTAGTTTTGAGTTATAATAGATGCTACTACATAAAGCGGGTTTACCATCTATTACTGCGTCCTATGTGCCAAAACAATAGGAGGTTCTCCGTTAAAAGGGTTGGTAAAGTTTCCTACTGTACGCGCTCCGTCCCCCATCGTTGCTGCGCGCATAATACTCCGATCTCCATAACGAATACGTATTGCATCCATAGCCTTATATAGGTTGACTGTTTTCTTTTCATCATCAAACAAATTAATTTGATACGTACCTGTTGTCAAACTACTATATCGCACTCCTACAAGACGTATTAACAACCTTCTACTAAACAATTGGTCAAAAAGCTGCATCACTATAGGAATTAAATGGTGATCTGCCGAGGTATACGGTATTTTCAGTTGTTTTGAATAGGTCTGAAAATCAGAATAACGAATCTTTACAGTAACACAAGATGTTAGTTTCCCTCCTCTTCGCAATTGAAAAGCCAGATTTTCTGCCATTGCTGTAATCGTAGTTTTTAACATTGTACTATCAGTAGTATCCTGCCCATAGGTACGCTCACTAGAAATAGATTTGCGTTCATGATATTTTATAATAGGACTGCGATCTATACCATTAGCGCGTTGCCAAATGACACGGCCATTTTTTCCGAATACAGAGGTCATCATCTCGACAGGCATTTGCTGTACTGTATGCACATTTTTGATTCCCATATTACAAAATGTACGATAGGTCTTCTCCCCTACCATAGGTATTTTTTTGATAGATAAAGGAGCCAAAAAAGCTTTTTCATATCCTGTATCAATTTTTAATTGATTATTAGGTTTTGCTTCATTGGTAGCAATTTTTGAAACAGTTTTATTTACAGAAAGCCCAAAAGAAATTGGCAATCCTGATTCACGAATAATTTTACTTCGTAATTCTGATGCAAACTTATAGCACCCAAAGAATCGATCCATACCGGTAAGGTCTGCATAGAACTCATCAACACTTGCTTTTTCGAGAACAGGTACTTCACCCTGTAATATTTCTGTCACCAATTTTGAAAACTTGGTATAGGTACCTGCATTACCACGTATATATATTGCATTAGGACATAATTGTCTAGCCATCTTCATCGGCATCCCCGAATGAACACCATAGGCCCTCGTCTCATAACTTGCTGCACTCACTACACCTCGATCTCCGGTACCTCCTACAATCACAGGTTTATTATTTAATCTACTATCTAAAAGACGCTCACAAGACACAAAAAAAGTATCCAGATCAAAATGTATAATCGTTGTATCCATACCATTTCTTTTTATAGAACTGGAGTACACTCTTGTATTCGATATAAAAAAATTTGCACCTATATTTTACAATTTTTGGATACCGTAGCATTTTTATACAACCAAAAAAATAGTATAAGTAGCCTTTTTACTCAAAAAGTATACGCCTGTTCACATATATATAATATTATTTCCCCCATTTTTACGTACATAGCTTTTAATGATTTTGGTAGTATGGTACGTGTGTTTTTGTTGTATCAAAAAAGTTTCAAAATCATCAAAATGTGATACTTGCTCTGATTGATGAACATACCCAAACCCTTTATATATTCCGTTTTGTATCATTACAAAACTATGTTCATCTATAGCTCTACCTTTTTCCCGTATCAGGTAGCTCTCTTTTTGTTCTTGTAATGATGCTAATGCACTCTGTACTCGTATATTATACAATGCTACAGATTCTTTATCCTGACATATCCCTTTGCAATTCTTAATACGATAATGAGAACAATGTGCTGTTGTATTTTGCAGATTACAGTATTTAGGACAGAGTTGATGATCAAAACATAGCTGTTCTAATCGCTCAATAGCATCAGATCTCTTATAAAAAACTTCTAACGAATGGTCTATTTTTTTTGATCTGTCAATGGCTAATTGTATCACCCCTTTTCTATTCGTATACTGTAATATCCGATACGGAATCACTGGTTTTTTTTGAGCGCTATTAAACTTAGGATAATATTGATGTATTTTATCTGCCTCTAACAATAAAGCGATCAATTCATTACCTGTAACTTCATAGTCAATAGTATAAGTATTTTGACCAAGAGTATATTCTTTATTCTTTTTATCATAGAAATGACTTAACACCCTTTGTTTTATATTTTTTGCCTTACCTACATAAATAACAGTACCTTTTTGATCTCTAAACAAATAAATACCTGTTTCTTCTGGTAATGCATTTATATGATCTGCACTAAGATGTGGCGGAAGCGTTGCTTCTTTAGAACGAGCATTCAAAAAAGTATTTATTAATATATGCTCTGGATCAAGTGCCAAAATTCTTTGAAACAAAAGTACTGTAGCATCGGTATCACCCTCTGCACGATGCCGATCTACTAATGGGATATTAAGTGATGAACAAAGCTTCCCTAAACTATAAGAAAGTAACCCTGGTATTAATTTTCTTGCAAGACGTACAGTACATAGTTTTTTTCTAACAAATGCATATCCTAGCGTTTTAAACTCTCCTCGAACTACATTATAGTCAAAATTAACATTATGAGCTACGAAAATAGCTCCTGTAGTCATTTCTAAAATACGATCAGCAACCTCATCGAATGTCGGTGCATTTCTGACCATATCATCATCAATACCCGTAAGTCCTGTAATAAAAGGAGGGATATGCTGCTCTGGATTAACCAAAGAAGTAAACTTGTCAATAACCGTAGTCCCCTGTAGTAGCACAATGCAAATCTCTGTTATACGGTTGCCCATAATACCACCACCTGTAGTTTCTACATCAATAACTGCATATAATTGATTTTGCATTTACACATCGTTTATGAACTACAAAATTACTACAAAAAAATCATTTTACATGGAATAATTCCTTATTTTTGGAATTATTCCATGTAAAATGATTATCAACATATTATATATCGTAATGCCAGATTACATCACTCACACTTTGCATGTACTATGATATCTTATCTTAAACCAAACGTATAGATGAAGACAATATTTTTCTGCTTTTTTATGGCTAGGAGGTATTTTGATATCCTTTAGTTTTTAGCAACCTTAATTTTAACCTTACTATATATTCATGAAGTATATATCTAAAATATATTAATACATTTACCCCTGATCACAAAAATTAACCAACAATCTGCTATACCCCAAAAAAGCCTTACCAACTTTTTTATACTAAAACAAGATCACACAGATTAATTATTCACTACAATGAACCGATTCACTACCACCATTTTCCTTTTTATTTCTCTGAACTCTTTTTGCTTATCCTCTAACGAGATTAATGATATATGTACGCAATGGCGAACCCATGTCGATACAACAAATAATACAGAAGAGATTATCCAATATTGCTACAAAATGTTACCCAAAGTCTCTACAAAATGTCAAGTAGAGATCTATACAGAAATTGGATTTCAATATGCAAACCAAATCAAAATTGATTCTTCTTTATACTTTATAAATAAAGCGATTGCTTTGGGCGAAAAAATAAATGCTAAAGAAGAATTATCCTATGCATATTGCGAAAAAGTTAATGTAATTCTGGCAGGGAAAGGGTATGATAAAGCCAGAGACCTATTAAAAAAAGCTCGAACATTACTTAAGGAGTATCCAGATAGTAAAAGCTGGATTACATATTATGACAAAATGGGGTTGATGTCATATATGGATGATGATTATTATAAAGCTATCGATTATATGGATTCTACAATTATTGCAGCAAATCGTAGTAATTATATCACCAAAATTCATGAAACCTATGAACACATGGGAGTACTATACTCTAAATTAAGTAATTATGAAAAATCAGCAAAAAGTTTCCTAAAATCCTTAGAAATAAAAGAAAAACATAAAGACCTAAAACATATAGCCAGTACATATAGTTTATTAGGAAGTTGTTATAACAAATGGAAACAATATGAAACTGCAACATATTACTTAGAGAAAGGAATTATTTTTAGTAGAAAAAATAATAATCAATTTACCTTATTGGTCAATTATATGGCCTTAGCAGAATCCCAACGCTATCTTAACCTCAATAAAGAAGCAGAAAAATCTGGTGACTCTGCTATTTTTTTGGCAAAAAAAATGAACAATATTGGTCATTTATCAATTATCTATCTTGAGAAGGGAAAACTATATTTTAATAATCTAAAAAACAATCATAAAGCAGAAAGCTATTTTATAAAAGCATATAATAGTGCAAAACAAATTAAAAAAGAAACTCTAAAATATGACTCTACTCAGGCTTTGATCACCTTATATCTTGAAAAAGGAGACTATACAAAAGCAAAAGAACTAATTAAAGAATTAGAGACGATAAATAAAAAAACTCCAAAAATTACCACTAATACAATTTATCTAGAAAAAGCATATAGCCTGTATTATGAAAAAATAAATCAACCAAAAAAAGCATTAACACATCTTAAAAACTTCTACACACTTAAGGATTCTATTATGAATACTGAAGTATATACTAAAGTTGCCCAACTAGAAAAAGAATACGATACCAAAAAGAAAAAACTTACAATAGTAAGGCTTAATCAGGAAAAAGAAGAACAAATCAAAGTTGTTCATGAGGCAAAACAAAAGCAAAAACAGTTCTACTTCTTTATAATATTATTATCCCTGTTATTGATTATCGGTAGTATTATATTTTGGATATTTCAAAAACAGCAAAAACAAATCAACGAGCAAAAAATACTAGCTCTAATTAAAGACCAAGAGTTAAAATTAGTCAAAGCCTCAATTGGTGGGCAGGATAAAGAAAGAAAGCGTGTAGCACAAGAGCTTCATGATAGCATTGGCGGTAATCTCGCTGCCTTAAAATTACAATTTGAAGATCTTTCTAGACAATCATTAAGCACTAAAAACCTTTATAACCAATTAGATGAAACCTATCAACAAGTACGAACATTATCTCATAATCTACTTCCTGATAAATTCTATAAAAATGATTTTATCGTACTGATAAAAAAATACATGACTAATATCGGTGAAGGCAGTAACCTTTCTATCTCAGTTATTGCATATCCAGAAAATGATATTAATGACCTAAATACACAAATTCATAACGAAATATTTGCCATTCTTCAAGAACTAATTACCAATACCATCAAGCATGCCAATGCTTCACAAGTAAATATTCAAATTGATCTAATAAATGATATCATTCATCTACTTTTTGAAGATAATGGAAAAGGATTTGACCCTACCTCTACAAAACCAGGAATAGGGTTATTAAACATAAAAAATCGCCTAAATGACTTAGGTGGTATCTTACATATTGACACTCACGAAAAACGTAGTGGAGCAATTATATCTATGCAAATACCTAAAAAACAACCTATCAAAAAACATAATCCTAATTAATTAAATAGTCAGAAGATATTATTATACGATAACAAAGTCTCAAACTAACACGTTAAGAAGCGGCCCGAAAAATCTTTATGTTCTAGGTAGTAAGCTAGATTTGATTAAGTGTTAAAAAACCTTGTGATTAGGTTTGAAGATAGAACATAAAAAAAGGCTATCATTTCCAGATAGCCTTTTTTAAATCAAATATTTTTTTTCTACTATTCTCCCATAGCTTCTGCTAATGCGGCAGACATACGCTTGTAGGTTCCGTTTTCTAATAGTTCTCGAATCGCGGAAAAAGCTACTAATGTTTCTTCTATATCTTTCATCGTGTGAGAAGCTGTAGGAATTAGTCTCAATAAAATCAATCCTTTTGGTATCACTGGATATACTACTATAGAGCAAAAGATCCCATGATTCTCTCTAAGATCTTTTACCAGAGCCATAGCTTCAGGAATGCTACCTTTTAGATATACAGGAGTTACACAACTCTGTGTAGTTCCTAAATCAAAACCACGAGCTCTCAATCCATTTTGCAATGCATTTACATTTTCCCACAATTTTGCTTTTAATTCTGGCATTGTTCTCAGCATATCCAAGCGTTTTAATGCCCCAACCACTAATTGCATCTGCAATGATTTAGCGAACATTTGAGAACGTAAATTATATTTTAAATAATCTATAATTTCCTGATCTGCGGCAATAAAAGCTCCTGTACTTGCCATAGACTTTGCAAATGTAGCAAAATACACATCTATCTGATCTTGTACGCCTTGCTCCTCTCCTGTTCCTGCTCCTGTAGCGCCCAAAGTACCAAATCCGTGTGCATCATCAACAAAAAGTCTAAAATTATACTTTTCCTTTAGCGCAACAATTTCTTTTAACCTTCCTTGTTCACCACGCATCCCAAAAACACCTTCAGAAATCAATAAAATTCCTCCTCCAGTTTTTTCAGCCATTTTGGTAGCTCGCATTAAGTTTTTGTCAATGCTTTCTATATCATTATGACGATATGTAAATCTTTTTCCTGGATGTAATCTTACTCCATCAATAATACATGCATGCGCATCTACATCATATACGATAATATCATCCTTACTTACCAATGCGTCAACAGTAGATACCATACCTTGATATCCAAAATTTAACAAATAGGCAGCTTCTTTATCAACAAATTCAGCAAGTTCATTTTGTAATTGTTCATGCAAATCTGTATGACCGCTCATCATTCTTGCTCCCATAGGATATGCAGAACCATATGCCGCAGCAGCTTCTGCATCTACTTTACGAACTTCCTCTTTATTTGCTAATCCCAAATAGTCATTGATACTCCAGGTAATAACTTCTCTCCCTTGAAACCTCATTCTATTTGATATAGGACCTTCTAGTTTAGGAAAAACAAAATACCCTTCTGCTCTATCCGCCCATTTTCCTAACGGTCCTTTGTCTTTATAAATCTTATCAAATAAATCTCTCATTTATCAAAAATTGTTTCTTTTAAGTGTGCGAAAATACGGAAAATTGATTTGATGACATAATTATATTCTAAATCACTCAGATAAAATAATCGGCCATTGTCAAATTCTTTTTCTCTTCTACATGCTAATACGTTAGTTTATTGAATGCCTGTAATTTAAATAAATACTACAAACACACCTACAATTCACTAATCAAATACTTACACCATGTACACGTTGAATGTACTGGTATAAACTTATATCTCGTATATACCCACAAAAAAAGCATCAAATTATCATTAGATGCTTTTTTATGTAATTATATTATATTTTATTTTACGAATTCAACCTTTGCGGCATCTACTTCGTTTTTACTATCAAAAAATCCTTGTTCCATCATCCAATCATCACTAAATACCTTACTCATATATCGTGATCCATGATCGGGTAAAATAACAATTACATTACTATCCTCATCAAACTCTCCTTGTTCTGCCAATTGTTTCACACCTTGTAATGCTGCCCCGCTGGTATATCCTAGAAACATTCCTTCTTTCTTTACCAGCTCTCTAGCCGTATGTGCACTATCCTCATCACTTACTTTTTCGAATTTATCGATAGTATCAAAATCGGTAGCTGTAGGGATTAAATTTTTACCTAACCCTTCTATACGATATGGATAAATTTCTTCACTATCAAATTCTCTAGTTTCATGATATTTTTTAAGAACAGATCCATATGCATCGATACCTAGTACGCGTACATTCTTATTTTGCTCTTTTAAATATCTGGCTGTACCAGAAATAGTACCGCCAGTTCCACAGCAAGCTACAAAATGTGTGATCTTACCATTAGTTTGTTCCCATATCTCGGGACCGGTAGAATTATAATGTGCATCAATATTAAGTTCATTAAAATATTGATTGATATATACTGAACCTTGTAGTTCACTATGTAACTTTTTTGCTACCTGATAATAAGATCTTGGATCATCAGCACTTACATGTGCAGGACATACATAGACCTTTGCTCCCATATTCTTGAGCATTGCTATTTTATCCTTTGATGATTTAGAACTTACAGCGAGTATGCAATCATAGCCTTTTATAATACTTACCATTGCTAAGCTAAATCCTGTATTACCACTGGTAGTCTCAATAATAGTACTACCGGGTTTAAGAATACCTTTTCTCTCAGCTTCTTCTATTATATAAAGTGCTATTCTATCTTTTGTGGAGTGCCCCGGGTTAAAAGATTCTATTTTAGCATAGTAATTTCCCGGAAAGCCTTTCATAATTCTGTTTAATTTCACCAGTGGTGTATTACCAATAAGTTCTAAAACATTATTATAAGCCTTAATATCTTCTCTCATATAGTTGTGTTTTAACGCAGGTTTATGGCATTATAGGGGGACCATTAACTGTTACAAAAACGTTACGAAGTTACACTATTTTTTTTAATTAATCTTTTATACTTTCTAAATCTAGTAAAAATGCATATTCTTCTGCTACTTCTTTTAGTGCTTCAAATCGACCTGAAGCTCCGCCATGTCCTGCATCCATATTCGTGTGCAATAATAATACATTCGTATCGGTTTTTAATTCTCTTAACTTAGCTACCCACTTCGCAGGTTCCCAATACTGAACCTGAGAATCATGCAAACCTGTTGTTACCAACATATTAGGATATTCCTGAGCGATCACATTATCATAAGGCGAATATGACTTCATATATTCATAATACACCTTTTCATTAGGGTTACCCCACTCATCATACTCACCAGTTGTCAACGGGATGCTATCATCAAGCATAGTGGTTACAACATCTACAAAAGGTACGGCAGCTACAACACCATTATACAATTTTGGTGCCATATTTATAACTGCACCCATTAATAATCCTCCTGCAGAGCCTCCCATAGCATATAAATGATCCGAAGAAGTATATCCTTGATTAATCAAGAAAGAAGAACAATCAATAAAATCAGTAAATGTATTTTTCTTTTTTAGAAGTTTTCCTTCATCATACCACGATCTTCCTAAATACTCACTTCCTCTCACATGTGCGATTGCATAAATAAAACCTCGATCCAACAAACTCAATCGTACGGTAGAAAAATAAGGGTCTATTGTCGATCCATAAGAACCATATCCATATTGTAATAAGGGGTTTTTTCCATTTTTTTGTATCCCTTTTCTATATACCAAAGATATGGGGATCTTGGTGCCATCGTTTGCCGTTGCCCAGACGCGTTCTGACACATAATTATTTTTATCAAATGTACCTCCTAATACTTCTTGTTCTTTTTTTACATGTTTTTCCTTAGTCTCCATATCAAAATCGATTACCGAATTAGGAGTTGTTAAAGAATTATATGCATACCTTAGGTATTTGGTATTAAAATCTGGATTTGTACTCACATAGGCCGTATACGTCTCATTGTCAAAAGGTAAATAATAGTCAGCAGTACCATCCCACCTTTTAATATTAATTTTATTGAGACCATTATCACGCTCACTTATCACCAAATAATCCTTAAATATCTCAATATCTTCTAGTAATATATTCTCTCTATGCGGAATCAAATCCTGCCAATGTTCTCTGGTTGTATTTTGATCAGAGACTTTCATTAGCTTAAAATTAGTAGCATCATCGGCATTCGTCAAAACATAAAAATGATCTTCATAATGTGCAATTCCGTACTCTACACCTCGGGTTCGAGGTTGAAAAACTTTAAACTGCCCCATAGGATCATCGGCGCGTAAAATTCTATATTCTGATGTTAATGTGCTACTAGAACCGATTACTAAAAACTTTTTGGATTTGGTTTTATAGACAAACGTATAGAATGTATCATCTTTTTCATTGTAGACTTCAACATCTTCAGAAACTGGGGTTCCTAAAACATGTCTATATATTTTATCTGAACGAAGAGTTTCGTCATCCTTTTTTGTATAAAATAGAGTTTTACTGTCTGCAGCCCAAGTGCTTCCTCCTGTAGTAGTTTCAATACTTTCGGGATATACTTCTCCTGTGACAAGGTTTTTTATTCGTATCGTATATTTTCGTCTACTTAATGTATCAACACCAAAAGCGATCAATGTATTATCTGGACTTACATTAAGTCCACTCATTTTATAATAGTTATGTCCTTCTGCTTCTCTATTACAATCAAAAAGAATCTCTTCTTCTGCTTCTAATGTTTCTTTTTTTCTAGAATATATAGGGTAGTCTTTCCCTTTTTCATAACGAGTTAAATACCAGTATCCGTTAAGTTTATAAGGCACAGAAGAATCATCTTCTTTGATGCGGCTCTTCATTTCCTCGAAAAGTGAATCCTGAAAATCTTTAGTATGCTCAGTCATCTTAGCGTTATAAGCATTCTCTTGCTCGAGATACTCAATAACCTCTGGATTCTCTCTATCATTAAGCCAAAAATAATTATCTACACGAAGATCCTCATGTTTCTCTAAATTTGAAGATATTTTTTTAGCGATAGGAGTCTGAACTTTGGTATCCACAGTAGTCATGATCTTTTTTTTACACGAAGTTGCAAAAGTAAGGGATAAAAGGAAAACAACATGTTGAGTTTTCATAATAATCTTGTTAGTTTATTAACAGCCAAAATACTAATTTTGTTTTTATAAATTTAAAACAGAAATCACAATGTTTGGAGACATGATGGGAATGATGGGTAAACTAAAAGAAGCCCAAAAGAAAATAGAAGAAACAAAAAAAAGATTAGATACCGTATTGGTCGATGAGCAAAGCGCAGATGACTTGTTAAAAATAACGATCACGGCAAATCGAGAAATCAAAAGTATTACCATTGCGGATCAATTGCTAGAAGATAAAGAGCAACTAGAAGATTATTTGATCCTTACAGTAAATAAGGCCATTGCAAAAGCGACGCAAGTAAACGAGACTGAATTGGCTGCAGTTGCAAAAGAAGGAATGCCTAATATACCGGGACTAGATAATTTTATGTAATATTAAAAATGTAAATACCATACTTTTCTTTGGTTTTTGAACGATTAAACTATAATAAACTAACAACCAACAGAATAAAACAACATACATAAAAACAAGTTGTCTTTATGGAATAGTTTTTGTTATTTAATCAATATAATATTATAGCAAATGAAAAATATCGTTTTAGTTTTTGGCTTTTTAAGCTTTATTGGTTTTTCACAACAAAACTCAAAAGATCAACTTTGGGTCCAGGATTTTGATACGGCAAAAGAGATCGCAAAAAATGATGGCAAGACAATTCTTATGTATTTTACAGGAAGTGATTGGTGTATGCCTTGTATTATGCTAAAAGAAGACTTTTTTAGTACCGAAAAATTCAAAAACTATAAAGATTCTTATGTATTTATAAAAGTCGATATTCCTAGAAATACAGATCTTCTTACACCGCAACAAAAATCGCATAACTATAAATTACTAGAGGAATATAATGACCAAAAATCCTTTCCGTTAGTAAAAATCATGTCTTATAAAGGTAAAATTCTGGACGAGTTATCAGGGTATAGTTCTTTAAGAGACCCGAGGTATCATTTTGAATTATTAGATAAGTTTTCTAAGTAAATAACACCTTAAACTTCAAAGAAAGGAAAGAAGGGGAAAGAAAGATAGATAGTACCCCCTACAACACTACTACGATAGACAAATTCACTCTTCTAATCAATTACTTGTTATACAACAAAACCTTTTACTAACAAGTATCTTTGTAAGTTATATATAGAAATAAAAAAACTGATCTACATGTTATGCAGATCAGTTTTTGTTAGTTAGTTAAATAAATGACTACAGCTAATTACTGAATTAGTCTAAATTCTGTTCTTCTGTTAGCAGCATGCTCTCTTTCTGTACATGTAACACCATCAGAACATCTGTTTTTGAGTTTTGTTTCTCCATATCCAGCAGCTACAAGACGACTTGCATTCGTACCTTTAGAGATCAGGTAATTTACTACAGATTGTGCTCTTCTATCAGAAAGTGCTTTATTATTTGTTCTTGAACCTCTAGCATCAGTATGAGAAGCTATTTCCATTTTAACACCAGGGTTACTAGCTAATACAGGCATTAAGCGTGTATCGATAATATTTTTTGCTTGTGCAGTCAATGTTGCACTTCCTAAATTCCAGTTAATTGGTAATGCAGAATATTCAACTAGAGAACACTCTACTTCTTTCCAAGTAGTTAACCCTCCTTTTTGTTTTAATACTTCTTTTACCACTTCTTTGAATGTTGGAGGAACAATTACTTCTTCTGTATATGCATCTTTTACAAGTACTGTTTTAGTAATTGTACCATATTCTGCTGGTATTACTTCTTCTACAACACGTGCAGGTTCTGCTACCACTCTTTTGGTATAAGTCCCACTTTGCTCAGGAATTGGATTTGATTGTGTCGAAGCATCGTTAGCTAATGTTTTTACAGGTACGGTTGTAAATTCTGCAGGATACCCTTTATAACACCAGTAACGACAATCATCAGGGTTACCAGAAGCACAGTCAGGAGCAGGAGAACCTAATTCCCATTGCGCATAAGCAGGCTTAATTTCTACAGTTTCTGAACCATTGCCAAGTTTAGCAGGAATAACTTTTAGCGTATTAGCCCCTTGTTTTTTTAAGAAAGTAATCGTTTCTGTTTTGTATTTTGCAGGAACAACTACTAATTTCTTTGATTCTGCCTTAACAATCACTTTCTCTGTTACTGTTTTATATTCTGCAGGGTATGTTTTGAGTTTTCGATACTCAGGAGTAAGTTTTACTTGTATTGTTTGGTTTTCATAGACATCCGGAGTTGTACAACGAACATAACACTTTCCTGGTTCAGGGTTTTGTGGTAAGTCCTGTTGGGCTTGCATTGCAAAGCCTAGAAAAGCAAATAATACAACTAAGTTGATTTTTTTCATAATTAATGGTTTTTTAGTGATTTTTAAGATTGAATAAATTACAAAATTAATGCGTAAAATTCCCTTTGTCCATTATTTTATATTAGTGTATGACTCTATTTTCGACAAGGTGTATCTATTATCGATAAAAAGCATAATTATACAGAAGCCTAAAATTATTTTTTCTTTCTCCTTATAATTCTATAATTTTATCAGAAGCTTAAAAATTAACTCAAAATATTATCCCATGTTTGAACTCAAAAATAAAGAAGGTTCTAATTATCATTTTACATTAAAGGCAAAAAATGGACAAGTTATCCTAAGTAGTGAAGTCTATAACAGTAAGTCTGCAGCAGAAAATGGAATAGAATCTATTAAAAAAAATGCTCAAGAAGATGGACGATATGAGCGTAAAACATCCAAAGACGGAAAATTTTATTTCAATCTAAAAGCTGGTAATGGTCAGATTATAGGAAGTAGTCAAATGTATTCTTCTGAGTCAGGAATGGAAAACGGCATTAATTCTGTTAAAGAAAATACAGCTAATGCTGACATTGTAGAAATTTAACCTCAAAAAAATAAGAGGCCGTCAAAAATTACTTTAGACGGTCTTTAATTTTTTGAATTCTTCTCGCGATGCTTAATTACTTTAAACTATCAATAAAAACTGTGAGCACAATGGTTTTAGTCTTCTCATACTTTTATCCTAATAGTTACTAGCGTCTGGTGTATTTACTGATTATTTTACTCATTAGAAGGTTTTCCTATCGTCGCTAGAATACCACCATCAACATATATAATCTGTCCATTTACAAAATCACTCGCTTTAGTACTCAAAAAAATTGCTGCCCCTTGTAAATCTTCTGGCTCTCCCCAGCGACCTGCCGGTGTTCTGTCAATAATAAATTCATTAAATGGATGCCCTCCTACTCTTACGGGAGCAGTCTGACTTGTCGCAAAATAACCTGGACCAATACCATTTACCTGAATATTATATTTGCCCCACTCGGTTGCCATATTACGTGTCAACATTTTTAATCCTCCTTTGGCGGCTGCATAAGCCCCTACAGTATCACGTCCTAATTCACTCATCATCGAGCAAATATTAATAATCTTACCTTTTTTTCTTTTTATCATACCTTTTACAACATGCTTAGACATAATAAACGGGCTTACCAAATCTACTTTTATTACTTGTTCAAAATCTGATACATCCATATCCTCTAGAGGGGTTCTTTTGATAATACCTGCATTATTTACCAAAATATCAATATCCCCAATCTCGTGTTCTATTCTTTTAATATTTTTGATCACCGAAACCTCATCAGTTACATCAAAAAGATATCCATAAGCATTTAAGTCTAACGCTTTATATTCGGCAATTGCATTATCAAGTTTGGCTTGTGAGGAGGCTCCATTTATTACTAAAGTAGCTCCTGCCCTACCCAAACCTATGGCCATCGCTTGACCCAACCCATGAGTAGCACCCGTTACTAAGGCTATTTTTCCTTTTAAATCAAATAATTTTAATGCCATTATTATTGTTTTATCGATAAATTTTCAAAAATAGTAGTTATCGAATTTAATTTTAATCTATATGAAATGATAACGCTTAAAAATTCTCGCCTCGCACCATTCATTACAAAAGCATAGCAGCATTTGCAGTACCCCAAAGATATAATAAGATATAATATTAGATTTTACAATGCATATACTTGATTAAAAACATGTTAATAAAATTATAATTCATAGCGTCTCTCCATACTTTTTTTGATATCTTCAATTATAGAATATACCAACCACACATAAATATCTCATATAGAGCTTTTAAATCCTATTTTAGTTCTTATGATCATGTCAGAAACTAAATTATAATGGAAATAGATATAGAAATAGAAGAAAGAGATAATAAAGGGGTTGCCATCGCTCGGGAATCAGAAAAAAAAGCTGGATTAATGACCTATTCTATACCGGGAAGTGATTTTATTATCATTGATCACACAGAGGTCGAACCCGAATATAACGGGCAAGGTATCGGTAAAAAACTCTTGTATCATATAGTACATATGGCCCGGGAGAAAAACTTAAAGATACTACCTCTATGTCCATTCGCTAATGCCATGTTTAAAAAATTAGACGACATAAAAGACGTATTAAGATCATAAAGTTATATAGTTCAAAAAAATGGAAATAATAAAAAAATATCAAAAAGATAATTTCACTATTATCTGGAAACCAGAAAAATGTATTCATGCAGGAACCTGTGTAAAAACACTACCACAAGTTTATAAGCCCAAAGAAAAACCTTGGATTACCCCAGAAAAAGCATCTATAAAAGATCTAAAAAACCAAATTGACGCATGCCCGTCGGGAGCATTGAGTTACGAAGATCCTACTTCTTAGCAATCCCAACAAATCAGTCTACCTATTATTCATTAATTATAAAGGATAGTATTAAATTAATTAGTTCACTTTATTTATAAGTCCTATGTCAAATACCAGAATTATTATAGAAGAACGTAGTAGAGATATTGGGGATTTTTTGGTAGGAAGACTCATACCTTTTAGAAAAAAGAGAATGGTTGGTCCTTTTTGTTTTATAGATCACATGGGGCCTTCTCAAATCGGACCTAAAACATTTATGGATGTGGGTCAGCATCCGCATATAGGACTCTCTACGCTCACCTACCTTTTTGAAGGAGAAATTGTGCATCGTGATAGTACCGGCGCTGTAAAGACAATAAAACCCGGTAATGTTGGCTGGATGACCGCAGGAAAAGGTGTAGTACATACCGAACGTACTCCCAAAGAAATGAGAGACGGTAATATATATCCCGTTCATGGATTTCAGATATGGGTGGCTCTCCCTAAGGATAAAGAAGATATACAACCAGAATTCTCGCATACCGAAAAGTCTGAGTTACCTAGTTGGTCAGAAAAGGGAGTTGAATACACATTAATTGCGGGACAAGGGTATGGCAAAAAATCTCCCGTACCTGTATATTCGGATTTGTTTATGATACAACTTATTTCAAAAGAAAAATCAACTATTTCTGTTAAAGGAAATCTGAAGGGAGAAATCGGAATTTGTGTCGTTGAAGGATACATAGAAGCCTGCAACGATAGCATAGAAAATGGTAATATGCTTATATCCAAAGTAAATGATGCTTGTTCTTTTACTATGGGAGAAAACACAAGATTGTTACTTTTTGGTGGAGCGCCTTTTGAGGAAGAACGCCACATTGAATGGAATTTTGTTTCTTCGCGTAGAGATACAATCGAAAAGGCAAAAAAAGACTGGATCAACAAAGATTTTAAAATGGTACAAGGTGAGACCGATTATATCCCCCTACCGGATAGTACCCTACAATCCAAAAAATCATAATACCTTTTAAATCTGATTTTATACTATAAATCCTCCTCTTATTATATCACTTTAGTTTTTTGTTCTTTAAGTGTAAAATAAATGTTGCATTAAAGCCAAAGTGAAAATTTCCATCTTTAAAATTAAAGTTATTTGTTGTTTGTGTTATAAATGCGTCTTCTACCGTACTTCTTGCATTTGTCATATAGAATTGTAACATTACATCACTTAACTCCCAATTTACACCTAGTGCAAAGGCATTATAAGTATCAATAGATTCTAGGGGATTCATTACATGATAATATTCTGATATTATTGACGCATGACCACCTATCTTATGTCTCGCTGCAATACCCAATGCAAATTGATTTTCTGGATCTTCTTCAAAAACGGTTGACCCTCTATGAATAAAAGTAGGTGCCAATTGTACTGAAAATTTGGGATTAAATTTATGTGCAATTAATACTTGGCTTGTCAAAGCTACTTTATCATAAAACTCATCAAATGCATTAATATTTCCGAACCGCTTGCTTCTATAGGATCCTCCTTGAAATAGTGTAACACTTAGAGGAGAGCCTTTAGCATCACTACGCTGTCTAATCAATTTATATTTTAGAAAACCATCAAAAACACCATCAAAGGTAGTTCCTCCTACCCCGATTGTCATTCTATCAGAAACTCCGTACTCAAGTGCTATTCTGCTACTTACTTTGTCAACAAAAAAACTTTGACTATCTTGATTATTAGGAAGATTCCAAAATCTATTGGTCGTTCTTATTTCTAATACTCCTTTTTTTCGATTTTCTATAGAATGTCCCAATGCAATTCGCGTGGTCTTAAAAGTAGCCATCTCATACTGAGGTGTATCGGGATACTCTTTTTCTAATGCATCAAGTAAATTCTGGGCATGTCCCGATATACTCAATGTCATCATTATAAAAAAACATAAAACAAAACATGTGCTATTGTTCATACGGCTGATATTCGAATCTAAATTTTATTGATATAGTTTTTGCTATGTTGCTTGCTAATAGTGGCGGGATTTTGATATCAAAATCCTTAACCTCTACCGTAAAGTCTCCCTCTAGAATATAGGATTCATTCGTATTCTCAATAGTAGTTTTTATTTCTATTTCTTTATCAATACCATGAATACTTAATATTCCTTTTATGATTCTCACTTGCTTTTCTGCTAGTGGATCAAAATTTACGATTGCACCTTCAAAAGTAGCTTTGGGATATATGTCTGATTCTATATAGCTCTCATTAAAATGCTCGTGCATAAGTGATTTCTCAAATACAAACGCTCGCATGAGCATACTGATGGCTATTTCATTTTTTGACAGATCAAGAATGCTTAACACTTGATTATTTTTTGCTTCAATATTTTCTACAGAAGTATAAGAAAAAAAAGAAACCTGTCCCTGACGCGCGATTACCTGATCTGATTTTGAATCAAAGCTGGTAATGGTTATCAAAAAAAATACGAGAGCTAGAATTTTATTCATCCATTTTTTTATTAATCAAAATACAGTTTAACACTATAACATCTTTAAGAAATCCTTTGCAAATACCTTTTATTGAAACGTTTTGATCTTTTTTAAGGTCTTTGACTTCTTGTTTTTGACTTGATTGCATATCACATAATATGTAAGATCCTTTATCATTACCATACAATACAATCGTTGTTCTATTGTTCAAAAAAGTGATTTCTTTTATGACACCACTAATTTCTATTACTTTTTCGGTATACATAGAATTCGCTAATTCTTCATTTTCGCGAAACTTAGATATCAATACTTCCGAACGTATTCCTACCTCTGTAGAAATGGTGGTAACATCAATAGATTCTCCTTTATTTATCCACAAAAAAAGACCAAAAAATAGTGCAATACCTCCTGTCAAATATATTATTTTGTTTTTTTTATTCATAGGCTTGAGCAACCTCATATTCAAAATTAATTCTCATCAAAAGTATCCACCAATCATTCTCTATATTTTTTTTACAATTTATAAAATTTTAACATAAATAGAAGTATACGGGAGAATAGTTATACTAAACTCCCATACCTTCTTCAAATAACCAAACGAAACGAACTTAAATTTTTATTGTACACATCTATTATATCAATGGTAACGTTATTTATTATTTAACACTTTATACAATGAGAATCAAAACTTTAATATTACTATAAAACTCATCTTATACATTAAATACTACATCGATCATTATTCTTGTACCGGTATTCTCATCTTTTGGTTTTACTGTGACGCTCCCCCCGAAGCATGGTATAAAATATTGACCAGATGAGAATCTCCGGCAGAAGTATTTTTTGTTATCACGTTGTCAAATCTTCTGCATCCTCTATATCTTCAGAATCATCAGTTATATATGAATCATCATTCCTACAACTTGTTATAAGTACAAGAAGTGTTGCGGCATATAAAAAATATAATATGAAGCTAGAAATTATTGTTTTCATGATTATCTGTTTTTGGGATTACCTTAGGCAAATGAATAACTATTAGAAGGAATTTGCCAAAAAACCTATGCGAAGAGGAAAAAAATAGTGTTGAAAAGGAAAAAATACCATTCGGGTTTATGGTAATTTTGATTATACAGACTAACTCAGAGAAAACCTACAAAACACATATAAAAGAATTAGTATAATTTTGAGAGATTTCCCCGTAAAAATTAAACTCGGAATAAGGAATTAAAATGATTTTCTAAAAAAATATTATTTTCGTCTTATTAATAAAACTCTTTATTAGTCGTTTTATTAATACCCCAAACCCCAAATAAGTGACCTTAACCACATGAAAAAAGACAAATTATATTTTCTGACTTTTATCTCTATATCAATTATTTTTTTGATTATAGCTTCTCTAAGTGTTCACTATTTTATTAGAGTAAGTGCCAACCAGCAAATCGAAGTACAAATAGAATCCAGTAAACGAGAAGCCAACGAGATGGCTAATTTAATTGGGTTTCTTCTTGAGGGAGGAATTGATAAAACTAAAGTCATTTCTGATGTTCAAAAAACAATAGAAAATTCTAATACCGAAACTGGCTTCATTTGTTTATTTGACTGGTCAGGAAAAGAAATCTGTCACCCTGATATTACAAAAGTAGGACTAAAAGTAAGTTCGAATAAGTTACTTCTATCTTCTGCCAATCAAGAAATCAACTCTGATGAATTATATGAAATTCTTATTAATAGAAAAAAATCTAATAGTTCCCAAAGTATTGATTCATTCGAGATAGCATCAGAAATCATACATATAGCTCCTGTAAAAAATTCTGATTGGATCGTTGCGGCTCATATTAATGTAGGAAAAATGTCTGATCAGATGAAAAAACTGCGAAGAAACTTCTACTATATATTTATTATAATGGGAGTTCTTATCATTTTATCTTCATTTTTGGCTGTTCGATTAATTGGTAGTAATTATGAAAAACAACTAGAACTTAAAAACACAAACTTAGAGACCGAAGTTATAAGTTTATCGAAGCTTAACACAGACCTTGTTGCATACCAACAAAAAGTGGTCTCAGAAATTGATACTCAAGAGGATGTACCTGAGTCCCTATCTGATTCTGGTAAAAAAAGAATCCTTACTTATATTAGACACGAATTAATTCCTATTGCAATTTCAGAGATTGCCTATATCTATACAGAAAACACGATCACTTATGTTATATCTAAGGATGGTAAAAAGTCTACTAGTAATAATAGCCTTGATGATATTTATACAAACCTAGATACTACTATATTTTTTAGAGCAAATAGACAATTTATAATTAGCATTGCGGCAATAGAAAAAATTATAAAATATGGTAATAGTCAGCTTAAGATATTAGTACGACCTGATTCTTCGGTAGAAATCATTATTAGCAAAAATAAGGCTTCTGAGTTCAAACAATGGTTAAATATGTAATGTTACCTATCTCATTACCATTTGAACAATTTCTTTCTATTTTTAAAAGATTACTTCGTCGTTCCTCCTCGTAATGACAATAACACGTCATTGCGAACGTAGTGAAGCAATCTATATAATATAGCATTCTCATTAGTAAGATTACTTCGTCGTCCCTCCTCGTAATGACAATAATGCGTCATTGCGAACATAGTGAAGCAATCTCTATAATCTAATTATTCTCATCAATAAGATTACTTCGTCGTTCCTCCTCGTAATGACATACAACACGTCATTGCGAACGTAGTGTAGCAATCTATATAATCTAATTATTCTCATTAATAAGATTACTTCGTCGTTACTCCTTGTAATGACATACAACACGTCATTGCGAACGTAGTGAAGCAATCTGTATAATATAGATTCCCATTAGTAAGATTACTTCGTCGTCCCTCCTCGTAATGACAATAACACGTCATTGCGAACGTAGTGAAGCAATCTGTATAATATAGATTCCCATTAGTAAGATTACTTCGTCGTTCCTCCTCGTAATGACAATACAACACGTCATTGCGAACGTAGTGAAGCAATCTATATAATCTAATTACTCTAATTAATAAGATTACTTCGTCGTTCCTCCTCGTAATGACATACAACACGTCATTGCGAACGTAGTGTAGCAATCTATATAATCTAATTATTCTCATTAATAAGATTACTTCGTCGTTACTCCTTGTAATGACATACAACACGTCATTGCGAACGTAGTGAAGCAATCTGTATAATATAGATTCCCATTAGTAAGATTACTTCGTCGTCCCTCCTCGTAATGACAATAACACGTCATTGCGAACGTAGTGAAGCAATCTGTATAATATAGATTCCCATTAGTAAGATTACTTCGTCGTTCCTCCTCGTAATGACAATACAACACGTCATTGCGAACGTAGTGAAGCAATCTATATAATCTAATTACTCTAATTAATAAGATTACTTCGTCGTTCCTCCTCGTAATGACATACAACGCGTCATTGCGAACGTAGTGCAGCAATCTGTATAATATAGCATTCCCATTAGTAAGATTACTTCGTCGTTCCTCCTTGTAATGAAGACATTTGATTAAGTGAAGTTAAATAGCCAGCCATTAGATAAATCATTCCATTCTAAATTATTAGCATTTATCAAATCTTCTTTTCGTTTTCTATTACCTGCTTTTAATTGCTTTTCTCTAGTAATTGCTTGATTAATGTCATCAAATTCTTCGAAATAAACAAGTTTATCACAATTGTATTTAGAAGCGAATCCTTTGTATACTTTCATTTTATGTTGATATACTCTTTTTAATAAATTACTTGTAACACCAATATAGATTACTGTATTATTTTTATTAGTCATAAAATATACATGTGACTTCTTCATAAAGTAAAAGTACACCATTGTGAACATAATAAAGTAATCTCTATAAACTAATTATTCTCATTAATAAGATTACTTCGTCGTTCCTCCTCGTAATGACATACAACACGTCATTGCGAACGTAGTGAAGCAATCTCTATAATCTAATTACTCTAATTAATAAGATTACTTCGTCGTTCCTCCTCGTAATGACATACAACGCGTCATTGCGAACGTAGTGAAGTAATCTATATAATCTAATTACTCTAATTAATAAGATTACTTCGTCGTTCCTCCTCGTAATGACATACAACGCGTCATTGCGAACGTAGTGAAGTAATCTATATAATCTAATTACTCTAATTAATAAGATTACTTCGTCGTTCCTCCTCGTAATGACATACAACGCGTCATTGCGAACGTAGTGAAGTAATCTATATAATCTAATTACTCTAATTAATAAGATTACTTCGTCGTTCCTCCTCGTAATGACATACAACGCGTCATTGCGAACGTAGTGAAGTAATCTATATAATCTAATTACTCTAATTAATAAGATTACTTCGTCGTTCCTCCTCGTAATGACAATACAACACGTCATTGTGAACGTAGTGAAGTAATCTATATAATCTAATTATTCTCATTAATAAGATTACTTCGTCGTTAATCCTTGTAATGACAATACAACACGTCATTGTGAACGTAGTGAAGTAATCTATATAATCTAATTATTCTCATTAATAAGATTACTTCGTCGTCCCTCCTCGTAATGACAATAACGCGTCATTGCGAACGTAGTACAGCAATCTCTATAATCTTAATTATTCTCATTAATAAGATTACTTCGTCATTCCTCCTTGTAATGAAGGGACAGCCAAAAAATCAGAAATACCCCAAAATATGCTGTTTAGTTCAGTTCTATTTTTTCCCTTTCAACCCTAATTTTCGCACTTTCATACAGTTTAATTTGATGTAAGCCCGCTATTCGCGGTTACTTTGCATCAACAACAAGAACAGATACGTTCGAAAAAAACAAACCCAAAAACTCCTTTGAAAATGAAAAAAACACTCTTGATTTTAGTTGCAAGCATTGCTTTTTTAGCCTGCGAAAACAATGTAGAAGAAGAAACTGGCAATGAGCAAAATGATACTCCAGAACAAAATGATCCTGATACTGATGAGCAAAGCGAAGTATGTGATACTACGATCTCATTTAGTGATGACGTCAAATCTATTATCGACACCAATTGTATTGGTTGTCACGGGGGTAGCAGATTTCCTGATTTAAGAACATATGAGAATATAAGTATTAATGCTCAAAACATTCGCGGGCAAGTAGTTAGTAGAAGAATGCCACAAGGAGGATCTCTTACCAATGATGAGATAGAATTAATAAAATGCTGGATTGATAGTGGAGCCTTAGATAATTAATTCTTACCTACTTATAAATAATACTATGATAAATACTAAAAGAATGCTTTTGATGGTATGGATACTGTTCACTATTACGGGTGGTGTACTTATTGCAAACAATATATACAATACTAAGACGGCAAATATTGCTAGTATCACACCAAATATAGTAACTAGTTCAAGTACACTATTAAACGAGTATAGCACTGATGAAAATACGGCTAACTCAAAATATTTAGACCAAATCATAGAGGTTTCTGGTAAAATATCTGAGTTAGATACTGTAAATGGTAAAGCTATCGTACTGCTAAGTGATAATTCGTTTTCAGGGAATGTTATTTGTCATATTTCGCCCGAAGAAAAACAAAAAATCACTTCTCTAAAGAAAGATCAAGATGTCACCATAAAGGGAGTCTGTACAGGTTACCTCATGGATGTAATTCTTATACAATGTATTCTTATTAACTAATTCTAAAAAAAAGAAAAAAATGCGCATCATTCGTTCATACCTGATTAAACAAGACATTACCTTTTTAGCCAAATTCTGTTTTCACAGATTATGTAAATCCTTTGTTTTTTATTCGCATTGGTCGTAGTTAAAACAACCTCAAATCATCAATAAAATACTAACAAAAAATCTTGTAATGAAATCAATACATATTCTATTCATGAGCCTACTTCTTATAAACGTTGCACAGGCACAGAAAAAATTTATAACAAAAAAAGGATTCACTTCCTTCTATTCTCACTCACCATTAGAGGATATTACTGCAAAAAACCATCAGGTTCTGAGTATTATTGATGCAGAAACCGGAGACATTGCTATATCGATATTAATGAAATCATTTATGTTCGAAAAATTACTAATGCAAGAGCATTTTAATGAAAATTACGTGGAGTCTGACAAATATCCAAAAGCATTTTTTAAGGGAAAAATTCTTCAGTTCTCTACCATAACCTCTGGACCCCAAACAGCGACCGTAGAAGGTTTATTGACTATCCATGGAGTTTCGAAAAAGATTCAAACCGAAGTTGAAATAACAAAAAATGATTCTAACATTCTCCTAATCGGTAGTTTTCCTGTGGCAGTCGAAGAATATAATATCAAGATTCCTTCTATCGTAATTAAAAATATAGCAGAAGTCGTAAAAATAGATTTCACTCTAGATCACCAACCTTATAAGTAAACATCATGAAAAAACTAATCTTTCTTACTTTTTTGACTATCGGTCTTAAAGGATTTTCTCAAGATCTTTTTGATATTCTTGAAAACGAATCTCCAGAAACCAAAATAATAACCATTGCTACTTTTAAGGGAACCCGGATATTAAACGGGCATTCTATAGAGAATAGTCCAAAAAAAGGATTGGTATTTCTTATCTCCCACCGTTTCGGAAGAATAAATACAGGTATTGATGAACTCTATGGTTTGGACCAATCAAATATTCGCTTTGCGTTTGAGTATGGAGTAACAAATGATCTTATGCTTGGTTTGGGTCGAAGCAGTTTTGATAAAACATATGATGGTTTTTTTAAATACAAAGTACTAAAACAAAGCACAGGACCTAATTCGTTACCCGTATCGGTTTCTATGTTTGGAAGTGCAGCCTATAGAACACTAAAAGACTTCGACCCTGCTAATGAACCTACAGCAAGTCAAAAGATGTCTTACACAGCTCAAATTTTAATGGCCAGAAAATTTAGTCCCGGTTTTTCGTTACAAGTATCTCCGACTTATATCCATAGAAACTCGGTAGCTCTTACCAATGATCCTCATGATATTTTGGCGGTTGGTATTGGTAATCGTATCAAAATTAGTAATCGGGTGTCTATAAATGCTGAATATTATTATACCCTTGACCAATTATCTTCTTTCGAAACTACAAACTCTATTGCATTTGGTGTAGACATAGAGACCGGAGGACATGTTTTTCAGATGATTTTATCCAACTCTATTACAATGATAGAAAAAAGTTTTATCACCGAATCTACTGGTGATTTCTTTGGCGGAGATATTCATTTTGGATTTAATATCTCAAGAACATTTCAGATGGGAAAACATAAAAAAGGAAAGCTTAAAAAATAACCCATAATTATACCCCAAATGATATACAGAAAAGCATATAAAGTAACAGGAGATGATGTAAATGATTTTATGGTAATGCAACGTTTTGCATATTTATCATATACCTCTCGTGCGTTCGAAAACTTTTTATTTTCTAAAGGTCTTTCGAAACAAAAAATGCAACGTTTACAACTTGGTCTACAAGGAGTAAAAGAAGAAATTATTTATCAAAAAAACTTGATGTTTACGCAATCCTTTTTTGTGAATTTAGAATGTTTTGCACCTACTTCGGATACAAAAAAATTAGCAATAAAGAGTCGGTTTTTTAATATCGAAAACCAATTATGTGCGATTGTTCATACAGACCTTTATTGGTATCATCACAGTAAACAAGCCATTATACAACCACCAAAAAAAATTGCCAAGAATTTTTTGTGTTAGTGAGATGTTGCCCCGTATGGTAGTACTAAACAGTGTTAATATGCTGTGCGGTACTACCATATTTTTTTATATTTTCTTTATGTAAAACCTTTTCAATTACATATTCGTATAGCCTTTCAATTTTAGTAACAGGCACTTTTATTTTTACTTTTTGTTTTTTGCTTTGCGCATAAATAAAGAAATCCTTATAACAAAACAAATAGACTTAGAAGATGCTATAAAAATGATTGATCTAAGCAAAAACTTAAAGCATAAATGTATTACTTAGTCTATTATGTTCTACTGGACTTCGAAGAAGTGAACAATTAAATCTAATAATCTGGGATATTGACAGTAAAAGTATGCTGATCAAGATAAGACAAGCTAAAGGTAATAGGAATCGATATACGATTCGTAGCCGCTCTGTTCTATAGAGTCTTAGAAAATATTATAAAGTATACAGACCAAAATTATACTTATTTGAAGCAATTGAAGATCAAAGAAAATATTGTATTGCCAGTGTATCTAAAATAGTTAAATAAGGTACTAAAAAAGCTAAAATCAACCAATCGGTGGATCCATATATGTTAAAACATTCTTTTGCTACAATTTATTAGAAAATGGTACTGATATCAGATATATTCAATCTCTTTATAGGACATCGTAGTACAAAAACAACTGAAATATATACTCAAGTCGCAGTAAATAATTTTAAATCAATTAGAAATCCACTAGATTTGGGAAAAATATAATGGAAATATGTGTACCGGTACACATATTTAATTGTTGGCAGTAATTAGAAATGGGAAGAAGTTTTGGCATAGTAGAAAATAAAGTTAATGAAACTGCTTTCTTCTTAGAAAAATTGAGAGAAGAGGAGAACTATCATCATTTAGATGAGCCACAATTTTATTTAAGTGCATTCTTGTCAGCCTGCAGAAGTGTAACTTTTGCATTACAAGCTTCAATTTCTGACTTAGATGGGTTTTCTGAATGGTATGAAAATAAACAAACCGAATTAGCTAAAGACAAACTCGCTCGGTTTTTTCTGGTGACAAGAAACGAATCGCAAAAAGTAGGATTTTATGTTATTGGAGGAGCTTCATCCTATACTGACGAAAAAGGTAATGATAAAATGAAATTTAATTTCCAAAGATTAGCTCCAACCTCAAACGAGTATATTCCAGATGAAGACGTTGTAACAGCTTGTGATATTCACTTTAAGAATATTTTAAATTTGATTTATGAAGTTTTTCAAAAATTTGGTAAACACATAGACTCTAAACAATTTTTTACAATGAAAAACTTAAAAGAATCTGGATTAACTATTGAAGATTTTGAAAGACAAGCTGGAATGCCTGAGGGATGGACAAAAGCTGTACCTCTGGAACACAGAGTAAGATTAATTAGAGAAAGTCAGCCTCCACCAAATATTGATAGAATTTTTATCCACTATTTGGGAAAAAATAGATTTGGAGAAATAGAAGAATAAACTACTGCCAACACGGTGTATAAAACATAGCTAATAAGTGCTTAACCGAAAGGTTTGTATATATTTAGAAAGTCCGCCAAATTTTTAATTTGGCTTTTAAATAGAGAAAATTAAAAACAAAATATAAAAATTCGGCTCTGTGTTTATCCGAAAAGTTAGTGTCTTTTTGCACGCTACGTTTCATACACAAGTCCGTTAGCGGTAATGTCTAAAAAAAATAGAAAATGAATCTATATACATATTGTAAATCTTGTAAAAAAGACATAAAAATAAAATCTCAAGCTGATACAAGGCACGATTTACAAATGGAAAAAGGTAGAGAATTTAAAGTAAATTGTCTTAGTTGCGGCAGTATAGAAAAGAAACACGTGAATGATGTAAAAGCTGAAGTCAATAATAAGATAATATATTTCGGTATTGGATTAGGCGTAGTTGCAACAATTACATTACTATATTTTTATGGCGCAATTGGAACTTTAAGTGGTCTTATACCTATCCTATTTTGGAGACAACAAATGAGCTCAATTAAATCTTTTAATTCATTTATGGTTAAGCGATGATTAAAACCAAATTTTTAATATTGCTGGTATTAATTTTATGTAGCTGCAATAAATCAAATTTTAATAATGATTTATTCCTAGACATGACAATTGAAGATACAATTACAATCAAATCTAGACATACCGATTGTGGAGAATGGGGCGGACACTTTGAAATCATGAAGATTTATAAGACTAATGAAAAATTAATGCTAAACTTTCAAAAAGACACTGTAAATTGTCCAGATCCAAGCTTATTTAAAAGACGTGTTATTGAGGAATGGACAACAGAATTATCAATAAAAAATCAATCTGATATAATGCATTTTTTCCAAATTATGTTTTCTGATAGTTTTAAAGCTCGCAGTTCTTGTCGTAATTCTAAATCTTGGAGTGTTGAAACTAATAACTATTTTTTAGATGTAACCAAAAGAGATTGTGGCTCTAATTGGGGAGGCTTTGAACAGTTAAAAAAGAAAATAACTACCGCTAACAAAGTGTATGAAAACATAGCTAAATAAGTACTAAACCAAAAGTTTGGTGTTTATTTACAAAGTCCGCCAAATTTTTAATTTGGCTTTTAAAAAGAGAAAAATTAAAACAAAATATAAAAATTCGGCTCTGTGTTAACCCGAAAAGTTAGTGCCAATTTTGCACGCTACGTTTCATACACAGAACGTTACCCAACATTAGGTACGTTAAACAAACATCCTTTAC
>NZ_JACC01000041.1 GCF_000520955.1 Aquimarina pacifica | reverse complement strand
ATCAATCATGCAGAGGGATATTTGGAGCCCAAGAACTTGAGTAATTTAAGTGAAGGGTTTGACTATGTATATCAGCATAAAGATCACTTGGGTAATATACGGGTTGCATATAGTGATACTAATGATGACGGTAATATTGCAGTAAGTGAGATCAAGGAGGAGAAGAACTATTACCCATTTGGATTACAACATAAGGGATATAATACTATTGTTACAGGGCGCGAGCATAATTATGGATTTGGTGGTAAAGAAGAAAATGAGGAGATCGGATTAGATTGGTTAGATTTTGGAGCAAGAAACTACGATGCAGCTATTGGGAGATGGATGAATATTGATCCACTAGCTGAGCAAATGAGAAGACATTCTACATACAATTATGCCTTTGATAATCCTATCTTTTTTATTGATCCTGATGGGATGGCTCCTTTTGGTTTTGATAAAGGCAAGCCAGATCATTCTGATAACCCAGGAGGTATTGCCCCAATACATAATAGACAGAACAATGATGACCCAGAATTTATTCCACGTTATACGCCTAATTATATAGCAAAAGGACCAGGGAAAAAGCTAAAACCTAGTGCTAAAGTGGTAGACTCTAGGAATAGGGCTAGAAAGGCTTTAAAAGTCTTAAATGGTAGAAGTACAGTTTCGGAAAGACGTGCAGCTTCAAGACAGGGTAAAACCAAAGCAAGTACGCAAGGATTGCTTTTTTCTTCAATTGCATATTCTTCATCACGTATGGCAGATTATATGATTGGTCAAAGTTCAGGATCTACTGTAAACAGACATTTATTTTATAGCCCATTAAATCGAGGCATGTCTAATTGGACATTATTTTCACTGGACAAAAAAGTAACTCCTAAAATAATTGGGGGATTAAGAGGTTTAGGTTACGGAATCTCAATTTATTCGTCCATTAGTATTGACAGAAGTTTTGAAGCTGGTAATATAAACTCTTTGGAAAGATCATATGGTCATTTTTTAAACTTTGTGGGTACCGTGATACCAGGCCAACTTTCAGTAGGTCTTTCATTAGGAGATTATTTGGGGACGAAATATCATGCTGAAATAGCTAATAGTGTAGAATCCGGTTTTTTAAATAAAATGGTAGTTCAAGGATTTAAGGTATTAGGAATGCCCACGAGTAAAGAGGAGATGGACGGAAATTAGATTTATTTTTCCTTCCACTCCACAAAGACTCCCGTCTTTGAGGCTAAACAATTAGGCTCAGCTAAGATATCGCTGATTTGCAATCAGTGATATCTTAGCTGAGCTTTAAACTATGATTGTTGGCAAATATCAGCATAGTGTCATCAAAGATTGTGTGTATACAGAAGATAAAAACAGCTATAGGGATACGCTCCTATAGCTGTTTTTTTGGCTAATGGATTAATCAACAATTGTCCTTGATTGTTGATGTTCATTATAAAAATCAAGATGAGTAAATCGATACCGTAGGACTAACGGATCAATAATTTAGCGTAGCAAACGATTCCCCTCATTCATGTGACTTCATAATGATTTTTTAAGAATATTCATGTTATAATTTCTAAAACCTGCATCTAGTAAATAGGGGACTACTTTTTACGATAAGGGTAAGCTTCCTACATAAAACAATTCAAACACACACAAATTACATCACATGAAAAAGATTACTTTTTACATGTTCCTTCTTGTAGTAGGCTACACAGGAATGGCACAACAAACACAATACAATGTAACTGCGGGTAACGGCAATGGATTACGTTTCTGGAACAGCGATTCTTATAAAATCCATATGGGTACAGGAACCGAATATGCTTTTGGTCCTGTAACAAATTATAGTATAAAATCAAATATGAATAGTACAGCAGGTAGAGGATGGACCTGGGGTATAACAGGGCAAGTACCCGTTGCAGGTTTGAGTAATGTTGGAGATATGCGCATTGGCGGGAATTTTACAACTGATGGCATCAATCTATTTAATGATGAAGAAGGTAATAATGTAGGATCTATTATTGCGGATAATGACGGGATAGTGCTAAATGCAATTGCTGATAACCTAAGTATACGATCAGGGCATAATCTTTCTGTTGTGGCAAGTGAATCTAGCTGGAGATCAGATTATTTTAGTTTTTCAGGGAATGAATTTGGGATCACTGTATCAGATGAATTTTATCTTACTTCTGAAGAAATCAATCTAAGAGGAGCTGTTGAAGTAAATGATAAAATCACCTTTGATAATGGAGATATGCAATCAACGATTGGGTATACTGGGGATGATAGTGATTTTGTCATCGAAAGTAATGCCGAAGATTTTGAAATAGAGGCAGAGCAATACCTTAATATTAATGCAGGAGGAGAATTAAACCTAAGATCAGAACTTACGTCACTTTACGGGACTAGCGAAACTAGTATTGGGAGCAAACAGCAAACCTATATATCATCTATAGAAGAAGTAAAACTCTGGAGTAAAGTAATAGATATAACCGCTACTGAACAATTAGAGATTGACAGTGATATCTCTCAATTCTCTGGTAAAGTCACTTGGGGAACTGCAGGAGCAGAGTTAAAGACAGATCAGGGTGCTGCAATAGAATTAAGAGGGACTGGTGTGCCTTATTTAGATTTTTCTAACGATGCTTCGACTGACTATGATATGCGATTAATCCTTAGGGATGACAATACCTTAGGTATTTATGGTGGAAAACTTGCCGTTGATGGAACAATAAATGCCAAAGAAATCCATGTAAAATCAGACGTGTGGTCAGATTTTGTATTCTATGATGATTACAAATTACCTTCATTAAAAGAAGTAAAAAAGCATATCGAAGAGAAAGGACACCTCAAAGATATCCCAAGTGAGAATGAGGTATATAAAAACGGTATTAGTTTGGGAGATATGGATAGTAAACTGCTTCAGAAAATAGAAGAACTTACCCTGTATACCATTGCACAAGATGAGCAGCTCCAGAGACAAGAAGAAGAACTTGCAGCCATGAGAATTCTTGAGGAGCGCTTAGCGAAATTAGAAAGCTTACTTATCAAAACAACTAAATAAGAGTAGTAATGAAACGTAGAGTTTTAATACTAATAAGTGTATTCATGGTGGTAGCCACAATGAATGCACAATCCGCAAGAGAAGCTGTAAATTTTCCGACTCCAAATGCGGGTAGCTTGGGATTGTTTGGGGATATCCCAGCAAATCATTTTACAGGAATTCCTAATATCAATATACCCCTACATACCGTAAGTAGCGGAGATCTAAAAGTGCCAATTAACCTTAGTTATCATGTTGGGAGTGTAAAACAAGATAGGCATCCAGGATGGACAGGTCTTGGATGGAACTTATCTGCAGGAGGAGCCATAACTAGAATAGTTAATGACGTGCCTGATGAAAAAAAATGTGTTGAAGAGTGTCAGGATTGGTGGCAATTTAGTAATGGGTATAATGTAGATGATCATTACCGGTATTTAGAACAAGATAACTGGGATTCACAAACGTCTCTTAATGGCTATGTCGCTGCCAAAGTTTTATACGCCCATGAAACTCAGGCAGATGAATTTCATTTTAATTTTTTAGGGTATTCAGGGAGTTTTTACTTAAACCATAAGGGAGAATGGGAAGTAAAATCAGAACATAATCTCACCGTATTGTTTGATGAAAATAATGGATATGTGACTAAAGATGACATAAGAAATACCCCCATGGGAGCAACTTATGCATTGTTAAAGAATGATGTTTTCTATAATGAATTTACCATTGTTGCTGACGATGGAACTCGATATGAATTTGGAGGATTGGACGCAACAGAATATAGTACTCCATTTATTTATACAGCTAGTGTTGATGAAGACCTAGTCTCTACTACTTTTCATTTGGTAAAAATTACAACACCAAATGGTGAGGTTATTGATTATACTTATGAAAGAGGGCCTTTAATTCCTACGTTTTCTAACAACTATTATTATGTAAGCTATTCTATCGGATCTGATTGTAACACTACTAGTTCTTCTTTTAGCCCAAGAGGCAGGGGCTTTCTTAATTTTCCTGTATATCTTAAAACTATAGAATCTTCGGATCAGTTAGTGGTAGAGTTTACAAGATCAAATACAAATGAATTACGATATAAAGATATTCATTTTAGATATCCAACGAATCAGGAACCAGATATAGATGATGGATATGCTTATTATTTTGAGGATAACGATTTGCAATGGCAACAATTAGATGAAATTAGAGTAACTAATAAAGGTAGAGTCTTAAAGATTTTGGACTTTAATTATACTTCTTCTAGCGAAGAAAGACTAAAACTTCTTTCTCTAGAACAAAAAAATATTGGGGATGAAGATATAGAGACTTTTGGAACCTATAGTTTTGAATATAACCCCAATAAAATGGCCTATTATATAGCTGACACCGTAGATCATTGGGGATTTTATAATGGGTTCGATGTGAGTACATACACACCTGCCAATACTCAAGAACTTATGGAGACCTATCACGAAGTTCGGGCACCTGATCTTACCGGAGCCTATTATAAATATGAAACATTAGAGAAAATCACATATCCTACTGGTGGATATACTGAGTTCGAATATGAACCCCATATGTACAGGAAGGTGGTCAATAAAAATAGAGCAACGCTTACTACATATTCAACCAATAAACCTTCAGGAGGATTAAGGATAAAATCAACGCACTCATATACCGATGTCTCTGCTGACCCTGTTACCAAAGAATATTATTATGTAAAAGGGTATACGGGACAAACCAATGTATCTGGTTTGACTTCTAGTGGAATTCAAAATTCTATTCCTCAATACTATTGGCCAAATTATGTGGGGAAAGATGTTGATGGTAATTCATTTACATACACGCGATTTTCTACAAATTCATATATAAATGATGCGTTCAATGGTCAAGGAAGTCATGTAGGGTACTCAGAAGTTGTAGAAAAAACTGCAGGAAATGGGTATAAAATATATAAATTCACTAATTATGATACCGATGAGCACGGCAATGCACATTTAGATGTGATGGGGATTACTACTGATCCGCAATCAAGTGTATATTCACCTTCTTCAAGTAAGGCTTTAGAAAGGGGAAAGCCAACATCGATTACTTCTTACAATGAAGCGAATCAAAAACAAGAAGAAAAAATCTTCTATTACGAAAAATCGTCTGATGATTTTATTCGATCGGTGCAAACAAATTTGATCCTTCAGCCAAGCTGCTCAGGACCTCTTGATTTTCCCAAAACGGCGTATGCTATAGGGTATAAGAGATACGTGTATCAATACAGGCTGCAAAAAGAAGAAACCAAGTTATATCAACCAGCAGGTACGAACACTCCTATCGTTTCGAGTACAGAGTTTGACTACAATGATTATAATCTGATCTCAAATAAAACCTATATAGATAGTAAAGGAGATGCCTACGAGACCGCATACCAATATGCGTTTGATAGTCCTGCAAATACAGGAATGACTACTACTGATTATTCTAAAATGCAATCGAACTATATGCTGAATATGCCAATTACAGAAAAAGTAAGTCTTAATGGAAATGATATTCAGACCAAAGGAAACCTGTATGCAGATAAAGGATCTTCTGCCGGCACGTTTACAGGAGATTTGATTGTACCAGAGGGTATAAAGATAGGCAAAGGAGAAATTACAAGTTTAGTTTCCTTACCCTATGATATAGAGTTCATTTCTTATTATACCAATGGTAGAGCAAAAGAAGTCTCAAACCTAGACGGAACAAAAATAGTATATATCTGGGGATATGGAGATAGACATAGTGAATACCCCGTGGCAAAAATAGTAAATGCCCAGTTTTCTGACATCAGCACTTCTATTTACAATAGTGTTATCATTGCCGCATATAATGATACAGATCATTGTACAGGAGGAACTTGTAAAGAAGAAGCATTGAGAGGAGCCTTGCAAGACCTTAGAGAAGCGTTACCCTATGCGATGGTCACTACCTATACGTACAATCCAGGAGTTGGCATGACAAGCAAAACAGATCCCCGAGGATATACTACTTATTTTGGATATGATGAGGCACAGCGCTTAGAGGAAGTAAGAGATAACGATCGCTATTTGATATCTACTAATCAATATAACTATAAAAACTAATACAATGATCACTAAAATAAGAATACTCGTACTTGTGATTTTTGTTCTAAATATCACAAGTGCCATTGCACAGACGGTTACAGAAAATTATGTCAAAACTACAATCTATCAAAATGAAGTAACAGCAGATGCTTCCGCTTCGGCTACCGATAAATTAGAAAGCATACAATACATTGATGGGTTAGGGAGACCAAAGCTTTCTGTTGAGAAAGGCACGTCGCCAAATCAAAAAGATATTGTCACTCCCATAATATATGATGATTTTGGACGACAAGTCAAAGATTACTTGCCATATGAGGCCTCAAACGGAACAGGAATTTATAGATCCTCAGCAGTTAATGAGGCAGCGAGTTTTTACAATACTACGGAGTATGAGAATACTACAAATCCGTATTCTGAAAAGCTATTCGAAGCCTCTCCTCTTAGTCGGGTGCTAAAGCAAGCAGCCCCGGGTTCGGATTGGGCTTTAGGAAATGGACACGAGATAGAGTTTGATTACCAAACGAATGGGTTAAATGAAGTGATTCGATTTGATGTTGTTTTTACAAATGATGATATCAGTGCGCCTACATTATTTACTAATGGGTATTATGATAAAGGAACACTGACAAAAACAATTGTCAGAGATGAAAATCATACCAGTGCAACAAGCAAAGATCATACGACCGAAGAGTTTAAAGATAAACAAGGTAGAGTAGTGCTTAAGAGAACTTATGAGAGTGAAGTACCTCATGACACTCATTATGTATACGACGATTTTGGTAACTTAACTTATGTGTTGCCTCCAGATGCAAGCCAGAGCCCAAACTTTGGAGGTTCAGTTTCTGCTACCTTAGAATCTACGGCAGTAGTTAATACCGATGAAACCTTAGATTTGGTTGCTAGCGAATTAATTACCTTAAAAACAGGTTTTAATGCCAAAACAGGAAGTGTTTTTTCTGCTATTATTAGCGATGAAGACTCAGGGAGTAATTCTTATGATCTATGCTATCAATATAAATATGATCACCGCAATCGTCTGGTAGAAAAAAAGATACCAGGTAAAGGTTGGGAATATATTGTATACAATACACTAGATCAACCAGTACTGACTCAAGATGCTAATTTGCGAGAAAACAACCATTGGTTATTTACCAAATATGATGCTTTTGATAGAGTAGCTTTTACAGGATTACATATACATTCATCAGCAATTAGTCGGGAAGCCATGCAAGCACTTGCGGATAATACAACCGCTTACACGCAATATGTAACTCGTACCAATACAGTATCTACTATTGCGGATACAGAAATTTACTATACCAATGGAGCGATTCCGCATGGGGTTTCAGAAATATATATCATCAATTATTATGATAATTATGGTTTTGATACAGCACTGCCAGTTGCACCAACTACTGCTTTTGATCAAAGTATTACTACCAATACCAGAGGTTTGGTTACAGGAAGCAAAGTAAGGGTGTTAGGAACTGATTATTGGATTACTACGGCGACCTATTATGACAAAAAAGCACGACCTATCTATGTGTATTCTAGTAATGAATATCTAGAAACTACCGATATCACGATGATGGAGTTAAACTTTACAGGAAATGTTTTGCAAACACAAAATAGTCATAAAAAAGGAGATCTTGCCGAGATTATTGTTCGAGAAAATTTCACCTATGATCATGCTGGTCGATTATTGACTCATTACCATCAGATAGGGAATCAGACGTCTGAGTTATTAGTAAGCAATGATTATAATAAATTAGGAAAGCTAGAAACCAAAGCAGTAGGAAATACAATAGCGAATCCGCTACAAGAGATTAATTATGCTTATAATATTAGAGGTTGGCTGACCAAAATTAATGATCCTAATACCACATTAACAGACGACCTATTTGCATTTAAGATCAATTATAATACTACTGATCTTACGGCAGCTACTGAACCACTTTACAATGGTAATATCAGCGAGACTCATTGGAAAACTCTAAATGACAATAGGCTGCGTAACTATAGTTATTTATATGATGGATTAGGTAGATTGACATATGCCGGTAATTTAGGAACAAGCTATAATGTTTATGGCATTACTTATGACAAAATGGGAAACATCCAAAGTCTTAGAAGAAACGGGGCAACCAATATCGCCGCTACTAGTTTTGGTACTATGGATAATCTAAGTTATACCTATGATACAGGTAGTAAACTCCTTAAAGTGTCTGACTCTAGTGGCAGTACAGAAGGATTTAACGATAAGAATACAGCAGGAGATGATTATACATACGATGCAAACGGGAACCTGACATCAGATGCCAATAAAGGGATTACCACTATAGGATATAATCACCTGAATTTACCGACCTATGTGAATGTACCCACAGGAGGGAGATACTCGAATGCATTAGGGTATACTTATGATGCATTAGGAAATAAGCTTAGTAAAAACATATATCAATATTACTACTCCAAAACATTTTATGCCGGTAATATTATTTACAAAGAAAATCCAGTTACCAATGTGCTAGAATTACAGTATATCAAACACGCAGAAGGGTATTTAGAACCTGTTAATGGAATCAATGCCACAGGTGGTTTTACATATTCCTATCAACATAAAGATCATTTAGGAAATATAAGACTCTCTTATGAAGATACTAATAATGACGGAAATATTTCTGTAAGTGAAATCAAAGAAGAGAAAAACTACTATCCGTTTGGATTGCAACATCGAGGGTATAACGCTACGGTTGTAGGACGTGAACATCCTTATGGATATAATGGTAAGGAAGAACAAGAGGATCTAGGATTAGATTGGTTAGATTTTAGTGCAAGACACTACAATGCAGCAATTGGTAGATGGATGAATATAGATCCCCTTGCTGAGCAAATGAGAAGGCATTCTGCTTATAATTTTGCGTTTGATAACCCAGTATACTTTATCGATCCAGATGGGATGGCTCCAGATGGACCACCCGATGATAATCATTTTTCTCCATTCAAAAACTCCTATGTCGGAAGAGCGATAGAAAGTAGTCTTCCTTCAGGCCCTGTTTTTGAAGGATCAGTTTCTATACAAGGGAAATTAGGCCCAGGAATCAAAGGAGAAGTTTCTCTGGGAAAAAACGTCAAAGCAGGTGTTGATTTAGCAATAGCCGAAGGTAGTGCTACCCTAAGTACAAAGGACGGAGGAACCCTTTCAGCGAAAGGATCAATTTTAAGTATGAAAGGATCTTTTGTTGCACCAGGTGTGGGTACTGCAGAATTCGGAGGTGCTGTAGGTGAGGTCAACGGATCGATAAATGCTAATGGAGAAAAGACTGGAGATGTAGCCCTGGGAACTATTTTTGCAAAAGGAGAAACGGAAAATGGTGTTTCTGTTAACGAAAGTGCCACCTTGGTAAGTTCTAATGAAGATAAAAGTTTTACCTCTTCAGGGGAGACGCTTAAAAGTCAAGATGGTGGAGTTGGCACCTCATTAAAAGGAGATGTCTTAGCGCTCTCAGTTAACCTTTTAAAAGCAGTTAAGGTCTCAGTTTCGGCTAACCTAACCAATCTGAAAAACAATGCGAACAATGCATTTACCTTATTAGGAGCTCTTATTATGGATAGCCTTGAGATACCAGAAATTCCTGATGAAGAAGGGTATTAGTATATCGAGTCCAATGATAGAATTAATTTGAGGACTTGTCAATAGTTTTAAAACAATTATTGGGTAAGACCCGTAAAAGAAAGCTACAACTGATAACAAGGTTGTAGCTTTTTTTAGTAGTATTTCAAAATAGTCCATGTTTCCCCTAAAAAGCCTGTTAATTTTTTTAAAAACTGCATCAAGTAAATAGGGGTTACATATTTACTAAATGAGTAATTCTACAGTATAAATTAGTACAAAACACACAAATTACATAAAATGAAAACAATTACTTTTTTCGCACTGGCGTTAATCGCCAGCCTTTCTGCACATGCACAATGGACCGATTCAGGAACAAACACGACAACAACCGATAATGTAGGTATTGGGATTACAGCACCCAGAGCAAAGTTTGATATCAATGGTGATATGTACATGGGTATTGGAGAAGGGTTTAAGCTCTACGGAGATGGCAATTATTTTGGACAGTATCTTGACGCGCTTATTTTTGAGATGCGTGATGGTAATAGCACAAATGGTAATACCGACGGAGGTTTTTTATTTAGAGGGCATACTCCTACAGACGGAATAAGTAAAGATTGGATGGTAATTAAAACAGGTGGTAGAGTAGGAATAGGGACAAATTTCCCGACAGAAAATTTAACGGTTTCCGGTAATTCGGCACGTCTAGCGGTAACAGGTCCTTCAGGAAGTTCAGCGATTTTAATGGGAAATCAAGATAGTAGCGGAGTTAATAATCCTGCAATCATACAAGCAGCAAACGGAAATTTATATTTCGGAGGAGGAACAAATTGGAATCGAGGAGGAACTTTGTCTACGACCATGATTGTTGCCGACGGAGGTAATGTAGGTATAGGAATGGGAACAAGTACCCCAACATCAAAATTACAAGTAGTAGGGGATATCAAGCTAGATGATAAAATCACCTTTGATAATGGCGATATGCTATCAACGATTGGGTATACAGGTGATGAAACTGATTTTAATATCGCCACAACTGCGGATGATTTACATTTATCTTCTGGAACTTCTATTCAAAGTAAAACAGCCGAATATATTGTAAATGCCGATTGGTCTTATTTCAAAGGAGCTGAGTTTTTGGTTGATGCTTCTGATGATATTTCTTTTAGAGGTTCTGGGGCTTTCAATATTAAGAATGCAGATGAGATCAATATGGATACGGGCAATGATGTAGCGATTAATGCGGGACAAGGTGTAAATATTCAATCCGAGAATTTTTCAGTACAAGCAGATTCCTACTTTACAGGTGCCGTAGGCATAGGTACAAACACTCCAAAAAATAAACTCTCGGTTAATGGTACGATTTGGGCAAAAGAAGTAAAAGTAAGTCTTACCGATGCTGCTGATTGGGTATTCGAAGAGGATTATAATTTAAGACCATTAGAAGAAGTGGCTGTTTATATCAAAGAAAACAAGCACTTACCCGAAATTCCCTCTGCAGAAGAGTTTAGACAAAATGATATGAAAGTATCAGAAATGACAAATAAGTTATTACAGAAAATAGAGGAATTGACTCTGTATACTATTGAGCAGGAAACTCAGCTAAAAGAAGAGAAAGAAATTAATAGGCAACAAGCTCAACATGTTAAGTTACTAGAAGCTCGTTTACAAAAATTAGAAAATGTACTATTCAATAATTAGAACCTAATTTGTCTTATAACATGAAACCAATTCTTATTATAGTTACATTTTTACTCTTAAATCCAATACTTAATAGTTTTGGTCAAGAAGTACAAAGATTAGACGAACTGGGAAATTTTATCTCAACTAAAAACAAAATTACTGATGATTATGTTCCTGGAGAGGTGATCGTAAAATTTAAAAAAGGAACGCTGTCAGATACGTTTTTAGAGGGTAATGAGGTGTCTATGAAATCAAATGATGCCAAAAGTGCCGTTGTAAAATCAAAGCAAAATGACCCAAATTCTTTTTTTACGCATTTTACGAATGCTAATTTAAGAAAAGTAGTAACGAAATATAAACCCTCTTACGGAGTGTCCAAAAGTAGAAAAGGAAGTGAAGTTGAGGTATTTGACTTTGAAAATTTGACAGTGCTCGAAGTTGATTCAAAATTAGATATTCTATCGCTTTGCGAGCAAATTAGTGCATATGATGAAATAGAATATGCCGAACCAAATTATATTTTAACTACAGATGATATTCCTGCAAACGATACAGAATATAGCAGACAACGAGGTTTCGAGCAAAGTAATGATGCAGATATAGACGCAAATCATGCTTGGGATTATACAACAGGTAACTATGGTATAAAAGTAGGTGTAATTGATAATGGAGTAGATTATCATAATATCGACTTGGGTGATGGAGCTTTCAATGTAGACGGTGCCAAGGTACGAGGAGGATGGGATTATTTTAATAATGATTCAGACCCTGATGATAATGACAATGGGGAGGATAGTCATGGTACTCCCGTTGCAGGAATTATAGGTGCCTTGCGAAACAATAATAACCTAGTCGCTGGATTGGCAGGTGGTGATGGTAATGGAGAACAAGGAGTACAGTTATTTGCATTCAAAGTAGGGCAAAATAGAACGATAGTTACAAGTCATGCTGTAAATGCCATTATTGAAGGATCTACTAATACACCTAGTTTTGGTTATGGTTGCCATGTTTTAAATAATAGTTGGGGATCATATAATTACAACGAATCTGTTAGAAATGCAGTACGAGTAGCGGTACAAAATAATGTGGTTTTTGTAGCTTCAAAAGGAAATGATAATACAGATGATAGGCATTATCCCTCAGATTACGACGAAAGCTGGGTGATATCTGTCGGTGCTACAGATTACCTGGATAGAAGATCAGAATGGAGTCCGCTACAAGCATCTAACTTTGGTAATAATATAGACGTAGCGGCTCCCGGAGGAGGAATAGGAACCTATTCAGAAATATCAAATGTTCGAACTACTGGGGTAGGAAGAACTGAGCATCGCTCTTTTAACGGAACCTCTGCCGCAGGTCCTCATGTAGCTGGTTTGGCAGCTCTTATTTTATCAGAAGCAAAAGAACAAGGAAGAAGTTTGCATCATCAGGATGTAGAAAACTTAATCGAAGTATCCGCAGATGATGTTAATGGGGGAGGATACGATGATGAATTAGGACATGGTAGGATAAACGCAGGACGTGCATTAGAAATGATGAATTCCCCATGGGAGTTAACACATCATAAAACAACCGGAGGTACTACAGTAAGTAGCACTGGTTTTTATAATACGATATTCTCAGGATCGGGTCCTTTATCAAACGCCGTTTATACTGTAAAAAGACATGAAGTTCGGACTACTGTTAGTTTACCAGATTTTTCTAATAGTGTTTACGTTTGGGGAAGAGGATCTAATGAATCAAGTGGTTGGTCAGCAGCAACACCAAATTATCAATTGGGATTTTGTGATGTGCCTGTATACACAAATACCACAGCCACATTAAGAGCGTATGTATATGAGGTATATAGTATTTTGGGGCAACGATTGGGTTGGTACCCTAGTACGCCACAAAATGTCGTTTTTGCATATACTACGTTAGGCGAATCTTGTCCAGATACAATAAATATTTCCGAACCAATTGATGCTAATTCTGAAACAGTACTTTTTACTGCGAATAATCAAATAAATGCCAATAATCGTATAGCAAGTAATGCCAATGTTATATACAGCGCAGGAAACGAAATTAAATTGTCTACTGGGTTTCATGCTGAAACTGGAGCCACATTTAGAACAATATTAGAAGGGTGTGAAGTAACAACAGGCACACGAATTGTATCCAGTAAATCGAGCAATGAGGTGCTTCAGGTAGATGTAAGTGATTTAGGTAAAGATATACAGACATTATCAGTCGATGAGCAAAATCAAATAGTCGATATGTATACTAAAAAGGTAATGGTCTTTCCTAACCCATTTCAAAATACAATTACCATTACGTACAAGCTCAAAGAAAGTTCTAATGTAACTCTAAAAATATATGATAGTCAATCCAAAGTAGTTGCTACATTAGTGGATAATGATAGGAACGAAGGTGGTAGGCATTTTTCGAATTTTGATGGTAGTTTATTAAAACCTGGGTTCTATTATTATTCTCTAACAACAGATGAATATAGTAAAAAAGGGAAAATCATAAAAAGATAAAAAGGTAGAGAAGGTGCTTTTTTAGCTATCGAAAATGTGGTTATGATTATCAGTAAGAATATAAAATTTTAAGGAGAACTAGTAGTTTTGTTCTTGAGAGTAGATCGATAATCAGACTTCTAAAAAAGAAGATTTTTTATTGAATAGACTTATGTTTAATAAGGGATACGTAAAAAAGGTGTTTGAGAAATCAAACATCTTTTTTTATTTTTTTACTAAAGAATACCCCCTCTCTTAATTTTTTTAACTTTTTCATAAAAATGATGTTAAAAATCAGAAACACTGCATTAGTACTATAGAGGGCAGTCAGTATTTGCCAGGCAATCATACAAATCAAATTAGAATACACGAATTTATTATGAAAACAATTACTTTTTTTGCACTGGCGTTAATCGCCAGTCTTTCCGCACATGCACAATGGACCGATTCGGGGTCGAATACAACAACAACTGATAAAATAGGAATAGGAACAACAGAGCCACTTGAGAGGTTGCAAATAGGAACAAGCGGTTTTACTTTTCATGATGGAGGGCATAAGGTAATAGGTTTCGGATTTGCGGCATGGCCGTTCACAGATTTGAGTTCTAGTTCTTATGAAGGAGAAATACGTTTTGATATGGCAAAAGGATCTCTGCATTTGGGGGTAGGATCAAATGATGGGAATTATCCATCGAGAGATTTTAACATTTCTAATAATGGTAATATAGGGATCGGTATCTCAAGTCCTGCAGAGAAATTACATGTTAATGGAAGCATTCGAGGAAACGCAGGAGGAGGAGCTTTACGTGTTCAAACGAGCTCAGGATATATGGATGTGGGAGCACAAAACGCAAGTTGGGCACATATTTATACAGATAGACCTAAGATTATATTTAATAAAGATGTATACACTATATCTAATGCGTTTTCCTCATACAATAATGATTTAATTTTAAAAACGGAAGGAACTGAGCGTTTAAGAATTAATGATGATACAGGTAATGTAGGTATTGGAGCTACAAATCCAACATCAAAATTACAAGTCGTAGGGGATATCAAGCTAGATGATAAAATCACCTTTGATAATGGCGATATGCTATCAACGATTGGGTATACAGGTGATGAAACTGATTTTAATATCACGACTAGTGCTGATGATTTAAATATATATTCTGGAACTTCTATTCAGAATAGAACAGCTGAATATTTTATTACATCAGATTATTTTAGTTTTCGAGGAGATGAATTTTCGATAAATTCTGATGAGGATGTTTCTTTTCATGGTACAGGTGCATTTCATGTTCGCAATGCTGATGAGATCAATATGGCTACAGGTAATGATTTAGCTATTAATGCTGGGCAAGGAGTAAATATTCAGGCAGAAACGTTCTCCGTACAAGCAGAATCTTATTTTGCCAATAACGTAGGAATAGGAACTCCTAATCCAAAAAATAAACTCTCAGTAAACGGGACCATTTGGGCAAAAGAAGTAAAAGTAAGCCTTACCGATGCAGCTGACTGGGTGTTCGAAGAGGATTATAATTTAAGACCACTAGAAGAAGTGGCTGCATATATCAAAGAAAATAAACACTTACCAGAAATCCCTTCTGCAGAAGAGTTTAGGCAAAATGATATGAAAGTATCAGAAATGACAAATAAGTTATTACAGAAAATAGAAGAATTAACTCTATATATTCTGCAGCAAGAGGAACGTATCAAGGTGCTAGAGCAGACAGCTCAGAAAAATTAATTCACAAACACATTTATTCAAAATCAATTACAATGAAAAAGATCACAACACTTTTATTTTTTATTGCCTTGGGAATGACCTCAATGGTGCAAGCTCAACTTTTTAGTAATTCATTTAATCTAGATAGTAATCATGGAGACCTTTTAATGAGACGTTATAGCGCAGGAGACCTGGATTGGAAAAGAGCATTAGTCCCTATTTCTAGCACAAATCAATTAGTAATTAATTACGGAGGAGATTTTATTGGTGGGACCCGTATTATGGGAAATAGCGTACTTATAGATGGTTCACTAACAACGGATCAAGTAAACTTCTATAATGACGAAGAAGGCGCGGTAACAGGATATATAAAAGCGGACACACAGGGATTAGATCTCATTAGTAGTGGAGATGAAATGTCATTGCGTTCAGGGAATAATTTGAATTTTTACGCTTCTGAAGTAGGAACGTATGCTGATATTCAATTTTTTAGAGGAGAAGAGTTGAATATTAGAACTTCATACGGAACTACTTTTACGGGAGAAGGAAACTTTAACATCAACAATATGGATGAGATCAATGTATCTGTATCAAATGATGTAGCTATCAATGCAGGACAAGGAGTAAATATTCAGGCTGAAGAATTTTCTGTAGGTGCAAAATCCTCGTTTACTCGCAGTATTTCTTGGGGAACGACAGGAGCTCTTTTGAATACCGATCAAGGAGCATCGATGGAACTAAGAGGTACAGGAACACCGTATCTTGATTTTTCTAACGATGCCTCGACCGACTATGATATGCGATTAATCCTGACTGGTAATAATACGTTGGGCGTTTCTGGAGGAAATCTAGTGGTTGATGGAACTATAAATGCTAAAGAAATTCATGTGAAATCAAATGTATGGTCTGATTTTGTTTTCTATGATAACTACAAACTACCCACGCTAGCAGAAGTAAAAAAACATATTGAAGAAAACGGACATTTAAAAGATATTCCGAGTGCTGATGAAGTAATTAAAAACGGGATTAGTCTGGGGGAAATGGATAGTAAACTCCTTCAGAAAATTGAAGAATTGACCTTATATACCATTGAGCAAGACGAAAAGTTAACAAGCCAAGAAAAAGTAAATCAGGAGTTACAAAATCGATTAGACAAATTAGAGTCATTGATTTCCGAATTAACCAAATAATAAAAATACAAATCACCTATATACTCTTTTTGATCTGCATTTTTTCATAAGAAAACAGTGAATTTTTGCCAAAAAATTAAATCAGAAATAGAAGTATTCATAACATATAAATTATGGTAAAAACAATACAACAAGTAGTACTTGTACTCTCTTGCCTTTTTGTCTTTCAATTTGGTTGGGCACAAGACGAAGATGATGATCCTTATGGCGAATATAGAGCGTATCTTGACCAAATGGATTATACCAAAATCCAAAGCGGATTTTTACTTAATAGAGGATTTGCTTCACCAGAAGAAGGAGAGTCATTAGGAGAGTTTGCCCAGGCAATTAATGAAGAAACAGGAGAACCAGCACCCAACATTACTTTTGTTGATGGCGTTTCTTGGCTAGAATATTACAACAGCCTTTTATTGAGTGAGGTTAGGAGTATAAAGTCGTTACCTAGCCGAATTGAACTAGAAGAAAAAGCCACAGCATATACCGATAATGATCTGATCCCCTTTATGGCTTTTGATATCAAAGGAGAATATCTAGGACCTGAGATGTTAGAGCAGTATATTAATGGTACTACTGCCTCTTCTTCGGCAACACAGTATCAGAGTTTTGATGTTTTTGGAGCGATTAGCTATTTGGGTCAGACGTCTAAATCCGAAGTAACCTTTGCCTTTAGAAAAGCGTTATACTGGACTAATAGGGACAAAGAACCTAAATATATACATATCGATTTTTCTGACGGACGAGGATCAAATCAATATGTATTCGAAGATGCAAACTTTTCTGTAACCTATACAGAAACAGGTGATAAAGCGATTGACTTTATAGTCGAATATGAAGATGGAGAATTAGCACAACCTTATTTAGGTACTTCTTTTATTTTTACAGTACTTTCCATTGCTAATACTGATGAATCTGATGTTATAGAAACAGGCTCTAGCGGTACTTCTTCTGCTAAGCCCATTGGAGGTTTTGATGGTACGATAAGCTCGGGTGGTGCCAAATCATATATCATAACTAATGATGTATTTGATAAACCATTGATTGTAGTGCAGGGATTTGATCCTACTGGGACTATGGATGCAAATTTTCAGTTTGATAAGTATAAGGATATTCTAGATAACCAATTAAATCCAAATGGATATGATTTGGTATTAGTGATGCTAAATACTCCAAATCAGTCTATCCAGAATAATGTTGAGGTAGTAAAAGACGCAATCAAGGCAATTAATGTCAAAAAACATGAAAACAGTTATTTTGAGTCGATTGTGATCGGAGAAAGCATGGGAGGGTTGCTGGCCAGAGCCGCACTAAAAGAGTTAGAAAACGAAAACGTTGATCATGAAACTGGATTGTTTATTTCATTTGATGCACCTCAAAAGGGAGCAAATGTTCCTCCTGGTTTTCAGGGAGGTCTAAAAGATATTATGAGTCTTAATTTGACAAGTAAAATATTACCCGTTGTCTTAAAAAGTATTTTATCGTTTATTAACGGTTTTAATTCTATTTTCGGGACCAATATATCTTCATCAGGAACTAGTGATCTTAATGATGCCTTGACACTAGGAAATAGAGCTGTGACTGCATTAGGTTCTAGTGCGGCAAAATCAATGTTGGTCAGACATATCACACCAAACACTAATTTTGAACAGACACAAAACTATTTGGATAATTTAGGATACCCAGAAAAAACAAGAAATATCGCCCTGATCAATGGAAGTCGTTTCAGCGGAAGTGTACAGCGAAAATTTGATGGCACTGCTTTAGGTTTATATGATGAATTATTATATTTCAGAGAAGGTTCTTCTCATACATATGCCTTAGTCGATGTAAGGTCTTCACCAATAAATACAACCGCCAAAGTATCTGATCTAGAAGTTTCTCTTGGTTTTAGCACAAAACTACCAGACGTGAGTACCAGTTGGAAATGTAAAAATAAGTGTCTAAACTTAGGGTTTACTAAAATATGCTCAAAAATATGCTGGTGGGATATAAATGTTACTTGGAAATTAGTCACCATTAAATCAAAATTAGTAGATAAAGAGACCATATATTCATTTGATGACGTACCCTATGATATAGCTCCGGGATCATTTACAAGACTTAGTGAAGATGCAGAAGATTTCGGTCTCCAATCTGATTTTTGTTTTGTACCTACCGTAAGTGCTATTGATTTAGATCAAAATGTACTGGATGCCTTACCCTCTGGGGGATTATATGCAGTTAATGGAATTGGTTCATTAAATGGGTATATCAATAATGATCAAACCCCTTTTGATGAGGTATATGCACCTGCCTTAAACACCAATCATGTGTTTGTTAAAAATAATATAGAAGGCGTATTTGCTACAATGTTTAGAAATGAATTTATGCCTGATGATCTGAACATTCAAAATAGAACCATCTCAGCCAAAAGAGAATTTGAGGCTAACAATACCATAACAATTGGAGAAAACGTAAATAGCTATGTAGGTAAAATTATAGAGCAAGGGCCATTTATAGCTACATCAGCAGCCGATATTGATATGTATGCCGAAGATGAAATCGTACTTTCTACAGGAACATATTTAAATAATGGTTCTAATGTAGAGTTAAAAGTAGGGGTAGATAATAAATTTGCTAACAAATCTTTCTCAGGAGTAGCTTCTTCAAATGTTGATCATAACATGACGCTTAAGATCAACGGAGCTTCCAAAGTATGCGACGGTATTACAACATCATTTACAGGACAACCGGTATATGTATCAGATGAAGGATTAACGTATCAATGGGTACTGAATGAAGAACAGTCGTTTAGTGGAAAAAGTATACGTTTAACCACAGAGGATATGTATGGGATGAATGCGTTGCATCTTAGTGTATATAAAGATGGGCAATTAAAGGGAACAACAACCAAAGTATTCTATGTAGAATCTTGTTCAAAAGAGGAAGCATTTAAGGAAAATGCAATAGCAAATACGCTAGAGTCTTCAGATCTAACGATAAGTCCAAACCCTTTTGATGATCATATTAAGATTTCCTTTATCAATCAGGATAAGTTTACATCTTCTCCTTTAGATATTAGGTTACATGACTTGCAAGGCAGAATGATCAAAAGACTTCAGATCGATGAATTGACATCAACAAGCATTCGATTAGATATTGGTAATACCCTTAACACAGGAATATACCACTTGGTAATTATGAGTAAGGCAGGACATCATATACAAAAAATAATGAAAAAATAAATAAGCCTATTGAGTTTTTATAATTCGTAGGGTTAGGGTAAAAAATAGAATGAGTTTTCAGTTCTATTTTTATGGCCGCATATACAAAATACGTATATGTGGCTTTTTTTTATTTTAGATAGTAATTTCAGATAAGCAAGGAAGTACAAAAAGAAATGAACAAGTCTTTTGGACTATATTACCTCATACTTGGTATAAGAGTGCTGCTGCATTTCTCAGTGTTAAATAATAAATAAAGATGTTTTATTTATTAGTCTAATGATATCATCATGATGGCAAAACAACTTAATTATTCTCCGTAATTAAAATAATATGTAATTGATCCTTCTTGTTTTTCTATATCAGAACGAGAGAATAAAGCTTGTCTGGCATACTGCATTGCATTGTCAAATAAGCACTCATTGCGAGTAGTAGAGCTTTTTTTGTCGACTTTGGTATCGATAACATACCCATTTTTGTTTACTTCTATTTTTACTACAACTTTACCACTCCCATTACATGTATATACAGGGTTTGGTAACTCTACAGATTTTCTGTCCTTAAGAACATACGTCAAAGAACTATTTCGGTTATTCGTCTCACTCTCTTCTAATTTTTCTTTCTCTTTTTTGTCAAGGTCTTCTTTTTTTTCTTCTTCATCAAGAGCAGCTTCTCCCTCACTCGGATCGGCTTCGTCACCTGCTGATGCTTCTTCGGCTTCCATTAGAGACTTAATTCTTTCCTCTACTTCGTCATGATCTTCAAAATCTTCATTATACGCTTCATGTGTTCTTCTGGCATTATCAAGTTGTCTGTTTTCTTGCGCCATCAAGTCTTCTTCAGGTTGTTGCTCTTCTTCAAGTTCAGATAGAAATTCTTCAGGAATTTCCATCAAAATTTCTGACTGCTCTTTTTGCTTATTAATCATATTGATGTTATAAAGACTCATAACAACAATTCCCATAAGCATTAATGTGATTATAAGGGCTTTATGTTTTTCTATAAATTCCATAGGTATCTATAACTTCTTTTATTCTACAATATTTTGCGTAGTTTTTATTTTTGGACTTAACTGATTTTCAAAAGATGTAATGGTCATAGCATCTTCAAGAGAAAATGACCCTATTTTAGTTCTTTTCAGCGCAGTTAAGTGAGCCCCGCTTTCTAATTTTTTACCAAAATCGTGTGCTAATGATCGTATATAAGTTCCTTTACCACAAACTACTCTAAAATCTACTTCTGGCAGTTCTATACGGGTAATTTCAAATTCATGAATGTGTATTTTTCTTGCATTAATTTTTACGGCCTCTCCTTCTCGTGCATATTCATATAATCGTTTTCCATCTTTTTTTAGGGCAGAAAAAACAGGAGGAAATTGCGCTATCTCTCCAATAAAATGTGACGATGTTTCTAGTATTTTTTGACTAGAAATATGATCAGTCGGAAAAGTTTCGTCAATAGCCGTTTCTAAGTCGTAAGAGGGGGTAGTTGCACCTAACTTAAAGGTGCCTGTATATTCTTTAGACTGTCCTTGAAATTCCTGAATGCGTTTCGTGAATTTTCCTGTACAAATCACTAATAATCCTTCTGCAAGTGGATCTAATGTACCAGCGTGTCCAACTTTGATTTTTTTAATCCCGAATTGCTGCTTAATAAGCCATCTCAATTTATTTACAACCTGGAAAGATGTCCATTGCAAGGGTTTATCGATCAAAAGAACTTGACCATCTTTATAGTTTTGTTCGGTTAACATTATAGAGGGGGCTATTTGATAAAACCAAAGGCGATGGCGATTAAGCCAACAACGACACAATATACGGCAAAATAAGTTAACTTACTCTTTTTTACCAACGAAATCATCCAGGTACAGGCGAAAAGTCCCGATACAAATGCAGCAATAAAACCAAGACCTATAGGGATACTATTTTCTGAAGAAAAAGTAAGATCGCCGCTTAAAATATCTTTGGCAATTTTTCCAAAAATAAGAGGGATGACCATTAAGAATGAAAAGCGTGCTGCTTTTGTCTTGTCGTTTCCTAACAATACCGACGTAGAAATGGTAGCGCCACTACGAGAGATTCCTGGTAACATTGCTATTGCTTGGGCAATACCAATTACAAATGCATTAGAGTTACTAACCGACTTTCTGGTGCTCTTTGCTTTATCTGCAAACCATAATAATGCAGCCGTTATAAGAAGCATAAAGCCAACGAACATAATATTACCACCAAAAAGTTGTTCTAATTGTTCTTCAAAAAATAATCCAACCAATACAGCCGGAATCATAGAAAGGATAATTTTAAGAGAAAAAAGAGTTTCCTCATTGTTCTTGAATTGTAATAATCCTTTGAGAATTATCCATATATCTTTTCTAAATATCACAATAGTACTAAGTGCTGTAGCAAAGTGCAATACCACCGTAAATAGAAGGGATTCTTCGGGGATACTTTTATCACCCAAAAGGGCTTTTCCTAATTCTAGGTGACCGCTAGATGAGACAGGTAAAAATTCAGTGAGCCCTTGTATGATTCCTAAAACAATCGCATCAATAATTTCCATAGAGGAGTTTAGTTTGGATAAATTCGATGCAAATATATAATTACCACTATAATTATAGTTTTAATTATTGTTTTTTCTTCTTATTAGGGTCAAGTAAAATCGCATATACTTCGATACCAAAACCAATTAAAACTATAGTAGGAGCCAATCGTATTCTTCTGAAATTATAGATGTCTGGATTAAACACATTAGGATCATCGCTTCCGCCACCAGCCATAAGAATAAATCCCAAAGCAATTACAGCAATACCAATAGCCATTACCATATAATTTTTCTTCCCAAAAACATAATCCGGTTTATGTGGTGTGTTTTTATTTGATTGTTTGCTCATGAATATCGTTATTTATCTCATTAAAAATTATGCGATCATCTATCATTAATTTAGAGATATGTCCCATATTTTTATCACGCGTAAATATAGTCCATCTTTTTATGACATACAAAGTAACTTTTTTATCTAGAAGATCTGAGCGCAAAGAATCTGCAGAAAGATTGTATTGAAGTCCTCTATTAATATAATAATAGTGCAAATCATCTTTTAAAGTAAAAGAAATATCAAAACCTGGGGCGTCATTAATATCAATCACTGTTCCTGTAATTTTTAATACATCTTCTGGTTGTACATTACGCACAGGGCGAAAGGTTTGTATCACAACAGCCATAAATAGAAGGAAGAGAATAAAGAGTACAGTAAGATATATTTTTGTGCCTTTTCCCATTACTTTTTTGTTTCTAAAACAGATTTCTCTTTACCTCTGATTATTAAAAATACACCTATGATGATAAAGGGTAGACTTAATAGTTGGCCCATATTTAGGGTCATTGAATCTTCAAAGGCTACCTGATTTTCTTTGAAAAACTCTAAAATTAGTCGTGCACAGAATAATACAGATAACAGTACCCCCAACAAAACTCCTTCTTTTTTAATCACATTGGTTTTTTTATATAGATACCATAATAATGCAAATATTAATAGATAGGTACAAGCTTCATACAATTGTGTCGGGTGTCTTGGGATCATATCATCCCGAACGAATATCATTCCGTAATCCCCATGAGTTGGTTTTCCGTAAATTTCAGAATTCATTAGGTTTCCTAGCCGAATAAATGCTCCGGTAATAGGAGTGCCCAGCGCTACACGATCCATTACCCAAAGAACCGATGTTTTGTTTTTTCTACAATACAAAATAATAGCTAGCAATGCACCAATACTTCCGCCATGACTTGCAAGTCCCGAAAAACCTGTAAAATGCCATGAACCATTTACTATCTGAAAAGGAAGAAATATCTCTAATGGGTGTTGAGAGAAATAAGCGAAATCATAGAACAAGCAATGTCCTAAACGAGCGCCAATTAATATTCCTGCAAAGATATAGGTAGAAAGTTTTTCTAGGTTTTCTACAGGAATATTTTCCAATCGATATACTCTTTTTACCAGATTATAGCCTAGTAGCAATCCGCTAACGAAGAAGAGGCCATAATATTTAACCGGAAAAGTATCAAATAATCGAAAGATTTCAGGATCTACATTCCATTCTATTGCTCCCATGCATTACAAGTTGTGTTAAAAGATGTTTTAATAATAAAGCTCATCAGTTCTTAGATTCAAGAATCTTTGAGTCGCAAAGAACGTACTTATCCATGTTATTAATACACCCATCCCAAAAACACCAAAAAACAGAATTCCTAACAAGATTTTGTCATTTAATAAGGCCAGTTCGGGAAATGCCTGATTAAGATAATATAGTACAATGCCTACGCCAATAAGCGCAACTATGGCACCTATCATTCCTAAGCGAACACTTTTCCAGACAAAAGGTCTTCTAATAAATCTCTTGGTGGCTCCCACCATTTGCATTGTTTTAATAATAAATCGCTTAGAGTAAACAGATAAACGAATAGAACTATTAATTAGTAGGACCGCTATAAAAGTAAAAACCCCACTAATCAATAAGACCCAAAAACTAATTCGTTTAATATTGTCATTAAGTAATGAGATAAGAGGTTTGTCATAGATTACTTCATCAACAAAATCCTTTTTTATGATAGAGGCATTAATCGTTTCAATTTTAGCAGGATCTACAAAATCTGCTTTTAGAAAGACGTCAATAGAGTTTTGAAGTGGATTATATCCCAAAAAGTCCATAAAATTTTCTCCAATATCTTTGCTATGCGCTTCTGCGGCTTCATCTTTAGAAATATACGTAGTAGATTTTGTGTATTCTGCAAGTGCCAGCGTTTTTTGTAGTTGCTTTATTTCTATATCTTTTGCGGTATCTTTTAAATAAATAGTAAGTGCAATTTTTTCTTTAAAATGGTCAGCTACTTTTTTTGTGTTAAGTACCAAAAGCCCTAATAGACCTAATAAAAAAAGAACAAGAGAAATACTAATCACCACAGAGAAATAAGAAGAAATTAATCTGCGTTTTTGGTATTTGTCAAAAGAAGAACTCATAAATAAACTGATTTGTTCGTAAAAATAATAAAGAATAGTTAATTAACTTTGGTTTACAATGTGAATAACGCCGCTATAAAATTAATATTTTTGATAGTTGGTATAGAAATAGGATATGTGGCCCTTCACATTTTAGAATTTGATAAAAAATAAAAGCATGCATACAGTCATTATAGGTGTCGGGGGAGTCGGAGGGTATTTTGGAGGAAAAATAGCGCATTCAGGTCAGAAAGTAACTTTTGTTGCGAGAGGAAAACATCTAGAAGCCATGCAAACGAATGGATTAGAAGTTAAAAGTGTTGATGGTGATTTTAAGACAAATTCGTTTAAGGCGACCGATGTTCTTAAACAGGTAGAAAAAGCAGATTTGATTTTGATTTGTACAAAATCTTGGCAAGTGGCTAATGCAGGTGAACTAATCAAACCTATCCTAAAAGATACAACCATTGTTATGCCGTTGCAAAATGGAGCTGATAATGCAGAAAAACTATGTGACGTAATTGATAGTAAACATGTAGTTGGCGGATTATGTAAAATATATAGCAAAATAGAAGCCCCAGGTATTATTTCTCATTTCGGACACCCTCCTGAGATTATTTTTGGAGAGCTTGATGCTCTTAAAACACAACGATTACAAATACCCAAAGCTATATTTGATAAAGCAGGGTTTTTAAGTACAATTTCTGATAACATTCATGTAGATATCTGGAGTAAATTTATGTTCATAGCGACGGTGAGTGGATTAGGAGCATTAACACGAGCAACTATTGGTGAGATGTATCAAAATCCTGAAACCAGAAACATTATGAGTGAGACTGCTACAGAAATTCATAATATTGGTACAGCCAAAGGAGTTACTTTACCAGAGAATTTGGTAGATCGTATTATGACTTTTATAAGCATGCAACCTTTCGATTCGACAGCATCAACTCAGCGAGATATTATGGCAGGAAGACCCTCAGAACTCTATAATTTTAATGGGTTTATAGTGCGTGAGGGTGAAAAATTAGAAATAGCAACACCCACAAATCATTTTATATACAGTTGTTTACAGCTGATGGAAAATAAGGCCAGAAGTTAATTTTTTTTAGGAGAAGCGTACTATTTGAAAGGAAATGAATGCTCATCGTATTACATTTCCTAGAATATATTGTAATATTACTAGTAATAGGTATATTTTTGCACTCATTATAAGAATTAAGAACTTTTGAAGTAAACGTAATGAGTTACGATTTTAATACTATTGAAGCCAAGTGGCAAGCCTATTGGGCAGAGAAAGAAACGTTTAAGGCCGAAAACAACAGTCAAAAGCCAAAATATTACGTTTTAGATATGTTTCCCTATCCATCGGGTGCAGGATTACATGTAGGACATCCCTTAGGATATATCGCCAGTGATATTTATGCAAGATACAAACGTCATAAAGGATTTAATGTATTACATCCGCAGGGCTATGATTCTTTTGGATTGCCAGCAGAACAATATGCAATTCAGACAGGACAACACCCCGCAATTACTACCAAAGATAATATAGCAAGATATCGTCAGCAACTTGATAAAATCGGGTTCTCTTTTGATTGGAGCCGAGAAGTAAGAACGAGCGGTCCAGAGTATTATAAGTGGACACAGTGGATTTTTATAGAATTGTTTAATTCATGGTATGATATCGATACCAATAAGGCAAGAGCAATCAAAGAGCTCGAAACTATTTTTAGTGCCAAAGGAAATACGACAGTAAACGCCGTGAGTGATGATGAGACAATTGTATTTACATCACAAGAATGGAATAGTTTTACTGACAAAGAAAAGCAAGCGATACTATTACAATACCGACTTACGTATTTGGCAGAAACCGAGGTAAACTGGTGCCCTGAGTTAGGAACAGTATTGGCAAATGACGAAATAGTAAATGGTGTTTCTGAACGAGGTGGATATCCGGTAATTCGTAAAAAAATGACACAATGGAGCATGCGCATTTCTGCCTATGCCGAACGTTTATTACAAGGTTTAGAAACTATTGATTGGACAGATTCTCTAAAAGAATCACAACGCAATTGGATAGGAAAATCTGTAGGAGCAAGCGTTACTTTTAACGTCAAAGAATATGATGAGGTTATAGAAGTATTTACCACTCGTCCCGATACAATATTTGGGGTTACTTTTATGACACTTGCACCAGAACATGAATTGGTTGCCAAAATTACTACACCCGAACAAAAGAATAAAGTAAACGCATATATTGAAGCAACAGCAAAACGAAGCGAACGTGAGCGTATGGCAGATGTAAAAACCATTAGTGGCGTATTTACAGGGGCGTATGCAGAACATCCATTTACCAAAGAACCTGTACCAATTTGGATCGGAGATTATGTGTTAGCAGGATACGGTACAGGAGCCGTAATGGCAGTTCCTTGCGGTGATCAACGAGATTATGATTTTGCGAAACATTTTGATATCCCAATCCATAATATTTTTGAAGGCGTTGATATTTCAGAAGAAGCATTTTCGGACAAAGAAAAAACGGTGATTGCTAATTCTGATTTCTTAAATGGCCTTACGTATAAAAAAGCCGTAAAGACAGCTATTTATGAACTCGAAAAGCTAGGACAGGGGCAAGGAAAAACCAATTATAGACTTCGTGATGCTGTATTTAGTCGTCAACGATATTGGGGAGAACCTTTTCCTGTATATTATGTTGATGGGATGCCACAAATGATTGATGTCGAGCATTTACCCATCAAGCTACCAGAAGTAGAGAAATATCTACCTACAGAAACAGGAGAGCCACCTCTGGGACGGGCAGACTTCTGGGCTTGGGATGTAGAGAAAAACGAAGTAGTTTCTAATAGCAAAATAGATGACAAGAGCGTATTTCCTTTAGAGCTAAATACAATGCCAGGTTGGGCAGGCAGTTCGTGGTATTTATTTCGATATATGGATGCGGGTAATCAAAATGAATTCGCTTCCGCGGAAGCGTTAGGGTATTGGCAAAATGTAGACCTGTATATTGGTGGAAACGAGCATGCTACCGGGCATTTGTTGTATTCGAGATTCTGGACCAAGTTTTTAAATGATAGAGGATATCTTCCTGTAGAAGAACCGTTCAAAAAACTGATCAATCAAGGAATGATTTTGGGGACAAGTGCCATTATTTATAGAATAAGTGGTTCGAATACATACGTTTCAAAATCATTAAAAGAAACATATGACATAGAAGAGCTTCGTGTCGACGTAAGTCTTATAAATGCTTCTGATGAATTAAATATTGATGGGTTAAAAAAATGGCAGCCACAATTTGCAGATGCAGATTTTAAACTTGAAGATGGAAAGTATATTGTTGGGCGCGAAGTAGAAAAAATGTCTAAGCGCTGGTATAATGTTGTCAATCCAGATGGTATTTGTGAACAATACGGAGCAGATAGTCTGAGACTATATGAAATGTTCTTAGGGCCATTAGAACAGTCAAAACCATGGAACACAGCTGGTATAACAGGGGTACACGGTTTTCTTAAGAAATTATGGAAATTGTATCATAATGGTGATGTCTTTGCTGTAACAGAAACAGCACCTACGAAAGACGCTCTCAAAACGTTACATAAAACCATCAAAAAAGTACAAGAAGACATAGAGAATTTCTCTTTTAATACATCTGTGAGTACATTTATGATTGCAGTAAATGAATTGACGGCGCAAAAATGTACGTCAAAAGAAATATTAGAACCACTAGTGATTTTGATTTCACCATATGCACCTCATATTGCAGAAGAATTATGGAGTAAATTAGGACATGTTGATTCTATTGCTACTTCAGATTTTCCTGTTTTTGATGCCTCTCACTTAGTAGAAAGTACAAAAGCGTATCCCATATCATTTAATGGTAAAATGCGTTTTACTATGGAGTTATCTTTAGACTTAAGCAAAGATGAGATCGAATCGGCAGTAATGGCTTATGAAAAAACACAGCAACAATTGGCAGGGCGTTCACCCAAAAAAGTAATTGTAGTACCCGGAAAAATAGTAAATATAGTGGGGTAATGGTATTGAAGTATTTTTTCACTTTATTTATGTAAATCATGATTTATGGTAGATCCAATAGAAGTTTTAGGATTGGTAGCGGCTACATTAACAACAGCAGCTTTTTTACCTCAGGTATATAAAACCTGGAAAACAAAGTCAGCAGAAAGTTTATCGTTATCCATGTTATCGATTTTTGTAAGTGGAGTGTTTTGTTGGTTGATTTATGGCTTTTTGATCGATAGTTTGCCTATAATTTTGGCAAATCTTATAACAGCTGTTTCTGGATGCATATTGTTATATTTTAAGTATCGATATAAAAACTGATCTAAATTATTAGGATTTTTTGTTTTTTAACACTTTAAGTATCATCTTACTTAGGATTACTAATAAAGTGTTATATGGTTCGTTTTAGTTGTTTTATTTTAAAAAAACAGCTATTTTCGCCCAAAAAATAAGAATATGATAATCGGTGTTCCTAAAGAGATTAAAAATAACGAGAATCGAGTTGGTGTTACTCCTGCGGGAGTGATGGCTTTTGTTACTCATGGACATACAGTTTTTATTCAGCGAAATGCTGGTTTTCATAGTGGTTTCGAAGATCAGGAATATATAGACGCAGGAGCACAGATATTACCTACTATAGAAGAGGTATATCAGATAGCAGAAATGATTATAAAGGTAAAAGAGCCAATTGAGCCAGAATACGCTTTGATTAAAAAAGATCAACTGGTGTTCACATATTTTCATTTTGCATCAAGTGAGCCCTTAACGCATGCAATGATCAGTAGTAAGGCGATATGTATTTCTTACGAAACAGTAGAAGATGCAGACAGAAGTTTACCATTACTGACCCCAATGAGTGAAGTTGCAGGTAGAATGTCTATACAGCAGGGAGCAAAATATTTAGAAAAACCTTTAAAAGGAAGAGGAATTCTTCTAGGTGGTGTTCCTGGAGTGGCTCCTGCTAAGGTATTGGTCTTAGGTGGAGGTGTTGTAGGAACGCAAGCTGCAAAAATGGCAGCTGGAATGGGGGCTGATGTTACTATTTTGGATATCAGTATGAAAAGATTACGATATTTGGACGATGTTATGCCTGCGAATGTAAATACAGAGTTTTCAAATGAATATACAATCCGAAAACATATAAAGTTTTCAGATTTGATTATTGGAGGCGTATTAATTCCGGGCGCAAAAGCCCCGAAGTTAATTACTCGCGAAATGTTAAAAGATATGCGTCCGGGGACTGTATTGGTAGATGTTGCAGTAGATCAGGGAGGTTGTTTTGAAACTACAAAACCAACCACTCACGAGGATCCGATATATATTATAGATGACGTGGTGCATTATTCTGTGGCGAATATGCCCGGAGCCGTGCCTTTTACTTCGACTATGGGACTAACTAACGTTACTTTGTCTTATGCTTTGCAATTGGCAAACAAAGGTTGGAAAACAGCGTGTAATGATAATGAATCCTTAAGAAAAGGATTGAATATAATCAACGGGAAAGTAGTGTACCCTGCGATATCAGAAGCTTTTAATCTTCCTCTTGAAGATGTAACGCACTATTTAAGTTAAACTAAACTTATTTGGCTAACTCAAGTTTATTTAACCAAAAACCTCGTCAGTTTGGCGGGGTTTTTGTATTTATTATGTACATTTATTAGCCTATTTTTAGAATCAAATGGATATTAGATAGATAAGAATACGAGTGTCATAAATTAATGTAACGTTTAATTTTAATAAAAAAAGAAAAATATGTTATCAGGATATATGGGGTACTATGTCATTGTAGGGTTAATTGCTCTGGTAAGTGGTTTAGTCAGTTCCAAGTTAAAAAGTAAGTTTAAGTATTACTCAAAATTACAATTACAAAATGGTTTGAGCGGAGCCGAAATTGCGCAAAAAATGCTTATCGATAATGGAATAACAGATGTTCAGGTGATTTCTACTCCAGGAATGCTTACCGATCATTACAATCCTAGAAATAAGACTGTGAATCTTAGTGAGGGTGTTTATAGTCAGCGAAATGCTGCTGCTGCTGCTGTTGCTGCGCATGAATGTGGTCACGCAATACAACATGCCACGGCATATAGTTGGTTAACTATGAGGTCAAAATTGGTTCCTGTAGTTAATATAGCTTCAAAAATGTCAATGTGGGTAATTATGGGAGGTGTTGCGTTGATGGCAAGTATGCAATTAGGGCAAACAGTAGCTTTAATAGGGCTTGCGTTATATGCTACCAGTACACTGTTTAGTTTCATTACATTACCAGTAGAATATGATGCCAGTAATAGGGCATTAGCCTGGTTAGAAAATACAAATATGCTTACTAGAGAAGAGCATGATGGTGCTAAAGATGCGTTAAAATGGGCAGCAAGAACCTATGTTGTTGCGGCGATTGGATCCCTAGCAACTCTGTTATATTTTGCTCTGCAAATTCTGGGCAGAAGAAATTAAATTCTGACTGTAAAATTAGCAATATAGAATTAAAAAATTAAAGCGGTTGCCTAGGCAACCGCTTTAATTTTTTTCATGTATTTCTGTATAGAAAGTTCGTTCAGAAGTGCCCCTATTTCTCATGGTAGAAATCTTTTTTAAAATTAAAATTATGTTAAGTTCTAATATGATGTTGTAAGCTTTATAAGTTTTATCTGACAAACTTCCTGAGACGTAAGAAATAAAAAGGTTGGCCAAAGTCTCAAAGTAAAAAGAATAAAGCACCATTAAAAAAGATAATATCATGAGAACAATTACAATTTTATATTTTGCCCTAAGTTTAAGTTTAAATCTATATAGTCAAGAGAAATTTGATCACTCCAGTTGGGATCAAGCACTACTACTAAATGTCTTTGAAGACGGAAGTGTTAATTATGAAGGGTTTATGAAAGACAGCTCTTTGTTGTATAGATATTTTCAGGAACTCTCAGAAAACAGACCTAATGCAAATTGGTCAAAAGAAGAACAGATGGCTTATTGGATTAATACGTATAATGCATATACAATCAAGTTAATTATAGATAGCTATCCATTAAAGAGTATCAAAGATTTGAAGAAACCATGGGATAAGAAATTTATTAAAATTGACGGAGAATGGTTTAGTTTAAACGACGTAGAGCATAAGATTTTGAGAAAATTCGGCGATTCAAGAATTCACTTTGCAATTAATTGTGCTTCTATATCTTGTCCAGTAGTTTGGAATAGAGCGTATACAGCAGATAATCTAAATTATGCGTTAGACAGCCAGGCAGAAAAATTTATTAATGACCCAACTAGAAACAAGATAACAAAAACCACTATTAGTCTTTCGAGAATATTTTCTTGGTATAAGAGGGATTTTAAACAAGATGACGAAGATTTGAAAAGCTTTATAAACCAATATGCAAAAATTAAAATTACGAATCAAAGTAATGTAGGGCCAATGGAGTATAACTGGAGCTTAAATGAAGTAGTTCAGCCTATTAATGGGTATGCATTTGATTAAGTGTCTGTATATGTTATATAAAATCCCCAAAGCCTAATCACATTGATTAGGCTTTGGGGATTTTATTCTATTGAATTCGAAGTTTATACTGCATTATAAAATACCCGTTTGCCTTTTGTAAAAAGCATCTTGTTGTTTTTTCATAATCTCTCTGGCAATTTTCTTTTTATACTCAAACAATTCTTCTTCTTCTGCAAGGTCATTATATACGCGATCGTTGATAGTATGATCAGTTTCTAATAATGCATTTCGTTGATCTTGTTTTTGTGCTACCCAATTCTTTACCTCATTCTCTAGATCCTCTATTCGGAAATCGTATTCTCCTTTGGGAGAAAGAAGTTTTGCAAAAATCGGGGAGGTTTCTATTGCTAGAAATAGTAAAAAAATGAAAAAAGAAGGAAGCCATGGCAACTTACCCAGCGCATTTATTCTTGCCATCAACCCATCAAAGTTATTAATAATAGGCTGTGATGTGGCTACTTGATCTTCGTAGGATGCGGTTAATTCTATTTTTTGTTTTTCTAACTCACTAATCCTAGCAACATTCTCCTTTTTTAGCGTCACTAATGCTGCTAACTCTGCATCATGCTTTTCCCTTTTTTCTTTGTATACCGGTCCCTTTCCTAGAATTTCAGTTCCTTTACGCCCTTCTGCCTCGGCAATATAGGTGTCATATAGGATATTAACCTCGGTTTCTTTGGTAGCGATTTCTCCTTTCAGTTTGTTGATTTCAGTATTTAAAGCGTCTATAGTAGGTGTGTATTGAGTTGCAATTTGTTGCTGATTGGCAAGAGTAAAATCATTTTTTTGTTCAAGCAAAACGCGGTCAATCTCTTTCTCAAAGATTTTTAATTCTAAAGGTTTTGAAATTACCACTGCAATAATTATAGCCAGAATAATTCTAGGTGTTGCTTGTAAAAATTCATCCAGAAAATGTTCTTTCTTTTTGATTGTTGAGACTATAAATCTGTCAAGATTAAAAATTAAAACACCCCAGATAAGTCCAAAGAAAATGGCTGCAAAATAGTTGTCAAATACAGTATAGAGGGCATATGCAGCGGCAATAAAGGCCATAATAGCAGTAAAAAATACGGTAGCACCAATGCCGACGTATTTGTTCTGTTCTCCGTTGCCACAAGTAGACAATATGTCTGCATCAGCTCCTGAGCATAAAATAAAAAAACGTTTTAACATGATTGAATATATTTTGATTGATAGATATATAACGTTGATTTACAGCATGATGTTGCGTAAAGGGTATAGGGCTCAGTAATTTGAATGCATTTGGCACACTATTATTTGCGCTACTCTTTTTATTTCTTGCTAATTCAGTTTATAGTATACCGATTCATTCTCTAAGGCAACTAATAATTCTTGCGAAATATTAACCTTTTGTTTTCTACTGGGCATATGCAATTTTAGTTGTTCTTCCATCTCGTAGATTACAAAATTTAGTGTGTGATTTCCAGAGTGTTCTGTTAATAATTCCTTTAAACTATCGATGCTTTGGTCACTAAGATTATTGATATCTAATTGAATAGTTAATTTTCGAGCATAGGTTTCCATGACATCATGTAGCAATTGAAAACTATTAAACTGTATTCTAGGGTCTCCTTTTTTACCAGTATCACGATTCACCCAACCTTCTTTTATAAAGGCTTTGGTGTACACGAATGTGCTTTGAACCAGAAATGGGCGATGCTTTAGGTATTCTTCGCCAAATACTCTGAATTCGTGGGCGGTATTATAATCTTCTATAATAAAAGTTGCCCAACCTTTGCCATTTTTTGAAGTACGATGTTCTACGCTAGTAATAACGCCTCCAAACGAAATTTCTCTATTGATATTACTTTCTAAATCCGCAAAATTAAGTAAGGTGCCATTACAGAAATATTTCATTTCATATTTAAAATCATCTAATGGATGTCCTGAAAGATATATTCCAACAACTTCTTTTTCTCGTGCGAGTTTTTCCATAGTTCCCCATTCCTCACATGGTGGTACCACTGGTTCTGGGATTTGTACCTCGCTAGCTTCTCCGAAGAGACTTACTTGAGAGGAATTTTCATTTTCCTGATACTTAGATCCGTACTTCATGGCTTTTTCAAGAAAGGTGATGTCATCACCATCCTTATGAAAGTATTGTCCTCTGTGGGTTCCTATAAAAGAATCAAACCCTCCTGCCAAAGCAAGACTTTCAAAAGCCTTTTTATTAGCTGCTCGAAGATCTATACGTTTTGCCATATCAAAAATCGATCGATACGGACCATCTTCTTTTCTATTTTCAACAATAGTGGCTACAGCACCTGTACCGACCCCTTTTATAGCTCCCATCCCAAAACGAACGGCACCATCTTTATTTACTGAGAATTTTCGGTACGATTCATTGACATCGGGACCCAAAACATCAAGTTTCATCCGTTTACATTCTTCCATAAAGAAAGTGACTTGCTTGATGTCGTTCATATTGTTAGAAAGTACAGCTGCCATATATTCTGCAGGATAATGTGCTTTTAGATATGCAGTCTGATATGCAATCCATGCGTAACAGGTAGAATGTGACTTATTAAAGGCATAGGCTGCAAAGGCTTCCCAATCTTTCCATATTTTTTCTAATTTATCTTCTGCATGTCCTTTTGCTGATGCTTGCGAGATAAATTTAGGTTTCATCTTATCAAGTACAGCTTTTTGTTTCTTACCCATAGCCTTACGAAGGACATCGGCTTCACCTTTTGTAAAATCTGCTAGTTTCTGAGAAAGAAGCATCACTTGCTCTTGATATACTGTAATTCCGTATGTTTCTTTTAGGTATTCTTCACAAGCTTCGAGGTCATAAATAATTTCTTCTGTACCATGTTTACGGTTAATAAAACTTGGGATATATTCTAATGGTCCAGGACGATACAGAGCATTCATGGCGATTAGATCAGCAAAAACTGTCGGTTTAAGCTCCTTCATGTATTTTTGCATTCCAGGAGATTCATATTGAAACACCCCAACAGTTTCCCCTCTCTGGAATAAGGCATAGGTTTCTTCATCATCTAGCGGAAAGTTTTCTGGGTCCAGTTCTACTCCATGTTTTGCCTTTACAATTTTCACCGTATCCTTGATGAGGGTAAGGGTCTTTAATCCTAAGAAATCCATTTTTAGTAATCCCGCATCCTCAACAACAGAGTTGTCAAATTGCGTACAATACATATCAGAGTCTTTGGCAAGTGCCACAGGAACGAATTTTGTAATATCATCTGGTGTAATAATGACACCACAGGCATGAATCCCTGTATTTCGTACGGATCCTTCTAGAACACGTGCTTGATTAAGTGTTTCTGCTTCGAGATCACTACCCTCAGCAATATTGAGAAGTTCATTTACTTTTTCTAGCTCATCACTTCTAAACTTTTTTTTCAGTATGGCTTCATCTACGCCGAATATCTTTCCTAATTTTGACATATTAGGAATAAGTTTAGAGATACGGTCAGCGTCTCCTAGCGGCAGATCAAGTACGCGAGCAGTATCTCTAATAGAGGATTTTGCTGCCATGGTACCATATGTAATAATTTGAGCTACCTGATTAGCACCATATTTTTCGATGACATAGTCCATGACTCGACTTCGTCCCTCGTCATCAAAATCTATATCAATATCGGGCATACTTACACGATCAGGATTTAAGAATCTCTCAAAAAGTAAGTCATATTTAATAGGATCTAAATTAGTAATCCATAGGCAATAAGCTACCGCTGATCCTGCTGCCGATCCACGACCTGGCCCCACCGATACATCCATGTCTCTGGCTGCACGAATAAAGTCTTCGACAATAAGAAAATATCCAGGGTATCCTGTTTTTTCAATTACTTTTAGTTCAAAATCAAGACGTTCATCAATTTCTGGAGTAATTTCTCCGTATCGTATTTTGGCACCTTTGTAGGTGATATGTCTCAGGTATGCATTTTCTCCGCGTTTGCCCCCGTCAGACTTATCTTCTTCAAATTGAAATTCTTCGGGAATCTCAAAAGCCGGTAATAATACATCTCTTGCAAGGACGAACGGTTCTATTTTGTCAACAACCTCTTGTATATTAATAATTGCTTCAGGAAGATCTTTGAATACTGTTTTCATTTCTTCAGAAGACTTGAAATAGTATTCCTGATTTGGTAATCCGTAGCGATAACCTCGACCTCTACCTATAGGGGTAGCTTGTTTTTCACCGTCTTTTACACATAATAAAATATCGTGGGCATTGGCATCTTCTTTTTCACAATAATATGTATTGTTAGTAGCAATAGTTTTGATGCCATATTTCTTAGAAAAGTTGATTAATACTTGATTAACTCGATTCTCATCTTCTTGATTATGGCGCATAATTTCTATGTAGAGATCATCTCCAAATTCCTGATGCCACCATAATAAGGCTTCTTCTGCCTGTTTTTCACCTATATTTAGTACTTTACTTGGGACCTCACCATATAAGTTTCCTGTAAGTACAATGATATCTTCCTTATATTGCTTAATAACTTCTTTGTCTATTCTAGGGAGATAGTAGAATCCATCTACAAAACCAATCGAGGACATTTTTGCCAGATTGTGATATCCATTTTTGTTTTTGGCAATGAGTACGATCTGATACCCATTATCTTTTCGTGATTTGTCGGTATGGTTTTCACAAACAAAAAATTCACAACCTACAATAGGTTTTATTTCTATTCCCTTTGGTTCTTCTCCATTTTCTATAGCTTCGGCATTAGCCGCTTTGACACTCTTATTGTGATTGGCAACACCTTGAACGAAATGAAATGCCCCCATCATATTGGCATGATCTGTCATGGCAACAGCATTCATTTTGTGTTTTGCCGTAGTTTTGATCAGATCGGGGATACTTGTGGTTGATTGTAGAACTGAGAATTGGGTATGATTGTGTAAATGAACAAAATTCACTTCATCCAGAGCCGCAATATTAGCATTGATCTCCTGTTGAGACAGGTCGGTTCCTTCCTTTTTGCTCAGAGCTTCTTGGATTTTTTGAGAAGCTTTTTTAAGATTGATGTGTTTTAGACCTATTAATTGAATAGGTTCAGTGTTTTCTTTTGTGAAATTTTGAAAATAATCCTGCTCAACGTCTAATTCTTCCTGAGTAAAGATTTGTTTACGAATTAGTTCTAGAAAACAACGTGTTGTGGCTTCTACATCTGCTGTTGCATTGTGAGCTTCACCAAAAGCAACACCGAAAAGGTGTTGATGTAATTCGGTAAGTGTAGGGAGTTTAAATTTACCTCCACGACCTCCCGGTATCTGACATAAACTTGCAGTTGTCTCGGTACAAGTATCTAATACAGGAAGTTCTTGTAGTTTATTTGCTACCTCAAGACGATAAAATTCTGCTCCCATGATATTGACATCAAAACCAACATTTTGACCAACCACAAATTTGGTTTTAGATAATGCAATATTGAACTTTTCTAAAACCTCAGATAATGGAATTCCATCTTGCTGGGCCAACTCGGTAGAGATACCATGAATTTTTTCTGCATCATAAGGAATATTAAACCCTTCAGGTTGTACAAGGTAATCTTGATGCTCGATACAGTTCCCCATCTCATCATGTAACTGCCATGCAATTTGGATACATCTCGGCCAGTTATCACTATCACTAATGGGAGCATCCCATCGCTTCGGTAATCCAGTTGTTTCGGTATCAAAGATTAAATACATAAAAAATAAGTTTACTCAATTTTGATCGGGGTATTGTTCGTAACCTCTTTTACGTTCTACGGTAAAGAGTATTAGCATATTCCATTATTTTTTCTAAAAAGCTAGGTGCTACCTATACTGTCTTATCCCTTTCTGGTAATTGAAGTGTAATTAAAATCAAAAATACTTAAAAGGAGGGATTCGATCTGTAAAAGTTATTCAGAATTATTAACTAGGGGTATATGTGAAGAATGCTTTTTTGAGTAGTAAGTTTCACTACACAAGATTATGATAGGGTTTATAAGTAAAAAAGTGTTCATTTTTTTTATGAACACTTTTTCGGTTAAGTTGAGTAATTATAGGGGTAATATATGTGTTTGCTTGTACAAATTAGCTTTGTTTATTCTATGTCTGTACAGGTGCTGTTTCTTGTTTTAGTATCCGAAATCAAAACTTCCATTTGTAATTTGATTCCCTCCTCTGGTTTCGAAATTAAAAGTTCCGCTAATACATTTAGAATCTATGTTATGTTCTGTAATTGTTAGCGTTCCGGATAATGCAGAAGATTTGTCATTATTAAGACTATGAGAAGCACTAAAGCTTCCTGATCCTGATAGGTCATAAGTCCCAGGTGTCACATTTGACAAGAATACTATTGATATTTCATCAGTTTCGTTAGCAGCATTGATACGAATAGAATATACATCATTAAGTTCGTTAAGCACTGCCGAATGATCATCAGTAATCATTTCAGAACCATTAACCAATGCGGTAAGTGATGCGTTAAGTAAGCATGGGTTGCTGATGTTTTGATCTTCTTCATTTTCAGTTTCATCTTCTATAAAACCATTTTCAATAGGTAGTCTGTAAAACCATCCATCTTTAAAACTTATTGTATTGCCGTCATCATCTTTTAGATCGTCGAAGTAAAAATTACCTGTTATCTCATTATCATAGATTTCGGTGATAGTTACGGTTCCGTCAGACTCGTCGTTTTTAGAAACAAATTTAGTTTGATTTTGCTCAAAACTAATTTTGCTAATAGTTTGTTGACTTGTTTTATAGGATCCAACCTTTTCTGAGGTTGTAGTAAAGCTGATTGTTTTGCCATTGTGGCTTCCTGTTATAACCAAAGTTCCGTCATCATATAGGACTGCTTTTTTGATAGATGATACAAAAACTTCTCCATCAATTTTTGCCTGAAGCGCAGGGTTATTAACTTCTATGTCTGTAGTACAAGAAGTTAAAACTAATAGACTGGCAATAAGTAGGTACGTAATTTTTTTAATCATAATTAGGGGTTTTTGGTATAATTTCTATTTAAAAACCATAATTAATAGAGATTTATAGGTGCAAACATAGCTTGAAAACAGGAGTAAAACAAATTTTATCACGATTAAATGTATATTTATTCGATGAAATACACAAAAAATAACATTTTTAATTTATAAATGTAAAAATATTCAACTTTTCCTTCGTTGTTTTTGGTTTTTATCGTTTAAGTGCATGAAAATAAGATGTTTTGTACTTGTACTTTTTTAGAAATGACAATAGATTACTATATTATTGTTATCTAATTTGTTACAGAAAAATCGAATGTGAGAGCATTTTTTTTAGAATGGTTTAACCTTTTAGAGGCGTACATATATAAAATCGACAGTTCGTTTTTCGTTATATTTTTTTAGAGACCGTGTTTGGAGATTAAAAAACTAGAAAGGATATATGCGTAGGACCCCATTGATTTTTTGTGTTTTTAATTGATTTTCTTGTTTTTATAAAAATAAAAAGATTACTATTTGATTCGTTTTGGTTAAAAAGGATTATATTTGCGCCCTTAATTATAAACAGGGTCGAGAACCCAAAAATTAATTTTATATGCCTGTTAAAATCAGATTACAGAGACATGGTAAAAAAGGGAAACCTTTTTACTGGATCGTGGCAGCAGATGCTAGATCAAAAAGAGATGGTAAATTCCTTGAGAAATTAGGAACTTACAACCCTAACGTAAACCCTGCAAATGTTGACTTAGATGTTGATGGAGCAGTAAAGTGGTTACAGAATGGTGCGCAACCTACGGATACAGCAAAAGCTATTTTGTCTTATAAAGGAGCATTATTAAAGAATCACCTTGCGGGTGGAGTAAAGAAAGGTGCATTGACTGAGGAACAAGCAGAAGAGAAGTTCCAAGCTTGGTTATCAGAAAAAGAAGGTACTGTAAACTCAAAAATAGATGAGTTGGCAAAAGCTGAAGCAGCAGCAAAAGCAAAAGCTTTAGAAGCTGAGAAAGAAGTAAACGCTAAGCGTATTGCAGCGAATGCTCCAGTAGTAGAAGAAGCGGCTACAGAAGAAGTTGTTGAAGCAGCTACAGAAGAAGTAACAACAGAAGAAACTAGCAACGAGGAAGAATAGTTGCGTTATAAACGATGAAGAAAGAAGAATGCTTCTATCTGGGTAAAATCGTAAGTAAATTTAGTTTTAAGGGTGAGGTACTTATTAAGTTAGATACCGATGAACCTGAAAGTTATGTAGGAATGGAATCAGTATTTGTTAGTTATAACAATAATCTGGTTCCATTTTTTATTGAAAAAAGTTCACTACATAAAAGCGATTTACTTCGAGTAAAGTTTGAGGATATTGACACCGAAGAGGATGCCGATGATCTGATGAAAGCAGAACTATATCTGCCCCTCACAATGTTACCCAAACTAGAAGGGGATCAATTTTATTATCATGAGGTTATTGGATTTATGGTCGTAGATACATCTTTTGGAGAAGTAGGAGTTGTTACTTCTGTGAATGATAGTACTGCACAGGCATTGTTTGAGATCGACAGAAAAGGAATTGAAATTCTTATTCCTATGAATGATGAGTTTATCGATAAAATAGATAAAGAGGCCAAGATAATCTATGTGAACACTCCAGAAGGCTTGATTGACCTTTATTTATAGTAGAATATCAAATGGGCAGCCATAAATTTCTATAAAATGCACACCATTTCTGAAGTACTATTTTTGTAGTTAATAATAATGAAGAAGCCATTTCAATTTAAGCAATTTACAGTACACCAGGATCGCTGTGCTATGAAAATTGGTACAGATGCAGTACTACTAGGTGCGTGGGTAGAAATAGAAAATTCTGTTCAGTCGATTTTGGATGTTGGTACAGGTACGGGAGTATTGGCACTAATGGCCGCGCAGCGGTCGTCTGCAGAAGTTATTGATGCTCTTGAAATCGACGCAGATGCGTATGAGCAGGCCGTAGAAAATTTTGAAGCTTCTTCTTGGGGGGATCGGTTGTTTTGTTATCATGCCTCTTTTCAGGAGTTTATGTCAGAAATAGATGATCAGTATGACTTGGTAATTAGTAACCCGCCTTTTTATGTCGAAGCATATCAAACTCATGATACGCAACGCAATTTAGCAAGATTCGAAGATGCGTTACCTTTTGAGCACCTGATTATAGGTGCAGGGAAACTAGTGTCTCCTGTGGGAAAATTAGCTGTGATTGTGCCATATACAGAAGAAGAAAGGATGATTTCTCTTGCATCTCATGTGCAATTATATCCAGAGAGAATTACAAGAGTGAAAGGGACACCAACATCAGAAATTAAGAGAAGCTTGTTGCTTTTTGGAAGAGAAACTTCTGCGATTGTCACAGATGAACTGGTTATAGAATTTGAGCGCCATCAATATACTGAAGCTTATATAGATCTTACTAAAGATTTTTACCTCAAAATGTAATTTTTTACTTAAACTTAAGTCTCACATACAAAAAAAGGAAGACGTATGAGAAACATCTTCCTTTCTTACTAAACTGAGACAACGAATGTATTGGTTGTAAGAACAGCTATTCAAAATATGTCGTTGCCTACTTTTGATTGGTTATTTGTCTTACTATAACTGCTCTTATGTATTTTGGGACTACCATTTTTGTGTTCAAATACTCAAATGGTGTAAAAGGGGGATAAAAAAATTATTTCTTGCTAATCCATTTTCCGTTTGCATCACAAAAAACTTCCATTTCTTTATCTCCTTGCTTCAATAATAACTTGAACTCAGAAGCATCTTCTTTAGCAGCGGCACTTTCGATAATTGCACCCGCATAGTCAGTACTTACAGCATCAATTACTGTTTGAGGTAAATTTTCTACGGCAAGATCTATGTATTTATCTTGAATCGGTGTAGTCACTTCGATAGCATCAATAACAGCTACTTCATTGGCATTAATGTTTTGTGCTCCTACTAATAATCCAAAAGCTACTGCTGGCAATACAAATAAATTTTTCATTTTTTTTAATTTTAAATTAAACGTGTTTGAATTTGGTTAGTGTTACGCTAAGAGTATATAGAAGAATTATGCCAGATCTAATGTGGTGTGTGGTAAATGAAGTGTAACCTGTTGTTTTATAGATTTTTGTATGTTTTTAAATGGAATGTGTATTTTTTTTGGAGGGATCGTATTGTGTAGAAAAAAAGAAAGAACTGCGGAATTAGTACACGGAATTTGAATGAAAATACATGTATTATCTAACTAATTTTTGTAAAAATTTGTCTTTTTTTAAGGGGTGTGATAGATTTAGAATGTGTATTTAGTTAAGAAATCAACTTTTTTTTTGATTAAATACATTTATTTCACATTTATATGTAGTAGTTTTGATAATACTGCAATATGATGATAGAATATGATGAGATAGCATTTACAAAACAATACTATACCTAGAAAGAAAGCAATGAAACCAGATCTGTTTGAAGCCCCCGATTATTATAATCTCGATGAATTATTAAGTGATGAGCACAAAATGGTGCGTGATGCAGCTCGATCATGGGTAAAGCGAGATGTGTCCCCGATTATAGAAGAATATGCTCAACGGGCAGAATTTCCGAAACAAATTATAAAAGGACTTGCCGAAATCGGTGCATTCGGTCCTTATATTCCTGTAGAATATGGTGGTGCTGGTTTAGATCAGATTAGTTATGGTTTGATTATGCAGGAAATAGAGCGCGGAGACTCGGGAGTAAGATCTACTTCTTCTGTACAATCATCACTTGTGATGTATCCTATTTGGAAATACGGTTCTGAGGCTCAACGAAAAAAATATTTGCCCAAACTAGCATCGGGGGAATTTATGGGGTGTTTTGGTCTTACCGAGCCCGATCATGGGTCTAACCCTGGCGGAATGACAACTAATTTTAAGGATAAAGGAGATCATTACCTTCTTAATGGAGCCAAACTTTGGATTTCTAATGCGCCTTTTGCTGATATTGCAGTAGTCTGGGCTAAGAATGAAGAAGGAAGAATTCATGGGATAGTGGTAGAACGGGGCATGGAAGGGTTTACAACACCAGAAACACATAATAAGTGGTCCTTACGGGCATCTGCTACAGGAGAGTTGATTTTTGATAATGTTAAGGTTCCCAAAGAAAATCTGCTACCAGGTAAAAGTGGATTAGGAGCCCCTCTGGGATGCCTGGATTCTGCACGATATGGTATCGCTTGGGGTGCAATTGGTGCTGCCATGGATTGCTATGACACCGCATTGCGCTATGCCAAAGAACGAATACAGTTTGATAAACCTATTGGTGCCACACAGTTGCAACAAAAAAAGTTAGCAGAAATGATTACCGAAATTACCAAAGCACAATTATTAGCATGGCGATTGGGGGTTTTGCGTAATCAGGGTAAAGCTACTTCTGCACAAATCTCAATGGCAAAACGTAATAATGTCGATATGGCTATAAACATCGCCCGAGAAGCTAGGCAAATTCTAGGCGGAATGGGAATCACAGGAGAGTATAGCATTATGCGACATATGATGAACCTCGAAAGTGTAATTACCTACGAAGGAACACATGATATCCACTTGCTAATTACCGGAATGGATATTACGGGACTTTCTGCTTTTAAATAGGCAGGTGATAGCATTCAGTTATGGGCTTTGTTTTTTATTCAATTCTTTTTTGTCAAAGAATCCAAACCTAAAGTCTACTGCTTCATCATAGACATAACACTGAATCGTATTATTATAGCTTATTGGTGCATCTAGTGCTTTCATGGTGTTAATGATGCGATAGAGCTTTCCTTTCGAAACCCCTAATTTTGATGCTAATTCTGTAGGTGTTCCCGTGGCTTTTAGACGAACCAGCTGATCGATTCGCTCTATAAATTCGATGTACTTGATAACGTTCATAATTTTTTATTTACTGACAACTGAGTTATATCAGTTGTTGTTTACAAAAATTGATACTAAAAGGGGTGTTATAAGTATATGTCAGTACCGTAAAGAATGTTACGGTAAAAAAGTAATTTTTTCAATATTGATTTACATACTTCTATTTTTGATGCAGATAAAAAGAACCCAGAATTCTATTGAAATCAAGAAAATAGTAGTTTTAATACTATATAATTAGATAGGTATCTGCAATAGATTTCTAATGTGTAAAGCGAGTAATAGATTGTTTCAATCTATAAAAACCAGACGTTATAATAGTTTTTTCGAAGTATATATAAAATAGATCACCCTTTCTAATACCGCTCGCAAGCATAGGCAAACGATGAGTTTACTTCTATTAACATTATAATATAAAAATGACTACATAAGGGTAATCTTTGTCTCTACTAAGATCATAAAGCTATAAGGGTATAATAAAGGAGCAAGAAAAAATAGAGTAATAGTATGTGCTATTCTGATAAACGTTTTAAAAGATTAGAAGCCTTCGTTTTATAGGTGCCATCATAGCTGATGATTTTTTTGAGTAACCGAATCGTCTTTTTCGGTTGGTTTAATTTTAGGTGTGTAAGTGCTATATACCAAGTCGCTACTTCGTTATAGGTACTGGTATTTGGGATGTTTTCGAATAAGGAAAGAGCCTTTTTTTCTTGATTAGTATTAAGATAGCTATTACCAAGATACAATTGTAGGGGTTCCTGATTTGCTAAATTGGCATACCCTCGTAATGCTGTAACTACAGAGTCATAACTTTTATTTGAATAGTGTTGCATAATATGCTGCAATGTGGTGTCGGTATTTCCCCGAGTAACATCTTCTATAGGAAATGGTTGGTAGTATGCCAGATACAATTCCTTAGTCTTGTCATGAGTAGATGTTGAGGTATACCAGAAGAAAGTTCCTAACCCCAAAATAATTGCGATAGAAGCTGCAATTTTCCAATAATTCGCGAACCTGTTTGATGGCGTATTGTTCGATACTTCTTCTTCCTTAATACGAGTACTTATTTTTACTAACTTTTCCTTAAAAGCAAGTGTGTCAGTATCTCCTAAAATGGTATGTAATGCTCTATGTTTTTCAACTTCCTGAGCCAATTCGGGATTTGCTGTTATTTCTTTTTCAAAATCAGCATATTCATTTTCGGATAAAGTGTTATTAAGATACCCTTCTATTTTATCAAATATTTCCGGAGTTCTTTTCATGGCGGTTATTCTTTTTCAGAATCTTGATGTAGTTCCTGATATATAGGATCTTTTTCGATCATTTGTAATAAAGATTCTTTGCATTCAAATTTTTTCTTTCGGGTATACCCTTCTGTATATCCTGTGGTTTCTGATATTTCTTTCATACTTTTTCCAAGAAAAAGCAGATTAAGAACTTCTCGACAAGTATCACTTAGATTCATGAAATGTGTGCGATAGACATGTTCTCGATCTCGGTCTTCTATATCTGTTAATACTTCTGGATCAATCATTTCCTCATCATCACTCATATCTTCTGTTACCACGAGTCTTTTGTTTTTTCGTAGTCGATTTCTCCAGATATTTTTACATACCCCAAAGAAATAAGAACGAAAAGATGAAGAAGGTTCTATTTTTATAGTGTCCTCTTTTAATTTTTGATATATAAATACCAATCCATCCTGAAACACATCTTCTACATCTTCTTCACAACCTGAGTTTCTCAGAATATAAGGACGAATATATTTTATATTGTCCTTATAAAATTTGGTTAATACACCCTCATCTCCGGCAACGATACCTTTTAGAATTTTTTGATCTTCGGTGTTGTTCATAAGTATATGTGCTATGCTGGCAAATTGTTACTTTTTAGGGGTGTTAAATTTAGGTTAAAAAAACTACGATACCTTATAAATATAGGCAAAACATATCACTTGCGTATGTTTTTATACATACATAATATGGGGGTTTCAGTGCCACAATAATACAATATTCAGGATATTTATTAAAATTTGCAATACAAAACTCTAAAACAGAAATCAGTTAATTATATTGTAATACGCTATGTTCTTTTCTATCAATTAAAAATTGATACAGTATTACCATTCCCTTACTCCTTCTTTCTTGCGACTCTCCTATTTCTTGAGTCAATTAAAACGATGTTGTTGTTGAGTTTTCGATTTTTTTGATAAAAAACAGAAATTTACTTATCAAAAAGATCAATGCACTGAAGAAATCGCAATTTTAACTTAATAGTATTCAATTTAAAAATACTCTTCAAAATAACTAAGGAGGTTTCACGTTGATGCAATATGTAAAGTACATATGTTCCTGTTTTTTTTGGGATTAGTAATATGGCGACATAAAAGTCATACTACCGATTTACTTTTATAATGTCGTATCCAGGCGATGTTATTTTTTTATCTAAAAAAAGCTAAAACTATATTACGCAGCTTTAGATACGGAATATATGAACAAGGGATTTAGACGAAAAAGAACGAGTCAACATGCGCATTATATAGGGGTAAATTGGTATCAGATGTTTGGTAGGTGAAATATACACGCATTTTGACTTAAGAGTAGAAAGAATATAGTACATGAAAATATTTGGACATCGCGGAGCTGCAGGTCTTGCTGCAGAAAATACGCTAGAATCGATAATGGCAGCTTTGTTGTATCATGTAGATGGGATAGAGATCGATGTACATTGTTGTAAAAGTGGAGAGCTGGTGGTGATACACGATGAGACAATTGATAGAACTACCAACGGGATCGGTCCCGTAAGTGATTATACACTAGAAGAATTACAGGGATATAGAACAAAAGAAGGCTTTTTGATACCTACCTTGAGAGAGGTGTTAGATATTGTGAATGCGCAGTGTATTCTTAATATCGAACTAAAAGGAGAAGGAACAGGAGTTCCTTTAATTAAGTTGTTAAGAGAGTATGTGCTAAAAACCAATTGGGAATACCACCATTTTATTGTTTCTAGTTTTGATCACGAACAATTACTCACAGTAAAGTCACTAACATCAAACCTTCGTTTGGGAGTGCTCACAGAAGAAAACATAACCAGTGTGCTGGATATTGCCAAAGAAATGAGGGCCTATTCAATACATCCCCCAATTATATCTCTTAATCAAGAAGAAATTAATAGTGCTAAGGGACTGGGATACAAGGTGTATGTCTGGACTGTAAATTCTGCTTTGTTAATTCGTAAATCAAAATCGTGGAGTATTGATGGTATCATCACAGATTTTCCGAATTTTGCATAATGAACTATGATCTCCTTATTGTCGGTGGTGGTGCTGCCGGTTTTTTTACTGCAATTAATGTAGCCGAAAAGATACCCGGAATTCGAATCGCAATTTTAGAACGCGGAAAAGAAGTCTTATCAAAAGTACGAGTCTCTGGCGGAGGGCGCTGTAATGTGACTCATGCAGAATTTATTCCTAATGAATTAAGTAAGAATTACCCCCGAGGAGAGAAAGAACTCAAAGGTCCGTTTCATACATTTATGACAGGAGATACTATGGATTGGTTCGAACGCCGTGGTGTAGCTCTTAAAATAGAAGAGGATGGTCGTATTTTTCCGGTTACAGATGCATCAGAAACCATAATCAATTGTTTTTTGACAGAGGCAAAGCGCTTGGGGATTACAATTTTAAAAAATCATTCCGTTAAGAATTTTAATACCAATGGAGCACAATGGACGGTACATACCAGTCAGGGAGATTTTGAAACAGCAAAACTAATGATCGCTACCGGAAGTAATCCTAAAATGTGGGAACGCTTAACGGATCTTGGGCATACAACAGTCGCTGCTGTACCATCACTATTTACATTTAATATTAAAGATCCAAAAATCAAAGGACTGCCCGGAGTAGCAACAGAAGCTTTGGTACAAGTAAAAGGTTCAAAATTATCAAGTGAAGGGGCTTTGCTGATTACACATTGGGGGTTAAGTGGCCCCGCAATTCTAAAATTATCTGCCTGGGGAGCCATAGAACTTCATAAACGTGCCTATGATTTTGAGATTTTAGTGAATTGGTTACCGCAATGGTCACAAAATGATGTAATTGATACCTTGCACGAACGTAAAGGCCAGTTTTCGAAGCAATATATACATACCTATGCTCAATTTGAGCTACCCAAAAGACTATGGCAACGTTTGGTGATTACTTCGGGAATACAAGAGGATACCCGTTGGGCAGATCTGAGTAAAGTTCAGTGCAATACATTGTCAGAACAGTTAACTAAAAGTAGTTTTAGGGTGCAAGGAAAAAGTACTTTCAAAGAAGAATTTGTTACCGCCGGAGGGGTAGTGCTGAATGAAGTTAATTTTAAAACTTTTGAGAGTAAAAAACATGCAAATTTGTATTTTGCCGGAGAAGTTCTTAATATAGATGCTATTACAGGTGGGTTCAATTTTCAGAATGCATGGACAGGTGGTTTTATTGCTGCACAAGCCATCGCTAACAAAAAAGATGATTAAAAAAATGAGACCAAACAATAACTTTGCCTGGATACGACATTATAAAATTAAATTGGTGTAGCATTAAAAAGTAAAGTTGTGTTAAGAGTTTTTGTGTTTAGTATGATGCTATCAAAGACATTCTAATCTCAGATACCTTGTGTATTTCGATAAGTTTAATGTGATATTCGAGTTGCTTTAGAGGATAACTAATCACATTTTACAAACAACATATTTCAACAAAACAGAATATGAAAACTTATATCGCGTTGTTACGAGGGATTAACGTAAGCGGGCAGAAGAAAATAAAAATGGTCGATCTCAAAGCTATGTTCGAAACCATTGGTTGTACTTCGGTGCAAACCTATATACAGAGTGGTAATATTGTTTTTGAGTATGCCGAAGAAACGAATAATATCCTTGGTCAACGAATTAAAGAAGCCATTTTAGAACATTTCGGATTTGAGGTGCCTGTACTGGTTCTGACTCCCAAAAAACTCATAGAAATCTTCGAAAACAATCCTTTTTCTAAACGACTAGGCACTTTGGGGTTCGAGGATAAAAAACTATACTTTACGCTACTTACGAATGTACCAGATCCGGTTGCGGTTTCTGCGCTAGAAGCTGCCGATTATGGAACCGAAGAATTTGTAATTACAAACGAAGTTGTCTATTTCTATGCCGCCAATGGCTACGGAAAAACAAAATTAGACAATAATTTTTTTGAAAGAAAGCTAAAATCTCCCGCTACAACACGTAACCTAAGAACAATGACCAAACTTATAGAGTTACTACCAAATACCTATTGAAATTATACCGAAAGCAGATTCAAAATATAAGTAGGATTAGTTTTTATAACTGGCTGATTTTTTGTATCTTAATATGAGATAAAAACATCAAATAAACTATGGTTTTATACTACTATGCTATAATGTTTACTTGTTGATTATAAGTGTTTTATGTAAAAAGTGATAAAACATTATAATTCTAAGTATAGAAGATAATAATAGTTCGACTTCTCAAAACAGCTGCGCCGTGTTGCCGATGCGTAATTTTTGGAAGAAGGAATAGTAGAAAAAGAAAGGCTCTTGGGATGAAATTAAGGTTTATTTGATATAACCCTTTAAATATCAAATGTTATGAAAAAAATTACCCTAATTCTTACCTTTTTATTAGTCAGTCTACCTATGTATCATGGTTTTGCCTTGGATACGAATGAAAATGACCCTATAAAAAAACTTTTAGTTGATTACATCAATAAAATAAATGCATTAACTCAAGAAACTCAAAAAGAAGATGTATTGAATTTGTTTGACGATAAATACAGAGGTAATACTGTGTATGTAAATCTGTCGGGCGCATTGGTGCGAAAAAACTATAGTAAAAATGATATCTCTAATCAGTTAGATGATATTATTGATGATAATAATTATAGGTTTAAGCTGACCTTGGATAAAATCGTTTTTCAGAGTCAAAAAGAACGCGCCGGAATTATTTCTGCAGTTGTTAGTTTTGAATCATTTATAGATAAAAAACTTGCCGAAAAAGGAACCATGTTGATGGATATAGTGGCTATAAATGTTAGCGGCCTATGGAAAATTGTTCAGAATAACATGGTACGTGTATCCGAAGCAAAAGATATCGGAGACTGTGTTTGTTATGTCTACGAAAAAGGAACTACGAAGTTTGTGACCGAAGTATATTTTCCTTCGGGATTAGAGTACAGTCAGAAGCTGAATGCGTTTCAGGTAACGACCAAAGACAGTAAGCGTATTATTAAATCAGATAGTAATGATTTTTATTGGAGCAAAGACACGGGTAATGTGTCTTTTAAAGGAGGACAAATAGGAAAAGCAACAAGCTCCCGAGAAGCCATAGAATATGTGCTTCAAAATTTATACGAAGATTCTTGTGTGAATATGATTTTTAATTAAACGAGAACCTTTAAGTACAGTACAACATGCGTAAGGTGTCATCTGTTTCGTTTTCTTTTATACTAACAAAATAAAAAGGATTCCCTCAATGAGGATCCAAGTCCCTTCAGGTTTCTAAAACCTGAAGGGACTTAAGTTTTATATCAATCATAAATTAAAACGAACCAAAAAAAACCAAGTTACTTTCTTTGAAGATGTCACGATTCTTTTTTATAACAAATAGAAAGAGGTTTAAGCCACTTCATTGCCAAAAAAGAAAATAAAAGATAGGTAGCCTATAATTGGATTATAAGCACTTATCATTATTTTTTAATTGTATCTCCTAAATAAGGTAACATTTTCTTGTATTTTGCTATATACTAAAAAGAGAACTCTGGACTTTCTTATGAAAACATATACTTTGGTAGTAGTACGCACTTGTATAATGGTGATCATGTTCATGACCATTGGGATTTCTGTAGGGCAAGACAAAGTAGCGCAAGATACGCTCGTTGCACAGCAATACTTCATCAAAGCTGATTCGTTATCAAAAGACCTACAATATAATAATGCGATCCTGTCGTATCAAAAGGCATTACCAATCTATCAAAATGCAAGCACCTGGGAACGCGTGGCGGAGTGTTATAATAAAATAGCCGTAGAACAAAGAAAAAAGTCTTCTTACAAAGAGAGTTTATATACTGCAAAAAAAGCACTTGACATCTGTACAAAGTATTTAAAAAAAGATCACCGACAAGAAGCTTTTGCATACGATCATATGGGGACTTATTATCGTAGTTACATGGTTGATAATGAAAAAGCCTTACGCTATTATGAAAAAGCATTGGCAATTCGAAAGAAAATAAGAGTTCATTATCCCAAAGATATTACTAAATCATTTTTAGCCATTGGAGTTTTAGAATTTACTAAAGGTAATTTTAAAAATTCGTTGAAACTTTTTGATCAATCGCTAAAAATAAGTTTAAATGAATATTCAGAAAAGCATTATACCATAGCGAAAAACTACTGTTATATAGGGGCATCTTACAGGAGTATGGAATTATTTGACGAGGCGGTAGAATACTACAACAAAAGTCTAGTTCTTGTAAAAAGTGATAATAGCAAAAGAGCACTTGATTTACAAGCAAACATACATATAAACCTTGGTGGAATATATAGAACTCTAGGGCAATATGATAAGGCTTTATTTTTTTTGCATAAATCACTATCCGCAAAAAAAGAACTCAATCATGTTTTTGATGATGCTATTAATTCTAATTATAATTCTTTGGGTATTTTATATAAAAAGAAAGGTGAGTATGATAAGGCGATTCAATTTTACAAAAAAGCATTATCAAGATATGAAAAAATTATGGCAAGAGTCACAACTTAACTAGCCCAATGTATAATAATCTCGGGGTTGTATATAAAAGAATAGGGAAATACAATAAAGCTTTGTCTTATTATGAAAAGGCCCTTAGTATTAGTAAGAATACTAAAAGACTAGCTTTATATTACAATAATATTGCTTATATCCACATAATGCAAGGGGAGCATGACAAGGCCTTACAGTATATTGATAAATCTTTACAAATTAGAATAGAATTATTAGGTGAAAATCATACTGATCTTACAGATTGTTACACATACAAAGGTTTGGTGTATTTATCTAAAAAAGAGTATGCAAAGGCACTGGTTAATTATAAAAAAGCAACTGAAATTTTGACCCAGGCTTTTGGAGAATACCACCCATTAGTAGCGAATGCCTATAATAATATTGCCAAGGTCTATATGGCTCAAAAAAAATTTTCTAGTGCATTGCAGTATTATCAAAAAGCGATTCTAGCCAATACGATTAATGCTCAAGACATGACTAATACCTCGTATGCAGATGCTAATTATCTCCTAACCTCACTACAAGGAAAAGCCAAAACCTATCAACAACGATATGCCTCCCAAAAGAATGTAACCGATTTACAAAAAAGCATCGAGATCTATCAAAAAGCCGACACCTTAATTTCTAGTATCCGGCAAACCTTTACCAATTATCAAGACAAGGTAACTTTTGCCGAGACGGCTAAAGTACTCTATAAAGACGCTATTGCAGCAAATATGGTACTCTATGAACAAAACCAAGATAAAAAAGTACTTGAGCAGGCTTTTTATTATGCAGAAAAAAGTAAGTCGAACACCCTAAAGGAGCTACTTGCTGCTGGCAATGCCAAAAATTACAAAGGCTTACCCAAAAACGTAATCACACTTGAGAAAGAGCTACGCACCGATCACGCTTTTTATAGATCTCAATTGACCAAACAACAAACAAAACAAACTCGGGATACCCTAAAAGTGACCCAATATCAAAACCGACTTTTTGAGATCGGCAGAAAACAAGATTCTATCACCGAGGTATTAGAAAAAAACTACCCAAAATACCACGCCCTAAAATATCAACATACTGTTGCTTCGATTTCAGACATACAAAATCAACTCGATGGCAACACCACGGTAGTAGAATTTTTTACTGCAGATAGTAGCACCTATGCATTTACGATTTCTAAACATGATATGAGGGTGCACCAACTCGCTACAGCAAACCTTGGAGCAAAGATCAAAAAATTGCATACCAGTATTACAACCAAAAACCTTAAGACTTATAAATCACAAGCGAATCAATTATACAATATGTTGATGGCTCCCATTGCAGATCAATTGATAGGGGATACGCTTATAATTGTTCCTGATGGTGTTTTATGGCACCTTAATTTTGAGCTGTTACTTACACAGTTCGATCAAAGTAATAACCCAGTGGCACTTTCGTATTTTCTAAGAGATAAGGCCATCTCTTATGCCAATTCTGCCAACTTGGTGTTCAATTCTTTTGTTAAGAATACAGTCAAAACTACCAAACAAGCATGCTTGGCTTTTTCATTTTCTGATGAACAAGCACCTGCAGAGACCAATAGCATTCGGTTGGCAACCTTACGCAATACATCGGCTGATTTACCAGGCACCAGAAAAGAGATCAAAGCCATTGCAGATATTATCGATGGTACCTATTTTTATGGTTCAGAAGCGATTGAGGCGAATTTTAAAAAAAATGCCAGTCAATATAGTATGTTGCATCTGGCATTGCACGGAGAAGTTGACCATGAGCGCCCCGAAAATTCTAAACTTTATTTTACAAATCCTACAGACAGTATTCAAAACATCACAGGCGAAACTCTGGTAGAAGATAACTTTTTGTATGCCCACGAATTATTTGCCTTAGATATTCCTGCAGAATTGACAGTGCTTAGTGCCTGTAATACGGGAACAGGTAAAATAGCCCAAGGAGAAGGAATTATGAGTTTAGGAACTGCTTTTCAGTATGCAGGGACTAAAAGTTTGTTATTGACCAGTTGGGAAGTATCTGATCAAACCACACCCATATTAATGCGAAATTTCTATAGCAATCTAAAAGCAGGAATGAACAAATCAAAAGCATTGCAGCAAGCAAAATTAGAGTATTTGAATACCGCAGATCTTCATCGCACGCATCCGTTGTATTGGGGTGGTTTTTATTTGGTAGGAGATGCATCACCGATGCAGTTTGATACGGGTATTAGTTGGTATTGGTGGGCAGCGGGACTTCTTGCTGTAGGAACTCTTGTTGTTGTTTTTTTATGGTATACCAGAAGAAAAAGTAATTCCTAGGTCCAAAATAGGTACACCTTATTTGTGTGCCAGATCTTTCAGGTTTAAAAAAACTGAAAGATCTAAAGTTTTATTTTTAATACATGCTATATTCATTGACAACTGATGTGATTACTGCAAAACAGACAAACTATTGTTTTTATATCCAAAAACCCCAAATGTACCAGGGTATTAAATACCATTAATTTTTATACTTTAGTAACCTAGAATACACACTATGATTTTAGTAACGGGAGCAACCGGTTTGGTAGGAACACATCTATTGGTACAACTAATAAAAGAAAAAAAGAATGTACGTGCCCTGTATCGAACCGAAACCAAAAAAGAACATGCCCAAAAAGTAGCCTCTCGATACATTTCTGAGGAAAACATGCATCTTTTTGATGCTATAGACTGGTTTAAAACTGATATTAATGATATTCCGTTATTAGTAGAAGCTTTTGAGGGGGTAACACATGTGTATCATTGTGCTGCCCTGATTAGTTTTAATCCCAAAGATTATAAGGAATTAAGAAAAGTCAATATTGACGGTACCGCCAATATTGTAAATTTGTGTTTAAGCAATCGGGTAAAAAAACTATGTCATGTAAGCTCTATCGCTGCATTAGGAGAAAATATTGCAACTAGTGAGATAGATGAAAACACCGAATGGAATCCAGAGATCCCAAATTCAGTATACGCAATTACTAAATATGGTGCTGAGATGGAGGTTTGGAGAGGAATACATGAAGGAATTGATGCTGTAATTGTAAATCCTGGAATTATTATCGGTGCTGGTTTTTTTGACTCGGGGAGCGGTTTTTTGTTCAAAAGAATGTATGCTGGCATGAAGTATTATACCGCAGGTGTAACAGGGTATATTGCTATAGATGATGTTGTCGCTATCATGAATCAATTAATGAATAGAAATACGGTCAATGAGCGTTACGTCCTTGTAGGAGAGAATCTAAGTTTTAAAGAGGCTTTTGGACTAATTGCCAGAGCACTTAATAAACAAGAACCGAAAAAGGAGGTTTCTCTTTTAGTATTAAAGGTTGTGTATCATATCCAATATGTAAGTCATCTAATTTTTAGGACAAGGCAATCCATATTCAGATCATCACTGCGAACCGCATTTTTGCATAGAAATTATAAGAACGATAAAATAAAACAAGCACTTGATTACAGTTTTATTCCTGTCGAAAGAAGTATAAAAGAAACAGCAACGGCTTTTTTAGAAGTACATTAATTTTCTTCTTTCTTTTTTTCCTTCTCTTCTTTTTTGTTTTTGCCAGTAATAAGGTCTTTTCTGCTTTTTAATTTATGATCTTGCGTAATTTCTTTGAGAGCTAAACTATCTTTAATTCGTTTCAGTTTTAGGGAGTCTTTTTCTCTTAAAGATTCTCGAATCAGTTTTTCTTTGTCTGATAAGGTGTCTAATGCTTTTTTGATAGAGTCTTCTACCTTTTTGATCGAATCTTTGATTTTCTTAACCGAATCTTCACGTTTTTTTAGTCGCTCGTATACTCTTTTTTCTTTATTTAGATTTATTTTTACGCGTTTAAATATAGTAGAATACGTGTCTAGGTTGTCAGAATACCAGGCATTGTTTTGTGCGAAAACAGCACTATCAATGCCATGTTTTCGCAAGATGTATGCTTCGGGATTAATACTCTCGTTTTCTAAAATTTTCTTGTTCGATGTTTTTCCTGCACGAATAAATGCAATATCCGTTAGTATTTCTACCATTTGATTTTCGTCAATCAGTGGGTCTGGCAAAGGTGCTTTTTCTATACTTTGACAAGAAATCACCATCAAAAGAACAAAACAGTAGGATATTAGTTTACTCATCGGTCAAAAGTTAATCGCTGCGCATTACGCACATCGTAAAATTTAAAGTTTTTGTACACCAGACTTCCGTTCACAAAAGTATGTGTAATTCTTGATGTAAAGCTGGTTCCTTCAAAAGGTGACCATCCACATTTATAGGCAATATTATCTTGATTTACTGTCCATGGGGCATTAATATCTACTAAAACAGCGTCTGCAAAATACCCTTCTTTAATGTATCCTCTTTTCTCAACTTGAAATAAGATGGCTGGGTTATGGCACATCTTTTCAACAATTTTTTCTAAGGTGATTTTACCTTGATGATAGAATTCTAACATTGCGGGTAGCGCATGCTGTACCAAAGGTCCTCCTGAAGGTGCTTTGGTATATACATTGTTTTTTTCTTCTTTGGTATGAGGTGCATGGTCTGTAGCTATTACATCGATTTTATCGGCAATCAATGCTTTTAGTAAGGCATCTCTGTCTTTTTTTGTCTTTACCGCAGGATTCCATTTAATTAAAGTCCCTTTTTCTTCATAGTCTTCATCAGAGAACCATAAATGATGGATACAAACTTCTGCAGTAATTTTCTTTTCTCTTAACGGAATTTTGTTGCTGAATAATTTTAATTCTTTGGCTGTTGATAAGTGAAAGACATGAAGTCTTGCGCCCGTCTTTTTTGCCAAGGCAACCGCTTGTGATGATGATAGGTAACAAGCTTCTTCACTTCTAATAATAGGATGCAAGCCTATGGGGATATCGTCACCGAATTCGGCTTTGTATTTTGCAGTGTTGTTCTTGATGGTTTGTTCATCTTCGCAATGTACTGCGATTAATAGATTTGTAGAAGAAAATATCTTTTCTAATACTTCGGGATTATCGACAAGCATATTTCCTGTTGATGATCCTAAAAATAATTTTAGTGCTGCTACTTTCTTTGGGTCTACTTTTAGTATTTCATCAAGATTATCATTGGTGCCCCCAAACATAAAAGAGTAATTTGCATAGCTTGTTTTTGCTGCAATGTCAAATTTTTCTTCTATTTTTTCGATAGTGGTTGACTGCGGTACGGTATTAGGCATCTCTATAAAAGAAGTGATTCCTCCTGCGATAGCAGCCCTTGATTCGGTTTCTATAGTAGCTTTATGGGTCAATCCCGGTTCTCTAAAATGTACCTGATCATCAATAACACCTGGTAACAGGTATTTTCCTTCCGCGTCAAAAATATGTACATCTGCCGATTTTGCACTTATTTGTGGTGCAATTTCTTTAAAAATGCCGTCTTCTATATACACATCTCCATTGGTGATCTTTCCTTCGTTTACAATATTTGCATTTTTGATAAGCACCCTATCCATAATCATATTTCGTATTGATTAAATAAACTTTTAATTTTCATTTTTATAACTCCAAAAACGGCTTCAGAAATAATTCCTTTACTCATTTTTGATGCTCCCCTTGTCCTATCTGTAAAAATAACAGGAACTTCTTTTATTTTAAATTTTAATAAGTACGCCTTGAATTTCATTTCGATCTGAAAAGCATATCCTACGAACCTTATTTTGTCGAGGTTTATTTTTTCAAGAACCTCTCTTTTATAACAGATAAATCCGGCAGTTGTGTCATTAATATCCATTCCTGTTATAAAACGCACATATTTAGAGGCTCCCCAAGACAATAATACTCTACTCATTGGCCAGTTTACAACATTTACTCCAGTAGCATATCTTGATCCTATCGCTACATCAGAAGATCCTTTGGCGCAAGCATTGTACAATCGAATAAGGTCATTTGGATTGTGTGAAAAATCAGCATCCATCTCAAATATGTATGCATACGATCTTTCTAATGCCCACTTAAAACCTGCAATATACGCTGTTCCTAAACCCGATTTACTAAAGCGTTCTAACAAAAAAAGAGTTTCTGGGTATTCTGATTGTAGTTCTTTTACCTTAGCCGCAGTATGATCAGGTGAATTGTCATCGACAATCAAAATATGGAAATCACGCTGTAGCGAAAACACATTTCTAATAATGCGCTCCACGTTCTCAATTTCATTATAGGTAGGGATTATAACTAAAGCATCCACCATCAAGACTATTTTTCACGCAAATATAACTAAATAATTACGAGTTATTTTTTTGTTTTTGTGAGTTAATTGATCGTAATTTTACGAGCGATACCAAACTATGGATTTTATCTTACGCGAAATACCTTCGACCAACTGGCAAACTATTTTGATTGTAGCTTGCATGTCATTACTGGCTATTGCTAGAGGTGTAAATGTGCTTTTGTTTTCTGATTTCATAATGCTTTTTAATACAAACAAGTATATTATTTCTCATCAAAAAATAAATAAGCTATCCTCTTTGTTTAATTCACTATTGGTCCTATTTCAGGTGTTATCGATATCCTTGTTTTTGTATCTGTGTTTCGATGTTTTTGGGTGGCAGGTGGCACCAAACGAAAGCACGCTGTTTATTAAAATTGCTATAATATATACCGTTGTGGTGGTGTGTAAGATACTCATTGAGAAAATTATTGGCGCAATTTTTTCTATCGATGACCTCATAGATGAATATTTGTTTTATAAAATATCCTACCGTAATTTATTGGGAGTTATTTTGTTACCCATAGTTGTAGTTTTTACATATACATTACCGCCTTCTAAACCGGTATTTCTTGTTTTGTTTGTTTTATTGGGTATTGGGAACAGTGTTTTGTTGGTTTCATTTTACAAGAAAAATGAAAAAATCATTTTCAACTATATGTTTTATTTTATTTTGTATCTTTGCACACTTGAAATTGCACCTTATTTCATACTGTACAAGCTAATTAATTAATGATCTCGCTACAAAAAGAAAAAGATATATGAAAGTGAAAACAATTTTGGTCTCGCAGCCTGAGCCTAAAGTGGAAAATTCACCTTATTTTGATTTAGAAGAAAAGGAAAAGGTAAAAATAGACTTTATCCCTTTTATTCATGTCGAAGGAGTTGATGCTAAAGAAGTAAGGTTACAAAAGGTAGATTTATCACAGTACACTGCTATCATTCTTACAAGTCGTAATTCTGTGGATCATTTCTTTAGAATTGCAGAAGAAATGCGTTTTAAAGTGCCAGATTCTCTAAAGTACTTCTGTCAAAGTGAAGCTGTAGCTTATTATTTGCAAAAATATGTGGTATATAGAAAGAGAAAAATATATGTAGGAAAACGTACATTTCTTGAATTATCTCCTTTAATAAAAAAATATAAGTCAGAAAAGTTTTTACTTCCTTCTTCTGATAAATTAAAGCCAGAAATTCCTAAAACACTAGATAGTTTAAAAGTAGATTGGAAACAAGCTGTATTCTATAAAACTGTTGTAAGTGATCTTTCGAACTTAAGAGATGTGTTTTATGATATTTTAGTCTTTTTTAGTCCGTCAGGGATACAATCTTTATTTGAGAATTTTCCGGATTTTAAACAAAATAATACAAGAATAGCTGTTTTTGGTAACTCTACGGTTAAGGCAGCTCAGGAGCAAAATCTTGTGGTAGATATACAAGCACCTACTCCAGAGACGCCATCTATGACAATGGCACTTCAAAAATATATAAAAACAGTAAATAAGAAATAATTTTTCTAATTACACTGTAAACTAGTAAAAAGGCCCGAAAACAATTTGTTTTCGGGCCTTTGATATTTATATAAATATAAAATAAAAGAAGTTTCTCTAGAAGGAATAGCGTTGAGGTCCACCGCGTCTAATTTCTTCATTGGCATATGCTTCGAACTTTTTAAAGTTTTCTCTAAAGGCATTCGTAAGTTTGAAAGCTGTTGTATAGTATGCCTCATCATTGTTCCAGGTTGCACGAGGACTTAATACACTTGTAGGGACCCCAGGACATTCTCTTGGTTGCGCTACTCCGAATACAGAATGAATATGATAGGTATCGTACGAATATAGTCCTAATTCACCATCAAGAACAGCTTTAATCATTGCACGTGTATATTCTAATTTCATTCGAGTACCGACGCCGTAAGCTCCACCTGTCCATCCTGTATTGACCAGCCATACATTCACACCAGCATTTTTCATTTTATCAATTAGCATTTCGGCGTATTTTGCGGGATGCAATGGCATAAAAGGAGCTCCGAAACAAGCAGAAAAAGAAGGAACGGGTTCAACCACTCCAGCTTCTGTGCCAGCTACTTTTGCTGTATAACCTGAGATAAAATGATATGCGGCCTGGCTGGGAGTTAGTTTAGAAATAGGAGGTATTACCCCAAACGCATCAGCGGTCAAGAAGAAAATATTCTTCGGATTTTTTCCAATCGAAGGTGTTTGTATGTTTTTAATATGATCAATAGGATAGCTAACCCTTGTGTTCTGAGTAATAGAAGTGTCTGTAAAATCTACAACACCATTACCGTCTAAAATTACATTTTCGAGGATAGCTCCTTTTCTTATTGCCGCAAATATTTCGGGTTCTTTTTTTGCCGACAGATCAATCACCTTGGCGTAGCACCCTCCTTCAAAGTTGAAGATGGTATTTTCTTTAGTCCATCCATGCTCATCATCTCCTATAAGTTTGCGATCAGGATCGGTAGATAATGTTGTTTTTCCGGTACCCGAAAGTCCAAAAAATATTGCAGTATCCCCTTTTTCTCCCACATTTGCAGAGCAGTGCATAGGAAGCGTGTCTTTGTCTACAGGTAAAATAAAGTTGAGAGCAGAAAAAATCCCTTTTTTGATTTCTCCGGTATATCCTGTTCCTCCTATTAAGGCGATTTTTTTATCAAAATTTAGAATAGCAAAGTTGTGTTGGCGAGTACCATCGGTATCTGCTACTGCCATAAAACCGGGCGCATTAACAATGGTCCACGCTGGCTCAAAGTTCTTTAATTCTTCGGTAGTAGGTCTCAAAAACATGTTATATGCAAACATATTTGACCAAGGGTACTCATTGATCACCCGAATGTTGAGTCTATATGCCGGATCGGCACAAGCATAACTATCCCGTACAAAAACCTCTTTACCTGATAGGTAATCAACTACCTTGGTGTACAGTGCGTCAAATGCTTCTGGAGTAAAAGGGATGTTGATATCACCCCACCAGATCTTATCTGCTGTAATATGATCTTTGACAATAAATCGGTCCATTGGTGAGCGACCGGTGAACTCTCCTGTGTTGACTACCAACGTACCAAACGCAGTATTTTTTCCCTGACCTTTTTGGATAACTTCATCCTGAAGATCGTCGGGGGATAATTGGTAACGCATTATGGCATCTTTAATACCGTATTGCTCTAACGAAAACGTTTTCGTAACTGGATACTGTGGTTCCATAAAACTATAGTTGTGTTTGTTATGTATACAAAATTAGGAATAATATTGTACCAAACCACAAAAAAAGTCACTTAATCTTTATACACGAAATTAACAGAAAAACCCAGCCCAAAATAAGTAGTAAACCTCCTAAAGGGGTTATAAAACCTATGCTTGACAAAGATATGTTGAAAATTTCATCAACCACCAAAAGATAAATTGATCCAGAAAAAAGAAGAATTCCTGATATAATAAAAGAAAAAATACGTTTTTTAGAACGTTCGCTGAATGTGTTAATGTTCGCTAAGAATAAACAAAAAATAGCATGATACATTTGGTACCGAGTTCCTGTAGCAAAAGAGTCAATGTTGTTTGCATCGACGAGTTTTTCTAATCCATGTGCTCCAAAAGCACCTAGTATTACAGCAAGAAGCCCTAGTATAGCTCCCGTTATGAGTATGGTTTTGTTTAAAGATCCTGTGTTCATAATTCTTTATTCTTTTTGTGATAGCACGTTCTTATAATTCAGGTTAAAAAATTAATCTCTTAAAATTGAGAACCTATTCTTAGCGGTATTTATTACATTGCATCAAAGTTATCAAAATATATGTACGTATGCGAAAGATCTTAGTCATTGGCGCAGGTAAATCTACTGCGGTATTAATTAAATATTTTCAGGATAAGTCTGTTTCAGAGAACTTGCATATTACCATTGGGGATATTTCTTTGGATGTTGCCAAAAAACTGGTAAAGAACCACAAGAATACAAAAGCTATACTTCTGGATGTCTTTGATGACGCTTCTCGTGAGCATGCGATCAAAGATGCTGATATTGTGGTGTCGATGTTACCTGCTCGTTTTCATATTGAGGTTGCCAAAGATTGTTTGCGTTTAGGCAAGTCGATGGTTACGGCTTCATATGTAAGTGATGAGATGCAAGAGCTTGATGAAGAAGTTCGTAAGAAAGGATTGGTTTTTATGAACGAGATAGGAGTAGATCCTGGGATTGATCATATGAGTGCAATGCAAGTTATAGATAGGATACGCAGCCAAGGAGGGAAAATGATTTTATTTGAATCCTTTACTGGTGGATTAGTAGCTCCCGAAAGTGATACTAATCTTTGGAATTATAAATTTACTTGGAATCCTCGTAATGTAGTCATTGCAGGGCAAGGCGGGGCGGCAGAATTTCTTCAGGAAGGGAGTCGTAAATATATTCCCTATCATAAATTATTTAGAAGGACAGAATTTCTAGAAATCAATGAGTATGGCCGTTTCGAAGCGTATGCCAATCGCAATTCATTAAAATATCAAAAGCTGTATGGCCTAGAAGATGTAAATACTCTATACAGAGGTACTATGCGTCGCGTCGGGTTTTCGAGAGCATGGAACACTTTTGTGCAATTAGGAATGACGGATGATGAGTACACTATAAGTAATTCTGAAGAGATGAGTTATAGGGATTTTACCAATTGTTTTTTGGCTTATTCACCTACGGATTCTGTAGAATTAAAACTTCGTCACTATCTCAAAATAGATCAGGATGATATTATGTGGGATAAACTTTTAGAGCTTGATCTTTTTAACCCAAATAAAAAAGTAGGGATTTCGAATGGTACCCCAGCTCAAATTTTACAAAAGATCTTAATGGATAATTGGTCACTTGACGAAGGGGATAAAGATATGATCGTAATGTATCACAAATTTGGCTATGAACTTAATGGCAAACGTAAACAAATAGATGCTACTATGGTTACTATTGGTGAAGATCAGGTGTATACGGCAATGGCAAGAACGGTAGGTTTACCAGTGGCAATAGCAACAGTACGTATCTTGAACAAGCAAATTACTCGTACAGGTGTGCAGATTCCTATTCATAAAGAAGTTTATGATCCCATACTCAAAGAACTCGAAGACTTTGACATTAGATTTAATGAACACGAATGCACATATATGGGATATAACCCGGATGGAGTAAAAGGATAATATAAATATTTATACAGTTTCTGAATTATACATTGACGTATCATAATGATTACACAGAAAATAAGGAAAAATGATAGTAAAGGCAGTAGTTGACTCATAATTCTTAGTAACATAATGTTAGTCTAAGTGTCTGAAGTTAAGATTAGTGTTGTTTTGATTGTTTTTTGTTTAAATATTAAACGATAATCGTATTTTTGATTGATATATGTAATTTTATTCATGATGAAAGATATAAGTAGTAATCTTAAAATTGATGGTATTGATAAGGAAATTTTACGAAGTCTTATGGAAGATGCTCGCAAACCAATTCTTGAAATTGCAAGAAAAGTAGGAGTTTCTGGGGCGGCTATTCATCAGCGATTACGTAAACTTGAAGCATCAGGATTGATTACTGGATCTAAGTTTATAATTGATCCAAAAGTTATGGGGTATAAGACAATGGCATTTGTGGGTGTTTATCTTGATAAGGCTGTTAGTAATCCTATGGCAGTAAGGCAGTTAAAAGATATACCTGAGGTTATTGAATGTCATTATACTACAGGAAATTGGTCTATATTTATTAAAATACTCTGTAGGGATAATGAACACTTAATGAAAGTGCTGAATAAAGAAATACAGGCCATCGAAGGTGTGTCGAGAACGGAGACCTTTATTTCTCTTGATCAGCAAATTGACCGGCAAATAAAAATCTAAATGATTTATAATTCTTTCGAAAGGAAAATTGACTGTTTTTTGGCGTAAAGAGAGAAGTAAGCGTAACGTTTATTAAGGTGCATGTATGACGAAGAATTCAAAGTATACCATTATTTCCTAATTAAAATTAAATATTAAGAGCTTTTTAAAAAACGATCATATTTAATTCTTAAGAGCGGTTTTTTAGTAAGTAGACGGCAAATGCACCTCTAGTTTAGTTTTAAAGTATATAGGTATATAATTAGAGGACTTATGTAGGATCATTCCAAAAAGTTGTGGTTAGATT
>NZ_JACC01000040.1 GCF_000520955.1 Aquimarina pacifica | reverse complement strand
GCGTAAACACAACAATTGGCCTTGATCCACAATTGGCCTTGATCCCTGTTAACTGAACCGTATCGAATGTTATCAAATGCTATGATGGCGTAAAAAAACAAAACCTTGTAAATCTATTGATTTACAAGGTTTTTAATGCCATTTGCATGGCTTGTTGTCGGGGTGGCAGGATTATACCCTTTCCCCATAATATTATATATATCAATCAGTTACAGATTCCGGAACCAAACTGTTAGCCGATTTGTTGACGATATTATAAATGAACTTAAAGTAAAATGCTTTACTTTCTGATGGTGCAAATATATAATTTGTATTATTTCAAACCAACATAAAAAGTCATTTATTTTATGACTCTTAATACTGCTTCAAATTTGGTTCATTATGCCTTATCATTTCTACTAAATATCTTTAAGTTAATCATTCTGGAAACACATTAAATCGAGTAATCAACTATTTCATTATAGGTCTTTTAAGTGATGAACTTCTATAGAAAAATTTGAGGTAGAGAGTATTCATACAATATTACCGAAATATAAACGTCGCAAAATATTTTTCGGAAAAGGGACGGCATAAAGCCATCGCTTCTTCCCTCGCTTATTTATTCCGTTTCCTTTCCACTCTAAAATTTTGTCTTCCGTTTGGGTTTTGCTCAAATATTGTTTAATCTAAAATCATTTAATTATGGAAACAAAAGTAAAATCAAACGGAACAGCAAAAAAAGTAAATGCAACCGTTAAAAAGGAAGTTCAAAAGAAGTTGACCGAGGAAGCTATCGGAAAAGCTGTTACACCGGAAAAGCTCGTGGTAGCCAAAAAACCAGAGATTAATTTGGATGACAGAATTCAAAAGTTTGAAAAATTGAGAGGTTTGGCCAATCAACGTGAACGGTTGACGGAAACATTGAACGAGCTTACCAAGTTCAATTACAATCAGGATGGTTCGAGTTCCTTCCATATAAGGGACTCACGTAATCTGGAATTCAAGACGACCAACACGAATTTAATCAAGTTGGTAACTACACATTTACAGTCCACTTTGGAACAACGTAAATCAGAGATTGAAGAACAGATTCTAAAATTTGAACTTTAATGAAGCTAATGTCTTCAAATGTGAAAGCCTGCTCGCAAGAGTAGGCTTTCTTTTTTTAATCATATCTGTCTTCAGACAGGTCTAAAATCAAATATTATGTATTTAAATCGTTTACAACAAGATGAAATTTTCGTTTCAAATGAAATGAAATCGTTAAAAATTATTACTGGTATGGAGTCTCGAAGAGGACTTGAAAATGCCGTTATTTCCAATGACAAAATTGTGAATGTGGTCTCGAACAGTTATGGCCATATTCCAAATGAATTGTTTTTCAAAAAAGCCGAACAGCTATTACTGGATGCCAATCTGAAATATCATAAACGCACGATTAACAGAAATGACAGGTCTTTCATTGCCGACTTTATAATCGAGGACCATAATCAGTTTTCGTTGAAGAATGAACAGGATAAGATATTACCGATGTTGCGTTTCAAAAATTCCTATGACGGAAGCGAAAAGACTTCCGGGCATTTTGGATTTTATAGAGAAGTATGCACCAATGGCTTGCACGTTGCTCAATCAGAAATAGCATTTTCAATAAAGCACAGCAAAAACAATACAGATTTAATAATGCCGAAATTGAATTTTCTATTCGAGAAGTTCTTGGATAACGAATACTACGAAATCACAAGAAAATTCAGGGAAATGGAAGAAATCGTACTTATCGACACCAAAGCATTCGTAAAGGAAATATTGGAAAAAACGAAACTGTTCCGATATGAATGTAGCGACAAAAACGATAATCCTTCAAAGAAATCCAGGGAATTATTGGATATGATAGCCGAAGAAGGACACGATTATTATAAAACGCCCACATTATGGGATGGGTATAACGCCTTTAATTGGATGCTTCACAATACCTTGAAAAAAACTTTTTCGCAACAGGAAAAATTTGATAAGATATTGTTTGATGAAATATATGCAATGGTTTAAAGAAACATTATAAAAAGGTTCATCCAGTACCTTAAACTGGATTTTCACCTTTTCTAAAAGAGATTGAAGTACTCTAAATTTTCACAAATAAGAAATAATGGTATCTTTGTACCTAATGCAAAAACCAAATAAAATAGCGGCATTTTTCTTTTTAGGCTTGTTTAGCCTAATGATGCTGCATCAGGTTTTTCCGCATTTGCACCATCAACACGAGGACGCTCATTCCCATTCAGATATTGCCCATACTGGCGAACATCATCATCACGATGATGATTCCCACGAAGAAGAATCCCCTTATGGGTTTTTTGGGTTCGTTATGGATATGCACATCCATTCCACGGTATCCAGCGATATAGTCTTACTTGAAAGGAATACAATCGAGCAACAAACCGTTGTTGAAAAGGATGTTGCAAAAAGTTCTTTTGAAACCCAAAATATCTTCTTAATTGATTACAGGCAAAATAGTAAATCGCCTGTCTATCATCCACCCAATAAATACTTTAATCCCTACCTCTCTTCCCTCGACTCACGAGGCCCACCATCTTTAGGTTAATCGTTTAGGACTACGGTATCGCTACGGTACTGTTTCCTTTTATAAATGTAGACCTGTCAGCCGACAGGTAAGATTAAACCTAAAATTTCACACAATGAATAAACACATCGTGTCCGCAATTTGCGGATGCCTGTTCTTTGTTAGTGGTTTCTCACAGGATAAAAATATAGAGCAACTACTTAATGAAATAGAACAGAATAACACGGAGTTAAAAGGCTATCAATCATTCATTGAAAGTCAGCAACTCGAAAACAGGAGCAACAATAATTTGCCCGACCCACAGCTTTCTGGCTTTTATTTGCCATTTGGCGACAATAGAACTGGAGATTATACCGAATATCAACTATCGCAATCTTTTGAATTCCCAACGGTATATGCTGCTCGTGGCAAATGGAACGAGTCTAAATCGCAACAGTTAGCATCAGCCTATGCTAACAAGAGACAGGAAGTCTTGTTGAAAGCGAAGAACACGCTTTTGGAACTTGCTTACTTGCAAAAACAAAAAACTGTTGAAGCAGAAAGAAAAACCCAGAGCAAGCAGGTTTTTGACCAAATCCAAAAACTTTTTGATACCGAGCAAGTAGGCATTTTAGATTTGAATAAAGCGAAAATTGCTTGGATTCAAGAGCAGTTTGCCGTGGAACAGATTGAAACCGAAATTCAAATTTTGCTGTCAAAACTCAAAACGTTGAACGGCGGTAATGAAATTAGTGGCATTTCGACAGGACTTGCATTGCCTATTGAAGTTGGTGCGGAGGAAAGTCTTTGGCAGGAAAAATTATCAAATGACCCTTTACTGCAAGAATTAAAGGCTATTGAGACATCTTCACTTCAAAAAGTAAAACTGGAAAAAAACAAAGTACTACCAAACGTAGCACTTGGCTACAATTATCAAGGCGTTAGCGGTAGTCATTATTCTGGTTTTTATGGCGGTGTCTCGATTCCCCTTTGGAATAGCAAGAACAAAGTAAAAGCTGCCGAAGCCAATTATGAGTATCAGCAGTCCAATACGCAAGTAATTAGCACTTCGCTTTACACACAGTTTCAGGAAACTTATAATCGATACGAATTGATGCTCAAAAAATACAATGAGTATCAAACAACAATGGGCAATTTAGAAAGTGAGGATTTACTTTTTAAAGCCTATATGTTGGGCGAGTATTCGTTTATGGATTACTATGTAGAACTTCAGTTTTACAGAAATGCTTCAGATAAAATGTTGCAAATGGAAAAGGAACTGCAACTGCTTCAAGCACAATTATTAAAACATCAATTATAAATTTTAAACATACAATTATGAGGATTTCCAAAATAATATTCGCAATTCTAACAGTTTCAATTTTCACAATGACATCTTGTAGAGATACGAAATCAAAAACAGAAACCACTGAAGAACACGGTCACGACCACGATGCAGACGGCAACCATATGGGCGATGAAACCATAGAGCAAGAAGAGTTTCAAGTAGAAAAAGATTCTATGGAAATGAAAACGGATAGCCATACCCACGATGAGGGGAAGGAACACCAAGACCACTAAAAAACAAATAGATATAACAGATGAAATATATACTCATAGTGCTTGCCTTTTTGGCAATGTCTTGTAACAACAAGGCAGAAGACGCACACGCACACAATCCCGATGGTAGCCACGAAGGAGAAGAAATTCCACGCTTGGACCACACCATTTGGACAAACAAAACAGAATTATTCGTAGAATTCCCTGCTTTAATAGTAGGCAGTCCAAGCAGGCTTGCAGCCCACTTTACGGTGTTGGACAAGCATCAGCCCGTTCGCGAAGGTTCGGTTACGCTTAGTTTGATTAAGGGCGATAAAGGCATTCGCAATATCGCAGATGCACCTTCATCACCAGGCATATTCTCGCCTACCATTCAACCAAAAGAAGCTGGTAGTTACCAACTTGTTTTTGAATTGAAAACGCCAGACTATTCAGATAAAATAACGATTGACGATGTTACGGTCTATAGTAATGCAGATGAAGCCATAATGGCATTGGGTACTGCCGAAGATGATGGAAGTATCTCGTTCTTAAAAGAGCAGGCTTGGAAAATCGATTTTCAAACCGCACCTGTCGTTACGGGTAAAATTTACGATGTTATCAATACGTCCGGTGTTTGGATGCCATCGCCAGGTTCTACAAAGTCCTTGGCGGCAAAATCCAATGGTGTGGTAGATTTTAAAGTAAATAACCTAACCGAAGGTACAGCGGTAAAACAGGGTCAGTTGTTGATGAGCTTGAACAGTCAAGGTTTGGCATCCAATAATTTAAGTACGGATATCGCTTCCGCGAAAGCGACATTCCAACAGGCCAAATCGGAATATGAAAGGAAGAAAGAGCTATACGAATCCAAAATAGTCCCGAAATCTGAATTTGAAAAAGTAGAGAGCAGTTTCGAGATAGCCAAAGCCAACTATCAATCATTGGTGTCTGGTGTCTCGGGCGGAAGCAAACAAATACGTGCACCTTTTGATGGTTTTATCAAATCCATAACTGTTTCAAATGGCGATTATGTAGAACAAGGTGTTACACTTGTAACCGTTGGGACGCATCAATCCAGAGTTTTAAAAGCGCAGTTAGCACCCAACTACGGACTTACGATGGGTAATTTACAAGGTATATGGTATCAGGATAATGATAACCAATGGAAAGACGTAACTGATGCCGAGGGCAAAATCCTTTCGATTGGTAAGGACGTGGAACGTGAAAATCCTTTGATTTCTGTTTTTACAGAAGTCAATGCCACCGTCGATATGCCAATAGGAAGTCTAACACCTGTTCAGATAGCGATGGGAAATGCAACACAGAACACAATGATTCCTGTGAATGCTCTCTTGGAAGACTATGGAAGCTATTCCGTTATCGTTCAACTATCAGGCGAAAGTTTTGAAAGACGACCTGTTAAGCTTGGAAAGCGCAATGGCGAAAATGTAGAGATACTGGAAGGTCTGCAAGTTGGCGAAGTGGTAGTAACTACAGGAGCATATCAAGTTAAAATGGCTTCAATGTCGGGTTCAACACCTGCACACGGTCACGAACATTAAAAACGAAGAGAAATGTTAAACAAAATATTATCAATTTCACTTCAAAACAGATTGCTCATACTATTGGGAGCGGTTGCATTGAGTGTGTTGGGCGTGTATTATGCACGTACAATGAACGTCGATGTATTCCCAGACCTTACAGCACCAACGGTAACAATCCTTACCGAAGCGCACGGAATGGAATCTGAAGAAGTAGAAAAATTAGTGACCTATCAACTGGAAACTGCCTTAAACGGTTCGCCCAATGTGAGACGCATCCGTTCGTCATCGGCAGCGGGAGTTTCCATTGTTTGGATAGAATTTGAGTGGGGAACCGATATTTATCGGGCACGACAAATTGTAAGTGAACGTATTCCAATGGTACGGGAAAATCTACCCGAAGGAATTGGAGCACCAACAATGGCACCTATTTCATCCATTATGGGCGAAATAATGCTCTTGGGAGTGACATCGGATAGTCTTTCGCCAATGGAACTGCGAACCTTATCCGACTGGACCATCAGGCCTCGTATAAAAGCCATTGGCGGTATTGCAAACGTGGTGGTTATTGGTGGCGATTACAAACAATATCAAGTATTTGCCAATCCCGAAAAGATGAAGTATTACGACGTGAGCCTCTCAGAATTGGTAGAACACGTTAAGGAAGCAAATCAAAATGCGCCCGGTGGTGTCATCAATCAATATGGCAATCAGTACATCATTAAGGGAAGTGGTAGGGCGTATGCGCTGGAAGACTTACAGGAAGCGGTTCTAAAGGAAGTGAATGGTCAAACCATCAAGATTAAAGACGTTGCAACCGTACAAATTGGTGCAGCTGATAAAATTGGCGATGGTTCATTAAACGCAAATCCCGCTGTGATTCTTACTATTTCTAAACAGCCCGATGTGAATACATTGGAGTTGACAGACCGACTGGATGAAGCCATTGCCGATTTGCAAAAAACCCTGCCCAAAGGTGTCAACATCAAAAGTCAAATCTTTAGGCAGTCTGATTTCATAGATGCTTCTATAAGTAATCTAAATATGACTCTTTTAGAAGGTGCGTTCTTTGTAATGATTATCCTTTTCATTTTTCTGATGAACTGGAGGACTACCGTTATTTCCTTGCTGGCTATCCCAATTTCTTTATTGGTGTCCATCATCATTTTAAAATGGCTGGGTTACACTATAAACACAATGAGTTTGGGTGGTATGGCCATTGCGATAGGTGCGTTGGTAGATGATGCCATCATCGATGTGGAAAATGTATATAAACGCTTGCGGGAAAATATCAGAAAACCGAAAGCGGAGCGGGAATCGACCATAAAAGTAGTGCGTGACGCTTCAGTAGAGATTAGAAGTTCCATCATTATTGCAACCTTAATTATCATCGTATCATTTGTTCCCTTGTTCTTTTTAAGCGGAATGGAAGGTCGATTATTGCAACCGCTGGGCATAGCCTTTGTAACATCGGTATTGACCTCATTGGTTGTTGCCGTAACGGTTACGCCTATTTTGTGTTCCTATTTATTGGATAACGAAAAGCTTTTGAACAAGCAGGCAGAAGGTACACGCGTGGAGCGATGGCTACAGAAACATTATGGCAACCTTTTGGAACGGGCAACACGAATACCCAAAACCATTATTGGCGTAACTGTGATTGTTTTTCTGTTAAGTCTTTTAGTGGTCACACAATTGGGAAGGAGTTTTCTTCCTGAATTCAACGAAGGCTCTTTGGTAATTAGTGTGGTTGGTCCACCGGGAATGTCTTTGGAAGAAAGCAACAAGACAGGTAAATTAATCGAGACTATACTATTGGATATGCCCGAAGTAGAGGTTGTTACAAGAAGACAAGGCCGTGCCGAACTGGACGAACACGCGCAAGGTGTCAATGCTTCGGAAATTGATGTGCCTTTTGTTCTTGAGGACAAAACAAAAGAAGAATTCTTTGAAGAAGTCCGAAACAAATTGAGTGTTGCACCAGGTGTCAACATTACCTTGGGGCAACCCATCGCCCACCGTATCGACCATATGCTTTCCGGGACACGCGCCAATATTGCCATCAAGATATTTGGTTTCGATTTACAACGACTGTTTGAAGTAGGCAAAAGCGTAGAACAGAACATTAAGGATATTGATGGACTGGCAGATGTTGCTGTTGACCAGCAAATTGAAGTGCCTCAAATTCGTATTAAACCCAAGCGCCAGATTCTCTCGGCATATGGTATGACGGTTGGTAATTTGATGGAACAAGTAGATATCGCTTTTGCAGGAGAAGAAGTGGGCGAGATTTATGAAGGACAGCAATACTTTGATTTGGTAGTGCGCTATGAAAAACCGTTTCGGGATGATATTGAGAATATCAATAAAACCTTGATTAGTTTACCGAAAGGTGGACAAACTACGTTGGGCGAATTGGCAACAGTTCAATCGGTAAGTAGTCCAAACACTATCAATCGTGAAGATGTACAACGAAAAATTGTGGTCGCTGCCAATGTTCAAGGTAGGGATTTACGTGGTGCAGTAAACGAAATAAAGGAAGTCGTCGCCAATAACGTGAATATGCCAGAAGGCTACCGTGTACAATATGGCGGACAGTTTGAAAGTGAGTCCAAAGCATCACAATTGCTTTTGATAACAGCCATCATCGCGATAGCCATCATTTTCCTGTTGTTGTATTATGAATTTAAGGTCATAAAACTGGCGTTCGTAGTTTTAATCAATTTACCTCTGGCATTGATTGGTGGTATCTTGATTGTGTACTTTACATCAGGTATTATCAGTATCGCTGCGACCATTGGATTTATTAGTCTTTTTGGAATAGCAACCCGTAATGGAATTTTATTGGTTTCTCGTTATGAAGATTTACGAAAAGAAGGAATCCAAGGCTTTCAATTGATAAAGAAAGGAGCTTTGGATAGATTAAATCCAATCTTAATGACAGCCTTTACAACAGGATTAGCATTAATTCCATTAGCCTTAAAAGGTGGCGAACCGGGTAGTGAAATACAAAGCCCGATGGCGGTTGTAATTTTAGGTGGTTTGTTGTCAGCTACGATATTGAATTTGGTGGTAATTCCTTGTGTGTATCAATTAGTTCTGAAAAAAGAAAAATAGTAAATTGATTATAACTGTAAAACCTTCTTACTCTGGTAGGGAGGTTTTTTATGCCATTAGATTTATAATCCCATTCAGCACATTCCCCTACATTCCGCGAAAGCTTCATTCCGGGAAAAGCGCTTCACTCAAAAAAGGTCTTGGACACAACTTCAAAGATTCCGATTTCCATTCCACTTGCCTACTCATTCCCGAGAAAATTCGGGAAGTGGTCAAACTCTATTCCAATCTACATCTTTAAAGTCAAGTCCGCTTTAAATCCTACTTCAAAAGAATAATTTGGTTCTATAATCCGTTCAGCACTTTCCCGCTACATTTCGCAAAAAGCTACATTTCGGGCAAAGAGCTTCTCTATAAAAAATCTTGGACCCAATTCCCGTTTTTGGTTTTCCATTCCGCTTCCCCTTCCCGCTTCGCTGGGAAGGAACGCTACATTCCCAAACCAAAACCGTGAATCCAGTCCGCTTGTAATCGGAAAGTCAAAGCCTCGATTTTCTTAACAGAATTAACGGCAAAGCCTACTTTGGTCTTTACTCGATAATTCTTAAAAACCGAACCTTTGCCTCACACATTTTAAGGGGTTTATAATAGATGAAGCCTTTATTGTTTTTCGGGACAGCGAAAAACAGGTATGGCATAACCAATTCTAAAATAAAGCCATTTGCTCTGTTCGCTTAACTGTCGGTACGCTCTCGTCACAAATGGCTTTATAAGAATTGCTAATACCATTATGGAACTTGTCAAGACTGTACAAGTTTTAGGCAAAAATAAGGTTTCTACTTCCTTGAAAATCCAAGGATTTTACTACGTCGCAAACACACCTGATTTATTCCCTAAAAGTCTTGACAAAACCCACTTCATCCATTGTGCGGAGCACGAAAGAAATCATACAAACACCCCTTAAAATTTAATTCAGTTTAAATCAAAAAGGGAAATATTAATCTTTTAAATCTTTTATTATGAGTACTATTAAAAATCACGTACAGTTAATTGGAAATGTTGGGCAAGAACCAACTATTACGAACCTTGAAAGCGGTAAGAAAGTAGCCCGTTTATCATTGGCAACCAATGAATACTACAAAAACGGCAAGGGCGAAAAGCAAACGGATACCAATTGGCACACCGTTGTCGCTTGGGGCAAAACTGCTGAAATTATCGAAAAGTATGCCGAAAAGGGCAAAGAAATCGGAGTTGTTGGAAAACTAAAGACCCGAACCTATACCACGGACGATGGCAATCAACGCTATGTTACCGAAGTGATAGCCGATGAAATCCTATTATTAGGTAGTAAGTAAAAAGTAAAGAGGGCACTAATACCAGTTTTCAATTAGTTTGTGCCCTCTTCTTTTCATCATTAATTCTAAAAAGATATAACAATGAAAGCACAAGTTAACGAAATAAAAGAAGGATTGCAACATTTTCACGGTTCTGAAATGTTCTATCAAATCCCATTAATACGCACCCGATTTACAAACGGACTGAAATATTTAGCCAACGTAGCAGAGTGTTTTTGGCTCATTACCGATGTTTCAGTAATCGCCAAAAGTTTGCTAAACCGAAGCCATTTTATAACAATAGATTTTAAAAGGCTATCGGAAGAGGAACAGGATTATACAGGCTATGAAGCTGAAATAATTTACAGCGATGGAAATGGGAATATATTTGAAATACACCGATACAATTTTACCGATTTTCCTTTGGATGAACTACGGTTGTATTTTGTGGATAATACGTTGATGCTTACAAGCGAATATTAAAAAGTAAGGCTATGATTTATCTAAATTATAACAACCTCGATGACGAAACCCAACAACATCTACTTTCCGTTTCAAAAGAAGATATAGAAAGCAAATTTGGGAACGACCTTAAAGCCTACGCCAATGAACATCATATGGATTATGATAAGATATTGGACGAAGAAGCGATAAAAAATCTATATTCATATCAGTACGTTTTTAACATCTAAAATAAAAACAAGAATTAAGACCTTTGAACTTTCAGAGGTCTTTTTTTGTGCTTTACTTTTTTCAAATTTACAAGAGCCAATATTCAAAAACTCGACGTCTTAAATTTACTTTTTTATAAAAATCCTATTTTTTGGTATCAAAACTAACCATTTGGAAACAATCTGTATTTCAATATTATATCTAAATAGAATATCTTTAAAAGACTGTTAGCAGTATCAATTTAAAGTATCGTTATCCCATTTTGATTTGACTTTCGCCGATAATGATACCCATCAAAAATTAAACATATCGGAATTTTTTATTCCGAAAAAAAGCAACTGACTTTTCAGTCAGGTTGTTTGAAAAATTTTGTCCCTGCGGGACGAATTTGAGAAGCAAGAGGGTAACACGCCAAGGCGATGTTAACGATTGGTTTTTAGTTGTAATTATTTGATATTCAAATAATTACTGGTTATATAAAATAGAGAAATAACAAAGTTTTACAGTAAATCCTTTTGAAACCCCTATAAAACGGCAATTTTTTACAGTAAATGAGTTCAAATCATCAAAAGAAATACAGTTTTTCTGCCATTAGTATTAAACCTAAAGTGGCAACTCGCTTTCGGAAATTTTCCAAGGAAATTACCCATTCACATACTGATACGTTGGAAGCAATGATGAACTTTTTCGATTTGAACGAGCTATCCCCAAATGAATCTTTGGGTGCAAATATGAAGACTTTAGAGAATAGCTTAAAAAAACGAATCAATGCACTTGTAGCCATTATTAGGGATATTGAAAAAAACCAGACCAAACCCACCAATGCAATGTTGGAACTGCTCTTTCAGGAGAATCCAAAAGAGGAAGAAGCACAAGAAGAATTATTTGAATTTGAACAACAGGAATTGATTACAGAAAATGAGGAACTGAATCATTATCGAAATCGGTACGAAGAAGTTCAACAACAATTCCATTCCGTAAAATATGATTTAGAAAAAATCATTGATAAGACCACTTATGTTAAAAGCAGTTTTGGAGGTGGCTATTTAAAACTGGATTTAAGCAAAGATGAATTTGAAAACATTAAACAAAAATTATAATGTATATCACAGTAACCAAACAGACATTAGATGGCAATTATGCACAGAGCGTTTCCGATTTTGTCGCTTATCTCGAAAAAGAAAACGATGACAAATCCATTGATGAAATGGAACATTTTTTCAATCAGTATGGCGAAGAAATATCAGGTAAGGAAGTCATTAAAGAAATTGACGGAAATACGGCTAAACTCAAAAAGACCGAACCAAAGTTTTATTCCATTACAGTCAATCCGAGTGCTTATGAATTGAAGCGATTGCAAAATCATTCCGAGGAACTGAAAAAGTACACCCGAGAATTGATGAAAGAGTACGCTAAATCTTTTAATCGGGAAATAAACGGACGAGCTGTTACTGTAGATGACATTATATACTATGCCAAAATTGAGCATCAGCGTACGTATAAGGGAACGGATAGGAAAATTCAGGAGAACCAACCTTATGCCACCAAGATACTTCAAATTAAGAACGATATCCGGAAAATTAAAAGTGGCGAATTAGAAGGCAACATCAAAAAATTACAGCAAACGATGTCCCGATTGGAAAAAGAAGCACCACATCAACAAGATGGAAAACGCATTGTTAGAGGGATGCCTAAAGAAGGCTCTCAAAGCCATATCCATATTATTGTGAGCAGAAAGGATATGTCCAATAAATACAGTTTGTCCCCTGGTAGCAAGTACAAAGCTTCGGAAACCGTTTTTAATGGCAAACCTGTAAAACGTGGTTTTGATAGGGACAAATTCTTTAAGGCTTCTGAAAAAACGTTTGACACTCTATTTCAATACAAACGAAACTATGTTGAAACTTATAAGGCACGTAAAACATTCCTGAAAAATCCAAAGTTGTATTTCTCAATTCTTTCGGGATTGCCAACCAATGAAAAGGCAACTGCCTATAAAATACTTGCCAAATCTGGTGTACCCATAATGAATATTCCAACAAACAAAGTACAGTTGGCATTAAAGATAATCAACAAGTTAAAAAAAGGGATTGACCGAGCCATACAGTCGGGTTCTATTGGGATATGAGTATGTCAATACCACATATCATCCTTTTTATTGTTGTTCCGGTATTGTTTGTCAGTACAGTTTTATATGTGTTTCTTCATCAAGAAGAGCCCAAAAACGGAGATAAGAAATATCAGGTACGCTTTAAACTTCGTCGTGGAAAATTTCAAATCGAAAATATCAAGCGAGGTGCATCGATTATTGGCTCTGCGGGAAGCGGTAAAACAGAAAGTGTTATCTATAATTTTTTACAGCATTTTAGTACCCATCAATTTTGTGGTATCATACACGATTACAAGGATTTTGAACTTACCGAAATTGCCTACCCATTATTTAAAGAAAAGGATATTAAATTCTATACCATAGCTTTTGACCAAATCCATTATTGTGTAAACCCAATTACCCCAAGATATTTGCCCAATGAGGAAAGTGTGAATGAATTATCCAAGGTACTCATTGAAAATCTTTTGGAGTTCAACGAATCCAGTACAAACAGTACCACAAAATTCTTCAGTGATGCTGTTGAAGGTTTGATGGGTGGAATGATTTGGAAACTAAAAACGTCCTATCCTCAATATTGCACCCTGCCCCATTTGATTGCTATTTTTCAATCGATGACTACCAAACAGTTGGTTACTTTTGTGAGCTCAAATATCACTTCCCGAAGTATGGCAAGTGCTTTTATCAACGGAATGGATTCTGACAAGCAAACGGCAGGTGTAAAAAGCACATTGGCCAATGCCTTTAAAAAGATAGGTTCACAACAGTTGTTTATGGCTTTGTCAAAAGATGAAGTACCATTGAATATCAACAGCAAGGACAATCCTGCTGTTATCTGCATCGTGAACCATCCCAAATATGAATCAGCTTACTCGCCTATCATCGCTGCAATTATGCACACAGTCATCAAGCAAATGAGCGTGAGAGGTCAACAGTCGTCATTTTTAATGATGGAAGAAGCCCCAACCATCAAACTACTTAATATGCACCGCATTCCCGCAACTTTAAGAAGCTATGATATTGCCACAATTTACGTCATGCAGGATAAAATTCAGAATGATATGCTTTATGGAGACAAAGCGAGTAAGGCTATTTTGAGCAACCTTTCCTATCAGTTTTTCGGAAAGGTCAATGACCCTGATACCGCAAAATATTATGAGCGTTTTTTTGAAATTGTCCGTATGGAAACCACAAGTATAAATCGTGGGCACAATCTAAATTTTGATACGAGAATTACCACAGGCGAAAAAGAAGTTTCTAAACGTAGGGCAGATGTGTTTTTCCGTCTAAAACAAGGCGAGTTTATCACTTTTGCGGATGGCAAGGATAAAGGAGTTCAATTTAAACTACAAGCGATTAAAAGAGAAGTACCAAATCCTCATCAACATTTCACAACTGATGAATTAAAGCTCAATTTTGAACGGATTTATAGAGAGGCAAAATCTATATTTAAGGTTAACTAAAATTAGTTAATAAAGATTTAAAAATCCGTAATAATGGGTTTAGCTTATTGCTTTAACTTAAAATTATCTCAAAACCTGATATTAAAAAATACTATTAAGAATTATTCTAAATAACTTGGATGATACAAAAGAGGATATTATATTTGTGACCTATTTATAATCATTCTAAATAAAATTGCAAATGAAAATTCTATCCTTCACAGCAACTACCTTGCTATTTTACATCACGGGATTGGCACAGACCAACCCACAACAAAAAGATTCAATTAAGCAACAAACCGAACAACTTAAGGAAGTCATCGTTACGGGAAGTGTATTATTGGGAAGTAAATTTGAGGCACAAAATAAAACGGGTTCTGCAACTTATATCTCAAAAGAAGACTTGAAAAAGTTCTCTTTCACCAATATCAACAGAATTTTACGCACGGTTCCAGGCATCAACATCTATGAAGAAGATGGTTTTGGATTACGACCAAACATTAGTTTAAGAGGTACTTCGCCTGAGCGCAGCGCAAAAATTAATTTAATGGAAGATGGTGTGTTGATTGCACCCGCCCCTTACAGTGCACCGGCTGCCTACTATTTCCCTACTATTGGTAGAATGGAAGCCATAGAGGTGTTAAAAGGAAGCAGCCAAATACAGTACGGCCCCAACACCACAGGTGGTGCCATAAATATGATATCCTCTCGAATACCGGAAGAATTTTCTGGAAAAGCGTCGATTGCTGCAGGAAACTATGATTCAAGAAACACCCAATTGGCATTAGGCAATAGTTTCAAGAACTTTGGGTTTATGACGGATTATTACAACTACAGTTCCGATGGTTTTAAGGATTTAGACGGTGGTGGCAACACGGGTTTCGACAAAACAGATTATTTGGCTAAATTTAGAGTAAACACAAATTTGGATGCCAAAATCTATCAGTCGCTATTGTTTAAAATCCAATATTCAGAAGAAGAGGCCAACGAGACCTATTTGGGACTGACAGATGCAGATTTTGAGGAAAGTCCCTTTAGAAGATACAGAGCTTCTTCAGAGGATGTGATGAACGCCGAACATCAACAATACCAGCTTACCCATTTTATCCGTTTGTCACCATCCCTTGATATAAGGACAACAGGCTATCTCAATAGATTTAAACGAAATTGGTATAAATTGGATGACGTGAATTTGGGCGAACGCGTAAGTATTAACAACATTTTGTCTTCACCAGAAAATTTTCCTTCAGAATATCAAACCCTCTTGGGCAACGAAGACACCCAAACAAATGCATTAGGTATAAAGGCCAACAACAGAGCTTATACCTCAAACGGAATTCAATCTGTAGCAACTCTAAATTGGGGTAACCGATGGGTACAGCGCTTAGAAGCAGGAATACGCTATCACGAAGATGACGAGGATAGGTTTCAATGGGTGGATAGATATGCGTTTCAAAACCAAGAGTTAATACAGACTACAGTTGGTGAAAAAGGAACAGATGCCAACCGTATAAGCAGTGCCAAAGCACTGGCAGCACATTTACTATACACGGTAAAAATTGAAAATTTGACTTTGACCCCAGGGTTGCGCTATGAAAACATCACATTAACTAGAATGGATTATGGTACTGATGACCCTTTACGAACAGGTCAAAATCTATCGATTAGAGAAAACGAAGTGGATGTCTGGATTCCTGGAATAGGAGCTAATTATAGGTTCAGTAACAACATATCAATATTCGGTGGTGTGCATAAAGGTTTTTCGCCACCAAGTAATACGCCGGGGCAAAATCCTGAAGAAAGCATTAATTATGAATTGGGTTCCCGATTTAGCCTTAAAGGTTTCAACGGCGAAATTGTTGGCTTTTACAATGACTACCAAAACCTACTTGGAAGTGATTTAGCTGCAACTGGCGGTACAGGAAGCCTTGACCAATTTAACGCAGGCGAAGTTCGTGTAAGTGGTATCGAGTTTTTACTAAATTACAACCTGTTGTATAAACAAAGTAGTAGATTTAAGCTTCCCTTATCTGTCTCATACACACTTACCGATACTGAATTTTTAACCAGTTTTGACAGTAATGAGGATATTTACGGCATAGTCACCGTAGGGGACGAGATACCCTATATTGCAAAAAATCAATTAAACGCATCTTTGGGGTTCCAGCACAGTAAGTTTGAAGTAAACCTCAATTCACGATACACAAGCGCTTTCAGAACAAAAGCAGGTGCTGGAACAATCCCAGAAAACTTTAAAGTAGATTCAAATTTTATAGTGGATTTGTCTGCCCGGTATTTTATTGATGCCAATTTTACCTTGTCATCTAATATTATAAATCTCTTTAATACAACCTATGCAGTATCGAGGGTTCCAGCAGGTTTACGTCCTGGACATCCATTTGGAATTAATTTTTCTGTCGCGTACGGATTTTAAATTCTTGAAAAGAAATTACACAATTTTTAAAAAATAGAACCTTGCCAAATTTTGTATGGATTAGGTTCACTTACTTACCCCTTAATAAACCACTTAATCGAGTACTCTTAAGGGAGGTATGGGTGTGATATTAGTTACTTTTGTAGCCTTTATTTAACTTTTAATTACCAATACGTCGATAATTGGGGCTTATTAGTTGATTTTAGAGCAAAATACGCAGATGGCTCTAATATTTTGATAAGTCAAATCTTATTTTTTATCCCGCTTCAAGTTTTTGCACAACCTGTGCATCGATTAATTTGTATCTTTGTGAAACTTTATGAAAATATTCTTTTCCATATCAATGTCTATTTTATTCTTTTTTCAGGGAATTAGCATTGATATGGATTTTTGTGGACCAATTAAAGAAATTTCAAGCATTATTACCCATTATCAAGACCATAAAGTTTATGGAGACTCCTTCCTTGAATATATAGTTGAAGATTACATCGACAACGATGCAAAAAATAAGGGGCATCATAATAACCCAGATAAGGAGAATACACCAAGCCATTCTCATCAGCAATGTTGTCACCCTTTAGTGTTAATGATTGAGAACAACAATTTGGCTTTAATTAATCAATTAAAGTTTGAAGGAAAAAAACAGGTTAACTTACATAAAGTAAACTTCACTTCCAGATACCTAGAATCCCTCTTCCAACCCCCTAAAGTATAATTCAGTTTTTTTTAAGGATAACTATATCCTAACGTGATGCTTCTCTAGGCAAGCATTGCTTTATAAATGCGTTGCATCTATTCGCATCGTAAGTTTTAAACTGAATTAATACATTTTCTATGATTAACAAAATCATTTCATTTTCCATTAATAATAAATTTATTATTGGCTTATTTATAGTGGCATTGGTTGGTACGGGCATTTGGTCTATGGCCACTATAAACTTGGGTTCCGTACCCGATATAACAAACAACCAAGTACAGGTAATAACCGTGGCCCCAAACTTGGGGACAGAAGATATAGAACAATTTGTTACCTATCCCGTAGAATTGGCAATGGCAAATCTACCTGATGTTATCGAACTACGTTCGGTGTCCCGTTTTGGTCTTTCTGTAGTTACCATTGTCTTTAAGGATGAGGCTGGAACCTACCTTCCTAGGCAATTGGTACAAGAGAAATTAACCGAAGTTGCTGGAGAAATCCCCGAAGGCTTCGGCACGCCATTTATGGCACCCATAACAACAGGTCTGGGCGAAATCTACCAATACACCTTAAAATTAAAAGAGGGCTACGAAGATAAGTACGATGCAATGGAGCTTCGTACCATCCAAGATTGGATTGTAAAACGCCAAATGGCTTTAGTGCCAGGAGTCGTCGAGGTCAATGCCTTTGGAGGTTATGTAAAACAATACGAAGTTGCCATAAATCCTGATAAACTAAAAAGTTTTGGTATTACAATGAATCAGGTTTTTGAAGCCCTTAAAGCAAACAATGCCAATACTGGTGGTGCTTACATTGAAAAAAACCACCAAGCAAATTTCATTCGTGGAGAAGGTTTGGCACGTAGCATTGAAGATTTGGAAAATACAGTTGTTACCACACAAAACGGTAGTCCTGTTTTGATACGTGATGTCGCCGAAAAAGTAGGCTATGGTAATCAAGTGCGTTATGGTGCGTTTACCCAAGATGGACACGAAACTGTTGGTGGACAAATTTTAATGCTGAAAGGCGAAAGCCCAGGCGACGTGATTGAAAATGTGGAAAAGCGTATTGTAGAAATTCAAAAATCCCTGCCGGAAGGCGTTTATATTGATGCTTTTTTAAGCCGAAGTGAACTTATTGAGGCAACCACAAGTACCGTTAAAAACAATCTAATAGAAGGAGCCCTAATCGTCATATTTGTTTTGGTCTTACTTTTGGGAAGCTTCCGTGGTGGCTTGATAGCAGCTTCGATAATCCCTTTATGTCTATTATTTGCATTTATTTTGATGAAACAATTTGGCGTATGGGCAAATTTAATGTCCTTGGGTGCGATCGATTTTGGAATTATTGTAGATGGTGCGGTGATTATCGTAGAAGGAGCGGTTTTCCACATTCATCAACGGATGAAAAAATCCACAACCGCCATCAACCAAGCTGAAATGGATGAAATCGCCTATGAATCTTCAAGTAAAATGATGAATTCTGCCTTCTTCGGTCAACTAATTGTTCTTATAGTTTTTACACCGATTCTATTTTTGACCGGTGTGGAAGGAAAAATGTTCCGACCAATGGCATTTACATTTGGTTTTGCCGTTTTAGGGGCAATTATCCTTTGTCTTACCTACGTGCCAATGATGTCATCATTATTTTTAAAACCTGCTAAAAATCAAAATAGTTGGTTCGCCAAGTTTGAAAACAAGATTGATACGTTCAGTGATAAAATTATGGATGTTCTGAATCGTATCTATCTGCCTATATTAAATTTTGCACTTCGCTTTCGGGCAGGTGTGGTTATAGGCGCGGTTGCCTTGCTTTTGATTTCAGGATTTATTTTTAGCAATATGGGAGCAGAATTTGTCCCTAAATTTGATGAAGGCGATATTGCATTTCAAGCATTGATAAAACCGGGGAGCAGTCTTACAGAATCTATTGAGGCTTCAGAGAAACTTCAGAATTTGATCAATGAGTTTCCGGAAGTAAAAACAGTAGTTTCAAGAATTGGTGTGGCCGAAATACCAACAGACCCAATGCCTATGGATATTGCCGATAGTTATATTATTCTTGAAAAAGATAAGAGTAAATGGACTTCCGCAGATAGCAAAGAGGAACTCATAGAAAAAATCCAGGAAAAAATTTCAGTCGTTCCTGGCGTAAATTTCGTGTTTACCCAACCTGTAGAACTTCGTTTTAATGAATTGCTTACAGGTGTGCGTGAGGACGTGGCAATTAAACTGTACGGAGAAGATTTGGGCGTTTTGGCAGACAAGGTACAGGAAATCGCAGCAGTCATCAGAACCGTTCCCGGAGCGGCTGACCTCAATGTAGAAGCTACAAGCGGTTTGCCACAAATGACGGTGGTGTATAAGCGGGCAAAAATGGCACAATACGGTGTAACCGTTGACAAGCTGAATGATTATGTAAGTGCTTCATTTTCTGGAGAACAGGCAGGAGTCATTTTTGAAGGGGAAAAACGATTCGATGTGGTCATTCGTTTGGCAGAGGAATATCGACAAGATATCAATAGCTTAAAAAACCTTTACATAGACCTGCCAAACGGTGCACAAGTACCTTTAAAGGAGGTTGCAGATATCAGCTATAAGCCAGGTCCGATGCAGATTTCAAGGGACAATACCTCTCGTCGTATTTCGGTAGGGGTCAATGTTCGTGGGCGCGATGTAAAATCGATGGTCGAGGAAATTCAACAAAAATTGGAAACGGACGTGAAACTGCCACCAGGTTATTTTGTAACCTACGGAGGTTCTTTCGAAAACCTGCAACGTGCTTCAGACCGATTGATGATTGTAGTTCCAATCGTTCTATTAACAATATTTGTTCTGCTTTACTTTGCTTTAAATTCAGTTACACAAGCCTTGATGATCTATATGGCAGTGCCTTTGGCGACCATTGGTGGTGTTTTCGTTTTGTTGATTCGTGGAATGCCTTTCAGTATTTCTGCCGGAGTCGGGTTTATTGTGCTCTTCGGAGTTGCCGTATTAAACGGACTCATACTCATAAACAAATTCAATGAATTAAAAGACAGTGGAATGACAGACTTAAAAAAACGAATATACGAAGCAACGCACGAACGCTTACGTCCAATTTTATTAACAGCTATTACAACAATTATGGGCTTTATCCCAATGGCAATTTCTACCTCTGGTGGTGCAGAAGTACAGCGGCCTTTGGCGACAGTAGTCATTGGAGGAATGCTTACGGCAACGTTTCTGACCTTGGTGGTTATTCCTATTCTTTATTATTGGCTTGAATCCCGAAAAGAAAAGAAGGATAATGATGGTGACGCAAGTTACATTAAGAAAGGCGCAACGGTTATTATTGTATTATTGAGTTTGGGAGGGTTTTTAACCCCAAATGCAGCAAATGCACAGGACAACCAGTTGGCTCAAACCCTTACCTTGGAAGAAGCCATATCTATGGCCAAGGAAAATTATCCTTCCCTAAAGGAAAGTCAAGCTTTAATCGAAAGAGAACAGGCGATGAAAGGAACAAGTTTTGATTTAGGAAGCACCTCTTTATATACCGGTAGAGAAGACCAAGGGGTGCAACAAGGAATATTGAGTACGTATGGCGTACAACAGGGCAATATTGATTTGCTTTCTGGTTTTTCAAAAAACAAGTTCTATAAAGAACGGGTTAAATTGGGCGAAAAATTCTATGCTGTCAATGAGCAGCAATTGATTCGTAATGTGATGCAGACGTATGACCTTATCAATTATAACAAGGCACAATTGCGTTTTGCGGAACAGTTGGACAGTGTTTATGCCAACTTTAGGACGGCTGCCGAATTACGCTATGACACAGGGGAAACGGGCAAACTGGAGTTTATTGCGGCTTCTTCCGAATATCAGCAGATTCAAGTATTAAGGCAACAAGCCTATGATGATATTGAAATTGCAAAAAGAGCATTGAAGCAGTATTTGGGCATTGACCAAGAAATTGAAACTGTGAATTTGGCCTATGAACCAATGGATTTTTTGACCAATTTGGATTCGGCTTCTGCAGCCAATAATCCTTTACTTCAATATGCTATGCAAAATGCCGAAGTAAGCAAAGCGAATATAGGTGTTGAGAAGTCACAGTTCTTACCAAAATTCAGCATAAGTTATGATAAATTGAAGTACAATGATGTGTCTGGCTTTAGCGCATATCAAGCTGGTATTAGCATACCGCTTTGGTTTTTTCCGCAGAAATCAAGGGTAAAGGCTGCCAAGGCAGATGCTATGGTTGCCGAGAACCAATATTTGGAACAAAAAGCAATGACCGAAAGTAGAGTGTCACAGCTCATAAAATCGCTGGAAAAGACCAAAAAAACCCTTTCCTATTATGAGGAAGGTGCATTACTTTTGGCAGAACAGCAAATTACTACGGCTGAACTGGCATCTAAAGAAGGTGAAATTGATTATGTGAACTATATCACTATTCTCAACAGTGCCATCAGGATAAAACAAAACCATTTACAGTTTATAAATCAATATAACCAGCAGTCCATTGAACTGCAATATCAATTGGGTAACCTATAATCTAAAAAAAGAAAAATGAAGAATATACTATTAGTATGTACCGTATTATTTACACTTATGTTTATGAGTTGTAATGATACCCCAAAATCTGAACTTGGGCACAACGAAGCCGAAGGCGTATCAAAAACCAATGAAGCTGGGGAAGATGCACACGGCGAGGAAGGCCACAATCACGGCGAGGAAGGCCACAATGAAGGAGAAGAAGAAGGTCACAGCGAGGAAGAAGGCGTTGTAGAACTCACAAAGCAACAGGCTGAAACCATAGGTTTGGAAATGAAACTTTTGGAGGAACGCAATTTAGGGAACAACATTAAGGTAACGGGAACGCTGGAGCTTTTCCCACAGGACAAGGCGAACATAAGCCCTTTTGTTGGTGGAAATGTGAGTTCCATAAAAGTAATCCCTGGAGATAACGTAAAGAAGGGTCAGGTGCTGGCATATATAGAACACCCGGATATCATTGCAATGCAACAGGATTATCAGGAAAAAAATGACGAACTGGTCTTTTTGAAACAGGATTTTGAACGCAAGCAGACGCTATATGACAAAGGCGTTTCTTCTGGCAAGGAATTTCAGATGGCACAATCAAAATTTCGTTCCACAACATCCAGCGTCAATGGTTTGAGGGCCCAATTGAAGTTGTTGGGGATTAATCCGGAAAAAGTGGCGGAAGGCCAGATATATTCCGCAGTTCCCATTACCACACCCATAAGTGGTTATGTGGATGAAGTAATGATTAGCCTTGGCGATTACGTGGCACAACAATCCAAAATGTTCTCAATAAGCGATAATTCAAAAATTTATGTCAACTTCAAAGTCTATGAAAAAGACATAAAGCAAATCAAGCAAGGACAACAGATATATTTTTCCACGGCCTCTCGCCGAGATGAACTGCTTAAAGCAACCGTTCGGTCTATAGGTAAAACTTTTGAGACAGACCCAAAAGCCATAGAAGTTCTTGCTGATATAGAAAACAAGGATAAAAATCTTTTGCCAGGTATGTATGTAGAAGGGCGCATAGTGCAGGGCGAGAAAAAGGGTTTTGCCGTTCCGGAAGCCGCCATTATAAAGGAAGGCGAGCAATCCTTCATTTTTATCTTGGATGAAGATGAGGAAATGGAAGAAGGCAAAATGAAATTCAAAATGATACCCGTAACGGTTGGTATTACTGATTTAGGCTTTGTTGAAGTCAATCTGCCTGCCGAAGTTTCAACCGATGCCAAAGTCGTGATAAACGGAGCTTATAACCTGTCTTCCGAGATGGTTAAAGGCGAACTGGAACACGGACATTAATTCAATAATAATCAAAGATTTTGATTCCGAGTTTGTTTATCGTCTTAATTAGTTAGTTAAAAATTAGAAAACAGGCTCGGTTCAAAATCGATTAAAAATTTAAAAAATTCATAATATGAAGGAAATAAAAGCATTTATAAAACCGAACCGAATCCAAAGAGTCATTGAAGCACTTTCTGACAATGGATTTGAAAGTATGACCCTTTCAAATGGAGAAGGCACAGGAGCATTTAAGGCAAAAGGCGCAAGACCGTCGTTGGATTTTCGTATTACCGATAGTCCTGTAGTTAAGCTGGAATTGGTCTGTCAAAATGAGGAAGCCCAAGCTGCCATTGAAATAATTTTAAAAAATGGCAAAACGGAAGAACCTGGAGATGGTATTATCTATATAGCAAATATTGAGGATGCCTTTCAAATTAAAACTGGAGAATCCTTAAAACGGTACGACCTATAAAACACTTTGTTGTAAATGGAAAAATTAGTTCAACTTCTGGAAAGCAAAGGGATACGACCTACGGCTATGCGCTTGATGACTTATAAACGTTTGGCGGAATTAGAGGCGGCCATAAGTCTTGGCGACTTGGAAAAGGATTTTAAGGTCAGTGAAAGAAGCACCCTATTTAGGACTATGAAAACATTTGAAGAAAAAGGTATTGTGCATCAAATTGAGGATGGTACGGGAATTATAAAATACGCCCTTTGCGAAGAAAATTGTGAATGCGAGGTCGGCAACGACCTTCATTTGCACTTTCATTGCAACAATTGTAATGAAACAGTCTGTTTAACAGAGCATAAAATCCCTCACATCAACTTGCCTGATGGCTATATCACGAAGGACATTAACTTGGTGATAAAGGGTATCTGCGAAAAATGCAGTGGCAATTTGGATTAAACCTTTGGTTTTTAAATTCAATTATCATTTATAAATAATTAGCAATGATAACAATTTATAAAAAAGAAGCTACGGTATATATGGTAGCAGAAAACAAGCTGGATACCAAGGATTATGAAAACTTGATACCGGTCTTAACAGAACACATAAATGCATATCAGGAAGTTTTCTGGTACATTGAAATGCAAAATTTTGAAGGCTGGACGGTAAGTGCCTATTGGAAGGGCATTGAATTAAACCTTCCGAATGAAAAGCATTTAAAGCGTGTTGCTTTGGTGGGTAGCGTTAAATGGCAGGAGCAATTTACCGAGGTATTGCTTCCTTTTTCAGAAGCTCATATAAAATTTTATAAGACCGAAGAAAAAGACGATGCCAAAGAGTGGATAAAATAAAAATAAAAAATGGAAAAACTACAACTAAAAATACCGGTCATCCTTCCGCAAGTTCCTAACGAAAAAGATTCTTGTGTTGAAAGGCTTATTCAAAAACTACAAGCTAAAGAGGGCATCGAAAAAGTGCACATTGCCGATGCAAACGGAGATGATGTGCCGCAGCTCTGTTTTCATTATGACCCAGATATCATTTCCATTGACCGCATCCAATCCCTCGCCGAAAGTACTGGTGCCAAGATTACAGAAAAATACGGGCATTTGCTCATTGAAGTTAAAGGAATCAGACACACAAGACAGGCTCGTTCCATAGAGAAAAGCCTTTTGACAATCAATGGAGTTTTGGAAGCTTCCGTTTCAGGCTCTGGAATGGTACGACTTGAATTTGATAAAAAACAAACAAATTTTGATGAAATAAGCAAACAAATTGAAAAGGAAGACCTTCAGGTTCAACGCAGTGCTTCAAACGAAAATGATTACACCAAAGCATCCAAAAAACAGGAGCGTTCAAAGAAGGAAGAGACTAAAGAGCAAACTTCCACAGAGGGACACGAGTACAAAGAAGGCGAGACCCACGAGGAAGGAGAAGAGCACGCCCACGGTGGTATTTTCGGTAAAAATACGGAGCTCATTTTTTCCATTATCTGTGGGGCACTTCTCGGAATAGGTTTCGGCCTTTCCTATGTGGAATCCATCCCAGATTGGGTCAGTCTTACTTTATACATTGGCGCTTACTTTTTCGGTGGTTTCTTTACGGCCAAGGAAGCAGTACAGACCGTCGCCAAAGGCGGTTTTGAAATTGACTTCTTAATGTTGGTTGCCGCCATTGGTGCCGCCATTCTGGGAGAATGGGCAGAAGGTGCATTGTTATTGTTCCTGTTTAGTTTGGGGCACGCCCTTGAACATTATGCAATGGAAAAGGCCCGAAAGTCCATTGCGGCACTGGCAGATTTAGCACCAAAAACGGCATTGCTCAAAAAAGATGGCAAGACCGAAGAAGTTGGAATTGAGGAATTGAGTATTGGCGATATTATAGTGGTCAAGCCCAATAGTAAAATATCCGCAGATGGCGTCGTGGTCAATGGAAAAAGCAGCGTCAACCAGGCACCTATTACCGGGGAAAGTGTACCCGTGGACAAAATTCCCGTGGAAGATACGAGCAGGGACTATTCCGCAGATGATGATATAAATGATGAAAACCGCGTGTTCGCCGGAACTATCAACGGTAATAACACGCTGGAAATAAAGGTAATCAAAGAAGCCAAAGACTCTACGCTGTCCCGACTGGTCAAATTGGTCAACGAGGCACAGACCCAGAAATCCCCAACCCAACTGTTGACCGACAAGTTTGAAAAATACTTTGTACCATCCGTACTGATATTGGTGGGTATCCTACTCTTTGCCTTTTTGGTCATCGACGAGCCATTTAGTGCCAGCTTTTATAGGGCGATGGCGGTATTGGTCGCAGCAAGTCCCTGTGCATTGGCCATTTCAACACCAAGCGCGGTATTAAGCGGTGTGGCACGGGCAGCACGGGGCGGTGTACTTATCAAAGGTGGGCGACCACTTGAGGATTTAGGGGTCATTACCGCTTTGGCTTTTGATAAAACAGGCACGCTTACCGAAGGAAAGCCTAAACTTACCCAAGTTGTTCCACTTGGGGATATAGAAGAAAATGAACTTATAAAAATAGCCGTAGCTGTTGAAAATTTGAGCGACCACCCTTTGGCAAAAGCCGTTGTAAGGGATGGAAAAGAACGTCTGGAAGGCACTTCAATACCCGATGCGACCGATTTGGAAGCTGTTCTTGGAAAAGGTATCAAAGCTTCTTTGGGCAAGGATAAAATCTATATTGGAAACCTTGACTTGTACGAAGACCTCGATGAAGCAAAACCACCCGAAGAAATATCGAATAAAGTAAAAGAACTTGAAGGTGGTGGAAATACCACAATGCTCATAAGAAGGAACAAAGAATATATAGGTATCATCGCCCTGATGGATACCCCACGGGAAGCGGCCAAGGAAACCCTTAAAAAATTAAAGGAAATCGGTATTAAGCGGATGATAATGCTAACCGGGGATAATCAAAAGGTTGCCGATGCCGTTGCTAAAGAAATTGGGTTGACCGATGCCTGGGGAAGCCTGTTGCCAGAGGAAAAGGTTGATGCCATTAAAAAATTAAAAGAACAGGAATCCAAAGTCGCAATGGTAGGCGACGGTGTGAACGATGCCCCTGCAATGGCAAACAGCACCGTAGGAATCGCAATGGGTGCTGCGGGCAGTGATGTAGCATTGGAAACAGCTGACATTGCCCTAATGGCCGATAAACTGGAAACCCTGCCCTTTGCCATAGGTTTGAGCAGGAAGGCAAAAACCATTATTAAGCAAAACCTTTGGGTAAGCCTCGGTATTGTGGCATTGCTCATACCATCGACCATTATGGGTTGGGCCAATATCGGTATTGCAGTGGTCATCCACGAAGGCTCAACGTTACTTGTGGTTTTTAATGCGTTAAGGCTTTTGGCTTATAAAAAATAAATTTAATAAAAAAGGGTTGCTTTTGAAAAGGTTAAAATGACCAAAACGGAAAAGATACTATCATATCACGGGATTCGACCTACTCAAATGAGGTCGAAGATATACAAGTTCCTGAAAAGGAAACAAAGTGCCGTGTCCTTTTCCGATTTAAAAAAAGCCTTTGTTCAAAAGAGCGAAACCAATAAAACAGCCAACAGAACGACCTTTTATCGCAATCTCAAGATTTTTGAGGATAAAGGGTTGATTCATCAGATTAATGATGGTGTCGGGGTGTCAAAATATGCGATTTCTGATGAAAATGCCAAAGGTAAATACGGTACAGATTTACATATGCACTTTCATTGTACCGATTGTAGGAAAACAATCTGTTTACCAAATAAAATATCGGAAGAAAGCTTGCCAGACGATTATGAAGTGAACGATGTGAACCTTGTATTGAAAGGAATTTGTGAAAAATGCAGAAAAAAATAACAGGTGGGAGTACTTGAACCTTGAACCCTTGCGCCCAATGGTCCAGTTCAGGTTTCTTCCACCCTCTTTAACTACAAAATATGACAGAACTAAAAAAATCATTATCAGAAGGCATCATAAGGGCGGAAGAATGGTTTTATGATTTAGAAGGATAATACTTAATTAAAAACTATATAAAATGTTACAGATAATCGAGTTAAAAGAAAAAAATATTGTTGCAACAAAAGCTTCGGGAAAATTGAGAAAAGAAGATATAGAAAAAATCCATCCACTTATCCACGCTATACTGGACAAGGGAATGAAAGTCCGTTGGTATTTTGAGATGGTCAACTTTACGGGTTGGGATTTACCTGGTTTATGGGAAGACCTGAAAATGGACACAGCCCACGCCACGGACTATGAAAAAATAGCAATGGTAGGAGATAAAAAATGGCAGAATTGGATAACCCAATTTATGAAACCTTTTACCAACGCCGATATTAAGTATTTCAATTTAGACCAAAAGGAAGAGGCCAAAAGTTGGATTGAAAGCCTGTAAAGTTTATAACTGTAAAAGACAAACGATGAATAAAAAAAACATTCTTATTACCATTTTAATTGGGTTTGCAGTAGGTGTTTTTATCCTTCAACCTTTTGGAATAACAATTTTCACGTTTAGCAGACAGAATTATGAAATTAATTGGTGGCAATATTTAATAAATAATTTCATTGAAATTTTGAATATCAATGGGAATCAAATTTTTGAGAACACTCTGTTTGGCTTATTAGGTGCAAGTGTTGCGCTGATTTATTATTTCGGTAAAAGAGAAAAGGATATAGATAACAAGTAGCGGTAAATCGTTATAGGAATGAGCGAAATTTTTTATTTAAATAAGTTAAGTGAAAACTTAATTAATAGCAGGCAGCTTTTATGATGCTTTTTAAAGCAAAATGATTAATAGCATTAAAAGCAAAAGTAGAAGCTGCTTTTTTAAATTATACAAGTAAAGATGGGCATTATGAATATTAAACATTGTTTTTTAATAATCTTGTTGGTTAGTTATTATAAGGTAAATGCCCAAAAAGTTTATACAACTGAAGAAGGTCATATTATGATGATGACTTTGGTTGACAATAAACCCGTCAAGGCAGAAAGCCATAAATTGGCACTATATCTTGATTATGATTCCAAAGTGGTCAATGGTGTACTCGACCTTAAGACTTTATCAACAGATAGTCCTAAAATCAATGCCCTTTTAGAACAGCGGGAAGACCCTTTAATACTACGATTTACTGGCACAATTCCATCACAAGATTTTTTATCAAAACGGCACGACCCTATCAACTTTAATTGGCTGATAGATGTTACTTATCAAGGGAAATCCTTTAAATCACAATTTAAAGCAACCATTACCCATATAGAACAAGGAGTAAGTATGTCCTGCCTGATAAGTGCAACCGGACAATTATTGGTTTCAAATACTGGTTTGGATTCCTTAATAAAGGGTATCGATGATACCATAGAGGTGCAGTTTGCCCAATTGGTGTTGAGATTGGAATGACTGTGAATTTAAATAAAATTATAATTTAAATAAATGAAAAAGAAAAAGCAAAATTCACAGCATATAAATGACAGCGAAAATTGTTGCATTGGCAATGATGGTAGCCATAACAGTAATGACAACGCAAGTACTTTTAAAATTTATTTGCCCGCTACATTCAGCTTTGTAATGCTGATAACTGGAATTATCGTTGATTATCTGGAGATTTTCCCGCATTTTTCCGATTGGATAAGGATTGTTTGGTATGTTATGGCCTATATTCCTGTTGGATTTCCAGTTATAATTGAAGGCTGGGAAAGTATTAAAAAAGGAGATTTCTTTACGGAATTTCTTTTGATGTCAATTGCCACAATAGGGGCATTCGCCATTGGCGAATATCCTGAAGGTGTTGCCGTGATGCTATTTTATGCCGTGGGCGAATTGTTCCAAAGTGCCGCGGTTAAAAAAGCCAAGGGAAGCATCAAGGCATTACTGGATGTACGACCTAATGAAGCCTTGGTCTATAGGAACAACAATTATGTTTCTGTAAATCCAGAAACCGTTGCCATTGGCGAAAAAGTACAAGTTCGTGTGGGCGAAAAAATCCCTTTGGATGGTATTTTACTTTCTGAAAAAGGCTCGTTCAATACAGCGGCTTTAACGGGCGAAAGTAAACCCGATACCATTGCAAAGGGAGAAAAAGTATTTGCGGGAAGCATAAATTTGGACGGTGTAATTGAAATAGAAACCACCAAAGAATTTAAGGACAGTTCTATTGCACGAATCCTCGAAATGGTTCAGAATGCCACGGCACGTAAATCGAAAACAGAATTGTTTATTAGAATATTTGCAAGAATTTATACGCCTATTGTAGTGTTCTTGGCGATTGGGTTAACATTTTTACCTTACTTTTTTGTGGATGAATACGTGTTTAGCGATTGGTTATACAGGGCATTGATATTCTTGGTCATTTCCTGCCCGTGTGCTTTGGTAATCTCTATTCCGTTGGGTTATTTTGGTGGATTGGGAGCAGCATCCAAAAATGGGATTCTCTTTAAGGGCGCATCCTTTTTGGACGAAATGACAAAAGTAACCACGGTTGTAATGGACAAAACCGGAACTGTGACCAAAGGTGTTTTCAAAATTAAAAATGTCGTCGTAAATAATGGGTCATTGAGCGAAGCCGAAATGATGAAATACCTGATGGCGATGGAAGAACAATCAACACATCCCATTGCCAAGGCCATAATGGAATACAAAGCTGATGGCGAAGATTTTCAGGCAACCAAAGTAACTGAAGTTGCAGGAAAAGGATTAAAGGGAACGGTCAATGGCAAAATTGTTTTAGTTGGGAATAAACCATTGATGACTTCAAATAATATTGAAGTTCCATCTGAAACCGACAACATTGTAGAATCCGTTGTGATGGTTTCTATTGAAAACAAATTCGCTGGCTATGTCATCATTGCAGACGAATTGAAAGCAGATGCCCACGAAGCCATCAAACAAATTCGAGAATCCGGTATTTCCAAAATCATAATGCTTTCCGGCGATAAGGATTCCATAACCCAACAAGTGGCAAAAGAAATGAGTATTGATACTGCAAAAGGCGGTTTGTTACCAGAAGATAAGCTCAACGAAGTTGAGCATTTGAAAAAACAATTTAATACTAAAGTAGCCTTTATAGGCGATGGCATCAACGATGCACCGGTTTTGGCAGCGAGCGATGTTGGCATTGCAATGGGTGGTTTGGGCAGCGATGTGGCGATAGAGACCGCAGATGTAATCATCCAAACAGACCAACCAAGTAAAATAGCTAGAGCCATAAAAATAGGACGTTCTACAAGACGCATCGTTTGGCAGAATATTGGGTTGGCCTTTGGTGTAAAAGCAGTGGTTTTGGTTTTGGGCGCAGGTGGTCTGGCAACGATGTGGGAAGCAGTTTTTGCCGATGTAGGCGTGGCCTTGTTAGCCATTCTGAATGCGGTTCGATTACAGAAGATGAATTGGAAATAGTATAAAAGAATGTCTCAAAATAGAAGAAATAGAAGAAACAAAAAAAATCGGAAATCATCGAATACCGACATCACAAAAATAGATAAGGTCAAAGGTATTCTTATGATAATCCTTATGGTAATAGCCGCATTTCTGCTTTATTTTTTTGTACTAAAAGGAAATATTCATAAGCATTAATGAATTAAGAGGATATAATATTCAAGCGTTTTGTGTGGCTACAAAAATTGAATTGGAAATGATTGATAAAGAGTAAAAATGATATTCTATGTCGGAAAATAGACGGAATAGACGAAATAAAAAAAGCAATAAAGTACCCTCTGTAAAAAATAGCATTACCAAAAAAGATAAAATAATTTGGATTAGTATTCTAATCGTTGTTATCGTGTTAATCTTCTTTGTACTGTTCTTGCAATTCCTAAAGTACTTTATATCTGTTTAATTGATTGGTTTTAACTTTCTCAATTTAACTGTTACTAACAATTTTAAACGCAACACTATTGTACAATACGAAATGATAATAATGATACCGAAAATAAATGGTTACAAATTACGACGATATATTAAAAAATTTAGACAATAAACTAGATATTCTTGAAATAGAAGAACAAGATATTTTACTCAAAGCTGAAAAAGGGATTAAAATTGCAAAACAGACCCTTAAATCAATTAGAAGTATCGTAGTTGATTATGAATTTGAAACCAAATTAGAGGAAATTCATTTCTTTAAATGTACTAAACCAAAAATTTATAGCAAACTTATTTATTACGTAAAATTATTTAACATTGAAAGTAAAAGACCCAGGGGAAGCAATAAATCGCAAGTAAAGTATTTGAACAATTATATCGAAAAACTTCAAACTTACTTTAACGACAATCTTGACTTTTACCATTATTACCGCAGGGAAGCTGCCGTGTTTGATGAGCAGTATTTTTTAAGAGGTAAAGCAGATATTAGGTTATTCCCAGACTCATTTCACTTTTTTGTTGATGAAGAGTTTGCAACAAGTCACGATAGTACCGTAGCCACGATTTTAGCTTACGACCTGTTGATTGTGCACCTAAAACGAGAGATTGATAAATTGGAAAATAATGGAAATTATGCAAATTTAAGAATGATACAAAGAAAGCCAAAAATTACGTGGACGGCACACAAAATATACTTAATTGAACTAATTTACGCTTTGCACAGTACAGACGTCATAAATAATGGGACTGTTGACATTAAAGATATTGCCTATTTTGTTGAAAAAACGTTTAAAGTGGACTTGGGCGATTATTACAGGGCTTTTTTGGAAATACGGATGCGTAAAAATGGGAGAACCAAATTCTTGGATATACTAAAAAAGCAGTTGACCAAACGGATGGATGATACTGATAACGTAAAATAAGACACCCAAGATGCTTCAACTTGGGTGTTTCTTGTTTTATGGAAAATCTCATTTTATTTGGTGGTTTTTAGATAGGGTATTTTTTCTGAAGAAGTACCAAAACCCTCTATTGTATTACATTGAAAATGAGAGAAGAAAAACACCCAAGTAGGCCTAACTTGTGAATAAAATCCAGCAAACTACCCCAATTTTGTAGAACGAAAGTCAAATCAGGTCAGGGGCTATCATTTTAGATGAAAGCAAAACGGTAGTCCCTTTCTTTTAATCCGTTCTATTATGCCCACAAGTATTATTACCACAGACGACCTTCGAGAATTCAAAATGGAACTGCTCGATGATATCAAGGAACTACTCAATAGCCAATCTGGTCATATTACCAAAAGGTGGCTAAAATCCCCTGAAGTAAAAAAGCTTTTGGGAATCTCTTCTGGCACGTTACAGAATTTAAGAATTAATGGCACATTGCCCTACACCAAAGTAGGGGGTGTACTCTATTACGATTACGAAGAAATAATTAGCGTAATGGAAAATAATAAAGTTCATAACAAATTCTAAATCGTTTTGGAGCAGGTCAATTACATTAAGCACCTAAACGCTGTATTCTTACAATTCTCAAAGGATAGCCGTTTAAATCCCACGCACATAAGTTTGTACGTGGCATTGTTTCAATTATGGAACAACTATCACTTTCCGACAGAATTCTATATCAATCGAGAAGAAGCGATGCGGTTTTCCAAGATTGGTTCAAAAACTACCTACCATCGCTGCATCAAAGAACTACATCATTGGAAATACCTATTATACGAACCCTCACATAATCCATTTAAAGGCAGCAGAATCAAGATGTTCAATTTTGGGACAAGTGATGGACAAGCTCTGTACCCAAACCCTACCAATATCGGGACAAGCAATGGACAAGCGGTGGTATCTATAAACAAACATATACAAACAGGAAAAAACAAAGCAAATGATACTAAACTTGACAAGCCAAAAAATGAAAATGAAGTCATTGATTTTTTTGAAAAGGAAAATTGGCCAGAATTGGAAGCCAAAAAATTTTACAACCACTACCAAGGCATCGGTTGGAAAGTAGGTGGAAAAACAAAAATTGTCGATTGGCACGCCACAGCTCGAAACTGGATGATAAAGGCCGAAGAGCTAAAAGAAGAAAAAACAATGGTTGCAGTTAGCCAAAATACGGACAACCTAAAGACAAGTTCCAACAAAAATTATAATGAACCATTATGAATCCCCACAAACCACATATCATTACCGAGGGTAGCGTTCAATACACCTTGGGAGAACTGAAAGACAATCAAATGCTTTATGATTTTGATAAAATGCTAATTTATCTCAATGCCAAAGGAAAACTACTTTTTGGCAAGAAATTCAAAATTTTTGAAGAAGACCGTGATATTATATTCAAGCTCTGTAATTATTTTATCAGGGATGAAGCTAATTGCAAAAAATTAGACATCGACCGCGATAAAGGGATTTTGCTTTCTGGTCCTGTTGGTTGTGGAAAAACCAGTTTAATGAAACTGTTACGCCATATTGTGCCACATCAGAAATCGTATGAGGTTATACCCACACGAAACATTGCCTTTGCCTTTAATAATATTGGGTACACCATCATTGAAAATTACGGCGACAAAAAGTTTTATTGTTTTGATGATTTGGGTGTAGAACCCACCGGAAGGCATTTTGGAAAAGATTGTAATGTAATGGGCGAAATCTTACTTTCACGTTATGATTTATTTTTAAGTCATAAAACTAAAACACACGCAACTACAAACCTCAATGCTAAAGAACTGGAGGAACGTTATGGGAATAGGGTACGTTCAAGGATGCGACAACTGTTCAATTTAATTGCCTTTGATAAAAGCAGTCGTGATAAAAGGGATTAAATCTAATTTTGGTTTTCTTCCTCTAAAAGAAGTAGTTCGTGTATCATATCGCTTTCATCCAAATATTGAGCCAACCATTCTTGTTGGGAAAGCCAATTGATATACTCTTTATCAGATTCCCAAATAGCTTCAACATATTCCCCTCTATATTTACCGAAACTAAATTTCGTTCCAGAATCTTGTCCCTCAACTTCAGTATCGAACAATTTGTAATAGGTTTCTAATAAACCTTCTTCTCTACACCTGTAATACAGCCATTGTTTTTTATAGCCTTTGTATTGCCTTCTTTTTTCAAGATATTTTACCTTTTCAACATCAGATAAGGCCTTAAATGAATTTCGTTTGGTTTTTGGTTTAAACAACCATCCAAAAGTCATCCCCAAAGTATTTTGAAGTACGTTCAAAAAGAAAATTGCAATTGCTCTCATTTTATTTGCACTAGAGTTTATAACACTCTAATTAGGCCTAATTTACGAAAAAAGACCAAAATTTTGACTTCCAGAAGTAAAGATATATTCTTAATAAAATTTTAACAATTTGTAGGAAACCGTAAGAATTTAAAAAGACATTTCAGTATATTTATAGGCGATTACGCTTAAAATATTAATGTTTAAAAAGCTAATGGGTTTTCATTGGCTTTTTTTGAATAAAATAACGTCAAAAAATGTGGAATGATAACGAAACAAACTCTGATTTTATCGACTATCAGCATCTTGTAAATGCTGTAACAAGCATTGTAAACAATGTCAATCTATTGCCTTGTAGTATTGGTGTTTTTGGCGATTGGGGAAGCGGAAAGTCGAGTCTTATGAGAATGGTTGAAGAGACCTATTTAGGGGACAAAGATGTTTTAATTATCAACTTTAATGGATGGTTATTTGAAGGGTATGAAGATACCAAAACCGTTTTGATGGGCAGGATAGTTAACGAAATAATCAAAAAAAGAAAACCACAGGATAAAGCATTAAAAATTGCAGCAAAACTTCTAAAAAAAATAGACTTACTTAAAATTGGACAATCTGCTGTTAAGCATGGAGCTGGTTTTATGTTAATGGGGCCAGCAGGACTTGCCTTAACTACTACATCAGACATCTTAAGTAAGTTGTCCAATGCCGATTATGAAGAGTATATAAAAAAGCAAAATGAAAATACTGACCCTGACGAAATCCTTAAAAATGACATTCAAGAATTCCATCTAGCATTTGAAGAATTAATTAAGGAAACCAATTTAAAAAAAATAGTAGTGTTAATTGATGATTTGGATAGGTGTTCACCAGATACAGTCATTGGAACACTTGAAGCCATTAAATTATTCTTATTTGCGAAAAATACTGCTTTTGTAATTGGGGCGGATGAACGACTCATTAAACATGCAGTTAGAAGAAGGTTTCCAGAAATACCAGGAGACAATACTGAAGTGGGACGTGATTATCTGGAAAAACTAATTCAATACCCAATAAGAATTCCACCCCTTAGTGACCTAGAATTGACAACTTACATCAATCTATTATTCACTAATTTATATACGGACATCGGAGAATTTGAACATATCAGGATAAGTGTTTTAGAAGAGAAAAATAAAGACCAATTTGGTTTTACGTTTAGATTAGAAAATGCGAATGAATTTGTTACTGAAGTCAACGAAAATCTAAAAGAAGCGTTGCTTCTCTCTGCCCAACTTGTATCGGTTCTGGCAGTAGGTCTTAATGGTAACCCCAGACAGACAAAAAGATTTTTAAACACTCTTTTGTTAAGACACCAGATGGCCAATTCCAAAGGAGAAAATCTTGATAAACGTATTTTGGCAAAACTAATGCTCTTGGAATACTTCAAGTCAGAAACGTTCAAAAGTTTTTATCAACAACAAGCAAAGAACCAAGGAATTATTACCGAATTAAAATTGATGGAAGAGTTAGTACTAGAAAATAATGATGAAAAATTAGATGAACTGCCAGTAGAATTTCAAAGTTATTTACAAGATTCTTGGATTAGACAATGGCTATCTTCAGAACCCAATGTCAGCGAGGTAAATTTACAATCCTATTTTTATTATTCAAGAGACAAATTATCCGTTTCTGGGACTAATATCCAAAGAATGAGTTCTCAAGCTCAAGAATTATTTATAAAACTCTTAAATGATTCTGAAACTATCAGAAGCTTGGCCTTAAAAGAAGTAAGGTCTCTTAGCGATGGGGATTCATCAGCGATATTTGAATCTCTAGCAGAAAGAATGAAAAATGAAGGAGAACAGAATGGGGAATCACCAACCATAAAACGTTTAATAGATTTTTGTAACGTCAGAAATGAACTAATCTCTCAATTATTAAGTTTGATTGATAAATTACCGCACCAAGTTTTACCACTTAGTATTACCACTTGGCTTCAAGGAATTTCCGAAAATACTTCGCACGAACCTACAGTTAATAAAATGATAAAAGACTGGAGTAAGAGTTCAACAAATAAGCGTTTGGCAGGAATCGCCAAACGTAAATTAAAAAACTTGTAATAAATTATGGGAACTTCTGCATCAGGTACTGGACCAAAAGGAAAAACACCATTACTACCCAGTTGGGCAACTGACTCTGACAATGCCCCAGAAACAGACGAGAAAAACAATCAGCAATCGGATGACACTTTAAATGAAACAGTAGATTCAAAACCTGAAACAGTACCAACACAAAAATTATCAGGCACAAAAAGTATACTCACAAGAATTTCTAATGGAGGTAGCGGTTCTAGTTTTAAAACTTTTGCTAAATCATATATAAAGTCATCTGGTGGTAGTAGGGCAGCCACAAAATCTTCAATTGCTGGAATTAACGTTGGTAGAAATTATCTTGGTTTTTTGAGCGGAGTTTCAAAAGAAGGCTTTAATGAAACTTTACAAAAATATGACTTATCTGATTGTATAGGTAAATCTAGTGAGGAAGTTATTGCAAAAATTGCTGATAGAATTGCCCCAACGGGTAGTACTAATGACGAAGCAATCGCACGTGCAGCCATAATGATAACATTTGACCGACTCTATGAAAAAATCCTTGATAGTGGTAGAGATATAGAATCACTAGACAGTATTAACTCAGAAACATTGTCTGATACCGTAGTTGAATTTGTGAGTGCTTATATCTTCAAGAAATGGGTTTATGAAGCTGGAATTGCTCTTGAAAGAAATGATTTATCTGAAAGCGAAGCAATTAAATTGGAAAATGAAATGCGTTTTTTTATAAGAGATGAAGTAAAAAACGGATTTAAAAAAGCTGATATTTCTAAAATAGATTTAGCTCAAGGAGAAGGAAAAAAAATAATAGAGGACATATTTGAACTCGCATATTCAACACTAGAAAAATGAGTATTTGGCACATAATAATAAAAAATAATGAGAAGGATACTTTTGATGTAAAAGTGTCTGCTTCAGAAGAAAAGTATATTTTAAACACCGTTCAATTAGGAAATGACCCATCCGCTTTGGGAACTAATATTTTCAAAGAATTACGTTTGGCAAAAATAGAACCAAAAGATGAAGTTTTAGATTTATTGCATCTTTCCCTCGGAATTTACACTACTGACCAAGTGGTTTCCAGAAAAGCTCATGGCTTTCAAGAATGGAGTCGCCACTTCAAAATATATATGCCTGTTTCCTCTTTGGACAAATGGGAAAATGCAAAAGAAGATTTGCAGAAATTACTATCGTTTTTAAGTGGAGATAAATGGGAAATTTACTTTAGAAAAAACATAATTACAGAAGGAAAACAAATTAAACTCATTAAAAACCACAACCCTAATAAAATAGAAAAGGTCGCTTTATTTTCTGGTGGAATGGACTCATTTATTGGAGCCATTGACCTATTAGAAAACAAAAAGAAGGTAACCTTTGTTAGTCACTATAAAAGAGGAGCTGATAAAAGTGCTCAAACTATGCTGTATGAAAATTTAAGAAAAAAATATGGCGATGAGTCTTTCTCTAATTATCAATTTTATGTGCAGCCAAATCAACAGCATGCCAAAGCTTCAAAAGAAGAAAGTTCTAGAGCTAGGTCTTTTTTGTTTTTGTGCCTTGGTCTAATAGTGGCAAATACATTAGAAGAAACTATTGACTTCATTATTCCCGAAAATGGCTTAATCTCTTTAAATGTTCCTTTGACTGGAACTAGACTTAGTAGTCATAGCACAAGAACTACACATCCATACTACCTATCTACATTTAAAAAAGTGATTTCCGAATTAGGGATAAAGAATAAAATTAACAATCCATATCAATGGAAAACCAAAGGCGAAATGATGGTTGAATGCAAGAATCAAAAATTGCTAAAAAAACTTAATCATGAAACACTTTCTTGCTCTCATTCAGAAAATAGTAGGTATTCAGGCATGAGACCAGGAATTCAATGTGGATATTGTGTACCATGCATTATAAGACAATCAGCAGAAAAGAAAAGTGGTACTACCGGAACTGAATATGTACACAATATAACTCAAAATGTTCCTTCACAAAAACTGGTTTCTGGCAGTGACATAAGGGCATTCAAACTATCTCTAAAGCGTTTAGAAAACCGTCCAATAAGAAGCATAATGTTTGATATTTTGAGTTCTGGCCCTTTACCGTTTGAAAGTAAGCAAGAATTAGATAAATATATAGATGTTTATCAACGTGGAATGAATGAAGTAAGAGATTTTTTAGAATGAAATATCATGACACTCATTTTCATCTGGACTTGATGTCCAATCCGATTGATATTGTAAATCAAATAGAGAAATCTAAAGTTTACACAATCGCAGTAACGAATAGCCCCAAAGTTTATTTTTATACAGAAAATATTACAAAAAACACTAAGTATATAAGACCGGCTCTTGGATTGCATCCTGAATTAGTTGGAGAAAGACATCAGGAAATTGATAAGTTCATTTCACTTTTAAGTAAGACAAAATATATTGGAGAAATAGGACTAGACAATTACAACAAATCGCCTGTAGATTATAAAAGACAGGTTCAAGTTTTTGAGAAAATAATATCAGAATGCACAAATTTTAGCGATAAGGTTTTGACGGTTCATAGTCGAAAAGCCGAAAATGATTTACTGGATATTTTTGGCAAATCGTTCCCTGGGAAAGTTATTCTACATTGGTACTCAGGCTCTATCAAAAACCTTGAAATTGCGGTATCCCGTGGATATTACTTTTCGATAAACTACCAAATGACAAAATCTAAAAACGGACAGAAGATTATTGATAGTATCCCTATTAATCAAATTCTATTAGAAACGGACGGTCCTTTTACATCATTAGGCTCAAAAAAATTCACCCCATTAATGGTTGACAGTATCCTAGATAAAATTTGTCATTTAAAAAAGGATTATAATTCAGATAAACTAAAAAACGTGATTTTAAATAACTTTTACGACCTGATTCAGAATTGATGGTTTTTAGGGGTTATGCTATTTACGAGTACTAACAATCCACCTATTAATATCTTTTATTTCTTTTTTTAGTTCTGATAAGAGCTTTTTCAAACTCTTCACAATCTCAATAAGTATTTCCTTCATAATCCAGTATTAAAATAGTTACACAATCCCATTAAAATGGCCAATGCCATAGCTCTTATATTTTTGGGTTTTAAAAAATAATCCGCTTCATCAGTATTCGTAACAAAGCCCATTTCAACGAGTATCGAAGGGCGATATGTAGTATTCTCTCGTAGCACTTGAAAATTTGAAAATCGGACAGCTCGTTTTTTAAAACCTAATTTTTGGGTGCTTTCTTTCAAAATGGACAATCCCATTTCGATAGATTTTTTTATCAGCACTTCTATGTCATTGGTATTATGTACATAAACATCTATCCCTTTTGAAGAAGTATTAGAAGCATTGCAATGTAATGATACAAACACATCAGCCTTTAAGCTTTCAGCTAATTGGCTTCTGTCCGATAAGGAAATTAAAGTGTCCTTATATCTAGTTGAGTAAATGTCAAACTTGTTATTTATAAGGGTTTTATTTAGCCTTATAATCTCATTTGCAATATCAAGCACAACATCCTTTTCTTGAATACTATTTGTGCCAATTGCACCAGTATCTTTTCCACCATGCCCAGGATCGATGATAATCACTTTTTGTTGACCGAAAATCACACAGAAATGTAGCATCAAAATCACAAAACTGACGTTTTTAGGCTTTATCCTCTTCCAAAATTTTAGAGTTATTAACATAGCACTTCTCGATTTTCATAAAATTTGATACCAATTCGTATCAAATAAAAACAATTGATGTCAAAATTTATTTTATTCACAAATTACTGATTATCAGTTATTTGCGTTGTAATATACACTATTTTTCAAATATCAAAATTGACGTAAAATTTAAATCACCTTGATTATGAAAAAATCACATTATGTAACCATCTTATCATTACTTATTTCAAGTACGACTTTTGCACAAATTGGAGGTATCGAAGATTCCGTAAACGATGTTTCCGATACTATCCGAACCATTTTCCCTATTATTCTGGGCGTTATATTCTTAATTGGCTTTCTATTCAATGCAGGACACTTCTTTGGCGAAAATGCCGATTTAAAAAAAGGTATTACCCGTGTATTGGTCTTTGTATTGATTGCGGGAGCAGTCGTGGGCATCTTTACGTACCTCATTAGCATCGTAGTGTAATGAAACGATTCGAGGTCTATAAAAACATACGCAAGCGAGCCGTGATTATGGGTCTGCCCATATCATTGTTCGCTTTAATGATGACCGTTGTTATCGGTTCATTGCTGTTCATCATCTTTTCGTTCAGCTTTACTGTTATCATTTCAGTATTTCTATTGAACGGTGCACTGTATATCGTATTGACTCACATTACCAAAAACCCTGCATTGATGCACATCAAAAAGGTATTCCCACAAACAATTAGTAACAAAAAAGGAAGTCGTCTGTACTATGAAGAAAATTAACCTATCGGCATATCATCCTATTTTGGATATTCAAGACCATATCGTGTTCGCTAATAACGGCAATGTGGTATTGGGCTATCAAGTGGACAATCCTGAAATCTATTCCCTCGCGGAAAAAGATTTTGAGGATATTCACGGTTCGTGGTTTCAAGCGTTTAAATCATTGCCTATTGCCACGGTTATCCACAAACAGGACATCTATCAGAAAGCTGAATATTTGGCGGAAGAACTTCCGAACAAAAGCTTTTTGCAACGTGCCACACACGATTATTTTAAAGGTCGGGAATTCATTAAACATTCTTCTTACCTATTCTTTATACTTCCGCACAACAAAGCTTTGAACGCACCGAAGTTTACCAACCCATTCCGCAAGGTCGAAAAGGGTATTCATAAGCAAATGGACCATAACGTTCAGGAATTTATTGCTTCTGTTAACGATGCCGTTTCCTTTGTAAATAACAGCCGGAAAGTGTCATTGATACCTTTGGGTATCGATAAAGTCTTGTCATTGACCAATGCTTATTTTAATGGATTCAACGAAGGATTTGATACCGACATTCTATTGAAAAAAGCGAATATTGAAATTGGCGACCATCATTTTGATGTGCTGGCCATCAATAGCGAATTGTGTTATGGCGATGTGGTTCAGAGTAGCAAGACCAATGATAAATTTACTTCGGACGACTTTGTATTCCACCAAGGATTTATTGACGGATTAGGGTTGAATCTCAATGAAAATCATATTGTCAACCAAATCATTTATTTGGATGATAAGCACAAATGGCGAAAGCTGTTGGACAAGAAAATTGAAGAACTCAAAAAGAGTTCCAATTTTGGAACACAGAACAAAGTCATCTTAAAGAAGATTGAAGACATTGTTACCAAAATCAATGAGGACGATAGTTCAAGAATTATTAGGGGTCATCTAAATATTATATTCTGGGATAAAGATGAAGCACAATTAGAAAGAATTGCTTCCAAAATAAAAACCGAATTCAAAGAATTGGATATAGTGCCTTATTATCCAAAAGGCGAAGAACGCAAGCAATATTTCTTAAACTCATATTGCTGTTTTACTTCCAATTTTTCTAATGAGGATTTATACGTAACCGATTTAAAACACGCTCTTTGCCTGTACATTAACAATACCAACTATCAGTCAGATGCCACAGGTGTCATCTTTAATGACAGACAACATAACATTCCTGTACTTAAAGATGTCTGGGATGAAAAGAAGAAACGCATCAAGGCAAGGAACTTTGCCATTTTCGCACCTACTGGAGAGGGAAAATCTTTTTTGGCAAACAATATTCTACGCCAATATTTTGAACAAAATGTTCGATTGGTCATTATTGATTTAGGTGGTTCATATTCAAAATTTGCCAAGCTCTATCCAGACGACCATATCATCCTTCGCTATGAACAGGGAAAAAATTTGGGTATCAATCCATTCTATATCTCTGATGTCAATGATTTGACACCAGAGCGATTGGAAGATTTGGCAATCTTCCTTTTAGAGCTCTTGGCTTCGGGCAAAGCAACGACTAAAGCTGAAGAAGTGGCGGTCAAAAAAGTACTTCGGTACTACTATCTACAAAATGTGGGTGGTACACATTCTTTGGAAAATTTATACCAGTTCGTTGATACAAAAAAAGACACCTTTTTAGAAGAACTACATATTCAAGAGCAACATTTCAACATCTACGATTTTCTGCACATTCTCTCTGAATATGTGGATGATGGCTTGTACAGCTTCCTGTTCAATGTAAGTGAAGACCAGACCTATAAAATTGAGGATAAAAGACTGATTGTTTTTGAACTTGATGAAGTAAAGGACAATAAGGAAATCCTTTCCGTAATGTTGAAGCTGATTAAATCTGCCATTCAAAGAACCATTTGGAGAAATAAAGCCGAGAGGGGAATCATCCTATTCGACGAGTTTGCCAAACAGCTCAAATTTGGAAATGTACTCGAAAGTGTAGAATTCTATTATCAAGCCATTAGAAAACAAAATGGAGCGATTGGGATTATACTGCAATCCATTAACCAATTGCCCAACAATTCCACATCGGCGAGTATTCTTGAAAACACCCAAGTAATTTACAGCCTTCGTAATGAAAAAGGCTATGCCGAATTAAAAAACAGGCTCAACCTTACCAGTCACGATTTAAACCAGTTAAAATCCATTCGTAACAACCTTACAGGAACACGAAAATATACCGAAATGTTCATCAAAATCGGAAAGGAAAGCAACATTTTCCGATTGGAAGTACCGCCCGAAGTCTTTGCTGCTTACCTCACGGATGGCAAAGAAAACGAAGACATTATGAAACATTTTGAAGAACACCAAAATATGGAGAAAGCCATTAAAATATTTATTAATTCTTAAAAATAAAAATTATGAGACACACTATCAGAAATCTAATGTTATCCGCACTATTTGTAGTGCTAATTGGAAGTAAGGCTTCGGCCCAGGGGATGCCTGTGTATGACAACACAAACTTTATCTCTTTTGTAAAATCATTATTGGAATCAGGTAAACAAACCGCCAATTTAATGAAGACGGTAAAATTCCTTAAAACCCAAAAAGAGAATATCGATAAGGTAAACAATGTCATCAAACAACTTCAAGCAGTCAGGGAACTGGCAAGAAACAACCAACGATTGTTTGATGTTGTACAGGATGATTTGAGGGAAATCCTCAATTCCCCTTTTATTAAACCAAATGAAGTTACACGCATTTCAGATTCCTTTGATGCCATCCTTCAGAACTCTATGGCTGGTATGGAATATATCGACCAAATATTGTCCAGCGACAATCTGAAAATGACCGATGCCGAACGTGCCGAAGTCCTTAAAGAAAAAGAGCTGGAATCCAAGGAAATGGTAGCGGAAATTGAGGCAAAAACCAGACGCTATCGAGAGATTATTCAATTTCGAGAAATGCAGTACAAAATCAATAACCGAGAAACCGATTACTAATGTCAGGTATTTTTTTAGGCATAGGGTTAGAGTTTGTGGACACTATTTTTCAAACGATAAAAAATAGTGATTTCTCACAATACACTATTGTAGGAATGAAGACACTCGCCCTCTTGTTTTTTCTCATCAACATCCTAAAAAAGTACAATGAAGGTGTAGCCAATAATGAGGGTTATACGTGGGGATTGACCCCTGCGGAACTGGCCAAAAACTTTGCAATAGTGATTTTAGTCATTTTTTCCACACAGGTATTAAGTGTTTTCGACACCATTTTGGTGGCCATTGAAAACCAATATCGGGACACGGCACCCGCACTTCTTCCTTTACAGATGCAAGATATTGACATCGAACAGGATGTAAGTGCTTGGGATGCCACCAAAAAAGCAATGGCAATGCTTTATGAAGCATTAGTAACACCTTTATACGGCTTAAAAATACTATCCTTTATTGCCGGAATATTTCTCTGGCTATTGGATTTGTTTATTTACCCCTTATTCCTTGCAGAACGATTCTTTTTGCTGGGCATAATGCAAGCCTTTTTCCCTTTGGTCATCAGCTTGGCGGTTTTTGAAAAGTTCAGGTCGTTGGCATACAACTTTTTTAAGCTTTACGCTGGCGTATATATGTTAGTTCCTGCCTTCTTTCTGGTCAATGTTTTCGTGAATAATCTTTATACCGAAATCAATACAAATTTCTGGAGCGACTTATTTGGTACGGATTGGGGGAGTAATTTTTTCGCACCGCTTTTACAGTTAGGGTCTATCGGATTTATTGTATTGCTGAAATTCAAATTATATAAACGAGCGACCTCGTTCACTTTTAAACTCTTTACAGGCTGATAAAGCAATAATAATTTACAGATGAAAACACCATATAAGAATATTTACAACATCTTAAAGCTCAATCGCTTTATAGTATTGACCGTCGTTATTGGAGCTGTGCTCACGTGCGTCATTTCCGTTTTGATGGTCATAAAGCTGCATAAAGAAACAGTTAATAATGCTTTTGTAGTCAATTCGGACGGAAGTGTTATTCCCTTGAAACTGGTATCTCAACAAGAAAATTTAAAAGTAGAAGTCTTGGCACAATTGGAGTTGTTTCACACTTATTTCTATAACATTGATGCCAGCAATTACGAAAAGAACTTGGAGAAAGCCCTTTGGTTGGGTAATAGTTCTGTAGATGCTCTGTACCGACAGAAAAAAGCCGATGGAGTTTATAACCGTTTGTTGCAATACTCGTTGGTTCAAAAAGTATTGAATATCGAATCCAAAGTTGATATTCAAAACGAACCCTACAAGTTTGAAACGAAAACCATTTTTGAAATCAATAGAGGTACTATCACAGATACTTATGAGTTGACCACTATTGGAAATTTGATTCACGTAGATAGAAACTTTCCAAACAATACCCACGGACTGCTAATTACCAACTTTTTTGAAAGCACATTACGAAAATTAGAAAATTATGAAAGTAGAAAAAAATAAAATAGTCTTTGCCATCGTGTTGGTATGCATCCTGCTTTTTATAGGTGGCTATGCAATGCTTATATTGGGCGAGGACGAAGAACCGACCATTGAGAACAACCAGATTCCTGTACCGGAACTGGAAGACGACCAAAAGGAATACGATTCCAAATTGGATGCCCTAAACGACTTAAAGGAAGTTAGGGAAACCAACGCACCCAGCATTTATGATGAACGGCTGTTGGATTCCACAGGCGTATATGACCCTGATTTATTGGACAAGAAAAAAATGCAGATGGTAGATAGCATTTACCAACAAGGGCAGATTCGATATTCAGATAGAACGTTTGAAAATATTAATCCAAGATACTATCCACCAAAACCACCTGTTAAGAAGGAAAAAGACACAACGGATGCTATTGAAGAGCAAGAAACGAACGTGGAAGCCAAAGAACGTGCTTTGGAGCATCAACTCTTTTTTGCTTCGCATCCTATTGAAAATGAGGATTTGAATTCAAAAAATACCGATGATTTCATTTATGTACGAGTAGATGGCACACAAACAGTTAAAACCAATTATCGCTTACAAATGCGGTTGATAAAAGATGCTACCATTTATGGACAACGCTATTCCAAGAATACGCCTATTTATGGATTTGTCAATTTTAAACCCAATCGCACCATCATAGACATTGAGAATATCAATCATCAACCAGTAAAATTGAAAGCCTATGATTTTCAGGATGGTAGCGAAGGCATTTATGTTGAAAACAGTTTTAGAGCAGAAGTTACCAATGAAATTGTTGGCGATATGGTGGACGACATTAATATTACTGGTGTTCCGCAAGTAAGCGGTTTCAAGAAAATATTCCAACGTAACCATAAAAACGTAAAGGTTACGATAACCGATAATTACAAACTCATTTTAAGACTTCCTAAAACAAAATATCAAGGAAAGCCCATAATGGGCAATTAATAAACTCACTCTTATGAAAACATATATCACATTACTGTTATTGATTTGTTCAATGTCAATTTCAGCACAGCAACCCCTTGACACTATTTACGCCAACGACCAGAAAAACGTTGCCCTGTTTTTTCCAAACCCTATTCGACAAGGAATTACAGGAGCTTCCAATTTTGTATTCACCTATAATCGTGAGAAAGAGCAGTATTTCGGTTTGTTACAGGCGAAGCCTGGAACAGAAAGCAACCTATTGACCGTTACAAGTGATGGTCGCGTTTATTCTTATATTTTGAAATATTCTGAAAAACTTCCAGAACTGAATTATTTTATCAATGAAAATGAAAGCATTGGCAGTGAACTTCCGGAAAAGATTAAGCAGAAGCCAGAAGTTAAACCGTTGAACGAATATGCAAATAGAATAACACATTTTCAAAAATTCAGCGAGTATTTATTAAAATCCAACTTTGAGCGTATTGAAACCAAACGCAAAAAAGGAATTAAAGTCCAATTACAAAAAATAGCGTATGATGCTTCTGAAGTGTATTTGGTTATAGAGGTCAAGAACAGGTCTGGAATCGATTTTGAAATTGACTACATTAAAGTTTATAGAACCAACGGAAACAAAAAGCGTAAAGCCTCTTACCAAAGATTACAACAAGAAGTTATTTACAAACACAAAATGCCATATTCCATTACTGATGGAGAAAGTCAATGCTTTGTGTATGTAGTTTCAAAGTTTGTTTTAGGCGACAACGAAAAGTTAATGCTGGAGCTGAAGGAGCTAAAAGGGAGCAGAAAAATGATTTTGGAAACCAAAATTTAAGAGGTGTTTATCACCTCTTTTTTTTGTGATTAAAAAAGTATCTTTGTTATAAATATAACAAATTTATTGACAACTAAAATTAGAATGAATAACGAACAAACCGCAATACGAACAACTTATTTCAGCATAATTGGGAATACTGCTTTAGCCTTAATTAAAGGACTTGCGGGATTTTTTGGAAATTCTTATGCTTTAATTGCAGATGCGATTGAATCGACAACGGATATTTTTGCTTCATTTTTAGTTTTATTAGGTTTTAAATATGCAAAACGACCAGCGGACGAAAATCATCCCTATGGACACGGCAAAATTGAGCCATTAATTACCTTTGGAGTTGTTACATTCCTTGTTGTTTCTGCCACAATAATCGCCTATGAAAGTATTCAAAACATTCAAACACCTCATAAAATCCCGAAATCTTGGACTTTGATTGTGCTAGGTCTAATAATAGCTTGGAAAGAAATCTCATTTCAAATTGTAATTAAAAAAAGTAAACAAACAAATAGTTCATCATTAAAAGCAGATGCTTGGCATCATAGAAGTGATGCCATAACTTCGGTAATGGCCTTTATCGGTATTTCGATAGCAATCATATATGGAAAAGGTTATGAAACAGCAGATGATTGGGCTGCCTTATTCGCTTCTGGATTCATTTTATATAATAGTTATTTAATATTACGTCCAGCTTTAGGAGAAGTTATGGACGAACAACTTTATGACGAACTGATAATTGAAATTAGAGAAAAATCAACAGAAGTTCAAGGTGTTTTAGGAACAGAGAAATGTTTTATTAGAAAATCCGGAATGAAATTCCACGTGGATTTACACGCAATTGTGAATAATGAAATTTCGGTAAAATCTGGTCACGACATTGCTCATAAGTTAAAAGACCATTTACAAAAAGAAATACCGAATTTAGGACACATACTAATTCATATTGAACCGAATTAATAAAAGCAATATATTCATAAAAATTGTCTATTCTGATAAGCAAAGAAAAGTTACTAATCTTTCCTATCCGTTTTAAAACCAATTCGTTCCCTGTTATGCTGTTCAATCTGTACCTTGTCCTTTTGCAGTAAATAATTCAAAGCCTGATGAATGTCCTTAAATTTGATATTCATTTCTTTTTCAAGTTGGGCTATATGTTCTTTAAGGTTGCTATAATCTGTAAGATGCTGCCGTAACGCTACAAATGCACGCATAATAGATATATTTACGTCAATGGCCTTGTCGCTGTTAAGTACGCTAGAAAGCATTGCCACGCCCTGTTCGGTAAAGGCAAACGGAGTGGCAGGACTAAATTTAATGTTCTCTGGAAGGTTGTCACAATTTGTGATAACCTCTTTCCACTCATCTTTTGAAAGCTGAAACATAAAATCATCGGGGAAACGTTTAAGATTACGTCTAACCGCTTGTTTTAGTACTCTAGTTTCTACTTCATAGAGTTCAGCAAGGTCAAAATCAAGAATAACTTTGTTTCCTTGAATATTATGGATTTTATTTTTTATTATAGATAGTTCCATTGTATTTTTAATTAACTGGAATTATGAATTTTGAGAAACCACTTTAGAGATAGATTCATTTTCTATCTCATTGAATTGAGCCCTTAATTTTTGCATATCATCACTTACTTTACGTTCAATGACTTTAGCATAAATTTGGGTTGTAGATATTCGGGAGTGACCCAACAATTTTGAAACCGTCTCAATGGGCATACCATTACTTAATGTAACCGTTGTAGCAAATGTATGTCGGGCAATGTGGAAAGTAAGGTTCTTTTTAATACCACAAACATCAGCAATTTCCTTTAAATAAGAATTTAGTTTTTGATTTGAGATTTTAGGAAATATACTTCCTTGTGATATTGATTTACGGTTGCTCTTGTATTTTTCAACAATTTGCATCGCCTTTGGCAACAAAGGTATTCGTATGGGCTTTGTCGTCTTTTCCCGTTTGTAATAAATCCAAAGTTCGCCATCGATGCCAATACAGATATTATCCGCAGTTAAATGGATGACATCGATATAACTTAAACTGGTATAGCAACTAAAAACAAACAAATCCTTTACCAATTCCAATCTTGGAATGCTAAATTGTTTATTTTCTATCTCTTGAAGCTCTTCGAGACTTAAAAAGCCTCTTTCGTTTTTAATGAATTTAGATTTGAAATTGATAAATGGGTCGCGTTGAATCCAACCCAATTTAAACGATAAATTTATCATCTTTCTAAAACGCTCGATATGCTTCATTACGGTATTGTTGCCCATTGGCTTTTGATGGTCTTCTGGTATGTAGTCCCGGAGATATTTCTCAAACTTTATGATAAAGTGATAATCAAGTTCCCGTAAATAAAGGTCTGTGGTCTTATAGGATTTCGATAAAAATTTGGAGATATAACTCTGTGTAGTGTAATAATTTTTTTGTGTTCCCCACTTTAATTTGTTTACCATATCTTCATTATGGTAATTGATAATATCTGTAATGGAACGATTATTTTCGTCATTACCGAAATATCGAGCCTTAACGACCTGTGCGGTAATCAATTTATGCTCATTCATTAAATCGCGATAACATTTAAACAGATGATTGTAAGTTTCATCTAAATAACTGTTTAGAATTCTTGATTTCTGATTTGTTCCCCGAGCTCTGTTTTTATGGACATCCCAATCAGACACTAAAACTTTTCGTTTTAGACTGATGGTAGCTCGCTTGCCATTTACCGTAATTCTTGCGTAAATAGATGCTTGGTCATTTTTTGCCCTGGAGAAGTCCGCCCAGAACAAAATACTGAAGGTGGTAGATGTTTTCATTATTTCGTCTTTTAGTTAACAATAATTCGTTGTTATCAGACGAAAGTCAAATCACTTATAAAGATACATTTATTTATTGATTAGCAGACCGTTGGTCATAAATCTGGTCAACACTTTTTGAAATTTTAATTTGTTATCCGATTTGTTGACATTTTTAATCAAAACATATCAATTCTTATGATATTCTTAAAAACAGAAAAACCTGAAAATCATACGATTAACAGGTTTTTGTTATAGATTGATACTATAATTTGTCGGGGTGGCAGGATTCGAACCTGCGACCTCCGCGTCCCAAACGCGGCGCGATAACCGGGCTACGCTACACCCCGAGGCATAGCTTCTTCCTAAGAAGGGTGCAAATATAAATAAACCTATTTGATTTTTGCGCTCAAAAATTAAAAATATTATTTTAAAGTTGAAATTAAGAGGCGCTTCTCCAGTTTCTCTATTTGGACTCCCTTTTGAGACTCCTAAAAAATGGTATTATAAAATCCTTTGGGTATTATAATAAAGCAAGGTTAAAGTATGGTTAGTTTCTTCATAAATCGGGCTTTGTGTCGTATCTTTATGCTGCAAAAAAAAGTTCAAATACTTCTAAATTTCTTCTATGGAAAACCTCGATGCTGCAAGGCTCCAGATGGCATTTACCCTTATATTTCATATTGTTTTTGCTTGTATTGGTATGGTCATGCCATTTTTTATGGTGCTATCGCATTATAAATGGCTAAAAACACGTGATCCACTTTATCTTACACTTACGAAATCTTGGCAAAAAGGGGTCGCTATATTTTTTGTTACGGGTGCCGTTTCGGGTACTGCACTGTCCTTTGAACTGGGGCTATTATGGCCAGAGTTTATGAAACATGCAGGACCGATTATAGGCATGCCTTTTTCATTAGAGGGTGCTGCTTTTTTTGTAGAAGCAATTGCACTAGGGTTTTATTTATATGGATGGGATAAGTTGCCCGAGCGATTTCATTGGTTTACCGGAGTTATTATTGGGGTTTCTGGGGTGGCTTCGGGTATTTTGGTCGTCGCAGCAAATGGATGGATGAATTCACCCAGCGGATTTGATTATATAGATGGACAATTTCTTAATATAGATCCTGTGGCAGCTATGCTTAATCCAGCTTGGTTTACCCAGGCGCTACACATGACATTGGCGGCTTTTACAGCTACAGGTTTTGCAGTCGCAGGGATTCATGCATTTCAGGTGTATAAAGGGCGCAAGGTAGCTTTGCATAAAGAAGCCTTTAAGATTGCTATTACTTTTGGTGCCATAGCGGCAATTCTACAGCCTATCAGTGGTGATATTTCTGCAAAAGATATTGCTACACGACAGCCTGTAAAATTAGCGGCAATGGAGGCGCATTATAATACAGAAAAAGGAGCGCCCCTGTATATAGGAGGATTAGTAGACGCAGAAACTCAAGAGGTCAAGTACAAAATAGCAATCCCAGGAATGCTCTCTTTTTTAGCATTCGGGGATTTTGATGCAGAAGTAAAAGGACTGAACGATTTTCCTAAAGACGAACACCCCAATGTGCCCATGGTACATTATGCTTTTCAGATCATGGTAGGGATAGGATCTCTTTTACTTTTGGCCGGTTTGTTATACTTTGTATCTCTTAAAAAGAAACAATGGTTTGCAAATCAGAAATACTGGTTATTGTTTGTGTTACTGGCACCAATGGGCTTTATAGCCTTAGAAGCAGGTTGGATTGTTACCGAAGTAGGGCGACAACCCTGGATCATTCATAAAATAATGAGAACAAAAGATGCAGTAACGCCTATGCCGGGTATAGTTGTTAGTTTCTATACGTATATTGTTGTTTATCTTACGTTATCAGTCGCTGTGACTTGGCTGATGATCCGTCAGATAAAAGTACTTAACTCCTCAAATCATTAATATGTTATATGTTGTTTTATTTTTCTTGATGTTTTCATTGTTTTTGTATGTGGTTTTAGGAGGTGCAGACTATGGTGCAGGAATCGTTGAATTATTTTCTTCTAAGGAGAATCAAAAAATTACCAAAAAAACGATTTACAGAGTGATGGGACCCGTTTGGGAAGCCAATCACATTTGGATTATTATTTTGATTGTTATTTTATGGATAGCATTTCCCGAATACTATAACATAATTGTGATCTACCTGCATTTACCTCTTACTATCGTATTACTAGGGGTTACACTTAGAGGAGTGGCCTTTGTATTTAGACATTACGATGCGATTATTGATAATTCTCAAAAACTCTATGATACCCTGTTTAAAATATCTAGTTTGATTACTCCCGTATTTTTAGGAATCGTATTCGGAGCTTTGATTAGTGGTCAAATAATAATAGTAGAAGATATAGGGACATTAACATTTTTTGAAGCATTTATAAAACCTTGGTGTAATATGTTTAGCATCCTTATTGGATTCTTTTTTGCGGCTTTATGTGCATTTTTGTCATCTGTTTTATTGATTGGCGAATCAGAAGAAGATAATCAGCATATCTATATCAGGAAATCAGTTGTAGCATCGATCATCGTTTTCATATTGGGACTTTTTACTTTTATATATGGATATGTAACAAAAAGTGTATTTGTCTATGAATTTATAACTAATACATATGCAATTGTAGCTGTAGTCATTTCTGCTTTATTACTGGTGCCACTATGGAGAACAATCAAAGCGGGAAATAAGGTATGGAGTCGGTTTTTTGCGGGGTTTCAGGTGTTTTTGATTTTATTAGCTGCACTTGTTTCTCATTTTCCGAATATTATAATTACCCAAAATCAACGTATCAGTTTACTTGATAATTTGGCACCTGTATCCGTTATAAATGTATTAGGAATATCCCTTATCATAGGTGGAGCTGTTATTCTTCCGGGATTATTTCATTTGTTGAAATCGTTTAAAATGATTAAAATATTAGATAAGAATAATAATCCTTCAATTTAAGACTAAGATTATTATATTTGCAATCGGTTTTTTGGTAGTAGCTTAGTCTGGATCAACAACTCTAATGGGGTAGGGGACTCAGCGATATAGTTTCTACATAATGTAAAACATTTTTTAAAATTCGGGTAGTAGCTTAGTCCGGTTAAAGTGCTGGTCTGGGGGACCAGAGATCGGAGGTTCGAATCCTCTCTACCCGACGAATATAAGTAGGCTATCCTTTCTGGGTAGCCTAATTTTTTTTCTAGCGTAGCAGGTACTCTGTTGATGCAGAATAAATACTGAATAAAAAAATCCAATCATTTCTGATTGGATTTTTTTATGGTTGAATATTTTCGATACTTACTGTTTAGAATTATTTTTCATATTTTCTTTGACTAAGCTATAAAATTGATCAAATTCTGGGTCAATAATTAATCGAGTTACTGTTTCTATACCTTCGGTACCGTATTCGCTTTTTGCCAGAACTTCTAATCTTTTAGGATTTACCTTATAATCTTTTTGAAGAGCGCTCACAATAGCAGCGGCTTGTAGAGAACTTAATGCCCAATTGTCTTTTATGGTCTTATCTTTAAGGTTAAGTGCATTGCTATTTCCTTCTACAATAAGTTTTAGATTCGATTTTCCGTTAAGCGCAGTGGCGATTTTACTTAGAATTCCTTTTCCTTTTTCGTCAATTACAATACTCTTATCATTATCCCCAAATAATTTTGTGTTGGGGATTGTAATAAGAACCATTCCATTTTTTACCCCGATACTACCGCTATCACCCAATGCATTTTTAAAAACTGTAAGTGTAGCTAGTTTTGTAGAGTCACTCTTAGTAAGAGCGTCATTAATAACCTTGAGTTGTTTGTCTTTCTCCTGAAGGTTTTTTAAAGAAGTCTCTAGGTTTTTGGCCTTTTTATTTGATAATTCGGTAAAACTACTCATTTGGGTAAGTAGCGAAGTATTGGTTTCTTTAAGATCATTCATCTGTGCCTCCATACCTTCAATTTGACCTTGTTTGGCTTTTGAAGTTTTGCGTGCATCAGAGAGTTCTGATTTTGTGTTTTTAAGTTCTGTTCTTAATGTTTCAATTTCATCAAGAAGATCTTTTTTTTTCTGAGCATTTAGAGATAAAGAACAGATAAGTAGCGTACTAGTAAATAGAATAATTTGTTTCATTGATATTAGTATTGATTTGTTGCACTCGCTAAAGTAAAACATTTTTGTAAAATACAAAGTGGTTTACACTTTTTTGATGATCACCAAAAAGTGTAAACCACGTATAAAGGTTCTTATAGCTTTTAGGATTCTCCTAAAAGTCTTTTTGCATTATCAATACTAGAGTTTATTTGCTCTTTTAAAGTATTTACCTCAATTTCTTCTTCTTTAAGAGTTTTCATTTTTGCTTCAAACTTCTCTTTGTCATCTGCTGTTATTTCTTCATTGTAAGGAAATTTTTTGCTAAAGTCTTGCATCCATTCCATCATAAAATCATAAGATCCTTTAAGATCCTCTTGCGCCTTTATGTAGGGAGCACTTGCCGCAGTAGTATCAACTTTTGCCTCTAATTTTTTGATTAATGAACCTATATTTCCAATTTTGGGCATTACTTCGTCATGAACATCTATTACTTGCTGCATTAGGTCATCAAACTCTTTTTCTTTTTTTGCATTGTCGTTACAGGAGAATAAAAAAGAGGTGCTAATAGCTATTATAAATATGGTGATGGCTGATTTTTTCATGTTTTTCGGTATTAGTGATTGTTCAAATATATTGTTTTTTTACAGAGTCGTAGTTTTTAAAGGCGGTTTATGCATTTCGCAGCTGGTTTTTACGATCTATTCGTTTTTGATAATATTCAATTCCTAAAATAAATAAAAGACTAAGCCCAAATAACGGAAATAGTATACTGAGTAGAATTATAAGAATGATAATGCCATAACCCGCTTTAAATGAAGCTGGTACTTTGGGAACTCCCCAACGACGTCTTTTCTTGCGCATATTATAAGATACAATTGCTGCAATGCTCATGATCGCTAATGCAGTGGCTGTGATAAGCATTAGAACCCAGTTCCATACACCAAACTCTCCTTGATGGAAAGCCATAAACCACATTCGACCTCGCATTAAAATACCGACATCTTTCCAATTATTACCTAGTATTTTTTGACCTGTATACTGATCAAAATGTACTTTTTTTTGTTCGTTAAGATTAGAAGGAATAGAATTAGAAACGCTATAAATCCCTTTTTCTCCTTTAGGAAATTGAACAGTTACCTCACCAGGTAAGTTTAGTTCTTTGGCGATGGTAACCATTCGATCAAGGGTAATTGTTTTTTTGATATTACTATCAGAAGTAGAGTTTACTTGTCTACCACTCCAACTGCTAGGAAATCCTGTATTGGTTATTTTTTGTAGTGTTTTAAAATTACTACCAAACACATCGGTCCAAGGAAATCCTCCTGCCAGAATCATAAGCAATAGTATAGAAAACCAAAATCCGGTAATTGCATGTAGATCTCTATAAAAAGTGCGTTTTCCATTTTTTATACGAGGAATAAAAAAGCCTTTGATACTCCATCCTTTTCCTGGCCACCAAACATACAAACCCGTGAGAATTAACACCACCATCCAGCTGGCAATAGCTTCAATGATCTTTGTACCAAACGTACCCATTAGTAATTCTCCATGCAGTTTTCTTACTGTAAACATGGCAGAATCTTTTGGTGAAATTGTACCTGAAATTGTACCTGTGTATGGGTTTATATATGTGCTTTTTTTATGACTAAAACGTCCGGAAACAAATTCTGTAGCCCTATTTGTTGCTGTAGGCATTATCATTGCAGTAGGTTGCTTTTTTGCTTCTTTCTTTACAATTTCCCACTGTTTTTGTAGTGTCAAAGGGGTACCCGTAACGACCACCTCTTTTATATGTTTTTGTCTGGGAGCGTCATAATCAGCCTTAAACAAATAAATGATTCCCGTAATCGACAAGATGAGAATAAAAGGAAGCGAAATGATCCCCGATATAAAATGCCATTTCCATAACCATTTGTTTAGTTTTTCGTTCTTTTTCATATCATTTATACGACAGGCAGTTTGTATACCAAATTGCCTGTCTTTTTTTGTTAAAAATTGTACCGTAAACCAAGATGAAATGCTCTAGGATTTCCGATGGTATAACTATTTTGACTACTGTAAGAATTATAGGAAGCTCTAGCTGCATACAATTCATCTAAAATATTAAGGGCATGTCCCCAGATTTCGAAACCTTTGAAGTTTACTGTAGCTCTTAGGTTAAAAATACTATGCCCATCGTATGTAGCGGTACTCGTACTACCATCTTCATTTTCTACCTGTCCTTCGAAACTTGTATTGTACGCACCTACTAATTCGTGTTCTGCAGTTAGACTATAACCAACACCATTTTGTAATGTATTTCTATAAGTTATCAATGTAGTTCCTAATAGATTGGGAGCTGTTTCTCGGTCTGTATCAGAGTAGTCAATACCATCTTCATAGAAATCAATATATCGATGTTTTGCATAACTACCATTATGTGTAAGCGATAGTCCCTCGATAGGGATATAGGTAATCCCATATTCGATTCCGTATGACTGAGTTTCTCCTGCATTTGTACTATAAAAGTTGTCTTCCTCATCCCGCAGGGTAATTAATGTATTTTTACCATCTAGAAGATATACCGCTACATCAAGCTTTAGTTTAGCAGGAATCGTATAATATCCACCAATTTCATAATTGTGGTATTGACTCGGTTTAATACCTTGTAACTCATCTCCGCTTCGGTAAAGTGTCGATACCTGTGGAGGCGTAAATCCTTGTGAGTAATTTAGGTATATCCCTTTATTTTTGTCAAAGTTATAATTCAATCCTAATTTTGGAGTGAGGTTAGAATAGTCATCAACAGAGTCCTCTGTATCTACAATATCCTCTACCATATTATCATAATCATACTCAAAACTATCATATCGTAATGCGGCTGTAATTTTGAGTTGCTCTAATGGTGAAACTTCATATTGAATAAATCCTGCGTAATTAAATATACCAGCTTCGTAATTAAGAATGTAGTCTCCTGAATTAATTGAGTATTCGATATTTTGACCAGTTGCTGTATCTACAATTACATCAATAGTTTCGGCGACATATTCTTGCGGAGAATAATCTGCTGTTCCTCCTAAAATAAGTGAAGAGTTGGCAAAGTCGAAGTCTAGTTTATGCTGTATAAGTCCGACATAGCTAGAAAATTGATTAGAATTAATTTCTCCTGAACCAGTACCTGTAAGTACTCCGTCTGTTCTTGATTGTCGAACTCTATAAGAAGGCAATTGGTCCATTCGATTATTGCGATATATAAAGTTAAAAGAGGTTTTGTTGCGATCGTTCCAGAATTTATCTAAGGTACTTCTCATTCTAAACGCAGTTGCGTCTCTTTCTGTAAAGGTTTGATCACTTTCATAATTACCACTGGTATAGTCATCTTCACTTAAGGATCCTGACATATCCGATCGATACTTAATGATATCAAAAACGGTGGTCCATTTAGTTGTAGGAGAAGCATCGTATACTGTTTTTAGTGTAGTTGCAAATTTCTCATAATCACTGTGTGATATAGGTCCGTCTTTTCGTTTTACGAAATGCCCACCAAGGTAAAAGCCTAGTTTGTCATTTACTTGATCAGAAACTTCACCTTCATAACGGCTTAGACCAATATCATTTGTCTGAAAACCAATGCTTCCACTTAGTTTTTCTGTTGGGTTTTTGGTAATAAAGTTAAAACTACCACCTATAGATTCACTACCATAAATACTTGATGCAGGACCTTTTAAAACCTCAATTCTACCATAAGAAATGTCGTTCATTTCTAATAAGGCGTTATGATTAAAGACAGAAGTGGGTCGTATTTGCAAACCATCTTCTAAATATAGAAACAATGATTTGGTAGAAATAGGAGAACGTACAGCCATAAAATGCTGCTCATTGCTCGCTGCTCTTGATGTAGACATATATACTCCCGGAACTTGATTTACAAGTTGATCGATACCTAATGCTTTGGTTTCTGCAATAGATTGTGCCGTAATTGTGGCGATAGATCCAGGAACCTCAGATCTTTTTTGAATTTCTCTACTAGCTGATGATACGACCACTTCTTCTAATGCAACATCGTCTCTGGTTAGTCTAATTATAGTTGGTGTATCGCGTAAGGATACTGTTTTACTTTGGTATCCGATAAAACTTATAGTTACTTTTTTTGATGTATCTAAAGTAATAGAGAAGTTTCCTTCGTTATCTGTCATTACTCCATTAGTAGGAGTATTTATGGCTACTATTGTTGCCCCAGGTAATGAATTATTAGAGTTGTCGGTTACTTTTCCTGTATAAACGGTTTGTGCATGACTATATAACCCTAATAATAGAGCTAAGGCCAAAACAAATATATTTTTCATGATGTTGTTATATACTAATGTAGTGCTTGTTTACGAAAGGGTAAAGAAGCTAATTTTGTTTTATGTAATAAGTGCCATACGATATTTACTATATCATATATCATAGTATAACAGTTGTTATAATGCGTATTGCACTCCTATTGTTATTGTTTCCTTAGTTCTTAATTGAATGCCATTCATGTTCTGAAATAGGGGTAAAGAAGCTTCGGCACCTAATCTTAGGTTTTTTAATCCACCTTTGAAAGCATATAGATTAAACCCCAGACCTGCATTAGTATACGTCATACCTGAGTTGGCAGTATCTGCAGTAATAACCATCATTGGGTTAAGATCGGGGTTAGCACCTTCAATTTTGTCAATTGCACCTAGTTCGAATCTACCAGAGAAACTTAACCAGTCTGCTGCAACTAAAGACAACCAATTATTGATACTATATTTATTACCTAATCTATAGTCATTGTCATTTTTTCCGGTACGTATCGTTGTTTTTGCCTGTGACCCAAAAGATAGGGTGTTCCATTGTTTTAAATACGTCAAAGCTAGTTCTGCATCCCAGGTTCCGCTACCGATTTGCATGGGATAGGGCAGGATTACTTCGTTTGGAGAAGAGGCGGGGGTAACATCCATTTCTTCTATACTTCCTGTTGGGATCGAAAGTCCCACTTGTCCGTGCAGTTGTTGTTTATTTTTATTAAAAAACTTATACAAAGCACCAATTTTTGTATCGCTTAGTCCTGAACTTTCTGTTGTAAATGTCGCACCTGTCATCATAAGATGATCCATAGACATACTTAAATAGTTAGCCATTACCATTAAGGTTACTTTATTACTTGGCGCATACATCATCCCAAGCATATGCATATCCATGGGCATACTTGTAGGGGTAACCATATAATTTCCTGTTGGCATAATCGCATCCAAAAATTCGATATTTTCGCTATTTTCATTAAGATCTTCCATATTCATGTACATATACCGGTAACTGAACATAAAGTCTCCTTTACCATGAGTATGATCGCCCATTACAGAAATAGGAGCATGACCATCGGGCCGGGAACCAGACCATTTTTGTTCTGGACTTGTTGTATCTTCTTGAGCAAATATGGATATGCTTGCCATAAATAAAATGGCAGAGATATATTTTTTCATTTTTTGATGTTTATTAATAGGGCTCTTACTACATATTATTAATTAGAGTGACGGCACGTGATTATGTTGTTTCATGTTTTGAACTTAACGCGCATTACATATATGTAAAACACGAGTGCCTAGAAAACTAATACAATATAGTAGGAGCGTAGTTTCTAAATTGTGAACTATTGTAAACTAGTTCTGTAACTAAAAAGCACTGATTTTGAAAATACAATATCGCCTACAGCTTAAAATAAATTTTATTCTGAAGTAATCGCATTTAATCAGTATGTTCGAATTTAGGCAACTACTATTTTGGGAGGGTGATCTATGTCTTTTGAAACACCTTGCAGGAGTAAATCCTTGGCTTTCCAAATTTTTTGGGTATTCAAAGTAAGAAGAATGGTATTCGTAATATTGAAGGTGTTTTCTTGAAAAAATAAGGGTACAAAAGCTTCTGTAATTAGTATCAACTTATTTGTAGAAGTAGTATTGTCTGCTGTCTGTTGTTTTATTTGTTTCATGAGATAGCATTTTCCGTTACAATTAAGTTTGGGTCTTGCTTTGTTAACACAATATTTTTCTATAATAGTATCTATGTTGAGTTGATAATACATAACATTACTTATTTCTACAACCGGTCGTATAGAAAAAGAAAGTAATAATAGTATAGAAAAAAAAACTCTCAATGGTTCTGTTATTTAGTAAAGGTCTTTAATACCATGTAATAACGCTAAAACTGTGCGCAAAGATATACACAAATTTTAATTTTAAGTGGGTATACTTAAGTTTTATGTTGAACAAGCTGTTTATTAAGTTAACTTACTTGTTTATATAATAATTTTCATATCCTTTTTACTACTAGGATGTTTTATGTAACTTCTTTGATGTTATTATAAACTCCTTAAACTCCTTAGATTTATCAATATTGAATTCTTAGGTTTTACTATATTCTTGGGGATCCTTGCTAGAAACGGACTCATATTTTTTCTTATTGAATTCTTTATTAGGTTTAATTTTTATTTCCACTAACCAACTTTATACAATTACTTACAGCCATTGTTAGTAAGTCATTATTAATTTCTGCAAGCTCCACATTCATGATTGTTATTCAGGTATACGATTGTTTCTTTACAGATTTGTTCTAAGATTGAAATATTAATGTCAGCAAGTTTTTTAACATATATACAGGCTTTTCCCATTTTAAATTTGCCAAAATCTTTCAATAACTCATCACTCTTATCTGTTTTAGAATATATGTAGAATGAAAACTGTGCTTTTCTTGGTGAGAAACCTAACATTGGTGCATCTCCCTCATGGCCACTGTCATATTTATAGTGATAACTGCCAAAGCCAATAATAGTTGGTCCCCACATCCTTGGTTTACAACTAGACCATTTGCTCATTAGTTTTATGAGTTCAAGACTATCCGATTTCTTTTGCTCGTTTTCAACATAAGAATTGATAAAATCAAATACATCAATTTCAGTAACAGTTGTTTTGTTCTTTGCCATTCGATTATTGTATTAATTAATTATATTGAATGCTTTTCAATCTATTTGTGTATGATTTAGTTGCGAGAAAATATACACTTTACTTTCTGTAGCAACAATATAGTGAATTGTAAGAAAAGATCTTGCTATCAGTCAGCAATCCGCAGTTAATTACACATGTTGTTGATAGTAATTTTTATTCACTTACCCTGCTTTGAATTGTTCCGTTCTTAATTACCGTATTTATAGAAAGGCTATTGCTTATAGATTCCAGAGGATTTTTATCAAGAAGTATCATGTCTGCTAGTTTACCAACCTCAATTGAGCCTAAAGTATCGTCTGATTTCATCATTTTCGAAGCATTAAGTGTACCCATTTTAATAATGTCTAAGGGCTTCATTCCGCCTAGTTCTAAAATTTGCATCTCTTCATGCAGACTATAACCATGAAAATTGAATTCATTGCCTGTATCTGATCCCAAAACCATATTGATTCCATAATCATAAAGAAACTTTACATCTTCGACATGGTGATTAACAAAAGCTATGAATGTACTTTCTTCTATACCGTATTCCTTTTTCAGACTTTCGGCGATAATTTTTGCACGCTCGATCTGACTAGGTTCGATCACTTCCTTGATTTTTTGATATTTAGGCAGCATTTCTTCGACATCAAACCATTCTGGATGCAAAGGGTATAGAAAAGATTTATCAATCATTAGGGTAGTGACCCAAGAAGCATCTTTTTCTCGAAGATTTTCAATCCATTTTAAGTGTAAACTGTTATTGGGATCAATGTTGACACCTGTATAATGAACTAAATTTTGCACTCCTCCCTTTACAGCCATCTCCAATTCAATATTATCACTTACATGCGCATAAACTTCTAATCCATATTTTGAAGCTTCTTTAACGGTTTTATTCACAAACTTCTGAGGAATCCTTTCAACAAAAGGCGGAGTAGGGCCATCTTCTATGGTGATTTTTATTCCAAGAATAGGATATTGAGCAACTTGTTTCACAAGATTCTCAATTTGAATTGTATCTTTTAGGTAGAATATATTTTCTCCATTTTCTCTGTTAAAGCTCCCATAGGTTTTTGCTGGATGACGACCTTCCATAGTAAAGTGTTGACTTGTATGAAACACTCTAGGAGCAGGAATAGAATCTTGTTTACTGATTAAGCGCATGGCGGCATAATATTCATTGGTGCATCGACTTCCTCCGGGCACAAAAATTGATGTTATTCCGTAGTGAATCAGGTTTACAAAATCACCTTTAAAATCTCCAGTGTGTACATGGCAATCAAATAAGCCGGGAATCAAAAATTTATCAGTTCCATCAATGACGGTTCTTGCATTGACATCAGATTCAGATCCAATTGCTACAATTTTCTTGTCATCGATCGCAATTGTGACTGCTTTTTGGATTGGATTACCGGTTCCATCTATTAGGTCGACATTTTTTATTACTAAATCATAGTCTGATTCAAGGTTATTTCTACATCCTAACAATAGGGTTGGCACAATAAAATAAATCAGATATTTCATACTTTTTGTAATTATAGACATCGCTTGATGTAAGGAGCGTAGGGCAGAGGATAAGCACTGTCTTTAGGATTCTTACTAAGTCAAATTTACTTATTTTGCTTTTATTTTTCTCTAAATGTCAAATTAGAAATTTGACGACAGATTAAAGAAATCCAGCTTTTAGATTAAGCCTAAACCAAACTATGTTTTTTTATACGTTGTTACCTGCAGTTTATTTTATCAAACCTTTATTGTTTTCATTGGGTTCAATTAAATCCCACATATTTCCATATAAATCTTCAAATACAGCTACAGTTCCATATTCGAATTCGGTTTTAGGTCTTACAAATTTTACTTCTCTCTTCATCATTTTATTATAATCTCTTTCAAAATCATCAGTAAACAAGAAAAAACCAACCCTGCCTCCTGTCTGATTTCCAATACTTTCTTTTTGTTTGTCATCTGCAGCTTTTGCTAAAAGTAAACAACATTCTTTAGCTCCTGGTGGCGCAACCATTACCCATCTTTTCTTTTCGTCAATTTTTGTGTCTTCGAGAAGTTTGAAGTCTAGTTTTTTAGTATAAAATTCTATTGCTTCATCATATTCTTTTACAACTAAAGCAATATGCGCTATTCTTTGTTTCATTTATTTTTGTTACTTTTTTGTGATTGCAGCTAAGGTTTTTTGTATGATGAGTTGCGAGAAAGTACACAGGTACTTTCAGCCGTTGCTATAGATAATTAATGCAAGTGAATTTCTGATAGGGAAATTTTGCCTCAATTAAATCATAGTCCTTGTTAGTTGCTGTTTATTTTCTGTAAGAGTTTTTTCTTTAACTGAGTAAAATCTATCCAATAAATATTTCCAGTCCAGTAGGTACTCCCATCTTCTGTTGTTTTTTCAAAACTTCTGGAGAAAAATAAATATTTACCATCAGGGGAAACACTTGCACCAGTTTCATTTTGTTCGGTATTTATTTTAGGTCCCAAACTACAGGAATTAGTCCAATTCCCGTTATGGTTGAAACTGATATACAAATCACCATTTTCATTTATTGAAGTTCTTTCTGCATCATATATAATATAGCTTTCATCTGGAGCAATATATGAATGAGCTATCCATTTTCCGGAAAAATTTATTTCCTTTCCCATTTTTTGAACATTTTTATAGTGGCCTTTTTCGTTGATTGAATAATAAATACCGCCATCTTCGTGTTTAGCACCTTTTTCCTTAGAAGAGAAGTATAGATTGTCATCATATGTTGATGTGAGGTACATAACAAACCTTTCCGAGAAAGGACTTTCAAGAGGTTTTGGGTTGCTCCAACGTTTATTTTCTTTTACACAATACCATTCGTTTACCCCTGATGAGTTAATGGTATCGTTAATCTGTCTTGTACTTCCAAAATAGAGTTTATCTCCTTTCGGATTAATATGAGGTTGATAATCCCATCCATTATCTGTTGAAAAAGAAGCTAGTTCTGGCTTAGACCATTTTAAATCAATTAACTTACTAGTATAAATTTCATTCGTTCCCTTAGGCTTTCTCCTTGTGAAAAATAGTTCATTCATTTCTGGGTTAAATGTGATTGCAAATTCCTTATTATTATCAGTAGAAATAATTCCTTGTCCAAAAATTAAAGGGGTATCAGTTGGTATTTGATTACTAAGTAAAGCAAGATTGGTTTTTTTAATATTTTGGCAATAAAAACAAACAGGTAGTAAACTCAAAAAAAAGGTTATGATTTGTATTTGTTTCATTATTGAATTTTGGCATTTCGTTTTTATTCTTTGTCATTCAAGATATATAATCCATATTTAGCTTTTTCTCCATATATGGCAACGGCAGATTTAGGTTCGAAGTAGTAAAAATCTTTGTTTTCAAGACTGCAACTACTTTTTTTCCCCTGTTGCGCTTTAATAAACTCTTTGTATTTTATTTCTGTTCCGTTACTTAACACTATTGGTATCCAATCTTCCGAATAATGACCAATCCCGCCAAGAATTAATTCAATTGGTGTAGCTTTTATTTTATATTCAGCAGAAATTTCATTTTTAGTCAGCACATAATCAGTTGTTTCATATCCAAAAAACCTTTCATCATCTTTCTTAGGATTTTTTATATTTTTATATGACACCCTAATAACATTATCATTATCTATAAGGTCGATTGGTAGGTCAATCGAAAATGTACCAGATAGAGAACTATACGTTGACAGTAATTTATTGACTGTAGCGAATGTTATTTTCGCATTCTCAATCAAGTCTCCGTTTTCCGAAGTAACTATTCCACTAAATTTAATAGAATTCTTTGGTTTGATTGTATTTGATTTAGTATTGGTTAAGTGTTTTTCGGATTTTAGATTCTTATTGGTAGTTTGTACGAATTCAGTTTGTACTTGTGAATTTGTAACTGGTAAGTTTTGATTGCAAGATAATGTTGTAGCAATCATCAGTCCTGCAGCTACGTTTGTATATGGTAGTTTATAATCGTTATAGTTTTTTAATTCTACCAATGGGATTTTTAATTGCTCACTTGTTAATCTAGCACATAGGTTTCCGTTATTTTTAATTTCTTTCGAGATTTGAAGTTGATTGTTTTGGGTAAAATCAAATACACTTTTTGAACATAATTTGCAAAAACGTCCTCTTTCATTCGGCTTCATATTTGCCCAATTTTCTTTGCAGGACTTTTCTATTTTCAGAAATTTTGTTTTCATCTTTTTTGTTTTAAATACCAAATTTTATATTGGGCAGGCCTTATAAATAAGCGTAAATCTTACGATTTGGCACAAACGCCTTATGTTTTCTTATATATTGTTACCCAATGTTAATTATTTTTCCATCAACATCCTGCGCAAATTTTTCAGCGATATCACTCAATTTAGGTTTGAATGATTTGAAAATAGATCTCTTAATAATAATTCCGAAATACCCTAGTCCAAAAATCATAATTGGAATCAAATAAATTATTATATCAGTTACTTTATTTACAGCTATTATTAGTAAAGACAGGCATAAGAATACTATGAAAAATGTATTCGTTATAGTTTTATAATCAGGACTACAATCATTAATTATTAAGTCAATTGTAGTTTTTTCTTTATCTCCATTTATTTTACCTTTTACATCTATATGGGTACTATAATTTGTGTGACCACTGAATGAGTCTCCTTTTAAATTACCTACAAACTTTCCTTTGAATATATTATTCGTTTCGTCAAACATTAAATTTATGCTCTCTCTAATTGTATCAATATCGGTTATAGTTTCAATTTTATAATTCTGTTTCTTTTTTTCTGATTTACTCAATTATAGATGTTTTTGATAATGTTCGTTAAGATACATAGTTT
>NZ_JACC01000039.1 GCF_000520955.1 Aquimarina pacifica | reverse complement strand
ATTGTAACGCTATTTCAGGACAAGACAATTTCAAATTATTAAAAGCACCATGAGTCTATAACAGATTCTTGGTGTTTTTTTTATTCGATATATAAAGCTGTGTAAATGGACATGTAAAATAAACCCTAAAGGTAGGGGGGCGTTTTACATATTTTTACGTTATTATTTCTGGTTATGGTTTGGGGTACGGTGTCAAATCATTTATTGGACCTATAAAAGCAATGTATACTTTTAGAGACTTAGAGGAAGGAGAGCTTTTTATAAGTATTGGGTACTGGTTCTAGTCTGGCATTAGTTTAGATTGTTTTTTGGGATATGTTTAATTTGTTGTAGTAAAAACTATTTTTTTAATAAAAAAATAGTTTTTATTTTAGAATACTCTTAATTAAATCTGTTTTATGCATTAGAAAACATTTTGTATTATTAAATCACTACAAATTCTGTCGCTTCGTAATGTTCCTGTCTATAGGTTTTTTATATACTTAGCAGCGAACTACATTAAAATCAAGAAAACCAACAGTTTTATCGTGCTTTAATACCAGATTATGGCGTTCTACTGTATGAACTTCGTTAAACACAAAACACATAAACCTTAAAACCATGTTACAATTCAAAAAAACACAAATTATCTTTCTAGCAAGTATGCTAGTAGCACTACTAATCTCTTCATGCACCAACGAGACTTTTGAAGAAAACTTATCAATAGATTCTGTAGAACAGACTGCGGGTTCATCTAAATTGACAGTTTCTTCTTTTTCGGGGCATCATTACGTAGGAAACCTAGAATATGTTCTGGGTGATGTAAAGCAAGCACAAATTACAAACAAATTTATCACTACAGCGCATGTCGATAATGCACTAAATGGCTTCGAAGAAATGGGAGTTAATGGTATTCGAATAGCCATTTTTGCAGATGGCGTTAATCCTAACGAATCCATGTTTACCTATTTTTATAATCAAGCCAAAGCCAGAGGGTTCAAAATATTTGCAAACCCAGCACAACATGCTGGTGGTAAAAGAATAGCAAATGGAATTTTATCTGATGGAAATGGAGGTACAGGTCCATCAGTTTTGGGTAAGACTGAGGCAAAAAATGCACTTGTGGCAAGAGTAAAAGCCTTTGCTTCACAGTATCCATGTGATTGGATTAGTCCTTTTAATGAAGATTCTGCTCCGGGCAGTATTTGGTACGCAAACCAAATGACAAATATATATGCTGAGTTATATGGTAATGTTAATGGAGCAGAATTGATAGGTCCTTGCACTTGGGGTATACCAGCAGGAATATCGGTGCTTCAACAATCTAATATTGCTAACTATATCTCGATAGCAACCACTCATAATTTGGGTTTTAATCATAATTCATGGAGTGCATTTATAGATAATGCAGGAGATTTACCTGTTTGGGATTCAGAGGTTAATAATTTCAAAAAGTTTTCTGATTTAGAAACAAGAATTGATGCAGCAATCGATGCAGGAGTTAATGGATTGGTACTATATAATAGTTGGAATACAATTGATCTTAATTCTGGTGCTCTTACAAGTCATGGACAGGCATTTAAAGACAAAATTATTCAGTACTATTTTATCGAAAATAAAGAAAGCGGTAAGAGAATCAAGCCTTATGATAATGTAAATCAAAATTCTTTATTGGTTCAGGTACCAAGTTTCTGGAATGGTGTGTATTCTCAATGGGAATTAGTACCAACAAATTCTGGATATTTTCAGTTTAGAAATAGAGGTTCAAGAAAATATTTCAGACCTGTGAATAACAACGATTTTTCGGATATTGTATCCAAAACATCGTTTTCTGGTAATGGCTGGCATACGCAATGGCAAACTATTGATGCTGGTGATGATTATGTCTTTATAAAGAATCGTGGGTCACAGAAAAAAATACGTTCTAGAAATGATAATGATATCTCTATCAATAGCAATCCAGAAGCAGTTAGAATTAATCAAAGCCCTACAAGTTGGGTAGGTGATAGAACTCAATGGAAATTAGTTCCTGTACAATAACTTTTACAATCTAAACTTGTAAAAAGGTATACAAAATTAAGAGGTGAGTAGATATATTTTGAGTTAAACCTTGCTTGAGCAGATTTATCAGAATATATCTACTTTTATTTATAATAATAGAATGGTTATTTGGTCCATGTATATATCTTTTAAAATGTGGACCTATTTTTTCGTTGTTTATCTACCTAATAGCACCTTTAATTCGCGCCTGTAGTCTTCATTATCCGACATACCATTATGTCCTTGTCCGTTTAGTGTGATTAGGTGTATTTGTTTTTCGAAATCATCCTTAAGTTTAGAGGAAGACTCATAGGGAATAACACCGTCTTTATTTCCGTGAAAGATTGTTATTGGCATTTCGCAACTTTTTAAATATACATTTGTTTCAAATTTGTATTTTAGAATAGATGTAGGAACAAAAGAAAACCTACGACGCATCATATCTGTTAGGCTATAATAAGGAGCTTGTAATATTAAATGTTTTGGCATATTATCTGAAGCAAGTTTGGATGCCAGTCCTGTGCCAATTGAGTATCCTAGAATGATGATGTCTTTTTCTTTATATGTTTTTTTAAGTTCGTTATATACTATTTGGTTATCATCAAATAATTGTTCTTGACAGTTTATTGTACCTTCACTTTTTCCGTAACTTCTGTAGTCAAGAATAAAAAGATCATATCCTAAGTCAGTGTAGAATTTACTAATATTTCCCCAGGAGGCTAGTGAACCTCCATTTCCGTGTAAATAAAAAATGAGTCCCTTTGTATTTACTGCTTTAAATAGTAGTCCATTTAATAATTTTCCGTCAATCGTTTTAAAGTATAATTCTTCAAAATTTTGTGAAAAATTAAACTGATAATTCTGATCTAATTTTTGAGGAAAAAATAGCAATGTCTCCTGGATAAAATATAGAAGTCCACATAGGATGATATAGAGGCCCACTATTACTTTTAAAATAGTTAATATTTTAGTTCTCATTCTCTTTAGTTTATATCCAAGGTGAATCAATGTATAAGACCACAGAAACCAAGATCAATATAAAAAAATACAGACAATACTTACAGGTAAATAGTGATGATCATGCCCATAAATTTATTCAATGATATAATATCAAAAAAGAGGTTATTTTACTAAATAACCTCTTGTATTTGTAATCTGTAACTTATATGCTTAGTTATTCTGGCTAAAATGTTATCGTATGGCAATGATATGCTATAACAAAAACTAGTTAGCCTTTGTAAATTTACTTTAGCATCTACTGACTAAACATTATTTGTTTGGATTTACAGCCGCACCCACGGTTGCATCCTTAAACCACACTTCTGTATAAGACCCATTTTCATACTGTTTTGAGATATCACCGTTATAAATTTCGGCTCCTGCACACCAAACGATATTCTTTTTTGGGTCTTTTCCGTTAGTTTGGTTGTAGGCTCCTTGTTTAAAGTAATTTAGCTCTCCTTTATAAGCATTAGGTTTTTCTGTACCTTTTTGACCTATCGGAAAAAATAAATCTCTTGTTTGCTGAGGTATATCAGAGGGTTTTGCGAAATCAGAAGCCAGAAGATTCTTGGTAAATGTTTTTGTTGGGTGACCTTCACTTGTAAATGTTAGATACATGATACCTTCAAATACATTTACTTCATAACTAAATTCTTCTCCTAAAGCAATACCATCTGCTGGTTCTTCAGGATTTGTAGTGGCATCAGGCCCTACAACGGACATATCATACCCCCAAACAGCAGTCGAAAAGTCCCATCTGTTAGAATTATCACCTTCAGTATTGATTTCATAATTCCAATACACAGATCCTTTCTCTTGGCCCGGAAATTTTTTGTAACATATTTTTAGCGGTTCGTTTTTATGCCCATCGTTACTATGGATTTGCCCAACTACCACAGAATATGAAGCGGCTACTCTAGGGTCACCTGAGGTTGATACATGCATTACCTTTAAGGTACCTGTTAATTTTCCTCCGGTTTCTGTTTTCCAATATTCCTTTTGGTGCAATTCTGTTCTAGTATTACTAGAAGTTTTTGAAGTGATTCCAGAATTTGGTGTTTTATAAACTACCCAATTTGTTTTACCATCATTTTGAAGATAAAAGAAGTCTTTATTTTCATAATTGATTAATTCTTTAGACTTAGTACCATCACCCAATAAAATTTTCCATTTTTCAAAAAATGGAATCACATCACTAGGATACTTAACCTCTTTTATATTTTCTGCAATCTTCTCATCTACATTTTCAGTATTACTTTCATCTGTTGGTTTTTTCTTGGCATTTGAGCAACTATTCAGGAAAAATACTAGACCAATCATCAAGAGCGGCATTGTAAATAATGATTTCATAATTTTTATATTCATTTTGTTTAGATATTACTCTTTTATCGTACTAGATACAATGTTCTTTGCTTGTAAACGGTTTTATGAATACAAGTACAAATCAGAAAAAATACTTTTTATTCTAATAAGCTCTAGCTTTATTTTATGGGCTCGCAATTTACGTTTTTAAAATTTTACACAAAAATCATGACGATATAGTAAAACATGATTTAGTTTTATTAATTAAAGTTTGTCGGTAGCTATTCCTTTTATTTTTATGAACTTATTTTTGCAAAGTTTTTATTTGATAAGAGCTGTTTTATTTTAGAGTAAAATAGAAAGTTAGTATTTATATACTTCTGTATAATAAGGACCTTATGGGTACCTGTTTTTATTTACTCTCCTTGTCCAATATGCTATTATAAATCCGCCGATAATTCCTGGGACAAACCAGCCATATATACTTGGTAAAAAGTTATTTACAACCACAAATGCTGTAGTGGCAGAAATATATCCACCAATCATTTTTCCTAAATGTAGTTTCAGCCATTTTTTTCTAAGTAATTCTGGTTTTCTAAATAAAAGTAAATCTTTTACAGAAAAAATAATTCCTACAAGTGCAAAAACAACAAGAATTATGTTCAGCCTATTTGCAATTATAATGGGTAATGAAATCATTAATATACCAGTAACAATCATAATGATTGCTATCGATTTATCAATTTTCAGACTAGGGTTTTTTCTTTTAAAATTTAAGGCTCTATTTCCGGTTAGAACAAAGTATAAACTAAAAATTCCTACAGCAAAAAGAAAAGGGTTTTCATGATTAGGCAATACCGCTACTATCATTGCTATAATTCCTGATAACATCATCGAATAGAAAAAAAACAGTCCAAATTTCTTATGAACGGACCTTCCTTTTTTTGCAATCATTGATATTAAGCCTGTTAATAAAGAAATACCCCCAAATGCGGCATGAATATATATTAAAATTTGTATCGTTTTTTCCATAGTAGAATTTAGAGGTCCAAAAATCATATATAATATTGAGTCTATCTATTTTTATGTGCTGAATTGTTATTTTTTATTGACCAATTGGGACATACGTACTCCTGGTATAGACTAAAATAGTACATGATCAAGGAGCAATCCCTTTTTCTTGGAAAAGTACTTCTAATCAAATTTATAAAGTTATTACACCTTATTACTTAATTAATAGGGTTGTAGAAAATACATTATTGATAACTATATATGTTTATTAATGAGTTATCGTTTACTCCTTTCTTCTGGCAGTAAATCATTTTTAAAAGGGTTTTTCATAAAAGGAAAGACAAGTTGTTTAACGAATCCTTTTGGAAATGATGCATCAATTAATCCTGTTCCTTTGGGCCATTCATTACCCGGAAGATAATAGGTTCCAAAAATTTTATCTATGAAAGGGAAGACGACCGCAAAATTATTTCCGTAATGTTCAGGTTCTTCGCAATGATGCCAATGATGATATTGTGGAGTGGTTATAATGTATTTTAAGAATCCAAAATTAATTCTTGTATTGGCATGGATTAAAACCGCATGAATGGCGATAAACAAGATATAGACATTAAAGGTTAGTGTAGAAAATCCTAATACATAAAGAGGAATATAGGATACACTACGAGTAAAGAATATATCTATAAAATGAGTTCGTGATCCTGCAAGCCAATCCATGTTTTGTGTTGAATGATGTATCGAGTGAAACCTCCATAAATAATGGTGAGAATGAAAAAATCTATGTGCCCAATACTGAAATATATCTGTTATAAATAGCGCTAAGAATAATTCAATTACAAAAGGTAATTCTGAGACCCATAAGTGAACTTGTTCTAGGTTCATCCAACCAAAAAATGCAACTGCAGGTTTTTTCGTTATGACCCCAAATAATTGGATTGCTAAATGACTTATTCCGAAATAAATAAGGTCGGTTCTCCATTCTTCATGAAATTTTGACTGTAATTTGTTTTTAGGAAAGGCAAGCTCTATAGGGACAAACAAAAGTGCCATAATAAATAAATCCAGAATTAGCCAGTCTAAACCAATACTCCATTCTATTTTTTCTACAGCTCTACCTTCGACTGTAAATCCGCCAAATACTATTGCTAGTACTCCCAAGGAAATTCCGATTACCGCATTTTTTTTATTTTTATTGAGTAATATACTAACCAGTGCAAAAAGAAATGTCGCGATAATACCACCAAGCATTAGATTTTCGACCATATCTGCTGTGTAAATTTCACGAAACTCAGGAGTTGTTAATTGTTCTGGAAATTTAAAACACAATATCCCGACCAAAGATAGAGACCCAAGAAATATAGAAATAGCTCCACTAATTCGGCCTTCACCTATGCGCATTCGTGTAATTTGGTTTTTCATTTTCTTAAATTTATTGTAAGACGGTTGAATATAAATTAATTTGACATGATTTTCAACTTTTTTATAATATCCGTGCTTATAGAATGACTTAGGTGCGGTATAGTCAATAATATAAAAGTAGGATTCTTGTTATTAAGCGATTACAGAATTAAAGTTTTTATCAGTTCATGCATGAATTACTTTTTATCCGTATTCTTGGCAGTCATTTCTAGCTTTACTATTGATGGAAGGTATGCTTCGACCATTTCATATTCTACTGAACAACAGGGAAATGATGCTATTTTCCATTCCCAGAATATCTTAAATTGCTGATCTAAATATTTTGGATTATCACTAAAATCTTTATCATTCTCAAAAAGTATTATGTCTCCAAAATCATTTTTTCCGAATCCAAAGTCATATATTTTTCCTTCAGAGTCTTCAAAATTTAGATGAAAATAATCGCCTATGTAGTTTCCCTTGTATATTGCCAAAAAAGGATTAGGGACATTTTTCCAATACGCTCTTTCATATTCTATACTTTGTTTTAATTCTTCTTTGTAATTTTTTGGACAAGTCACAATAAAATCATTGATACTCCATAGATTTACGTTTGTTTTATCTTTTTTATTTGTTAAGTATCCATCAAAAACATACCCAGTAACAATAGAATCTTGTTGCGATGCAGAAATTTTTATCCATTCTCCTGATATTTTTTTTTCAGCATCATTAATAGATAATTTTATCCCTGTTTTTTTAATAATTTTAATTTCCTGTAAATGGTTGAGTGTTCCTAATTTTTGAGCATCTAAGCTTGGTTTTTCTCTTATATTTAGCCCATTTCTGGCATTGACATATCTTGTTTCTTGACCATAAACGAAGCTATTAACAAGCAATAAGATCATTAAGTATGAGGTTTTCATTGTCCTTCAGATTTATTATTGTTGAGTACTTGTATTATCTATCAAGGCATCTTTTAGAAAATGAACAAAACACTTTTTTAATTTAGAGATGTTATTTGTCTTCATAATACTCTATTTTTTTATTAAGAAGGGCTTACAAAGCTTTTTTAGAATCTGGATTAATGGTCTTTAGAGTCATTAAACTGCCATAGCACATTTACAAGTTGCCATTTTCCGTTAAGTTTTACAATATGCATATAATCAATCCAATTATCAGCGACTAGTTTTACCGAGGCTACCTTGTCATATACATCGAGAATGATTACTTCTTTTTTTGGGTTTTCGGGAAACTTGTCTTTGTTTTGATTATAAGTTTCTGCAAGTAAAATCATAGCATCTGTAAAAGTTTCTCTCAAATATTCCTTTCCAGTTTTTTTATTGGTCCAAAAAGTCCTCTTTATCATCCTAGGGTGTGCCGCACGTTCGAATTGTTGAGGTTTGACATTATGTTGGGATTCTATATAATCTAATGCGACTTGTGTAATTTGTATAGAGTCTTGTTGTGTTTGGCTATGTACAGAAAAGGATAGAAGAGGAAAAAGGGTCAATGGTATAATAATGGGTAGTTTCATAATTGACTTTGTTTATTGAATACTGAAGATTAATAAAAATTCATCATTTAAATACAAAGTATATGTTGTTTTATCTTTTTTTTAACCCTTCAATCAGTTGGCAACTACATTTTCAGTAGTGGCACATTTCAATTTTTCTTTTCGAATCATTTGGGTTGTGGCAATATTTTGGTGTAGATAGAGTAGGAGTAAATCAATCCGTTATTCTATCTATTGATTTTTTTGGTCTTAAGATATATATAAAACTTATCTGATTTTGAATTATTGAAAGCCAGATAGAGGGTTTATTCTTCAATACTTATATACCCAGGTTTTCCTCGTAAGCATTTTATAATTTGATTACTTCCTGGTTCGCCAGCATGATAGTGATAACCTCTTGCGCTATCTATGTGTCCACCACATTCATCTAAATCTGTTGCTTCTTTTTTATCTTTATCTAGCAAACCATAAATACCAAAACCATCTATGGCATATCCAATAATTGGGGCATGCGTGTCTGTTTGTTCAATTTCTTTTGTTGAACCTGTGACGGCATGGTAATGATATCCTCCATGGGGGTTTACATGTCCTCCATGGTCATCTAGTGGAGCAATGGTATGTGCTGCTAATATAGCATGAGTTGGTGCTGGCGGATCAAATTTTACTCCATTAAATGCAATTCCTATTCCACCTCTACCAAATTTTTGAGAGGAATTTTGATATTCTGGTTTTACGGGAATTACAAAAGTCGTTATTTGGTCTTTAAAATACTCAGGTAAGCACTCTACACAATGGTTTTTGTATTCTTCTTCAACATTGGGTTTTGCAGCGCCAAGGCAGCCCTTTTTAGTATCTGTAACTTTTATTGAGTCATTGTCTCTATATAATTTCCATTTTTCATCTTTATAAAATTTATCTAGTTCGGCAATAAAATGTCCAGAAACATCATAAACCTTTCCATTTTCAAACCAAATTCCTCCTTTTTCCTTTCCGTCTTCGATATGTCTTGGGCACCAAGGTCCCATTTTATGTTCTGTTGCTTGAGAATTTGTTTTTATAACATAGCAAAGAGTTTCAACTCCTTTTAAGCTAACTTTTTGTTCTGTGATCTCTCCGATAATATTTTCTGAAATAAAATAATCCTTATTTACCGCTAGTGTTTTGATATCTTCATCCGGTTTCTGATTTGATTTACAGGAGAAAATAAAAATAACAATAAGTAGAAGAGAGAGATTTTTCATTTTAAGAGAGTTTGTGTTTTTGAATAAGATTATTTATTTGGTATGAAAACTTAATTCAATTCAGGTGTTTTTTTGCCCGCAATTTTATCTTTTACAGATAACAAGCAATATGTTTGTTACGATTCGTATGACAATTAAAAGTACTGAATTTTTAGAGGATTACGAACCTAAATGATCATATTTTACTGTTACTTTTACTAAGGGATCATTTTAATTACAGTCGCAAATTTTGTGCGCTATTTTTAGTTATTATATTAAGATTTTGACTAAAAATTGTTTTATCAGCATTTTTCGTGTTGGTTGTAATTGAAGGTAATGAGATCGTATTAGAAATTTAGAACTTTAAAAGTTGTTTCAGAGTATGAGGATCGATCAAAACATCTCGTTTTAGAATCATCTAATTTGATAACTTAATTTAAGTCTTGCTGTTTGAGTGGTTGTTTTATTTTGTTATGGGATACAACCAAACTGGATAATGGCTATTGTGGCGGTCTGTTTTTATTTTTTCAAGCCAGTTTTTGATTCTGTCTCTTCTTTTATTAGCCTTTTTGCAAATTTATCAATATACCTTTCCGAAGTTGGTATTGAATTTAATATTAGTCTTTATGTCTAATAATTTCTTTAGTTTTTTTGCTTTATTAGTCATGTAAGAATCTGTTAACCAAACTCCGAGCTTTATTTTCTCAAAATGAATATTGACATTAGCTTTTTTGCAAGTTTCTGCATCTGGAAAAAATGGTACTCCATTAAATATCCATGTAAAAATTTTTAACCAATTTGCTAGTCTAGGAAACCAAATGTTATTTAATTCAATGGATTTCAGATCGCTATAGGAGTAAAATCCAGAATTCTGTTCTGTTTGTTCATCTATTAATTGAAACCCAGTATCCAGAAGTTGAAATTCAATTTTTGGATTTTTCTTCAAAACAATATTTTGCCTCATCATTTTTTTTCTGTTAGTTCTTATAATTTAAGAATAAAAATGGTTGTATCAAAATAGTCAATAAGAAACCTTTCTCAGAATCTCCTGATTTGCAGTTTATAAACAGTACCTTTGAAGTAAGAATTTTTTCAATTCTCCTTCACTTTTGGTTTTTTTATTTTCTTTTAGAAAGTCCTTCACGTAATTGAAACTTTTGGTAATTCATTTGATGTATGTTGTTACCAAATCTTACGAATTATCTACATCTAAGGGATTCATAGCTTATTATATTAATAAGCAGTCCCAACCGTTACAAAATATTTATGCATACACTTGGTGTAATCGGAACTTCCGAAAAGGAAGACGAACGTAGACTACCCATTCATCCTGATCATTTATTAAGGCTTCCTCATGATATTAGAAAGCAATTAGTTTTTGAAAAGGGATACGGTAAACCTTTCAAAATAGATGACGATGAAATTGCATCTCTTTCTGGAGGATTGGCTTCTAGAAGTGAAATATTGAAAGATATTGGATCGGTTATCATAGCCAAACCCGTTCTGTCTGATTTAAAAGAATTAAAAAAAGAAGGTATTCTTTGGGGGTACCCTCATTGTGCCCAGCAAAGAGAAATAACTCAAACTGCTATTGATCGCAAATTAACTTTGATAGCTTTTGAAGATATGTTCGTTTGGTCACCTAGTGGTTTACAGGGGCGTCATACATTTTATAAGAATAATGAAATGGCAGGATATTGTGCAATTCTCCATGCTATGCAATTAAAGGGAATTGATGGTCATTATGGAAATCAACGAAAAGTGATCATTTTTAGTTTTGGAGCTGTGAGCAGAGGAGCTATTTATGCACTGAAGGCTCATGGCTTTAGAGACATCACAATTTGTATTCAAAGGCCTGATCATGAGGTTAGGGAAGAGGTTCTTGATGTGCATTATGTTAGGATTAGAAAAGGAAAAGAAGGAGAAGCTAGAATGTTGGTCGTAGAACATGATGGATCAGAAAGACCCCTGACAGAGCTAATTAGCGAATCAGAAATTATTATTAATGGTACCTATCAAAATCCCAATAACCCTGTTGATTTTGTTACGCATGACGAAAAATCATACCTGAGAAAGGGTTGCTTAATTATAGATGTGAGTTGTGATGAAGGAATGGGTTTTTATTTTGCTAAGCCGACTACATTTAAAAATCCAATATTATCAGTTGATAATATAGACTATTACGCTGTAGATCATACACCCAGCTATTTATGGGAGAGCGCAACAAGGTCAATTTCTGCTGCATTAATTGTTCATCTCCCAACGGTTCTTAAAGGGCGTGATGCTTGGGACAAAAATGATACAATTCATCATGCGATTAATATAGACCAAGGTGTGGTACAAAAGAAAGAGATTCTTCAGTTTCAGAATCGAGCTCTTGGATATCCTCATTTAATAAAATAGGCTAAGTAGTTCAGGTAGATGATTTTTTAATTAAGTTTTCTGTACTTTCGCTGACTTTTTGAACTACTATTCTTACCACTATTTCGACTCAATTTTTCCTAATAAGTTTAGTGTTTTGGTAAGTGTTGGATATTTTCTTCTCGATTCTCATTTTCTGAGTACTTGGCTTAATAGTTTGACTCAAACACTTGATCTAGAACCTAAATTAGGTAATTTTAATTTCAGGTGTTTATCTTAATAAAGAAACCATTCTAAATCAGGGGTAATGATAAGAATGGTTTCTTTATTAATAAATCATTTTATATGTTACCTACATAATGGTATTCGGAGTTCCTTGCAAATCAACAGCAAAAAGTGCTATGACATCGTCGAAATAGAATTCATTAATGATATGATAATGATAAAATTTTTCACCATCACTATGCTGTGTTTCTCCATAATGCCCTCCTGATACATCTAAGTCCGCAGGATACGAGTTATCCATTTCTCTTCTTCCATATAATAAAAAACCATCTGCCAGAATACCTATTAATTTTTCATCATCATGAGAAAGTGTTGTGTTTTCAGGTACATCAGAAGATTCTATATGGTAATGATACCCAGAAGGGCCATTATGCGCTCCTGCATAATCAAATGTTTCTGCAATTACTTCTTCTATTGGTCTATTATCTCCTTCTAAATCATTAAAAATAGGGACTCCTGTTACAGAAATACCAATAGCACCTAATCCTGTAGCTGTGCTCGAAGCTGCTATCTCTGGTTCTGCAGGAACTGTAACAGTAAGGCCACGACTTCCTATACCACCCGGAGTTAAGGCAAGTGCTACTACGGGTTCTATATATAGGGGTTCTGTAGGTGCCCAGTACGGAGATGTGTGGTTAGGCAGACCATTTGACTCAATGGTAATATCATCACCATCAAATGAAATAGTTACCGCATCAGGATTGAATTCATCAAATGCTGATAGTGGAGTAACACCTCCGCTAGAGGAGGAGCCATCTGATGAATCATCTGAATCATCCGAATCATCATTATTATCACTACATGATGTAATGAATAGAAATGTTCCTAAAAGAAGTAAAATCGGGAATTTTAGATATTTCATTGTTTACAATTTTAAATTATGTTTAGTTTACGTGACTTTAAAAAGAGGTTTTGCAACTATCAGGTATAAAATAGTAACGCTTCTTTTTCTAATTTACGATTAGCCAGTATGAAATTACAGACATTTTAAATAAAAATAGGATTAAAAAGCATTAAAATCAGTGAATTATATTGGGCTTTCAGTGAATGAAACTTGGGTGTCTAGAATACCTTACGTCTTCTGATAGCTATAATATTCTACATCATCGTTGTAAATAATACACTATATTTCATATTTTTTAATTCTAAGACGATTATTATATAGAATTTGTCATGATCTTTTAATAAAAATTATTTTTAAGCTTTTCTGAATAGGGAAAGTTTTTGGTTCTAATGTATACTACTAGTTCTGTAGATGCATACTACATCTTTATTTTGATCAACTAAAAAACTAAATTAGTTTCACTATACATACTTTTCAGATCAAAAACCAATTGATGCCATTTAAAACTTTTGATACGCATTAATGTAGACAAAATTTCTTGAGAATAATAGTTCTAGAATGTATAGCAATTGGTCAATAGATAATTTTCACAAATTTCTAATGCTAGATGGTAGGATGTTTACTTTTACTGTTAATAGAAAAAAATGAAGTACTCGAGTGTTCGAAGGTTTTATTTTACTTTTAGATACTTTATTTCATGAATCCTTAATGATCAGAGGTTAATATTGTATAGGATTTCTAAAGATTTTACATTTGATATCTTTACCGAAGAAGGGTTGTTTTTTTGAATATATATTAGTATCGCAAAAACAACGAAGATCGAGATAGGGTAAATAACTCATTTGTGGTTATGATCTCTACTAGTCATTATTATTTGTTTTTGGGTGTGCGACACCTGAGAAGAAGGATTCCCATTTTTTTGTTTGCTCATTATATTTGAGAAATTCTTGTTTTATTGTACCATCGCCTTGTTTGGCCCACAAACCCCGAACGGGAGCACTTTTTTTACCATTATTAGGATACATTGTGCCCTCAAGAACCATGGCACCAGTTTCATTGAGGCTTCCCGAATAATCAATATGAAACATTGGACTCATCCATACCTGTCTCCATAGGCCAGTATTAGGATCGACAAAGGTCATGCCAGTTCCTGTACTACCAGACAGAGTAGTCCATTTCTCAAGTATCGCACAACCTTTTTCTTGCTTTGTATAGATTTGTTCCCCCATTTTTTTACCATCAGAAGTCAAAAAGTCCCATTCTCCCAATACAAAATCAAAGTCGCGATATGGACTTTCATCGGATGCACACAGAATTTGTGATTTTTCCTTTTCTTGTGAAAAAGAATACACCGTTGTTAATACCACCAAAAAAAATTGAAATATAGTTTTCATCGTCTTGAATTTTAAAGGGAGACGATTCTATGTACTTATTGTTACATATAAAAGCAAATAAAGATTCATACCCTTTATTGTAATGTATTGCTCTTTTCGGCTGTTATTTTTATATGATTCAAAACCCGTTTGTGTATTCGGTGAACAATAAAATTAGACCAAGTTTTCCAATAAATCTCAGGGGTGACATCTACTTTGTACCAAGTCGTTCCTTCTAATTCTGTTTGGTTTTTACCAATTTTTGTTAATTTAAACTGACCTTTGTATGATTTGAAATAGCCATCTAAATGTGGTGGATGAATTTCCCAAAATGGATTAAATTCATTCATAGGAATTGGCTGTTCTTTTACATCAAATTGTAATAGATTTGGTTCATTCCAGGTTGTAATTGGTTCGACAAAACTACCAGTTATAAAATTACAGTACCTAATTGCACCAACTCCAGTCCCTTTAATTGTAGCATCCGTTGGATAAGAAATCCCCGTTTTAAAAATCCAGTCAGTTGGTTCATCTATTTTATCAAAAGTTACAACGTTTTTCCAAACGTTCTCAATATTTGAATTAACGATAACGGTAGTTCTAACAGGAATTAGATTTTTAGGTTCATTGGTATAGTCAAAACTCATTGAAGAAAGACAAATTAGAAAAAGCCCTATGGTCGTATTTGTTGGGTTTGTCCACTTTCCTCTATTAGATTTAAACCCAAGATAAGAACCAAGCCAAACCACTAATGCAATTAAGGGCAATGACATTAGTATACAAATAAGTCCTTCAATAGCAAAAACTAAGAGCCCAACTAATACTATTCCGAGAGTTGCAAAACTCAATTGGTAGCTATCTCTTCTCGTTGTTTGGATCAGTCTTCCATTTATAAATGCGGGTAAAAATCCAATTATAAAAGGAATTACCAGAAATAGAGTCCATCCATAATCTTTAAATACTCCTATCTCAACATATCCCAAAATTGCGGATATCAGAAGTGTAATTAAAATTGAAAATAGTTTAGGGTTTTTCTTCATAGTTTGATGCTAATGTTTTACCACAATACTATAATAGCTATATCCTAGAATAGAATACAGCTTTTTAAGCTTTTTTATTTGTCATCAGTCATATGATCGCCACAATTTGCACAAAATGGTAAATGTGCATAATTTTCAGAATCACAATTATTACATTTTTTAAAAAGTTCGAGTCCACAGAATCGACAAAAGTTAGTTACAATGCCATACGTTTCTGTTTTATTTTTTTTCCCTACTGATTTATCCCATTTTTTTATTATAAAATCTTTGCCACAAGACGGACACATATGATTGTCTAGAGCTTTTTCGGCAGTTTCGGTTCGTACTTTTTTTGCTCTTTCGGTAGTAGAAACTTTTAACTCTTTCTTTTTTTGTTCGATAAAAGCTCTAATCTTATTGATAGCATAAATACCAAACAATACACTTATAATTATACCAACAGCAGATCTGATATATCCCCCATAACTTGGTAAATAGGGAACTAAACCAAAAAAGAAAGCATAAAAAGAGAACAGTACAAACCCCAAAAATAAGGGCCAGTATTTATGTTTTCTGAATTTTATGATGAAAAATATTCCTAAAAGTAGAATTGGTAAAATAAAGAGCAATCGAATTAAAAATACTTTTAAGTCATATTTTCTTATTGCTTTTTCACGTTCTTTATACGCTCTTTCTTTTTCGGTGTCAATACGTTTATAAATGCTACTTTTATCTTTGTTTAATAGCTGAATTTCATCGGTTATTTTTGTTAACTCTTTTTTCCATTCTTGTTGCGTTTTAAAGTATTCATCAAGTTCATTTGCTCTCGAAATAACTTCTTTGTCTTCTTTAGGAGAACCTACTGTTTTTCTGGCTTCTATCCAGTTGTCAAACGATTTTTTTGCGTTTTCATAATTGTTATTTACAACCTTAATTGTATTTTTAATACTGGATTTTTTTTCGTTCTTTAAATTGATTTCGGCATCAATTTTTTCTATATCAGACTTCTTTTTTGATATTATTTTGTTGTTATAAAATTCTTCGACCGTTGGCCTTTCTTTCCACTCGTCAACATCATCAATCAATTTGCCAGAAAGCGAAATTAAGAAAGCGCAAAGCACAATAGCAATAACGTAATTAATCAGTTTTGAAGTTTTTTCTAATTTCTTGTTATTAAATTCCATTATTTATTTTTGTAGTTAATAAACTTCTGTTCAGCTCTTCTTTGAGTGTTAAGAAATGCTTTTCGATAGTCTTACTGTCTTGGTATCTCTATAAGCCGGGATGATATTTTTCAAACACCATTTTTTTAAGATCTCATAATCTTCTTATAGTTATGTTACTAATGTCGAGTCTTTAATTACTAATTTTTGGCCCGATAACGGAAAATTTAAAGCTAAAAAGAGGGAAATTAAAAATTATTAGGTTCGTCATAATTAAGCTTTATCTTTTTTAGTTTCTACTTTTGTTTAAAGTCTATGTGTCTGCACCATCTCTAATATCTTGTTTTTAGATAGTTTGTTGTATCGTTAAGTATGTAATTTAGGAAATAAAAACTGAATAGAAAACCTAGGTGTATTTTCGTAAGTATTATACCACCGAGAGGTTGATTTTATAGGTTGTGGCTAATAATCGTTGTCTTTTCTTGCTTAAAATATAAATCTTACGTTCTAAAATTATACGGTAAATAGGAGTAAAACTAATTATACACGTATGAATTGTTGATGGATATAAAAACAATTGTAAAGTGCTACTTTTCATTTTTTCATTCATAATCGTGTTCTTTCTTCCACTCTATGAATTCAATTTTTTTACCCTTTGTTTTCTATATGATCGATTTCTAGTATTTCTCCATCTTCGGGGATATAAACTTTATACATTAGACGGTTATCCCTAAGAATAGTTTTTAATTTATCTCGCGTTAATGGGCAATGATTTATTGATTCCATATGGTTTGCAATAACTTTGCCTGAAGAGTTTTTTACAAATTTTATGATATCATCAACACTCATTATCAATTGCTTAAACAAATCAAATTGCGCAGTTCCGCAAGCCAAAACACTAATTTCTGGGTTATAATTCTTTAGTACTTTGTCAACTGACTCTGTGTATATTGTGTCTGAACTTAAGTAAATAGATTTTTGATTAGGAAGCTTAATAAAAAACCCGATTACATTTCCCATTAATTTAGAAACGACTCCATAACCGTGTTTAGCAGGGATACCTTCAATAGTTCCTCCTAAAAAGGTTTGTTTTTCCCAATATTTTAAGGTTTGAACAATATTCAGTCCTTTTTTTGTTAATGCTTTTTTATCTTTTATACTACAAATAACAGGAATGTTCTTTTTAATCAAGAATTGTATTCCTTTACTATCTAGGTGGTCAGGATGTCGATGTGTTATTAAACAATAAGTTACTTTTTCTAAGATAGTATTTATGTTCTGGGGTAGGGGTACTGTTGGGTTTTTTCTAGCTTTATGTCTGAACAGTGTAAAACTTGGCATGATTCCTTGGTCACCTAACATTGGGTCAATCAAAATAGCTTCGTTTTCTGTTTCAAGAACCATAGTGGCATTTCTGATTTGATGGATTTTTAGCATAGTATCAAATATTTTTACAAATATCTAATTGATAGGTAAGATATCCATTGATTCAAATCAAGAAGTACGTTTTCTTATTCTACTTAATGTTTCGGGTGTTATATTTAAATAAGAAGCAATATGATATTGAGGAACGTATTGAAGCCATTCGGGTTTGTATATAAATAATTCTTTATAAAGTTCATCGGGTGTTTTGGTTATTCGATTGAACTCTAACATTTCTTTTTGTTTTAATAACTTCTTAAATGATGACTCAACAAAGGATTTTCCACATTCGTATTTTTCTAGTAAATCAAAAAAAGAGTGTCGTTCTATACTTAATACCTCTACAGAAGTTATACATTCTTGATTTTTTTTGGTTGAAGAGTTTTGACTAAAAGTTAATAGGTCTGAGATAAATTGCGGTTTAACATAAAAATTGATATTTACTTCTTTTTTCTGATTAGAATAAAATTCCCGTACTACACCATTATTTAGAAAACGAAGTTTTTTGTCTTTAGAGTCTGCTTTGAGTATTATAGTTCCTTTCTTATAATTTTCTATTTTAAATAAAGAAAACAACTCTTCTAATCCATGTTCATTGAGCGGATATTCGGTTTTAAAGAATTTAGAAATTTCTTGGAACATATTTTTTGTATGTTGTCGACAGGTTATTCTTTTTTTAATCGTTTGTCAAACCATCCTATTACCGTTTCGTTCAGTTCTGTTTTATATTCTGAAAAAAAGTGGTCTGTATCAAATTTTTTTAATTCAAAATCGTAGTTTATTTCTTTTAATTTGTTGGCGATTTTGTCTGCTTGTTCTGGGTTTACTCTTTTATCTTTGATTCCGCATAAAATTAAGAGACTACTATTTTTGCTTAATTGGTCTACCCAATAAATGGCTGAACGTTTTTTTAATGCTTCTTCTTTGTTATTCCAATAATTAGGAATACATTCGGCAAAGACATTAGTTTCCATTTTTGGTCTAAACTTGGCTATGTCAAATAAGTCAGATGTTCCATTTCCTATAATAGCAGTCTTTATTAGGTCTGATTTTTTGAGGGCTAAGTAGGTCATCATTCCACCTCTCGACCAACCAAACATCCCAATACAATTCGCGTTGGCTTTTTCAATTTCTTTTACAGTTTCTGTTAAATTCAATACATCATTTATCTCCATACCCCCAAATTCATCTTTTGTCCTGTAGTTGCTTCCTATTATTACATAACCTTGTTCTGCTAATTTAGAAGTATACATTATCATCGTCGCAACCGTTAATGGAGCAAAATCTCTGTTTCCTCCGCGATTAAAAATCACCACTGGATATTTACCTTCTTTTTTTGGCTCAACTAACAAACCTTTAATTGTACGGTTGTCACTTTCGTAAGTAATAAAATAGAAATTCAATTTATTTAAATGTTCGAAATTTGAATTCAATTTATTGTCTTGAGAAATGCTGTTCCAAATCGGAGTTTTTGAAATATCAACTAATCTTTTAGAGTGTAATTTTCCGTTTTGTGAAAAACCCAAACTTAAAAAGAGGAAAAAAAATACTGATGTTATGACTCTGCTCATTAGTTTAGATACGTTACAGGTAGCAATCTTGTATATATAGAGTAAATGGACTTAATATAGCCGCATTTATGCATACAATATACTTTAATTTACTTAAATAGTGATCTAGGTGAACACCTAAACCACTATTGTTAATGCCTAATTTAGTGTATTGTTATTGATCTCTCAAATCGTAATAATTACAAGTGAGTCTATACTGTTTTGAATTTTAATTTTTAGTATGAGAATCGTACACTTTACCACTTATTTTCCATTCTCCTTCTTTTTTGAATAAGACAAAGAAATCAGTAAAGCGAAATCCATTCCAGTCATAAAATTCTACTTTTGCAGCTGCAGCTGGTCCAGAAATATCAATCCATGCAATATGAGATTGAACGTTTTCTGATGGGCCACCATCACTCACTGCAACGCCAAATTCATCTGCGGTCATATTATAAACTTGCCCCTCTATTGAACCTATGATATGTGCATGGTCATAAAATGCAGTCCGGCTTAATTTTCCATCTCCTGACTTTGCCGTTTTAATATAAGGCTCCAAAGCTTTTTCGACATCTCTGTAATCATTAAAACTCTGTAATTCTCTGTTTTTTTTATCCATTTTTTCTGTTTTTGAATTGTCATTGATAGTTGATTGTACGTTTTGAGCATTGATGCTACATACGATAATACTAATGACTAAAAGGGTTATTACTTTTTTCATTGTCTTGATTATTAAAATAATACAAGGCAAAAGTATGATTGAGTTTTACTACAATAATGTAGAAAACGACCAATGATATGGACAAAAGGGTCAGGTAGTTTGTTGCACTCTGAATTCGGTAGGAGAGAGACCAATACGTTTTTTGAATAATCTTGTAAAGTATTGAGGATCATTAAATCCTGTTTCATAAGCAATGTCACTTATACTTAATTCGCTTACTAGCAACAATTCTTTGGCTTTGTTAATTTTTTGAGTATTGATATAATTGTTAGGACTGTCATTGAAAAAGTTCCTAAAAGCCCTTTTAAAGGATGAAAGACTCATATTACAAAGCTTGGCCAGTTCCTGAACAGAAAGATTAGAAAATGTATGTAAAGCAATAACCTCATTTAATTTTATGGCTTTGGTACTATATAAATCTGTAATTAGTTGTTGAACTGAATCTATATAGTTAGTCTGAATGAGTAGTAATAATAGTTCCTTGACCTTTAATTCAAGTAAATCATTATTTACTAAGGTTGGATTCTCAAAATAAAATTCTAAAGAGTCAATAAATTTCGTTATTAAATCATTCGAAGAAATTTTTATACTTTGCTCACTATTGGTTCGTTTAATAATTGTAGTTGGGATTTCATTTTTATAAATTTCTTTAATCAATTCTGGAAAAAGATGAATCACAATGGTTTCTAATTCTTCATCATTATTTTTTTGAAGTATTTCAAGAAAATTACTTCCACATTTTAACAAAATAGCTTCTTTTCCCCTTATTTCTGTATTATGTTCACTAGATAGTAATTTGGTATTACCATTCTTAAAATATATAAAACATCCTCTGTCTTGAAAAATAGCTTCGTACTTTAAGGGTGTACGAACCTTCATTTTTTCAACAATCGTAAAATCTTTATATTTAAAATATTTGTGATCTTGAGTCAAAATGTTGTTTTATCAATCAAATTTGGTTTCTAATGGTGAGCATATTAGCTGTTAGTATTGTTTTGAATAATGGTCTCATAATGTTCTACCGTTGGAAAAGGATCATAGTACAGATGTAGCATTTTTTTCCATTCTAGATATTCTGTTGATTCTCTGAAACCAATAGTATGATCTTCAATTGTTTCCCAATTTACGAGTAAAACATACTTATTGTTTTCTTCGATACATTTTTTTAATGTATGTCCTTTATATCCTTTTATTGAACTAATATATTTTCCGGCAATATCAAAGTCTATTTCAAATTGCTTTTCAAGTCCTTTTTTAACATTCAGTATCGCTAATTCGAGTATCATAATTATGTAATTCTTTATCCATTTTTATTTTCAGTTAGAAGAAGTAGTAGTACTTGCGTTATAATAATTAGAGCTAAAAACGAAATATATGAAAAATAGTATGCGAAAAGATACTACATTTTGAGATTGGTATAGAGACATTTTTTTTATTTTGGTAAACTTTCTAAGTTGTAAGCTAAAATACTTTTTTGGTTTTAGTTATGAGAATATGTGTTTTCGATTTTATACTTAATGAGCTATGTTTTATAGCCCCTATTGCTTAACGTTCATATTCTCTATTGCCATTGCTTTGTTATAAAATACCTGAAACTCTTTATCTGAGTATTTAACTCTCATGGCTTGTAAAACATCAGAAAGTCCCAGACTAACCCATTCCCAAAGCATTGTATCGAAATTGTATTTATACATCTGTTCAGATACTTCTTTTCTTATATCAATAACTATATCTCTACTAATTCCATTTTTAATGAGTGAATTTATAGTATTTTCTGTTTCCTCTTCGGTATATTCGGTATCAAGAAATGGATCCAAAATATTATCCCAAGTCCAATTTTTTTCTGAAATCTTAATATTGTTAGTTTCGACAAATTTTGTCAATTCTTCTAATTTTTCTGCAGAGATAAAAATCCAATCATTTTTATATGATAATTGGGGTGGAGTAGCGGTTAAAGTGATAGAATTAATTTCATCGGCTTTCAAAATAATACTAGGATTTGCTAAAGAGGGTTTAAAAGGGTAGTTTTTTATTGATATTTCATCTTTTTTGATCGTGCATATACCATAACCACAAAAGAAGTTTTTTAACTCATAATTAGTTGCATTAAAAAATGTTACTGTTCCTTTTTTGAAAATATTTTTTATGAATTTTAGTATCATTTTTTGGAATAAAGCACAAGAAAAGCTCTTACTGTGTTTTAGTTTTGATTTAAAAATAAGGAAAAGACTTTTGCAATAAGACAAGTAAGAGAATATTTCTACTATCGCAGGATATAATTTCAGTTATGGGTATTAGGGCGATTTATTTTTTTATATCGAAAAGTCCTTTTTTTACTTTCATCAGAATAATAAATTAAAATTAAATCTTGTGGTGTCCATTCTTTTATAGAATAGTAAAGAATGTTTTCAGTTTTATATTTTAACTGTGATAAGTCGTTGGTTATTTCAATTTCGTAGTCAAAGCTTTTCTCTAATTCATAATAGATAGAATCTTTTTTATTAGCTATGATATGCAATTTATGAGTTATATCATTAATTGAGTTATTGGCCAAAAAATTAAGACTTTCAGTAATATTTGACTTAGTTTTTGTTACTCCATCTAAAGTAATTTGACTCTCAATAAGTCTAGTTACAGAAAGTTCTTTATATTCTTTACTATAAAGTTTCATATTTATAGAATCAAATTCCCTTTTGTGTTTTTTTTTACTGAGGATGTTTATAGTGTTTATAGTGAGATTGTTGTGTGGTTTGTGATACGTTAAAATTAACGAATCATTTTTTACCTTATAAAAACCAGTTTTTATTGATGAACCTGCTCTTTGTGTAAAGATGCTATCAGTTTCAAATGAAAGTATTATTCTAACTCCGTTATTTTTTACAAACAGATATTCTCCTAGATTTTTTTGAGAATATATGTTATTTACGATTAATAAAATGAATAAGATGTTTTTCATTTTTAAGGGTGGGTTCATTAATACATGCAATTTTGCACATCTTAAGTAAGTATATCTACAAGTTGTTAAATTGTATAATAAGTCAAGAAACCGAGCTATTTTCAATCTATACTTTTTAATAATCAGTCAGAATATTATAATTTAAAAATAACATTGTGTTTGTACTAGCTAGTACACTTTTGAGTGCGTTGTACTATGAATGCCAAAGATTGTTTTATAATATCTAACCTGAAAATAATCAGAATTTTCAGGTTAGATATTGTGATAGTAAACATGCTCATTATCTCTATAGGAAATTCTATAAGTAACTAACTATACAATATTGTTGATAGTGTCGTGTCAAAACTCTCGGCAGATAATCAGTCTTTTTTCTGAGTAATTTTACCAAGTCGAATAATCTAAGAAAAGGCTGTTTACTTCTCGAAGTGTTTTTCTTATTATTTTTTATCTCCAAAATAAGATACCCCACCACCGCTTAAGAAATCTTCTCTTACAGGACTAAATGTGTCAATAAGCATTCCTTCTTCTAAGCAAACCGCACTATGCAATAAATTAGGCTCAATATAAACTCCATCTCCTGCTTCAACAATTTTCTTTTCTCCATCAATTTCAAATTCAAACTTACCTGAAACACAATAGGTAGCTTGAGTATGAAAATGTTTATGAGGAGAACCTAATGCTCCTTTCTCAAATTTCACTTTTACCATCATGATTTGGTTATCGTAACCTAAGAATTTTCTTGATACTCCTCCACCAAGCTCTTCCCAGTCCATTTCTTTTGTGATGACGTACTTTTTACTAAATCGTTGCATTTTTTTAATATTTTGAATTTTAATTATTACGCGGGCAATATAATTTATTTCTATATAATTAGAGAAGTTAGTACCAGAAATTTATGATTTTAATTCTAACTGTTTCGTTCCTCTTCTTTTTTAAGAGGGTTCATGTTTGATGTATTACGTGTTTTAATCTGTTTTGGATAGTTTTTTGGTGTTTTTTTGATAATTTTGATATATGCGGTTGCTTTTTAATTCGTTTTTATTTTTGGTTATAAGTTTCTCTTTCTAATTTATACCAAATTGCCTCTTGTATTATTTCATCGTAAGGAGCTTTCTTATCATATACCATTCCTATTTTTTCCATTACTCTGATCGAAGTCTTGTTTTCGGGTAATGCTATGGCAATAATTAAATCAAGATTAAGTACTTTAAAACCATAATCAATAATGGCTTTAGAGGCCTCTGTTGCATAGCCCATTCCCCAGAATTTTTTTTTGAGTCTGTATCCAATATCCACTTTATCAAATTCTGGTAAATAAGTTAATCCCGCCCAACCAATAAATTTACTTGTTTCCTTTTGTATTACGGCTAATCGACCGAATCCATACTCTCTATAGTCCTTAAGTCTTATCGCTATTGATTGTTCTACTTCCTTCATTGATTTAATAACGGGTTCTCCTGTCCATTTTTGAACTTTTGGATCAGAATGTAACAGAAATAATTCTTCTTTATCATCAAAAGTAATTTCTCTTAATACTAATCTTTTGGTTTCGATCAATGTATTCATTTTATAAATCTTACAACTTTTATTACAAGGAATGTGGGTTGGGTTACAAGCTCTTATACTTCAGTTTATATTATACCACAATGTAATAAAAAAAGGGCATAGGTTAAGGTCGTACTGTTATTACTTAGATAGATTATTTTTAATTAGTTCAAATGCAAAACGGAGTGCATTATCATTATTATCAAGTTTCTATTTTATCGATTTTTTTATCAGGTAATTGTATTTTTATCAGTCTTACTTATTGATAGAGAACATATCTAGGTGGCTTCAGTCCATTCAACCTCATATAGACAAGCATCTGCCCTCTATGATGAGTTATGTGGTCGGCAAGTAATAACAAAATCTGTCTTTTTGTTCTATTTGCTCCAAAATAGTCTAACTTTTCTTCAAGTTTATTTATGTCAAAATTTGAGATAAATTCTCTGGTTTTGTCAAAAGTCTCACTGATTTTGGCTATCATTTCCTTTTTCGATTTGTTATCTACTTTAAGTTCTGTATCAGTAGCCCAATCTCTAGCTTCTCGGCCGCCCATTAAAGATTGACTATGCCAATCCATTGCCCACCCAATATGCATTAAATTTTCTGAAAAACTCATAGATTCTGTTGTTGCTTTGAATTTATATTTGTTCTCAGGCATCATTTCGGCTACAAGAATTAAATATTCTTTCGATTTATCCAGTCGTTCTATGTATTCTTTTATAAAGGGATCTTTTTGTGCTAGAATAGGAGATAAAAATGAAGAAAATAGGAGTATTGAAATAAGGGTTATTTTATGTTTTATATTTTTCACTTAGTTCAGTTTTTAATTTCTACTTAGATTTCTTTTTGTAATCAATGGTTAGACATGAAGATCAAAAGTCATTTTAATGCTTTTTACTTTGGGTTATAAATATTTATTATTTAACTAGAGCAATCACAGTCGTCTATAACAACAAGAGACCAATTATTGTCTGCGGCTATAAAATATAGTTTTTTAATAATCATATTATTATGTAGTATAACTACTTTCATTTTATCACCTCTCTTATACCTGTCTGGTAATTCTATTTCCTTGCCTTCAAATGTTTCTAAAATATAGGTAGGAAATTTTTTCACTTCTTTAAAATAAACACCATCGGGACTCTTACTTTTTTCACAAAAACCATTAACTGGCATTTCATTTTCGAAATAGATTGCTTTAGGCATTTCTGGCTCTTGTTCTTTATCATAATTTTCGAAGAGCATGTATGGTTCTAACTTACATGTAGTACCTGGATTATATAACCTAAAATAACCGATGTTGTAATTTTTGAGGTCTCTAGCTTGTGAACGATGTGTCCAATAATCAAATCCAATACCAAAAAAATGTTTATCGAGAATATTTTTGAGATAGTTTTTAAAGTTCGGAATAGTGTGTTCTTGGTTGATAGATGTTTGAGACCCAAAGACCCAACCTTTTTTATTTTGGTATACTATATGGTACCAATAATCTGTGATTTTACCTATAGATTGTTGTGTTCCTTTTTCAAGAATTCTACAGGTACTGCCATGATCTAGTGTAAATACAACTTTGCCAGTCATGGGTTTCGAACGAACCCAAATGTTATCCCCCTTTATAGTCAATGAATCATTACTACTATATTGTATAGCATCCAATGTTTGCGAATACACATTCGTACAAATAAAAAAAAGTAGTATGAGTTTATTCATATGAATAATTAATTGGCATTACGTACTTTGTGTTTGTAATACTTTATATATAGTTGTATCTAAGAAACATTCAAAAAAAATGTTCGGTACTTACCCAAAGGTAGCAAAAATGAAAAGAACAGTATTAAAGAGTTTTGTATCAATAGATTATATGTGTTTTTGTGTAGTTTTTATTTAAGTGGATATGTTTTTCTGTTCGAGATAGTGTAAAGTATGGATTATTAACTAGTAAGAAAGATGTAGTTAAGTAATTTTTTCCTTGTTGTTTTCTAATGGTATAAAGACTCGGTGGTATTAAGGGTGGTAGTTAAAAGTAATGAACTTTCTAGAAACCTTTTAATCACTTTTTATTTTCTAATCCGTTTAATTCTATTTCCGTCTAAAAAACCATCTAATAAAACGACTTCATTAACTATGTTATTCGTGCTTCTTAAAAAGCGCATAGAGGCGTCCATTTGTTCCATATAAAATTGGTTTTCGGATTGTGGTTTTAGATGTATTTTATTCGGTCCCATCATTACAAATAAACTATCATTTTGAACCACAACTTGAAAATTTGTATTTTCATTTATAGCATAAGAGCCAGAATAATCTTTTAGTAATTTTTTATCAATATCGAGTTCTTTTCTTGCCAAAGGAATTCGATATTCTTTATCGTTAATAATTGCATCAATACTATTCGATATTTCTTTTGCAACCGGATGTCTTCGGTTACTTAAAACGATTATTGAAATTTTATTTTGAGGATTTCTATATACAGAATAACTAAAACCATCATGTTCTAAATAACCTTCAATCTCTACTTTATTTACCGAATTTGAACTAATGATTTTTGTCAAGTCATGAGCTGTTGATTTAAGTCCATTTTTAATGAATGTGTTTTGCGAACTTATGACTGGTGATTTTTGTAATTCAAGTCCATTACCTTGATAATTATGATACAGGTAGCCTACGGCCAAATTAGTATCTGTTTTTTCAAAATAAGTGTTTTCTAATTCTAAATCTTTACTGTATTCCTCAATGTTTTCTTGGAAACTTTTTCCACTTATTTTTTCGATAAATAATCTTAAATAATCATGATTTAATTTATTCTTCTCTGATTGGTCCAAAGAACCTAGTGCTGAATTTGGCGTTTGATTTAATAAATCATTTAGAGTTAAGTCATATTTGATTTCTGGAAAGTACTTAGAAATGTTATCCGATAATTGAATTTGGTATTTAATTACCATTTCCTGAATCATATTGGTAATAACTATTTCAGAAATTTCACCTATCTTAAAAGAGGTGTTTTTTGAAAAAGGATTCTTTTTTTCGTAATCAGCTAGACCAAAGTTATTGTTGTAAATAATTGAATTTTCATTGGCAACCAATATAACTCCGCTAAATCGGTTTAATTCAAGATAGCGATTTGCTAGACTGTTAATTTTTTCAGTTTTCAGTTGTTGTAGATGCTCGGTTTCGGTTTTATTTTCTGTTTTACACGAAATTAAGCTTACTGTCAAAATCAAAAGGCAAAATAATGGATTCTTCAATTTCTTCATAATTACTACCAATGTTTACTCTATGTATGTTGTGGTTGGTTTTTTAGTAATAGTTGATTTTAAAATATATTATAGTATTCCAGAGAGTCTAAAAACAACTAAATAATATCCCACCAACTAAAAGTAAGTATCTAAGTCCTGGAGTAATTTTAATCTTATTCTTAAGATAATACCAGTCAAAAAGTTCCATTAGTGCTCCTAATGAATAAAAAACATTGGCACCAATTCCCCAAAATATTACTCCAATCGTATCCTCTGTTGTCCATTCGTAATCTATTTTGCCTAGAGAATCATAAATTCCGTATATTCCGAAGAGCCCAACCGCACTATTGAAAATCCAGCGTTTGGATTCCCACCACTTTATATTTGTTTTTAAATCTTCTAGGGTCATCTAAATTAGCTTCTACATTTAATATATGTGTTGTAGCATGGCAAAAATACAAGAACTATTCGATTAGTTGCTTTGAAGTTATAATCATATATATTCTTGCGCACAGTACTTTTATTCTCATCTATTCATCAATTCTATCTATCCTTTTTTAATTCCACTATAATAATTATCTTCTTTAAATTCGGGGATTATAACTTGGTCAATGATGCTTTTACATATCTCGTCGGTGAGTATTTTTCAGTACCTAATCCTGTTGAGATTCTGATTTTTCCAAGTGGCATACGACTCAAGTGAAGCAATAGGAATACCAATATAATTTGTTAGAATAAAAGAAAGCATATATTATTCCTATTGAACCTATAACTATAAGTACTTTTTTCATTTTATTGTTTATAACGGTCTTGTATGTGATAGTAGGGTATTTGAATGACTGCTTTTCTGATTTATAATATACTTTAATTTTAATAAAAGCACCTTGAAGAGGTGCTTAAATTACTGTTACTTGTAGACAATATTTTTGTATACTTATTTTTTGATTTCATTTCTTAAATCTACCAATTTCAATTCTTTATGGTAGGCTTCTATTCTTGCATGGGCAGTCCCATCTACCAATAAGATAACTATTAACATAGCAATCGTTGTGATGCTAATTGCTCGCCAAGTAGGTGTGTTAATAAAAATTAGCACTAAGGAAGTCACAATGATGATGATAGGAATTGCTTTAAACACCACTGTTTTGTATTCTTTTAAAGTTCTTTCTGCACGCAGAATTTCTGACTCTACAAATGCCGGGGCATCCGTTTTGTAAGCAGTTTCAAATTCTGTAATTCTTGATTTATTGGTAAAAAATAACCCAAGTCCGATTGTCATGAGTAAAGAACCCGCTACCAAAGTTGGAATAATGTATGCTCTGGCAATATCAGTTTTTCCTAGCTGCCAAAACCCGATGCTTGCGATTAAAAATAGTATCGCAAAAAACATAAAAAATCGTGTTGAGAAGACTTCGGCTTTTGCCCATTCGAGTGCAATTTTTAATATATCCATGTTAATTTAATTTATATTTTTCTCTATACTCTGTTGGACTTATACCTTCTTTCTTTTTAAATAATCTCGAAAAATAAGGAGGATATTCAAATCCTAATTCATAAGCCACTTCTGAGATACTTTTATTTGGTTGTAGTAAAATATTCTTTGCTTCATCAATTAAGTGCAAGTGTAAATGTTCGGTAGTAGTTTTACCTGTTTCTTTTTTAAGTGTATCACTTAAGTAACGTTGCGAAATCGATAATTCGTTTGCTATTTGTATGATACTCGGAATACCTTTTTCTTGTAATTGCCCTGATTCAAAATATTTAAATAGATGTCTATTAAATTTTTCTAATAAATCATTTGATAAATCTTTTCTGTTTAAAAACTGTCTTTCATAGAAACGATTGGCATATTTTAATAAAGTATCTAATTGAGAGATAATAATTTTTTTACTAAACTTATCTTGATTGTTTTGATATTCAATTTCAATATTTTTTGCTATTGATTCTATTTGTTTCTCTTCTTTTGGAGACAGGTGTAATGCTTCATTTGCTGTATACGAGAAGAAACTATATTTTTTTATTTGTTGAGCTAATTCTGTTCCTTGCAGAAAATCTTCGTGAAAGTTTATCGAAAAGCCTTTTTGCTCAAAAACCACACTATTATCCCATTGCAGAACTTGTCTTGGCGAAATAAAAATTAGAACACCGTTAGTAAAATCATATTTTGTGCGCCCATAGTTTAAGTTTCCTTTTACAAACTTTTTTAAACTAATAGAATAGCAATCGTTTGTAATTGGTGGCGAACTTTCTCTTGGACAAGGTAAGTAATCATTGCCTTTTGAGTTAAATACACTCAGCATAGGATGCTCGGGTCTAGGAAGCTTTAAGTAATCTAAATAGGATGATAAAGTTTTAAAATGTTGCATACTACTAATTTATAAATTCCACTCGAAACCAATAGTTTTTTCTGATAATTTCCATAACCTCTGTGCTACGGCTTTATCTTTTGCATGTGGTTCTAATTTACATGCTCCCACCGGACCGGTCCAATAACCTCTTCCTGTAGGCCCATAGAACTCATTTTGGTCCAAATTTGGCTCTGTTGCACACATCAATTGTGGATAAGAACCTTTTTCGGCCGATTGTACAAAGGGTGATAATTTCATTAGTTGCCAAATAAAGCGTGTCATTAAACCGCCACTGGTTTTAATTAATGATGTTCTAGAGGCACCTGGGTGACAAGCATAAACTTTAACATCTGTTTTACCTACTTCTTTTAGTCGGTCTTGTAATTCGTAAACGCACATAATCTGCGCCAGTTTACTTTGGCTATATACATCATTGGCATTGTAGTTCTTATCCCAGTTCATATCGTCAAATTGTATGGTCTTAATACCTAAATTATATCCCATACTACCTACTGTTACTATGCGACCTTTAGATTCTTCAATTCGCGGGTAAAGAAGAGCTTGTAGTAAGAAGTTGCCATAGTGATTTACACCAAGTTGGCTTTCAAAACCGTCTACGGTAAGTATTTGTTTTGGTACTTGGGCAATTGCAGCGTTACAGATAAGTGCATTGATATTAGGAACTGTTTTAAGAACCTTCTCTGCTGCTTTTTTTACAGAGGTTTGTTCTGCTAAATCCATTTGTATAGATGATACATCTATGTTATTACCTAGTTCTTGCTTCAAAACAGTGATGGTATCCTCTGATTTTTTTGGATTTCGATTAAGCATCACGACTTTTGCTCCCTTTGCAAGCAATATTTTCGCTGCTTCGAATCCGGTACCACTTGTCGTTCCTGTTATGACGTAAGTTTGACCATTTAGATGTCCAATTCTATCAGGCGTCCACCCTTTGTTACCAAATTGATTTATTTTCATTTTTGCCTATATTTTTTAATCATTAAAAGAATAAGACAAAGTTAGGGCGCAAGTAATCTTAACTTCTTATACGGATTTTCGAATGTTGTATACTTTTTGGTTTATCGTAATGTTCTCAGAAATAGATACTTTACATGAGTTAAAGATTAGGGTTTATTCTAAATTGCATCCTAGCTTTGTGAGTTGATTACAAATCTGCTGTGACTACATGTATAATGCAGCACATGTTTATTATTTCAGGAACTCATACCACTGGTATTTCAGATAAGTAACTCCATGATTTTTATTACTTTTTTTAGCACATTTCTTTTTTGCGGTGCTTTCAATTTTATAATAAAACCTTTTGATCTCAAACCTAAAATTAACGGATTGTTACAGTTAAATACTCATTTTTACCTTAATCTTTGCATGAAGAATTAGTAAACCCAAAATAGGAAATTATTGGTGTTATACTTACAACGACCTTTGGTTAAGCTCAAAAAATTATCGATTATTTTTATACATTATTAGCCGCCCTTTTTATTTCATTATTTGATTAAGGTGATGTTCTAAATGGTCGACATAGTCTATTATTAAGAACTCTAAGTCAGAGATATTTCCTTTTCCCAATTCTATTTTATAACTCAAGGTTTTTTCAGTTTGCAACTCAATTATGTTCTTTATCCTATTGTTGATTGATAACCAAAATTCAATAATTTCTTTAGTTTTAGCGTTTTGGTAGTCATTTACTTTAACTAACTCATTTTGTTTATAGGTTCTTATTTTGTACGGTTTGTCTTCAAATTGTATTTCCGTAAATCTTTGAAGATTATTGATTCCAGAATCAATTAAATGCCCTAATACTTCTTTTTTTGACCACTTTTCAATACTTATTTTTTGGCTCATTTCTGATTCAGAAGATTGAGATAAATATTCGAATCCACTTTTTAGTAATTGTTCAAGTTTATTAGTTGTTTCTTTCATCCCTTCGTTAAGTTTTTGAGATTGTTGTGTTTATTGGTTTTCTTCAGTTTCTGTATACCTACATATTCCTAAATCCTTTCTACTTAATTGTGGTTCAACATACATTTTAAGGTTATTCTCATCATATCCAATCTTAAATTTTGTTTTAGAACATCATTATTCAACTTTAGAAATCCTAAAATTCCAACAGTCAGAATTATTAGTATGATAATAAATTTCGTACTAAATTTTCAGTTTTTTAGAATGACATACAATGGTTTTATAGACGTTGTGGGTATTAATTTTCTATTTGTTTTATCATTTCTTTTGCAACTATTGCCGAGGAGGGAAGAAACATGGTTGACACAATTCTTTGGTCGATAACTATATCGTGTTTATTATTTAAATCACTTTTGGATTGAAATAAACCGCCATTGTCTCTCAATTGATTTTCTAACATTACTGGTAATAAAGTGCCTTTTTTAGCCCAGTTTTTGGTAATCTCAGTAGCATTCGGAAAACCAGTTACTTTCTTCCCCTTTACCATATATTCTCCATTACTAAGTTTGACATTTGCAAAAGCACCGGGTCCGTGTCCACAACCTCCTACGATTCCTTCATTTTCATAAATGTTAGCTATAATTGATAATAAATTCTCATTATTAGACACGTCGAATAATGGTCCATATCCACCGCCAATAAAAACGGCCTGATAGTCTTTATAATTTACTTGGTCAGGAGTAAGTGAATTTTCAACATTATCATTAAAATTTTCATACTTTATGGTATAGCTACTAATTCCGATAGGATCCATCGAAAATGGGACTTTTCCGCCGGTTGGCGAAACAAAATCAACTTTATATCCATGAGAAACAAAAATATGATATGGAGGAGCTACTTCCCAGAGGTTATTACCTGCGAAGTGTTTTTCTGGGTCCCCCATATTCTCGGTATTTGATACGATAATTAAGATTTTTCCTTTTGTAGTGTTCTCATTTTTACAGGAAACAAAAATTACTAATGTTAGTAATACTAAAAGTGTTTTTTTCATTTTTTGATTGATTGATTGAATTTTATATAAGATAATAAAAAGAGAAGAATGTTACAGTTTTTATCATTAATGTGAAGGTTTTGGCTATGAGTATTTGTGTGGTGCACTGTTTAACTTCACAAGATACAAACCAAACTAAAAATCAGAAAGGGTTTTCAGAAGTGAGCGGGCACAAGCAATTACTTACAGCAATTGTTAGGCACTATTTTTTATTCGATTATAAATTTCACTTTTACTTTTGCTACGAATTTCATTTTCTCAAAATCAATTATAATATCTTCTTTGGCCCGATTACCGTAAATGCTAGAATATCCTCTTATCTGAACTCCAGCTACTTTACCATGTAATTGACTTTTTATCGATTCAGATTCTAAATCCGAAATATAGATTGCTTTTCCAACTATTTGGTCTAAAGGCTCAACCATTTTTTTGGCATTTTGTTTTGCCTTTGAAATTGCCTTTGTTTTTAAATCTAACAGTAATAGGTCAGATTTAGAATATTCAGTTTTATTAATGGATACATTTGATATTTCTTCACGTTCTAATCCTGCCATTACTTTTCCGACGGTCTCTGCATCGTTAACAATTAACGAATACATTTTTGTTTTTAAAACTTTTTGCCCGCCTAAAAAGTATTTTTTGAAGTCACTACTATAGTCTAAAACAGAAAGACTTTTTTCTAAATCTATCTTTAGTGAATTTAGAACACGCAACATTGAAACTTCTAATTCCTCTGTTGATTTTCGGTTTCGATTGTCTTCTTCGTTTAATAGTATAACCAAACGAATTTTGTCAGGTGTTACTAAAGTGTCAATTTCTGCAATCGTTTCTAAAAATGGCTGATCAATAAAGTTCTTATTTTGAGCAAACGTAGGCATTGTTATAAATACGAGGAGAATGAGTATGACTTTTTTCATTGATTTTATTTTTATAGTTCGTTGTTTTTATCGAAACTATAATTTTGGTTGTTTTTTCAAAAGTCAGAATGAGTAAACTATACCTTTTAATTAGTTTGTTGATTATTTGATATTTTTCTTTCAAATGTTGCCTAACCGCTTTTAGGTGATATGTATCCGTCGATGTGTATGTACTACAAATCTTATTATTTGCTAGTTTTAATCAATTCGTTTCAAATATTTAATCCAATTCCCAAAATTGATGGTTTTTCTCACTGTTTCATTTTCAAAGAATTTAGAAAGTTCGGTATTCAACCAATTTTCAATTTGGCAATAATTCTCACCACGAATTATAGCGTCTGCAATATTACTTTGTGTAGTAAAATATAAGATTAATTCGTCTTTTGTAAATGAGACTTCATTTTTGAAGTTATCTTCTTTGACCAAGTCGAAGCGGCTTCTTTTTACATTCTCAGTACTCCAATCGTAGTTATTATTTCTTTTTGGTGATGGATATTTATGCATATATGTTTTGGGAAACCAATCTTTAAAAGATTCATTTTCTCTCATTTCTGATATAAAAAAGTTATCATAAATAATCAGGTATGCATTACTCCTTAGCAGACGATTTGCTTCAGATAAAAACGGGTCAATGTTGAACCAATGAACTCCTGAACAAACGGTAATTATATCGAATTCTTTATCTAAAAATGGTTGGTTTTCTGCTTTTGAAATAGCATAATTAATCTTGTCTTTTGAAATAGCATTATTCAACATTTCTTCAGAAGCGTCAGTTCCATAAACTTTATTAGCTATTTTGAGTAGGACTTTTGTAGATAATCCAGTTCCACAAGCAATATCAAGAGCTTTTTCGACATTCTCAAAAATCATTAACTCTTTTTTGATTCTTTCAATTGTTGTCGAATGAAAAGCGGGTCTTCCTTTGGCGTATCGCTCTGCAGCATTCTTAGGTCCAAAGTAATTCATTTTTACATTCCTTTTGGGTTCTACTAAGTACACGTAACGTAAAAAAACACAAATCAGAGCAAGCTAAGTATCCATGCACCAATCAATCTATTTACGCATTTTTATTTCTTTCTTAAATTATAAAAATCTAACACCACTACAAAATAGAAATGATCTTTTGGTCTATAGACTCAACTTTGCTATGATTTTATATATAATGTTGGCTGTTTTTTCTTTTTATAAAGTTCTAATTTTTTACGTTAGAAGTGATGTTTAATTTTACTGATTCAACGACGTCATCTATCGTTTCATGACCAACAAATTTTGTATAGAACACTGCTGTAGTTTTATATTGGCCTACGGGTAAATTAGCGTTTACCTGTACATTAATATCGGCATTTTTACCCGGTTCTAACCCACCAGTAACTAAGTTTCGATCCGCTGTAATTACATTTACTGTTGTACTAGGAACTTTATCCTCATAGGTAGTTGCAGACTTAAATTGAATTTTATGGTTTCCTATATTTTTCCATTTGGTAATACCCGTAAAATATTCTGATGAACCTGGTGTAATTACATCTGGTGTGGTAATATCTGTATTTTCAATTTCTACTGGGTTTTTTACATCAACAATTACATTTACCCATTTAATTCTATTGTTTGGATCGTCTCTAAGTACGATAATAAAGTTTTTGGGATATGCAAAATCAAAATTGGTTTCTGCGGTAGGGTAGGGTGTATCTACATCTGCAATAGGGATAGAAGAATCTTGTGTATAAAATACTTCTTCTGCATCAAATGTAACCGTTGGTGTTAAGTCGGAAAAATCTGTCCCAGCAGGTACGAACAAATAGATATCTTTTCTATTATTATCCTCAATGCTTGTTTCAATGGTAACATCATCGGTTAGTTCAGTGTTTTTGCTAGCTTCAAATTTAAAATCTGTAACGCTTAAAGTTGATGATATTGATGCAGCCTCTTGTTCAATCGTTACTGTGTAATGTAATAATTCTTGTGATTCATCCAATACATTTACAATGGTATGTGTCTGACTTTGTGTTTCGTAATTAAGAGTGGTACTATTTCCGGGTAAAATATTGAATTTACTTAAATTCAATTCGTCTGATGTAACAGCAGAAGCGATTCCATTTAGAGAAATCGTGTTGGGAATTATAATATTGATTTCACCAAAATCTGTTTCTTGGTTATCTACAATCGTAGGTTGTGTAATGTTCATAGAAATCGGTGTAATCCCAAACAATGGAAAATCAGATAACTTAGCATCATCAAGGTTTATTACATCTGGATTTGATCCGGGGTCATTACCATCATCTTTGTTACACCCCATAAAAATTGTAGTGAATAAAATAAGGATTAAAATTGGTGTTATTCTTTTTTCCATAATTGGTTTATAATAAATGCTAAAGATTTTTTTTGTGAAATGTAGCGTGCAAAAATACACTAACTTTTTGGTTTGGTAGGAAACTTAATTTTCTATGTTTTTAATTTTACTATTCTAAAAGTCAAATTTAAAAATTTGGAGTTTTTTTAAGAGTAAGAATTGTTCTTTGGGTTAAGCACTTATTGATTATGTTTTATACGCCATGTTCTCTATGGGCTTTATTCTACATCAGAATCATGCAGTCCGTCAATTAGTTGGTCAATTTGAACGATAATTTGTTTTCTTTTTTGTTTAGATTTTTCAATAATTTCTTCAGTACTTTTCGGGTTAGAGATCTGATTGTTGTAATAGTCAACAAGAGTTCGCATGGCATTCATTTTTGCACTCAAGTGGGTTTGTTCTACTTGTCGAATTAAAACTTCTTGAGATTTACGCTGAATTTTTCCGCTTTTTTCAAGTTCTTTTCTGTTCAAAACAATTTCTTCTCTATTTTGCTTTATTTCCTCTCGCTGTAGAATAATAGTGTATATTAATACTGCAAAAGCAAGAGCAGAAAACAATGCGTTTACGGCGCCAAATAAGTCTCCAAAAGTTCCTCTATCAGACCATTCAGAAAGAAAAAACATAATCAAAATAGCAGATACTCCCCAAATAAGAACAACCAAAAGAATCAACTTGATTAAGATACTATTTTTTGAATTTTCTCTTTCCATGATTATTTATATAGATTGCAGTTAACATATCGTATTAGAAAGGTAGGGTGGTAGGTGATAAGCGATACGTTTCTGGTTTATACGGACCATAATTTTATGTTTATATTTTCGTTTTTGTTACTTAAATCAGCGCATTGTGGCGTCGTCGTTTTTAATTATTCAAGTATCTCTTTAAGTTCATTAATAAACTTCATTGATTCTTTTTCAATTTGTTCAGTTAAACTTCTTTTGTTATCAAAATTGGGCGCTTCAACAATAGTTTGATCTATAATAGATAAACTGGTATCAATTGATTCAGCCAAATGATATTTATTCCAATCACTATTGTCAAAAAAACTCCAATATTTTTTTCTAATACTTTTGTTTTGCCCTGAAAGGCAAATTGAAAAACACAAAGTTTTGTGATCTAATATAATAACAAATTTAAGTTTTTGCTTTTTTAAATCCTCTGTGGTTATTGAAAAATAGGAATAATCTGCGCTTTCGCGATATAAATTACCTAGCTTAAAGGTTTCATATTCTTTTTGAAAAAATGCTCTTAATTCTTTCATATAGTTTATCAATTGATGATAGTCTAAGTCATTCGTGCATTGCTTGTCTTGTTTTTTGTAAGCAGATAAATTTACAGTATTAGTTTTTTCAAGTTTAACGTTAGTTGTTTTTTCAAGTGGAATACAAATGTCTATTATAAATTTTTGCTCAGGATGGGTTTTGTGATCATTAAGATATATCTCAAAATAGTCGTCATCTCTAAATTCATATTCATTTTCAATGACCCAAATGCACATACTTTTCCATGCTTTTGAAATTTCTTCTCCTTTAATTTCAAAATGCCCAACGGCATAAATACCTTTTTTTAGTTTGTATTGTCTAATTTCTCCTTCTGGGTTAATATTTTCGCTAATTGTCACACAAGTACTGAATCTTATTTTTGAGGTTTGAGTAACATTGGGGTTGTCGTGATAAATAGTTATTGCGTTAAAATTTGAGGTATCTAATACTCCTTTTTGATGTCCCCATTCTATCAATTTTTGAAACATACTACCTATCTTTTCAAAGTCTCCAATATGAGATGTACTTGCAAGTTTTAATTCTGGAAGTTCTTTTATGGTTATTTGCGCATTCATTTTAGTCCATTGTTGAATATTATCAATGGAACAAATGTATTTCTCTGATGAAAAAGGTTCTATACCAATCTTGCTAAGTAATTCTTTTCCGGAAGATTTAAATTTAGTTGGACTAACGCCGTAGTATTTCTTAAATGCTCTTGAAAAGGAATTATCACTATTAAACCCGTACTCATATGCTAATTCTTTTAAAGATGAATTTGACCCAATCAACAAAATAGAAGCAATGCGTTCAATCCGTTTTCTATTAATGAATTCATTTAGTTTTTCGTTTACTATTATAGAGAATACTCGATGAAAATGGTAAGGTGAATAATTGGCTTTCTCAGACAAGTTTTTAAGTGATAAATCTGTATTAAGATTATTTTCTATGAAATCTAAGACGATATTTATTCGTTTGAGGTACTCTCGTCTAGTTTCATTCATTTTATTTTTGGTTTTTCGAATGTTTATTAGGATATATGGTTTACAAAAGTTAAAAATCAGGTGTTTACGCCAAATTAGTTTCTGATCTTGTTGCTTGTTGTTTCTTTTTTAAAAGCCAAATCAACGATTTTGTGGTGTTTGTAAACAGTATCGAACTTTCATAAACGACTGAGGTTCCTAATTTGTTATTTGCAATGTTAGCACCAGTTTCTACTTTTTTTCTTTACGTAAAATCTTCTCCATTTTACGACCTTTTGCCAATTCATCAATCAGCTTTTCCATTTGTCTACATTGTTTATATATTTCAAATTCATCCTCAATTTCCTCAATTCGATAACCACAAACGACACCTTTAATCATATCTGCGTTCTTATGAATTTTAGCTTTTTGAAAGAATGTTCTATAAGTTACTTTTTCATCAATAAGTGCGTCTAGAGTCTCTTGATCATATCCCGTAAACCATTTAATTACTTGATCAAGCTCTTCCTTTGTTCTTCCGTTTTTCTCTAATCTATTTAGATAAAGCGGATAAATGGTCCCAAATACCATATTGGCAACTTTTTCATTCTTTTCGGCTGTAACTTTCATAATGACTAGTGTATTGATAGTGCTAACTTTTACTATATGTATCGTAGCAGGGTAAAACGTTACCCAATTTTTAATTCTTTAGCGCATTGGTTGGCAACTTTTATATTCTACATGCATTACGTCCTTACCAAATATACATGAACCAATTGATTTATCACTTAGCTGCTATGATTACATATGTGTTATTGGGGTGTGGTTTTTATTTCAAAATTGAAGTGGTCTACCTTTTCGCTTTTACCAAAAGTAGATTCGTAAAACTTAACTGCTTGTCGATCCTCTGAGTGTGCTTCAACGAAAATGCATTCAATTCCGTTTTTCATTGAATAATCCTTTATATAATCAATTAATTTTTTTCCTATTCCTTGGTTATGAAGTTCTGTTTTAACCGCTATATCATAAATATATAATTCACTTTTATTAGTATAATATCGTTGCAGTTCATATGCAGTTAGTCCTCCAATAACTTTATCTTTTTTAATTGCTGCAATGGCATAAAAATCGGGTTTTTTCAAGAGTTTCTTCAATTGTCTTTCTGAAGCGACTTTGTTTGGTTCTTCGAAAACCTCATTAAATAGTTTTACAAGTTCTCTGAATTGTTCACTATCATTTTTCTCAATTCTCGAAATTTTCAAACTGTTTCTCATCTATTAGTATTCAATTGTATACAATGTTTCTGTTATGATTAGAACAGGAATTAAAAGTAGTAAACTCTAGATTGGTACTTAATCAAAACTTTTAATTTTGTTTTATTTTTTTCTCTTCTAAAACCCCAATTTTATTTTGGCGGACTTCATTAATATTCACTTACTTTTAAATTTAGCACAAACGCCCTTTGCTTTTTATAAATTGTTGCCTTTAGTGCTTTACACGTATTGTGGTTCTCAAAAAGTTTATTTCTGAGGACATTTCATAAAGTTATTTTCTACGTTTCTGTTTTTAATTTTCGAGTACTACTATTTAGGTAGTTTTTTAAATTTCATGATAGCATTCAAATATCAAGTCCTAATTTTTTTTTGATGTTGTAACCTTTACATACTCTCCTGTATCCTATAGGTAAATAGAGACTTAAATTTAAAAAAATGATTCGCAAAGTAAAAACAGTAGTACTATTATTTCTTATTGTATTAGGTAGTTGTAATGCACAAATAGAAAAGAATTCAGATTTATTTACTGAACTAAAAGCAAGGAGTAGCCCCATATTGATTGACAGAATGATCGATAGTGAAATTAAGGATCTTAGAGTTCTTGCCTTTTATGTATTCAACATAATCATAAACACCTGAATGAGTTAATTTGTACACCCCGTTTACTTTATCATCAACTATTTCGTTATAATAATTAACAAACACTGGATATGGTCCACCTGGGTTTAAGTTTTCAGATTGTTTATCAAATACAAGAGCTATGGGAGCTTTCATTCCTTTATACTTTATTTGTATTGCTTTCCCATCGGTACCATAACTTATCCAAATTATATTGCTTGGATCATTATTATTAGTATAACAGATGTAGTGCTTAACTTCCTTGGTCTGTAGCTTGTCGTGTGTAGCTATATTTTTTAAATTTGAAAGTTTTGAATATACTTTCTCTTCACCATTATTTAATAGTTTTAGATAAACACTTTTACTATCAGTCTCGTTCGAAATTGGGCGTTCTTCTAGAATATACTCCCAATCTTTATTTTTAAAGAAATAAAAATAACAGCCTTCAGAACCTTGCTTTTCTATCTTTCCATTGGTTAGAATGAGATCTGGTTCCTCCGTTATCTTTTTTGATTTGCCCCAAGATTGATAACGGATGGTGTTGTCTGATAGTCTATCTACTTTAACAATATACTTATCGTTTGAGGCATGAATTAAATTATTATCAACTGTAAGTTCTTTTTCGATCAGTTTTAGCGAGGAGACTTCTTTTGTTTCTTCAGATGTATAATAGGCGGTTACGGTCTTGTTATTTAAGGATATTGTATTCCTATCAATGTAGTAGTCAAATACCATATTCGAACCATCTTCCAGTTCAATGGTCACTTGATTCGGGAGGTCGCTTATGGTTTCACTTTCTGCACCTTTAAGAATACCTTTTAATATTTTCCATTCTGGCTTTACCTCTCTAACTTCATCTTTATCTCCGTAGAACCTATGCACCTTAGTGACATTCATATTTAAATAACCTACCATAACGGTTTTTCCGACGAGCTCTGATGGTGTTGGGTCATAAAATATATTATTTTCGGAATTAACATAAATAGTCTCTGTTGTTTCACGATCGATAAAGTGACATGTTATCCCAAACGTTCCTGCATCTGGGCCATCTTCAACTTTTTGAACTATTGCTAACTCTTTAACCTCATCTTTAATAAACTCCAAAATTTCTTTAATAGTCGACCGATCAAAAACGCTATTGCATTGTAGCGTGTCTTGTGGAACTTTGTTTAGCAACTGATTAACGGCATCATATCCTCCTGATCCGGTTTTAGTTCTTTGGAGACACAAAATCTCTGTTTCGTCTAGATAATAAGTTCGTTTTTCTGAAATTTTATCTGACCTATCAACCCAAGAAGAGTTTTGATCCAACTTGAATATGAGTTTATTGTCCCAGAAGTAATAGGAAGATTTATTGCATCCATGATCATTGCAGTTAGCGCTGTAGGCGTATATTATCTTATCACCATTTACTACCCGTTTATACGTGATGGTACCAATTTCAGTTTCATTTACCGATTCTATAACCGAATAGGTTTCGGATTCTATTTTGCTTTCAATTAAAGCATGATTTTCTCTAATAAATTCTATTTGATCTTTAGGTTGAAGAACAGTTTTTGTTGATTCTGAACTTGTCTCCTTAGATCTACATGATATAATAGCAATGGAAGTCAAAATAAAAATAAGATTAAAGTAATTCATGTTGGCCGTTTTAGTTTGTAATTTAGGGTACTATTTGCAATGTTTGGTAATATTAAATATATGTGTCTTAAGAAAGCAAAATGTCACCAAGCCATCAAGATTTTCTGCATATTAGTTGCTAACCTTTGCTTTTGCAAACATTGTGCCATTAGAAAAATACAATAACCATTCGATTGATCCCTTAGGCAATATGAAATACTTTATAGTGTTCTACGACGTATTTATTTTTAATAGTCAATTATACCAAGGTTGTATTTTTCTTTAAGGTAGTTATTTATCAGTTTTAAGCTTACGTTTTTTAATGTAGTGTATTGCTGCAATCATAGCTCCAGTTCCCGCAACTATACTTAGACATAATAAAAATATAGATAGTACATACTCACCCGAGGCTTTCTCAACAGTTTCTTTTGAGAATAAATCTTTTATCCTAATGTTGATTTTGCCTTTTGCTAATTCTTCTTCAACATCTAGAGCAACAACTTCACCAAATTGATACTGGTGATATAGGTAAATAATTCCATTTTGCAAGTCGAAAATGTTTGAATACAAAGTTCTACTAAATACACCCTCTTGATGTACTGAATCCAGAATTGTTTTAAAATAGTCAACAGTTAGGTCATTTTCGTTGATTACTGCTCTCAGCATCTCCTCGGTTTTAGTGTATCTTTCGCATGGATACTCCAAAGCATTTTTAGGGTTTGCTTTATTGTAATTTGTTGATATTAAATATTTTTCATCTTTTTTCTTTCTCGTAAAGGCTAATTCTCCTTTCGTATCAACACTAATAACTACCGCATCCCCATTGGCATCAGCAAAGTTCAATTGATAATTTATACTTCCTGAGTCTGGATACCAATTTTCTCTTTGGTACGTACCTGCAATCTCAATCGCCTCTTCAACAGTAGTTGCTTTTCTTAATATTAACACAGGTGCCCATATCACATAATTCTCATAAGGTGGTTTATAATGTGGTGCTGGTATAAGCTCCGCATATAGGTTTATCCTAGATTCGGGTAGGGCATTAGCATCAAAACAGAGCCCTTTTTCATTAATTCCTCCTTGATGTGAATAGTCCTTAAACCCTAAATATATACAACCGTAATTTTGGTCAGTAGCTGGATCAGTCCACAAATAAGTTTTGGTTTTGTAATAATCCTCATTGTTGCCAAATAAGACTTTATCACCAATCGATGCAGAAAAGATTGTACAAGAACCTGGTACGGGATCAGTCGTATTATTTCTATTTATAATTTGTTGAATCACTATCCCAACAGACGAGAAAACTAGCATACCAATTAATATATAACGTTTGTTTTTCATCTTTTAAAATTATGATCTTGATTTGATGATATTGTTGGTAACATCTCGACTATGGTTATTACGAGAATTAAAAGTAGTAAACTCTCGGTTGAGTACGTCGCCAAAACTTTTTATTTTGGTTTATCTTTTTTGTTTCTAAAGCTAAACCAAAAAGATTCGGCGAATTTAGTCTAAAAGCAATTACTTTTGGGGTAAGCTTCAAAACTCGAATTAATTATAAGCATTGATGGGATGTCGTTATTCTTTGACCGCTACATCTTCTCTTTTTATAATTTGGCCTCCAATCATAATTTTTTCTATAGCATCATATGCTTCAATATCTATTAAAGGGTTTTTAGTCATCATAAGTATATTAGCCTTTTTTCCGATGGCCAATGAACCGAGAGAAGAATCTAAATGAAAAGCTTTGGCATTATTAATCGTAGCAGATGCGAGGATTTTATGTAAAGGAACTTCTGCCTTTTTCATTAATTTAAGTTCCCAATATCCATTATAACCAGGTTGATTCGTATAAATTGGGCCAGATGGCGTATCTGTGCCAAAAAGAATACGACCATTATTGTCAGAAAGATATTTTAACACTAGCATTGCATGAGCTTGTACGTTTCCGTAGATTTTATGCACCTCTTCTGCATTAGATTCACTAAAAAGGTCTTTGGCGAACCATTGTGCTTCTTCTGTTTTATACCATTCAAGTAAATTTTTGGGAACCACTTTTTTTAATGGAGGCTGATTAATAAATTTAGTGTCAACCAAAGCTTCCTCTCCTGCAATGACTGTTAATGTGGGAGTATATCCTATTTGTTTTTGAATTTGTAAATCCAACGTTTCTTTTATTTCTAAAGGAAGAGAGTCCGTTGGTACATCTTTATACTTTTCCCAGTTCCATAGTCCGTGCGCTAAAATATCTACCCCTACGTCAGCCAAAAAAGAATGCCCTGCAAGTGAATTAGCATGAACTGTTAGAACAAGCCCATTTGCATGTGACTCGTTAAGTAATTCATTCATAATATTTTTAGTGGGTAAAGGTAAATTAGACATGCGTCCAAAGCCTGACTCATAATAAGATTTTACAGCAATAGCTCCAGACTTTTTAATACGCTTAACAACTGCTTTGGGTGTATGGTCAGATGGGTTATACTTATCTGGAATATTCTGAGCCTGACTATCCATGTATATGAAATTTGGCTCCATTTCAAATCGAAATTCTTCAGGTGTATAAATCATTGGGTAACCATTTGCAATTGTAGCTCCCGAATATCCAATATGATATAAATCGGGTTTTAATGGTTGTATGTTAAAAGAATTGATTCGTTCATCTGATATACCCCCAAGATTAATGATAGTGGTAAAGCCATAGTATAAATAACTTCTAGGCATTTGGCTATTAAATTCTTTGACTAGTTCAGGGTATTTTTTTATATGATGATCAAGCATTCCTTGCACATCTGCAATATGAACATGACTATCAATTAACCCCGGAATTATAAATTTTCCGGTTGCATCAATCTGATCAAATGTTCCGCTTATACTTGGTTCATTCTTGTCTATATAAACGATTTTATCTTTTTCGATCACTAAATGACCGATATACGGGTTATAATGTCCATCCTCTGTTGAGATTATTGTAGCGTTTGATATGTACAGACCTTGAGTAAGATTCAATGGTTCTTTTTTAAGCGCTTGATTCTTTCTTAAATCCGAACAACTAGACATTAATGCAAGAATTAAAATTATTGTAATAATTGTAGCTTGCTTTTTAAATGATTTAGTCATTATAAAGTGTGTTTTTATCTAGACGAATCTATTTCGACTTTGTTACATTTAATTATATAGGGTGCATCAATTTTCTAATGCAGTCAATGCCAAATATAGGAATAGGAGCAAGGCTAGTAAGCATGAACCCATTGATCTATTTTCTCATTTTTATTTCTTGTTTAATTTATTTTTGTTCATTTTTTCGTAGTGTTACTAATGGTCTCGGCTGTGAGTAGTTGGGTTTTTAATCCCCAAATTTTTTGGTGAAACACCGACCTTTGTTTTATGTTTTTACTTTTGGTTTAGTACTTCCTCCCAGGGGCTTATCGTCATTGTTGTGTGTAGTATTTTCAATTCAGTTTTTCTAAAAGTCCTTTTAATATCTCATCTTCTTCATCTAATAAATGGTCTTTAATTATTATGTCTGGTATTACACCTTCTTGTTTTTTACTCCCATTTACGCGAACAATTTGTCCTTTAGACACTTTTACAGCAATTTTTGTATTTGGTAAAGTATATTGAAATTGAGATGCATATAAAGTTGGAAAATCGCCTGTTTCTTCTCCTACAATTGTCCCAAATTTATAATCTTGAATTTGAGAAGCTGTCACAGCCGACTGCGAATGTGATTGTCTATTGACCAAAACGTACACTTCTCCTTCAAATTGCTTTTGTTTAGGTTGTGGCTGATATTGATCAAACCTATAATGATATATATCGCCATCTTTGTGATATAGAATTTTTCGAAAAAAAGGAGCTGTAGTGTCATTGTTTTTCCTTGTATGCTCTTTGAGAAATTTACTTGTTTTGAGAGTGAATTCTGAATGCCATTTAAAGGGTTTATCTGCAAAATAGGATACTAAGTAATCACTAAAAGAGTCATTACCACCAGCATTATTTCTTAGGTCAATTATAAGATTTTTGCTGTTATTTTTTTTAACTTCTACAAAGGCCGAGTCAATGAATTTTTGATACTTTTGTTCATCTCCAGAAAAGTTCCCAGGATTTAAATAGGCAGATACATCAAAAAACGTTAAATCCATTTTAGAATTCAAGACTTCGGTTCTTTTCATTTCATAATCTTCAATTAGGTTTACCGCTTTTATTGAATATTTTTTGACGGTTTCGTTGAATAAAATTTCAATTTTAAAGTCATCTTGCTTTCCGAATACTTGCCAATATAATCGGGGGAACGAATACATTTCAATTTTTGCGTTTTTAAAGTATGTTCTTTCCGCTGAAACTTGTGGATAAATTTTGGCTAAGATATCTTTCATCAATACTCCGTTAATACTTAGTATTTCTGAACCAATTTTAATGTCAGGATTGTCGGTAAAGTTTTTACGGATTAAATATTTATTATTTTCAAAAGCAATTTCTAAAGGAAATAGGGTCCCGCCACTGTATGCGTAATTTCTGTAAGAAGTTCCTGGAAAGTCTATTTCGGTATGTCCATTATTTGCTGCTGATATTATTTTTTGAAAAATAGTAGTTGCTTGTAATAGAGAAACAGAATCCTTTATAATAGATTTTTTTACATTCTTATAATTCTCTAAAAAAGCTTCTTTTGATGTATATGAGTAAAGATTATAGTGAGCATCTTCTAATGATTTTTTGAGATATTCTAAATCTTCTAAAATTTCATCTTGACCAAACTTACTTTCAGATTGTTGAGCATGAGATGGTTGAAGGAAAAATACAATTAGAAATATTGTTAATAAGAATTGGTTTTTCATTAGTTATTTCGTTTACTTTCTTTTGAGACGAATTCAACCTTAGAATGTTACCATGTATTAATCACCACACTATGTAAACATGTATTGAAAACGCATTTTTATAGTGCAGTAATTAGTTTTTATATCCCGTCGTAAATAGATTCCTTGCGCCTTTTATGCCACATTTTTGATATTTGTTATATGCTTGAGCGGCCCTTTCATCTATTTGTCTACCATTTTCGTTGTTGACCCATCCATCAATTGCTGCTTTTAATGTATAAGCTTCTGGAGCCATTAAATGTGTTGTCCACAAAATAGGATTGGCATTTGCTTTTCTTATTTCGGGAGAGAAATAAAGTCTGCTATAACATGCTAAGATTATGACATCTCTTTTCTTTTTGTTAGTTTCTTTGTAGGTAATATTTACTTTAAAATCCATTAATCCATCATGTCCTACATAGGATATTAAGTCAGAATCTCCTCCGAAATTAAGTTCTAATGTGTTTTCTTTTATTATAAATCCATCTTGTGAGTTTGAAGCTTTTAAAAAATCTTCTACACAGGTTTTTATCTTCTCTCCATCATATGCATCAGCTAATAAGTAAATATCTTTGGTTGAATGCTTAAATAGCAATCTATCTAAGATTATGGGATTCGATGATTTCAATTGTTTTACGAATTTCCAATCTTTAGTTTTTAATTTAAAGAAAGATTTGACTCCATATCCGGCTCCCCAATATAAATTTAATTTAGGATCTTTACCATTCCCAATTTTTTCGGGTACTGGTACGATACCTTGAAATTCATTGTCACATAATGCTACAAAAACATGAATTGTTCTAGTTTCGGCATGACTTTTACTAACTAGGGCCAAAAAGAATAATAGTATTATTAAATTTCTTGTCATACAATTTTTTAGATTAATCATAACGTGTTTGTGTATGGAGCGTAGTGTAAAAAGACACTAACTTTTCGGATTAACACAGAGCCGCATTTTTATATTTTGTTTTAATTTTTTCTCTTTTAATACCCAATCAAAAGATTTGACGACTTTGCAAATAAATGTAGCCCTTTCAATTAGCTCTAAAACGTCCTATGTTTCTTATACATCGTTGTAATACACTTTATTTATTCATCGATACTTTAAAATATCTATTTGTAGTTTCTAAAATTATCAGTCCATCTAAATTTACAATGTTCCTTATAGGATGTGGGAATTTAAACTTTACACTTTTATCTTCTAATTTCAGTTCATAATAGAATAAATTGTTAGAACTCATTCCTATTACAAAATGATTACTTCCTGTAAAATTATAATCTAATGTAACTGAATCAAATTGATTTAGCGGGCTTTTATTGAAATAAGTGGTTTCATATAATTTGTAATTACTTGGTTTACAGCTACTAACGCCTTTTAATTTTGATTTAATAAAAGTACCTTTATATAAATAACTACTATTATCTAAATAGACTTCTTTGTTTTTGAAATGAGCAATAGCGGTATTACTTTTATCTAATTTCGTTATGCATAATAATGTGTCTATAAATTTTTCTTTAAGAACTTTATATCTTTTCTTTTTTAAAAAATAGTCAAGTTCACTTTGATTTTCCTGTAATTTTTTATCCTTTATTTCAGAAGAATATATATTTTCTAAGTTTTCATAACTGACATAGTCTAAAGCGTATTTTTCTAAAAATATTTTTTTATACTCTGGAGGACTATATTTAAAAGCCTTTTCTGTTTTTTCATCAAAACCGTAAATAATACCATCAGAATTAATACTAATTTTATTGTCTATTAGCGGTAATGTTTTTATCAGCGTTTTTGATTTTTTATTATAGATTACAACCTTACTTTCAGGTATTGAATTGTTAGTTAGAAAAAAAACATATTTATCTGTGTCTCTATAGTATTTGGGAATGGGATCAATCTCTTCAAATCTAAAGTCTCCTTTCATATTTGGTTCAAAAACAACCATTTCTGGGTATTTATCTTCTTCTGTTTTGCAAGAAGATAAAAAAATGAATACCGTTAAACAGATATATGTTATTTGATTTATTGGTCTATCTTCTTTAAAACGCATTATTTAGATTTAATAGGTTACAACAGTCAAGTATACGCATAGTGCAAGATTAATAGCACCTTACTTTCGTTTTAGCAATATATTTATTATTATTCAATTCGTTCAAATTAAATGCTTTAAACCGCATTATGCTTATACATTGTTAACGGCTGGCATTGTTTTCTAATCTTTTTAGAGTATCATTTTTATAGGTTTCGCTTATGGGTATTTTACCTTTTCCAATCGTCAATTCTGTACTTGTAAAACTGGTAATATTTGCTAAATTCACAATGTAGGATTTATGTGTCTGAATAAAACTGTCAGGCAATTTTTCTAAAGACTCTTGAATAGTTTCTCTTGCCAATATCTTTTGATCTAAGCAATGGTAATTCATATAGTTTCCGTCTTTTTCTAAATACAATATAGATACACTTTCAAGTCTGAAAGTTTCGAAACCACTTTTAACAAGTATTAATTGATTTTCCCTGTCGATTGCAGTCGATTTTGATGATAAAACCCTGCTTATTGATTTTGTGAACCGCTCAATACTTATTGGTTTAACTAAATAGTCTACAGCTTGCATTTCATAGCTTTCAACGGCATATTCTGAATATGCGGTCGTGAAGATGACTTTTACATTATCGGGCAGTATTTTGGATAATGAAATACCCGAAATATGAGGCATATTGATATCGAGAAGAATTAAGTCAATAGGCTCTTGCGATAAAAACTCAAATGCCTTTAAACCATTTCTAAATGTGGCAACCAATTCAATACTATCAAAATGGTTCAAATAACTTTTTAGAAGTTCTATTGCTTTTGGTTCGTCTTCTACAATTATAACTTTCACTGTATAAATATAATTAATTGGACAATAAATTCATCCCCATTAGAAATTTTCAGTTTATGTTTATCATGATAGATGAGATCTAAACGTTTTTGGGTTGTTTCTATTCCTGTCCCAATGCTGTTCTTGTTCATCATCATCGTTTTGTTTTTTATTTCAAATTGGATAGCATCACCTTTAGATAAATTAAATTGGATATCAATTTTTGAGGTTTTTTCGGGTTCCGTACCATATTTAAAAGCATTTTCAACAAACGGAATGAACAAACCGGGTTCAATTTTCTGCTCGGTATTTTCTCCTTTCACGTTAAATTCAACATTTATTTCGCCTTCTTCAAACCGCAACATTTGTAATTCTATATAATTTTTAAGGAATTCAATTTCCTTTGAAATTGGAATTTTTTCTGCTCTGTTATCTTCAATAACAAATCGCAAAAGATGGGAAAGTTTGTCAATAGCATTTATAAGTTGGGGATTTTCAGAGGTTTTAACCATCGACAATAAATTATTGAGTGCATTAAATAAAAAGTGCGGTTGCAGTTGGTTGCGAAGTAAGCTCAGTTCAGCATGCTTTTTATCAATTATTAATTGCTGATTACGTTGATTATTGTATATCGAGTTTTTTATCAAAGCATAAGCTATAGATAAAGAAAAATAAAAAGTAGAAACACCAAAGGCAATTTGTTTTGGAATTGGTGGCATGTTACTTAAGAATCGAATCTCCGTAACTGCGTATACCAATGCAATTAGAATTACAAACGTTACTAGAGCATACCAAATTAAGTTATTTATGTTGCCTGTTCGATTACTCTTAACTATCAACCAAGAGTTGATGTAAAAGGCAATTAATGAAAATAAGATACAAATTAGCAATTGATACGTCAATCCATTGTTTCTAACAATTTTTACCTTCTCTATGTCATTCACAACCTCTATTTCGTGCGATTGTATAGAAAAGCTGGAAGCTATAAGCCAAGCAGTACACAACCAAAAAAGTGTGTGAATAATAATCTCTGTCCACTTTTTCATAAGTCAAAGTTACGAATAGAAGGGCTTGTGTTAATGAATTTGTGATAAACAATTGATTTAGTGGTACGAAATAGCTACAAAATGCAATATCACTTTTTTCAAATACTTTGTAACATCAATATGGCTACTCGTAACTTTCAGAGAAACGGCATTTTTTCTATTAGTAATCTTGTTGCGACGATCATTATAAACAGGAAAAATGAAAACAAATACATCAAATCATATCAAAGCCTGCAATAGCTTAACCTTTACCACTCAATTGAGAAAGCAGTTTTTTTTAATCATGCTGGTTTTTACAACTTGTATAATGTCTCTAAATGTCCATGGACAGTCACCAAAGTATATTAAAAATACGATTCAAAGCGTTGAAAAAATGTTAGACTCAAAAGATAATGAAGCATTAATCAAATTTATTGAGCAATCAATGGTTAAAAATGGAAATCGTGATAAAACCAAGTTAATTGATTCCCTTAAAGCCATACGTACGGAAATGAGAGGTTTACGCGAGGATATATCCGTTGATACTGAGCCAGAGGGTTTACGCTTGATGATGTCGGCTGGAAAAAAAGAAAAACATTTGATGATCGTAATGAATGACAAAGCCAAAGCAATTTCCCATCTGTATCTTGTTGCGCCTCCTGAGCCTTTAAATGTTACGCTGGAAAACATATCTGAAACGTTCAATCAGCTTGAGAAAGATGGTGCCGCTGGTTTGATTTATGTAAAAATTAATGGTGAAACAATTTTAAGACGTGCCTTTGGTTATGCTAACAAGGAATTAGGAATACCGAATGATATTAATACGATTTTCGGTACAGGTTCCAGATCCATTGACTATACTGTTGCCGCTATTTATTTACTCAATCAAAGAGGGCTTTTAAACACGGATAACATCATCAGTAAATACCTAAAAGACGTTCCAAAAGATAAATCCAAAATAACTATCCAACACTTGTTATCGGGGCAATCAGGGCTGCCTGACTTCTTTGATACAGATGCTGATTGGGATCCAGATTTAGCATGGGTTGATCGCGAAACTGCAGTTAAACGAATGTTATCTCAAGAATTACTTTTTGAGCCAGGGACTGACCGTAAGCATTCTCATGGTGCCTTTGGAATGCTAGCAGCTATTGTTGAAATTGTTTCAGGTTTAACCTACTATGAGTTCCTCAATGACAACTTTTTTAAACCAGCTGGAATGAAGAGAACAGGTGAATACGGTAAAACAAAAGAACTTACAATTAGTGATTTTGCAGTTGGAGGTGGGCCTATGTTTGTTGGACTACCTAATATTCCACCTAACTGGGGACCGACATCATGGCTGGTAAAAGGTAGTGGGGGAATGTATTCTACATTAGATGATTTACTTAAATTCTACAATTTAGTTCGCTCGAATAAAGTTTTAGATGCTAAACATAATCAATGGTTTACAAAATCAGCCTTTAATCTTGATGGTTCGGATCGTGGTTTTGAGTTATTCAGTGCGTATCTTCCATCAAATAGCGAAATCTATTTGTTTTTGAACAATTCAGATCATATCAACTTACGACAGGTTATTCAAGCACTAGAACGCTTAATCGATCCTAATTAAAACAATACAATAGCATTAATTATAAACAACGGGGGTAAAGTCAACTTTTTCTTTTTGTTTCGAACATACTATCCCCAAAAAAATAGAAACAGACCAAATAAGGTTAACATAATTCCACTTCCGATTTCGTTGCTTAGTTTTCTGTGAGTTTCCTAAGTAAAAACAAAATATCGTATTTCTATGACCTAGGATTTAGGAAAAAGGCTTTATATAGGATATGGTGTTGTGCATAGTACTTTTATTCCCATTTCGCGATTAACTCAATTACACCTTTTTTAATTCCGCTATAAAATTTTCCATTTTTAAATTCGGGTATAATTGTTTTATCTATTACTTTTTTGCAAATTTCATCTGTCAAAATTAGTTCGGTTCTAGTTCCTGTTGCAATTCCGATTTGCCGGCAGGGATTGCACATAACAATTGTTAGTCCGTTATTTTTTTTCGCATCACCGACTCCCCAATAATTACTTAAATCAGTAGCATATTTTTGAATATCCGAATAGGGAGAAATGCTATCAATTGTTACAATAACTATTTGTCGTGTTGTTTCGATGTTATAGTTATAAATAATGTCTGATAATTCTTTCCTCTGCGAAGGATTGAAAATACTATCATAATCGTTTAGTATCTGACCTTTAAGTTTTGTTTCTCGGAATTTTTTGAATGTTGAAAAATCAAATTCCGTTGTAGTTTTTTTAATTTCAGTTTCTTGAGTAGTTCCTTTGCAGGAAAACAAATTCAAAGTCAAGAATAGGATTAATACTTTAGTTCCGATTTTCATTTCAGGTATTGCGTATAAAGGCTTCGACTAAGTGGTTATTATAGGAATTAATAAGCGATTAATTTCTGATGAAGCACTTAGCTAAAACTTTTTGTTTTGTTTTTATTTTTCTATTTTTCAAATTCAAACCATTTTTTGAGCATAAATACTTTGTCAATTGTTTTTCCTTTTTTTGTTACTTCAATTTTCAAAAAATCATTTTCGGTTGACACATATTTCAATTTTAAATCATTCATTCCGTTTGTGTCATAAAATGCTCCATATTTACATTTAAACGGATTGTTTTTTACTTCATTCGTGAAAATGGACAAGAGTATCATTTTGGTTGAATTAATATCTTTGTTTTTATAACCAAAAATACGATGGTCTTTTTTCATATTCACTGTCATCCAAATACTTCCGTCTTTATGAATATAAGCTTTGCCCATATATTCGGAATCTATCTCTTCAATAATTTTCACAGAACCGTTACAAGCATCTCCTTCTTCGGTTCCGCTAATCCATATTTTAAGAGTTTCAATTCGTTTGTCGGTTAATTCTTTTAAATAAAAAGCTCTACACGTTGGATGCATTGAACCGTAGATTTTTTCTTGGTAATTTGGATATTTCATTTCCATTTCGGCATCACGAAATTTTATCCATATTCGTTGAGATTTCTTCAGATTCTCAACAAAAATTGTATCTGTTTTATACTCTGATAAAATAGTTTTATAGATTTCATTTAGTTGTTTGTCAGATTCACGAAACTCTGAATATGCTTCTTTATTCATTTCCCCTTGAGTTTGCGAAAAACAAGTTAAATTAATAGTTAGAAATAATATAAAAAGGATTCGATTCATTTTTTTACCTTCAGTTTTTAGTATGTTTCCAGCGGACTTGTGTATGAAACGTAGCGTTTAAAAAGACGCTAACTTTTCGAATAAACACAGAGCCGAATTTGTATGTTTTTAATTTTTCTATTCTAAAAGCCTACCGAAGGACTACGACTACCAAAATAGAAAATAAAAACGAAGTCGTAAATTTAAAATTTGGCAGACATTATAAAAATACGCTAAACTTTGGATTAAGCACCAAACCCCGTATTAATTGTAGCTCTTGTTATGTGCAGGCTTTTTTTATTCCACAGTATTCCAACCAAGTAAGTGGTTTAGTCAGATTATGTTTATTAAATTCTAAATGTATTACTCGTCTTTTCTTTCTGTTAGTTGTTCTATTTGAAGCGTGTAAAGTCAAAGGTTTCATTAACATTACTCCACCTTTTTCTACTTCACAGATAAATTCGTTTTCAATATTCCAATCTTTTGATTCAGTACGAATTATTCCTTTTGAGTGTGATTTCGGGATTACTTTTAAGGCACCATTATTTTTGTTGGTTTTGTCTAAATGAATTCGTATTGTTATAGTGTCTTGCAAAATCTTAATTGGTGGTTGAACTCCGTATTGTCCTTTTTTTAATGTCCAATTCACATAATTTTCCAAATCGGCTTTTTTGTCAACCGAAATGCTCAAATCTTGGTGATAAGCCACAAACCAATTCGATTCGCTTGGTTTGTCAAAATAAATTGCTTTGGTCAGGAAATATTCTGATTCTGATAGGTTAGAAATTAATTCAGTCAATTTTTTGTTAAATAACAAATCACTCAATTCAGGTACATTTTTGATTAATTGTCTAATCGCAAACAAGTCCTTTGTTTTCATAAACGAATTCCCCTCTTGTTCAGCATTTTCTATACAAGCTAAAATTTGGTTTATTTCGTTATCGGAATATAGATCGGCTAAAACGGAATATCCATTTTCTTCAAGTTCTATTTTGTTCTTTTCGTAGTTCATTTTTAGTTGACATACAAAGGCTCGGCTATGGTTAGTGCGGGAATTAAAAGTAGTGAACTTTCGATTAAGTACTTAGCTAAAACTTTTTATTTTGTTTTATCTTTTTTATCGTAAAATCAAATCAAAAGGATTTGGCGGACTTAGTTTAAAACCTTGAACTTTGAGTTGAGCACCAAAATCCCTATTAACCATAGCCATTGTTGCTAGTAGTTGTTTTTTAACAAACAACTGAAATTAATTTAAATATACTACTTGTGGTTTTTTATTCATAACATTCAAAGTAGACTTTGTGATTAGTATATATGTTAGGGTATCCATCGTATTTTAAAAGTTTAAAGATATAATTGTCGTGGTTAAATATATAATATGGCCATCCATCGTAAATTTCGCCATAATTTTGTTGTTCTTTTATTTCTAAATTTTTGAAATCTTCAGAAAGAGCTTGGATTATAAGGTATACCTTTTCAATTGAAGTATATTTAAGTAATAAAAAATTACCATATTTATCAGAACCTAGTTCTTTTCTGTAATCTTGATTGTTTTCTTCTTGTACTTGGCTATTATTGATTATAGAACAAAAATTTTGATTTTCTAATGATTTAAAGAAAGTGAAAGTGGTTAGAAACCCATCAAAAACATAAGCTTCTTTTTCTTTATAATTTATTTTTCTAAATTTTCCTTCTATCTCTAATTTTAAATTTTTATTGTCGGGAACTATAATTTCTTTTCCATATTGCTGTATACTAGCATTAGTTATTGTACCAAAATCAAGTTTTCCTATAACTTTTGATAATGTATTAGGTTGTTCTCTAACAAGCAGCCCATTTAATGCTAGAACATACATTTTTTCGATTCTAGTACTTTCATAGTTTGATAAGAGAGTTTTAGTATAATTAAATAAGTCTTCATATTCCTCTTTCTCTTCTCCAAACTCACCTATTTGTTTTATATGTTTGTATTTAATAGGGTCATATTTAAAAAAAAAGTTATGATTACTATTATAATTTAAATAAAACTTCCTTAAAACCTCTTTCGGTAATGTTGTTTTATATGTTAATGTAATGATTTGAAAAACCTTTTGAAGTTTTTTTAAATCCACGTCAATTTTAACTTTTTTTCCATTTTCAAAAAAAGTAATTCTCTCCGCTAATGCGTCTTCACATCCAAACTGTAAAATTCCTCCTTTTATTTTTATAATTGGATATTGAGATGAATCAAAACTCTGAAGGCAAAAATCAAAGATAAGTTCTGCTCTTGAAATATTGGAAGAAAAAATGAATATAGATAAAATGAATAATTTTTTAAAAATTTGATGCTTCATTAATCGAAATTAGTTTTAAGTTTTTGAACTTACTGGCAACGTTCTGGCTATGATTAGTGTACCGAAGAAATTCAGCGAATTTCGAGCCAGCACAAGTAAAAGCTTTTGGCGTTTTTTAGTTTGAGTTTAGAAATAAGAAAAAAGTTTTTACGATAATGCAAATCAGCCAACATTTCCGCTAGCACCTGCTCCCGCATTAATTATAGGTTTTGTTGCCTACAGTTTTTTTATTTCAGTTTCTTTACCGTTCCAAGAAATATTTATTTTTTCGTCTGCTCCAATCAAAGTTATTTCATAGGAATTATTTTTCTCATTCCATTTTAAATTTAAGATATCTTCTTCCATCGCAAATTCGTTATTAAGATAGAAGTCAAGAACTTTTGTTTTATAAATGACTTTATTTTCAATATCAGTAAAAATCATGAAAAAATATTCAGGGTAGCCTAAATGATAAGCTCCATCATAACCGTCTTTTTGACCAATGATTTTCAATTTTTGATTCAGCTTATTTAGATCTTTAGAAATTGAAAAGTCATGAACGTCAGCGTCTGTATAATAATATTTATCGTTGATTAATATTCTATTCCAAACACAATTGGTAAAGTCTTTAAATTTGTATTTGTAAATAATTGAATCAATGCAAATTTGAGTCAATTCTGTTAGCTTTCCAATCGGTTTTAATTCATTCAAATTATGATTTTCAAAAAGTACAATTTCTTTATTGTATGGATTTAAGAAATTTGGATATTCTTTAGGATTTAGTGTTTCAATATTCGGTTTGATAACAGCTAGTTTTTCTTTCAAGAATTCTTTGGAAAGACTATTAATTTTATAAGTCCCGTCTTTTATTTTGTACTTATATTCAGGATAATATATCTCTTTTTGTCCAAAACAAAAGTTTAAAAAAAGAAAACACAATAATGTTATAATTTCGTTTTTCATAATCGTAGGCAACGTTTAATATATGTGTCGAAGCAGAGCAAATTGTTACCCTACTTTTCGATTTTTTTGTGCATTGGTTGCTAACTTTAACTTTTTGCAAGCATTACGCTTAACCAAAAATACAATAACCATTCGATTCATCACTTAGCTGCTATTACATCATGTATCGTGTTGTAAACAGTTTTTATTCCTTTCCTTTCCGAAATTCAGACAGGTTTTGTTTAATCAACTTAGACTCTTCATAGCTAACTCTCAGTTTATTCAGCGGAACAGAAAATTGTTGATTTTGATCAGTCACTTCCAAGGTAGACTTAATTCCATTATAATTTAGAGATTCAATTCCGATAAAAACTCTTTCCAAAAAAAGTTTGTTGCGAATTATTAGGGATACTCTATGTTCAGTTAAAATTAGATAATCAAATTTTTTTCTGGTCAAAAAATAAAAAATAGTTGCTATTGAAAAAATGTTCTCCAATATAGTTTCCCAAAATGTATTTTCGGACTCCTTTTTCAAGAGAATTATTCCGCATTCTTTTTTGAGTAGATTATCTATACTTTTTTTTGTCATTAAATTTTCAGGAATTGTTCACACCGGTCTTGTTTATGAAACGTAGCGTTTAAAAAGACGCTAACTTTTCGAATAAACACAGAGCCGAATTTGTATGTTTTGTTTTTCATTTTTCTATTCTAAAAGCCCACCGAAGGACTACGACTACCAAAATAGAAAATAAAAACGAAGTCGTAAATTTAAAATTTGGCAGACATTATAAAAATACGCTAAACTTTGGATTAAGCACCAGAACCCGCATTAATTGTAGCTCTTGTTGTAGTGCGTTTATTTGTTTTTTAATTCTATTTTCCTACCATCTAAATCTTGGATTATCGAAATTAATCCCCATTCCATTTGAGTTGGTTCTGATAATATTTTCCAGTTAGTTTGTCTTAAATCTTCAATTTTTGATTCAAGATTTTCAATCTCAAATCCAACTCTTAAAGATGCATCAGCTTCTTTCATTGATTTGGTCAAAGGATAAATTTCAAAAACAAACCCGTTTTCTTCAGATGCATAATGAAAAGGTCCATTTCCGTGTTTATGATATTCAAATGTTAAACCTAATTTTTCATATTGAGTTTTTAATATTTCAATATTTTCAGTTCTAATGACTAATAAGTTTATTTTCATTGTCTTTTTTGGTTCTACTTCAAAATCAATATTTTATTTAGTTTTTCTCTAAGTTCTTGAGTTTTTACTAAAGCTTTTTCTCTTTTATTTTCACTACTTAATTTTCCTTTTAATGCAGCGGTTAAATATACAAGAACCTTTTGATTAAACACCAATTGTCCTATTTGCTATATATCATGTTAGGGAACGTTTTTATTTCGCTATCTTTTTTATCTATTCTGATATTTATAATCTATAGTCTTCTTAGTCTATAATTTTTTCTAAAACCGAAAATGGGAGGGACCCATTTTCTAAAATAATTTGATGAAATTGTTTTAAATTAAAATCCTCTTTCTTTTGAAATTTCGTTTTCCATTTTAAAATTTTATCCGCTCCATATTTATATGTAATTACTTGACATGGCCATCGCTTCATTCTAGCAATTTCTCTTAATCCAATGTTATCTTGTTCTTTAATATGTTGTTGCCAAAATTCTAATGCTTTTTGATCACTCCAACCATAATAGTTTATCCCAACATCTATAGATACACGAACAGAGCGAATGATATCCCATTCCCACTTTCCTAATTCGTCATAAATATCTCGATAAGCTCCAATTTCGTAACCGATTTCTTCAATATAAGCGGCCCAGCCTTCTCTGTAACTTGCGTATTGAAACATTTTTTGAATGTCAGTACGGTTTAAACTATTTTCCAACATAATCTGATAATGATGTCCAGGCATCGCTTCATGAATGTAAATCCAACTCATCTGTCGTTTGTTAAAAGGCTGATCAAAAAAATTATAATAGAAGGTCTCATTTTGATAGAATGCAGGGACTTTAGCCAACTCTTTATTAGTGCCACGCGCAATTTTTACATCAGAAATCGAATCCAAAAATGGAAAATTTTCAGGCAGTTTTTGAGCTACAATTTTTTTAATGTTTTCAAACTCTTCTTGAATAATTGCTATATTATCATAATAGAAAGAAGAGGCATTGATGTGTTTTTTAAAAGTAGAGTTATCCATATTTACTCTAGTTTGAACCGTTTTCATACGAGACTTTACTCGTTCAATTTCACTTAGACCAAATTTGTACATTTCATCAGGAGTTACTTCAAGACCAATCCATCGCTTCAAGAAATAGCCGTATAAAAATTTTCCATTAGGTAGCGAGAACAAACCGGTGTCTGAAATGTCTTGAACTTTTAAAGAACTCCATTTCTTTTCTTGAGCAATTCTAAGCAAATTCATTTTAGTCTCGTAGTCAATTAGTTCAAAATCTAGTCGATTTTTCTTTGATAGTTTTTCAGGGTTTATTTTTTGTAAGATTTTTGTTGTTCTTTCAAAAAAAAGCTCCTGTTGTAAAATGGAATCTTTACTCTGAATTGCTTGAAGGTTGGCTACATAGGAAAGTTGATTGGGCGAAAGGTTTAATTTTTTAAATCCTTCTTTAAAATTTTTGGCAACAAGTTTAAAATCAGAATTGTAAGTGTTGTTTTTGTTTTGACAACTTACAGGTAAGACTAAGAAAAGACCCACTAGAAGAAATCCATTTTTCATAAATATTGTTTTTGTAAAAATAGAAATTCGAAAAAGGAAGCATTTGTAAAATCTTGCGAATTTTAATATTTAGAAAAAGAAGAAGGAGATGCTCCAAAATGCTTTTTGAATTGATTGGAAAAGGCAGCTAAATCTGAATACCCTAAATAGAAAGCAACGTCAGTTAATGTCATTTTCTTTGTTGAAATTATTTTTTTTGCTTTCTCCATTCTTAAAAATTCTTGTAATTCAAGAGGTGATTTTCGGAAACAACTTTTAAATAATTTAGAAAAATGAAACTTTGAAATTCCAGATTCAAGAGACAATTGGTTTAACGTAATTTTAGTGTTATAGTTTTGATAAATAAAATCTTTAGAAACCATTAATTTGGAAACCAGTATTCTTTTTGTTTCTGTTTTTTTAGCAAAAAAATCTAACCTCATTTGCATTTCAAATAGGTCATCAGAAAATGAAATTAGCTGAGAAGAAATTGAATTAAGAACTGCTAAACCGTTCATTTTATCATTTTCCTTTTTAGAAAAGTCTTGAAATGAATTTCCTAAAGGACAAAAAGTAAAACAATTAAAAACTGTTTTGAACAAAATTTCATTTTCATATAAATCAACTAAATTTTTGTCCAAATCGAGATTTAAGTCAATACAGATTCCTTGGATTGTGTTTCTTTTATTTTCAAAAAATACTTCATATTTTTCATTTTCTTTTAAAAGTAAAAATTGTCCTTTACGTAAAGGAATATTAACTCCATCTAAGCAATAATTCTCTACTCCTTCAACTACATATTTTAAGGCAAGTCCTTTCGTCTTTCCTTGAAATTGAGATTTGCTTTTTGCTTTAGAAAATTTAATTTCTCCTAATTTCCCTCCATATTTTTGGGTGTTTAAAAACATGTCTTCAAATTTTTGGATGCATTCAACGTACTTGTGTATGAAACGTAGCGTGTAAAAAGATACTAACTTTTTGGATGAACACAGAGCCAAATTTTTTTATTTTATTTTGTTTTTTTGTTGAAAATGCCAAGTTTTATATTTAGCGACTTTGTAAATAAACACAGACCTTTGGAGTTAACACAAAAACTCTATGTTTTTTATAAATTGTTTGCAAATGTTTTATTAGCTATTTAATTTCAATAATCTTCTAATGTTTTTAGATAAAAAGAGAGACTTTCTATAGTTGATGATTTAGTTGGATCAAAATTACCAGTCCAAGTCATATGCCCACCACCTTCAGTTTCATAGGATGCGTAAGAATCTATACCCGTATATATACGTGTTTCCTCAGTAGGAGGGCATTCTTCTTGAAACATAAAAAAACTCCTGTGAAAGCCACCAGTTCTTCTAAGTTTTTTATGAGACAAGTTTGATAATTCCATAAACTCGTTTAAAGTCATATTTAATTGATAAGGGACTTTTCTAAATAGGACAACATCAAATAAAGTTTGGGTTTTACCATACTTGTATGCTAATTGGTAATCATCCTTAGACATAGCAATATTTAAGCTACTTAATTCATAACCTTTATTATGTAATTTTTTAAAACTAATAGATAATTTTAAATTTTTATATTCATAATGAAGCGCTTTTTTTGTTGTGTCACTATCTTTTCTTCTTAAGAATTTATCATAATTGTAAATTGTTCTTTCATCTTTTCCATCAGGTTTACCGAAAATAGAAATAATTTTTTCAGGAGAATCTCCAAAGAAAAAACTGTTACTATTATACTTATATTCACAAATATCAAACTCAAAACGATGTTTTTGTTGATTAAATTTATTGACTAAAGGTTTAAATTTGGGGTGTTTTGTATTTGCAGTAACTTTATAGTCATCTGTATAATCAGATATAGTTACCTCACTAGGAAAAAATATTGGGTACAATACGATGCCAAGAAAGATAATTATTAAAACAAAGAATCCTAAGCAACCTTTAATTACAATACTAAATTTTTTTTTCATTTATATTTTTATGTTAAAAACTACATATTTCATTTTCAAATGGAGATATGAAAATATGCTCTTTTTTGGTAATATTTGCTAACGTTTCGTTTAAGAAACGTAGGGCAAATGATAAGCAATACGTTGCGGATTGGCCCTAAGTCAAATGTTATAGTTGGCGACTTTGCAAATAAACACAGACTTTTGAATCAAGCGTAAAAACCCAATGTTTTTTTATATCTTGTTGTATGTAGTTTTATCTCCTAGGTCTTTTATCAAGAGGTATATTTATTATTCCTGAGCCATCCACCAAAAATATTCCATTTTCATTCACAACTTTTACTGCAACTTTAAATGATTCCCATCCAATTCCTTCCAATATAACATATTCAGATTCTGAATCAAAACTAGAGATTTTAAATCCATCATCAGGATAATCTTGAGCATCAAGAATAAGGTCTGCATTATCAAGTGATATATGGTAACCTGTTTCAGGCTCGTAATAAAAATCTTGTTCTGATGTTTTAGTACATATTTCTTTGAAATTTTTAGAGGTAAGAAATCTTTTCTCTAAAATACAACCTCTTACGTGAGCATTAAGAAACTGTTTAGCTACTGTATAATCGGTATAATCTTTTTTAAACTCTAAATATCCATTAAAAACGTATCCGTAATTAGAGTTATCTACTTTTATTTTAACCCAATAGCCAGATATTATTTTGTTATTATCTATAACTTGAAAGGATTCTATAGTTTTTTTTAAGACATCAACTGTCTGCCCATAGTTTAATTTACCAATTTTATCACTTTCAATACTAGCTTTACTTCTAATTGATAAACCACTTTTTGCAGTTACAATATGTTCTTGAGCAAAAATATTAGTTGATATTATTAATAATAAATATATTACTTTTTTCATTTTTTCTAATTACATACAACGGCTCTTGTATGGCGCGTTTGCTTGCCAAAGGCGGCATATGCAACGTACAGATTGTTATAATACGTTTTTTACAGGTATTGACTTTTTATTTATAATATTCAAATTTTCTAACTACTTTCATATCTATGTCAAAACTTGGATAAAATTTAGTTGTCCAATTATCGTAAACATCATATTCATAACTGTATTCAAGTGTCTGGGTGTTATATTTTAATTCAGTTTCCTTATTGCCATTAGCAACATCCAATAACTTATTTAGAATTGTACTTTCGTCATAAGGGTTTTGATAAACATAAACTTGATAGATCTTTTTTTTAATAACATCATTTTTATCATTTAACAAATATGTTTTCATTTCTAATTCGTAAAATTTGCCTTCGCTATAGGAATATATATCTTCGCGAATTAAATTGTTTTTTTTATCATAAAAATAATTCCAAATCTGTTTATCACCGTTAAAATTTTCACATTTTTCAACTTTATTAAAATCGTTGTATTTGAATTTATATAATAATTTTTTTGACTTTATTTTGTTATCAGGATTTTTTATATTGCCGTTTTTATCAAATAAATGCTTATTTTCATATTCTATAAAATAGACATCTAAATTATTTTTATTCCTTACGTAAATAATACCCTCTTTATTAAAAAGGCTTTTTGTTATTTTTTTGTCAGAAAGGTAATCCCAATAGCTAATCTCTTCTTCTTTTACCCCTTTTGTTTTTTTTAATTCTTTCCATTTTTCATGAAGAACATTAGTCTTTCTTACACTAATATTATGCCGCTTAGATGTTTTATAATAATCTACAATTCTATTTATTAATACACACTCAATTATATTTCCGTTTTTATCCAAAATATATTTCGATGGTTCATAACTTTCAGGAAATCTAATAGAAGATTCTATGTATTTTTTTGTCTTGGAATTATAATCAAATAGTCGAGTTGTAAAGCTTTTTACATTCCCTTTTATTTTATGTAGATTCCCACGGTTGACATCACCAACATATTGGCCATTTATAGGCTTATATTCTATAACCTGAGAAGTACATATATGTGAACTACAAAAAAGAATTAGGGTCAAATATAAAATGATAAAACTCTGTTTTTTCATAGGTCATTTTGTTTATATTAAAAGAAGTTTAGTTTAATGCTAATCCGCAATCAGAACATTCAATATCATTTTCAATTATAGGATTCAAGCACGCAGGACATGTACCCGACTTTAAATTGTTTGAAATTTCTTTTTTGATATCTGAATCACTTTTAGGATTCTCTAGAATAAATTCATCATCAATTTTTTTGGTCGCTCGATCTAATCCGTAAATAAAAATAATAGGGAATAAAATAATGATTAAACTGAAAAGTGAAAATCCAGATTTTAAAGAAACAACTATAAATCCAATAGCGAGTAGAATAATTGAAGCATTCCAAATATATTTACCCCATTTTTTGCCATTAGCCAACAAATATGTAGCAAACATAAGCAGTAAACCAACAACGGAAAATATTTTATTAAACCGTGCTAATATAAAGATTAAAAATATGCTGATTGAAATTACTCCACAAAAGATTATCCAAAAATAAAATAAACTAGTTTTATTGGGTAAAGATTCCTTAATGTCATCTTTTTTATATCCCATTTTTAGTAAAGCAGAAATTATTTCAGAACGATTAAAGCCTTTTTTCTTTCGTTCTTTTATTTCTTGTTGGATATCTTTCATTGATTCTTTATTTGGGAATGTTCGTTAAGATATAGTTTACACAAGTTAAAGCTTAGGTGTTTACACTAAATTAGTTTCTAACCTTGTCGATTGTTGTTTATGTCTTAGGTTTCTTTGATCAAAGAAACCTAAAAATACATTTCTATAATAGACTTTCCAAATACCGTTACCTTGTTCCTTTATTCCCGCGTATTTTCCTTTTAATGTATCGGTTAAATATACAAGATCCTTTGGGTTGTCACTTAGCTGCTATGACATTATACTAGGTGTTATAGCACTTGTTTTTCTTTCAGAAGTCGTTCTGCCGCGGTTTTTGCTTCGTCCACATATCCGCTATTCTCGTCCGCAATATTTTTCAATTGCAATTCAGATTTTGATTGGAACTTTCGTTCGTAACGTTTAATCCGATTTTCCGTTTCCACATTTTTATCCACTAAATCCTTTTCTGTCAATTCCTTTTCAGGAAACAGTGTGTTTAGTAGTTCTTTGTTCACAGCCAAGAAAATAACTAGCAAAGTCAAAAATATAGTATTGAACTTAATAGGTCCGATTCCGAATACTATGTTTGAGTAATAAATGTCAATCAAGTTGACAATTCCTATGACCAATGTTAATCCAAACACATAAACATAAAGCTTTTTATTCTTGAAATATAGTATTGTACTAATTCCAATCAAAGCAATTCCCACGTAATGTTTATAATTCAGTAAATAATCAGTCAGAAGAGTGATTCCGATCGAGTAGAGTACAAGAAGTAAAGAAATCAGTATAGGAATTATATCTTTTTTTATCATATGTGCTGTAACGGTCTCGGCTATGAGTAGTTGCGTGAGTTAGCACTTAACTTTGCAAGGACACACCAAGTTGAAAATTCCTCAGGAATTTCCAAAGTAAATGAGAACAAACAATTACTTATAACCATTGTTGTGCGTAGTTTTTTTGTTTTCAAGATAATAATATTTTATCAGTTGTGTTGGTTTATTTAAATTCAAATCTGTTGAATAATTTTCGATTGGTAAGTTCAACGTATTGTATGTGAATTCAGTTAAAATATCTTGATTGTCAGAACTATAACTTTCTTTTTTGATTAGCCTTTGCTCTTCATAGAAAGACCTAAAACCCCAAAAACTTACTGTAATATCATTTTCTAAAGTTTCGCTACGATAATTAATCTGTTGACCTTTATTATTAAATTCCTTTATGTTTTTAGAATCAAACTTGTCTGAAGTAACTACTGAGAAGTATTCGATTTCCTTAATTCGATTTTCGGATTCATATTCAAATAATTTCTTTCGTTGAAGAATTGGCTTTTCGTATAAGAAATATCCATAGTATTTTTCAGATTTTATTAAACGCTCCAAATTATCGTAATAGTAAAATGTTTTTGAATTTATTTGTCCTTCGCGATTATAAATAATCCACTCAATTATGTTTGATTTTGTATCATAAATTTTTCTATAATTCAAATGAGTTTCGCCCGTTTCAATTCGAGTAGCATATCTCTCAAAATCTCTACCTAAACTGTCGTATTTGATTTCGTAATTAGTATGGTCTTTAAATGTGGTAAAATAATTAAGGTTTTGATATTCGATTAAAGTGCTGTCTTTGATATTTCCATTCTTCTTAAATTCATAGGAATATATTTTAACAGCTTTAGTTTTATTTGTGTCTATTTTAGTTTTTCCAATTAATCCGAGCATTTCGTTAAATGCTAAATTTCCTTCATCGATTTGTATACAATTCCAAGCTTTATTTTTACTTGCAGAACAGCTACTTAAAATCAGAAATAGTAATAAGTATTTTAAAGTTTTCAAAAGTTTAGTTTTTAGTTTCTCGAAAATAATTCGATTCTTTTGAAGAGAAAAGTCATATTGAGTGAACTATGTTTTTCGTTGAGTAACGAGGTTTCTCAAAATTACGCACAACGGTTCAGCTAAGGTTAGTACGGGATTAAACTAGTATTTAATTTCGGATTAAGCACTTAGCCAAAACTTTTTATTTTGTTTTAATTTTTTCATTTTTAAAGCCCACCGAAGGACTACGACTACCAAAATAGAAAATAAAAACGAAGTCGTAAATCAAAAGATTTGGAGGACTTTATAAAAATACACTAACTTTCGGATTAAACACCAAAACTCGTATTAATTATAGCATCCATGAAAAAGCAGAGAGTCC
>NZ_JACC01000038.1 GCF_000520955.1 Aquimarina pacifica | reverse complement strand
TGTAACGATTATTCAGGACGTCACACAAAAATGAAAGAAATAGAGTTATCTATTGAAACAATTATTTTTTGTAAGTTACCTACGATTATAATTACTAAAGTCATATTTTAACTTTGCTAGATAATACCTCATGAGTAAATTATTTAAATGTTTTGTTTTAGTAGTAGCCATAATATTGGGGGTTTACTTTATGTATATTAGGTATTTTTCGATTAGTGATGGAGAACGGGCACCAGATTTTGATACTGCCTTAATTGATGGTGCTGCATTCAAATTATCAGATTTACAAGGAAAATATGTTTTGTTAGACTTTTGGGGATCATGGTGTGGCCCTTGTTTAAAGGAGATTCCAGAATTAGTCGAACTTCATCAAAAGCACCCTGATAAACTTATCATAGTCACAATTGCATTAGAAAAGGACTCATTCTCTTGGAAAAAAGTAGCTAGCAAATATGGTTTTACATGGAAAAATCAAATTGTAGATCAAAATAAATTTGTAATGATGTCTTCAATTGCTAGAAAATATGGGGTTACAGAAATCCCAGCTAAGTTTTTAATTTCTCCAGAAGGAAAACTAATAGGAAGGCGCTCTTTTAAGCAGATTTATAGTTTGTTTTCTGTAAAATCGAATAGCTTAAGGGAATGAAGCAGTCGTATAAAGGCATATTTATACTAATTAACCATTAAGTATATTTTGAAGCAGTTTAAATTACTAAATATTTTTTTACAGGTTATACTTAATCTTAATGAAAATTGATTTTTTATTTGCTAAAACGGTGATAAATACCGGTTTAAAATTTAAAATAATGAATTTGTAATAGATTAAAATGGTAATTCCGTATTAAGACGACGGTATTATTGGTGAGTGAGATTTTATGTATATATTTAACTAAGTATCAGTACTTAGATTGTTTGATTTCATACTATTGTTTCACCAAATAAAAGAATTGAACTCTATGAAGAATTCTGTTAATTTACCTGTCTTTAATATTTCAAATTTTCAGGATTATAATAATTGTATGGAATTTGATAGCAACTTTTATATTAGACCTTTTAATGATCATATTAATGTTAATCAATTTATTGAAAAGCCACATGGCCATGATTTTTATTTATTATTGATAATCACGAAAGGAAGTGGAATTCATTCAATTGATTATGAAGAGTATAAAGTAGAACCAGGAGCTATGTTTATAGTGTCGCCTGGTCAGGTTCATCATTGGTGTTTGGACAAGGATACAGATGGGTATATCCTGTTTTTTAAAAAAGAATATTTCTTGATAGATTTTAAACTTGATAAATTGATAAAATTTCCATTTTTTAAATCATCATCCAGTGTTCCATATTTGAAGTTAAATGAAGTTGAAGAAACTATTTTAATAGATTTATATGAAAAAATCAATGAAGAATACCAAAATCACCTACTCAATTATCACGAAATGATACGACTTTATCTGAATGTTCTTTTTATAGAGTTGTCAAGAATTTATAAGAAAAAACATAAGTATACCATATCATATAGTTATGAACTCATGCAACTAAACCGTTTTGAGGCTCTTGTTAATAATCATTTTAAAGATCATAAAACATTGATCTTTTATGCTGAAAGGATGAATATTTCATTGAAACAATTAAGTTATATATGTAAGAAAACTATTAATAAAACTCCTTCAGTGATTCTTTTAGAACGAATCATTTTAGAGGCGAAAAGACTTATTATTCATTCAGAGATGTCTATAAGTTCTATAGCTGCAGAACTTAATTATAGCGACAACTCATATTTTATTAGATTTTTTAAAAAAGTATGTAATAAAACTCCAGAACAATTTCGATATTCTTTTAAAGATCGTAATTAATAAACTTTCTTTCGGTTTCGTTAATTGGTAAATCATTTATGCTCGCAAAGCGTTTCTTCATAAGACCATTTTGATCGAATTCCCAGTTTTCATTCCCATAAGCACGATACCATTGCCCTTGAGTATCATGCCATTCGTATTCAAAACGGACAGCAATCTTATTTTCTGTAAACGCCCACAATTCTTTTTTGAGTTTATAGCCTAATTCTTTTTTCCACTTGGTATCGAGAAAGGAAAGAACTTCTTGCCTTCCATTAATAAATAAATCTCTATTCCTCCATTCTGTATCTGGCGAGTATGCAAGTGCAATCTTTTGAGAATTTTTACTGTTCCATGCATCTTCAGCTAATTTCACCTTTTGTGTTGCCGTTTCAAAATTAAAAGGAGGAAGTGGATGTTTTTGTTCCATTATTTTTTTATTTAAAGGCGTTTGGGTTTTTGAAAAAGACTGTAATAATGATTACTATTGGCTAATCGATATTTTAAGGAATATATATATTAAAAATCAATAGTTTTTATTAGTGTGTTAGAGATTACAAAGCCCAAAAACAACTACAAGCGATGCTTTTTTTGATTCCCTGACTTAACGAAGCAATTGCTTTTGAGCATATATAATTGACACATTTTTAAAATTTATGATGTAATCCAAACTTGATAGTCTTGATAGTATTGTATTATGTTTAGTAAATTAATAAATCAATCAATGTTTTTATTTTACCCGAATATCGAAGCTATTTACATATTCTTCTGGGAAATTGGGATCAAATTCTTTACCCATAATGGTATGTTTTTTATATGTAGTTGACGGAGCGTCATAGCCCATTTCTTTCATTTTAGCACCACATTCTGCTGCTAGATATACTTGTTCTGCAATTTTTTTGTAATCGATATCTTCTTTGACATAACCCCAACGCTTCATTTGTGTTAGTATCCATACTCCCATCGAATGCCATGGGAAAGGATCAAAGCCAATACGATTGGGCTCATTCAGTACGTTTCCTAGTCCGTCAGCGTACTTACCAGTAAGCACTTGTGCAATTACGGATGCGGGTTGATTAAGATAGTTTTTGGGTGCAATTGCTTCGGCTATTTGAGCTCTGTTTTCTTGTTGAGAAGAGAAGTGAGTGGCATCAATTATGGCACTAAACAAAGCGGAATAGGTGTTTGGGTTATTTGTAACAAATTCTTGGCTACAGGCAAATGCACAACAAGGATGACCTTCCCAAATATCTTTAGTCAGCATATGCAGGAATCCTACATTTTCATAAACAGCTCTTTGGTTAAACGGGTCTGGAGATAGGTACCCATCTAAATTTCCAGCTCTAAGATTCGCTACCATTTCTGGTGGTGGAACAACACGAATCTGAATGTCTTTGTCGGGATCTAATCCATGTTCTGCAACATAGTAACGCAATAGAAAATTATGCATTGAGTATTCAAAAGGGACTCCGAATTTAAACCCTTTCCACATTTTAGGATCTCGCTTGTCTTTATGTTTGTTATGTAAACAAATAGCTTGTCCGTTTATATTTTCCACTGCAGGCATTACATAAGGAACAGAGCTAGAGCCTGCACCCATGGTCATAGCCAATGGCATTGGAGTAAGCATATGCGAGGCATCATATTCCTTATTAAGACTTTTATCCCTTGCTACTGCCCAACCCGCTGTTTTGATTACATCTACATCTAAACCATATTTTTCATAAAAACCCATTGGTTTTGACATGATAATTGGGGTTGCACAAGTGATAGGAACAAAACCAATATTTAATTTTATTTTTTCTAATTTGGAAGCTCCTAGTTTTGAAGAACCTCCTGATTCTACCTTCTTTTTAGTATCATTAATACAAGATTGCAACGCCCCAAGAGGAACAACGGATAGGAGTGCTGCCCTAAAAACTCCCGCTCCTACAGTTCTAATAAACTGTCTTCGTTTTACATCATTACCTCCAAATATTGATTTTACAACTGAAGTCTCAACAAATCGATTAACCATTTCTTCCTCTGTATGGGGAAGATTTTGAACCATTTCTACATCAGCAGAATGGCAAGATTTACAACTACAGCCTGCGCCGTGTGACAAGTCTGATTTTTCGCTAAACGGATCATCTAAGCTATTTACTGGCATAATTTTATGTTTTTAGTTGTTAATATTAATGCTACCATTTTTTGTATGGAAGGAATTTACCGGTCATGGTAATTTGAACGCGATCCCCCTTGGGGTCTTCAACCTTATCGACATCTAGGGTAAAGTCAATTGCACTCATAATCCCATCACCAAATTTTTCATGGGTAACTTCTTTTATGCTAGCCCCGTAGACATAGGCAATTTCAAAAAGCCTGTAAATAAGTGGGTCACTAGGAACAACTTGACCTTCACCTTTTAAAGGGAATACTTTCAACATTTTCTCAACTTCGATTCCTAGGTCTAATTCTTTGACTACTGCTGCCGCTTCAGTATCATTTAGTGAAGCACTTCCTAAACATGCAGCTGCTACACATACGGGATTTAAACCGGTTGCAGTTGCTAGATCGTCCCACGAAACTTCTTTTTTCATTTTAGTGTCTAAAATGATTTCTGTCATTTGTTTTTTATCCATATTCGTTTTGTTTTAAAGGTCTATTGAATTATTTTCTAGTTGAAATTTTAATTGATGAGGATCCACGGCAATAGGTAAATCTTTTTCTTTTAAAGTTCCATTTTTTATGTTTTCATTAATTTTGCCTGAATGATTAACAAGAAAGTCAACCAAGTAATTTCTAATGTCATAGTATGCTGGATCGTTGATAATAGTAGCTCTGTTTCTTGGCTTCGGAATATTTACAGCTACTATTTCGGCTATTTTGGCTTCTGGGCCATCCGACATTAGTAAGATTCTATCCGAAAGTAATATGGCCTCATCAATGTCATGGGTAATCATAAAGGTTGTTTGCTTCGTTTTATCGCATATTTCAATAAGTTTTTCTTGTAGTTTTCCCCTTGTTAAAGCATCCAATGCACCAAATGGCTCATCCATTAAAAGCAAAGTAGGTTCGATTGCAAAAGCCCTAGCTATTCCAACTCGTTGTTTCATGCCTCCAGAAAGTTCAGATGGTTTTTTGTACATAGCATCTTGTAAGCCTACCATCTTTAAAAAATGAGTAGCTCTACTGGCGATGTCTTCGGTACTCATGTTTTTAAATTTGCACTTAATCGCCATGGTTACATTTTTAAATACTGTAAGCCAAGGAAGAATACTGTGATTCTGAAAGATAACACCGCGTTCTAAACTAGGTGAGTGAACTTCATTTCCTAACATCTTAATTGAACCACTTGATGGGATATCTAGACCGGCAAGATTATTTAGAATAGTTGACTTTCCACATCCAGAATGTCCAATAACACACATGAATTCCCCTTTGTTCATTGTGAAATTGATGTTTTCATAAATTGTCACAAAACTATTTTCTCCTCTAACAGGATAAGACTTCGATATATTTTCAACTTTTAAAAATTCTTCCATTTTATTAGTTTTATTCTTGATAGTTAAAATATTTAGAACTTCTTGATATTAATGAATCGAGAAACATTCCTATAAAACCAATCATTATTATTGAGAAGACAACACTGGCTAAATCCAAATTATTCCATTCATTCCATACATAATATCCTATGCCGGTTCCTCCTACAAGCATTTCGGCCGCTACAATAACCAGCCATGAAATTCCCATTGATATTCTTAGTCCCGTAAAAATAGTTGGTAATGCTGCGGGTAATATGATTTGAAAAGCAGTTTTAAGACTACTCATTTCTAATGTTTTAGCAACGTTTAAAAAATCTTTTTTGACAGACATCACACCAAAGGCCGTATTAATCAACATGGGCCATATGGAACAAATGAATATTACAAATACAGAAGACATAACAGAGTCCTTTATTACGAATAGAGCTAAGGGCATCCAAGCCAAAGGGGATATGGGTTTTAATATTTGTATATATGGCTGCAAGGCTTTATAAAAAACAGGAGACATCCCTATAAGGAATCCTATTGGTAAAGCGATAATAACGGATAGTAGATAACCGGCCATTACCCTGGCAATAGAGTAAAGTAATTGTATGCCAATTCCTTTATCATTTGGTCCATTGTCATAAAATGGATCGCTAAGCTCACTTAGTGCATGCTTAAATACCTCAATAGGACCAGGAACGTGCGCTTGAGTTTCTCCCATGCCCATTAGTTGTTCATACTCGGTCATGTTTTTTTTATTTCTCTCTCCCGTACTTGTTATAAGTTCTCCGACAATCAAAAAAACAACAAATAATGTTATGGAAAGTAAAATAGCCTTCTTGTTTTCAGTCATAATAATAGTGCTCTTTATAGCTGATAACAAACTTAGTAACCCAATGCCATTTTGGTATAGGACAATAGATCCCTTTTTTGGGACAAATTTTACTTTTTTCAGTGTTTTGGCATTTTTAACATTTTAAAATCATTAAAAATTAAAAAACAACTATTTTTTTTCAATGAAAAATATAAATCATTGAAAATAGTTCAACGAGAGGTCTTGTTAGTTTGGTTTTAAGGGATATGTATATTAGCCCGCGATTATGTGATTTTTGTTAGATGTACTGATGTGTAAACCGAGTATAGGGAATCTTGTCGCTGACTCATAAGAATTGAATTTTATCTACTCTCGAAAAGATTAACAAAAAATAAATATACAGTAGTGTATTTAGTAATTTTCCAAAAAAATAAAAGCCCAAATTGCTACTGCGATTTGGGCTTTCGGATGGTTAATTATTTGTAATTAATCTTTAAGAATACTTCTAGAAATAACAATCTTCTGTATTTCGCTAGTTCCTTCATAGATTTGCGTAATCTTGGCGTCACGCATCATTCGCTCAACGTGATATTCCTTAACAAAACCATTACCACCATGAACCTGTACCGCCTCAACGCTCACTTCCATGGCAACTTTAGACGCATATAATTTGGCCATGGCACCCGATAGGTCATAGTCCTCATTATTATCCTTGTCTTTGGCTGCCTTATATACAAGCATGCGAGCAGCTTCAATGTCTGTATGCATATCTGCTAGTTTGAATGCTATGGCTTGGTGATTCATGATTTCAGTGCCAAAAGCTTTACGAACTTTGGAGTATTCTTTTGCTAATTCATATGCCCCTGCAGCAATACCTAGTGCCTGGGCAGCAATACCAATACGTCCACCAGCTAAGGTCTTCATTGCAAATTTAAACCCAAAACCATCATCACCAATACGATTCTCCTTTGGGACTTTTACATCATTAAAAATAAGAGAATGGGTATCACTTCCACGAATACCAAGTTTATCCTCTTTTGGTCCAATTTCAAAACCTTCCCATCCTTTTTCTACAATAAAGGCATTGATCCCTTTGTGTTTTTTTTCTTTGTCAGTTTGAGCGATCACCAAATAATAATCTGCTGTACCTCCATTAGTAATCCAGTTTTTTGTTCCGTTAAGGATATAATGATCACCTTTGTCGATTGCGGTTGTTTTTTGGGAAGTAGCATCACTACCAGCTTCTGGTTCAGATAAACAGAAAGCTCCGATGGATTCTCCTGTAGTTAGTTTTGATAAATATCTTTCTTTTTGTTTGGGTGTGCCATATGTGTCAAGACCCCAGCAAACCAATGAATTGTTAACAGATACAATTACAGAAGAAGAAGCATCTATTTTTGATAACTCTTCCATGACAAGTACATAAGAAATGGTATCCATTCCGCCTCCACCATATTCAGGAGAGGCCATCATACCCAAAAAACCGAGTTCTCCCATTCTTTTTACTTGTTGGGTAGGGAATTCTTGTTTGTTATCACGTTCTATAACACCGGGTAATAATTCTGTTTTGGCAAAATCACGAGCTGCGTCGCGTATCATAAGCTGTTCTTCGGATAGTTTAAAGTCCATATATTTTATAATTTACTGTGCGTGCATAATATGCAATTTACGCTTTTTGCTAAAAATAAGTTGATATTTGCTGTTGATTTTTATTAATACTATAAATATAAGTGATAATATAGTAGATCTACTGATTTTTTGCTTTTTTGCAAAAGTTACTTTTGTCAATGTATTTATCTTTTTTTATCATGAGTTTATATTGGCTTGATTTTATATAGTACAACACACTTATTTTTGTTCACATAATTTTAATTTTATTTGAGCCTTTGCCATATTTAGTTTTTTATATTTGTGAAGTTGCATTTAACTATATTTCAAAATATTTTAATATCTCATTAATATGACTCAACTCTAACCTCTGTTATGGAGGATTATTTTAATTTAAAAGTGCTGGTATGCGATAAATGTATGTTTCAAAAACATACATCATTTATTTATATAATGAATTGAAATTTTGAGATGAAAGAGTTATTAAAAATTTACGAAAATAAAGAACCAGAAATAGTTTTTAACTGGAAAGATTCAGAAACTGAAGCAGAAGGATGGACCGTTATAAATTCTTTAAGAGGTGGTGCAGCAGGAGGAGGAACCAGAATGCGTAAAGGTTTAGATATGAATGAGGTCCTTTCTTTGGCCAAAACGATGGAAGTTAAGTTTACTGTATCGGGACCTGCAATTGGAGGAGCAAAGTCAGGAATTAATTTTGACCCAGAGGACCCTCGAAAAAAAGGAGTACTTAAGCGCTGGTATAAAGCAGTATCACCATTATTGAAAAGTTACTATGGAACAGGAGGTGATCTTAATGTAGATGAAATTCATGAGGTAATACCCATTACTGAAGAATGTGGCGTCTGGCATCCTCAGGAAGGTGTTTTTAATGGGCATTTTCAACCTACGGATGCAGATAAGATAAATAGAATTGGACAATTAAGACAGGGGGTAATTAAGGTATTAGAAAACACAATGTTTTCGCCAGATGTTTCGAGAAAATATACCGTAGCTGATATGATTACAGGATATGGAGTTGCAGAAGCAATACGGCACTATTATAATATTTATGGAGGTGATGTTGTCGGAAAAAGAGCAGTTGTGCAAGGTTTTGGCAATGTCGGGTCTGCGGCGGCCTATTATCTATCCGAAATGGGGGTAAAGATTGTTGGAATTATAGACCATGCAGGTGGGCTTATTAATGAAGATGGCTTTTCTTTTGAAGAAATAAAAGAGTTGTATTTAAATAAAAAAGGAAATAAGTTATATAGTCAAAATTTGATCCCATTTGAAGAATTAAATAAAAAGATTTGGTCCTTAAAGACCGAGGTTTTTGCACCTTGTGCTGCTTCCAGACTAATTACAAAGGATCAAATTACTAAAATGATAGATTCTGGTCTCGAAGTTATTTCTTGTGGCGCTAATGTTCCTTTTGCTGATAAAGAAATTTTTTTTGGCCCTATTATGGAGTATACAGATGAAAGGGTAAGTCTTATTCCTGATTTTATATCTAATTGTGGTATGGCAAGAGTTTTTGCTTATTTTATGGAACGCAAAGTGCAAATGACCGATGAAGCTATTTTTAAAGATACATCAGAGACAATTAAAAAAGGAATTCAAGATATTTATAATTGTAAACAAGTAAACACAGATATTAGTAAGACCGCATTTGAGTTAGCTCTCAAGCAACTAGTATAATATAATCGCATTAATAACCACATTAACTGAGTAAAATTATGTTTAAGTATTTTTTGGGAAATAGTCCTAAATGGTTTAAAACCACAATGATTGGATTTTTAATTTTTAATATATTTTCGTATTTCTTTTTGAGTCCAACAATAACTTCATGGATTTTTATAGGTGAGTTTATCTTCACATTGGCTATGGCTTTAAAATGCTACCCATTGCAGTCAGGAGGGTTATTGGCAATAGAAATTTTAGCACTACAACTTACTTCTCCAAAAAGTGCATATCATGAAGTAGAACAAAATTTAGAAGTGGTTTTGCTTTTGGTTTTTATGGTAGCAGGGATTTATTTCATGAAGCCATTGTTAATGTATATTTTTAGTAAGGTATTTACTAAGATAAAATCTAAGGTCGTCTTATCGCTTCTATTTGTGTTTTTGTCCGCTGTACTTTCGGCATTTTTGGATGCTCTTACAGTAACTGCTGTTTTGATTAGTGTTGCGGTAGGGTTTTATGGTGTATACCATAAAATCCACTCAATGCCAGAATCGGATTTTGATCATGATGGCGTAGCAGATAGAAAAGAGTTAAGCGGTGAGACATTAGAACAATTTAGAAGTTTTTTGCGTAGTTTGGTAATGCATGGTGTAGTAGGTACTGCTCTTGGTGGTGTTTGTACATTAGTAGGAGAACCTCAAAATTTACTGATAGGGGAACGTATGGGATGGGATTTTATAGAGTTTTTCTTAAAAATGGCTCCGATATCTCTTCCTGTTTTTGGTGCAGGGTTATTGACCGCGATTATTTTAGAAGTAACCAGAAGTTTTGGTTTTGGTGCAAAATTACCAGAGGTTGCCAGAAGGATTATCGAAAATTATACTGAGGAAGAGGATAGAAATCGATCAGAAAAGGCTAAATATGGTTTGATTGTGCAAGGGGTGTCAGCTCTACTTTTGATAGCTGGTTTGGCATTACACTTGGCCCCAGTTGGATTTATTGGTTTGGCATTAATAATCATTCAAACTGCATTTATGGGAATTACAGAAGAACACCATTTAGGTAAAGCATTCGAAGAGGCATTGCCTTTTACAGGACTAATTGTTGTGTTTTTCGTGATTGTAGCTATGATCCATGATCAACATTTATTTACTCCCATTATAGATTGGGCGTTATCTTTAGATGTAGATAAACAACCCTCGATGTTCTATATTGCTAATGGCGTTTTATCTATGATTAGTGATAACGTGTTTGTGGCCACTGTATATATAGGAGAAGTTAAACAAGCCTTTGATAATGGAGCAATATCAAGAGAGCAATTCGAAAAACTTGCAGTTGCTATTAATACGGGTACAAATTTACCAAGTGTAGCAACACCTAATGGGCAGGCAGCTTTCTTGTTTTTACTAACCTCTTCATTAGCGCCACTTATTGGATTGTCATATCTTAAAATGGTAAAAATGGCATTACCTTATACAATTGTGCTCGGAGGTATTGGATTATTAGGAATAATATATATCTTATAGTAACAAAACCATCTATATACTAGTAATAATCTACAAGACATACTTAACGCCAAGAAATAGCGTTAGAATACTAATACTAAAATAGCAAAATCAAGATGACATATTTATTTTTTTTTAATGCTTTGATACAAGACATTCCAGAACAAGAAGAAAACACCTTATCAATTATGGATCTGCTTTTTAGCGGAGGGACTGGTGCTGTGGTAATTATATCTATCCTTTTTGTACTACTTTTTGTTGCAATCTATATTTATTTTGAAAGACTGTTTGCCATTAAGGCTGCGTCAAAATATGACGAAAGTTTTATGAGTAAAATTAGAGATAGTGTTGTAAATGGTAAAATAGAAGCCGCCAAGATCTTATGTGCTCAGACTAATAACCCAGTAGCAAGATTAACCGAGAAAGGAATATCTAGGATCGGGCATTCTCTAGAAGATATCAATAAAGCAATAGAAAATGCGGGAAGACTTGAAGTGTATAAATTAGAGAAAAACGTAAGTATTCTTGCTACTGTTGCGGGTGCTGCACCAATGATTGGTTTTTTAGGAACGGTTATTGGAATGATATTAGCTTTTCACAATTTGGCGTCTAGTTCGGGGACAGCAGATATGGGAGTGTTGGCTGAAGGAATTTATACGGCGATGACAACGACAGTAGGAGGATTAGTAGTGGGTATTGTCGCCTATATTGGGTATAACCACCTGGTTGTAAGAACAGATAAAGTGATTCATAGTATGGAGGCAAATGCTGTAGACTTTTTAGATTTATTAAACGAACCTGCTTGATATGAATTTAAGAGGAAGAAATAAAGTGAGTCCAGAGTTTAGTATGTCTTCAATGACCGATATAGTATTTTTATTATTGGTCTTTTTCTTACTAACTTCTCCGGCGATAACTCCTGAGGCTTTGGATCTAGTATTGCCAAAGGCTAAGGGAAAGAGTTCAAATGTGCAGAATTTATCTGTTAGTATTACTAATAAATTGCAATACTATATAGATAATGAACGAATAAGTCAAAGTAGTTTAGAATCCACATTGGTTTCTAGATTAAACGGGACTAATGAACCAACTATTATCTTAAGAGCAGAAGAAGGAGTTCCTATAGAAAAAGCCGTAGGAGTAATGGAAATTGCTAATAGGAATAAATTTAAAGTAATATTGGCTGTACGACCTGACTAATTGTACTATAAAGAATACATATGTTAAAACTAGATACAAAACATAAGAGGAAGTCTTTTATCCTTACCATTTTGGTTCATGTAGGACTCATTTTCTTATTGTTTTATTTGAGTTTAAAATATGTAGTTCCTGAGGAAGAAGGAGGAATAGCTATTAATTTCGGGACCACAATAACAGGGTCAGGTAATATACAACCTAATGAGCCTATCAAGTCAGCTCCAGAACAGGTGGTAACCGAATCAACGCCAGAACCAGAAGCAGAATCCCCAGAAATTACAGATGAAGTAATTACACAGGATACAGAGGACGCACCCGTAATTGAAAAAAAGCCTAAAAAAGATCTAAAAAAAAACTCAAACAAGCCTACAGAAAATAAAAGCAAGACTCCTGAAAAAAAGGTAGAACAAAAGAAACCTGATCCAAAGCCGGATAAGTCTACATTAGATATTTTAAATAGCTTTTCTAAAGGTCCAAAAAATGATGGTAAAACAAAAGGTGGTGAAGGAGATGATAATGTCGCAGGTGATAAAGGTAGTCGTGATGGCGATCCCAATGCGAAATCTTATTATGGAACAGGAAAAGGGCTTGATGGAGATGGTAACTACAGATTAGGAGGGAGAAAAGCATTAACTAAGAAGAAGTTTATACAGGACTGTAATGAATCAGGAATTGTTGTTGTAAAAATAGAAGTGAATCAGAGTGGTAAAGTAATTCGAGCTACTCCAGGAGTCAAAGGAACTACTAATAGTGCTTCTTGTCTTATTGGTCCAGCCAAAAGAGCTGCTTTGGCGACAAAATTTAATAGTGATAGCAATGCACCTGTAAAACAGGTTGGTACGATTGTTTATCAGTTTAAACTTTCAGAATAATATAAACATACTATGAATTATAGGGAGACTCTAGATTGGATGTTTGCCCAACTACCAATGTATCAGCGTCAGGGAGCTAGTGCATACAAAATAGATTTAGGTAATACCCTTCGGTTAGTTTCTTATATGGGTAATCCCGAGCTTAGGTTTAAAAGTATTCATGTTGCAGGTACAAATGGGAAAGGATCTACGAGCCATATGCTGGCCTCAATATTGCAAGAGGCTGGGTATAAAGTAGGATTATATACTTCTCCACATCTTAAGGATTTTAGAGAGCGTATTCGTATTAATGGAACGACAATATCTCAAGAATATGTAATTGATTTTATTGATAAGCATAGAGCGTATATTGAATCAAATCAGCTTTCATTTTTTGAGATGACGGTAGGCATGGCCTTCCAATATTTTGCAGAATCGCAAGTAGATATTGCAGTTATAGAAGTTGGTTTAGGTGGTAGGTTGGATTCTACTAATATTATTACTCCTGAAGTTTCTGTTATTACTAATATAGGATTGGACCATACAGCATTTTTGGGAACAACTTTAGAGGCAATAGCATCAGAAAAAGCGGGTATTATAAAAGAACAGGTACCCGTTGTAATCGGAAGGACAACATCAGAAACCAAAAAAGTTTTTATAGAAACGGCGAGATTAAATAATAGCAAAATTTACTTCGCTGAGGAGTATACAGAAGAAGTATTTGCTTCTGACTTAAAGGGCAATTATCAGCAAGAAAACATAAAAACAGCTATTCAAACAATTAAATTGTTATGCGATAAAGGTTGGTCTATTGACAAACAAATGATATCAGATGGACTTAGTAAAGTGGTTCAAAATACAGGTTTGTTAGGAAGATGGCAAGTACTACAAGAAAACCCAAAAGTAATTTGTGATACGGCTCATAATAATGATGGATTGCAATATGTATTAAATCAACTTTTGGAAGAGCAGTATGATCACCTTCATATCGTATTGGGTGTAGTTGGTGATAAAGACTTAACTACGATTTTACCCTTATTTCCTAAGAATGCACGTTATTATTTTGCGAAACCAAACCTTCAAAGAGGACTTGATGAAAAAGTTTTAAAAGAGAAGGCGATAAATTTTGGTTTGAAAGGAGAGCGTTATAATTCAGTTAAGGATGCCTATGTGGCTTCACTACAGGCAGCTACAGAAAAGGATGTTGTTTATGTAGGAGGGAGTACTTTTGTAGTAGCAGAAATAATTTGAAAATTCTGCAAAATTCTTTTGGCAGACTGCAAAACAGTTGTATATTTGCATCCGCAATCAGGAACAAGGTTGCTTCTTTAAAAAAGAAAAAGGGCGCTTAGCTCAGTTGGTTCAGAGCACTTGGTTTACACCCAAGGGGTCAGGGGTTCGAATCCCTTAGCGCCCACAAAAAGGGAATTATCATAGAAAATGATAGTTCCTTTTTTTTTGAAAATATCTAATACCGATTTAATCATAATGGATTTACATTTTTAGAAATTTCAAAACCTCATATATCAGAAATGCTGGCCAAAAAAATGCTTTTACTATTCCGAGGACCCCAATCCAAAAGCTAGTTGCATGACTGGTATAATATATAATAGCTCCAATAATACCTAAACCATAGATAGGGTTTGAAGAAGCTCCCTTTTGTACTTTTTCTTTCATAACATAATGTTCGTTTAGATATTATTTATTAATTTTTCCGATTGCACAACTCAAATAAGATTTGAATTTACTACCTATTGGATTTGCATTTCCCTTAATTGGATAACCTAGTTTGGTCAGCTCTTTTTGAACCGTTTCGAATCCATCTTCTGTTTTGTAAGAAAAAGAAATGGTGCAATCTTCTTGATTAATGAAGACATCTTTAATTCCTTTAAGTGTATGTAGTTTTTTGGCTATGGTACTTTCGCACCCACCACATTTTAGATTTTGTATGGTTACAGATGTTTTCATTACGTTTTTTTTTGAATTTTTAAAAGTATGTAAAGAATGGTATAGGAACTATGATTTAAATCAGTTTTAGAAATAAAATAGAAACTGTTTTTTTTGGACTGACATAAAAACAAAAACAGGTAACAAAATCACTTAGAATCATAGTAGATACAGAATACATCTATTTGTTAAAAATAGAGAGTGTTTTCAAACTTTTTTAAAAGCTTTTTAAGAAATGAATAATGAAGAAAGGTAAGAAGAACTATAGGAGATTGTTATAATTTATCAATAAAAGAGAACGTTGTGCATAGGAGTATAATTTCTCTCGTTTAAGAAAACTATTATATCTTTATGATTAAATGGTACAAGTAAAACTTAAACGCACCCTAAAGCAAGTTATTCCGTTCGGAATTATATGGTTGATTTCGGCACTTGTATATACTTTTTTAGAATTTGGGATTTTAGGAGATTCCAGTTATTATCCCAATACAGGCAATGTGTATAATTTTAAAGTGTCTTTGATTTACGTATGTTCGGGGAGTTTTTTGATGGGGTTAATTCAAGGGTGGATTGAACAGGTTTGGTTTAAAAAGCTGTTTAAGCGTAATCCTCTTTGGGTTAAAGTTGTTTTAAAAAGCAGCTATTATTTGATGTTGATTATTCTTTTTCTGCTGACCATCTCTGTACTAGCAAATTCACTAATTCTAGATGTACCTATTTTTGATCCTGTAATTATTGATATTTCGAAGAAATTCTTTACTTCTTTTTCTTTTTGGAGTATCGTAATTTATATTGGTGTCTCTTTAAATATAGCCTTGTTTTTTTCAGAAATTTCGGAGTATTTGGGGGTCGAAATTTTATATAACTTCTTATTTGGCAAGTATCATAAGCCAATAAAAGAAATAAGAATATTTATGTTCTTGGATATGAAATCTTCTACTACTATTGCCGAGAAGATTGGTCATGAAATTTATTTTGAATTGATTAAGCAATATTATGAAGATATGACTGATGCTATTTTAGAGACTGAAGGGGAGATATATCAATATGTGGGTGATGAAATAGTAATATCATGGAAAGAGAAAACGGGGTTGTATAAAAATAACTGTATTCATTGTTTTAAGAAAATTAGAGATAATTTTAATGTCAAGGAAAATGATTATCTGCATAAATATGGTTTGGTTCCTGATTTTAAGGCAGGTTATCATATTGGTGAAGTTACCACAGGTGAAATCGGAATTATCAAAAGAGATATTATTTATACCGGAGATGTTTTGAATACCGCAGCAAGGATTCAGGCGAAATGTAATGAGTATAACACCAATGTTTTAATTTCTGAGGAACTCATTCTTAAATTATCAAAGGACGCCACATTTCAGTATACTGAAATTGGAAAATTAATACTTCGCGGAAAATCAGAAACCGTTAAACTTTGTAGCATTAACTTTGACTAATATGAATGCTGTAATAAGGATTTAGTGTAGTTTTTTTCATTCTTAAGTAGTTAGTTATCATTAGGTTTTATCATATCTTATTAAAGTACACTTCTTCTATAATCAAAAGGTAATTTTGGGTTAAGAGATGACTATTGTCATTTTATGCGAATGATGGATGATATATTTTTAATGTATTGAAATTTAAAAATTATATCATGAGAAACGTACTAATTTGCATACTTATTCTGGGGTTAACCTCTTCTTTGTTTACACAGAAAACAGAACAATTATCAGAAGTGTTTATTTCTGCAATAAACTATAAATATCTTAGTGAAGTGGATTCTGAAGAAGTATCGGTCCCTTTGGAGTTAATAAAGCGACAAGTAGCAACTTTTAATCTAAAAGAAGCCGATTTTTATCAAGATGATTATGACTTATATCATGTAACATTTTTTATTCCGGAGGGAAAAATTCTGGCTGCATATGATAAAGAAGGTAATGTTATTAGGACGGCCGAAAGGTACAAAGGAGGCAATCTACCTGCAGCGATTTATGCGGCAATAGTGAAAAGATTTCCGGGGTGGGCAATTTCTAAGAATATTTATATTGTTAATTATAATGATCAGGCAGGGGCGGCTAAAACATACAAGTTAAAGTTAGAAAATGGTGATAAAACTATTCGTGTCAAAATGAATGAACATGGCGCATTTTTATAATACTAATAACGCGTATGTACTAGTTTACTAAATATCTAATTTCCTGATTTTGGTCATATTTTTCAAGCAACTAGTCATATACTTTTGTTTTAAAATATATCTACTATGAAAAAAATTCTTGTACCCATCGACTTTTCATTACATTCTGAATATGCGTTAAAAGTGGCAGCCATAATTGCCAAGCAAATGAATTCAGAAATTATTGTATTACATATGCTTGGTTTATCTGAAGCGATTCTTACTAAAGATGAAGCTCAGGAAGCGGCAGAAGCCATTTATTATATCAAATTAGCAGAAAAAAGATTTACTACTTTTCTGGATAAAGATTATCTAACAGGTATTAGAGTAACAAAAGCTGTACAAAATTATAAAATATTTAGTGAGATCAATGAAGTAGCAAAAGAGAAGAAAGCAGATCTTATTGTTATGGGTTCGCATGGCAGTAGTGGGTTAAGTGAAGTTTTTGTTGGATCTAATACAGAAAAGGTAGTACGTACTGCAGAAGTGCCAGTATTGGTGATTAAGAAACCGATGAAAGAATTTAGGATAAAAGAAGTTGTGTTTGCTTGCGATTTTAAGATAGAGAATCTTAAACCTTATCATAAGGCTCTTCAATTACTCGAATTATTTAATCCTAATATACACTTATTGTATGTTAATCTTCCAGCAGAAAATTTTAGGAGTTCGGATCAAATAGAGGAGACAATCAAAGAGTTTCTTTTTAGAGCAGATGCAGGTAATCTTGATAGGTATAACGATGTAATTATTCAAAATGATTACTCTGTAGAAAGCGGAATTTTTAGTTATAGTAAAAAAATAAATGCTGATATGATCATTATACCAACGCATGGTCGTAAGGGCTTATCCCACTTCTTCAATGGTAGTATAGGGGAGGATATAATAAACCATACCAACATACCCGTGATTACTTTGAAAATTTGATAGTATCATATAATTCATCAACCAAAATTAAAGCTGAACAACAATAAGATTGTTCAGCTTTATTGGTTAACATTTATAAGTTGATTTTTCTACTCTAAATGCCCTTTTAATACGGATAGGAGTTCATTTTTTTGTAAAACCCCAGACTGACGCCAGAGCTGTTTTCCGTTTTTAAACAAAATCATAGTTGGGACACCTCGCACTGCATAGGTAGTTGCTAAAGGTTGATTTTTATCTACATCAATCTTTACTATTTTTATAGCATCTCCCAGTTCATCTTTGACTTGTTTTAATATAGGCGCAAGCATTTTACAGGGACCGCACCAATCTGCATAGAAATCTATGAGTACAGGAGCATCGGATTTAATTATTGAATTAAAATTACTTTTCATTTACGTTGTTTATAGATGCAATACTACTTAAAATTTTTAGAATCAAAAGATGTATAGGTTTGAATCCATTTAATACCAATTTTACGTTAAAATTATTAAGTAAAAAGGGAGGTAGTTTGTTTTTCAAAATAAAAGTAATCCGTAGCAAGATGGTCATGCTTGATTTTCCTGTTTTGTCTAGATTAAAGGACTTTTGTTTTGCTTTTTAGTAAGTTTAAGGTAATACTGGTATAACTCAAATGAGCAATATCTTTTATCAATTTCTTCAATTAAATATATAAAACGGAGCTGATGTTACAATTAAAATGAGATCGTCCAGGTGTATACATTAAAAACTAGTTTTTTTTAGATATTTTAGGCTTGTTCAGGTTATATATTTACTATAGTAGTTTTTGAGGGGCATTATATTTTTTGAGTAGATGCATTACATCGGTAATCGGAATTGAAATAGAGTATGTTCCTGTATATGATGGACAAATAATACAATCGTCGAAGTAATATTCTAGGTTAGTATCGTTGATCACAAAATTATTTTTATAAACTCGAAAATCTTCCTCAGCTATTTCCCAACAGTCCATATAAAGTTCTCCAGAATAGATTTGCGCTGTTATAATTTTATTGATGATATTGAATACTTTTTTTTCAGCGTTATTGATAAAAAAATCTCCAAAATACTTAAAATTATAATCAGTAAGGTCATAGTTTAGGCATTCGAACATATAGGTAGAATGTTTCATCCCAGAATAGTAGTTTTCTTTATATAACAGTACGCTAATTAATCGTTCGTTTGCAGCATAAATTTTATAATCAATAATTCTTTTATCCATACATCTACTAACTCCTGCACTATCACAATATATAAATTTGTCATCGAGAATTTCATTTTCCGTAACCTCTATGTTAAGGTAGTTTTCGGTAAAAAAAGTATTAAAGCTTGCATAGTCAGTATCAAGACCTTCATTTAGACGGGGGTATTTATAATCTAGTATGTAGAAGTCATTTTTTTTATATAGTTTCTCTTCAATGACTAGAGTAGAGAGTTGTTCTTTATCATCAGATAATTTGATTAATTTCTGTTTTTTTAAGGGGTTGATTTTCTCTTTGGTAAATTCTATGGGTTCTTCATCTAATAAGGCTATAGTATCGATGATTGACTTGTTTGATTGTATGGTACTAGATTCATTAGTTTGATTGGGAGTGTTTTCTTGTAAAGGTTGGTTTTTACAATTGTATAAAAACAATGGCAAAATAATATAGAGAAGAGTTTTCATAGTACTTTTTAATTTTCTATAAATGTAATTTTGTTGGTTCATAAAAAGTATGACATTGATCAGTAGATAAGATTAGACCCCTTAATTTATCTATGCAAGATGGTATATAGTAAGAATAAAGGTAGACTTCTATGAAGCCTACCTTTATTAAAACGGTTATATGGGTAATGAGAAATTAAAATAGACTATTGCCCACAATGATTAAGCTATTGGCAATCAAGCTTATCATTAAGAGGTCAAAAACTAGTTTCGGTTTTTGCACAGTGAGAATTGCAGCATTATGAGCACTACATAGTACAACTGTAATGAAGACCATGAACATCTGTAAAAAACTATTTCCATGAGATAATGTAGTCATAATAGCTACAGACCCTAGACAAGTAGAAAGAATAATAGCCAGAGCCGAGTTTCCTATATAGTTTTCTGAAAAATCTGCAGTCATTTTTGTATAAAGTGTCATAATTTCATCTTTTTTAGTTTGAAGTAAAATTAGAGGAGTATATAATCGTAAACTATGATAAAAATCAGTTTTCTACGTTCATTTTTGAAGCCTTATTAATGAAAATATACCTCAGATTATAGCTTCTGGTTTTTTCTTTGCGGCATTACTTTACTGATCCCTATTAAAAAGGATATGTAACTTGCCAAGCATTGTTAATTCTGATTTGTTTTTACCAGCAAAAGCATCTGCTATTGCGTTGGCAGTGTCCCAAATAAGTTGTTTTATGTTTTTGGAAAAAAATGAGGGATGCTTTATATAGTAGGATTCAAACTCTTTAAAACATGATTCTGTACTTGGTTCTTCGTGATCCAACCAATCAAAAACAATTTCAATTTGATATGCAGTATCATCACCGAATTCATCTTCTTGATCTTCTAATGTTACCCATACAGATTGAACAAATTCTTGTAGTGATTGACGTTCTGACGAACGGACAACTTTATCTGCTGCGGCAATCGCATAAAATAATTTTCCTAGATGTTGGTAAAATGTAATTCCTAGATTTTGATGTGTATTCATGATAATTTATTTTAAGCCATAAAAATAAACCCTGTGCATGTAGATTTTTATGACAATTATCAGTACTCGATAATTCTAATTGTTTTTTGTCAAAGTAAATCATCTTGTTTTACTCTTAATTTTGGTTAAACTATTCAAAACAGCTCCTAATAATAAATTACACACATCCGTATTTTATTAATTTTAGGTTATTTTTGTGGATGTAGTTTTTACTTAGAAAACCTACTCGATTGACAACCAAAACCAACCACAGTACATAAATAAGCAAAAACGAATTGATGCTTCAGTCCAATGAAAATACGTTTGACATTCTCTCAGAAGCCATTTCTGAAGGTGTAATTATTGTAGATGAACAACAAACTATTGTCGCAACAAATAGTGCTGCAGATGAGATGTTTGGATATGAAAAAACAGAGTTAAAAGGACAACCTCTTAATATCCTTATTCCTCAAGAGTACAGGGGCGGTCATGAAGGACATTTTAAAAACTTTTTAAAGAGTTCTGAAAAACGTCAAATGGGGAGAGGAAGGGAAATTTATGGTGTTCGTAAGTGTAAAAAAACGTTTCCAGTAGAGGCGGGTTTAAGTCCTTTTCAAATTTATGGTAAGACTTTTATTATGGCATTAGTAATGGATATTACCGATAGGAAATATTATACTGAGAAATTAGAAAAAACTGTAGAAGAACGAACCGGAAGATTAAAAAAGGCACTGGCAAAAGAAAAAGAACTCAATGAGCTGAAAACAAAGTTTTTATCATTAGTTTCTCACGAATTTAAAACACCTCTTAGCGGAATTCTTACATCAACAACATTAATAGGAAAATATACAAAGACAGAACAACAAGATAAAAGAGATAAACATCTTAAAATTATAAAGAATAAAGTGAAGTATCTAGATAATATTCTTACTGATTTTTTATCTGTAGAACGTCTGGATACCGGAAAAGTTAATTATAAAATTAGCGCTTTTCCGTTGAGCAAAGTGATCAATGAAGTGGTTTATGATGCAAATATGTTGCTTAAGGATGGACAAAAAATAACATATCCATCGGATATTGATGATTATACTATTCATTTTGATGAAAAAATACTAGAGCTTTCTTTAACGAACCTAATACGCAATGCTATCAAATATTCGGGCGAAAACACAACTATTGATTTGCAGGTCGGTACCAAGGACAATTTCTTTTTGTTTAAGATAATTGATCAAGGAATCGGTATTCCTAATAAGGAGCAAAAGTTTATTTTTAATCGATATTTTAGGGCAGAGAATGCTTTGTTGGATCAAGGAACAGGAATTGGACTTAATATTGTAAAAAGTCATTTAGAAAATTTGGGAGGTACCATTACTTTTACAAGTGTCGAAAATGAAGGAAGCACATTTACAGTACAAATACCAATAAATACTAATCAGATATGACCAAAACCATACTTTTAATAGAAGATGATACTGCTTTACGCGAAAATACAGCTGAGTTACTAGAATTATCTGATTACAAAGTAATCACAGCACCAAATGGAAAAGTAGGTATCGAGCATGCGCAAGGGCAAGCTCCTGATATTATTGTTTGCGATATTATGATGCCCGAAATTGATGGGTATGGCGTTTTAGAGGCGTTATCTCAAAATAGTACAACAAATCAAATACCTTTTATATTCCTATCTGCAAAAACAGAACATAAAGAAATCCGTAAAGGAATGGATCTCGGGGCAGATGATTACCTCACAAAACCTTTTGAAGAAGAAGAACTCATTAGTGCTATAGAAAGCCGTTTGGCAAAAGCTACAATCATTTCTAAACTTATTGCAGAAAAAAGAAGTGCACCCGAAGAATCAAATGATGGGTTGAGAAATCTACATGAATTGAAAAATTTTTTTGACGATCATGGGGAAATCGTTACCTATAAAAAAGGAGCACCTGTATATAAAGAGGGAGACCACTCTAATAAGATATTTTTAATACTCAAAGGTGTATTAAAAACCCATAAAATGGATGAAAATGGTAAGGAACTCATTACGGCATTATATAAACCCGATGATTTTTTAGGATTTACTTCTTTTAAAGATAATATCCCGTATCAAGAATCTGCGAGTGCAGTAGAAGAAGTTGAATTAGCAGGGATATCAAAAAATCATCTAAAAGATATACTTGAAAAAAGCAATACTATATCATTAGAGTTAATGGAGCTACTCACCGATAATCTTTCTGATATAAAAGAACAACTACTGCAAATGGCTTATAGTTCTGTTCGAAAAAAAACCGCACAAACGATACTTCAGTTTGCGGCGATACTAAATAAAAAAATCGAAGACGGGATAAAAATATCTCGTAGTGACCTAGCCAGTGTTGCAGGGATTGCTACAGAAAGTCTCATTCGCACTCTTTCTGGGTTTAAGAAAGAAGGGCTTATCGAGATAGAAGGTAGAAATATTAGAATAATAGATCTCAAAGGACTTGAGTTGGTTGAGTAATACATATACCAAAATTGATTTATTATTCACGTTTTAGATGTTCAAAAACCTACTTCTCTTGCCTCAAATCCTTATGATAAGAACCTCCTAAACAGGCTGAGTTTAAAATAAGTATTCTGAAACTGATTTATATCATATTTTCTCCTTAGTAATCCTTATACATTTGTTTATAAAACAATGTATAAGCACGGATGAAAAATATTCTTTTACCTACTGATTTCTCAGAGAATTCCTGGAATGCTATTCTCTATGCAATCTCATTTTTTAAAAAAAATCAGTGCAATTTTTACCTATTGCATATTTCTCCTTTTGAAGGAGTGACCAATGGTATATCCCTACAATCTGCAAGTTCTTTTTTTAGTGATGAAGAACAAGAAAGTGTAGCAGCAAAATTTGAGAACTTACTTAAAAAATGTGAAAAATTACCTCTCAATCCAAAGCATACATTTTTTACCGTTCATGAGTATGTATTCTTTGTTGATTCAATCAGAAAACAAGTTGCAGAGAAGAAAATAGATTTTATGGTTATGGGGACCAAAGGAGCCACGGGTTTAAAAGAAAAAACCATTGGTAGTAAAACGGGTGACGTGATTACTAAAGTTAAATGTCCTGTTTTGGTAATACCTGAAAAAGCAACATATGTCAAACCAAAAGAAATAGCATTTCCTACAGACTATAATATTTTTTACAAAAGCCGGGTATTAAATACACTTACTAATATTCTGGAGATGAATTGCGGAGCTTTGCGAATTGTACACATTGCCAAAAGTGAAAAAGAGTTGACCAAACTACAGAAAAAGAATAAGGATTTTCTGAATAATTATCTCGGAGAGGAGATAACACATAGCTTTCATTTTTTATCCAATCCTAATATCGAAGAAGCTGTGCAATGTTTTGTAGAAAGTAGAGATATTAGTCTAATTACCATGATTGCAAAAAACCTCAATTTTTTTCAACGAATTTTATTTCATCCCACTATAGAAAAAATAAGTTACCACATTACCATCCCTTTTTTGGTATTACATGAATAGTGATATCATTTTGATTCTTAAATAGACAAATACATAACAGAAAATATGAATTCAAGCCTAATTAATAACTTAATTACGAAGTATAATATTGCAGGTCCAAGATATACAAGTTATCCCACAGTACCATATTGGGATATGAGTACATTTTCATTAAGAGATTGGAAACTATCCGTAAAAAAATCATTTTTAGCCACAAATTCTTCAGAGGGTATCAGTCTCTATATTCATTTACCGTTTTGCGAAAGTTTATGCACGTTTTGCGGATGTCATAAACGAATAACGAAGCGACATGAACTAGAAATTCCATATATACAAGCTATTTTGAAAGAGTGGCAATTATACTTGAACGTATTTGAACAGAAACCAAAAATTAAGGAATTACATTTGGGAGGCGGTACTCCTACTTTTTTTACTTCAGAGAATCTAGCATATTTAGTTAATGAAATATTCAGAAAATCAGATAAAGTACAACATTGTGAGCTTAGTTTCGAAGGTCACCCCAATAATACCACTCGAGATCATTTACAAGTTTTATACGATGTAGGTTTTAGAAGAGTAAGTTTTGGTGTACAGGATTATAATGAAACGGTACAGAAAGCAATTAATCGTATACAACCTTTTGAGAAGGTAAAGCAAGTTACAGAAATGGCTAGAGAGATAGGGTATAGTTCTGTGGGGCATGATATTATTTTCGGATTGCCTTTTCAAACAAAAGAAGATATTAAGGCCACGATACATAAAACAAAAACATTGATGCCAGATAGATTGGCATTTTATAGTTATGCTCATGTTCCCTGGAAAAAAGGAAACGGGCAACGTGGGTTTGATGAAAAAGATTTGCCTTCTGCAATAGAAAAAAGGCAACAGTATGAAATGGGTAAAAAGCTGCTAAGTGAGGTAGGCTATATAGAAATAGGGATGGATCATTTTGCTTTAGAAACAGATACTTTATATCAATCAATGCAGAATAGAACAATGCACCGCAATTTTATGGGATATACAACTTCTAAAACCTCAATGATGATTGGATTGGGAGTTTCTGCAATCAGTGATAGTAGGTATGGATTTGCACAAAATGTAAAAGGAATCGATGAATACCAGCATTTGGTAAATGAAGGAATCATTCCTGTATATAGGGGACATATATTAACCAAAGAGGATGATATAATCAGACGTCATATTCTTAATCTAATGTGCGATTTTGAAACAGATTGGGGTGATAGTGATTTGTATTTTAAAGAGTTGCCAGAAGTGTTGCAGAATCTTCAAGAATTAGAGCAGGATGAATTATTAGAAATTGGTGATTCTCAAATAAAGGTTCTTAAAAAAGGGAAACCTTTTCTTAGAAATATTTGCATGGCTTTTGATTTGCGATTACAACGTAATAAACCAGAAACTACATTGTTTTCTATGACAATATAGTCGAATTCTTTTAGTAGGTTGGAGTGGGGAATATATGACAAAATATAAATTACTAAAGGTCTCATACACCTTTAGTAATTTGTATTTGAATAGTTGTGAACGATATTACTATTACTGAACTAAATTCAACCAGAAAACTCTAACGACATTCAAAATTAGCAGATACAATTTCTGTTGTTGGTTTTGGCGAAATATAGGGAATACCTAATCCCAAACCACGAATGATAAAAAGTAGTCCTATCAATACAATACAAATAGGAATTATTCTTTGGATGGATTGCCGCGTTTTTTGAGTTAAAAAATCACCAATATAAACTACAGTAGTCATAAGAGGGAGCGTACCCAATCCAAAAAAGACCATATAAAAACTACTCATCAGTAATGCTTCTGTGACAATTGCTCCTAGTACGGCCATATATACTAACCCACACGGTAAAAAACCGTTTAAAAAACCTATAATGAGAAACGTATCCGGGGTTTTCTTATTCAATGCTTGACCCAAAGATGATTTTACCTTACTTACTAACCTAGTGATGGGTGTTACGAAGTTATATTTGGTTATTGTTTTATGAGGAAGTACGACTAGTAAGATCATTGTAACACCAATACCTATTGACAGTGCTTGTTGTATTCCTAATAAGTTTAGACTTTTACCAATGAGCCCAAAGAAAAGTCCGATTAATCCATAAGCAAATAATCTTCCCGAATGATATAATAAAATTTGAAAAAATTTTGTCGTTTGATTGGTTTTATCAAGGGGTAATAGAAAGGCAATAGGACCGCACATACCTATGCAATGAAAGCTTCCTAATATTCCTAATATAAATCCAGATAATAGCATCTAATAGGTAATTGATTTTTTGAATAAATACGTATCATTTTTATATTTCCAATTGATAATAATATCCCAACGTCCTTTATGTATTATATCATTGGGGATTAGGTATTCAGAAGTTTTGAGTAGAATCGGAATTGAGAAATCCATTTTTTTATCAGAGGGTCGGTATAAATAGATTGTACCCGAAATATCCGAATAGTTTTTGTCTAAAGGAAATGTTACAATTAATCCACCCTGATGCTGTTTGATGATAATGTTATTAATCAAATCATTTCCTTTTTTTTCGGCATCAATTTCTTGCTGAAAAGCGAGCTCTTTTTTATAGTACTCTTCTGTAACTAAATCATGTTCAAACTTTTTATTGGTATTCATTTTTATCACAAAAAATAGTATAAAGCTAATAAAGCCTATAAATACTATTACGATGGCGGTTCCCCAGTTTATTTTTGTCTTCATTTTTTCTTTTTTATGAATCTTCTTTTTTTATTCGAGTAACATTTTATGAAGACTCTATTTCAAATACTTTACATATTTTTTTGTCTGGTTTTATCTATAATTTCTGGGGCCTAAAAAGGCAGTAGTCGTTGTTTCTATTAATTTATTATTGCTATACACTCCAATTTTTACTCTGTCTTTATCACCACTAAGAGTGGTAGCATTGACTTCAATAAATAAAGTTCCTTCTGCTAATCCTTGTTTAGGCACTGTAAAATTTTGATGAGTAACAGGCGCTATGGTTCCTTGATGCGATAGTAACTCAAAATGTATATCTTCGATCGGAGTCGTTGTCTTATTGACCAACTTATAGGTATATACGTTGCTAATAATATTATTATTTTTTCGTTCATATAATTGTCCTGGTAATCTTAGGATTGTTGCTTCTACATCATTGCGTAAGAAGGACATTCCTAAGAAAATACCTGTTAGTATGAATAGTACAGCAGTATATCCTTGAAGACGTGGTGTAAACCTGAATTTCTCTTTTTTTCCAATATTATCTTCGCTTGCATAACGAATCAATCCTTTGGGTAGATTCACTTTTTCCATCATATGATCACAGGCATCTATGCAAGCAGTGCAATTAACACATTCTAGTTGTGTGCCGTTACGAATATCGATCCCAGTAGGACAAACATGTACGCATTGAAAACAGTCTATACAATCTCCTTTTCCTGTTTCGGGTCTATCTTCATTTTTTTTAAACTTAGCACGCCCTGTTTCTTTTTCTCCGCGTTTATAATCATACGCAACAACTATTGATTTGGCATCTAATAATACACCTTGCAATCTTCCGTATGGGCAAGCAATAATACACACCTGTTCCCTGAACCAGGCAAATACAAAGTAGAAAACTACCGTAAATATGAGAAGAGAAATAAGAGTATTCATATGGGTCAAAGGACCTTCAGTAAATATATATTGAATCAAACGGTCACTCCCTATCAAATAAGCCAAAAATACATTGGCGATCATAAATGAAATAATAAAGAATAAGGTCCATTTGGCTACTCTTTTTTTGATTTTCTCAACATTCCAGGGTTGTTTATCTAATCGAATTTGTTTTCCTCGATCTCCTTCGATCCAATATTCGATTCTTCGAAAGACCATTTCCATGAAAATGGTCTGAGGACATACCCATCCGCAAAATAGTCTGCCAAATGCGACTGTAAATAGTGTCACAAAAATTACTCCTATGATCATAGATATCACAAAGAGGTGAAAGTCTTGCGGCCAGAAAGGCGCTCCGAAAATATTAAAACGTCTTTCTAATACATTAAACAGTAAAAACTGATTGCCATTGATCTTAATAAATGGAGCTGTAAATAGGAATAGTAAGAGACCATAACTTACCCATTTTCTATAAGTGTATAATCGACCATTAGGCTTTTTTGGATATACCCATGCACGTTTACCCTCAGCATTGATGGTGCCGATAGAATCTCTGAATGTTTCATTTTCTGGTGTTTCCAATACAGCGTTTTTATTGTTTAATTCAATTGTATTATAATTACTCTAATGCCTACATTTCTAATTTTGTAGCGTCTATCGATGTGGTGTCTACTGCCACTTCAGGGATTTCTACTTTTGTTGTTGTTTCTGTTATTGTTTCTTTTTTTTGGGCATTAGGGTCGATCCAAATTTCGCCTTGTGCCTCTTTGGGTTCTGCAGCAGTGGTTCCGCCGAGAGTCATAACATAACTTGCTACTTGGGCCATTTCAAGGGGTTTAAGAGTTTGTTTCCAGGCAACCATTCCTTTGCCGTCTCTTCCTCCCTCTGATATGGTTTTAAAAATATTTTTGATGCCACCTCCAAGAATCCAATAGGGATCGGTTAAGTTAGGGCCAATACCACCACCGCCATCAGCTTTGTGACAGGCTACACAATTCGCCGTAAAAATTCCCTTTCCTGCGGTAATATCAGCCGGTTCTGTCAAGACTGTCACTGTTGTTATATCAACTAGATTCTTAGCCGTTTTCTTATAGGCGGCAATGGCAATTTTGGCTTCTGCAACTTCGGTTTCGTACTCTTCTGCCTGAGAATATCCATTAAACACATGAAAACGAGCTAAATAAATTACAGCAAATACAATTGTTGCATAGAACCCATATACCCACCATGGCGGAAGATTATTATCGAGTTCTTTGATGCCGTCATAGTTATGATCTAGAATGATTTCTTCTTCCTCTGCTACAGGTTTGCTGTCTAATAATTTGAGATAGGTTTTTTTTATCCAAGCATATTGCTTTTCTTTCTTTTGTTTTTCTGCTAATAGATAGCGTTCCTTGGCTTTTGGTTTTAGTGATAGAAATAAAATACTACGTAGTGCTTCAATACTAATTTCTATGGCTATAGAAAAAAGTAAAACGATTCCCATTACTACCCAAGATATGGGGTGGGCGATCCATACGGATTCATCTCCTGATTCTATGGTTAGCTCTATTAATATACCTGCTATTAATAAAAGGGCAATTACTCTAATATAGGATGAGGTACTTTTCATAATATGATGTTGTTTTCGTTTTCTAAAGGGATTTTACTTACTTCTTTGATGTACTCTTTTTTGGCAGTAAATACCCACCAAAATAATAGGGCAAAGAAGAAAAAAAATATAAGTAGAGAGATCATAGGGTAGATTTCAATACCTTCAATACTTTCCATATGGCCTTTTATAAATTTTAGCATAACGGTTGTTTTAGTTACTATATGTTGTTATCAAACTAAGCTTGAGGAGGTTGGTTAATCATATAATACGATATGATAACAAGCTTAGCTTGATATGTTTTATGAATCAATATGTTTTTTATTCTGCGTTTACAGTTTCATTCTTTACCTTGATATCGGTTCCTAATCTTTGGATATAGGCAATAAGAGCGACTACTTCTCTATTTCGCATTTCTACAAAATCTTCTCCATTTTTTTGCGCATATTTTTTATCAGCATCATATGTTTTGGCAAAATCAGGATCGCTATATAAGTTCTTTTCTATTTGCAAGGCTTGCTCATCCATCCATTGTTGTGCGCTCTCAATTTCTTCGATAGTATATGGTACGCCAAGTGTAACCATAGCTTTCATTTTGGTTTCTGTATTTGATCTGTCTAGTTCATTTTTTATCAACCATTTATAACTGGGCATAATAGAACCAGATGAGGTGCTTTGGGGGTCATAGAAATGATTGAGATGCCAGTTGTCAGAATATTTCCCTCCGATTCGCATAAGATCTGGCCCTGTACGTTTACTTCCCCATAAGAAAGGATGATCATATACATACTCACCAGCTTTAGAATATTCGCCATACCGTTCTACCTCACTTCTAAAAGGACGAATCATCTGCGAATGACAAGAAACGCAGCTTTCTCGGATGTAAATATCTCGTCCCTCTAATTCTAAGGGTGTGTAGGGTTTTACACTTGTTATTGTTGGGATATTAGATTTTACTAATAAAGTAGGTACTATCTGAATCACACCACCAATCAAAATAGCAATGGTGGCAAAAATTGTGAGTTTTACGGGTCTTCTTTCTAACCATGTATGGTACCCTTCGCCAATAGTTCTTTTGTGTGTTACTTTTTGTAATGAGGCTGCTTCTGCCAGATCATCGCTTACTGTGGTACCCGAACGAACCGTCATAATAATGTTATAAAGCATCACAAATGCTCCTATGATAAATAAGGTGCCACCGATAGCACGCATCCAATACATCGGAATGATTTCGTTTACAGTTTCTAAGAAGTTACCATAGGTCAAACTCCCGTCAGGATTAAACTGTTTCCACATAGATGCTTGTACAAATCCAGCAACATACATTGGCAGTGCATACATGATGATACCCAAGGTGCCGATCCAAAAATGTACGTTTGCTAATGACTTAGACCATAATGAGGTTTTTGTTATTTTCGGCACCAGCCAATACACCATTCCGAAGGTAAAGAACCCGTTCCAAGCTAATGCGCCAACATGCACATGTGCAATGACCCAGTCGCTAAAATGAGCAATTGCGTTTACGTTTTTAAGAGACAACATAGGGCCTTCGAATGTTGCCATACCATATCCGGTAATTGCGACTACCATAAATTTAAGTACAGGATCAGTACGTACTTTATCCCATGCTCCACGTAGTGTTAGTAATCCATTGATCATTCCTCCCCAAGAAGGAGCGATGAGCATTATCGAGAATGCTACTCCTAGGTTTTGAGCCCAGTCGGGTAAAGAAGAATACAATAAATGATGAGGACCTGCCCAGATATAAATAAAAATCAGAGACCAAAAGTGTACGATAGATAACCTATATGAATATACTGGGCGATTGGCGGCTTTGGGGACAAAATAATACATCAATCCTAGAAAAGGTGTGGTAAGAAAAAATGCTACTGCATTATGTCCGTACCACCATTGTACGAGTGCATCTTGTACTCCCGCATATACCGAATAACTTTTAAGAAAACTAACCGGCAGTTCTAAGCTATTAAAAATATGAAGTACTGCGACCGTAACAAAAGTGGCCAGATAGAACCAAATAGCTACATATAAATGTCTTTGCCTTCTCTTAAGAATGGTACCTATGAGATTCCACCCAAAAACAACCCATATGACGGCAATGGCGATATCAAAAGGCCATTCTAGCTCTGCGTACTCCTTAGAGGTGGTATATCCTAAGGGTAAAGTGATCGCAGCACCAACAATAATCAATTGCCATACCCAAAAGTTAATATTGCTGAGTGTATCATTAAACATTCTTGTCTTAAGTAATCGCTGAGTAGAGTAATATACACCTGCAAAAATGGCATTTCCCACAAAAGCAAAAATTACAGCATTTGTGTGTAAGGGACGTAAACGACCAAAACTCAACCATGAGATACCATCTGTAAGGTTAGGAAACAAAAACATAAAGGCTAGTAACAATCCGACAGACATGCCTACAATCCCCCAAAGCATAGTGGCGTATAAGAATTTTTGCACAATTTTGTTGTCATAGTAGAATTTTTCCATTTCCATAATTATGAATCTTTGGTTTTAGTTTTTTGTACATTTTTTTTTGAGTTATCTTTTATAAGTTCATCATCAAATAGTATTCGTATTGATGGTGTATATACATCGTCATATTGTCCCTTTTTTACAGAAAGGATGAATGCAATAAAAAAGAATATAGCAACCAGAATACTAATGGTAAGTAATACATAAATGATACTCATAGTAAAAAATTATGCATCAAAAGTAAGCGTGAAGAATATCTTAAAATATGATATTTATCAGGTTTTGAATCAAAGGATTTTTGCAATTTGATCTTCTAACAATTATACTTATGAAATGATGAAAAAGAATGTAGCAAAAGTTGATTCACTGATACGAATTATGGGTGGGATTCTAATAGCTTATCTGTTTTATAATGATTATATCCCCGGAACCTTAGGCATCCTATTGATGACTATTTCTGCGGTCTTAGTCCTAACAGGTTTTATGGGATGGTGCCCACTATATAGTCTATTAGGGTTTCGTACAAGCAAGACAAAAAAATGATATATAGAACAGGAGAGCGTTCTACTTTTAACTGACCTTTAATTGACCAGAAATATGATGTTGTTGGTGTAATAGATTTTCTACTGCATAAAGCAGGTTAAATGTCTTTGGTTAGACGCTTGTGCCACTTAACGAATTCTTTTACTTTTTATATAACGATAATTTTATAATACTGTGATAGTATGAAATGGATTATACGGGTGTTATTTTTGATCTATAATTTTTTTCCTAACCAACTTGTTAGTCCTGTTACATAAACAACTATCGAGATCGAACTTAATGGCATTAAAATAGCAGCGATTACAGGAGATAACTGCCCTGTGACGGCAAAATACAGTCCGATAATATTATAAATAAATGATATAATAAAACTAGACTTAATAATACGAATTGTGTTTTTTGAAGTACGAAGATAGTGTTCTATTTTCTGAAAATGTAATGCGCTTAGAATAGCATCACAGGCCGGAGAGAATGTATTTATGTTCTCTGACAAAGCGATCCCAACGTTGCTTTGTGCTAATGCCCCAGCATCATTTAATCCATCACCAACCATCAATACATTTTTGCCCTTTTTCTGCAAGGATTCGATATATGTTAATTTGGCATCTGGTTTTTGATTAAATAATAATGTTTTTAATTGGGGCAATAATTGCTTAAGGTGTTCTTTTTCTCCCTCATTATCGCCGGATAAAATAGCAAGTTCATATTTATTATCTAACTCTAAAAATAATTTGGAAAGCCCATTTCTGTACTGGTTATGAAACACATAATATCCTTTGTGCTGATTGTTTATAACTATATGTACACTAGTGTACATTTCATTAGAAGGTATACTATACCCAACAAAATCTGCAGATCCTATTTTTAAAGAATTATGTTCTATCGTAGCTTTAATCCCCTTTCCTATCTGCTCATGGTATTTATTAAGTGTAAGAATTTCTTGTTCTGGAAGTATTTCATATAATGATCTACTTAATGGGTGATTAGAGGGACGTAGTGCAGTTTTGAGTAGTGATTTTTCGGAATAGGTGAGGGGTATTCCGTGATAGGAGATAGTCCCTTTTTCTTTTGTGGTAATGGTACCTGTCTTATCAAAAATAATAGTGTCAATCTGTGCCATTTGTTCTATTACATCTGCATTTTTAAGATAAAATTTATTTTTCCCAAAAACCCGTAACATATTGCCCAAAGCAAAAGGTCTTGATAATGCTAATGCACAAGGACAGGCAATGATTAGGACTGCGGTAAATACTTGCATTGCTTTAGAAGCATCGAACCATAACCAAAAAATAGTAGATAATATCGCTATGAAGAGGATTACTTTGGTAAAATAAGAGCTAATTATATCTGTTAGATTGACAAAAGGTTTTTGAACTTTTTTTGTAAAAGCACTATGGCTCCATAATTGAGTAAGGTAGCTCTGTTCTACAGATTTTAAAGCTTCAATTTCGATGGCGCCATATAGTTGTTTTCCTCCTGCAAAAATAGTATCACCAGACTGCTTCATAACCAAATCACTTTCTCCTGTTACAAAACTGTAATCAATACAGGCGGTTCCGTCTATAAGTATAGCATCTACAGGTATTAATTCTTCATTTCTTATCAATATACGGTCCCCTTTGTTAATGCTATACACCTGTATGTTTTCTTCTTCTCTTTTATGAGTGTTGTTGTTATAATAGATTCGCGTTACTGCTATAGGAAAATAAGACTTATAGTCTCGCTCAAAAGACAAAAAGGAATAGGTTTTTTGTTGAAAGAATTTACCGAGTAAAAGAAAGAATACTAATCCTGTGAGGCTATCAAAAAAGCCAGTCCCCCAATCCATAATAATTTCCGTAGTACTTCGTATAAACAGTACTAGTATTCCTAAAGCAATCGGAACATCTATGGGTAATAATCGGCTTTGTAACCCTTTATATGCAGAAATGAAATATGCTTGAGCGCTATAAAAAACAACAGGTAAAGAGAAGAAAAACATGAGCCATCTAAAGATGTATTTGTATTTGTCTAACCAAAATTCTGATACTTCAAAATATTCGGGAAAGGATAAAAACATGACATTTCCAAAGGCAAATCCTGCAACTCCTATTTTATAGATAAGACTTCGATTTACTTTTTTGTTGGTTTTTTTATAATCTTCAAGACTAATATGAGGTTCATACCCTATTGCATTCAGTAAGACAACTATTTCTTTTAGCGTGGTCTTTTCGGTATTAAAGGTTATCCGTACACTTTTTTTTGGAAAATTAACCTGTGAACTATGGATAGCGGGTTGTAATTTATGCAGGTTTTCTAAAATCCAAATACAAGAACTACAGTGAATGTGTGGGATGTAGAAGGATACGATCTTAATAGTATCGTTGTCAAATTCTGTTAATCTTTGAATAATAGCAGGAGTATCGAGATAATCGTATTTTCCTTTAATTTCTTTAGGAATGGCTCCAGGAGCAGACTGTAAGTCATAATAAGAGGATAAATTATGACTCGAAAAAATATCATACACAGTTTTGCACCCATTGCAACAGAATTTTTTTTGATCAAAGTTGATGACTGTTTGGTTACAATTGTTTCCGCAATGAAAACACATAGATTCTATCATACTTCATATTTGCTACAAAGCTGAAAAAGTTTTCTATCCTAACATATGATAATTATCATAGTTTTCAGAAGGTGAGTTGTATAGTTTTGATATAGAATAAAAAAAAGCAGAATGAGGAGAATAGTAATTCCAACAGATTTTTCAGAAAATGCCATGAATGCAATATGCTATGCCGTAGCGCTATTTAAATATGAACGGTGCGAGTTTTTTATCCTACATGCATATGCTGATGAGGTATACGATGCGAATGCTGATAGCGCAAGAGCAGTTTTTGAAGAGGTAAAAGAGTTGACACAGAAAAAGGTTGCTCAGGAATTAGCACGATTAAATAATCAGATTAAACAAATTTCTCCCAACCCGAGACATGATTATAACATGTTAGCAGTATTTGGCACATTGATAGATGAAACCAATGATATTGTGAATAAAGAAAATATTGATGTAGTAGTCATGGGTACCAAGGGTAAAACAAATGATCGTATGCTCACATTTGGGAGTAATACATTACAGGTTTTAAAATATGTGAAATGCCCAGTATTAGCAATTCCTGAAGAATGTATGTTTGAAAAGCCAAAACATATACTGTTTCCAACAGATTATTTTTTACCCTATAAACGAAGAGAGCTAAAATTGTTGAGTACACTGGCAAAAAGTTTTAGATCAACCATTACAATGATGCATGTTTCGATGTATAAAAAACTGTCGATCAGACAAGAGGATAATAGGATGTTTCTTAAAGAAAGCTTGTCTGATATGACTTTAGAATTCAAAACTATTTCATCAGAGGGCTTGACATTAGCCATTAATGAATACATAAAGAATCAATCAATTGATGTATTGGTTTTGGTAAACTCGAGACACTCTTATTTAGAAAGTGTTCTCTACCAATCTACTATTGATAAGATTGGTCTGCATATTAAGATTCCATTTTTAATCCTTCAAAATTTAGACAGATGAAGAAGATTTTGTTACCTACCGATTTTTCAGAAAATGCGTATAATGCCATACGATATGCGGTACAATTTTTTAGAAAAGAAACTTGTACTTTCTATCTTCTCAATACATTCACCCCTGTTAGTTTTAACCCTGGGTATATGTTAGAAAATCCAATGCCTTATGGTATGGAGGATGTTGCGATGATTAATTCAAAAAAGGAAATAGCCCAGTTAGAAGAAAAAATAAAAGAGGAGTTTGATAATCCACAACATACTTTTGAGAGGATTTCGGCTTTTAATATGTTAGTTCCCGAAATTAAGGATACTATAGAAAAATACAATATTGATCTTATTGTAATGGGAACAAAAGGAGCTACGGGAGCCAAAGAAGTTTTTATTGGAACACATACGATGTATACCATTAAAAAGGTTAAATGTCCAGTACTTGCCGTTCCATTAGGGTTTGAGTATGAAGAACCAAAAGAGATATTATTTCCTACAGATTATAAGGTGTCTGTATCAAATCCATTTTTACCTTTTCTAAAAAATATTTGTGATATTCATACATCTAGAATTCATCTTCTTAATGCATATTACGGAACTCCCTTAAATACGCATCAGGAAGAAGTTCGAGAATTTTTGGATGCTTATTTTGAGAAAAATGCTCATATTTTTCATATTGCTGAAGGTACGGATGTTATAGAGTCTGTAGAAGATTTTCAGAAGATGCATATTATTAATCTATTGGTGATGGTTCATAACCAGCATTCTTTTTTCGAAAACTTATTATTTAAACCAGTAATCAATCAAATTACTTTTCATGCCAATGTACCATTTTTGGTAATTCCTTCAGAGAAAAGAATAAGATCAAACCAGAAGAGTATCTCTGGTATGCATAATGTTTAATGAATCTAACTGATTACAATATTCTAAACGAGTTTTTTTAAATTAACGTACCACAATGAAACGTATCTTACTACCTACTGATTTTTCTGATAATGCATGGAACGCTATTGTGTATGCAATGAGAATATACCAGAATGATCCGTGCGATTTTTACATCTTAAATGTATGCAATGTGTCTGCTGTATCATTGGCGACCACAGTCAGTTCTCAAAAAATAGGACACTTGTATGATCAGGCCAAAAAGAAATCTAAAGAAGGTTTGGTGCATGTAATGAAGGATATAAAAAACTCTAATACACCAGTAAATCATCAGTTTAGTAGTGTTTCTATAGTGGGTGAAGCTGTAGATGAAATCCAAAAGTTTGCTATCGAAAAACAGATAGAATTGATCATTATGGGGACACAGGGGGCTACTGGATCAAGGACTGTTTTTTTGGGGAGTACTACTCACAGTTTACTAAAAAGTATTAAAAATTGTCCGATACTTGTGATACCAGAGACGTTTACGTTTAAAGATATTACGGATATTGGGTTTGCTACCGATTTCAAAAAAATCTATTATAGTTCAGAAGTGAAACCTATTATTGATTTGGCTCAAAATTATAAGGCAGTTATAAGGATGGTTGAGGTCTATAAAAAACCAGCATTGAATCCTGCTCAAGAGTATAATTTACATTCTCTAGAACATTTTTTTAAGAATGAAAAGTATGAGTTTCATGTAATTCCTGATTTTGCTAATGTTGCCCGAGGAATTCTTGCCTTTATAGAAGAGTTAGAAATAGATTTGATCGCTATGATATATTATGAACATAGTTTTATAGAAAGGTTGACACGAGAACCTGTAATTAAAAAGATGGTTTTTCAAACCCCAATTCCATTGCTTATTATACCTGAAGACGAAGATTAATAGTCGACTTATACACTTACATATTTGTTTCTTAAGATTTTGTTTCTATCGATAAAACGAGAATTGTCGTTTGATTTTGATGTCTAACATGAGCAATGTCATAGAAACCCATATCTATTGTTAATAGTTTTATAGGTGCAACCTTAAAACTATGTATCATGAAAAGAATATTAATTCCTGTAGATTTTTCAAACAATTCATATAATGCACTTTTTTATGCAACTCAATTGCTTAAGGCGCAGTCATGTCAATTCTATATACTCAATACATTTGAGGTAAAAACACCAGTATTAACCAGTAGGATAGATACAAGCAAAGGAGATCGTATCTATAAACAATTAAGTAATGCATCTCAAGAGGGATTGGCAGAAACATTTCATGCGATCACTAGAGATACCGAAGATGATAATCACAACTTTGAAACCATATCTGTTTCAAAAAATTTAATTACCACCATCAACAAAACCATTGTCAAAAAAGAAATTGATCTTGTGGTTATGGGAACAAAAGGTGCTACAAAGGCGAAACAAATTTTTATGGGCAGTAATACGGTAAAAGTGTTACAGAGCATAAAAGATTGTCCAGTATTGATAGTGCCAGACGAGTTTACCTACGAAAAACCTATAGAGATTGCCTTTCCTACTGATTTGAAACGTTTTTATGAAAAAGAAGAATTAAAATCATTACTAGAGATAGCTTCCTTGTTTGATTCTGCTATTAGAATTTTTCATATTCATGAAGAAGAAAAGCTCGATGATATACAAGCCTATAACTATAATGCTCTTAAGAGGTATCTCAAAAACTTTACAAATAGCATACACTGGATTTCAAAATTTACTCAAAAAGCCAGGTTAATTAATGATTTTATTGAACAGCAAGAAATAAACATGTTGATTATGGTCAATTATAAACATAGCCTAATCGAAAGCATTACCCGTGAACCTATCATAAAAAGGATAGGGTTTCATCCTATAAAACCTTTTTTAGTTGTGCCTGCAGCAACCTGATAATTGTCATAGTTTTTGAGAGTTTCGGGCAATATATTTGAGTTATTAATCACAAAACAAATCTCATGAAAAAGAAAATCTTATTACCCACAGATTTTTCAAAAAATGCATGGAACGCCATTTCTTACGCAATAGAATTATATAAGAATGAAGTGTGTGATTTCTATTTGCTGAACGCTTTTCAGGCAAGTGGTTATGCAATGGAGAGTATGATGGTGCCCGAACCAGGAGAGAAAATATTTGATAAAGCCAAAGCAGTGTCAGAAAAAGGATTGAGCAAGACGTTAGAAAGAATTTCTATGAAAGAAGAGAATACAAAACACAAATTCTTTGCGGTCTCAAAGTTTAATAATCTTCTTGATGCTATCAAAGACATTGTTGACAAAATGGATATTGAAATGATCATCATGGGAACCAAAGGGGCTACCAATGCTAGCAGTATTATTTACGGAAGCAATGCTATTTTGGTTATGGAAAAAGAGAGAAATTGCCCTGTACTTGCAATTCCTGGTGAAATCACCTATCAAGAACCAAAAGAAATAGTCTTTCCTACCGATTTTAAAACACGAATAAAACGTAGAGAACTTCATTATTTGATAGAATTGGCGAGAATAAGTAATGCTGCAATACGAATTTTACATATTTCTGAAGGTGATGCTTTGAGCAAAGAACAGGAGGCGAATAAAAAATTATTAAAAGAATATTTTGATAGTTTACAATACACATTTCATACCCTACATAATATAGGGGTCAAAGAAGGGTTAAATGCCTTTGTCGAAAGTAGAGAAAGTGACATGATTACTTTTATAAACAAGAAGCACAGTTTTTTCGGGAGTATACTATCTCAGCCTATGGTAAAAAACCTTGGGAATCATGCCAAGGTACCCGTACTCGCATTACACGATTTAAGAAACTAAAAAAAGATAAAAAGATGAACAATATAGGAATATGGATGGATCGAGAAAAAGCTTATGTTATTACTACAGGTGTAGAAGGAGAGCAAATGTTAACTGTTTTTTCTGAAATTGAAGAATATAATATTCATGGTGGGTCAGGAACTCGAATAAAAGGAGGGCCACAAGATGTTGTGCAGGATAGTAAATATCTCGAACGTGAAAAGCATCAATTTAAAGAGTATTTTAAAAAGCTTACTGTTTACTTAAAAGAAGCAAATGTTATAGTGTTATACGGACCAGCAGAAGCAGCAGAAAAGTTTCAAAAATATCTTACTAAATACAATAAGGGGATTGCTGATAAAATTAAAGATGTTATTAGAGTTGACAGTATGACCAAAAATCAAATGACAGCATTAGTAAGAAACTACTTTAAAAAGTCTAGCGAAGGTGTTTTTTGACCCCATTTACTCAATCGAATCTCATCATAAGGCCCGAAAACATAAAGACTCCTGTTGTATAGATTTTTATCTAGTACCACTTTGGTGCTATTTAAAAAATAACTAAGCGACTGTATTTGCATTGATTTAAAGGCATAATAGATTTTTTATTACATAATTCATGTGCAACAACGAACTTTTACATAAACCAAGAAATTATGACACGTACAATAAGCACAACACATATAGATTTAAAGGATATTCATTTTAATGCTTTAGAATGGAAATCTAACCTTCAATTCATAAAAGGAGAATTACAATTCATTAATCAGTTGTTTAACTCTTATGTATTCGAACCCACAACACGTAATCTTTTTGAACGATTGCAAGAATTTAAAGATGGGGTTCTTCGAGTAGAGAAGGAAATTGAGATCTTAGAAGAAGAGATAAAAAAGCACGAAAGTGAACTGGGAGGTATGCTCGAATGTGATACCATTTCATGTGACCATTACTATTATAACAAGCATCAAAAATTGAAAATTACATTGGATGTTTTTTATAAAAACTATCGTAGGTTAAAGTCAGAAATATTTAGTTATACAGGAGGAGTTCTTAAAAGTAATAAAAAGCCCGTAACCTGATAATTATCATTTTATCTGACGAATACGCTTACTAATTTTAGATAAATAATGTATTAATAACTCTAAAAATCCGAATAATTATGTCACTAATTAAATTTAACAAACACAGATCCCCGTGGTTTAACGATAAAGTTTCATCATGGTTAGATACAGATGACTTTTTTGCAGATGATTTTTTTATGCGAGATAGCTCTCTTCCTGCTATGAATGTCAAAGAAAACAAAAATGACTTCGAAATAGAACTTGCAGTTCCTGGGTTTTCAAAAAAAGATATCGAAGTAACTATTGAGGATGATGTATTACACATTTGTGCAAATACAAGTGCAGAAGATGTTAAAGAAGATGATAATTATACACGTAGGGAATTTAGTTATCATTCATTTGATAGAAAATTGCAATTGCCTGGTAGTATTAATCAAAATGAAAAGGTTAAAGCCACATATAACAATGGTATTCTGTCCTTAAATCTTCTCAAAAAAGAAGATGCGCAAGAACCACCAAAAAAAGTTATTGAGATACGTTAAACAGCATGTTAGTAAGGCAGAAAACAGATGGGGGCCTTGTTTTCTGCCTTTTTTTGAAAGCATAGATATAAACTTCATGTATTAAGAACAATGAAATCAAATCCGACAAGTATAAAATATATAGAATGGAAGAGTGCTGAAGAGTTACATGAAAATTCTTTAAACTGGATATCCGAACTTAAGTTCATTAAGGACGAGCAACATTTTCTAAATGAACTTCTTGAAAACTATATGTGGCAACTAATTTCTAACCATACTTCTGAAACTAGTAATAAAGTGATACAAGAGTTATCTATACTAAGTAAAAAAATAGAACCAACTCTAAAAAAAATAATTAGACATCAGAATGAACTTCTAATACTTACTGATGGTTTAGACCAAATTAAAGAAGAAAAGAAGTATAAAACTGACCATCGTGCATTTGCAGAAGAGGTTCACACATATTTTAATAATTACAAAGATGTAAAAAGAAAAGTTTTTGCTTTGATTAAAAAAGGAATGATCCAAAGCAAGCAAAAACGATTACTAAGCTAAAGATAATAGTCTATTGAGAGTTTTTAAAAAAATCATACTCATTTTAAGTATCCTTTTTACAATTTTTTGGATTTGGTATGAATATACATATGCTATGGATACAATAATTCCTTTTGAGGTAAACAAAGATAAGGCAAAAGCTAATGTATTAATAGCATCTCAAGGAAGTAGGTTTAAAGACTCTTTAGTTCAAGGAATACTAAAACATTATCAACAGGATTCTATTTATTTTAAGGTCATTGATGTGTATATGTTGTTTACCGTACCAATCGATGAGTGGGATGCCATTATCATGATCAATTCATGGGAGTATTATGACCCGCCTAGCAATTTAACAAAGTATATAAGAAAGTATCCTGATCGATTAGATAAGTTAATTATTCTTTCTACTGTGGGGAGTAGTAATAGGAGCCTTGAGGATATTGATGTAATTTCAGGAGAATCCATTATCGAAAAAGTCCCTGATTATATGAGTATCATAGTAACCCAGTTGAACAAAATAATTGAGTGAATAAAATTAATGCGTAGAAGATGGATAAATTAGTTAAATATGTAGTTGGGGTTATTTTTTTATTAGGGTGTTCCTCGAGCCAATTGGTAGAGAATTGGAAAAACCCTGAATTCGATTCTTTTGAGGCCCAAAAAGTATTGGTCATAGGCATTACTACAGAAATAGATAATCGAATTTTTTTTGAAGAAAAACTAACTTCAGAATTAAATAATAATGATGTTAATGCTATTAAGAGTTATGAGTTTTTTGAAAAACACTATACCAAATTTCCCAAAACAGAAGAAGAATTAATGCGATTAGAATCACAACTTTTGGAACAAGGGTTTGATGCCATATTGTTATCCAAAGTATTAGGGGTAGAGGAAAAAGTAACCGTATTATCTGCGACACGAAATTTGGATAGAACTTTCAGTAGTTTTAGAGATGATTATTATTACTATCAGAAAATTTATCATGATGATGATTATTACCAGAAGTATAAGGTGTTTCATGCAGAATCATCATTGTATTGTATCTGTCCTGATAAAGAACGAGAACTCATTTGGAAAGGTGCTATTGATATAACAGAACCCGATCATTTGAAAAAGACAGTGAATGATTATGTAAAAGTATTAATGTGGGCACTTAAAGAGCAGCAGTTATTAATCGTAGAAAAAGAGAAAAATGAAAATACTAATATATAGTGCAAAGGATTTTGAGATTCCGTTTTTAGAAAAAGCAAATAATGATCAATTTAGAGTAAAATATATTGCGGATAGACTTACACCTAAAACAGCACGTTTGGCATTAGGTTTTAATGTAGTCTCAATTTTTTCGTCAGACGATGCATCATCTAAGGTGTTAGAGTTATTATGGGGGTTCGGAGTAAAATATGTTATACTACGTTCGGCGGGATATGATAATGTCAATTTGAAAACAGCAGAACGATTGGGTATGAGCATTGCAAATGCACCAGACTATTCGCCCAACGCTATTGCAGAACATGCTGTAGCATTGTTACAGACCGTAAATAGAAAAATTATTCTGGCAGACACACAAGTACATAACTATAACTTTCTGTTGGATAATCTCATAGGATTTGATTTGTATAAAAAGAAAATTGGGATTATCGGAACCGGAAAAATAGGTAAATTACTAGTGAAAATTATGCATGGTTTTGGTTGCGAAATCCTTGCAAATGATGTCAATAAAGATGATAGTTTGTCCGAAAAATTTGATGTAGAGTATGTCACTCTAAAAAATCTTTGTAGTAATAGTAATATCATCATTATCGCTGTGCCGCTTACTACAGAAACTCATCATATGATTGATACTAAAATAATCGATTGTATGAAAAAGGATACAATCCTTATAAATATTGCAAGAGGAGCGATTGTTAAAACAGAAGAGCTAATACTGGCTTTAAAAAGTAACAAGATAAGGGCATATGCAACTGATGTTTATGAATACGAAGATGAGGTGTTTTTTTATGACCGCTCTCAAAATAGACCTAAAGATGTATTGCTAAAACAACTCATTGACTTGCCTAATGTTGTATTAACACCACATCAGGCTTTTGCGACACAAGAAGCACTGACAAGTATTGCACAAATAACATTTAGTAGTATTATATGTTGGCAAAATGAGAGTACTTCTCCCTACGAATTAACAGAAGAATTAGTTATAACACGGGACTAAAAACTTTTGCTATTCCTTCCTTTAATCGATCTAGCCAAGGTCTTTTACTAAAATCACTATAATTAAGTTGGATACTTTTGCTACATTCTTCGATAAAATTGTTTTTAAGATCTAATGCAAAGTTATCGTCAAAAATTACAACATTGACCTCATAATTTTGATCAAAACTTCTAATATCCATATTCGCGGTACCTAACGAGGAAATAGTGTCATCTGCAACCATTGTTTTGCTATGTAAAAAGCCATCCTGAATTAAATAAATTTTTACGCCAGCCTGTAGTAATGTTTCAAAATAGGAGCGCACGCACCATCTAACGATTTGGTTATCTGAGTTATTCGAGAGTAACATTCTCACATCAACACCACTAAGTGCTGCTACTTGCAAGGATTCTATAATCGAATCCCCAGGAATAATGTATGGATTGGTAATATAAATGTAGTCTTTGGCATCTGTAATCATCGAAAAAAATAATTGTCTAATAGCAGAAAAGTCTGAATCGGGACCACTTTGTACAACCTGTGCAGAAGCCTTTCCTTTTTTTTCAAATACAGGAAAAGGCCCTAAGTTAAAGATATGATCTTCATTGGTAATAAAGTGCCAATCCATTGCAAAAACTGCCTGAAGACTGTTTACAATCGGGCCTTCTAATTGCAGATGCATATCGTTCCAAATGCCTAAATGCCGATCGCCCTTCACATATTTATCTGATACATTGATTCCTCCTGTAAAAGCAATGTTAGTATCAATTACAATAATTTTACGATGGTTGCGATAATTGATAGAGGATAAAAATTTGCCAAATTTCATAGGCAAAAAACTATAGACCTGAACACCTATTTTTTTGAGCTTATTAATATAATCTTTACTTAATGAAATACTACCGATACCATCATAGAGGATTCGTATTTGCACCCCTTCCTTAACTTTTTCTTTGAATAAGGCAAAGAAGCTATCTGTAAGTTCTCCTTCTTCAAAAATATAGTATTGAATATTAATAAAATGGGTGGCTTTTTTTAGCGCGTTAAATATTGCCTCAAAAGTTGTTTCTCCATTCTTAAGAAGGTTTACTTTATTTCCCGAAGAAGGAGTAAAGCCAGAATTTTTTGAGATAAGCTCAATTAGTTTTTGATGTTCATTATACTCAAAATTAGTAATATTAAAATGATGATTTTCGACCTCCTTTAAATAGGTGTTGATTTTTTTGGTTTTTTTTTGATGATAGAGTTTTTGTTTCCTACGATTTCTTCCTAATAAAAGATATAATAATATGCCTCCAACCGGAATAGTAAAAATGGCAAGAAGCCAAGCCAATGTTTTGGTTGGACGGACACCATAGATAATTAATTTAAAAATAAGTATGGCTCCCACCAGAAGATATAGGATTAGTAGAATAACGAGTATCATTGCCAAAAAGAATTTGTTGGGGATCCTAATTTCTAAGAATTAAAAGCGGAACTCTGGTTTTATAGCTAATTCTTGATGTGTTTGAGCCCTGAAAGAAACGCTCTAAAAAGGTTTCTTTATGAATAAACATTGCATTCATATCAACATTCATGATTTGCATAAAACAGTCAATAGCCAGTACGGTAGGAACATTTGTTATAGAATGAAAGGTATGTTGCGTGTCTTTAAAAAAATCCTTCATATTTTTTTTATCATCAAATTCGGATACGGTTAGCGTATCATCTTCTTTGATTTTGAGAATTTTAAGGGATGTTTTGAACTTTGTCAAAATATCTGTGAGAGGTTCAATACCGTTTTTAGAAAAATGATCATTATAATCTATCGTATACAATATTTTTTCTGGAGTCTTAAAGGTATATCCATCCGGAATAGCCAAAATAGGGCAGTTTATATTTCGAATCACTTTAATAGTGTTGCTTCCAAAAATTACTTCTTTCGCTCCTGTTGCTCCATTTGTACCCATAACTATTAGGTTAATATTTTTTGATTTTACAACTTGCTTAATGGCATCTGTGAACATATCGTAATCCGTAAGTGCAAAAAAAGTATATCCTTGAGTATTTGTTCCCTTCTTTAATTTGTCAATTAATAGTTTTAGTTTTTCTTTCGTATCATGAGTTACAGAATGATGAATTGAAGCATTTGAAGGGGCGGACATCAAATCATCTGTCATATACGCTGACGCTTTTTCTACGTGTAAAATATAAAATGTGCATAGCTCATTTTTAAATAATTTTAAGGCATAATCAATGGCATTTTTTGCATTTTCAGAAAAATCGGTTGGTAATAAAATATTTTTCATAGTATAAGATTTTAATACTATAAAAGTATGGTAGTAGATAGTTGGTAACTATGATATTTGTCAATTTTACAAGGTGTTATCCGTTGATTGATAATGCTTTGTGTTCATCTTATTTTAAGATTTTATTAATACTGAATTATCTCGATGATTTTGAATGGTTGATATAATAAATACTATTATAGTTGACAACCAGTCAATATAGTTTTGATGGGTTTTATAACCCGAACATAGGTATATGAGTCGAAGAGTAAGAAAGCAGCTATACTTATTGTATCCCTATGTTTTATTTGTTACCATATTGAATATATATCATTCATTTCAAAAAAGCTCAGGGTTTTTGTAGAGCTAATCAACGAGATCAGATCAAGTTTTCGAAGTATGATTCTCAAAAGAACCTTTAGTCTTAGATAATGGGGTGAAATATCAATAAAGTGTTTATTTTTAGGTGTCTAAAACCTTTTATAATATTGGTTTTTAATTTGACTGAGAGTGTAAACTTCTCTTGAGGTCAGAGTTGTATTTCTTGTGTAAGAAATCATAAACTATTAATTCATAAAAACGTTGTTGAGACCTAAAAGCTCTATTCACCAACATATGTATATAACTACTAACAAGATTGTTTATTGGGATTTCTAAGGTCTGATTCTTTTGCTGATGTAATAGCTGTGTAACAATTCTTTTCGTTTTATTGGTCTTGTCAAATAAAAGAGCGTCTAAATATTCATAAACCTCATTATTCGTATACGTAGCGTTTAAGAAAATGGAAATCTCATTCTTAATACCTCCATATTTTTTGTTTAGTTGTTTGTTGAGGTTTTTGTCAGCATTAAATTCTTGTCTGAAACTATCTTTATTTCTAGAAACTATAGTATTTTTTTCTTCAATAGTGAATTTAAAATCGTTTAATAATTGATGTACGGCCTTTAGTATAAAGAGGAAATATAAAGTTTCATCTTCTATCATTGATACTGCATTCACTAGCATTGTACTCTCATGGTAGAACAATTCTTCTGCCAATTCAATAGTCTTGCCACCGTATCTTTCTATTTCTCTAGCATAGGTGTCAACCTGAACTTTATAAATAATATCTTCTTCAAGATATGGTTTTATCATTTTGTTAATTAAAAGAATAACCTCATTAATTTTTTTTGTTTCGGTAAGATGAAACCTAATTCTTAAATGATAATCTGGGTCATTGTATCGTATAAAAAACCATTGGTCAATATGATTAGTCTCTACTAATTTTTCTACCAGTGGCTTGATAGTTTCTGTCAATATTATATTTGCCATTCTGGCACCACAATAAAGCTTGTAATACAACCATTCATCACCTAATAAGAATATTCTCTTCATGTTCTTTTCTTTTTGTTTTGGGTATCTTTAGAGTTTATTGAGATGCATGCCTTTGTTGATGTTGCTAATTTTTCAGCGTTATAAAATGAAAAGACAAATTGATTGGTGTAATTATTATTATTTTCTTTTACCAGACTTTCTTCTGTAAATAAGAATTCTTCAACTATAAACTGATATCTGTTTTTAACAATATCAAGAAACATTCTAATAGATGAAACATTACCTAGATCAATAAGTAACGTATTATCAAAATCAATTAGTTGAACGTATCTCGGTATTTTTAATAGGTCCCGCCAGTCGGTAATTGCAGTAAGAATATCTTTGTTATTAGTAAAGTCAGTTAGCAAAAATTCAATACGGTCTTTAGTTATTTTCCAACGTGCTTTTGAGAGAATAAACTCTTTATACTCAACACGAGGTAGAAATGTATTTTTTTCAAGTAATTCTCCCCACGAAAATCCAATAGCACTTCTTATATTTTGTTGTTGCATATCGCATAGGAAATTATAAATGGGTAGTGCATTTTTTCCTTTATAATTGTGGGCATTGGTTAATTTTGGAAGAATTTCTTGATTATATTTTTTAGATCTGAGAATAATTTTGTCGTATTGTACCGAAACCATTAGGTCTTCTATTGGTATTTGTTTTTCGGCTGATAGATTAGATTTTCCGAGGTAAGGGATTTCATAATTTCGAATTGCTTCTCGACGTATTACATTACCAGTTCTTGACTCGGGCAAGTGAACAATTTCTGCCAAAAGCTTATTCTTTTCTATCTTTTGTTCTATTTCTGCAATATTTTGTACATGATTTTTTATTTCAGTATTTCCTGTAGAAAACCTGCCTAAGAGATTTGCAGCTGATGTCCCACCCATTGAAGATACTATGATTTTTCTTTGACCATTTAACAAGACTAATTCACCCATTGATGACATGGTATCTGGTAAGTCATTCCAATTAGTATCGAAGTTTTCGAAATCCTGGTCATGTAACTGCAAGGTATAGGGATCATTACTTTTTGTGATTTCTTGCAGCTTTTTATTTAAAATATCAAGAATCGGATTCCATGAAGAAGTAGTTTGGTCATTTTTTCTTTGTGGAATATGCAAGTCCTCAAGAAATGGGGTGTGGTCTGCAGCTTCTCGATTTTGTATATATCCTATGCCTACCTCTATGTCTAGCACTTTTGCTAAAGGAATTTCTCGGGTTTCATATCTTTTGACAAAGGCATTCTTAAATTGATGTAGATCTGTGTTTTTAGGAGGTAAACTAAGTTTGTTAAACAAGGTCATTACCCGCCCGATTTTATATGCAATCTGTATATCTAATTCATTAGATAATAACTTAGGGTACATATCGGTCTGGAAAAGGTATTTGAGCTCAAAATCAACATTCAGTTCTTTTACTTTTTCACTATTCTCTTTATATAGATGGGTAGCATTACCTAGGGTTTGGTCGATCGTGTTTAGAAATTCTTGAAAATGATTGATTTTGGAAACAAGTTCAGTCGTGTTTTTGATCCTTTTTAAGCAATTGTTAATCTGGGATAAAAAACCCATTCCTGTAACTGAAGGTTCTAATTCGCTAACCAGTATTTGATTGTCAATGAGTTGATAGATAAAATCTTCTGCCTCTTCTAATGAGATCTCATCATCGATTAGTAGCTCAGCTATTTCAGAGATTTTTTTTCCTTTTTCACAATTTTGTAATATGATTTCTAGATAAGAAGTATGTGTTACGGCTTCAATACTGTGTTGTCTTCTATTAAAAGAATCGTAGGTGTACTCAACATATCTATATTGATTCCCTATTTTATATAAGCTATTGTTTGGATACCATTTTAGTTGTTTTTTGATTGCTTCTTCTTTAGATAATTTTTGTGAGAAGGCTACTAAAAAATTCATATCAAACCGAGTCTGTCTTTGGTTATCTGTATGCGGTTTTAGTTCAATATGTGTTGATTTCGAAAAATGACCCATGCTACATCCTGCAAATAACCCAAAAGGGGTACATCGAGAGGACATTCGTGATAGGTATTTAAGTAGCGAGAATTGTAAGCGTTGTATTTTTTTTTTGTCTTTTAAGTCTCCCAACAACCACTTATCTATTTCTGAAAACAATTCTGGTGATGCAAGAAAAATAGCTTCTTTTATGGTATCATTACTCCAGATCTCTTTGAGTTTTTTAGTAGAGATTTCATTCTCCTTAGTTAAATCAAAGTAAAAGTTTAATGGCAGTAGAGGGGTTCTTAAGCAAAATACATCAAAAAAGGTATATGGATTTTTTTGTTTCAATGGTAAGTATATAGATTAGCCCTAAATTAGTAAAAAACAAATATACATAGCTTTCTAAGTAATTCAGTGTTGCGTTCTATTTTTTATGCAGATCCATTACACTAAGAAAATAATTGGGGACTATCTAAAAACCAAGAAGTTTGTTATTTTTCTTTGGTTATTTCATGTTTAGATCACAGAGACTACACGTTCAAGCTTCATTCCTCGAGACCCTTTGATTAGAATTGTACTTTTTTTATTTTGTAGGTTTAATTGCCTTTCTAAATCTTCAAAAGATTTGAATTTACGAACTCTAGAATCGTCACTAATAGTGGCAAAGAAATTTGTTCCTACTAAAAATATTTCATCTATAGTAGTGGTGCAAGTATGATTTACTATTTCTTGATGCTCATTGGCAGCGTCATTACCCAGCTCAAACATGTCACCAAGAACAACAATTTTAGATTCATAATGTGATTCAGAAAAGCTGTCAATAGCCGCTTTCATACTAGTTGGATTTGCATTATAGGCATCAAGTATAATAGTGTGTTCTCCTTGTTTAAGGATTTGGGAGCGATTGTTTGAAGGTATGTATGCTTCAATAGCTTTCTTTATTTTATCTATTGGGATTTTAAAATAAGCACCAATTGCTATTGCAGCTGCTATATTTGTAAAGTTATAGGCCCCTATAAGATGAGTATGAATTTGTATATCTTCATATCCTACAACTACAGTAGGCGAGGTGTTAAGTAATTTTACGGTCACATCTGCTTGCTCAGATATTGAAAAACTAAAAGTATCTATTTCTAAAGATGCCTTTTTTAATTTTGGATCATCAATATTTAGAAAGACTAATTTGTTATTTTTCTTTAAGTTTTTATAGAGCTCTGTTTTCCCTTTTAAAACACCTTCGATACTTTTAAAGCCTTCTAGGTGGGCTTTACCTATGTTGGTGATATAGCCGTAATCAGGGTTGGTAATTTCGGATAATAATGCTATTTCTCCAACATGATTCGCTCCCATTTCGACAATCCCAATTTCGGTACTTGTATTCATCGATAAAAGTGTAAGGGGAACGCCTATATGATTATTCAGATTACCACTTGTTGCACATGTTTTAAAACCAGAAGAAAGCACACTATTAATTAATTCTTTGGTAGTTGTTTTTCCATTACTACCGGTAAGTGCTATAACAGGAATTTTAAGATGTTGTCGGTGATATAGTGCGAGGTTTTGTAATGTTTTTAGCGCATCAGTGACAAGAATATGCTTATCAGAAATTTGATATTTCGGATCATCAATGATAGCATAAGAAGCTCCTGATTCGACTGCTATTTTTGCATAAGAATTACCATCGAAGTTTTCTCCTTTTAGAGCAAAGAAAAGCGTGTTTTTTTCGATTTTTCGAGTGTCCGTGCATACTCCTTTACTAGAGAGGAATAATTGATGAAGTTGATGAATAGTCATTAATTTTTGAATAAAAAAAAAGCCTTGACACACTAATGTTCAAGGCTTTTATGTTATAACGAACTTTTAGTTGTATTCTTTATTGTTTTGGTTTTTGGTGTCTAGGTGTTTTCTTCTTTTTAGCTTTTGTTCCAACACGTGACATAGCATTCCTGAAACCAATATAATCAGTAGACATATCCTGAGGCATAAATCTTCTTTGCGCAGGATCTAACCAATAGGCTCTATCTTTCCAAGAACCACCTTTATACACTCGAACTTCTTCTCCTACAATGGTTGTTCTTTTACTAGATTCATCATATCTTCTGTCCATTTTTGTGCTATCTTCTGCATCAGGACCAACATAATGAATTGGTGCATTATACATTCTTCTGTTTGGTATGTTTTGATCTTGATACCCTTCGTAATATCTTGAAGAACTTTTATCACCATCACGATAATTTCTGTTATCACTTTCTGTGAAATTAGTTCTCATATATGTTTCTTGTTCATCGATAGGAACTTGTAAAATACCACCTGGTAGCACACGTGCTATTATTTTTCCATTACTTAACGTATCGTATACAATAGAATCGGTCATTACAATTTTAACGGTTCCATCAGGATTTATAGCATTTTTGGTATATACATTACCTCTATAGTAATTAAAATCGTTGTATTCGTCATCAACAATAGGTCTGTATACATCTGCTACCCATTCTGCAACATTTCCAGCCATATCGTATAATCCAAAATCGTTAGGATTGTATGATTTTACAGGAGCTGTAATATCAGCACCATCATCACTCCATCCTGCGATCCCTCCATAATCTCCATCACCTTGCTTAAAGTTAGCTAATTGGTCTCCTCTGGTTCTTCTTTCTCCTGAACGAGTATATTTTCCAGTCCAAGGATATTTTTTTCGTCCTCTATAGATGTTATAACTTCTAAGTTCTACTAAACCAAGAGCTGCATACTCCCATTCTGCTTCAGTCGGAAGTCTGTACTTCGGTAAAAGTAGACCATCTTTACGTTGTATATATAAACCTGTAGAATCGTTTGTTTTTGCATATCGCTCAGAGGCTCTACCTCCTCGAATAGCTTCATCATTACCTCCATAGGTTTGAGAAGGAGCGTTAAGGTATGTTTCTGTATCAAAAGTACTCTCAGCAGAAACATCTTCAAAAGGTGCATTTTGTTTAATTACATCTTCTTCTTCTAAGATTCTTTCATTTACTCGGTTTGTTCTCCAGTTACTAAATTCAATAGCTTGAATCCAGTTTACACCTACGACAGGATAATTGGCATATGCCGGGTGACGCAAATAGTTATTTGTCATCATTTCATTAAATCCAAGTCGATTTCTCCATACCAGAGTATCAGGAAGTGCTCCGTAATAGATATTTCTATATTTTGGCTCTGTAGGAGGGTAAACACCCTTTAACCAATCAAGATATTCTAAATACATTACATTAGTTACCTCAGTCTCATCCATGTAAAATGACTGAACGTGCTGTTGGGTAGGTGTGTTGTTCCAGTCGTGCATTACATCATCCTGCACGCGTCCCATAGTGAAGGTACCACCTTCAATGAACACTAAACCGGGGCCCGTCTCCTGTTCTTTGTAATTTACTGCTGCTTGAAAACCACCGTCCTTGGAATTGTATTTCCAGCCTGTGGCTCTTGAACTGTTCCCATAATCGTTCTTGGAACAACTGAGCATTAAAACACTAACGGCAAGAACCATCAGTGACCTAAAAATAAACGCGTTTCTCATAATTTTAAGTTCGTTAAAGTAGAAATTAGGGCTTGCAATATAAATAATAAACGTTAAAATTAGCCTAATTTTTTCAAAATATTATCAAATCACAATTTTTCATGAATTTGTGATGACTTTGGATTAACGAAATATTTCTGCATTTATTATTTCATCCAATAGAAAAACCAAAAAAAATATTCCATAAAAATAATGAGATCCTCTTTAGTGTTTTTGAAATAAATATGCTTTAAATAATGTATCCCCAAAAGCTAAAGGTAGAAAATAGAATTCATTAATTACTTAGAAAAGGAAATAAATCTTTGTTATGTTATTTTGCGGTATTTCTTGCATTGATTAGGCTACACTTAAAAAGCTTATTTACTTATTAATATAGTATGTTACAGAAATGTTATTTGGTTTTGTTACTTTGAGTAAGCAGAATTGCGTTATTCTATTATTTTTGTATGATCTGTTTTTATTGATATTTGTATTTGTCCTGTTTTTGTTGTGTATTGTTAAAAATTTGTTCTAAAAAGCGATTAAATACTTGTTGATTTTAACTTTTGTTACGTTTTATTTTGTTAATAATTTAACAGTTTGAGTCTTCGAGTGTTGATGTTTCTGCCCAAAATCAGTGAGTTTGACATGTTTTTGTAGTTTTTTTTTAACTTTTTTGATAAAAATAATTCGTGAAAAAACATATGAAAGGCAAGATATCTTGAAAAATACCGTTTACTAGAAAGTATTTCAAAAAAATAAGATCACATTAATTTTTAAATAACTAAATAACTATATATTTGTCGAACTCAATTTTTAATGGATATGAAAAGAACAGTCATCCTTAGTCTGGTACTTAGTACAATTTTAACGATTAAGCTTCAGTCTCAGGAACAGAATAGAGCAATCACTACATCTACTCCTTTTTTATTAATAGCATCAGATGCCAGAGCAGCAGGATTGGCGGATCAGGGTGTTGCTACATCAGCAGATGTATTCTCTCAACAATGGAATCCTGCAAAATATGCTTTTATCAAGAATAAGCAGGGAGTTGGTGTAAATTACACCCCTTACTTAAGTAATCTAGTTAATGATATATTTTTGGGGAACATTAATTATCATAATAGACTTAATGAACGAAGTGCTGTTGCAGCAAGTTTTCGTTACTTTAGTTTAGGAGAAATTGAGTTCAGAGAAACAGCAGATCAATTAGGTTTGATACAAAAACCTAATGAACTTACAATAGATATCTCATATGCTCTGAAATTAGATGAGCGTTTTTCTATGGCAGTTGCAGGGCGTTACCTGCGTTCTGATTTAAGATTGTCAACAACTAATAGTGATGATACTGCACCCGGATCTGGTTTTGGAGTAGATATTGCAGGTTTTTACAGAAGCGATGAGATAGCTTTTCGTTCGTTTAATGGGCGTTGGAGAGCAGGTGTGTCTGTGTCTAACATAGGTCCAAAAATTAAATACGACGATGCAGGACAAGAGAATTTTATTCCTACTAATTTTAGGTTAGGTGGATCGTTTGATTTTATTTTTAATGATGAGAATAGAATTACACCATCAATCGAATTTAGTAAATTATTGGTTCCAACACCGCAAGATTTTGATGGTGACGGAGTAATAGGTGTAGAAGATACTAATGAATATAATGAAATAAGTGAGTATTCAGCAATATTTTCTTCTTGGGGAGATGCGCCTGACGGTTTTAGTGAAGAGTTAAAAGAGATTATTTGGTCTCTTGGTGCTGAGTATATGTATCAGGATGTTTTCGCATTTAGAGCAGGGTATTTTAATGAAAGTGAAGAAAAAGGGGCTCGTAAGTTTTTGTCTCTTGGTGCAGGTTTCAAGTATAATATTGTTAATCTAGATATATCTTATTTGTTTTCTACCTCTGCGGTTAGAAGCCCATTAGAAGGTACGCTACGTTTTGGTCTTTCCTTTAATTTTGGAGATGAGTATTATGACTAAATTAAATATCGTAGTGTCTTTACTATGATCAGTTTAAAATAAAAACAGAGGAGCATCAAATATAATATTTGATGCTCCTCTGTTTTTAGAATATAGTACGTATAATAAAGGAGTTGTGTATAACCGATGTTTTGATGCAGTAGATTAATCAATGGATTGTGAGTTTTTGAGCTTTATTGTGCGGTCTATGTGGTATTATGCTAATATTAGGTATATTGACGACCTAAAATATAGGTAGAGAAAAGACAAGTTTGTCCTTTAATTGTAAAGTAGTAAAACAGATAATAAGTGAAAGAGGTAGAAATAAAATCTATTTTAGAGGTTTATGATGACTTTGATGAATTGCCTGGGGATATTCAGGATTTAATGAAGAAGTCAATGGAGATAAGGGATAAGGCATATGCGCCTTATTCTGATTTTTTTGTAGGAGCAGCGCTTCTCTTAGAAAATAAAGAGATCGTTTTAGGAAATAATCAGGAAAATGCTTGTTATCCTTCGGGATTATGTGCAGAACGTACGGCGTTATATTATGCCGGAGCTAATTTTCCGGATGTTCCTATTATTAGGATGGCTCTTTCGGCTAAATCATTAAAATATCAATTGTTAACTCCTACTCCTCCATGTGGAGCTTGCAGGCAGGCAATTGCAGAATATGAGGTGAAACAAAAAAAGCCAATTGAGATATATTTTATGGGAGAAACAGGAAAAGTGGTTAAATCTTGTTCTTTGTCTAATATATTGCCACTTATTTTTGATAATTCATATTTATAGCCTTTTTATTCATTTTATCGAGAAACTCCTTTCTCCTTAATATCGAATATATTATTTTTGTTTTTCGTTTATTAAAAATTTAACGAAATTATTATTAGGTACTAGTTTTTTTGAACTAGTTTTTTTACATATACACCAGCACTATATATAGATGAAAAAGATTACCAAAAATGTTTACCTGAATTGGTACGAAGAAATGCTTTTCTGGAGAAAGTTTGAGGATAAATTAGCTCAAGTTTATATTCAACAAAAAGTAAGAGGGTTTTTACACTTGTACAACGGTCAAGAAGCAATATTGGCTGGAGCTTTGCATGCAATGGACTTAGACAAGGATAGAATGATCACGGCTTATCGTAATCATGTGCAACCTATAGGAATGGGAGTGGATCCAAAACGTGTAATGGCAGAACTGTATGGTAAAGGTACAGGTACTTCTCAAGGCTTAGGAGGTTCAATGCATATATTTTCTAAAGAGCATCGATTTTATGGTGGTCACGGGATTGTTGGTGGTCAGATACCATTGGGAGCAGGTTTAGCATTTGCTGATAAATACCACAAAAGAGATTCAGTAACGTTAACCTTTATGGGAGATGGAGCTACTAGACAAGGTTCTTTGCATGAAACATTTAACTTAGCCATGCTTTGGAATTTACCAGTAGTATTTTGTGTAGAAAACAATGGGTATGCCATGGGTACTTCTGTAGAGAGAACTGCAAACCATACAGATATCTGGAAACTTGGATTAGGGTATGAAATGCCTTGTGGTCCAGTTGATGCTATGGACCCTGTCAAAGTTGCAGAAGCATTTGACGAGGCAATCACAAGAGCCAGAACTGGTGGTGGCCCAACATTTTTAGAATTAAAAACATATAGATATAGAGGACACTCTATGAGTGATGCTCAAAAATATCGTACGAAAGATGAGGTAGCAGAATATCAAAAGATAGATCCTATTACCCAAGTTCTGGATATTATCAAAGAGAAAGAATATGCAAGTGAAGATGAAATTGCTGTAATAGACAAAAGAGTGAAGGAAAGAGTTGCAGAATGTCAAAAATTTGCAGAAGATTCGCCTTTCCCAGAAAAGAATGTAATGTACGATGTTGTATACGAACAGGATAATTATCCATTTTTATCCCATAAACCACAATAGATTATGGCTACAGTAATTAATATGCCGCGCTTGAGCGACACCATGGAAGAAGGAGTTGTTGCGAAGTGGCTTGTTAAAAAAGGAGATAAAGTAAATGAAGGAGACATCCTTGCAGAAATAGAAACCGATAAAGCCACGATGGAGTTTGAGTCTTTTTATGAAGGGACTTTACTTCATGTAGGTATTGAGGAAGGAGAGACAGCACCAGTTGATCAATTACTTGCTATTATTGGTGAAGAAGGAGAGGATATTTCGAGCCTGTTAAATGGAGGCGAAGCACCAGTTGCAGAGGCACCAACAGAAAGTAAAGAAGAAGCTAAACCAGCAGCAGCTTCGGGTAGTACAGAAATACCTGAAGGAGTAGAAGTGATTACAATGCCAAGGTTGAGTGATACCATGGAGGAAGGAACAGTGGCAACCTGGTTAAAGAAGGTAGGAGATGCTGTCGAAGAGGGAGATATTCTTGCAGAGATCGAGACAGATAAAGCTACAATGGAGTTCGAATCCTTTTATAGCGGTACGTTATTATATGTTGGTATTGAAGAAGGACAAACAGCGCCTGTAGATGTGTTATTGGCAATTATTGGTCCAGCAGGAACTGATGTTTCTGGGTTAAAGGACGGAGTGACAACTTCGACTTCGGCTTCTGCACCAAAAGAAGCGGCAAAAGAAGAAGTAAAAAGCGAAGCAGCAGCAGAAGTTGCAAAAACGAATACCTCTGGAGGTAGAGTTTTTGTATCTCCTTTAGCAAAGAAAATTGCAGCTGATAAAGGAATTGATCTTTCTCAAGTAACAGGTACAGGAGAGAATGGTCGTATTGTTAAGAAAGATGTAGAGTCATTTACTCCTTCTGCGGCAAAAAGTGCTCCGGCAGCAGTAACGCCAGCGGCATCTTCTGCTCCGGCGATACAAACTTTTACACCAGCAGGAGAAGAAAGTTTCGAAGAAGTGAAAAACTCACAAATGCGTAAGGCAATTGCAAAGAGTCTTTCTGCTTCAAAATTTACAGCACCGCATTATTATCTTACTATAGAGGTTGATATGGATAATGCAATAGCTTCAAGAAAAACGATAAATGCATTGCCAGATACAAAGGTGTCTTTTAATGATATGGTAGTTAAGGCTTGTGCAATGGCATTACGAAGACATCCACAAGTAAATACTTCATGGAAAGATGATGCTACTGTATATCATAAGCAGATAAGTATTGGGGTGGCTGTAGCTGTACCAGACGGTTTAGTTGTGCCCGTGCTTAAGTTTACAGATCACATGAACATTATGGAAATAGATGTTAAAGTTAGAGATCTTGCAAAACGAGCTAGAGATAAAAAATTAACACCACAAGAAATGAGTGGTAGTACATTTACGGTATCTAATTTGGGTATGTTTGGTATTCAGGAGTTTACTTCTATTATCAATCAGCCTAACTCAGCAATCTTATCGGTTGGTGCAATTGTAGAGAAGCCCGTTGTTAAAGATGGTCAGATCGTTGTAGGTAATACAATGAAAGTTACACTTGCTTGTGATCACAGAACTGTTGATGGTGCAACTGGAGCTCAGTTTTTACAAACATTACAGCAATATCTAGAAAATCCAGTTACTATGTTGGCATAGTTCAGACTGTACTATAATATTCATACAAAAATCCCGCTTCATATGAAGCGGGATTTTTTATCTTTATGCAAAACATAAATGTATGAGAAAGCATATCTTTTTAAGTCTAGTTATCATTCTATTTATTAATTGTAAGCAATCAACCATTGCGCAAGTAGATGCTATTGAAGACAAAAGTGTCGGCAAGGATAGTAAAGTCTTAGCTTCTGATGTTGCCACTATTGTCGAATTTTTGGCAAGTGATGAATTGAAAGGAAGGGATACTGGGAGCGAAGGTCTCGAGAAGGCAGCTCAGTTTATCGAAAAAGAATTAAAAAAACACAACGTTCAGCCCTATTTTGAAACCTATAGAGATGTTTTTGATGTAGAAGGAGTGTCTACATATAATATAGTCGGGTATCTAAAAGGGACTGATCCTGCTTTGGCTAATGAATTTGTGATTGTAGGAGCGCATTTTGATCATATTGGTGCAGCCAAAGAAGTAGACGGTGATTCTATCGCAAATGGAGCAAATGATAATGCAGCGGGAAGTAGTGCGGTTATCTCTTTAGCGAAACAATTTGCAAACTTAAAGGAAAGAAAAAGAAGTGTACTGTTTGTTCTTTTTGGCGCAGAAGAAAAAGGATTGTTAGGTTCAGAACATCTTTCTAAGGTGCTTCAAGAAAAAAAGATAGATGTGTATGCAATGGTTAATTTTGAAATGATAGGCGTGCCACTTAATGACAAACCATATAAGGCTTATATTACAGGATATGAGATGTCTAATATGGCAGAAAAAATGAATGAATATAGTGGTAGTGAGCTCATAGGGTATCTTCCTAAGGCCAAGGAGTTTGGGTTGTTTAAACGAAGTGATAATTATCCGTTTTACGAAAAATTTAAAATTCCGGCGCAAACCATTTCGACTTTTGATTTTACTAATTATCAATATTATCATCATGTAGATGATGAAGCATCGCAGATGAATTTTGATTTCATGGCAGAGTTAATTAACGATTGCCAAGCTGTGATTGCTAAAATATGTAATACGACTACCAAAGAGATTACTTTGAAATAAATTAAAACATCTCAACATATTATGTTGAGACGAGGCACATATGAAAAATATTATCATTACCGGAGCAAGTCGAGGGATAGGGTATGAACTGGCTAAGTTATTAGCCGATCAAGGACATCATGTATTAGCGTTATCTCGAAATGAAAAACCGATAGTAGAACTAAATCATGAGAATATTCACACATTTTCATTTGATATCAGTAAAGCATCGGACCTGAAAAAAATGACAAGCTTTATAGATACTACCTGGAAAAAGGTTGATATTTTAATTAATAATGCTGGGAGACTAATAAATAAACCTTTTGCAGAAATTACTACTCGAGAATTTGAAGAGGTGTATAAAGTAAATGTTTTTGGTGTGGCAGAAATTACCAAATGTATTCTACCTTATATGGTATCTGGGAGTCATGTTGTTACAGTAAGTAGTATGGGAGGGATACAGGGAAGTATGAAGTTTCCTGGATTAGCTGCATATAGTTCTAGTAAAGGAGCTGTAATTACACTTAGTGAGTTACTAGCAGAAGAATATAAAGAAAGTGGTATAGCATTTAATGTGTTGGCTTTAGGAGCTGTTCAGACAGAAATGCTAGAAGAAGCTTTTCCTGGATACCAAGCCCCATTGACAGCAATAGAAATGGCAAATTATATAAAGGATTTTGCGCTAACAGGTAATACTTTTTATAACGGAAAAGTACTTCAGGTATCTAGTAGTACACCATAAAAAATAATGTTTAGTGCTCTTTATTCGATGGGTATAAGACGATTATTTTATTTTTAACTTCTGAAGAGTATCGAAAGTTACTTTTGTCATTTTTAATTGTTTTTTTTCGATTTCTACTGTAGAAGTTTTGATTATTGATAGTACAGTGTCTATGGCGTTGTCAAAAACAACTGCTGTGGTTATTGTTTTTACAGAATCAGATACAATTGTGAATGGTGTAATGAGTTTAATTTCCTTAATATTACTTTCTTGTTGAGAAAATAATTCATTTTTCTTAGAGTTAAGTTCAAAGTCTGGATGGGATTGCGCTAGTTTTCTTTTATCAATAAGCTCCTGAAGTTTTTGTTTTATTAAGATCGTATATGCATCCTCTTCAGAAATAGTTATGTTTTCTTCTTCTAATTCTAAAGTATTTGACATTTCTCTTGTTTCCCTTTCTACGGATACCCTATTAGAACATGCTAAAAGTAAAAATAACAATACGATGAGAAAAATTTCTTTTATCATGACTTTACTCTGAATTTAAGTTTAACGATTTGCCCATTACGTTTTTGGGATTCTATAATCTCAATATTTTTTAAACTTTGAGTCGGAGTCGTTAATTTATTTATAAACTCCTCCTTTTTGAATATTTCTATGCCTAATCCATAGGGTAATACTTGAAAAATAATTGCATCTTTTGAAAGAATTTTGGATAATTGATTTCTTCTGTTTTTCCAATCATCTATTTTTCCATTGGCATAATAATGTAACATCAATGCATAATCATCTGTCCTGATTTGCAATTTTTCATGTAAATTGCTTGACGCTATCCTGTATATGGTGTCTGTTTTGTGATAGGGTGATTGTACTACAAAGTGAATATAATCATCTTTTGTTATCCATGTTATACACCCATCTTTACTTGTTCTTGTCTTAAAAGGGGATTCCTTATCATTTAATATGATAATTTCTAAGGGAGTATTAGTAATGGGTAAATTTCTATCCTGATCAATAAAACAAAAATGGAAAGTGTTTTCTGAGGAAGGCAAAAGAAAGAAAATCGGCAATGATATTACGCAAAGAAACACAATCCAAAACCACTTAGGTGCGTTTGATATGTTTGTGATTAGTGATTGATTTTTGGATTGGTGATTCTTAAAATCGTTCCAATTTGCATACCCACAATACTTAGATAGTAGATTTAGAATATCAATTCGAGGTAATTTCTGCGGTGAATTCTTAAAATAACTATAAAAAGACTTTTCACTAATTGAAGCTTTAACTTGTTTCTGTAAGTCTTCCTGAAATAGCGTGATATCTTGTCCTTTCCAGTTTTCGATATCCGCGCTGGATGAATTGTTTTCTTTTAAAAACTGCTGGTTTACTGCTTTTTTTAAGCGTTCGAATAGTATTTTTTCTTCAGTGGTAATAGTTTTATTTATTTGGTAGTTAGGTTATTATGTTTTTGTAAAACGATTTACAATTGTTTTGCAAAGGGTTTACAATGGATGCGGGGGTTTACATTCTAAGTTTGTTTTCAGTGAACAATATAAAAAATATAAAAATGAAAACGAACAAATTAGGATTGATTAGAATAGCAAGCTGTATTGCTCTTACATTATTTAGCTTTTCTTGCTCGCATGAAGAAATGGATAATAGGATAAATGAGGAGATTATTCTTGAGGATACAGGAGAGGTCTCCCCATCTCTTGCTCGCACGAATGGAGTCATGGGAGCTAATGAATTTGGTAAGGAAGAGAGGAAAAGTATTGATGATCGACTTAAGATTATAAGAAATGCCAATTGTCGTATCAAAGTAAAAGATGTCACCGAAGCTACATTGTTGACAAAGAAAATGGTCTCAAAGTATAATGGCTATGTGTCAGAAGAAAAGTTTGTGAATACAAATTATAAAAAGGAGAATAGTTGTACGATTAGAATTCCAGAAGGTCAATTTGATGCTGTATTAGATAGTATATGCAATGTAGCTGAGTTCATAGATCATAAAAATATAACAACAATCGATGTCACAGAAGAATATGTAGATATTACCTCAAGGCTGAAAACGAAATTTGAGGTTAAACAACGATATGAAACTATTTTGATGAAACGGGCCAAAACTGTAGAAGATATCCTAAAAACTGAAGAGAAGCTTAGTAAACTTCAGGAAGAAATTGAGTCTGCACAGGGGCGATTGAATTATCTAGGTAATAAAGTAGCTTACAGTACGATTCATATAGATATTTATGAGACCGTTATTCCTGTTAAAGAACCCGAAGAATATAAACCAGGTTTTTTTGATAAAATAAAAAAGGGAGTAAATTACGGATGGTCTTTGGTTCAAAGCATTGTAATAGCAGTGTTTTATTTATGGCCGTTTCTGGTTTTAGGGGTGATTGTTTTTATTTATTTCAGAAAGTTAAGGAAATGAAAATAATAAATTAAGCGTACATTCTCGTGCGCTTAATTTCGTATTTTGCGCGTGTAAAAAGTAAAAGTTAAGTATTTGAAGGAGATCTTAAGTCGATATATACCAGAGCGGTCAATAGACCAAGCTTTTGACTTGATTGTGACGTGCGATGTTCATTTAAAGATTGTTAATGAACGTGTAACTAGGCATGGCGACTATCGAAAAATGCCAGATGGGAGACATCAGATTACAGTAAATGCCTCTCTTAATAAATATAGGTTTCTTATCACATTAATTCATGAGATAGCTCATTTGGTAGCTTTTGAGCAGTATGGCCGTTATATCAAGCCTCATGGGGTAGAATGGAAACGTACTTTTCAAAAACTCATGTTACCGTATATAAATCCAGAGATTTTTCCGAGTAAATTATTACCTGTGATAGCGAATCATTTTAAAAACCCCAAAGCAAGTAGTGATACGGATGAAAAATTATCATTGGCCCTAAAACAGTTCGATCCTCCAAACGATAAAAGTTATATATTTGAGTTGCCATTTGGGAGTACCTTTAGACTCTATAATGGTAAGATTTTCAAAAAAGTGAATAAAAAGGTAAAGCGCTATGAGTGTATTGAACTTAGTACTGGTAGAATATACCTTTTTAATCCAAACGCCGAAGTTGAATTATTAAGTTGATTTATGAATAATAATTATTATGCAGTCTTAATGGCTGGTGGTATAGGATCAAGATTCTGGCCTGTAAGTACAACAGAATTTCCTAAGCAGTTTCATGATATGCTAGGAACAGGAGAAACTTTGATTCAACGTACATTTGGGCGTTTAGCTAAGATTGTTCCGCCTCAAAACATATTTATCCTTACAAATGAGCGGTATAATGATTTGGTTTTAGAACAATTACCACAAGCTGAGCAGCGACAAGTAGTAACCGAACCAGCAATGCGTAATACAGCTCCCTGTATTTTGTATGCAGCATTAAAAATACAAAAAGAAAACCCCAATGCTGTGATGGTTGTAGCTCCCAGTGACCATTGGATAGAGGATGAGGATGCATTTATTGATAATTTAGAACAGAGTTTTAAACTCTGTGCTCAATCTGATATATTAATGACTTTAGGGATTCAGCCAGGGTTTCCGAATACAGGATATGGCTATATTCAATATGATAAAGAAGGTAAGAATTCACATAAAGAAGTAGCACAATTTACAGAAAAACCCGATTACCCAACAGCAAAAAAATTCATTAGTGAAGGTAATTATTTGTGGAATGCTGGGATCTTTATTTGGAGTGTGAAAAGTATTGTAGGCGCTTTTGCAAAGTTTCAAAAAGAAATGACCGCATTATTCGAAAAAGGTATTGCCGTCTATAATACTGAACAAGAACATGATTTTATTGCTTCAAATTACCCACTTTCTGAGAATATATCTATAGATTACGCGATACTAGAAAAAGCGACAAATGTCTATGTGCTTCCTGCTACATTTGATTGGAATGATCTTGGAACCTGGGGTTCTTTGTACGATAAGTTAGATAAAACAGAAACAGATAATGCGGTAGTCAATGCAAGTTTATTGGCAGAAGATGCATCTGGTAATATGATACGAACAACGAATAATAAAGTGGTTGTTGTTGATGGACTACAGGACTATATTATTGTTGATAAAGAAGAAGTACTGTTGATTTATCCGAAAAGTAAAGAACAGGATATTAAGAAAGTACTTAAGAAAGTAAAAGATACATACGGCGAGCAATACGGATAAATAAAATTATGGAAGAGCAGAAAAATCAACCGGGGACTGATCAGGATCAGATTGCCGAATCTGTAAAAAGAGATGCAAAAGGTCTTTTTGAGAGTCTTACTAAGTTTCTAAGAGAGTTATTAGATATTAGGTTAGAAACAGATAAGGATCAAACGATCCAAGATGTAAAAAATGACATTCCTTTTAAAGGGCATAATGCTTGGATTCTTATTTTTTCTGTATTTGTCGCTTCTATAGGACTTAATGTGAGTTCTACCGCTGTGGTTATTGGTGCGATGTTAATTTCTCCTTTAATGGGGCCAATTGTCGGGATCGGGCTATCGATTGCTATCAATGATATCGATACGCTAAGAAGGTCTTTGGTAAACTTAGGTGTAATGGTAGGGCTAAGTGTTATTGCTGCTACTTTATATTTTTGGGCTTCTCCTTTGACAGAGTTGACTCCTGAGTTAGAATCCAGAACAGCACCCACGATTCTTGATGTATTAGTAGCAATTTTTGGAGGACTAGCGTTAATTATAGCAAAATCAAAAAAAGGGACAATGGCAAATGCGATTGCTGGTGTTGCGATTGCTACTGCCTTAATGCCTCCATTATGTACGGTGGGATATGGTATTGCAGAATGGGAACCATTATATGCACTCGGAGCTCTTTATTTGTTTTCTATTAATGCAACTTTTATAGCCTTGTCTACTTTTATCGTAGCAAAACTATTACGTTTTCCGATGCTCAGATACGCTAATTCTGCGCGAAGAAAACGAACAGCACAATTTGCATCTTTATTAGCGATTTGTGTAATGATACCTGCTATTTATACATTTTATACAACCCTTAATGAAAGTAATGCAGCTAGAGACTACAAAGCTTTTATGGTAGAAGAAATTGATTCTAATGAAAATTTATATCTGCGAAAAGACTTTTATAATTATGATGAGGAATCTATAAAGCTATACTTTGATGGAGAGATTAATGAGGCAACGATTAGTGATTTACAAAACGAAATAAAAAAATATCCTGGGATCGAAAATTTTAAATTATCTATAAATGGTAATAAATCCAGAGGTATTGATCAGATATCAAAAGCTTATGAGCGATCTATCGAGCAAATAAATCGTTTAGAAAAAGAAAATGACAAGTTGTTGGATGAAATTGAAGGATTTAAGATCAAAATGGCAGGATTAGAAACACAACTTAGGGAGGCTAATAAAGTAGTGCCAGTTGATGTGATGCCATATAGCTTGATAGCAAAAGATGCCAAAATTCGTTTTCCAGACTTAGCAGAATTAGGATATGGAGAAGTATTAAAGTCAAATTTCTTAAAAGTAGATACGGTTAAGGTTATTTTTCCACGATGGAAATTTAAAGTGTCGGATAGCATTCATACAGAAAGAGTGGATAAATTGCATCGCTGGATTATCAAAGAAATGAAAGTAGACACTTTATACGTAGAATAAGGGTATGTTTTGTGTTTTTAATTAAAGCCCTTTTAGTTGAGCGTCACGAACTTTTTTGAAAAGATTAGATGAATATACAAATTCAGTAACAGCCTTATTATCTGTTTTGAATATTTGGGACTTATCACCTTCCCACTCTAAATAACCGTTTTTGAGGAAAACAATCTTTTCTCCAATCTCCATAACAGAATTCATATCGTGCGTATTGATTACAGTTGTAATATTATTCTCTTCGGTGATCTCTTTGATTAGATTATCAATTACAATGGCTGTTCTTGGATCTAGCCCTGAGTTTGGTTCATCACAGAATAAGTATCTTGGTTTGGTAACAATGGCACGAGCAATTGCTACGCGTTTTTGCATACCACCACTGATTTCTGACGGAAGTTTGGTGTTCGCATTTTCCAGATTAACACGTGCTATAACTTCATTTACACGTTCTAGCATTTCTTCCCTTTTTTGCTTTGTAAACATCATTAACGGAAACATGACATTCTCCTCTACTGTCATAGAATCAAATAAAGCACTCCCCTGAAAAACCATACCCATTTGTTCTCTTAAATTTCTTTGCTCTTCAAGAGTTAGATCAGAATAAATATCACCATCATAAGATATTGATCCTGTTTCAGGTGTAAAAAGCCCGAGAAGACATTTTAAGAACACTGTTTTACCACTACCACTAGTTCCAATAATCAGATTTGTTTTGCCACGGTCAAAAGAAGTTGTAATTCCTTTTAGAATTTCTTCTCCATTAAACCCCTTGTGTAGATTTTTAACTTCTATCATGCGCTAAGTAATAATTGGGTGAGAATATAATTAGAGATAATAATAGCAACAGTAGTCCAAACAAACGCCGATGTACTTGCTTTACCCACTTCTAGCGCACCACCTCTCATATAATATCCATGAAATGATGGGATTGTTGCAAGTAGGAAAGAAAATAAAAAAGTCTTTAGAAAAGCATACACCAGATGGTAAGGGATAAATTCTTCTCTAAGTCCTGTTAAAAATTCGGAACTCGAAATAAACCCGCCATAAACTCCTGCAACATAAGCGCCAAGTATTCCTGTGAACATAGCTATCGCAATAACAAACGGATACATTAGCATGGCAATAATCTTAGGGAATACAAGGTAGTTAAGAGAGTTAATCCCCATTACTTCTAAAGCATCAATCTGTTCTGTTACTCTCATGGTACCAATACTTGAGGTAATAAAGGATCCAACTTTACCAGCCATAATCACTGAAATAAATGTAGGAGCAAATTCGAGAATTACAGACTGGCGAGAGGCAAACGCAATTAATTTTTTAGGAATTAAAGGATCTGTAAGATTTAGTGCTGTCTGAATTGCTACCACAGCACCAATAAAGAAAGCAAGAAACATCGTTATTCCTAAGGACCCCATAATCAAATCGTCAATTTCTTTGAGAATAAGATTTCGTAATACAGAACCTTTTGTCATTCGACTAAAAACTCCTTTTAACATTAAGAAATAACGACCAATATCGTCTATATAAAACATTCTTTATCGATTAGAGAAGCTAAAATAGAAAAAAAAATAGCCATAGCATTTAACCTTTTATTAAAGTTTTACATTTGTACAAATCATATTTTTGCTGTCTAAACAATTAAGGTAATGATAAAAAAAATATTCTTGATCTTTTGGTGTGCCATGGGATCTATTATGGGATACTCTCAAGATGCGGATAAAATAAATACTTCACCAAAACTTGTGGTAGGTATTGTAGTTGATCAAATGCGATATGATTATCTAACAAGATTTTATAATCGATTCGAAAATGATGGATTTAAGCGAATGATTAGAGAGGGATACAACTGCAAAAATACTCATTTTGATTATGTGCCAACATATACAGGACCAGGACATGCGTCTATATTTACAGGTACTACTCCTCAAAATCATGGTATTATATCCAATAACTGGTATGATAAATTTAGTAAAGAGAGCGTATATTGCGCTAGTGACTCTTCGGTAAAAGCAGTAGGCTCTGATAGTGAATTAGAGCGAATGTCTCCGCATCGTATGAAAACTACCACTGTTGCGGATCAAAACAGGTTACATACTCAATTAAGAGGGAAAACTATAGGTATTGCCATAAAAGATAGAGGTGCCATTTTACCAGCAGGACACTCGGCAAACGGAGCGTATTGGTTTAGAGGTAAAGATGAAGGGAAATGGATCACAAGCACGTATTATAGAAATGAATTACCTAATTGGGTCAAGAAATTTAATGATTCTGATCAAGCAGAATCTTACTTAAAGGTTTGGGGTACACTGCATGATACAAAAACATATGTAGAAAGTGGGCCAGATCAAAATGTATTCGAAGGAGGATATAAAGGTAAAGAGGAAGTCACTTTTCCTTATGATCTTAAGAAGTTAAAAGATCAGAATATGGGATATGATATTATAAAGGCCTCAGCTTATGGCAATAGTTTGACAGCCGATTTTGCTATTGCAGCAATTGACGGCGAACAATTGGGAGCAGATGATGTGACAGATTTTCTAACCGTTAGTTTTTCAAGTACAGATTATGTTGGACATAATTTTGGAGTAAACTCAAAGGAAATTCAGGACACCTATTTGCGATTAGATGCCGATTTAGCTCGATTTTTTAATGCGTTAGATGCTAAGGTGGGTAAAGGGAAATATACTGTTTTTCTTACCGCAGATCATGGAGCAGTACATGTGCCTTCTTACTTACAGTCGGTAAAAATACCTGCAGGTTATTTTGATAGAGATGTTTTTGCTACGAAAGTTAATAATTATGTAAAAGAAGAATTTAAAGTAGAGGGACTAATAGAAAACATATCTAATAATCAATTGTTTTTTGATTATACAAAATTGAAGAAAAATAATATCGCCAAAAAAGACCTACAAGAGGCATTGGCTCATTTTATTCTTCAAGAAGATCAGGTAGATAAAGTATTTACCAGAGATCAATTAGAAAAAGGAGAATATACAAGAGGGATAGCTAGTTTGATTCAAAAAGGGTATAATCAAAAAAGAAGTGGAGATATAGTTGTAGTAATGGATCCAGCAACAATATCATACTCTAAAACAGGATCTACTCATGGTAGTGGCCTTATGTATGATACACATGCTCCTCTACTATTTTTTGGACAGGGAATAGAAAAAGGAAGTACCACAGTAGAAACTAAAATAACGGATATTGCACCTACCATTGCCGCTTTATTAGGAATCGCATTTCCTAATGGTGCAACTGGTGATGTGTTGCCTTTTGTTTTAAAATAATATTAGGAATACTGATGTAAAAGTCGTTTTCTAAAAAAAATGTCGAAATAAAGAAACCTTTATTTCGACATTTTTTTAGTAATGATTAGTCACTTGTTAACTATTATTATGGGATTAATTCTATAGAACCCCATGTAGATGGGTTTAATTCAGAGACACCTGCAGGCCATAAAGCATACACCCCGAATCCTGCAGAGGTGTCAAAGTCAATATAACTTAATTGTATGCGCACTTCTACAGTGTCGTTACTATAGGTCCAATCATTATTTGCTTGCCATTCGTCTTTTTCTTTTTTACAGTTATTATATAATAAGTTAATATCACCTTGGGCTTGGCAATCTGATGCAGAAACATGAAAATACCAATCATCTGACATAAATTCTTCTGATTGATCTTTATTAATGTCAAAAAAGAACTCTAACAGATATTCTCCTGCGGATTCACTTACAACATCTGTAAAAGCTAACATTAAATGCGTGTCATTGTATTTAACCAGTAGTTCGGCATTTTCATGACCTACATTACTCAATGATATCGTCGTGGCATCTGTCCATTCTTCATTTGATATGATTCCGTCAATAGTAATATCATTTCCTTTTGGAGCATAAATAGTATTTTCTGAAACAATAATGTCTTTGGTAGTGAACTCTAATTCTTCACCATATGTAGTAACATCGTCTTCATTAGTTATATATGCTTTATAATAATATTTGGTGTCAGCAAGAAGGCCTGATAATGTACTCGTATAATCAGAGGCACCAGACCCTTGATATGTTTGGCTATTATTTATGATATCTAGATTTGGCTCGGTACCATAGCAAACACCTTTTTCGATGATTTCACTTCCTGAGTAGTCAGATAACATTCCTCCTGTATCTGCAGACGAAGAAGTTATGTTGGTTACCTCTACAGTAGAAATTTTTGTTTGTTCATTGTTATCCTCTCCTAGCGTAGTAAAATTAAGTTCTTCGCCATATGAGGTGCCTTTTGCATTTGTTGCATACGCTTTATAATAATATTGGGTGTTGGGGATTAGATTAGTAACGAGACTTTTGTATGTGTTCCCATCAAGGTTATCAATAGTTTTTTCGCTTTCTATTGTAGGATTTGTTTCGGTACTATAACAAACTCCTAGTTTTGTTATTTCACTTCCTCCATCATCATTTAAGGTTCCGCCAGTACTAGTAGAAATAGCAGTGATATTAGATGCGGGAATCGTAGAAACAGAAGGTTTGGTGTCAAATTGATCATCGTTTAATTCTTCTTCTAATGGATCATCGCTTTTACATCCAGAGATAGAAAAAAGGAATAAAAGGATAGTGATGAAAAGGGTTGGATTGAGTAATTTAGTGTTCATTTGTTTTGAATTGGTATGAATAAATGTTTCAGTGTTTACTTTTTGTTGAAGAATACTTCGAGGTAGTAATGCTTAATATTTCTTTAGAAAAAAGGCATAGTGTTTTTAAGGAAATAAAAATAAAGACTGTATTGATGATTTACAGGATTTATTCCCTATTAATAAGCTAGGGGAAAACCCTGAAAAATGATTTTTAAGATCAAGAGTGTAACCCAAAATTATGGAGAAATGTTAGGATTAGAAAGCTAGACATGGCACTTCTAATCTAAAAAACCTAGTTCCATGGCTTTTTTTATAAGTCCAACCATGTTACGTGCTCCAAATTTTAATAATAGGTTCTTTCTGTGAGTTTCTACGGTTTTTTTACTAATGAACAACTTTTCAGAAATTTCCTGTGTCGTAAGTTCTTGTGCTATTAGCTGTATGATCTCTTCTTCTCTAAAAGTGAGTTCTATTTGATTAATTTCTATTTCCGTTTTGTTAACTATATAATTAAGGATGATCTCATTGATTGAGCGGGTATAATATTTTTTTCCGCTAAGAATAGCGGGAATGGCTTCTGATAGATCTTGTATACTATCTTCTTTAAGTAATAGTCCATCGACCTGAATAGTGTATAATTGTTTGATCATCCATATTTTTTTATGCTGACTAATTACAATGATTTTTGTTTTGGGGTAGTGTTCTTTTACTTTACGACATAATGCAATGCCATCATTACCTTCCATGGATATGTCTGTAATCAAAAAATGGTAATCATCATGAGAGAATTTTTTAAAAGCACTACTTCCAGATTTAGCAAAATCAATTTTTGAGTTAGGCCAATTCTTTTGTATAACATTAAACAATCCTTGTAAAACAACTTCATGGTCATCACATATTAGAAAACTACTTGGATTAAGACTCATAGTTAGGTGCTTTTTATTTTTTTAGAGTGTCTTGTCCTGAAATAGCGTTACAATTA
>NZ_JACC01000037.1 GCF_000520955.1 Aquimarina pacifica | reverse complement strand
AAATAGAATTACAAAAAGTAATCGCTGCACTGAATCAATACCCACAACTTAAAATTGATGTGCGTTCTCATACCGATAGCAGAGCCGATGATAACTACAATATGTATTTGAGTGAGCGCAGAGCAAAAAGCACCATCAAATATATTATCGAAAAAGGAGGTATTGACTCCTCTAGAGTCACAGGCAGAGGATATGGTGAAACCTCAATACTTAACAAATGTGCTAATAATGCATCCTGTAACGAAGAAGAACATCAACTTAATAGAAGAAGTGAATTTATCGTAATACAGTAGAAATAGAATACTTTGATGTGAAATAACTTTTGGTGTCAGGATATTTTTTTATTTTTATTGTCTGAAATTATATCACAAATTATCTGAATGTTTTTTTAAACATTTTGGATGTTAAACATTAAAAGTTAACATAATCACACCACAGTATGGAAAAAGCACAAGAATGGCTTAATTATGGTATTGAACTAGCCAAAGAATACGGCCCTAAATTAGTTACGGCAATCCTTATTTATCTAGTTGGGTCATGGGTAATTAAAAAACTTATTGGTACTACAAAAAGTGTAATGACCAAAAGTAAGTATGATGAGTCACTACAGAAATTTTTACTAAATCTACTTAATTGGGCATTAAAGGTATTTTTGATTGTCCTTGTAATTTCTAAGTTAGGGGTTGATGTAACTACTTTTGCAGCAATCATTGCAGCAGCAGGTCTTGCAGTAGGTTTGGCACTACAAGGTTCGCTTTCTAATTTTGCTGGAGGTGTCCTAATTATGATTTTTAGACCATATAAAATAGGTGATGTAATAGAAGCTCAAGGAGTTCTTGGAGCTGTTAAAGAAATCGAGATTTTTACAACCAAATTAATTACTCCACAAAACAAATTGGCAATAGTACCAAATGGGGCTATGGCAAATGGTAATATTGTAAACTTTACTGTAGAAGGAAAAATGCGAGTAGATATTACCATAGGTATTGGGTATGGAGAAAATATAAAAACTGCAAAAGATATACTTTTGGGGGTTTTAGAGGCCAATCCAAAAGTTTTAAAAGATCCTGCACCCTCAGTAAATGTTTCAAATTTAGGAGAAAGTTCAGTTGATTTGGCAGTAAGGCCTTATTCTACTCCAGAAGATTATTGGAGTGTTTATTTTTCTACCTTAGAAGATTGTAAATTGGCATTAGATAAAGCAGGTATAGAAATTCCTTACCCACATGCTGTCGAAATTCAGAAAGAAGCGTAAGTAGTATATATAGGTTTAACTACAATATACTTTTGAGTTATATATGATATAACCCGTATAGAATTTCTATACGGGTTTTTTGATATAAAGGATAGAAACATATATCTGAAAGAGAGAATACCTAAAAAAATCTTTTACTACTTATTACAAATTCTATATAAATACTATAACAATATTATAATTCTGCTTTTTCCTTTTTTACGATTAACGGAAAATTTGTTATTTACTTTAAATGCATTTTACATTCTATTTTAACAATTTATTGTGATTTTTTCAAATTTTTGAATTGACTTACGTCTAAATAGGATGAAATTCATTTTTTTTTGTTTAGAGTTTAGTGTTAATTTTTGAATTATTTATAAGGATAATTCTTACATTTTTATTTTTTTATAGGTCTTTTTTTAAATATTTTTTATATTTAAATATTTGATATATAATGTTTTATGTTTGTCATTTGTGTTTTGAATAAGTAATTTGTGTTATGTGTTTTGGTGTTTTTGTTGTATGGAAAAACCTCAATAAGTCTGCGTTTTTGAGGTATTCGATTTTAATAATTTGTACCTATATTTAGTAAAAGAATTAATGATGGTATTCTTAGTAAGTTTATTTGTAGACTTTATTTGATTCAATTCCTTCTTTAATTTTTAATGAAATAGTGAATAATTTTTTTAGTATAAAAATAGTGTTTTGAGTTTTTTGTTAATTTTTCAGCAATTATCTTTTAATACTACAACTAAAAATAACCTTGTAATTGTAAAACTTTGGCGAGCCAATAAGTACAAGGTCTGAGTAACGACTAGTTTAAGAGATTAACCTCTATTAGTGTATCGACACTTCTTATTCTGACAGGATACTGTTTACAAGTTATTATATGTAAACGCCCCCTTTCCTTTAGAAAAGAATTGTTGGACATGTTTTCTTTTCGTTAGGCACATATTGTTACTGTGCCATATTTAGACCTGTCTTATTATTAGTGTTATTTTCTTTTTAACACTGTGTTTTCCAAAAACTAATTACTTGTTATTCATAGACGTAATGTGTCGGTCCTGTATGTGTTTTGAGACATACATTACTGTTAAGATTGTTACTATGGATTGGGTTGTTGATTTTTTTTAAATCGTGTAAAGGTTGTTTTTTATCCATGGGATAAACAAGTGAAAGGTGATTTTATAAACTATCAAGTATTTATGCTAAATAAGAAAATATATAAGCTCCTTTTGTATTCGAGGAGTTAAAGACAGCGTATATATGACCAAAATAGTGTCATAATTAAAGTACATTTTGACGATGTGTTTACTAAAAACCTCCCGTTGTTAGGGGTAATTTCGGGGGGTTTTAATAAAAGTCGTTTGATATTATTCTTTAGTCTATATGTGTTAAAGTTTAATATGTAATAAAGTAATAAAGGTACATTTTGACAATGTGTTTACTATAAACCTTCCGTTTTTAGGGGTAATTTCGGGAGGTTTTAACAATTTTTGTAGTAAAGAGAGTAACCGTTGTGATTAAAATTACATTTTGACAATGTGTTTATTTAAACCTTCCGTTTTTAGGGGTAATTTCGGGAGGTTTTAATCATTGTGTTTTAGAGTAACGGGATTAAAAGTGTTTTTATTAAATAATTATTTCTTTCTTAGTACTTGGTTTTTCTTTGAGTGATATGTTACTTTTATATAGTAACTGATCACTTTTTAATAGCACAAACAGAATCTAACTAATGTAATTCCAAATATTTTTATGTTTTGCCATTTGCTCATAGGTATATAATATTGTTTTATTTTTTTCTTTTTCTAAAGATGGATCTTCGTTGAGAATTTTTATGGCGTAGTGACGTGCGGTTTTTAAAATATCATTATCTCTCACGATGTCTGCTATTTTAAGGTTTAAAACACCGCTTTGTTGCGTACCCATAATATCCCCAGGACCTCTTAATTTTAGATCTACTTCAGCAATATCAAAACCATCATTGGTTCGTACCATAGTTTCTAAGCGAGTTTTGCTATCAGATGATAATTTAAAACTTGTCATAAGAATACAAAAACTTTGTTCAGCACCACGGCCTACACGTCCGCGTAATTGATGAAGTTGAGATAAACCAAATCGCTCTGCACTCTCAATAATCATTACACTTGCATTTGGTACATTTACGCCAACTTCGATCACTGTGGTTGCAACCATTATATTAGTTTCTCCTTTTACAAAACGATCCATTTCATAATCTTTATCTCCTGGTTTCATTTTGCCATGAACAATAGAAATTTGATATTCAGGAGTTGGAAAAGATCTAGATATACTCTCATATCCATCCATTAGATCTTTGTAATCCATGGCTTCAGATTCTTGGATCAATGGGTAGACAATATATATTTGTCTACCTTTTTGAATTTCTTCGGTGATAAATCTAAATACTTTTAATCTGTTGCTATCATATCGATGTACTGTTTTTATAGGTTTACGACCCGGAGGCAATTCATCGATCACCGAGATATCAAGATCACCATACAGGCTCATCGCCAGAGTTCTTGGTATTGGCGTTGCGGTCATAACGAGGATATGTGGTGGATAGGTGTTTTTATGCCATAATTTGGCTCGTTGTGCTACGCCAAATCGATGTTGTTCATCGATAATTGCTAAACCTAGATTTTTGAATTGTACTTTATCTTCTAAAATAGCGTGTGTACCTATCAAAATATGAAGTGTTCCTTCTTCAAGTTCTTTATGAATTTTCCTTCGTTCTTTGGTCTTAGAGCTACCCATTAGTAATTTGATATTGATATCTAGATTTTGGGTGAGTTCTTTAATACCTGTATAGTGTTGATTCGCTAAAATAGCTGTTGGCGCCATTAAACATGCCTGAAAACCATTGTCTATTGCTAATAACATAGCCATTAGACCTACAATGGTTTTTCCAGAACCAACATCACCTTGTAAAAGTCTATTCATCTGAGCGCTGCCTCCCATATCATTGCGAATTTCTTTAATGACCCGTTTTTGTGCATTCGTCAAGTCAAAAGGGAGATGGTTTTTATAGAAATCATTAAAATAGTTACCTACTTCACTAAAGGGATATCCTTTGATTTTTTGCTTTCGGATTAGTTTTTTGATAATGAGTTGTAACTGTATATAAAATAATTCTTCAAACTTGAGACGATATTGTGCTTTTGAAAGCAATTCTTGACTTTTAGGGAAATGAATATTAAATACAGCTTCACTTTTAGAAATTAATTTTAATTCTTCGAGGATTTCATTCGGTAGTGTGTCATAAAAACGAATTTTGGTTTCAGAAAATAGTTGTTGTATCATTTTTGATACAACACGATTGGTAATGCCTTTGTTAGATAGTTTTTCGGTAGAAGGATATATGGGCTGCATAGCCGCTCTAAGACTTTTGTTATGCTCATCAAGAAGTTCCATTTCAGGATGTGGCATATTAAATCCATTGTAATATTTGGTTTTCCCAAAAATTACGTAAGGAGTATTAATTTTTAAGTTTTCTCGAATCCATTTATGACCTCTAAACCATACTAATTCGATTTCTCCAGTTTCATCAATAAATTTGGCAACTAATCGTTTTCCTTTTTTTTGCTCTACCGTTTTAATATTTACTATTTTACCTATTATCTGAACTTCGGCAGAGTTGCGTTGTAACTCATTAATTTTATAATATTTGGTTTTATCAAGATATCGATTTGGGAAAAAATTAAGTAAATCTTGATATGTATGAATTCCTAACTCAGACCGCAATAGAGAAGCTCTAGAAGGACCTACGCCCTTTAGATAATCAATAGGAGTTTGTAAAATATTGGAGTTCAAAATCTTTTTTTTTATTATAGCCTAATATCAATTGCGTGGTGACTGTTCTTGTGACAATGCAATATAGAAAACGAAGATAATACTTATTAGAAAATAGTTTTGTATATCAAAATATGTTCTGATGGATAAAACTAGGTTTAACTCTGTCACAGAGCCATTCTAATTTCGTTATTTTGTAGAATATTTGATTTATATAGTTTATGAAATTTTATCATTTTTTTTTGGTTGTCCTTTTTTTATGGTCTGGATATGGTCAGGATATGACATCAGTTATAAATATAGAGCAAAATAAGGAACAACCTTATGTTGATTTTTTAGTTGGAGAATCCCATGTGACGATGCTTCCTAATGATAAAAAGATTAAAGGAGCGGTGCAATACAGTTTTAGAATAGTAAAACCAACTTCTAGAATAAAAGTTGATGCTCAAAATATGTCTATTGCTTCTGTATTATTAAATACTAAAAATGTAGATTTTAAGTATGATAATAAGGCAATCCTAATTTCTTCGGATTTTGAAGTCGATCAAGAATATATTATAAAAATAGAGTTTAGCGCGATTCCAAAAAAGGCATTATATTTTGTAAAAGACCATAATGATGAGGATCAGATTTGGACACAAGGACAAGGGAAATATACTTCTAATTGGTTACCTAGTTTTGATGACATGAATGAAAAAGTCGAATTTGATATAACTATTGATTTTAAAAAAGGATATGAGGTTATAGCTAATGGTAAACTAGTAAAAAATGAAGTAATCAATGATTCTATACAACGTTGGAAATATGATATGCGACATCCTATGTCAAGTTATTTGGTTGCTTTTGCTATAGGTAAATACGATAAGAAGGTAGAAACTTCAGCGAGTAATATTCCTTTAGAGATGTATTATCATCCTGATAATGTTGATAAATATGAATCTACTTATAAACATAGTAAGGACATATTTGATTTTTTAGAAAAGGAAATAGGATTTGCATATCCATGGCAAAATTATAAGCAAATCCCCGTTAAGGATTTTTTATATGCAGGTATGGAAAATACCGGAACCACCATTTTCTCAGATGCTTTTATGGTCGATGAGACTGCGTTTATTGATCAAAATTATATTAATGTGAATGCCCATGAATTGGCGCATCAGTGGTTTGGGAACCTAGTAACTGCCAAAGAGGGAACGCATCATTGGCTTCAGGAAGGTTTTGCAACGTATTATGCATTACTGGCAGAAAAGGAAATTTTTGGTGAAGATTATTTTTTGTTTAAATTATACGAAAGTGCAGAGCAGCTTACAGAATTGTCTAAGAGCTCTCAAGCAACATCATTACTAGATGCAGATGCAAGTTCTCTTACTTTTTATCAAAGAGGTGCATGGGCGCTTCATGCATTACGCAATTTGATAGGGGACACTAGTTTTAAAATTACGGTTCATAATTATCTTGAAACATTTAAGTTCGAGAATGTAGATACTAATGATTTTATTGAAATAGCAACTAAGGTCAGTGGTACTGATTTAAGTGATTTTAGGAAGATATGGTTAGAGAATGTAAAATTTCCTTCTCAAAAAGCATTGAATCTCTTGACAACTTCTAATTTTATAAAATCATATCTGACACTCGCTCAGGAACGTACCCAACCTTTGGCTGGAAAATGGAATACATTAACCAAATCATTAGATTTTCCTGTCAATGATTATATTGGTCAAGAAGTCGTTTATCAATTAGAAGGAATTACTACACCAGAAAACATAGTAATTTATGACAAAGCTTTTGCGACAAATAACGTCTTTGTACGTCAAGCGATTGCAAATACACTCAGTACTGTTCCTAAAGACTTACAAAAGCAATATGAATCATTATTAAAAGACCCATCCTATGCAACTATAGAGCCAGCTCTCTACAACTTATGGGTTAGCTTTCCTGAAAAAAGAAAAGAGTATTTAGAAACCACAAAAAATATTATAGGATTTAGCTCAAAAAATGTAAGGATTTTATGGTTAGTTCTAGCATTGAATACAGAAGGGTTCGAAACCGAAAATCATCAAAAATTCTTTCTTGAGTTATCAGGGTATACGTCTTCAAAATATGGTTTTAGTACTCGCGAAAATGCGTTTACATATTTAGAAAGTATGCAGGCTTTTTCTGACCTATCATTGCAATATCTGGTTGATGGTGCAATGCATCATAATTGGCGTTTTAGGAATTCGTGTAGAAAAATTCTTGATAAATTAATAATCAATGAAAAATATAAAAAGAAATACGTAGTTTTAATGGATAGTTTGTCAAAAAAACAACAAGATTTTTTACAAAGTAAACTAACCCCATAAAAATTTATGCGAGCATTAGTAATTTCTGGAGGAGGAAGTAAAGGAGCATATGCCGGAGGCGTAGCTCAATATCTAATACAAGAAGAGGGGAGGAAGTATGACCTTTTTCTGGGGACATCAACAGGAAGTCTTTTGATCCCACAATTAGCTCTAGGAAATCTCGATAAGGTATATAATATTTATACCAATGTTAGTCAGAATACTATTTTTAGTATTAATCCTTTTATAATCAGAAAAAAGGGAACAAGAGAATTTGTTTCTGTCAACTTTTTTTCTTCTTTAGTACAATTTATTAAGAGAAGACGAACTTTTGGGGAAAGTAAAAATTTACGTCGTTCTATACGTAAGAATTTTTCTGAAGAAGAATTTAATAATATCAAAGAACGTGTGTCTGATGTTGTTGTAACAGTTTCTAACCTTACTAAGAATAGGACAGAATATAAATCTATTAATGATTTTTCTTATGAAGATTTTTGTGATTGGATATGGATTTCATGTAATTATGTCCCTTTTATGAGTTTGGTAACTAAAAATGGTTGCGAATATGCAGATGGAGGTTTTGGATGCATGGTACCTATTAGAGAAGCTATTAGAAGAGGAGCTACAGAAGTCGATGCCATTATTCTTGAATCAGAAAATATGGAATACCAGAAGGTTTTAGGGAAAAACCCATTCTCATTAATGGTTAACTTATTCAGCTTTATGTTTGATCAAGTAGAGGGGCATGATACTGTGGTAGGAAAATTAGCTGCAATCAACAAGAATGTACCTTTAAACTTGTTTTATACACCATCCAAATTAACTGAGAATTCATTAGTTTTTAATAAAAAATTAATGAGAAACTGGTGGAAACAGGGATTCGAATATGCGCAAAAAAAATCTAAATCAGCGGTTGAAAATAAATTGAAAGATATAAGTACAGAATAAAAGTCCTTTTTATTTTATCCTTGATTCAAAAGACTTAGATACCAATCAGAAAGAGTTGATTTTATTTCTAAGGCCATTTAATAAAATAAAAAACAGCTGGTTTTTCTAAAACCAGCCGTTTTTTATTTTAAATCATTATTTTTTGCCTAATGCTGAATAACTACTTTTTTGGTTGTTACTATGCCATTGATGTTTACATGAGCAAAATAAACTCCATTAGCAAGGTTAGCAATATTCATTTGCATACTATCATATATACCTTGTTTGGTCTCTTGTAAAACAGTAACTCCAGAGATACTTATTAAAGTTAGATTTGTAGTTCCTTTGATTTTACCTAAAGAGAAAGTAATTACATCAGAAGCTGGATTCGGAGTAGCTCTAATCTCATCCTTACTGATCGTATAGTCTGAGATGTCCGCGGGATTTTTGTCCAAAGATAATGGGGCGGTCAAAATCTGTGGGTTACATACTTCTAGGTTTCCTATGCTAGAGGTCCATCTCCAGTATCTTAAGCTTGAAATAGTAGATTGTTCAGTTCTAAAATCATAATCAGAAGCAATATTTATTTCACTTGCTCCAGGAGCAGCAACATATACATCATACTTTTTGGAGTTGACATCGATTTCAAATCGAACTATGTATGTGGTTCCTACAACATAGTTTAAAGCAGTAGAGTAATCATAAGAACCGCCGTTTCTTACATCAAACAATCCATTTTTATTGAGTCTTAAGATTGCAGCTAAACCAGAATAGTCGTCAGGTCTGTTAATACTTAATCCGACTACTCCATCCATGTTACTAGTATTAGGAGTTACTTCGACCGTAGCGGTAAACGTACCTTGTTCTGTACTACCTATTTCGGTTCCTGACCAATTAGCACTACTGGTGGCACAAAATGAAGGAACAGCTTCTTCTACCGTTATGGTTACAGGAGAGGACCAAGTAATTCCTCCGTCATTATCTTCAGTTCTGGCTACAATTTCATAAGTGCCTGTGACAACATTGCTCCAAGACTGAGTATAAGGAGCTGTGTAATCTGTAAATAGTAATTGATCATTTGCATACCAAGCAACCTGGGTGATAGTACCATCCGTATCACTTGCATTTGCAGAAAGTGTGATGGTGTCCCCATTATCATATGTGCTGTTGTTAGTAGGAGAGGTTAATGAAACTTCTGGAAGTTCATTTGTACCACCATTTTCATCAACATCACAAATGGATATTGAACCAAAATTGCTAAATGTAGACCAGCTATTTATTTTTGATAAAGCTGATTTTTCTGATCTGAAATTGAAATTATCAGCTAATAGAATTTCGCTTTGATTTTCTTCAGAAACATATACGTCGTATTGATTATTGTTAAAATCAACCTCTATCCTAAAGTTATACGTGGTATATGGACTATATCCTACAGTATTGGTACTACCATATGATGAACCGTTTCGTACATCAATATTACCCGATGTATTAAATCTAACAATTATTCCTAGTTCTGAATATGTGGTAGCGGATGTGTCAGAAAATCCAAATACTCCATCCATATTACTGGTATCCGGAGTAATTTTAAAGCTCAAAGAAAAATTACTGCTTTGCTCGGTAATCGTTTGACTGATCCATTCTGCATTGCTACTAGAAGTACAATTTCTGGGCTGATCTACATTTCCTGCAGTTACCAATACTGAATCAGGAATATTTTGTTTGGATATTCCGGGGCCAGAATATGACAGACCTAATTCACTATCATCCTCAAATTGAAAATAGGAAACACGTATACTGTGATATCCTTTTTTAAGACCAATACCTCCGAGTTTTTCTTGTGATTCGTGCGTTCTATCATTATTAATAACCTCTATATCTCCTACATACAATTTACTACCATCATCAGATTCTAGATAAAATACATAAATACCATCTTGTGGGATATTAATATATCCATTAAATTCTAAACCAAAGTTAGTATCTCTATTTTTTGGTGATAGGCTGATATTGTTAACAGTTCCTTCTTCATTTGGATTCAATAAAGAAAAGTCGGGTAATATGCGCCATTCTCCTTCGTAATAAGAATAAGAAAGACCAGAAGAGATGTCAGTTATATTTTCGGCACTTTTATAAGAAGGTTCGTATAGGTCAGATGTCCACATTCCTCTACCGAAGGTACCAGCAAACAATTTTCCGGAAGTATATTGTATTTCTAGTTCTTTTACTATCGTGGTTGGTAAATTGTTAGAGAATAGTATCCAATCAGAAAGATCATCATTAAAATAGAAAATCCCTAGATCTGTTCCTATATAAATTCCATTATTACTTCCATTTTCGTATACGATACAATTTGTGGGTATATTAGGTAATGATCCAGATATATTAGTAAACGTTTTTCCTCCATCAGTAGACTTGAAGACTTTTTCTCCCTCGGTAAATCCACCTGCAGTAATCCATACCTTTTTTGGATCTGTTGGATGCACAGATATATATGTTTTGGTAGTATAACCAATGTCCTCATTCTCTTCCCAAGAAGAACCTCCGTTTGTAGAATAATATAACTTACTTGATTTTAGTACGTATAAATAATCAGAGTTTGATGGTGCTACGGCTACTTGTCTGGCTGTTGTATATCCAGTTTCCCCTTCGGTAATATTAGTCCATGAATCACCTCTGTCTTCAGATTTCCATAGGTCTGCATATCCTGCATAAATAATATCACTGTCATTAGGATCTAATACATATGGAGTATCCCAATTTCCTGAACCAGCTTCACTCGGTTGTATATTGGTAATACTTAATCCATTATTTTCTGACCTGATGATCCCTCCATTTTGGTAACTTCCGTAAATTCTTTCTGGATTAGAGGGATCGACTATACATTCGAATCCATCTGCTCCATACCAATGGTAGTAGTTTCCATTTTCTATTTTATTACTTCCGTTATCTTGGCAACCATGTAAAAAGCGATTTGGATTAGTTGGGTCTAAACCGATTCTATACATTTGAGAGATAACTAAGCCCGAAGAGATGTTTTCCCAACCATTCGTTGAACTATCATTTTTGTAAATACCACCATCAGATCCGCTAAACAGCGTTCCGTTGTAATACTCAAGCGCATGTATATCAGCATGTGTATAGGACCCGGCGCCAGCAGAAGTTTCTACCCAGTATGAAGAGTTTGTCCATGACGAACCACCATTAGTAGATTTCCAACAGTTGATTCCTCCGACTTGTACTTCATCAGCATTATCAGGTGATACGGCAATTGCTAAATCATAGTAACTTTGGGATTTATTATCATTTCCATAACGATTATACCCCAATATATTTGGGCTATTTGAACGTAATGAAAATGAATTACCACTATCCGTAGATCTAAATACTCCTTTCATCGTTCCTTCTCCTGTAAGCCCACTAAATATAGCATATAAATAGTTAGGTTCGTCTGGTGATACAGCGATAGCAGTCCTTGAGCCCCAAGTTGGTAGAACATCTGATTCCAATTCGTCCCAATTATCTCCTCCATCTGTAGATCGGGTGATGAATCCGGCGCCTGCAGCATATATATAGTTTGGATTTCCTGGTTTGTACTCAATATCATATATCCTTTGATACTGCGTTACTTGATTCCATGAATTTGCACCGTCTGTAGTTTTGAAGATCCCTGATGAAGTTACTACAAACATTTCTTGATTATTAGTAGGATGCATTAATAGTTTGTACCCCACAATACGATCTTCTACATCCCAAGATAAGCCCGTTGACAACCAGGTAACTCCGTTGTCAATAGATTTTAATACTCCAATTGATTGTGTATGCCCCCCATCACCATCACCTGTGAGAATGTAAATAGTTCTATTAGTACTTGGACTTTGATAATCAATTGCAATTCCAGAAATACCTAATGACGGTAAATCATCTGTCAAAGGGGTCCATGCGTTCCCTCCAGTAGTACTTTTCCATAGACCACCTGCAGGAGTACCTACATAAATAATATTAGAATCAGATGGATCTACACTGATACAATTAATTCTACCGATTCCTCCGTTATAACCTTGACCATAACGAATGTGGTTATCAGGACCAATACTTTCCCAATTTCCTGCTATTGCGGATTGTTGAGCGGATTTTGTGTTTTTCTTAGACAATAAAGAACTTTTTTTGTAAGCGTCCCATTCGACTGCTCCGAGATTAGGCACTGTACCATCTGGCATAAGTCGAGTGCTGTAAAACTCTTCCCATCTTTTCCATTGTTTGTACCCAGACCCTTTTCCTTTGTCTTTGTTTTCGTAATGTTTTTCTACTGTTTGAACGATTTCTTCGAAATTCTTAGTCTGTTGTAGCACTTCCATAAAATATCTTTCTTGAAGAGGTGACTGTGCAGAAATAATGAATGTCGAAATAAATAAAATAGCACTGATAAAGAGAACTTTTTTGCTATAAATCTGATGAAATGAATTGTGTAAATATTGTACCATGACTTTTAAGGTTTTGAGGGTACAAAGTTAGAATCAGTTTTTTTTTTAAACTAAATTTTGTTAGATTATTTTTAGTAAAAACGATATATTAATATTAATAATACACATATAATCATTTTTTAACATAAAATATTCATTAATAATGATTTTATTAACAATTACATATCGATTAGATAATGCCTTGAATTAATGTTAATAAAAGACTTTTATTTTGACTAAAAATCAAATTTTGAATGGTTTTTTGACTAAAAAAATATAGAATAATAAACGAAAATGATTTCGCATTTTAGAAACCTTCAATTTAAGGGCCCTTTTAGGGTGTTTTTTTGATATAAATACTTGTATTTTTTAGTGTATCTTAAAAAAAAGGAAACTATTTATGGCTTTAAAAGGTTCGTTAAAAAGACAATTTTGTAAAAATTAAGTTTTTATATAGAACAAGGATCTATACTTAGTATCAGTATAGTACCAAAATTAGTGCTCATACATAGTAATATTGTGGTGTGTTTTTCCTTTAATCCCTTAAATTTTATAGCTTAAAACTATCAAAAAACACTTTAGTCAGATTATTATAAAACTTAGAACATGTTATGCTCTATGGTTTATAAAACCTTCATTTTCCAAGTTTCAATGTGTAATTGTCGTTTAGGTTAAGAAAGTACTAGTGTTTATTATACGTTCTAGTTTACCAATGAAAAATTCTAATGCATAATTTCCTTCCAAAATGTAAAACTAATGAAGGTAAAGCGCAGTAGTTCGAGTATCGTATGTAAGAAATAGTTTTAGTCGGTATACCTAAAAAGTGTTCTTGTTCTTAATTATGATACTTTTATTGTTGTTTCTTTAGTCTTCACTAATATGTTGTAAGGGGTATACAATACATGTACATAAATAAAAATTTGCGAGGTATTTTTTAGTACAATATGGTTGTTAATCTTCTATCAGTTATATGTACAGTAGAAGGGCGAAATTTACTCTAAATCAAATAGTTGATTTCTTTTTTTAAGAAAGTTAGTGCAGCTTCACTAGGAGTCCCTTTTTCAACAAGTTCTGTTAGAATTACTTCCCGCATTTTATTGGCCGATTGTATATCTTCTTTTGATGCAACTTTTCTAATAATACCAATTGTTGCATTTTTTGCAGCTTTTATGGTATTCCAGCTTTCATCAGAAACATAAATCTGTTGGGTGAGATTATGTTCGAATTCTTGATCAATTGTTTGAGTCAATAACGATTCATACCCTTTTTTATCGTCTCCCAGTGGTTGGACTCTAATTAGTAATTTATCGGGAGAGATTCTTTCTAGGAATAGTACTAGTCGCTCATAAGCTTGAAATTTGATTGGTAGCACTTCTTTTTGATTTTCTTTGTGTAGAAGAAATCTACGTTGTTTGTCTTCATTTGCAGTGTGTAGTTTAAAAAAGTAAACTGCTAATAATGTTACTAGTAAAGAAGGTATTAAGGAAATAACTAAAGGTATAATCTGAAATTCCATTTTTAAATATAAAATTGTTTAATTGTATTGTTCTTTGGGCTTTTTCTTATAGGAGCCACCAAGATACATACATTCTTTTAAATCTTCTGTGCATGTATACTCAACATTGGTTTTAGTATATCCAAATGAAGATTCTAACGTTTTGGTTAATTCACCATCATCTACATTAAGGTCAATGTCTTGCATAGTAAACTGGCAAGGGTGCTCATGGCCTGCAGCGTGGGTGATTTCTATAAGTTCTTTTCTAAATGTTTTAAAATATTGTGCTAAGCGATCCGATTTTAAGGGTACATCGATCCCTTTCTGTAACCATTTACTTTGCGTAGCTATACCACTAGGGCATCTATTTGTATGGCATATCTGAGCTTGTATACAACCAATACTCATCATGGCTTCTCTTGCGACATTAATACAATCTATTCCCATTGCAAATGCCATTGCAGCCTTTGCAGGAAAACCAAGCTTTCCACTTCCTATAAAAACAACTCTTTCTGTAAGTGTATGCTTCTGAAAAATTTTATAGATTTTGGCAAACCCATATATCCATGGCAGTGATACATGATCTGCAAAACTCGGAGGTGCAGCTCCTGTGCCACCTTCGCCACCATCAATAGTAATAAAATCTGGTCCTTTGTTCGTTTTTACCATGAGTTCTGCTAGTAGCTCCCACTGTTCTGTTTTCCCAATAGCCGCTTTGATACCTACGGGTAATCCGGTTTCGTTGGCAATATCTTCTATAAATTTTAAAAGTTCAGGAACAGTGCTAAAAGCTGTGTGCGTAGATGGAGAAAGTACATCTTTACCGATTTCGACACCTCTTATTTTTGCAATTTCTGGAGTAATCTTTGCTCCCGGTAATACACCTCCCTTACCTGGTTTTGCTCCTTGCGACAGTTTAATTTCTATGGCTTTAACAAAAGGATTTTGGGCAACTAGTTCTTTTAATTTTGTCATAGAAAAGTCACCATTTTCGTCTCGCACACCAAAATAACCAGTACCAAAATGAAAAATAACATCACCACCGTTACTGTGATAAGGAGATAGTCCTCCTTCTCCGGTATTATGATATGCATTTGATTTCTGGATCCCGACATTTAATGATTCTATGGCTCTTGCAGATAGCGAACCAAAACTCATTGCAGATACATTGATTATAGAACCTGGGCGATATGGTTTTTGACGTTTATTATAAAGTCCCATGACTTTTGCACAAGGAAGAAAATTTTTGTCTTTCTTATTAGGATGTTCAGACTTTAGTTTGAATGGAATGAGGCAATTTTTAATAAAAATATGCTGATGCAAGTAAATATCACAATCCGTCCCAAATCCTTCATAATTATTTTCATTTTTTGAAGAAGCATAGACCCAGCCTCTTTCAATTCTATTAAAAGGTAATTCTTCTCTGTTATTTGCTACAAAATATTGACGTATTTCGGGACCAATACTTTCGAACATATATCTAAGATGACCAACGATAGGAAAGTTATGACTAATTGTATGTTTATTGTTAAAAAAAACATCTCGTATAGCTATGGCAAGTAAAATAATAAGTACCCACATCCACCAAGATATAGCACCGAGAAAATCAAAAATAGTATTCATGGTTATTATATGTTATTGGGCATTCAGATAATCAATAGCTAGTTGGGACATTACTTTTACTCCTAAAAGCAAGCCACTTTCGTCTATATAGAATTCTGGAGTATGGTGCGAAGTAGTCGTCATTGCTTCTGGTGATTTTCCTCCTAGAAAGAAATAGAACCCAGGAACCACTTCTTGGAAATATGAAAAATCTTCTCCTCCTGTGGTTGCTTTTGATAAAATTACATTGTCTTTTCCTGCAATGCCCTGAATGGTAGGTAACATTTTTTGTACCAAATCCGGATCATTATATGTGATTGAAGTATTGTTTTGAAATTCTATTGTTGCTGTACCACCATAAGCTTCGGCTATGGCAGGAACCATTTCTCGCATTCGTTTTATCACCAAGGATTTCATTTCGGGATCTAAGGTTCGAACCGTACCGATCATTTCTGCACTTTCAGGAATAATATTGAAACGTACTCCACTTGTTATTTTGCCAACAGTAATTACTGCAGCTTCATTTACCAAGGGAGCTTCTCTACTGATAATAGTTTGTAACCCATCTATAATCTTTGCAGAAATAAGAATAGGATCTACTCCTGACCATGGAGCCGATCCATGAGTTTGCTTTCCTTTGACATTGATAACAAAACGTTCTACCGCTGCCATGGTTCCGCCTGGTTTATAACGAATTTTACCTACTTCGGTTCCTGAATTGATATGCAAACCAAAAATAGCATCGACATCTGGATTTTTTAGCACCCCTTCTTTGATCATTAATTTTGCTCCGCCTTCTTCTCCTGGAGGAGGGCCTTCTTCTGCAGGTTGAAAAATAAACTTGACAGTTCCATTAATTTTATCTTTATGCTTAGTAAGAATTTCGGCAACACCCATTAATATTGAAATATGGGTATCATGACCACAAGCATGGCTTACACCAACCTCTGTGTCAAGGAATGTTGTTTTAACAACCGACTTAAAGGGGATGTCAGTTCTCTCTGTTACAGGTAACGCATCTATATCTGCTCTAAGTGCAACTGTCTTTCCTTCTTTGTTTCCTTTAAGAATGGCAACAACTCCTGTTTTTGCAACGTTTTCAGTAACTTCTAACCCCAATTCTTTGAGGTGTTTAGCAATTTTTTTTGCAGTTTCAAATTCTCGATTAGAAAGTTCTGGGTTTTGATGAAAGTCTCTTCTCCACTCAATTACTTTGGTTTCTATTTTTTCGGATGAAGATTTAATTTCTGGATCAATTTTTTGAGAATAAATAGTGCAAAAAGTAAGCAATAATACAGATAAAATGATATGTGATTTCATATAGTAAGGCTATTATTTTTAGAAACTAAATTCAGTACCTAATCAAAGATATTTCTTTCGTTTCGAATAATGATAAATAAAATTATGTAAAAAAAGGGAGATAATACCATTTCTAATACGAAATCAAGGTATGAAATAGTTTCTTTTAGGTCTACATAGGGATATAAGGTAGATCTATTTTGAGTATATAATTTGATCCTGTTGTTTAGAAAAGTAGTATTAAAGATGATTTTGATTCAATCTTTTACACTTAGATAGGGACTAAAGAAAAAGGCGTATTCTGAAGGTAGAACACGCCAATTACAAAATTAAAAATCAACATATGCATAGTATAAATACTAAGACAATATTATAGTTGCAAACTAAAAAATACTTATAATTCTTTCTAAGGGTATAATAGTAGATTGCTTTAGTATAACTTCTTTGTCGGTTATTCCCCAAATAGTAGTTTCAACTTTTTTAAAGCCGCTATCATCTACAAAAATTATTCTTACTTTTTGATGTTCTAAATTACCAAGAGACAGAGCTCTTTGTAGTTCTAAGAACCGATCTATTTGATCCTTTTTTTTATCAAGCACGTCTTTTTTGGGGAACTTAAGAAATTTAATTTGTTCTTTTTGGATGATCTGCACATTCTTTTCTGGGGCCATAATGTCAAGTTTATTTATTTTTGGGGAAACAGGTTTTTCTCTGTATAATTGCTAATATAGTGTTTTTTAACGTGTAATTATGTATTTAATCTATTTTTTAACATAATAAATTGAAGATGTAGGAATTTTGTTAATATGCTAATTACTCGTTTTACAGTTTTTGTAAGCTAGTTTGTTAGGGTAATTATTATTCTGTTTTTTTTGGTTTTTTGCGCAATGTTATAGAGAAGAATGGTAGTATGTTTCTATAAAAGAAATAGTTAATAATTGGTTTAAAAGTATATAGACAATCATTTCCTAAAGCGTCTTTCTTTGCTTAAATTTCGAACGTATAAAAGAATGAAGATTTGGAAGAATATTTAGCAGGGTTAAATGATGCACAACGCGCTCCCGTTTTGCAAAAGGATGGTCCGATGATTGTGATTGCTGGTGCAGGTTCTGGAAAAACAAGGGTGCTGACCTTTCGTATTGCTTATTTAATGAATCAGGGAGTTGATGCTTTTAATATATTGTCTTTGACGTTTACCAACAAAGCTGCTCGTGAAATGAAAAAACGAATCGCAGGTATTGTTGGGGCAAGTGAAGCAAAGAATCTGTGGATGGGTACATTTCATTCTATTTTTGCTAAGATTTTAAGATTCGAGGCAGACAAGCTAGGATATCCTTCTAATTTTACAATATATGATACTCAAGACTCCCAGCGATTAATTGCTTCAATAATTAAAGAAATGGGGCTTGACAAGGATATCTATAAATATAAACAGGTATATTCTCGTATTTCTTCTTATAAGAATAGTCTTATTACTGTAAAGGCTTATTTTCAGAATGCAGAACTAGTCGAAGCAGATGCTATGGCAAAAAGGCCTAGATTAGGAGAGATTTATCAGCACTATGTTGACCGATGTTTTAAAGCTGGAGCAATGGATTTTGACGATTTGTTATTAAAAACAAATGAATTACTTAATCGTTTTCCCGAGGTTCTTGCGAAATATCAAAATCGATTTAGATACATATTGGTTGATGAGTATCAGGATACAAACCATTCTCAATATCTTATTGTTCGTGCACTTTCTGATAAGTTTCAAAATATTTGTGTTGTAGGGGATGATGCGCAAAGTATTTATGCTTTTAGAGGAGCAAATATTAATAATATTCTCAATTTCCAGAAAGACTATGACAATGTTCAGCAATATCGATTAGAACAAAATTATAGATCTACAAAAAATATTGTAGAAGCCGCAAACTCTATTATAGATAAAAATAAAACCAAACTAGACAAAGTGGTTTGGACCGCAAATGATGACGGACCAAAGATTTTGGTAAATAGATTGTTGACAGATGGAGATGAAGGTAGATATGTGGCAAGTTCAATTTTTGAAAATCAAATGCAATATCAACTTACTAATGGTGAGTTCGCAATATTGTATAGAACAAATGCGCAATCAAGAGCAATAGAAGATGCTCTACGAAAAAGAGATATAAAGTACAGAATTTATGGTGGATTGTCTTTTTATCAGAGAAAAGAAATTAAAGATGTACTAGCATATTTGCGATTGATTATAAATCCTAAAGATGAAGAAGCACTCAAAAGAGTAATTAATTATCCCGCAAGAGGTATTGGTGCAACAACTGTAGATAAATTGGTAGTTGCGGCAAATCATTATGATCGATCTATTTTTGAAGTAATTCAAAACTTAGATAGAATTAATCTAAAGATTAATAGTGGGACCAAGACACGATTAGAAAACTTTGTAATGATGATTAAAAGTTTTCAGGTGGCCAATCAAAGTTCTGATGCTTTTGTGCTTTCAGAATTGGTAGCAAAAAAAACAGGGTTACTTCAGGAATTAAAAAAAGATGGTACACCAGAAGGGATTGCTCGGATAGAAAATATAGAAGAGTTACTTAACGGAATAAGAGACTTCGTAGAGGGGCAGAAAGAAATAGCAGATGCAAAGGGATCTCTGGTAGAATTTCTTGAAGATGTAGCATTGGCAACAGACCTAGATCAAGATACAGGTGATGATGATAGAGTAGCCTTAATGACCATTCATTTGGCTAAGGGATTAGAGTTTCCGTACGTATATATAGTAGGAATGGAAGAAGATCTTTTTCCTTCAGGGATGAGTATGAATACGAGAAGTGAATTAGAAGAAGAGCGTCGTCTATTTTATGTAGCACTTACACGAGCAGAGAAACAAGCGTATTTGACCTACACACAATCTCGATATCGATGGGGGAAATTGGTCGATGCAGAACCTAGTAGGTTTATAGAAGAGATTGATGATAAATACTTAGAATATATAACACCAGTAGATACCTATCGTTATAAACCATTGGTTGATTCTGATATTTTTGGAGAGGTTGATAAGAGTAAATTACGACTTAAGAAACCAATAACTGGATCGCCACCATTGGCTCATAAACCTACCGAAGAGCAATTACGAAAATTAAGAAAGTTGCGACCCGCAAGTACCGGAAGTGCTGCAAAAGCTACAGGTGCAAATTTGTTTGATAATGACTTAATTCCGGGTACTATAGTAGAGCATATGAGATTTGGTAAAGGAAAGGTTCTACAGATCGAAGGAGTAGGGCAGGATAAGAAAGCAGAGATTAACTTTGAAATAGGAGGGATCAAAAAATTGCTTCTTCGTTTTGCAAAATTGAAAATAATAGGGTAGGAGTATTTGGTAGGATTTTTATTCTGAAGTTAAGTGATTAGAATATATAGAAACGGTACCATTTATGGTAAGAATATAATTAATTTACATAAGAGAGGGTACACTAAAAGTAATAGCTATCACTAAATGAGGATATCATGGCAGAATTTATAAAATTATACGATGAAAATCCGAATCCACGAGAAGTAAGAAGGGTGGTAGATTGTCTCCGTAACGGTGGATTAATTATCTATCCTACAGATACAGTATACGGATTGGGATGTGATATCACCAATAACAGGTCTTTAGAAAGAATTGCCCAGATTAAAGGGGTAAAGCTAGCTAAGGCTAACTTCTCTTTTATCTGCAAGGATTTAAGTAACCTTTCTGATTATGTAAAACAAATAGATAATGCGACCTTCAAATTACTTAAAAGAACACTACCAGGACCTTATACTTTTATTCTTCCCGGAAATAATAATTTGCCAACTGTTTTTAAAAAAAGGAAAACCGTAGGGATCAGAGTTCCTGACAATAGTATCTGCACAGCTATTGTAGAAGAATTGGGGAATCCGATTGTATCTACATCAATTCATGATGAAGATGAGGTGATAGAATACACAACGGACCCAGAATTGATTCTAGAAAAATGGGACCACCTAGTAGATATTGTTATAGATGGGGGCTATGGAGATAATATACCTTCTACAGTTATTGATCTTACAACCAATGGAGAGCCAGTATTGATTAGAGAAGGTAAAGGAACTTTGGATATTATTTAACTTTTATTTTATGAGTGCTTTGACTTCATACATAAAGGTGCTGATGTTAAATAGAATGAAATAAGTCAAACACTTTACTTTTATATGTTTTACTAACAGGGATTTTTCTATCTCCTATAAAAAGCATATTTCCTTCAAAACCGCGAATTAATTCAATATTTACCACATAGCTTCTATGTACTCTTAAAAACTGATGAACAGGAAGATGAGCTTCTATCTTTTTTAATACCATAGCGTACATAAATTGTTCTGATTTTGTATGCACAATACAATAATTATCATCTGCTTTTAGAAACTGAATTTCTTTTAGAGGTACTCTCTCAAAATGGTGATTTTTTTTGAGAAAAAGACTATCCTCAATGGGGTGTCCTGTTTGTAGTACTTTTTTTGCCTCTGTACTAGGGTATAAATTTTTCTTTTGATTTTTGTTTTTGAAATTAGACAAAGCCAATTGCATTGCAATACTTACCTGGCGATCATTAAAGGGTTTTAAAATATAACCGTAAGGATTAGTGACTTTTGCACGTTCTATAAATTGAGTGTTTGCATGGGATGTCAGAAAAATAAATGGGATTTGGTATTTTTTATTAATTATTTGGGCAAGTTCAATACCATCAAGCTCTCCGTTAAGTACAATATCTATTAAAATGATGTCTATATTGGGGTTCGTTGTGATCCCTTGTAATGCCTTTATTGCAGAAGGAGCAACTCCTATAACTTCGTAATTGATATCGGTAAGTCTATTTGCAATATCCTTTGCTATTAGTATTTCATCTTCAACGATAAAAACGTTTATTTTTTCTTTTTGATTTGTCATGATTTAGCCTCAATTAAACGATTTTCATATTCATTTCCCAATGTGTGCCACAATTGCTTTTTACTTTTTTTATAGTACCTTCAAGTTGCTCTATTAATGAGAAAATAAGTTTAATGCCAAAAGAGTCTTTTTGGGTGTTGCCTTTTTCAAACCCTATTCCATTATCGATTATCTGTACATCTAGAAGGTCTTTTTTTTGCTGTATTGTTAATTGAAGAACGGGGTGTTCAATATTTTTGTAAGCATATTTTAGAGAGTTGATCGTAAGTTCATTTATTATTAACGCAATAGGAATTGCCATATCGATATTTACGCTTATTTTTTCAATTTTTAGGATAGGGTTAAATGTAGCACCATATCCGTGAAAAAGTCCTAAAACTAATTCTTCTATATAGTCTTTTAGAATAATCCGGGTGTTGTGATCTTCTTGATAAAGTTTTCTATGTACTAGAGATAGTGCATCAACTCTGTGCCTACCAGAAAGAAGAGCTTCTTTAGAATGCCCAGATAGTTCGCGACTTTGTAGATTGAGCAGACTTGAAATCATCTGTAGATTGTTTTTTATTCTGTGATTGAGTTCTTTGAGAAGTAATGCCTTTTCTTGTTCTCGCTTAGTAATTATAGATTTTTGCTTGGATAAAGTTCTATTTACTTTTCTTATTTTCTTATTTGCTTTTGTTAAGAGATATGCAAATACTAAAACAATAGAGGTGACGATAAACAAAATGATAACCCATATTTTTTGTTTCTTATTCATAGAGTTTAATAATCCAATTTCTGATTCTCGCTTTTCAATTTCGTAGTTCGTTTTTAACTGTTCTATTTCTTGAATGTTTTCTTTGTTTAGAAGACTGTCCTGGTATACTTGATATATTTTATTATACTTTAATGCTTGTTTATACTTTTGCTGTGATTCATAAAACTTAGAGAGCAAAGCACTGAAGTCTCTTATTTGCTCTTTTAACCCTTCACGATTAGCGATGGTGAGTGCTTCTAAAAACTTTGTTTCAGCCTCATCCCATTTTTTTTCTTTTCTGTGCACTTCACCTAGTTCTGCTATATATACAGAAGTTGCGTACAAATCATTTAGTGGTGTAAGAATTTCGATGCTTTTGGTTAATTTTTCTTTAGCAGAAGTTAACTCGTTTTGAGTAGAATACACCATCCCTATATTACCTTGTGTATATCCTTCTATAAAATCATTTTTTAGTACTTTATTAAGTCTTAATGTTTCTGTAAACCAATACGCTGCACTATCTAGTTTTCCGAATAAACGATAGGCTTCTGCCAGATTATGAACGACACTTATATGATGCGTACTATAAATGTTTTTGCTATAGACATTTTTAGACTTTTTAAGGTATGTAATTCCTTTTTTATAATCTTTATAACTAAGAGAATTATTGGCTAACTGCGAATATGTGGCTCCTATTTTATCTATGGCATTCAGTGATTCGTAAATTTGTAATGCTTGTAGCGAAGCGCTAAATGATTGTTTGTTATTTCCTAGTTTGTGTTCTAGGTTACTAATTTCCTCTAGTGCCTCAGCTTGTAGAATTGGTTTTTTTATTTCTTTAGCCAATTGCATTGATTTTTTTGCATACTTAAGAGCTATATACAAATCATGATGATAAAGAGCAATATTTTTAAAGGTTTGTATTTGTTCTACAGTAGATAACTCTTTACTTTCACTTCGTTTAAGAAGACTGTCTATCTTTTTTGTGTATTGAGAAAAAGCGAGGGAGTGGCATACTAAAAAAGATAGAAACAATAATTTGTTTACTAAAAAATTCATAGGGTATTATTCTTTTTATGTAAGCTGATTAGAACTAATGTGTAATAAAGGATCAATGGTGAAATAGTACGTACGATCACTATACCCATGGTCTTCATTAATTCTAATTTTCATAGAAAATAAAATACTATAGGCTACATAAAGATTGGGAAGCTTATTATTGGTAGCCATAATGGTTTCATTTTTTTTTGTAGGAGAAATATACAAGGTGCTATCCGGGGCAGCATATAGGTTACCGATCTCAAAATTAAAAACCTCCTGCCAAAAATCAATTTCTATGATTTTCCTGTCATTAAATTTTCTACCAACATTTATAGCCTTTAGACAAATTAGATTAGGATTAAAATTTTTATCGTTGTTTTCAGATTTGTCTAATTCTAATTCTATTTTAATTTGGGTTTTACTAAGGAGAACAGGTAGTTTATTATCCATGAAATTTACAAAATCATCAATGACTATGGGGCTGTAAGGTGTGCCCAAACCTAAATAAGAAGATTGTACAGCATTTTTAATGTCTTCTAAATTAACGCTAATAAAACTCTCAATATCAGGCATTCCCAAAGTTTGTAATTGGAATTTAATTCGCATAATGTTTTTGATTAATATTTGATTAGTCTGTTAGGGGAGGGTGTACATGATAAAAGTACAATTTTTTCAATTAAAAAGTAGGTAGTGTTTTGCTATTCTTAACATAATAAAATGACTAGGTATTTCTATTTATCATGAAACATATTTGTCCTTAGATATATGTTTTTATAACAAGACGTGACAGTTGTTTTTCTTTTTTAAAACGGTATAGCTGTCAATTATACGGTGGTTTTTAATAAATATTGAAAGTTTATTAAAAACCAATACGGGTAAACACCTTACTCAGCAATATAAAACATTCACTCAGTAAATTAGTTCGTTCACTCATTTTTTTTCTTTCTCTCTAGATAACATAGCACCTTTGGTATATAATTATTTCACAAGCTTATTTATTAGGGATCTGTACTAGTGTTTTACTTGATATCTAAGACAAGATTGTGAGTGATATAGGGATTTGGCCGAATTCTAAATTAAAAAAGTCTTATAAAAAACATAAGCATTGGGGGAATCTGAAAAGCCAACTAAAATAGAGTAGGAACAAATTAATAATTAAAACAATTTATTATGGCAACTATATTTAAAATAGATTTTGACCTTACTTCGCAAGAACAAATAGATATTCTAGATTATTTACAAGCAAATAATTATAAGTTATTAGGATATAAAGGAGCATCGGGACCAGCTCAAGTGACAGAAGGTGTACCTGTATGGTTTGCAGAACCATTCATCGAAATGTTTGGAAACGTAGAGATTGATTATGAACCACTTTACAAAGTGTATGTTTATAATAAAGCGACTATAGGAGCCTACACAACCATCCAAATGCAGGCATTATCACCAGAAGTTCCTTTAGGAACCGCAGTAACCTTTAATGCAGATGGTAGTTGGTCAACGATACCTGATGGTGCGCCAGATGGTATTATTACACTACTTAATAACAGACCAGCAGGTACTGATAATATAACCGTAGGGTTGGCCTCAAAGGTAAACGGCGAATTTGCACCTTTTTGTGCTTTTACAGCAACACCTCAAGGATCTATTAGTATGGAACCTAATGAGACAGTATTATTATTTGCCGCACAAGATGATTTGGTTTCAGGATCAGTGGTAGGGAATACTACCGCCCCGGGTTGTACATTTGATTTTAACGCTTCAAGTACTCAATATGATTTACAATTACTTCCTAGTACTTTTGGTATTGATAATGCTCCAGGCGGAAGACCTGTTACTGTAACTGACTCTGGAACAGATTTAACGAAGCTGTTAACAACAGTTTCATAATATTTATTGACAGCAATAAACATCTGTGAGTAACCCGATTTATGTATTTAAATTGATATTTCTGACTGATTTTTTAGAGTTAATCAACCTTTCTAATCTCTTGTCAAATTCATAAATCGGGTTTAAAATACTAATCAATTGATATGTTCAATTGCGGGTGTTCCTTTAGAATTTATATTATAATATTTTAAAATTAAAGAAAACATGATTAAGACATCTTTTTATACGAACAAAAAAAAATCAGGCAAAAACGAAATAGAAGAATATTGGACAAAAGAGAGACGAGAAAAGGCAATACCAAAACCATCTCCAACCTTGCCAGATGATTTTAAAGAACCAGATTTTGATACTTCAAAAATCACAACTATCATAGAAGCTAATACATCTATTACTGACAATGATATTTATAAGGCAATAGATGTACCTATAGCAGTACCTGTAGAATATCCACAAAATTATCCTAACAGATGTAATGGTAAATTATATTTTACATGGAAGGGAGAGAATTATGTAGGTTCGGCAGGATCTGTATTTCTAGAAGTTCTTTTGACTGCAGCGCACAACATTTATGATGAAGGAGAGTGGTCAGATAATTTTCTTTATTTTCCTGGATATCCAGAATATACAGGTGTTCAGGTTAGCTGGGGGTGGTCTAAGGTTGCTATATTCGATGAGTGGAAAGATAATACTAATTTTGCGTATGATTACGCAATGATCCGCACCGACTCACCTATGACAAGTATAGGTACGATGCCCACAATATTAAATCTTCCTCCGCAGAATAGAACTTGGACCGCAATAGGGTACCCTGCAATATCTCCTTATTCGGGAGAACAAATGTATAAAACCACAGGAAGTTATGTGTCTGGGAGTACTATTATAACTATGAATAATAATGATATGACCCAAGGTTCAAGTGGCGGAAATTGGATTACCACTGTGAGTAGTGTAAACTATGTGAATGGTGTTCAAAGCACAAGAGGAAGTCAACCCAGCTATGCTAATTCTCCATATCTTAATCAAGAAGAGTATGATGCACTTCTTGATCGATTAAAAGAGTCTAGTGAATAATTTAAAGCAATTATATAAACAGATTGACCCCCAAGACTAGACTGATAATGCTAAAAGCTTCAAGAAATTGAAGCTTTTTTGTATTAGAATATATGTAACTAGAATAGAAGTTCTTTGGGATATCTGTTATATGCATGTTCTTTACTTACTAAAATGTATCAGGATATAGTTACGAAACAATATAATTCAACTCATTTCTATATTTACTAGGAGTTCTACCAGCAAATTGTTTAAATAACTTATTAAAATGAGAAAAATTACTAAAACCACTTTCATAACATATATCCGTAATACTGGTTTGTTTTTCATGAAGTAATTTTGCCGCGTGTACCAATCTATATTCGTTTACGAATTGTGTAAAAGTTTTACCTGTTATTTTTTTAAAGTATCTACAAAACCCGGGAACTGTCATACTAACCCTATCAGCTATTTCCTGAAGAGGAATTGGGCGTGTAAATTCTTGTTGTACAAAGTTAAAAATTAAATTAATCCTATTATTATCCTGCAATTCGGTTTCCATAACGAAACCTTCGGCATTTAGAATGGTATAATCTTTTGTTTTTTCCATTTCTTTTAGCACTTCTAGAATACCAATTAATTTTTCAAAAGGGTCTTTATTCTCCAAAGACTCTATTTGGGCTCCTATTCTTCTTTTTGTATCTCTATGAAAAGTAATTCCTTTTTTTGCTCGGTTTATAAGTGTACCGATAGTATTCATTTCAGGAATATCAAAAAAATCAGGGCCTAAGAAATCTGGCATCATTTGTATTACTGTTTCACGACTGTTTCCGGTCATACCATCAGTAAATCCACAATGCGGAAGGTTAGAACCAATGAGCATTAGAGCTCCTTTTCTATAATAAGACATATGACTTCCTATTTGTATTTTTCCGGTTCCCCCATTTACATACACAATTTCTAACTCCGGATGATAGTGCCATACAGGCGCTTTATTTCTATTTTCTTTTGAAAATGTTTGATAATTCATAGAACTACCAAACTCGGGTATAATTTTTTCTAAAGATGGTTTTGTGCTTTTCATAGAATATGGTATTACAAAGGTAATTTTACTACTAATCTTCTATTATTATTGTTAATTTATTGTCAAACTAAATAGAATAATGTGTTAAATTAATTTAACAAGATGTTTAAATAGTTTTATGGGGTTAATATAGCATATATATGTGTAAATTCTGTTGTATTTCTGTAATTATTTCTACGCTACATTTGTACCATCAAAAACATTAAAACCTAAAAGAATTTAAAAATTTAAAAGTTATGAAAAGAGTAATGAAACTTAGTTTAATAATATGCGCTATATTATTAAGCACCGTTACGAGAGCATCAGATGTTTTATCTGTGAAAATTGAGAACTCTTCTACCATTAATGTTACATTGTCGAATACTCTGAAAGGTCAAAAGTTGGCTCTTAAAGATTATTCTGGAATTACATTGTTTGATGTAACACTAAAGGCAATGCCTTCGTATAGAAGATTTTTTGATTTTAAGAGTATCAAAGATGGAATATACTTTATTGAATCAGAAACAGAGTATGATGTAAAAATTACTCCGGTAGTTAAAAACAATCATGGTGTTTCGTTAATAGACAATTCGACAGTAACTATTTTTAAGCCTGCATTACTTCTTAAGGGAGAAACTCTTAAAGTTGCAATGACAAGAGTAGAAAAAAGTCCATTAATTGTATCAATTTATGATAATAATGGAGCTTTGATTTTTGACGAGAAAGTAGAAGTAGGAGAACCGATTTTCAAAAGAACTTACAATCTTGCTGATTTGCCAAAAGGAGCATACGATGTTCATTTTAGCACCAATGACAGAGTATTTATAAAAGAAATAACACTCTAATTACAGTAATTAACAAAATACCGGTTGCCCCCTGAATATATTTTAATGAAAAAGAAAAAAGGACTGCTCGCAAGGGCAGTCTTTTTTATTTGTAAAGTGCTACCTTCATTATGCAATGGTAGTTTCCTTATTTTGTGGCATATATATAACTCCTGATGAAGAGTCTTTTTTTGCTCCTGTTACGGATCGTAAACAATTTATTTCATTACGATCTCTACATACTCCCATAAAAGCGAAAATTAGTGCTTCTTTAAAATCGATATGTTCTATTGACGGAATAACTACGGTTGAGGTACCAATTAATTTTTGTTGAAGTACCTCTATTAGAAAATCATTTTTTGCTCCACCACCAGTAATTAGTAAAGAAGTATTTGTTTTTCTTGTTTGCTTGATTGTATTTGTAATTTGATTAGCAATATGATGTACAGCGGTATGCAAAAGGTTTTCTGCAGTATCTTGAGATGTATTTATGATCGGCAGTATTGTGTCAGAAAACCATTCGTATCCCAAAGACTTAGGAAATGGCATTCTGTAATAGGGTAAATTATCTAGTGTGCTAAGCAAGGTTTTGTTGAGAGTTCCGGTTTTTGCAATCTTTCCTTGATCATCATATGTTTTACCTATTTTAGAGCATATGTAATTCAATAGCATATTAGCGGGAGAAATATCGTAAGCTATTCTTCTATTTTGATTGTCGAAAGAGATGTTACTAATACCTCCTAAATTAAGGCAAAAGTCGTAGTGTCCAAAAAGTTGCTGATCTCCTATTGGCACAAGAGGTGCACCTTGACCACCCAAGGCTACGTCATTGGTTCTAAAATCACAAATTACTTTATGATCACATGCATTGGCCAAATGTTGCCCTGATCCGATCTGCAGTGTAACGCCTATGTTTGGTTGATGAAAAACAGTGTGCCCGTGACTTGCAATAAAATCTAAGGTGGTGATTGCATTGTTTTGGATGAATTTTTTTACTTGATCCCCCAACCAGCTTCCGTATGTATTGTGTAACTTTAATAAGGTTACCGAATCAAGGTGGATAGCATTTTTAAGTTCATTTTGATATGCTATTGAGTATTCAATGCTTGTGGCTTTAATAATCTCAAAGGACCAGGCATCTTTATCGTTTATGAATCTGCAATAAGCAATATCTAACCCGTCAAGAGAAGTTCCTGACATTAGGCCGATTACATGATATTGATGCTTTGTTGTATTCATATTTATATTTGTGTTGAAAGATGTACCGGAGTCATCCCGACTGCTTGGTGTTGTCCTAAAAAATGTTGTGCTGCAACATTTTGAAATGTTTCAAAATCTTGATACCCCAAAACTATATTATCAATGTTCTTTGTTTCAAAAACCCTTATAGAATAAGGATTACCAAATACATAAAGCAATACATTTTTGGTTTTACCTATTTCAGAAAGTATGTTTTTTATTGATGAGGTAATACCAAATTGATTAATAGGTTTTATTTCTGGCGGAAATAAGGCTATTAGCACGTTATTGGTATGAGGTATTGATGAGGCACTTTGATCATAGGGGATCGTCAGAAATTGTTTGTTTTTTTTAATTTCCTCTAGAAATATGCAGGTTTCAGCATTTCCAATCATTATGGCTTCAAAAGGTTCTCTCATAAATTTTTTAAAACCTTCTAAGTTTAATTTGTAATGAGTCAGTGCACCTTTAGCAATATTTTGGTTAAGGGATGTGGTCTTGTCAAAGGTATACGTCGGGGTTGTCGATGGTTGTGTATTCGTTACTATATTTTGTTTTAGATGTTGGATTCTCAGTAAGCTTTCTTCAATTTGATGATCGGTCGCGTTTTTTTCGATCATGGCTATTCCTTCTTCTACATGTTCTGCAAAGCATAATATATCATTACCGGCATCAAAAGCTCGCCATTCTAGTTCTCCTTTTTTGGGATACAGTTTAGAGACACTATGCATATTTAATGCATCAGAAATTACAACACCATCAAAACCTAGTTCATTTCTCAGTAGATCTTTGATAACTTCTCTTGATAATGTGGCAGATATATGTTTTCCTTTAGTTAATGCGGGTACTGCCAAATGTCCTATTAGAATACTATCGATGCCTTCTACTATTGCTTTTCTAAAGGGGTATAATTCCTGATCTAATAATTCTTGTTTAGACTTGGTTAGTACAGGAAGCCCTAAGTGAGAATCTACTTCGGTATCTCCGTGACCCGGAAAATGTTTAAAACACCCTAGAATACCAGAAGCTTTTAACCCTTTGTAATATGTCAAAGATTTCTGGGTAATATGCTCTTTATCTTCGCCAAAAGAGCGGTATCCGATTACAGGATTATTAGGGTTTGTATTTATATCTGCAACTGGAGCCAAATTGAGATGGATCCCTATAGTTGCGAGGTCGTTCCCGGTTTGTTTTCCGACTTCAAAAATGAGTTGCGATTCGGTTTCGGGTACTGCACCTAATGTTATGGGGTATGGGTATTGAGGAGTGTTTTCTACCCGCATGGCAAGTCCCCATTCTGCATCAATACTTATCAGCAATGGGGTCGGTGCGATATCTTGATAATGTCGTATGAGTTCTGATAATCGTTTTGCGCTATGCTTATTATGTTCTATTTTTTTCTTTCCCTCAAAATTTGTAGCTGTACTTGCTCGACTATGAAAAAATGTAAGTCCACCAATTGAATGATTTTTTATAAGTAATTCTAGTTTTTTTATTTCGGTATCACTGTCGTTAATAAATGCTGCCGGAGAGAAAAACTGACCTATTTTTTCGGTTTTAGAAAGATCTAATAGATTCATGGTATTGCTATGAGAATTTTGTCCCATCATTCTTCTTTACTTTTATCTTTTTTGCCATAATCATCAGGATATTGCAGATATCTACTAAGAATAATAGCGGGAATTGCGGCAATTGCTACCCAGATAAAAAAACCAGTATATCCTATCTCCTCTTGAATAAAACCGCTGATCATACCTGGTAACATCATCCCTAAGGCCATGAATCCAGTAGCTATTGCATAATGAGATGTTTTAGATATTCCTTCGGCCACATAAATTAGAAACATTAGAAAAGCCGCAAATCCAAACCCATACCCAAATTGTTCAATAATTACAACGATCGTAGCAAACGTAATAGAGGTAGGTTGCCAGAAAGCGAGCAAGATATAGAATAGATTAGGAAGGTTGAGTGCCAGAATCATTGGGAGCATCCATTTTTTTAATCCCTGAACAGAAATAGCAATTCCTCCCAAAATGCCTCCTATGGTTAACGCAATAACTCCAAAAGTACCATAAATTGTACCTACTTGAGTTGTAGATAATGCTAGCCCTCCGGTTTCTGGAGTATCCAGTAAAAAGGGAGCAGCCATTTTTACCAATTGGGATTCGCCTAGACGATAGAGTAAAATAAAGGCGATTATCAGACCTATTTGTTTTTTCTGAAAAAAGGTAGCAAATACTTCAAAAAAACGAATAGATTTTGATGGGGTATGTGTCCGTTCTTCTACTTTTGGTGTTACAAGCAAGTTGATCGCAGTCAGCGTAATCATTAATAAAGCTGTACATATCATTGTTAGTGACCAAGCCTTTTGGTTGTCTCCATAGTATGTTTCTAGAAAACCTGCAAGTACAACAATTAGTCCTTGCCCAGTAATCATTGCCAAGCGATAAAATGTACTTCGAACTCCTAAGAAAAAGGACTGTTTCTTTTCTGACAGCGCAATTAAGTAATGTCCATCAGAGGCAATATCATTTGTAGCAGAGGCAAAGGCAGCAATCCAGAAACAGGCTAGACTTACTATAAAAAAATTGTTGGTAGGAATAGAAAAGCCCACTCCCAAAAACACAATCCCAATAAGAAGTTGCATGTACAAGAACCATTTGCGTTTTGTTCCTTTGATATCGACTATGGGGCTCCACAAAGGTTTTATTACCCAAGGTAAATATAGCCAACTTGTATACAGCCCAATATCAGCGTTACTAACACCTAATTTTTTGTACATAATAACAGAAAGGGTGATAATAATTACGTAGGGCAACCCTTCTGTAAAATACAGGGTAGGTACCCACGCCCATGCGTTTTTGTCGGTATTTGGTTTTGTCATGTATTATTCTTTAGGAGAAAAGGTTGGTGTACTACTTATTCGTTTTTTTTATAGCCGCTACTTCTTCTGTAGTAACCATCTTTTTTTGTGTATTTCCCCAAGAGTTCATAATATAATTCATGATATCTGCAATCTCTTCGTCTTCGAGACCTAAGGGAGTCATTGTATTGTTGTAGGTTTCTCCGTTTACTTTTATGGGGCCTTTAATCCCGAATTTGATAGCGTGTATAGTTTCTTCTTTTTTGTTGGTCAGCCAATCAGACCCTGCCAATGGCGGAAATACTTTTGGAGTTCCTTTTCCGTTGGTCATATGGCATTGCATACAGAAATCGGTATAGAGTTCAGCTCCTCTTGAGATACTTTTTGATAATGTCGTTTCCTGAGGTTTCTTGATCGTACAAATTGTATAGCGCTGTTTTGATTTTTTATGCTGTGCCAGTACAGTAATCGTAACGATAAGAAGTAATGCTACAGGGAGTACAATTTTTCTAGAGGGTGTTCTCATTTGGTTTTTGGGATTATTTTTACAATTCCAATATTTTCTATAGCTACATATATGAAGCCATCTGGCCCTTGCCTTACATTACGCACACGTCCCATGCCATCTACTATCTTTTGTCTTCGGGTTACTTGGTTATCGGTCAATTCTAATAATTCAAGGTATTGAAATTTTAGAGAGCCTACCAATAGATCATTTTTCCAATCTGGGTAAAGATCACTGGTTACAAAATCCATTCCGCTAGGTGCAATAGAAGGGACCCAATAATATACGGGTTGTTGCATTCCTTTTTTGTGGGTGATATCGGTAATGGATGTTCCACTGTAATTTATACCATAGGTTATGACTGGCCAGCCATAATTTGCTCCTTTTTTGATGGCATTAATCTCATCACCACCTTTTGGTCCGTGTTCATGCACCCAAATGGTTCCGTCAGGGTGTATTGCCATTCCTTGCGGATTGCGATGGCCATAAGAAAAAATTCCTTTTTTTGCTCCATTTTTTGATACAAAAGGATTATCGTCGGGAATACTACCATCATCATTAAGACGGTATATTTTACCACCATCTTTATTTATGTTCTGCGGGTTCACATCTCTATCTCCTCGATCACCAATCGAAAAATAAAGGTATCCCTCATTATCAAACTCTATTCGCGATCCAAAATGATGACCACGTGTTGAATTAGGTACGCCCTTATACAGTTCCTCTATTTGGGTAAGTGCATTACCCTTTAGTTTTGCTCTAATTAAGGCTGTGTTGCCTCCTTTTTCTTCACCTTCTTGAGAGGAATAGGTAATGTATAACCAGCCGTTCTCTTTGTAGTTTGGATGCACTTCGATATCTAACAATCCTCCTTGATACCGATTGTATACCTCGGGGGTGTTACCAATGGTTGTTTTATTTCCGTTTTTAAAATGGATCAACGTTCCACTTTTTTCGGTAATAAGCATACTTCCGTCTGGTAACCAGGTCATTCCCCATGGGATTTGTAAGTCAGGAACTACTACTTCTGTGGTATAGTTTTTAGGATCTTCTTCGATCGCAATATCATTAATTTTTTCTTGTGCACAGGATACCATGGTAAGAAAAGAAAAAGTGATTGTAAAAATAAAATGTTTCATCGGATAGCCTTTGTTTTCGAAAAATACAAAGAAATGTGCACAAACAAAATAAATTATGATGTTGCTTTAGAGTATACCAGTTTTCTTTACTGTATAGGTATTGAAATAACAATCTCGATTACCCCATATTTTATACAATTCTATCATATAATAATGGAATAAAAAGCTATAGCTATTAAATTTTGGGAACTAATACAGATTTTGAACTTTATATAAAAAGTTTGATTGATTATAACCTAAAAGAAGGAATCGATTCTGATTCGGAAAAAGAATACGAAGAATCTATAATTGAAGAAATAGTAAAATGCTCTGATATAAATGATGGGTTGATTATTAACTTAACTCTACTTCTTTAACTTTTCATACAAAAGGAATAACTTTAGCTGTACTAGTATATATTATAGTACATTATATATGTATCCCGATGCTCCTTTTAGAGCTACGTTTTTATATCAGTACATCCATTTTTTGATAGCCTCTCCATAAAATATCCATAGAATTGTGGATGCAATACACTGATTTCTTAGGATTGTTATAAAGGCTTATTTCATAGACATTTGTACTATTATTAATTTTCAAAAACAGTATATTATGAAAAACCAAAATCAATTCCCGGTAACCGATGAATTAAATGAGTTACTAATGCAAAACAAATCTATGACAGATACAGACAAAGACACACCAAAACCAGATGGACAAGGAACCCCAAGTGGTTCAGATGACGATAAAGATGAAGATGAAAAACCATATAAAGAGTAGGGGAATACCTTTGTTAAACGCAAAAGGCTTTCTTTATCTTTGGTGGTTAAAGAAAGCCTTCTACCCCAATCTTTCTTATGTCTTTAATCCTAACTCTGAAATGAAAAAAAAATCAATTTATTTACTGTTGATTTGTTATATATTCTATAGTGCTATTGCGCTTGGTCAGTCTCCTTATCAAGTTGATAGTATAAATTCTATTTTATCTGGGCAAAATGGTGCGGTATTGGCCAACAACTTAAATGAATTATCTTGGCAATACAGGAAAGTAAATGATTCTTTGGCTATGGTGTATGCACAAAAAGCAGAAAAAATAGCGGATTTTATACAAGATACCTTAGAGTTAGCAACGAGCTATATCCGACAAGGAACTTTACTATTAAATAATAAAAAATACAAAGAGACTGAGGTTAAGCTTAAGAAAGCACTCCAATTAGAACAACTGTCAGAAAATATCTCTGGTATAGCAAGAGCTAAAAACCAATTAGGTAAATTGTACAAGAAAAAAGGAGATTATGAGAAAGCACTACAGTACTATCAAGAGGCTTTAGACATCCATAAAACAAATGGAAATCAGGAGAAACTAGCTAGAGTATATAACAATATGGCAAGCCTATATGAAACTATGGATATGGCCAGACAAGCCATAAACTATTATCATAAAAGTATTGATGTGCGTGAAAACCTTGGTGATATACATCAACTTCTTAATTCCTATTATAATTTGGGGAATTTTTATAACCAATTAGGGATGTATCAAAATGCTTTAATGATGCTAGAGAAGAGTAAAAAATTATGTCATCAAAAAAAAGATGTTGTAAAACTTTCTTCGGTTTTTTTAGACATAGGATTTGCTTATCAATATCTACAACAAATAGATTCTGCCCGGGTATATTATGAAAAAAGTAGAGTCTTACACGAAAAATTAAATCTAAAAGGAAAATACAATGTTTATAATAGCTTAGGATTGGTATACTCAGAACAAGGAAATTTTGAAACAGCCAAAAACCTTTTTGACAAAAGTATCAACGCGGCTTTAAAAAGCAATGAACAAGAAAAACTTCTCCGTCCTTATTTTAATCTAGGGAATCTTTTTAGAAAAATGGACCAATCCCAAAAAGCATTAGCATATCATCAAAAAGCTCTTGCTTTATCTCGCCAATTTAAGGACAACCAGATGCGATTGAAAATTCTCATAAGTATAGCAGAAGTTTATGAACAACTGGGGAACTATAAAGAAGCTTCTTTGTATAACGAATCCCATATCGTATTAAGAGATAGCATGGATATACAAACACTTTCTATTGTAGATCTAGAAATTTCTAGAGAAAAAAGAAAAACATTAGAGTATCAAAATCAACTGATTAAAAACAAAAGTGAACAAAAAAATTTAATTATTATAGGTTTAATATCTGGTTGTATCTTATTATCAATATTATTTTTTATGTTTTTCCGAACTTATCGTCTCAAAAAAAGAAATGAAATTGTTCTACAAAACGAAAAGATTAACCAGTCCAAAATTGAGGAATTGCTAAAAAATCAGGAGCTCAAATCGATTCATGCGATGATCAATGGACAAGAAAAGGAAAGAAAACGTATTGCTCAGGATTTACATGACCGACTGGGTAGTATGCTTTCTGTAGTAAAAATTCATTATAAATCTGTAGAAGAAGATCTCGAAAAACTCAAAACAGATTCGAAATCCCAATATGAAAAAGCAAATCAACTATTAGACGAGGCATGCGTAGCAGTTCGAGAAATTTCGCATGATATGGTATCGGGAGTACTAACCAAATTTGGGCTTATCCCAGCATTGCAAGAACTAACAACCAATGTAGAGAATGCCTCTCAACTAAAAATAGAACTTATTAGTTTTGGTTTTGATCATCGGGTAAACAATGAGATCGAAATCAATATCTACAGAATCCTGCAGGAACTTATCGGTAATATTCTTAAACACGCCAGAGCAGAAGAAATTAGTATTCAGCTGCTTAAAAAAGAAGATTCGATTGCCATTACTGTAATTGATGATGGGATTGGCTTTGACCCCGATTATATCCAAAATTTTTCGGGGATGGGTATCAAAGGAATTCGCTCCAGGATTGAGAATATGAAAGGAAATTTGGACTTCGACTCTGGTAAAGGTAATGGTACCACAGTTACAATGTATATCCCGATTAATCGAGAAACGAAACACTATGACACTCTCTAAAAATATTCATGTATTGATAGTTGATGATCATCAAATTGTAATTGATGGCATACGAGCTTTGCTCAAAGGAAACCCACAGGTACATATTGCCGGAGAAGCTTTGCATGGACAAGACGCACTAAAAGTTTTAGTCTCTAAACCTGTAGATATTATTATTCTTGATATCAAAATGCCAATAATGGATGGTGTTGAACTTACTAGAATCGTCAAAGAAAAATACCCTACAATCAAAGTACTTATTCTCACGATGTATGACACCCCAGAATTTGTAAGACAAGCTATAGAGATTGATGCAGATGGCTATATTCTCAAAAACCGAGGAGCAGAAGAACTTGATGCTGCGCTAGAGGCATTAACAAATGATAAAGAATATTTTGGAGATGAAGCCAATAAAACCCTAAGAGCAGGAGTACGAAAAAGGCAAAACATGCAATATCAAGAAATTCCTATAACCAAAAGAGAGCTAGAAGTACTTCGATTAATCGCAGAGGGGAAAACAACTCCACAAATCGCAGATCAACTTTGTATTGCAAACAGTACTGTAGAAACCCACAAACGCAATTTGATTGAAAAGACCGGGGTAGAAAATGCAACAAAAGGGCTTATGAAGTTTGCGATCAAAAACGGATATGTATAATCTTGAAAATGATGTTAGCTCTAGAAAGTTTTCCAACTTTATTAAAAAAAAAGGTCAATCAGAATATAAATTACTTGATCAATAAGTAGTTTTCGTTTTGCTAGCTATACACACGTTATAAAATAGAAAACGTAATTACATGAAGTTAGAAGACTTTCCTCATATATGAATCATATAACTTAGTTACTCTAAACGTAGATGATAATCCTTATTTCTTGACTAATCATACAATCAACCTAGCTGATAATTAATGCCATTTTGTTAAGCAACCAACCTATTACATTAGATTAATAAATAAGATTTATTCAATAAGATATGTCATAAATTTTTATTGAAATGAAAATGTATAATTTCTGAACAGAACTATGTGCCGACATTATAACAATCCCTCTATAATTAATCGAATAACTGTTGCCAAAAACAAATCTCCCCAATTTTGAGGATAAAATCCCCACAATACTAAGGTTTTATAAACAATTATATCTCCTCAACTTTGTGAATAGTATTAGTTAATGTGTTTATAAACAAAACTTTAATCCAAAGGAACTGAGGTTGGTTTTATCATAGAAATGAGAGAATTCATTCTCTTTTTTAGTTCCTAAAAACAATTAAAATTCGTACCAATGAGAAGAGCATTAATCGTAGGCATTAATCATTATCGTAGCGCTCCGCTAAAAGGTTGTATCAATGATGCAAAAAAAATGCAAGAAGTTCTAGCAACCCATGTTGATCAATCTCCCAACTTTGATTGTAAACTGCTAATAAGCAAAGAAGACGGAGCATCCCCTATTACCACAGGAAAGTTAAAAAAGACCATTTTTGAATTATTTAGTCACGAGGCAGAAATTGCGATACTTTATTTTTCTGGGCATGGAGCCAGCAATGCAGTTGGGAGTTATTTGGTAACTCAAGATGCAACTTCATTCAATGAGGGGGTGTCCCTTCAAGAGATAATAACTATTGCCAATGCTTCTAAAACCAAAGAGGCTATCATTATTCTGGATGCATGTCATAGCGGACATATGGGTAATTATAAGGAGTTTGGAAATCGTAAGGCAGTACTTCGGGAGGGGGTTTCTATATTGACTGCTAGTAGAGATACACAGTATGCCATGGAGCGCTCTGGATCTGGTTTGTTTACCACGATACTTTACGAAGCGCTTAAAGGAGGAGCAGCTGATCTTCAGGGTAATATTACCGTTGCTGGGGTCTATTATTATACAGAACAATTATTAAACTCATGGGAGCAACGCCCCATTTTCAAAAGTCATATTGATCAAATGACACCACTGCGCTACAGCCGTCCCAAAGTCCCTTTAGCAATCCTAAGAAAATTACCCACGTACTTTGAGGAAAGGGATCAGCCACTAGGACTAAATCCTTTGTTTGAAGCTAGTCTTAAACCCAGAGATGAAGTTTATGAGGGGATTATGGCAGATCTCAGAGTATTTCACATCAATGGGTTGCTGCGCCCCGTGGGTACATCTTTTATGTACGACGCAGCACGAGATAGTAAAATGTGTAAACTTACTGCACTTGGTATGTTTTATTGGGATTTAGTCTCCAAAAAACGAATTTGAAAAATAAGGATATCTCCCTATTAACCTTTTAAAAAAAATCGAATTCATGAAAATTATCCAATATAGATATCAATTGATAAGTATTGTCGCAGGAATAGGTGTTTCGCAAACATTGTATTATTCTATAAAATCTACCAATGGATATACTGGAGCTCCTGCTATAACCAGTGCATTAAAAGACTTAGGTTTTAATATCAATATGGAATTAGGAATAAAATCATTAATCACTATTGGTATTCTGGCATTTATTATCTCTGAATACTTAATTCTCAATTATCACAAAAACAGGATTGAAGATGGTATTGCGCGAAAGAAGTTAAAAAATGTTAGGCACGTATTGGAATATATTGAAACGGCTAGTATCCCGGTACCTTTAAAAATGAAACTAAAAACAAATTTTATGACTACACAACCACTGGCACAAGAAATCTCGTTATACCTCTTTGCCAAATATGAGCCAAACGAGATTAGAGAAAAACTAAACCGCTATCGTATCAAGGTACCTGAAGATACATTGATCAAACGTTCCTTGATCACCAAGATACTGAACAAACAGAACATGGCAACCTTGCAAAATATACAACGTACCGAAAAAGTTGGAGTATCAATTATGCCACCAGAACCAGTTGTAGCATCACCAAAAAAAATCTTTATTAGCCATTCTAATAAAGATTTGGTATATGTTCAAGAAGTAATCTTAATTCTAGAGACTATTGGAATCAAGAGTGAGCATATATTTTGTAGTTCCTATGAAGGATATGGAAACCCTTTGGGTTCTGATTATTTAAGCCGATTAAAGCAGGAACTACAAGGTAACACTTTGGTATTGTTTATATTGTCTCAAAACTTTTTTGGGAGCAAAATGGGACTGTGTGAAATGGGGGCTACCTGGATTCTTACGCAGGATCAAATACCACTCTATATTCCTCCATTTAGGCCAGATGATGTAAAAGGTGTCTTTCCTACTATTGAAGGAATGTTTATCAATAAAAAGGAAAGATTTATTCAATTACGAGAACGACTAGAAAAAGAATTTAGCATCGAAAAAAAAGTTACACTCCTTAAATGGAATAGGCAAATAGAAAGTTCCTTGAAAAATATAAATCTTGCTATTGCTAATAACCTATCAGACCACACTTCAGAAAAAAAGACATCATGATACTAAAATACAGTTCATTATTATGTGTTTGTATGCTTTTTATTGGGGTGTTTCCATTACCGATAGAGTACTATACTCTGCTCAGAATTATGGTTACACTAGGTGCAATTCTGGCAAGCATTACATATAGTTCACAAAAAGAATATCTATGGCTGGCAGTATTTTTAATCATAGGAATACTATTCAACCCTTTTTTTCCCGTATACATGTATCAAAAATTAGATTGGATCTGGATTGATTTACTGGTAGCATTACTTTTTTTGATTGATTTTTTTCCAAAAAAGGGCAAAAAGGAAACATTAGATTCCAAGATTACCACCAAAGTCTACGACAGGGATAAAATATACTAATCTTTTTATCTATAAAAATACTTCAAACGTCTAACCGTAAAACAATATTTATGAAAATATTCAATAAACTCTTTCCTAGTGAACGAGAAATAATCCCTTCAGAAAATAGAACAGACACTATTACCATAGAAAAAGAGAATCAGCTTACGTTAGCCTATACAGATTCTAAAAGTTGTGAAGGCAGAATACAAAACCTAAAATCTTCTCTAGAAGCACTTTATGAAAAATATTTCACTCATGTGAAAAATGATGGTTATGAACAAGATAAGTTAAAACAACCTTATCAAACGGAACAAGAAACACTAAAAGAGAAAATTACGCAAAAGGATGAAGCAATTCATGCAACGCAAAAGAAAATAGAAAATACCCAATTAGAACTCCAAGAGTTACATCAAAAAGGAATAAGTACGATAGACAAATCAATGATTTGGGAAGAAACCAATTCGCAATCCAATATCAAATTATGGATTGGGATGTTTTTTTTAATTCCGTTAAGCTTTTATATTTTTATTTTCTATATATCCACTTCTTATTCTGCTTTTTTTAAAGTTTTTGATCCGCAGATTAGTCTTTTTAACAGTGTTTTTGAGGCAAATGCATTAAGTAAAGCTATGGATGATGGTCCACTCGAAGCGGGATTCGTTTTTTTGATTCCATTTGTTTTCTTTTCGCTTGGTTACTTGATCCATATGTTCTGGAGTCAAAAAAGAACACTGAGCTATATCAAAGTTATTGGATTATTGGTTCTTACTTTTTCCTTTGATGCTATTCTGGCCTACCTTATTGATAAAAAAGAATACGATTTTAATAAAACACCTTTATCACCAGAGTTCACAATTATGCACGCCATACAAGATCCTACATTTTGGCTGATCATCTTTGCTGGTTTTGTATCCTATTTGGTTTGGGGACTTGTTTTTGATATGGTGATGATCGAAAATTCAAAACGAGATATATTACAATTTTTTAGGAAAAACCTTAAGGAAAAAATTAAGCAGAAAAAGAAAGAAGTAGCGGCTATCAAAATTCAGCTAGAAGATCATGAGAAGGAAAAATCAGAATTTGATATTCGTGTCAAAGAGCTACAAGCTATTATAGAAGGATTTATTCTTCCTATTCAAAACTATAAAATGTTTTCTTCTTCTTATCTCAAAGGATGGCAAAAATATATTGCCGCAGAGTTACCGTTAGGGCAGGATGAAAAAACAAAACTATTACTCGATTGTCAAACTACTTATCAAGCTCATATTAAGGGTTTGGATTTAGAATCTGACGATTATCAAAACAAAGTTTTTACAAAAACATTATAATTCTATACTTATGAAGCCTTTAATTTTTAATACTCTTTTATACTTTATCCTGTTTACATCTTGTAAAACCGATGTTTTGACTTCTGCAACAATTCAAAACACCGAATTGCATTACGAATCGCAGCATTTCTCGCTTACAAAAAGCAATGATAGTTTGAATATTAGTATTCTATTAGATGTATCGGATAGGATAAACAAACCTTATCAAATTCAAAATGACCTTGCGCATATTCAAACAATAGCACAAATTTTTGAACATCACGTATTGAGTAAGAAAACGATACTACTCAATGATCATCTCCAACTATTTTTTGAACCTAATCCCTCACCGGAAATAGCTAATAAAGTTGCTTCACAATTAAAAGTTTCTGTTACCAGAATGACAATAGATTCGATTAAAACTATTTCAGAGAAGTATACAAGATTACCACCGATAGCATATAAAAGTGCGCAGCAAAACCCAGAAACGCAGAAAGGTGCTGATATCTGGCGTTTTTTTAAAGATAAAGTCTACGATTATTGCATAGAAAAACATCATAGAAATATATTGATTATTCTTACTGACGGATACCTATTTCACAAAGATGTGAATTATAGAAAAGGAAATAGAACCACTCGTATTAATCAGAAATTACTTAAAGCCCCCATTCTTAATAGACCAAACTGGAAAGATGAGGTAGAAAAAAACAATATGGGCATCCTTTGGGAGGGTCAATCCACTTTACAAAACCTAGAAGTCCTCATATTAGGTATCGATAAGCATAACACTACAAACCCGCATGCTGAGGATATTATCAAATATTATTGGGAACAATGGTTTAGAGAAATGGGGATTCAAAAATTCAAAATAAAAAGCTCTGATACTCCAGTTCATCTAGAAAAAGTGATATACGATTTTATACACAACGCCTAGATAATCACTAACAATAATATCGTACCGTTATGAAAGCTTTTTTATCCTATTGGTTATCTGATGATGACAATCCAAAAAAATATCTATTTGAGCTTTTTCTAGTCGGTATTGTTTTGATATCATTACTATTATTGTTTTTAGACAATATCCTAGACCCCTTGCCAAACTGGCTTGATATTTTGGATAATAGTATCGTTGTTATTTTTGTACTAGAATATTTGGCCAGATTTTATTTGTGTAGTGATTTTCGCTACGAGTGCAAAACAAGTGGATTATGGTTCGCTTTGCACCAAAAACTAAAATGGATGTGCCGGTGGTCTTCTATCATTGATTTTCTGGCTATAATTCCAGAAATCCAATATTTTAAAGTGATTAGAACGTTCAAGTATTTAAGGGTTATACGTGTCATTCGAGTTTTTAAAGCATTTAGTACCATAAGAGATATTCATAAATTACTGATCATTCTGCGAGGAATGCGAGAAGAGAATCGTGTTTTTTATGTCTTTTTTGGTGTTACCACTGGCTTATTATTACTTACAGCATTAGGGTTATACCTATCAGAACATACCACAGGAAATATAACTTTTGCTTCCTATACCGATAGTTTAGTCTATGCATTAAAGACAGTAGAACTACTAGATGATACCCCAACAACAGTATTTGGCAAACTACTCTCTGGCATACTCTTACTTTTTAATATTGCCGTATTTGGCTTTTTTGTTTCAATCATTTCAAATAAAATTAAACTTATTATGGATATTATTACCTCAGGAAAAATTCAAAAACTTAATCTGATTAATCATACGATCATTTGTGGATATACCAAGTCTTCACAAAATGTTATTGATGACTTATTGCAAAACAAACAAAATCACAATCAAATTGTGCTAATCACGACCAAAGCAGTAAAAGATATTTCTGGATTGATCTATATGAATGCTGATTATACGGCAAGTCAAAACCTAGAAAAAGTGAATGTAAAAAAGGCACAACAAGTTATTGTTTTTGCAGAAGCCAAACCTACAGATACTACTCGCGATACAGATTTAAGAACAGTAATGACTATATTCCAAATCGAAAAAATGGCACCTCAAGTTCATACTATTGCAGAAATTAATGATTCAGAGAATGCAGAAATTATTAAAGACAAAATTAACGGTGATGAAATTATTTATAAGGAATTGATTGATGCTAGAATTATTAGTAATTGTATCAAAACTCCTCATATATCATCTTTGTTTTATGCTCTTTTTGACCATCAGGAAACTCACTTAAAAAGTACTTCTCTGTCCAGATTTAATATCGATCAACCTACAGATATAAAAACCTTAAAGAAACTATTTATAGATATTGATAAAACTTTTTTGGGCATAATAGATGCTCAAAATAAAGCATATCTGTCTCCCAGAAATACAGTTGTTGTTGATTCTGATTATCGTTTAATTTATATATAAATTAGATATTTTCTTCTTAGGTTTTTAACATATAAGATGTGGGGATTGATCTAAAAAAGTTTTTGGTCTATATCATCAAAAAACAAAAAAGATCATTCAGAAAATCATTGGCTCCCCGAACTTTTGTCAACAATTTTTTTGTTGACTTTTTTGTTTTTTGACAAATCATTTTACCCTAGCATAGAGATAAAAAATTGTATAGAAAGATTCGTTTAAAAATCCCCAATATTGTGGAGTAAATATCCAGAATTTTACCCATTGTGCTGTAGTATGATATATCCGAATTTTGTATTAAATCTTAGTTATTAATTTAATTCTAAACACCATGGGTAATCCAAAATTTAAAATCGAAGATAGTCGTAATCTTCAGTACTATTTTAATCTATATGCTGCTAATGGTCAAGTAATTTTGACCAGTGAGATGTATACAACAAAGCAAGCATGTAAAAACGGAATAAATTCTGTGAAAATTAATGCAGAATTTGATTCTCGTTATGAACGAAAGCGATCCAAAGATGAACAATATTATTTTGTGCTAAAAGCAGGTAACGGAGAGCCTATAGGAAAAAGTGAGTTGTATACAACTCAACATAATTGCGAAAACGGGATTGCATCTGTAAAGAAAAATGCTCCAATAGCCAAAGTTGTAGATACTACGGGGATTGTGTCATAATTGAAGTCTTTGCCCTTTTATGTATTAAACCATTGGGTCACTTCAATTAGATTAATATTTTAATTAGGTGACTCGATTTGGTTTAGCAGATATATGATGATCATTAGAATACAGGGCTTCATTTTATACAATTTTCTCCCAATTCAATACAAACAGTATACCTTAACAATAATACAACCATGTCATTTAAATTTTACAAAAGAATCAAACTAAGTAAAGGGTTAGGCATTAATATTAGTAAATCTGGTATATCTACCAGCTACAGAAATAAATTTGGCTCTATTGGATCCAAGGGGTACTCTCTTAAAACCGGAATTCCTGGATTATCCTACAGGAAGTCTTTTGCCAAAAGAAAAGGTTGCTTGTTATGGGTACTCATCCTTATTGGGATTGAAATAAGTGTAATTGTCGTTATCTCATAACTTAATCAACTTAAAACCTTATGAAAAACAAATACAATATTATACTTTTTATCACACTAGTATCTTTTCAGAATTCTTGTACATCTTTTGACGATGTTATTTCTAATGATCCGTCATGCATTGATACCAATTGTTCTGATTATGGTTCTCAGCAAGCTGCCCAAGCCGCATTTGATGCTGACCCCGATTGTCACAATGATTTAGATCGTGATAATGATGGCATTGCATGTGAACAAAATTATTATGAAACGAACACAAGTAATTGCCCAACAACTGCAAATTGCGGTTGCTCTAACAAGAACAAAGATGTATGTATTAGGGACTCTTGCTGTCAATGGATTGTAGGAGATGGTTGTAGATGTAAATAATAATTTAAGATATAAATTATTACCAGTAAACTTATTTCTTATGAGGTATTGTCTTTCTAAGTTTTGTAATAAAGTTTTAATTCTCTTTGCGGATTACCGTAAAGGATTGTTAAAAAGTGTAATTATTTTAGTTGAGTTGAAAACGTTAACAGTAATAGGGGTAACTATATATTGTTGTTGGCACCAATTAGAGAAACACCTGAGACAAAAACAAAAATATGGGAATAATTAAAAAATTAGACATAAGACCTGAAAGTGTTGAATCTATATATCAATACTACAGAAACAAAACACTTTTAGTTAATAGAAAATATCAACGTAAACTAGTTTGGACTGTAGAAGAAAAAGAAAAATTTATTGATAGTATTTATAAAGGCTTACCAATTCCTTTAATTTTAGTTGCATTAACAAAATACAAGGCAAGTGATGTTTATGAAATTATTGATGGAATGCAGCGCTTAAATGCAGTTGTGTCTTTTATCGAAAATGAGGTACACCTTGAAGGTAAATTTTTTAATTTGGAAACTTTAGCTATAACAAAGAATTTAAAAGATACTGGCAAATTAAAGCAAAGAGAGCCAAAAATGTCTATTGAAAATTGTTTGGAAATAACATCATACCAACTTCCTTTTTCAATATCTAAATATGATGACGAAACTGAAATTGAAGAAATATTCAGAAGAATTAATTCTTATGGAAAAACACTTTCTAGTCACGAACTTAGACAAGCTGGTTCTTATGGAATATTTCCCGAAATGGTTAGAGAACTTGCAGAAAACATAAGAAAAGACGTATCGCCTTCTAATAAAATATTATTGGGTAATATGAGAAAAATTAGTCTTAATAATAAAGGAATAAAAACAGGAATTGATTTAAGAACCATATTTTGGTACAATCAATATATATTAACCGAAAATAACCTTAGAGCATCGAGAGATGAAGAACTTATTGCTCATTTATTAATCGCCATCATTTTAGACTATGAAATAAATATTAGCTCAACATCCTTAGATAGAGCTTATGGTTTAAGCGATGATGATTATGAAAATATTGATACACACGCGTTGATTGCAAAATATGGTGGAAAAGAATTCTTAAGTTCTCAATTTGAAGCAATTTTTGTGGAAATACGAAACACTTTAGCAACTGGTAATGATAATTTTAGAGAACTACTCTTCAAAAAAAATAGTAGATATATTAATAATGCATTTCAAACCATATTTTTAGTATTCCATAAATTATTAGTTAAACAAGAACTGAAAATTGATAATTATGCTAATTTAAATAAGGAATTAAGTGGTTTAGGAGACAGGTTAATATCACCAATAGTCGACAATATTAGACACAGAGCAGAAAGAAAAAGATGTATAAATGCTATTTGTGGTGTTATTAATAAACATTTTTCTAAACGAAATGAAACAGACCCAATATTGAGTAATGGAGTCATAAAACTAGAAACATTACTTGCAGCTTCAAAAACAGAAAATACCTCGTATGATTTTAAACAAGGTATTTTCCAAATGGACAAGACAAATAAAGACATAAAGCATAAAATCATTAAAACACTTTGTTCTTTTGTTAACCTTGGTCGTAACGCTGTTGGATACATTGTCATAGGAGTTGCTGATACCTCACATATGTCGACACAATTCGAGAAATATTATAACTCTAAACCTTTGAAGGTTAATGGATTTTACATTACTGGTATTGATGATGAATCTAAAAAGCGCTATAAAAATCTTGATGAATATCGTACAAAGTTGGAACAGTTTATTAAGAATGCTGACATTCAACCTGAATACTATAAAACCCAAATATTAAAGAACATCGACTTATTTAGTTATAATGATAAATCCATTATGATTTTGAAAATTCAAACTGAAAAAGACCCTATTAAATTTGAGGGTAAATTCTATCATAGACAAGGAACATCAACGGAAGAAATTAAGGCTTCCGAAGAAAGAAATTTATGGGAATTGTTTTTAAATTAACTGGTGCCAACAACGTGTATAAAACATAGATATTACAGGATTTCCGAGAGGTTTTTACATATTTACAAAGTACGCTAAATTTTTTATTTGGTTATATTTAGAAAAGAAAATTAAACATAAAAACAAAAATTCGGCTCGTGATAAATCCGAAAAGTTATCGCTTATTTTTAGTGCTACTTTTCATATATGGAGCAGTTAGCACACACATGAAAAAAAACTATATCTTAACATTTACACTTCTGGTTTTTATTCAATTTGGATTTACCCAAAATTATGAAATTGTTAGAGAAACACAGAAATTGGTTGATAGCCGAGATATTTATCTAAATAGTGGAACTCGTGCTCAATTTGGAGGAAAATCAAGGACTTACATCAAGTTTGATTTGCCGAAAAATACTGTGCAATGGTATTATAGTTTTACCACAACAAAAGGACAAAGTGGAACATCAAATTTGAATTTAGCTGTACAATTGACTGGAATGGTTGCTGATCCAAGTGGAATTACTTCAAGTTCGCTTTCGGGGATAAACATACCTCAAGGAGTTGCAACAGTAGACTTTTATCTTCTCGACCGAACAAATTTACAGCTATTTATCAATAAAAATGGTTACAAGCATTATCCAGAAGGTATGGCAGAAAATACAAAACAAGCTGTTGTTAAAGTAGATGATATAAAAAGCGGAAGTTGGTATTTGGGTATAATAAATCCAAGTTCATTAAACGGAATTAATCTTAATGTAGAAATTGTTGCCATTACAGAAACAAAAAAGCTAATTACTAAATCTGATACTCAACAAAAAGCTGAATTATATGGTGGTTTAGGTTGGACTAATTTCGAGAACGGCGATTATGAAAAGTGTATTGAATATTGCGACAAGGCAAACGCAGAGTATAAATTAGGTTGGGTGTTCGCAAATAAAGGGTTAGCACAACTGATGACTGACAAGGAAAGTGAGGCAATGGAAACATACATTGAGGCGATTACCCTAATTAAAAAACAACCGAATCCAACTTATATTTTTGGCGAAATGATTAATGATATTGACAATGCGAAAAAGATAAAACCAGGCTTGAATGGAGCGGATGAAATTAAACAATTGATTGAAATGCAAAGTGGATAAATACATGTGCTAACAAGGTGTAAGAAAACATAGAGCGGTTTAGGCTTGTCAAAAGACCTATGTTTATATGCTAAGTCGCCAAATTTAAAAATATGGCTTTTAAAAGAAGAAAAATTAAAAACAAAATATAAAAATTTAACTCGTGTTAAATCCGAAAAGTTAGCATCTTTTAAAATACTAATTTTCATACATATGGCTGTTACAACAGATTTGAGAGAAACTTTAGAACATATCAAAAAACCGTCAACTGAATTGATTGATAAATATATTAAACTATTCAATAATGATTTGGGGTATAAATGCACAGATGATGCGATTAACAAACTTTTCTCTGTATTTCCCAATAACAATGAGGTTGAGTATATTCTTCTAAAAATTAGTGTGATTAATGATTTGTATAGCACAAACATTTTCGCAACTTTCAAAATGGCCGAACATATCCAAAAATTAGATATTGACAGAATGCTGAGAGTTGGAAACCTTGACGTTGTGAGCCAAATAGCAACGGGACATGGCATTAGAAGAAAGAAAACAAACACCGAACTGAATCTATACTCATTTGCAACAAAATATTGTAGTAAGCACAATCAAGATATCTATGCGATTTATGATAGCTTCGTTGAAAAAATACTTATCGCTTTTAAAAGAAAATTCAAGTTCTCTGATTTTAAACGAACCGATTTAAAAGACTTTAGGAAATTTAAAAGAATTTTAGACGAATTTATAAAACACTTTGATTTGCAAAATCATAGTCTAAGAGAAATTGACAATTTTTTGTGGATTTATGGTAAAGAGAAGTTTCCACCAAGTTATGCAAGATTAAACACTCAAAATAAATGACAACAACATCAATTAAATCACAAATTACCTTACATATCAAAAAATCAATGGGTTCAAATAATCCACGATTCAATGGATGGTATGTTGGAATTACAAACAGTACGGAAAGAAGAAAAGCCGAACATAGAATAAACACTTTAGAAATTAAGTTCTGGAAAACCTTCGAAGCGGAATCTATGAAAAACGCAAACGAAGTTGAATCTTATTTCAGCAAAAAAGGAACTTCAAACAGAGCATCGGCCAATGGAGCTATAAAGAGTTCAAAATTTGTTTATGTTTTCAAAAAGCCAGTTTCAAAACCGACTGGACTAAATGGACCTTTTACAGAAAAAAACTTGATCGACAAACTATTCGAATAAATAAAGTGAGGTAACAACACTTGTGCGATATTGCGGAGTTTTGGTAGATCAAAAGGTCATTGCCTATTCGACTTTAGAATGGGAAATTAAAACGAAAAGTAAATGTTGTAAGTAAATTGACATACATATTGGTGGTGTGTTTCTACAAAGGAGTTATACATATAGGTAGGGGCTCAGGGTATTCAAAAATTAATAATTAATGAAATATGAAAAAATCAATTGAAGATTCAGTTTAAAAATGAGATTAGAGAGGATAATTTTAGTAATAATAATTCATTTTTTTAATGAATAGAATATTAGAAATAGAGAATTACATTAATAAGTTTGTTAATTCTAGAAAATCAAATTTTAGAATTTTTTTAGATGATGTAGAAAAATTTCGACAGCATTCTTCTGGGATATATCGCTTAAAAAGAGGAGATGAATTATTGGGGATGCTCTACAGGATAGATAATGCCTTTGATATTTTGCAAGGTTCTTTGATTCCCGAAAATTTCATTTCACCAAATGAACTATTTAATTACTTAGCTGATTTAAAAAAGGATATTTTAAATTTTTCAGAAACTATTATCGAGAACTATGAATATGTTAAGGTTATCAAAATTCATGAATTCGAAAATAGGGAAATAGAAAAAGTATTTAAAGCACTAGAAGTAATGATTGATTATGTGTGCGATATTTATGACATTAACAATGACATACTTCCAATACATAGGTTAAAGAAATCTCTGATCCATGAAGAATTGGATGATTTTGTAGAAATAGTTAATGGGCTTTTGGCAAACATCTCATATTTAATTTCAAAAAATAAAGAAGGGTATTTACACTCTAACATTATTTTACTTTTTAAACTTCTTGGGTTCGATGTGGTTTCAGAAGATTCAACGAATCTAGGTCGAATTGATGTGACGATTAAATTTAGTAATATAATTTATATTATAGAGTTTAAACGTAGAGGTGAACCTTGTGAAGCAATAAAACAAATAAAGCAACAAAAATATTATGAGAAATTTGAAGATGAACAGAAAAAAATAATTTTGGTAGGAATAATCTTCGACGGTAAAAATAGAAGAATCGAAAAATTTCTAAAAGAAAATCTAAAGTCAAAATGATATATAAATTCACTCACTTTTTTTCGTTTTCCTATCCGGTAATTGTTGACGTCGAATGCCTTAAAAGAATCGAGTTTTTTGAACTAGATGGTTTTAAATTTAAATTACATCCTCCATACAGAACTTATCCCTATAATTATGATTTTACCCCTTTACCATTGAACTATAAATTACCATCTGGGAAAGAAATCAATCTGGGTGAATGTGATAGAGCAGCCATTTATCCCGTATTCAATAAAGCTGAAGGCACTATCTTAGGGTATACACTTCAGAAAAGACATTCTTATGAACTTAAAGATCACGGGAAAATCTCATTTCCAAATATGAAATACCCTGACAAACTTCCAAAGTATTATCCAATGGATACCATTAGGATAGACGCCGATGACGATTTTGATAAGTATTCCCCAAGATTTACTCAAGACTTTATTAATCATCTTAGAGTATTTTCTGGACAGTGGTGGTTAGGTCAAAGTAATTTAAGTGCTAATGGTTTTAATATAAAAGGTGAGCTAAACAACACAGGGTATATCTTTAACTCTCAATACCTAACGCCATTATACCCTATAATGAGAGGTGACAAAGGTAAACCTATCGATTCAGATATATGGAACAAATCTATTAACGCTTTAATCAATAAAGAAGATCCAGATGTTGTCATTACCTTAATTCTAAATGCTAGGTTTCATTCATCTAGAAATGATTTTAGAAACGTAGTTCTTGATTTATCACATGCTTTAGATATCTCATTCAATAAACTTTGTCTAGATTATTGGGTTTCTCAAGGTAGAAAAGAGGACAAATTTGAGAGGTATTTGTTTGTTAAATATTACCGAAAGGATAAAAAAGGAAAAATCTATTATACTCATATCCCAAATCTTTTAGATGAATTTATTTTTGAAGTTTTTCAACGAAGTTATAAGAAAGAGTATCCCAAAGAGCATAAGCTATTAATAAGTTTTTGGAATGAGAGACGTAATCCAATATCTCACGGAAAATCGATTAAAATAGTTGAAGCTAGAGAAGCTTTAGAATTAGTTGAATTAATTGAAGTTACAGTTGAGTGGATAAATTCATTGTCTTGTAACCTTCCTACACTGCCACGAGCGTCTCACTAGTAGTAATATAAGGCAATGACAACATACAACAAATACAGCCATAAGTAAGGAAACTATAGCCGTCTTAATCTTATTATTACTCCTATTTGTAAATCTGAACTTAATAATAATTATTTATCGAATTTAGAGGTGTCCTAAAATGGGGAAGGTTACAATTGTACAAGCTTATCAAAGAATTTAAGGAAATATAAAGTTGGAATATCTATTTATTTATTAAAAACATCGAGTGTCTGACATCACGCCAGTACTTCAGAAATCCCCGTGTACTAGTCAAAATTTTCTAAGGTATGATTCCCTTTGGCAGTCAGGTGCTCGAATGTTTTTATGGATAAATAATGGCATTGTATGGTCCTAGATTACAGGTTAATAAAATAAAAAGAGATATGAGTTTCAGTGTTCAAGAACAAAGAGTATTACAAAATGTAGTCAGGCAGTTTGACGGAATGGCAAAGATAGAGGTATTAGATATTTTGTATAAAATCGAAACATTGTTAATAGACTTTAGTAGTCCCTTACATTTTGATAAGATTAGGGCAGATATAGAAAAGTCTTTGATCAAAATAGAATTTTCAGAAGGACGTAATCGTGGAGACTGTAGCTTAGAAGATTCATGTCAATTTATGAGTATATATGTAGCGAGCTCTTTATTTCCAGAGTCTATTGTTAAGGAAAGTTTATACTTTGTTGTTAATGGACAGTATGAATTAATTGCTTTCAATAACAGAAATGTCGAAGAAAGTTTTGCTAATATGCATTTGACCTCAATTATACATGAGTTTCTAAAAAACAATAATGTTACCAAAAGAAACCCTTTAACCAAACGATTACTACTTCTGGAACTATTAGATCAAGTGACTATTAGAGCGGATATATGAAATAGGATATCTGTTTTTACACCTAGATTTTATAATCAATGCTTAAATAAAATTCAAAAAAAAATAACATTCTGTTGTAACAAATCTAACACAACAGACATAAACATATAGTGCTGTTTTTTTGAATGTAAGGAATTTTAATACATGCACTTTTTTAGAAAAATATTTCAGAGTTTCAAAAAATGAAACAACTCTGTTTTAACATTGTAATGGAATTACGAGGAATACATTTTTAACCTTTTAAAACGAAAACAAATGAAAAAATCAAACGTATTGGGCTTATTTGTGCTAGCGCTGTTATTATTTCCGGTAGTATGCCAGTCTCAAACCACCGTACTATCTTATAGCTATGATACAGCAGGGAATCAGCATATGTGGAGTCTAAGTGAAGAAGAAGAGGAAGAAGAGGAAGAAGAAGAGGAAGAAGAGGAAATACCCATTGAAGAAATTATTGCCGAAAAGTTTGTGGTACATCCGAACCCGACAGATGGAATGGTAATGATAGAGTGGCTTCCAGAAATGACCCAATACGTTGAAGAGATTAAAATATACAATATGAGTTATAATAGCATAAGAACTGTTCGTGATATTGAGGATAATTGGGCTTTTGCGGATATTACAGGCAAAACACCGGGGCTTTATATTGTGATTATTTGGTTGTCTCATGAAGAAGTAACTTCTGTAGAAAAGAAAATTTTATTGATGTACTAGCACTTCTTTTTAAATGTGCTTCCTATAGAGGAAAACAACACTCACCATTTATTTTTTAAAACTTAGATAAAATGAAAATCAATTATATATATATACTCATTATTACCCTCTTTGTAAAGGGTACAAGTTTATTTGCACAAGACCAAATTGATCTCAACCCTGTAGATGATTTTACTTATGAAGAAATCGATACAAAAACAGATGAAACAACAACAACCTTAATAGAGTCGACTGTTCAAAACTCAACCGAAACTGCTATAAAGGCTAGTAGCTCTGGCATTGGTGAAACAGAAGGCGCCCTATCGGTTTCGCTTACAGGTGGAGCTACTTACACAGTGCCTATAGCGGTACCACCCGGTATTGTGGGGGTCGAACCTAATTTAGCCCTTGTATATAATAGCCAAGCAGGAAATGGCACCGCTGGTTGGGGATGGAATGTCTCAGGAGCCTCTACTATAAAGCGAATCCCCCTAACCGAATACCATGACGGGGATATTGATGGGGTTGATTTTGATAGTACCGATAGATTTGCATTAGATGGGCAACGTCTCATTTTAAAAAGTGGCGTCTATGGGACTGATGGTGCAGAATATCAAACGGAGCAGTATTCTAATCTAAAAATCACATCGTATGGACAGTCTCCTATGGGAGCTTCTTCTGGACCCGCATATTTTGAGGTAAAATACCCAGATGGTTCTAGTGCATTATATGGAAGAACAACAGAGTCTCGATCTAGATTAGAATATGCTATAACATATCGACAAAATCCACAAGGAATTCGCATCTCATATAGTTATTCTACCAATGGAAACACATTATATCTTAAAAGTGTAAAATATGGGGCGAGAAATACAGGAACTCCGATAAACGAGGTTAATTTTAGCTATACGAATAGAGCAAGAGCCGAAAAATCATATGTAGGAGGCTATCCTTTTACTAGAAGTCTACTACTTAATAAGATTCAAGTAAAGGGAAATGGTACAGCATATCGCAATTATGAATTAAATCATCAACAAAATGCGTTAGATTATCAAACGTTAACTAGTATTCAGGAAAAAACAGGAGATAATACTTTAGCGCATAGCCCAATTAATTTTACTTATCAAGGGAGTACCTCTTCATTAACTCATTCATTAATCACTTCTGATCTTGCCGTCGCCAATATCGAACAGCGAAATTCCTCTACTGTTACATTGGATTTGACAGGAGATGGTAAGATGGATTTTTTGGTATATCCTAATACCAAAGATAAATTTTGGATTTTTAAAGATCAGGATTATAGTAGGGCGTATCAGGTAAATTCAGGTACTTTTGAAGATATTTTACCCAGTACCTTTTTAAATCATCAAAACAAGATTATACCCGGAACGGGATTAACTGTAATACATCATACAGAAAATAACAAAGTAGAATTTAAAGCCTACTCCGAAGATCCTTACAGTTTAACTCAGTTATATTACGATTATAAAAAAACATGGAGTCCACCGACCTATATTACAGATCTGTCCTGTACCAATGAGAATCAAGAGACTATTGTGCCACAAGAATATCTATCGGGAGATTTTAACGGAGATGGGTTAACCGATATTGTGGCAGTTTCCAAAAAGTATGAAACTAAGAGCTGTGCAGCGGTAATTTTCAATTGTAAATGCCAAACCACAAGTACAAATGATACATCAAGATTGTACTTTATTGACATGGATCGTAGAAAAACCTCTGGATACGTTACTGATTATGGTCCACTGCGGGATTCCTACGAAGATGGGGATCGATTAGTTGCCTCTGACTTTAATGGAGATGGTAAAACGGATATCATACATTTCACTTCGGGAGCGGTTTATGTTTACTCTTTGCATAACAACAGTAATATTATACAACTAATGACAACATTAGTTGACTCTAGAATTAGTAATGATAAACCAAAACTGGTAGGAGACTATAATGGAGATGGCAAAGCAGATTTTATAGTACCCCAAACAAATGGATTAGAAACATTTTATTTGTTTACCTCTAAGGGCACCTCTTTTACTGCAACTACAGGAAGTTCTCCGATCTCTTTTTATGAGACATATTCTGTTGGCGATACAGCCCATGCATATAATTATATTCCTGTTGATATGGATGGGGATGGAAAAACAGATATAGTAAAACATTATGCCAAAACATATAACAGTTCTAGCGGTTTACAACGAGTGAGAGTATATCATAATTTAGGGAATTCTTCAGGGAGTGATAGTATTAATTTTGAATTGGCAGGTGATATTACCATACAAGGCAATGTAGAGCATTATCCCGTTCCCATATTTTTACCCTCTGATCAGCCTAACTTTAATTTTGAGTTTGCAACAATAAGCAATAAGAAGGTCCATTCATTTAGATATAACTGGGACAATAAAGAAGCGACTGCTTTGGGTAGTATTTCTAGCAATGGAGTGAATTATAAGATCAATTATAATAATCTGGATACAGCCAATAACACCTATGCCTCAGAAGTCAGCCAGATATATCCATATGTAGATATTTTTACATCGCCCTCGACCAAATTGGTAAGTAGTATAGAGCGACAAGTAGCAAACACCCCCACCATAAAACAGGATTTCTATTACAAAGGGGCTGTTTCTCATCTTACTGGACTTGGGTTTCGTGGATTTCGCTATCAAAGTCGCAGTAATTGGCATACTGATAACAGTGATCGCATATATACCAATACTACCCACGATATTGAGTTGAGGGGAGCGGTGATAGACAAATACCAAACTCCCTATACACAACGTTTTGGGATGATCCCCTCTGATTATATCTACCATATCAAGAATGATTATGAGCGTAGTATAGCATCGAACAAGGTTTTTAAATTGAAGCTAACTACAACAACAGATCAAAATAGACTGTTAGGCACTGCCAATACAACGAGCTACCAATATAATACCTATAACAACATTTCTACCAAAACAATCAATTATTCAGGTCATGGGAGTGTTGTTACTAATTTTTCTTATACTAATTCCTTGTCTAACAGTGATTACTATATTGGTAGACTGGCATCTACAATTGTAACCTCTACCATTGACGGTGATAAGTTCACGACCACAGAAAAATACAAATATACCAACGGACTAGTAACCAGTGTAGAAGATATTGGAAACGGTACAGCATCTAATTTTGAAACTTTTGAATATGATGCCTTTGGTAATATTGTTAAAACGACGAGTACTCCCAATGGAGAAACAAGTAGAACCTCCTCTGCCAAATACGATTCTAGCGGTCGTTTTATGATTGAGTCTACCGATATAGAAGGATTAACCACCTCTTTTACCTATAATATGAGTACGGGAATGTTGTTAACGGCTACAAACCCTTTTGATCAGACCACTAGCTACACCTATGATAAATGGAATCGTGTAGCGACAATAACGGATTTTTTGGGTAACGTAGATAAAACTACGTACACAGAATCAAGCAATCAATATGTAATAACCAACATATATAGTGATGGTGCAAGTACTGAGACGAAATTTGATCAATTGCACCGCAAAGTATATGATAGCCAAAAGAGCCTAAATGGTAATTGGGTGCGCGTTAGTTATGAGTATGACAAATTTGATCGTATAGCACAACAAAGTGAACCGCATTTTGGTAATGCTCCTACACAATGGAATACGACGCTATATGATTTTTATGGTAGAGTAAGTTCACAACAACTATATACGGGCAAAAACATATCCTATAGCTATAACAATCTGATCACTACAGTAAACGATGGAACCAAAACTGTAAGTACTACCAAAGATGCTATGGGTAATGTTATCAAGACTGATGATCCGGGAGGCCCAATTTACTTTACTTACTACGGTAATGGAGCTTTAGAATCTTCGAATTATAGAGGTAGACTTCAAAAAATTGAGCAAGATGGTTGGGGGCGTAAAACTAAACTTACTGACCCATCTGCCGGAGAATATACCTATACTTATAATGGATACGGAGAAGTGATTGAAGAAACCACACCAAAAGGGAGTACCACGTATACCTATCTACCAACAGGAAGGGTGTCACAATCCATTATGAAAGGTGATCTCACCAATATGACGACAAGCTATACATATGACTCAGCTACAAAACAATTAACTACAGTAAGTGCGGTTGATGCTTTTAATAGTAGTACATATATGTATACGTATGCCTATGATAGTTATTTGCGACCAAGTCTAATAACAGAAAATGCCAACGGTGCTATATATTCTAAAGCCCTTACATATGACACCTATTCTAGACTAAAATCTGAGATGTATACGGCTCAAGTTGATGGGATCACAAGTACGAGTGATATGGCATATTCCTATGATGGCTTTGGCAACTTAATTCAGTCTAGTGATTCTAAAATTACTACGATGACTGCTCGGGGGCAAGTAACCAAAATGATACTAGGAGATAGTGAGTATGTTCATACAAAATCATATGATCCATACGGGTACCTACAATCCGAAGCTGTAGGAGTTAATGGTAATGATGAGTACGATATCACGAATGATTATCAATTTAATACAGTACGTGGTACACTAACAAGTCGAAAAAGAACTTCGCAACTATCTAGCGAAGGGTTGACCCATAATTATGAAGAAACCTTTAGCTATGATAACCTAGATAGACTGACTGCTATCGATGGTCCTCACTCAGAAACTAAAACGTATGAAGAAGCAGGGCGAATTATGAGTAACTCTAACATTGGGGATTATTTGTATAAGACCGGAGATCCTAATTTTCAGCTTCAGAACATCACCCTAAATGCTAATGGCGAGGAACATTTTAGGAATAGAGCAATGCAGGAAATCACATACAATATGTTCAAAAATCCTGTAGACATTAATGAACCCGGAAAAGGCAGGGTAAGCTTTGCCTATGGTCCTATGGGTAATAGAGTTGATGCTTGGTATGGAGGCGAAGAATCCGAAAAGACGGAGCGACGATATCATAAACGCTATTCGACTATTATCCCTGCCGAAGTGATACAAGACACCGAGGATAATAGCTATAAAGTTGTTTTTTATAGAGGTGGTGATGCCTATAGTGCACCATTTGCAAAAATCGAAACATTTAAGAATAACCAGAGTGAAAGTGATCAGCTTTTCTATCTGCAACGTGATTATCTAGGTTCTATAGAAAATATCATGTTGAAGAGTGATACTAGCGAAGGAGAGCAGTATACCTTGGTAGAAAGCCGTCGTTTTGGAGCATGGGGAACCATAGACTCCTTCTGGTCTAAGGATGAAGATAATACCTTTAGTTATGCAACCGCAATCTTAGATAGAGGATACACCGGACATGAGCATTTCTTTGATATTGATTTGATCCATATGAACGGTAGAATGTATGACCCACATTTAGCAAGGTTTTTATCACCAGATAATTATATACAAAGCCCATATAACAGTCAAAACTATAACCGATATAGTTATGTATTAAATAACCCATTGATGTATAATGACCCTAGTGGAGAACTTTTGGTTGAAGCAGGATTAGGAGCTTACTTTCTAGCAGGGGCTATTATGGGTGGATCAGTTCTTTCTGGGAATTGGGATAACTGGGGTATTGGTGATTTCTTTGATGGATTATTTGGTGGTGGTAAAAGTAGTGAACCACAGGTCATAAAAAGCTCACAAAATTATGCCAGTGCCGACCCTATGATTGCACCCAACCCGGGGATTGGATCGATTTTTACAAATGATTCTCTAAATTGGGAAGGGTTTGCTCGAGGTGTATGGGATTCTTTAAGTTTTAGATATTCGGGAGGTATTGGTACAGTAGGTCTTGAAGCTAAAGCAACTAAATATTTTCAGTTCAAGTTAGGCGCTGAAATTATAAAGTTTGATTATTATACCGGTAGAGATCGAGTAAAATTAGGTATAGGTAACCTAAAGGCAAACTTTCAATTTGGAGAAAAGAAAGATGGTTTGTTAAACCTCGATGCTTCTATTTCAGCAGCAGGACTAAGGTATAATAATGTGTTGACAAATTTAATGGAGTTAGAATCCCCAGATTTTGAAAGATTTGAATTTTTGAAAGGAAAGGCGTTTTTAACAGGGGGTATTTATAATGAGCGTTTTATGGTTGGAGGAGAAGGTACTGTATTAAGAAATTCTGCAAAAAATGGATGGTCCGCTTGGGACGGGAGACCAATTCTAGGTTTTGCATATAAAGACACTGGAGGGGTTCCAGATTTGTTTGATGAAACTGATATCGCTTTGGGTCTTAAAACTCCTATTGGTAAATTCGCAGTTGGATTGAATTTTCTTAAATTTGAAAAAGCTTGGCACACATTAATGAATAAATAATTTTTTAAAAATCTCGTTTTGAGCAGTTTTATTGTAATAACAATTTTATCATGTTCAAAACGAGATAATATTCCTAAATTGTGAATACACTGAAAATAAATACAGGATGGATAACAATAAAATTAAAAGATTAGTCGCAACTATTATAGATTTACACGTTTATGTATTAATCATCGGAGTTTATGCACTATTCATGAATGGTTTAGATATATATAATGAAAATGGTGTTTCAATTGATCCAAGGGTCGGCTTCGGTGTTTTTTATGGATACTATATTTTGTCAGAATTCTTTTTTAAAACCACACTAGGCAAAAAAGTGTTTAAAATTAAGGTTAACTACGGTAAAAAGAACTTAAAAGGTTTTATCAAAGTAGTTTTGAGAAATTTTTTGAATTTATTTGAATTATTAATTCCTTTCCTCTATTTGATTCCTGTTCTAATTTGGAATAAAAAAACAGGAGAATTGATTAGTAAAACTGACTTGGCGTATGAATAAATTTACTTTTTCTGAGAAAGCTTATTTTATTCATGAAAAATATCAATTTATCCTGAATGAAGAAATTTCATCTGTAATAGTGAAAAAAAAAACTTTCTCACTTAGAGAAGAAATTAACATTTTCATTAATGGGAAAAAGAATACCATTAAGAATACGAAGAATGGTTTATCTGAAGCTAAATATCAAGGTGCTTTTGGGAATGAAGAAGTTGATATCACAATAAAGTCCAAAGAGATAAATATTAATTATAAAGGTATTGTTTTTGATTTTATATATCAGGAAGATTTGATCACAGGTGTCTTCATTGACGAAAAAAATATTGGTATTATTAGACAAAGGTCATTCACAAAATTTGGGTTAGAAAATTACTTTGGATTAGTAGATAACAGTGTAGCTACTAGGGTTTTATTAGTATTCCTTGTTTTGTTTAATATACGATATGCTGAAGATAATAGTCTTATGCATAAATACCTAGGATTCAAAGGGCTAGACTCTAGGCTAAAATGCAGTCCAGAACTAGAGCTAGAACTAAAATCATTAATGAAAGAAATTAAGAATTAGGTTTTAGAATCAGGCATGTTTGATTTATAAAACCTCTATTTAACTATGAAACTAGTAGAATTAATAGACTATTTTAGAAACGATAATTCTTTTGAGAGTTTTTGTGAGATGAAATCTCTTGATGTAGATTCTGAGGTTATTGAAGTTTATATGGAGAAACCTTTTGATTTAAGTAACGACTTGGTTTTTTTTGAAATAGAGAAAACCGAAGGAAATATTGAGTATATCTATAATAGCACAAAGTTTTTTAACCTATTTGATTTTTATTACTTTTTAGATGTTATGGAAAAGAATCAAATAATGCGGATAATAAATCATTAACAAATACAGAGATAGCAGAAAAATTATTGAACTACGCAATTCATGATGCATAGTTTATAAAAATTCTCATCAGATGTTTAAAAAATAAAAAGCAGTTACGGGTTTATTCCTGTAACTGCTTTTATTTTGATATGTTATAGATTAAATGAAAGGAAGCATAATAATTGCGTTTTCATCTAAGCTATAAACTCTAATCTTAAATATTTTTAGAAGTAAAATCGAGCAACTTTTGGGCAATTTTTTATTTTTAAATTTTTGAGAACATGTTGTAAAACAAGAAAACCTACTGAAAATCAGTAGGTTTTTTCTTGTGAGCCCGATAGGATTCGAACCTATGACCGCCTCCTTAGAAGGGAGGTGCTCTATCCAGCTGAGCTACGAGCCCGTAGCAATAAAAAAGTCGGGGTGGCAGGATTCGAACCTGCGACCTCCGCGTCCCAAACGCGGCGCGATAACCGGGCTACGCTACACCCCGATAACAGCAAATGCTGAAATCTAAATAATTACTTTTTTCTAAAAAAAAGCGGAGAGACGGGGATTCGAACCCCGGCAACACTTACGCGTTGACAGATTAGCAATCTGCTCCATTACCACTCTGGCACCTCTCCTAAATTAAATCAGAACGTCGCATTTAGTATTTCAAATGCGGATGCAAATGTAGCTCTTATGTCACTACAATGCAACATTTTTTTTGTATAATTTTATATTTGATTTATATGTATTTTTAAAATGCTGTAAATCAGTTTTTTTTATAAATAAAAAAAAGGAACAACTTTTGATTATCTGAGAAAGATAGACCTTAATTACTTCTTTTATATATTTGTATACGAATGACCTAATTATGTTATATTGACCCATAAAATAAGATCTCTATGAATAAAAGATGCCTATTGATGATTGTACTGCTCATTTGCTGTAGTACTTCTACATTTGCTCAAAAACCAATTCTTCTTGAAGATTTCACTTTTAAAATAGGTGAGAAGTATAAGAGAATCCGTAACCTTAACAATTACCAAATTGCATCTGGTAATAGATTAGTATCTATTAAGAAAACTAGAAGTGGGATGGTCATACAAAGATATTCTCTAGATGATCTTAAAGAAGATGTTAAAAAGAGACAAACGGTAGAGGATAAAGGGAGTTTTGAAACGGTGATGAAACTGGGAGGCAAAGCAGTATCCTTTTATTCAATTAACGATAGAGCATATGCCCAGAAAATTTCGCTCACGGGTACTGTTATCGAGAAACCTATCCAATTGGTTAATGACAAAGAAAATATAGATAATGATTTCGGATTTAAAAGCACCTATGGGTTTGATGCTGGTGGTCGGATCAATAAATTTGCATTCAAAAAATCTCCTGATGGTAAACAATTACTTGTATTGCATCGTGTTAAAACTGGGGCTGATAAACCTGATAAGATAGGTATATCGGTATATAGTGATGCGCTCAATCTGTTATGGAAAAGAAAAGTAACACTGCCGTATCCGTCTAATAAAATTCAGTATGAAGATTTTATAATAGGTAATGACGGTAATTTTTATATGACTGCTTCTGTTTTTAATGCAGAGTCAAAAGATAAAAATAAGTTAGACGAAATGTATCGCACAGAAGTCTTTAGAATAACTAATAAAGATAAAGGGGTAGGAGTAATAAAAAGTAAGATTGATATCAATGGTAAAGTAATTACAGAATCTGTTATAGGAACAGATGCTTCAGGAAAAGTACGTGTTTCTGGATATTATGCCGAGTCAGATAACAAATTAGAAACATCTGGAGTGTATTCGGCTATTTTAACAGATAAAGGGATTATTGGTACGATCTTAAAAAGTGATATTCCTCAAGAAAAAATAGAGGAGTTGGCTGTAAAAAGACAAACTCGAATTGATGAAGGTACCCAGAAAGAAAAGGACCTAAAAGACCTTGAGAAATTAAGAATAAATGATGTTGTTTTTAACACAGACGGAAGCTCTATTTTATTTGGTGAGCAACGTTATGTAGAGTCATTTACGGCTTCAAGCTCTTCTGGTTCGCGAACTACCTATGATTATTTTTATAGAGATATTTTTGTTTTTAAGTTATCTGCAAATGGTGCTTTAGAATGGATGCATAAACTACCAAAATACCAAAGAGGGGTGGTAGGAAAAAGAAGTATGTCGTATCTTAATTTTAAAAATGCAGGTAAGCATTATTTGTTTTTTATCGATGATTTTACAAACCTAAAGAGGTCATTTGATGAGACACCTGCGAAGTATTTTGATGGTAAAAAAGAGTTTATTTACCTTACTTCTTATGTTATAGATGATACCACAGGAGAGGTAACCAAAGAAGCCATTCTTACCGGAAGCGATATACGTAACTGTCGTCTAGATGTGATTGGACTTACAAAAGCGGCTACCTTGCCTAATAAAGATATTGTATTAGAAGCTTTTGATGGTAAAAAGAATAATCTTTTGCTTAAAATTTCGTTGGCAAAATAGTGTATGAATTATTTTTGATTTTGCGATTTAAAAAGTAGTGAAGAATAGGGTGTTTTGTTTTAACAAATTTTAACGTGAGAAAGACAGGAAAAAATCTGAAATTGGCAGCGTTACTGATTTTAGTTCTAAGTGATAATTCATAGACTTCAGTTCATAAAGATTAAGTTAAGACAAATAATCAATATCTAATAGAATAGTAATGAAGATTTTATTTTTGGTGATTGCCTTATTCTATGTACCTCTTGATGAGGTTACAATAGTCGAGATACGTAATTCATATAAAATTTGTAACGAATCCAAGGAGAATGCAGAAGCGTTTTATGAATTGACAGAGAAAGCCTTAGAGAAAGAAGGAGCAATTTACAAGGGATATCACGGCGCTGCATTGGCTCTAAAGGCTTCATTTTCATGGAACCCCATAAGTAAACTTTCATATTTTAATAAAGGAAGAAAATTGATAGATACCGCAATTCAATTTGACCCTGAAGATATAGAGCTTAGACTAATTCGGTTAAGTATACAATCCAATGTACCCAAAATTGTTGGGTATTATCACAATATTGAAGAAGATAGAAACTTTATCGTAGCAAATATAGACAAGGTCGAAGATGCAGAGCTAAAACTGTATATAGAAAACTTTATGGCTTATTCTGACGTGTTTATTCAGTAAACGAAGGGCTAGTTCGTTACCTTAGGGTTTATTTTTTGACAATGAAGTACTATTTTTTTATTTGCACTGTTGGTTGTAAAGAATAGGTAAACATCCCCGCCATCCTTTATCTTTAATTTTTTTCTTAGCACGGCTACTGTCTCAGGAAAGTTACGAGTGGTAATATTGGCTTTATTGATACCTAGAGAAGCTATTGTTTTTTTTTGGTACGGATAAGTAGTAATGATTTCAAAACTTCTGCCAGGGAAATCTATAAAAGAATCAGAGGTATATAAATGAGAATGTGCATGAAGTTTTTCGAGCTTATATGCCTTCGAGATACTTAGGAAGCCACCGCTTTTTAGAATTGCAGAATTGGGTTCGTAGAGATATTTTTTTGGCATTCCCAAAGAGAGTGACTCATTAGGTTCTTGGTTGCGCATAAAAGAAAATTCTTGAGATTTTTCTTTTAAGATGTTGATAGTGTGAATTCGAATATCATCATTGTTTAGATTTTTATCAAGAATCCACAATAATTCTTTAACCTCGTTCTGTACAGCAACTACATGAATTTCTTTGATATTACGTAATACTTTACAGCCACTATGAATGTCTAGTAGCGGAGAAGTTTTGATTAATATTTGATTGGTTTTGCCAAAAAAAGAGGCAAGATGCACAGGTACATTAGGAATACAATCCTCAAGAAAGAACACTTTTCCTTTTTGATCATTCCTTCTAGAAGGGTCTATATATATCCAATCAACCGAATTTTGATTTTCTAAAATTGTAAGACCGTCACCTTGTTTTGTATCTATGTTTTTACTGTCTAAAATGCCAAAATTATGCGCTGCGATTGTACTTAATTCGTTGTTCAATTCGCAATGGATAACAGTACCTATTTTTTTTGAAAAGTAATAGTCATCGATCCCGAAACCACCTGTAAGATCAATGAGTGTATCTCCTTGCACAAGAAGACTCTTGTATAAGGCCGTAATTTCTGAAGAAGTTTGTTCTAGGTTAAGTGTAGGGGGGTAGTATATTCCTTTTTTCGAATACCAGGCAGGGAGTTTTGTTTTGGCTTTGCGTCTTCCTAAAATTTGTTGTGCTAATTCTTGAGACGTAATGCCTTCAAAAGGACTTTTACTTAGGATAATTGTATTTATGTCTGTTTGATTATCTGATTTTTTAATGATAAAATCCTGAACGTCTGTATGTAATATTTTGGTATTCAATGATTTTTTTGGTGTTTGATGTTTGGGGTGTCTGTAGTATTTAGAGATCTTTGGTGAGTTTTTTTACGATTTTATATTCTGATAAAAACTCTTGTGCTATCACTTTGATAGCTGTATAAGAAGGAACGGCAACAATAAGTCCTCCTATGCCGAACAGCAATCCAAAAATTAGAATGGCAAGAAAGATTTCTAATGGATGAGATTTTACACTATTACCAAAAATTAGCGGTTGATTAAGGAAGTTATCGATCAACTGAATAATTAGGTACCCAATAAGAATATATGTTAATTTCGGTAAAATTACAGCCTGAAAATCAAACCCGAGATTACTTGTTGTTGCAAGTATAAGCACTAAAATTCCACCAAATAGAGGACCCACATAGGGTATCAGGTTAAAAATTGCTGCGATCAGTGCCACAGCAATGGCATTGTTTACACCGAAGATGAGTAAAAGTATTGTATACAAGGTGAATAGGATAATGACTTGTAATAATAAGCCCACAAAATAGCGAGAAAGTAAGTCTTTAATTTTTGTGAATGCTCGCATAAATTTGTTTTCATCCTCTTTTTTTGCAAAAACCAATAAGCTATTTTCTAGAAGTAGGCTATCTTTTAGTAAGAAAAAAGAAATAAATAAAACAGAGAATAATCCTATCAAAACCGCGCCAAAACCACTCAAAAAGGAATTGATAGCATTAGGAATAACTTTTAGATCAAAAAATTGCATAAGATCTGTTTGTTTCAAAAGAGAGACAACATTCAGCTTATCTACATTAAGATAATTAGTTACCTCTTCATTTAATCTATCTAGGTCATCACTAAGCTCATTAATGTTAATTTCGCCTATAAGTTGTCCTTGTTCACTAACAATTGGTATAAACAACATAAAAATGCTTAAAAATAAACCGATGGTAATAAACAGTGTTGTAATCACCGCTACCGTATTATTGAATTTTAGTTTTCTTTTTAGGAAAAGGACAAATGGCCGCCCCATTAGCGAAATAACACTGGCAAATGCAATATATACCAGTACAGACTGTATTTTGTAAAAGAACCATAACAAGGCGAGAATACCAATAATAACTGCTACGGCTCTTAGGATACCGAAGGAAATTGTTTTTGAGTTCATAGTAATGTCTTTTTATGAATCTAAAAATAAATAAATCTGATAGCGTGGTAAATATAGGAAGAACGTAATTGATCTTTTAGTAAAATAAGAACCAAATTATACATGCTATTATTTCGTGATAAGATGATTAGCATATTGAGAAGTGATTTCATAAAGAGCAATTGCCGTCGCCGTCGCCACATTCATACTGCTGTTTTTGCCAAACATATTGATATGTAAATGTTGTTTTGACAATTCTAGGATTTGATCAGAAACTCCTGAATTTTCTTCCCCTATGACTAATGCAATTTTTTCTTTAGGATTAAGTACATATTCTGAGGTAGGAATGCTGGTATCGGTGATCTCTAACGCCAGAATTGTATACCCTTCAGATTTTAATTGTGCTATCGCTATACTACTATCATCAACTTGGTGGTAGACCATGTTTTTTTCGGTTGCGCGCGCTGTTCGTTGCATGCGTTTACTAATAACCGTAATATCCTCTCCACAAAAATAAATTTGTTTGATACCAAAACTATCCGCGATTCTAAAAAGGCTTCCGATATTGGCAGGTGAGTTTACCCGATCACAAACAAGCGTTATAGGAAACTGTTTTTTTATAAACTCGGTATTTTGATGATGTAATTGTTCTGCCATTAATTCTCAAAAGCATATTTGATAATATTTGCACCCATTTTAAGTGCTATAAGTCGAATGTCCTCAGGATCATTATGCACTTCTGGGTTTTCCCACCCATCGCCCAAATCACTTTCGAAGGTAAAAAGCAAAATCACTCGGTTTTCGTGAATGATACCAAGGGCTTGAGGACGTTTGCCATCATGTTCGTGTATTTTGGGTAATCCTTTAGGAAACTGATAAGAAGAAGAAAAAATGGGGTGTGTACTGGGGAGTTCTACCAATTCTTTATCAGGAAAAACTTTGATCAATTCTTTGCGAATATAGGGCTCCATACCATAATTATCATCAATATGTAAGAACCCACCACTAAGCAAATAATTTTGTAAATTTTGAGCATCTTGATCAGTAAAAAAAACATTACCATGCCCAGTCATGTGTACATATGGGTATTGAAATATATCGATACTCTCAGGTTTTACTGTTTTGGGTTTCCTACTAATAGAGGTATTGATGTTCTGATTGCAAAACTGAATAAGATTAGGGATAGCCGTTGGATTACTGTACCAATCACCACCACCTTTGTATTGTAAAATGGCAATATCCTGTCCATGTATTGTTATGGTAATCAAAAAAAACAGTAGCACTTGTGTAAGCTTACCCATAATAATCGTCTAAAAAATAAAGCCTAAAAGTACTAAAATTATGAAGATGATCCGTTGGTTTCTGCTGCTAATACTGCTAACTTTTTATACAAAAGTATTTGCCCAGAAGGATGCTGTCTCTTTGGTGGTATTAGAATTATTTACTTCGCAGGGGTGCAGTAGCTGTCCTGCAGCAGATATATTACTAAATGATATAAGTAAAGAATATCGTGATCAAAATGTATATGTGCTTTCTTATCATGTTGATTATTGGAATCGCCTGGGGTGGAAGGACCCATTTAGTGCTCCAAAATTTAGTGAGTATCAAAGAGCATACGCAATACAATTTGAGAGTGAATCAATCTATACACCGCAATTGGTAATTAATGGCAATATGCATGTAGTAGGGTCGAATAGGGCTAAAGTTAAAGCCGGAATACAAAAAAATGCACAACCAAGAATTACGGATACAATTAAACTTATAGCTATTGATAAAGAAGAAGCTACTTATAAAATACAATATGAAACTGAGGGGCGTGTGAGCTTTGATCGAATTACCTGGGTTCTTACTGTAGCAGAACGAAGTACTGAAGTATCAAGAGGAGAGAATAGAGGTCGCAGTTTAAGAAACAACCATATTGTTGTCAATAGGGCAGTGTCATATGCACGTTCAGGAGAATTGGTAATAGCTATACCGGATTGGGTAAAGCGTGACGATCGTCTTTCTGTATTTGGTTACACGCAGGATCAAAGATTACAAGTAACAGGAGCGGTTCAAAAAACAATCTAGGTTACTTTATATGATATTGATTGGTATTAAATAAATACGTCACAAAAGAGGATTAGTAGAATCATATTCGATTGTAAATGATTGTAATTACAAAGTGCTTATATTTGGTTGTTAGCACTAATTGCGACAAACAATATGGAAAAAGTCTTTTACGCGATTATCCTACTATTTACAACCAACCATATTGTGGGTCAGGGTTTGGATGATTCGATACTTCTAAAGTCAGCTGTTCTACAAGACCAGCGAGAAATCAAAATTTTCTTACCAAGCAGTTATGAAGATGGCTCAAAAACCTATCCAGTAGTTTATGTTTTAGATGCACAACGTTACTTTTTAAATGGAGTTGTATTTCAGCAAAATCTTACTTGGCAGGAAATTGCACCAGAATTTATTGTGGTTGGCATTAGTACAGACCCAATTAAAAGACGAAATTTATTCTATAAGGAATCCAGCAAATTCATTCGGTTTTTGGAAAAGGAACTTATTCCTAAGATTGAAACCGAATACAGAACAACCAATGAACGAATTTATTTTGGTTGGGAAATGGCAGGAGGACTTGGTGTTCAGATTCTTGCTGATAAAACCGACCTATTTCAAGGCTATCTTTTGTCAAGTCCAACACATATTTCTAAATACCGTCTAAAATCGGTAAGTGAAATGTTAGAAAACAGCCCTAAACAGCAATTAGCAGTTTATTCAGTACTAGGAACTGTTGAAAATTGGGCCATAGAATCAATGTTCTCGCTAGATTCTATTTTTCAAAAGCATCCAACTGAAAACATACAATGGAAATACAATCTTTCTGACAATGAGAATCACTATACTACGCCACTTACAACAATAAACGAGGGTCTGAAACTATTTTTTAACGATTATGGACCTATTCGATTTTTCTCAGTAAATGAATTTGAAGAGTTCGGTGGAATTGCAAAATTGAAAGAACATTATGCAAACAGAGCAGACAGATATGAAATATCAAATGATATTCACAATGACACAAAACATTATCTTTTAGTACAGACTCATAATGAAAATAACTTCAACCTTTTTGATGCTATCATAAGAGAGTTCGATGGAAAAAGTTTCATTAAGGACTACTACAGACAACCTAGATGGTTCAAAAGATTTTATGGCTTTTACTTTGATAATAACAAAATAGAAGATGCACTTGAAATTCTGAATTTAGGTCTTGATAAATTTCCTAATGCTTCAATGCTACACTTTGAAAAGGCAAATCATTACAGGGCTCTTGGGAATGTTCAAGAATCTGAACTTTGGTATAAAAAGACCATCAAGATTGCTAAAAACCAAAATGAGTCAGAACTAGAAGATTATATCTCAAAATGGAAGAAAAACAACTAGTGCTAACACGGTGTATAAAACATAGCTAATAAAGGCTAAACCGAAAGGTTTGTGCATATTTAGAAAGTCCGCCAAGTTTTTAATTTGGCTTTAAAACTGAGAAGTTAAATCAAAATATAAAAAATTGGCTCTGTGTTAATCCGAAAAATTAGCGTCTTTTGTACGCTACGTTCCATACACAAGTCCGTTAGCAGTTATTAGAGAAAAACTATATGACAAATCTTGAAATAATTAGGAAACTCAAAGAATCCACTTTTACAGATGAAGATGGAGACAAGTATCAACTTGAATTTCAAGACGGATTGACCGATTCAGAAATTGATCGATTAAAGGAACAATTTCCAAGTAAAAATATTGACCCTGAAATAATTGAGATACTAAAAGAGACTAAAGGTTGGGACGGCTATGGACCTGAAATGGTTTATTTCGATTCCATTGGCCAATTCGGATTTTGGGAATTATCTGCAAATTCTCTAACTCTTGGACACGATGGATTTGGAAACCACTGGATTCTAGATTTGGGCGAAGACGGAAAAGCTAATAGAGTATTTTTTGCTTGTCATGATCCAGCAGTATTTGTAGTTCATTCACAAAACCTAAATGAATATTTAAGTCATCTTTTGGAATTTTACGAAAGCCCAGACAAATGTCACTTGAATGAAATACATGATAAAACAGTGATGACCATTTGGAGTGAAAACAGATTATGTATATCCAAGACTGAATTTGAAAGTCGAAATCCTGAATTTAAAGACTTCCTTAATAAATTTGACGGAGACGAATGGACTATCGCTGATATACGAGAAGGAAAAAACAAAGATGGTTTTGCTTGGGGAAAGTTTGGTGTAAATCAATTTACAGAAAGACATCCAACCGAATTAGTTTGGGTAATTAAGAATAAGAAAAAAGGAATCTTATCCAGACTATTCGGAAAATAAAAATAACAAACCGCTAACAATTTGTATAGTTCATATGCTCCCTACGGGAAGCAAACCGCAACATACAAGTGACGTAATACAACATAAAATACTTCAAAATGAATAGAATATTGATTTCATTTGTGTTTATACTCTTCTCATCAAATATCTATTCTCAAGATAATTATTTGAAATTACCAAGAACAGAAACTAATTGTCCCACAATTATCATCGAAAAAGATATTATTGCGAATGAAAATGCAATCGGAACAACAAAAGAATTGATTACCGAAATAAGTGTTTTGAAGGATAAACCAAATCGGAAAGACCACAAATTCTTTAATCTTACTGAAAATGGAATTGTCTTTGTCAGTTTAAAGAAAAAAATCGCTTATAAGAAACAATCTGAACTAAATGACTTTTTCGGAATTGAGAAAAATAACGAAGTTTATATAAATGGCTACTTAATAGAAAGTTCTGATTATAAAATTGCAACTGAAAGTATTATAGAAGTTGAATTAGTTGAACCTAATTCTGAAAATAAATTAAAAAGCAAAACAATTAACATCTGGACTTTAACAAAAGAAGAACGGACAAATGGTTGCGAAAAACAGAACGTAAATTAAAAAGGGGGGTACAACACTATACATATGCCATAACAGCTAAGTAATGAAGCTAA